>NZ_JBMVDG010000023.1:0-1112 GCF_049541695.1 Mycobacterium sp. NPDC050041 | reverse complement strand
TTGGGTGGGTCGGTTGGTGTGGGGTCGACGGTTCCGGAGTTGTTCGGGGCGCAGGTGGTGCGTCGTCCGTTGGCGCCGGCGTTGACGTTCGAGGGTCGCTCGGTGTCGTATCGGGAGTTGGACGAGGCGTCGAATCGGTTGGCGCATTTGTTGATCGGTCAGGGTGCGGGTCCGGGTCGGTGTGTGGCGGTGATGTTCCCGCGGTCGGCGCAGGCGATCGTGGCGATTCTTGCGGTGCTCAAGTCGGGGTCGGCGTATGTGCCGGTGGATCCGGCGGTGCCTGATGCCCGGGTTGGGTTCGTGTTGGGTGATGCTGCGCCGGTGGCGGTGGTGACGACTGCGGATCTGGCGGATCGGTTCGCCGGTCATGACGTGGTGGTGCTCACTGCTGATGACGCGCGGATCGCTGATCAGCCGGTCAGTGCGGTGGCGGGTCCGCTTCCCGGTGATGTGGCGCATGTGATCTACACGTCGGGGACCACGGGTACGCCCAAGGGTGTTGCGGTGTCGCATCGCAATGTGACGCGGTTGTTCGACGGCATGGATGTCGGTGTGGAGCTGTCGGCGGATCAGGTGTGGGCGCAGTGCGCGTCGTATGCGTTCGACTACACGGTGTGGGAGATCTGGGGTCCGCTGCTGCACGGGGGCCGGCTGGTGGTGGTGCCCGAGGCGGTGCTCGCCTCGCCGGAGGAGTTGCATGCGTTGTTGGTCTCTGAGGGTGTGACGGTGTTGAGTCAGACGCCCTCGGCGGTCGGGATGCTGTCCCCGGATGGGTTGGACTCGACGGCGTTGATGGTGGCTGCTGAGGCGTGTCCGGCCGATGTGGTGGATCGGTGGGCGCCGGGCCGGGTGATGATCAACGGTTACGGTCCGACGGAGACGACGGTGTATGCGACGGTCAGTCGGCCGTTGGTGGCCGGTTCGGGTGTGGTGCCGATCGGGGTGCCGGTGCCGGGGGCGGCGTTGTTCGTCCTGGATGGGTCGATGCGCCGGGTCGCGCCCGGGGTGGTGGGTGAGTTGTACGTCGCGGGGCTGGGGGTCAGTCACGGTTACCTGCGGCGGTCGGGGTTGACCGCGTCGCGGTTCGTGGCGTGTCCGTTCGGTGGGTTCGG
>NZ_JBMVDG010000022.1:0-1326 GCF_049541695.1 Mycobacterium sp. NPDC050041 | reverse complement strand
TCCTGTTGCCTCATGTCAAGATGCGCGCGTAGGGGGGTTCGTTGCCTCACGTAAGCGTGCGCGCTTGGTGATGGGGGCTGTGGCGTCGGGGCCGGCTTTGCTGGTGGCGAGTGTGAACAACTGCGTGGTCAGCGCCTGAATCTGTCGCTGGGTGGCGGCGGGGTTGATCAGCGAGTAGGTCCGGGTCAGGGCGATGATGCGTTCCACAGCCATGGTCGGGTGATCGATTGCCCGGTGAAACGGGGTGGCCGCCTGGTCGTGTTTCTTGGATACCTTGGCGCCGTGGCGGACCTTGGCGATCAGTTTCTGTTGCGGGCAGAAGTAGTTGGTCAACATCGCCTGAAGTTGCCAGATTTCGTTGAGTAGCAGCAGCTCTGCGGCCGTGTCATAGCGGTGGTAGCCGACCACGGTGCGTACCACAGTCCAGTTCTTCTGCTCGACGTGACAGCCGTCGTTTTTGTTGCCCGGTCGCGCTCGGGTGAAGGTGATCTTGCGGCCGGTGCACCAGGCGAGCAAGTGCTCGTTGATGAATTCCGAACCGTTGTCGGTGTCCACACCCAGGATCGGGAACGGCATCTTGGCGGCGATGTCGTTGAGGGCGGCCAGCACGCATTTAGCCTCTCTGGTGGGCACTGCTCGATTTTCGGTCCAGCCGGTGGCGATGTCGGTGACCGTCAAGGTGAATGCGTGGCCTCCACCCCGGTTGCCGCCGTCGTGCCAGACCAGGTCGATCTCGACGAACCCGGGTTGAGCGTCGTCCCACTGGGCCCACGTGCGCACCGGTATCTGGCTTTTCAATAGCGATCCCGGCTTGGTGCCGACGCGGCCCCGCTGATGAAGCCTGGCCCGCTCACCGGCCAGCCGGCGATCGATGGTGGCCGCCGACATCGACGCCAGCAGCGTGGCGGTGTCATCATCGATGTCGAGCTCTCGGAAATGACGCAGCACTGCCACCAGTTCGCCGAGCATCGGCGCCAGCCGTTTACCGGCGGGCATTCCGAGCACCGTCCAGCAGACCGTCAGCGCCGCGATGACCTCGGGTCCGTACCTCACCGGCCGAGGACTGCGCGCGGTGACGATCTTGGGCCGTAGCGATGCTGCGAGCGCCTTACGGGCATGGTTTCGATGCCACCCCGTGTTGGCGCACAACTCGTCGAGAATCCGGCTCTTGCTGCGCTTACTCGCCAGCAGGTAACGCCTCGCGGCCGTCTCAGTGATTGCTCTGCGCTCGGCCAACGTCAACCCCATCCACTGGGCCTACGCGCGCATTTTCGATGAGGCAACGAATCACCCATTCGCGCGCATTTCTGATGAGTCAACGCGGTC
>NZ_JBMVDG010000021.1:0-1496 GCF_049541695.1 Mycobacterium sp. NPDC050041 | reverse complement strand
CGCCGAAATCGCTGATATGGGGATCAGTTTGTCAAGTGGGCAGGATGAAGCGGCGGCCGCAACCGTCGTTGCGGCCGCCGCTTCGTAGCCAGGTGTGTGTGATGCGGTGTCGAGCGTGTCGTGTTCGACGCGTGTCAGTCTGATATGCGCGGGTTGGCTACCGCAGGACGGTTCTTCGAGTCGGAGTGGGTCGCTGGTCTAGTAGACGAGCGTCATCGGTTGCACGGCAACAGATTGCTCATAGCGATTTCCGCGGGTCACTCCGAGACGCCTGCCGACACCGGTCAGCACTCACCTGGACGTTCGGGGGCCGTCAGTCGTCCATGACGGCCAGCGACCAGCACCAGCCGGCCAGTTCACGTGCGATGGCCGCGTTGGCGACCACGGGGCGTTTGCGGCGTTCGTCGAAACGCAGCCATCGATCGTGCAAGCGCCGGTTGGCGGCCTGTCCACGGGTCCGCGTCGCCGGCGTCGCAGCTTTCCATCGGCGGCGCATCACCTCTCCGGGACGGTAGGGCTTGCGGTGATGCCACGCCGATTCGATCAGCAGGCGGCGGGCGTGGGTGTTGCCGGTGCGGGTCAACCCACCCTGGGACCGACTGTCGCCTGAAGAGTACTCACAGGGCACCAAGCCGAGGTAGGCGCCGATCGTGCGTCCGGTCAACCGGTGCCAGTCACCGATCTCGGTGGCCAACCCGAACGCGGTGAGCGTCGAGATACCGCGTAGGCACCCCAGCCGGGTGATCACCGGGGTGAACATCGAGTCGGCGGCCATCGCGGTGATCGCCGCATCGAGCCGCTCGCGACGTTCGGTGATGGTTACAACGGTGTCCAGGGCGGTGTCATAGGCCATCGTCAGTGCCGGGCTGTCGAACCGCTGCCCGCGGAGCCACCGCTCGTGGTCGCGCGACCACGCGGTGCCGCCGTAATACACGACGCCTCTGCGCAGCAGCAGCTTTGACAGCCGGTTACGCGCCGCCATCAGATCCTGGCGGCAATCCTCGCGGGCCCGATAGAGATCCCGCGCGGCTTCCTGCTCGACACCGGGGATCTCGACTTCCACGATCTCGCCCAGATGCAGCAGCCGAGCCAAATGCCGGGCATCGCGCTTATCGGTCTTGACTCGATCCCCGGCCGGGCGCTGCAACTTCGACGACGCCGCCACCGAGCACCGGATCCCGGCGGCGTTGATGCTGCGCGCCAACACGAAACCCGTCGGCCCCGATTCGTAGGTCGCGGCCACCGAGCCCGGCAGATCGTTCAACCACGCCACAATTTCCCCGTGATCCGGGGTCAACCGGCGCTCGAACACCTCACCGGTCTCACCATCCAAAGCACACGCAACCACCGATCGTGCGTGCACATCCAAACCAACACTCGTACGCTGAACCTTCACTGGGGCCTCCCACATCTGTGGCTCTACCGGCCAGGACCCACTTCCTGTCGGCAACCCACGTTCACATGTGAGCGAGGCCCCAGCCCCCCATACCGTCTAG
>NZ_JBMVDG010000020.1:0-3609 GCF_049541695.1 Mycobacterium sp. NPDC050041 | reverse complement strand
TTCGTGCTGGATGGGTTGTTGCGTCCGGTGTCGGTGGGTGTGGTGGGGGAGTTGTATGTGGCGGGTTGGGGGGTGGCGTTGGGGTATGTGGGTCGTTCGGGTTTGACGTCGTCTCGGTTTGTGGCGTGTCCGTTTGGTGGTGTGGGTGTGCGGATGTATCGGACTGGGGATGTGGTGCGGTGGTCTGTGGGTGGGGAGTTGGAGTATTTGGGTCGTTCTGATGAGCAGGTGAAGGTTCGGGGTTTTCGGATCGAGTTGGGTGAGGTTCGGTCGGTGTTGGCGTCGTTGGATGGGGTGGAGTCTGCGGCGGTGGTGGTTCGGGAGGATCGGCCTGGGGATCGGCGGTTGGTTGGTTATGTGACTGGTGGGGTGGATCCGGTGGGGGTGCGGGGTGTGTTGGGGCAGCGGTTGCCGTCGTACATGGTGCCGGTGGCGGTGGTGGTGTTGGATGCGTTGCCGGTGACGGTGAATGGGAAGTTGGATGTGCGGGGGTTGCCGGCGCCGGAGTTTGTGAGTGGTGGGGAGTTTCGTGCGCCGTCTTCGCCGGTGGAGGAGGTGTTGGCGGGGATTTTTGCGCAGGTGTTGGGGGTGGAGCGGGTCGGGGTGGATGATTCGTTTTTCGGTTTGGGTGGGGACAGTATTTTGTCGATGCAGGTGGCGGCGCGGGCGCGGTTGGCGGGGTTGGTTTTTCGTCCGCGGGATGTGTTCACTGAGCAGACGGTGGCGGGGTTGGCGCGGGTGGTGGGCGCCGGTGGTGGTGGTGCGGTGGTCGCTGATGAGGGTGTGGGGTCGGTGGTGGCGACGCCGATCATGCGGTGGTTGGCCGGTGTGGGTGGTCCGGTGGATCAGTTCAATCAGATGGTGGTGTTGCGGGCTCCGGTGGGGGTGGGCCGTGCTGATGTGGTGATGGTGTTGCAGGCGTTGGTGGATCGTCATGACATGTTGCGGTTGCGTGCGGGTGTGGATGGTCGTGGTGGGTGGGTGTTGGAGGTTCCGCCGGTGGGGTCGGTGGATGTGGGTGGGTGTGTGGTTGAGGTGCCGGTGCTCTCCGATGCGATGGTGGTGGTGGCGCGGTCGCGGTTGAGTCCGGCGGCGGGGGTGATGGTGTCGGCGGTGTGGGTGCCGTCGTCGGGTCAGTTGGTGTTGGTGGTGCATCATCTGGCTGTTGATGGGGTGTCGTGGCGGGTGTTGTTGGAGGACTTGAACATCGCGTGGGCTCAGCATTGTGGGGGGCAGCCGGTTGAGTTGCCTGCGGTGGGGACGTCGTTTCGGCGGTGGTCGCAGGTGTTGGCCGAGTACGCGGTTTCTGATGCGGTGGTGGGCACTGCGGATTGCTGGCGGGCGGTGCTGGGTGGGGCTGGGTCGGTGTTGCCTGCGGTGCGTCCGGTGGTGGATACCTATGTGACGGCGGGGTTGTCGTCAGTGCAGGTGGATGTCGCCACGACGCGGTTGTTGTTGGGTGAGGTGCCTGCGGCGTTTCATGCCGGGGTCCAGGATGTGTTGTTGATGGCGTTGGGGTTGGCGTTGGCGGAGTTCGCCGGTGCCGGGGGCGGGCCGGTGGGTGTGGAGGTGGAGGGCCACGGCCGCCACGAGGAGTTGGCGGCGGGGTTGGATTTGTCGCGCACGGTGGGGTGGTTCACCACGAAGTATCCGGTGTCGTTGGCCCCGGGTGCGGTGTCGTGGTCGCAGGTCGTTGCCGGGGGAGCGGCGTTGGGGCCGGTGCTCAAGGCGCTCAAGGAGCAGTTGCGGGCGGTGCCGCCGGGGGTGAGCTACGGGTTGTTGCGCTATGGCCATCCCGAGGTGGATCTGGGTGGGGCCGATCCGGTGGTGGGGTTCAACTATCTGGGTCGTCTCGGTGCTGGGGTGGAGCTCTCCGAGCAGATGTGGCGGGTGGACGCCGAGGGGGTGTCGGTGGGGGCGCAGGCGATGGTGTTGCCGTTGGAGTTGGCCCACACCGTGGAGGTCAACGCGGTGACGGTGGACACCGACGCCGGGCCAGTGTTGCGGGCGGATTGGACGTGGGCGCGGTTGTTGGTCGATGAGGCCGCGGTGGGTCGGCTCAGCGGGTTGTGGGTGGCGGCGTTGGCCGGTATCTGCGCTCATGTCGCCGCCGGTGGGGGTGGGTTGACACCGTCGGATGTGGCGCCCGCGCGGGTCAGTCAGGCCCAGATCGATGAGTTGGGTCGCCGGGGCCGGGTCGCTGATGTGGTGCCGTTGACGCCGTTGCAGCAGGGGTTGGTGTTCCATGCCCTGGCCGCGCACACCAACCCTGCTGACGTCGAGCAGGTGTATGCGGTGCAGATGGGTTTCACCGTCGAGGGGGTGTTGGATGCTGATCGGCTCGCCGCGGCGGTGGCGGTGGTGGCCGGGCGGCACCCGCATCTGGTGGGCCGGTTCTGGGTGGGGTTCGAGGAACCGGTCGCGGTGATCCCCGCCGATCCGGTACCGGGATGGCGTTACCTCGACCTGACCACCGACCTGACCACCGACCTGACCACCGGCCCCGCCACCGAGGCGGTGGAGGGGGTGTGTGCTGCTGAGCGTGCCGCGGTCGGTGATGTGGCGTTCTCCCCGGCGTTTCGGGTGGCGTTGATCGCGACCGGGGTCGATCGGCACCGGTTGGTGCTGACCTGTCATCACGCGGTCATCGACGGGTGGTCGATGCCGATCCTGTTGCAGGAGATCTTCGCGGCCTATCTGGGGCATCGGCTGCCCGCCGCGGTGCCCTACCGGCGGTTCGTGTCGTGGCTGGCTGAGCGTGATGTCGAGGCCGCCCGCGCGGCGTGGGCGGCGGTGTGGGCCGGGTTCGACACCCCCACCCTGGTCGCTGCGCCCGACCGGTTGGGGTTGGGGCCGCGGGCGATGACGGTGGTGGAACTCGACGAGCCCCACACCGCGGGGTTGACCGAGTTGGCCCGCGCCGGGCAGACCACGGTCAACACCGTGTTGCAGGCCGGCTGGGCGGTGCTGCTGGCCGGGGTGACCGGGCGCGCCGATGTGGCGTTCGGGGCGGTGGTCGCCGGTCGTCCCGACGAGGTGGCCGGGGTGGAGTCGATGGTGGGACTGTTGATCAACACCATCGCGGTGCGGGCCCGTATCGACCCGGCCACCACGGTGGCCCAGTTACTGACCGGACTCGACACCCAACGCATCGACACCCTCGATCACCAACACCTGGGACTGACCGAGATCCACCGCCTCACCGGCCACCAGCAGTTGTTCGACACCGTGCTGGTCTATGAGAACTACCCCGCCGACACCGCCACCCACACCAGCCTCGACGGGCTGACCATCAGCGATGCCAGCGTGCGCGACTACTACCACTATCCCCTTGTCGTGCAGGCCATCCCCGGCCCACGACTGCGACTACTGATCCAATACCGCACCGAGGTGTTCACCACCGACACCATCGAGGCCCTCACCACCGCGCTGCAACACATCCTCACCACGATGCCCACCGACCCCACCACACCGGCAACCACCCTGACCACCCACACCCCCACCGGATCCACCCCACCATCAACACCGCACACCCCCGCACCGAACACCACCCATCACCACCCCCTGACCGACACCCTGACCGGCATCTACACCCACACCCTGGGCATC
>NZ_JBMVDG010000019.1:0-5524 GCF_049541695.1 Mycobacterium sp. NPDC050041 | reverse complement strand
GTGTTCGGCGGTGTCCTACTTTTCCACCCGTATGGGTAGTATCATCGGCGCTGGCAGGCTTAGCTTCCGGGTTCGGGATGGGTCCGGGCGTTTCCCTGCCGCTATGTACCGCCGTAACTTTATTCACTTTATTGTGAAGTGTGTTTTGGTGGTGGGGTGCAGTCTATTTGTTTGACTGTGAATATGTGTGGTTGCGAGGTTTTGTTGTTGTTGTAAGTTTTCGGCCGGTTAGTGCCAGTTCCCTACGCGCATTGCTGCGTTTCCAGGTCTGGCCTATCGATCCCGTGGTCTGCGGGGGGCCTTATCCCACTTAATGGGTGAGAAGCCTGGTCTTGGAGGGGGTTTCCCGCTTAGATGCTTTCAGCGGTTATCCTGTCCGAACGTGGCTATCCAGCGGTGCCCCTGGTGGGACAACTGGTATACCAGAGGTTCGTCCGTCCCGGTCCTCTCGTACTAGGGACAGGTTTCCTCAAGCTTCTGACGCGCGCGGCGGATAGAGACCGAACTGTCTCACGACGTTCTAAACCCAGCTCGCGTGCCGCTTTAATGGGCGAACAGCCCAACCCTTGGGACCTGCTCCAGCCCCAGGATGCGACGAGCCGACATCGAGGTGCCAAACCATCCCGTCGATATGGACTCTTGGGGAAGATCAGCCTGTTATCCCCGGGGTACCTTTTATCCGTTGAGCGACACCCCTTCCACTCGGGGGTGCCGGATCACTAGTCCCGACTTTCGTCCCTGCTCGACATGTACGTCTCGCAGTCAAGCTCCCTTGTGCACTTACACTCAACACCTGATTGCCGTCCAGGTTGAGGGAACCTTTGGGCGCCTCCGTTACATTTTAGGAGGCAACCGCCCCAGTTAAACTACCCACCAGGCACTGTCCCTGAACCGGATATACGGTCCGAGGTTAGAAGCCCAATACGATCAGAGTGGTATTTCAACAACGACTCCACAACCACTGGCGTGGCCGCTTCACAGTCTCCCACCTATCCTACACAAACCGTATCGAACTCCAATACCAAGTTGTAGTGAAGGTCCCGGGGTCTTTTCGTCCTGCCGCGCGTAACGAGCATCTTTACTCGTAATGCAATTTCGCCGAGTCTATGGTTGAGACAGTTGAGAAGTCGTTACGCCATTCGTGCAGGTCGGAACTTACCCGACAAGGAA
This sequence comes from Mycobacterium sp. NPDC050041, assembly GCF_049541695.1. Classification (NCBI taxonomy): domain Bacteria; kingdom Bacillati; phylum Actinomycetota; class Actinomycetes; order Mycobacteriales; family Mycobacteriaceae; genus Mycobacterium; species Mycobacterium sp. NPDC050041. The sequence continues at coordinate 4,354 of NZ_JBMVDG010000019.1, read as the reverse complement.
TTTCGCTACCTTAGGATGGTTATAGTTACCACCGCCGTTTACTGGGGCTTAAATTCTCAGCTTCACCCCCAAAGGGGTTAACCGGTCCTCTTAACCTTCCAGCACCGGGCAGGCGTCAGTCCGTATACATCGTCTTGCGACTTCGCACGGACCTGTGTTTTTAGTAAACAGTCGCTTCTCACTGGTTTGTGCCACCCCCTCCCGCTGCCGGCCGCAAAGGCCATGACGATATGGGGGTCCCCCTTCTCCCGAAGTTACGGGGGCATTTTGCCGAGTTCCTTAACCATAGTTCACTCGTACGCCTTGGTATTCTCTACCTGACCACCTGTGTCGGTTTGGGGTACGGGCCGTGTGTGCGCTCGCTAGAGGCTTTTCTTGGCAGCATAGGATCACCGAATTCACCTCATCCGGCTATGCATCACCTCTCGGACTCATGACACCCGGATTTGCCTAGATGTAGTCCTACCGGTTTGCCCCAGTATTACCACTGACTGGTACGGCTACCTTCCTGCGTCACCCCATCGCTTGACTACTACCAACGAAGGTCCCGCGCAGCGCATGCAATCCTCACACCCGAAGGTGATCGGTAACGCATGGTTTGGGCGGTTAGTACCGCTGATTCATCAGGGACGCTCACACACGGGTACGGGAATATCAACCCGTTGTCCATCGACTACGCCTGTCGGCCTCGCCTTAGGTCCCGACTCACCCTGGGCGGACTGGCCTGGCCCAGGAACCCTTGGTCTTTCGGCGGGCAAGGTTCTCACTTGCCTTATCGCTACTCATGCCTGCATTCTCACTCCCACACCCTCCACAGCTGGATCACTCCGCTGCTTCACCGGATGCAGGACGCTCCCCTACCCAACAATCCTCGCGGACTATTGCCGCGGCTTCGGCGGTGTGCTTGAGCCCCGCTACATTATCGGCGCACAATCACTTGACCAGTGAGCTATTACGCACTCTTTCAAGGGTGGCTGCTTCTAAGCCAACCTCCTGGTTGTCTTCGCGACTGCACATCCTTTTCCACTTAGCACACGCTTAGGGGCCTTAGCCGGCGATCTGGGCTGTTTCCCTCTCGACGCACGGAGCTTATCCCCCGCCGTCTCACTGCCACACTTTCACTTGTCGGCATTCGGAGTTTGGCTGACGTCAGTAACCTAGTAGGGCCCATCGGCCATCCAGTAGCTCTACCTCCAACAAGAAACATGTGACGCTGCACCTAAATGCATTTCGGGGAGAACCAGCTATCACGGAGTTTGATTGGCCTTTCACCCCTACCCACAGCTCATCCCCTCAGTCTTCAACCTAAGTGGGTTCGGGCCTCCACGCGGTCTTACCCGCGCTTCACCCTGGCCATGGGTAGATCACTCCGCTTCGGGTCCAGAACACACCACTACACCAACCCCTCCGGATTGGATACGCCCTATTCAGACTCGCTTTCGCTGCGGCTACCCCACACGGGTTAACCTCGCGACATGTCCCTGACTCGCAGGCTCATTCTTCAAAAGGCACGCCATCACCCCACGTAGAACGAGGGCTCTGACGGATTGTAAGCGCACGGTTTCAGGTACTCTTTCACTCCCCTCCCGGGGTACTTTTCACCATTCCCTCACGGTACTAATCCGCTATCGGTCACTGAGAAGTATTCAGGCTTACCGGGTGGTCCCGGCAGATTCACAGCAGATTCCACGGGCCCGCTGCTACTCGGGGACAGTCTCACAACAGGGTTCGAATTTTCGCCTACGGGGCTCTCACCCTCTACGACAGGTCATCCCAAAACCACTTCGACTAACACGAACCTTTATCACTGTTGCCCCCCTCGGCGGAGAGGAGAAGAAACGCCCCACAACCCCGCACACACAACCCCCGCCGGGTATCACATGCATACGGTTTAGCCATCCTCCGCTTTCGCTCGCCACTACTCACGGAATCACAATTGTTTTCTCTTCCTACGGGTACTGAGATGTTTCACTTCCCCGCGTTCCCCCCCGACACCTATGTATTCAGTGCCGGGTGACACGACATCACTCGTGCCGGGTTTCCCCATTCGGACATCCTCGGATCAACGCTCGGTTGACAGCTCCCCGAGGCATATCGCAGCCTCCCACGTCCTTCATCGGCTCCCAGTGCCAAGGCATCCACCATGCGCTCTTAAACACTTACAACACAAAACCAAAAAAATGAGTCATCACCCACACACACCCCACCCCCCAAAAGGAGCAGCATGCATGCGAGTATCAGAAAAATTTGCATTACATAAAGACACACCATGACCAAAAGCCATCATGCGTCTCGATGCTCGCAACCACTATCCACAAATCAAACACCACACCCCACCACCAAAGCAGGGCAACAACAGAAACCCCTCGCTCATCCCGACACCCCCACAAGAAACTGTGAAAGCGACCTCGGGACAACCTCAGAGCCGGCACCCACCCCCGCTGGGATGAGCCCGCGGGCCTGTTGTCTCAAAGCCCAATAGTGTGTCTGATGGATCCTTCGCCGTCCGGCATTCACTCGGACGAACATGTTCGCTGCTATGCACCAGAACTTGCGCCCACTACAGGGCAAGCCCATCCAACGAATCGCCCAGGTCACCGAACCCCCACACGATGTGGGCGGGCCATGGGTCTCGTGGTGCTCCTTAGAAAGGAGGTGATCCAGCCGCACCTTCCGGTACGGCTACCTTGTTACGACTTCGTCCCAATCGCCGATCCCACCTTCGACGGCTCCCTCCCACAAGGGGTTAGGCCACCGGCTTCGGGTGTTACCGACTTTCATGACGTGACGGGCGGTGTGTACAAGGCCCGGGAACGTATTCACCGCAGCGTTGCTGATCTGCGATTACTAGCGACTCCGACTTCACGGGGTCGAGTTGCAGACCCCGATCCGAACTGAGACCGGCTTTAAAGGATTCGCTAAGCCTCACGGCATCGCAGCCCTTTGTACCGGCCATTGTAGCATGTGTGAAGCCCTGGACATAAGGGGCATGATGACTTGACGTCATCCCCACCTTCCTCCGAGTTGACCCCGGCAGTCTCTCACGAGTCCCCACCATTACGTGCTGGCAACATGAGACAAGGGTTGCGCTCGTTGCGGGACTTAACCCAACATCTCACGACACGAGCTGACGACAGCCATGCACCACCTGCACACAGGCCACAAGGGAACCGACATCTCTGCCGGCGTCCTGTGCATGTCAAACCCAGGTAAGGTTCTTCGCGTTGCATCGAATTAATCCACATGCTCCGCCGCTTGTGCGGGCCCCCGTCAATTCCTTTGAGTTTTAGCCTTGCGGCCGTACTCCCCAGGCGGGGTACTTAATGCGTTAGCTACGGCACGGATCCCAAGGAAGGAAACCCACACCTAGTACCCACCGTTTACGGCGTGGACTACCAGGGTATCTAATCCTGTTCGCTCCCCACGCTTTCGCTCCTCAGCGTCAGTTACTGCCCAGAGACCCGCCTTCGCCACCGGTGTTCCTCCTGATATCTGCGCATTCCACCGCTACACCAGGAATTCCAGTCTCCCCTGCAGTACTCCAGTCTGCCCGTATCGCCCGCACGCCGAGGGTTAAGCCCCCGGTTTTCACGAACAACGCGACAAACCACCTACGAGCTCTTTACGCCCAGTAATTCCGGACAACGCTCGCACCCTACGTATTACCGCGGCTGCTGGCACGTAGTTGGCCGGTGCTTCTTCTGCACATACCGTCACTTGCGCTTCGTCTGTGCTGAAAGAGGTTTACAACCCGAAGGCCGTCATCCCCCACGCGGCGTCGCTGCATCAGGCTTGCGCCCATTGTGCAATATTCCCCACTGCTGCCTCCCGTAGGAGTCTGGGCCGTATCTCAGTCCCAGTGTGGCCGGACACCCTCTCAGGCCGGCTACCCGTCGTCGCCTTGGTAGGCCATCACCCCACCAACAAGCTGATAGGCCGCGGGCCCATCCCACACCGCAAAAGCTTTCCCCCAAAGGTCATGCAACCCAAGAGGTATATTCGGTATTAGACCCAGTTTCCCAGGCTTATCCCAAAGTGCAGGGCAGATCACCCACGTGTTACTCACCCGTTCGCCACTCGAGTACCCCGAAGGGCCTTTCCGTTCGACTTGCATGTGTTAAGCACGCCGCCAGCGTTCGTCCTGAGCCAGGATCAAACTCTCCAAACAAAAACAACCCAACCAAAGGCCAGGTGAATTCGAATCAGAAAAATCCGATCACAAAAACAAGACACCAAAAACTGGCATCCAAAAAACGAGGCTGCACCCCCAAACGGGAAAATGCGGACACAACCCCAAAAAACAACAAACAAAAACCACCAAACACACTATTGAGTTCTCAAACAACACACCCGC
>NZ_JBMVDG010000018.1:0-6199 GCF_049541695.1 Mycobacterium sp. NPDC050041 | reverse complement strand
TGATGGAGGAGATCCTGGCCGGGATCTTCGCCGAGGTGCTCGGCGTCGACCGGGTCGGCGTCGACGACTCCTTCTTCGCCATGGGCGGCGACTCGTTGTCCGCGATGCGCGTCATCGCGGCGATCAACAGGGCACTGGATTCCGATCTCGGCGTTCGAGTTCTGTTCGAGGCGCCCACGGTGGCCGAGTTGGCCGCACGTGTCGACGGACGGGGCGGTGGAGTGGAACCGCTGACGGCCGTGGCGACGCGTCCGGCGGTGGTGCCGTTGTCCTTCGCGCAGAATCGGCTGTGGTTCCTCGACCAGTTGCACGGGCCCTCGCCGGTCTACAACATGGCGGTCGCCCTGCGGCTGACCGGGCGCCTGGACGTCGACGCGTTGCGCACGGCGCTGGCCGACGTGGTGGACCGGCACGAGTCCCTGCGTACCGTGTTCACCGACGTGGACGGCGTGCCCGCGCAGGTGGTGGTGCCGACGTCGGCGGCCGATGTGAGTTGGCGGGTCGTCGACGCCGCCGGATGGTCCCAGGCTCGGCTGTCCGAGGCGATCGAACGGACCGCATCCCACGCGTTCGATCTGGCGAACGAGATCCCGTTGCAGGCCACGCTGTTTCGGATCGCGGAGGACCAGCACGTCCTGGTGGGGATCGTGCATCACATCGCGGCCGACGGAACGTCGTTGGTCCCGTTGGTGGGAGATCTGAGCGTCGCGTATGCCGCCCGCAGTGAGGGACGTGCACCCGGGTGGACGCCGTTGCCGGTGCAGTACGTCGATTACACGTTGTGGCAGCGCGCGCAGTTCGGTGAGTTGACCGACAGCAGCAGTCGCATCGGTGGCCAATTGGCTTACTGGCTGCGGACGTTGGACGGTCTGCCGGAACGTCTGCAGCTGCCGACGGATCGGCCCTACCCACCGGTGGCCGACCAGCGTGGTGCTCGGATCGACGTCGCATGGGCGCCCGAACTGCAGCAACAGGTGCGTGACCTGGCGGCCCACGCCAACACCACGACCTTCATGGTCATGCAGGCCGCGCTGGCGGTCCTGCTGAGTCGGGTTTCCGCGAGCTCCGACGTCGCGGTCGGCTTCCCGATCGCCGGGCGGAACGATCGTGCCCTGGACGAGTTGGTGGGTTTCTTCGTCAACACGTTGGTGCTCCGGGTCGATGTCGGCGGCGACCCCACTGTCACCGACCTGTTGGCGCAGGTGCGCTCCCGGGCACTGGCGGCTTACGAGCACCAGGACGTGCCGTTCGAGGTGATGGTGGAGCGGCTCAACCCGACCCGGTCGATGGCTCATCACCCGGTCGTGCAGGTGATGCTGGCGTGGCAGAACTTCGCCGGAGCCGAGCTCGACGCCGATGCCGGGTTCGACATGGGCCAGGTGCGTGCCACCCGTGAGCCGGTCGAGACCCACACCGCGCGAATGGACGTGTCGTTCGCGCTGGCCGAACAGTTCACCGCAACCGGGTCGTACGCCGGTATCTCCGGATCGGTGGAGTTCCGCACGGATGTGTTCGATCCCGCCACGATCGAGACCCTCGTCGGCCGGCTCGAGCGGGTGTTGGTGGCGATGGCGGCCGAGCCCGATCGCCGGCTCTCCTCGATCGACCTGCTCGACGACGTCGAACACGGACTCTTGGAGGAGTGGGGTAACCGGACCGCACTGGAGCTGCCCGAGTCGTCGGAGCCGACCATTCCAGAGTTGTTCGCGCAGATCGTCAGTCGTGCGCCGGATGCGGCGGCCGTCGTCTTCGAAGGGCGCAGTCTGACCTACCGCGACGTGGATGTGGCGTCGAACCGGTTGGCGCACCTGTTGTCCGAGCGTGGTGCGGGTCCGGGGCGGCGCGTCGGGTTGTTGCTGCCGCGCTCGGCGCAGTCCGTGATCGCGATCATGGCGGTGCTCAAGTCGGGAGCTGCGTATGTGGCGATCGATCCGTCGGCGCCCGACGCCCGGATCGGATTCGTGCTGAACGATGCTGCGCCGGTCGTGGTGGTGACCACGAGGGAGCTCGCCGCGCGGGTCGACGGCTTCGACGGTGCGGTCATCGATCTCGACGACCACGCGATCGACGGTCATCCCGGCTCCGCAGTGGCGGTGCCCGCGGTCGACGACGTCGCTTACCTGATCTACACGTCGGGGACCACGGGTACGCCCAAGGGCGTCGCGGTGACCCACGGCAACGTGACCCAGTTGCTCGAGACCCTGGACGCCGGGCTGCCGCCGACCGGGGTGTGGGCACTGTGCCATTCGTTGGCGTTCGACGTGTCGGTGTGGGAGATCTTCGGCGCCCTGCTTCGCGGCGGCCGGGTGGTGGTCGTGCCGGAATCCGTCGCGACGTCGCCGGACGAGTTCCACGACCTGCTGGTCGGCGCAGGGGTCGATGTGCTGACCCAGACGCCGTCGGCGGTGGCGATGCTCTCGCCGGACGGCTTGGAGTCGGCGGCGCTGGTGGTGGTGGGTGAAGCATGCCCGCCGGAGGTCGTGACTCGGTGGGCGCCGGGCCGGGTGATGATCAACGCCTACGGTCCGACCGAGACCACGATGTGCGTGGCGATCAGCGCGCCGCTCTCGCCGGGGGCGCGGGTGCCGATCGGATCGCCGGTGGCCGGGGCGGCGTTGTTCGTGCTCGACGAGTGGCTGCGCCCGGTGCCGGCCGGCGTGGTGGGCGAGTTGTACGTCGCCGGCCGCGGGGTGGCCGACGGCTACGTGGGCCGGTCGGGTCTGACGGCATCGCGATTCGTCGCGTGCCCGTTCGCCGGGGCGGGGGAGACGTCCGGGATGCGGATGTACCGCACCGGGGACGTGGTGCGCTGGGGAGCCGACGGGCAGTTGGACTACATCGGCCGCGCCGACGAGCAGGTCAAGATTCGCGGCTACCGCATCGAACTCGGCGAAGTGCAGGCCGCGTTGGCCCAGGTGGACGGTGTGAGCCGGGCGGCGGTCATCGCCCGGGAGGATCGTCCGGGCGACAAGCGGCTCGTCGCCTACATCACCGGCAACGCCGATCCGGCGGCGGCGCGGACGGCGTTGGTCGAGCGGCTGCCCGCCTACATGGTGCCCGCGGCGTTCGTGGTGCTCGACGCGATCCCACTGACGTCGAACAACAAGCTGGATGTCAAGGCGCTGCCCGCACCGGAGTATCCGGACGGCCAGACCTACCGTGCGCCAACCGATCTCGTGGAAGACGTGCTCGCCGGGATCTTCGCCGACGTGCTCGGGCTGGAGCGGGTCGGAGTCGACGACTCGTTCTTCGAGCTCGGCGGCGACAGCATCCTGTCGATGCAGGTGGTGTCGCGAGCGCGGGCTGCAGGCTTGACGTGCCGGCCGAAAGACGTGTTCACCGAGCAGACCGTGGCCCGCCTGGCGCGGGTGGTGTCCGTCGCCGACGGCGAGGTGATCGACGACGCGGGCGTCGGTGCGGTGGTGGCCACGCCGATCATGCGGTGGCTGGACAGCGTGACCGGTCCGACCGATCAGTTCAACCAGACCATGGTGGTGGCGGCGCCCGCGGAGGCGACCGAGGCCGACGTCGTCGCCGTTCTGCAGGCGGTGCTGGATCGCCATCCGATGCTGCGCGCTCAGGTCACCGAGGACGGGTTGTGGGCACCCGAGCCGGGCGCGGTGGACGCGGCAGGCCGCGTGCAGGTGACGGACGTGCTGTCGGAGGAGACGGTGGCCGGCGCCCGGTCCCGGTTGAACCCGACCGCGGGCGTGATGCTGTCGGCGGTGTGGGCGCAGGCGACGGGCGAGCTGGCGTTGGTGGTACACCATCTGGCTGTCGACGGGGTGTCGTGGCGGGTGCTGCTCGAGGACGTGAACGTCGCGTGGGCGCAGCGTCGTGCCGCCCAGCCGATCGCATTGCCGGTGTCGGGGACGTCGTTTGCGCGGTGGTCCCAGCTGTTGGCCGAGCACGCACTGTCCGATCGGGTGGCCGCCGCGGCGGACGACTGGCGTGCGGTGGCCGCGGTTCCGGCGGCACTGCCGGCGCCGGACCCGGAGCGGGACACGTTCGCTTCGGCGGGGCAGTGGTCCGTGGAATTGGACGTCGAGACCACCCGGATGGTGTTGGGCGAGGTGCCTGCGGCGTTCCATACCGGGGTGCAGGACGTGCTGCTGGTCGCGTTCGGGTTGGCGTGCGCGGAGTTCCTCGGCACGGGCGGATCCCCGATCGGGATCGACGTCGAGGGCCACGGCCGCGACGAGGACGCGGTGGCCGGGGTGGACGTGTCGCGCACGGTCGGCTGGTTCACCACGAAGTACCCGGTCGCGTTGACCGGTGGCGGTGTCGGCTGGAGCCGTGTCGCCTCCGGTGACGCGGAGCTGGGCAGGGCGGTCAAGGACGCCAAGGAGCAGTTGCGTGCGCTGCCCGACGGTCTGACCTACGGCTTGTTGCGGTACCTGAACCCCGATGTCGACCTCGGCGGTGCGGATCCGGTGATCGGGTTCAACTACCTGGGCCGGCTCGGTGGGTCCGGTGAGCTCGGCGAGGAGTACTGGCGCCCGCACACCGGCACGGCGTGGGGGTCGGTGGCCGGAGCGATTCCGATGCCGTTGCCGCACAGCGTCGCACTCAACGCGGCGACCCTCGACACCGCGGACGGTGCCCGGCTGCAGGCGACGTGGACGTGGGCGCCGTCGGTGCTGGACGAGGAGCAGGTGCAGCGGCTGGGCCGGTTGTGGTTCGACGCGCTGACCGGCATCTGCGCCCATGTGGGCCGCGGTGGTGGCGGGTTGACCCCGTCGGACGTCGCTCCGGCCAGGCTGACCCAGGACCAGCTCGACGAGCTGCAGCACCACGACCGCATCGCCGACGTGCTGCCCCTGACCCCGCTGCAACGCGGACTGCTCTACCACGCGGGCAGCTCCGAGGTGTATGCGTTGCAGCTGAGCTTCACTGTCACAGGTCCGCTGGACCCCAGCGGCCTGGCCGCGGCGGCACAGTCGGTCGTCAGCCGTCACCCGCATCTGGTGGCCCGATTCAGTCAGCGGTTCGACGAGCCGGTGCAGGTCATCCCCGCCGATCCAGTCGCGGGATGGCGCCACGTCGACGTCGAGGACGGCGTCATCGACGAGGACCGACTGGAACAGGAATCGGCCGCCGAACGTGTCGCGGTGTGTGACCTCGAGAACGCACCGGCATTCCGGATCATGTTGCTGAGCAACACGATCGATCGTCATCACGTGGTGTTGACGAGCCACCACATCGTGCTGGACGGGTGGTCGTTGCCCATCCTGCTGCAGGAGATCATCGCGGCGTACTTCGGGCAGCGGCTGCCCGCGGCGGTGCCGTACCGGCGGTTCGTGACATGGCTGGCGGAGCGCGATCGGGACGCGGCGCGAGTGGCGTGGGGTGCGGTGCTGGCGGGATTCGAGACACCGACACTGGTGGCGTCGCCGGAACGCCGGGAGAGCGGACCCCGCGGGATCGCCTCGGGCGAGCTGTCCGAGCAGAGCACGCGGGCGCTGCAGGAGTTGGCGAGGTCGCAGCACACCACGGTCAGCACCGTGCTGCAGGGAGCATGGGCGGTGCTGCTGAGCTCGCTGACCGGCCAGCAGGACGTGGCCTTCGGGTCGGTGGTGTCGGGTCGACCGGATGACGTGCCCGGTGCAGAGTCGATGGTGGGGCTCCTGATCAACACGGTGCCGGCGCGGGTGAGGCTGAGCCCGGTCACCACGGTCGCCGACCTGCTGGCCCGGATGCAGCTCGAACACAGCGCGACGCTGGAACACGAGCATCTGGCGCTGCCCGACATCCATCGCGTCACCGGTCACGACCAGTTGTTCGACACGCTGTTCGTGTACGAGAACTATCCGGTCGACACCGCTGCACTCTCGGGCGGTGACGGCCTGACGATCGGCGAGCTCCGCAGTCGCGAGCTGAATCACTACCCGCTGACGATGCAGGCGTCGCCGGGCCGCACGCTGTCCTTCCGGCTCGAATACGACACCGATGTGTTCGACGCGGTGTCAGTGGAGTCGTTGATCGAGCGCCTGCAGCGCGTGCTGGCCGCGATGACGGCCGATCCCGCGGTGCGGATCGCGTCGCTCGATCTGCTCGATCCATCGGAACACCGACGGCTCGATGCGTGGGGCCGGCGTGCGGTGTTGGGTGGGTCGGTTGGTGTGGGGTCGACGGTTCCGGAGTTGTTCGGGGCGCAGGTGGTGCGTCGTCCGTTGGCGCCGGCGTTGACGTTCGAGGG
>NZ_JBMVDG010000017.1:0-8554 GCF_049541695.1 Mycobacterium sp. NPDC050041 | reverse complement strand
TTGTACGTCGCGGGGCTGGGGGTCAGTCACGGTTACCTGCGGCGGTCGGGGTTGACCGCGTCGCGGTTCGTGGCGTGTCCGTTCGGTGGGTTCGGAGAGCGGATGTATCGCACGGGTGATCTGGTGCGGTGGGCTCCTGATGGGCAGTTGCAGTACTTCGGGCGTGCCGATGAGCAGGTCAAGATCCGCGGGTACCGGATCGAGTTGGGGGAGATCCAGGCGGCGTTGGCGGGTGTGGACGGTGTGGAGCAGGCGGCGGTGATCGCCCGTGAGGATCGTCCCGGGGACCGGCGTCTGGTCGGCTACGTGACCGGTGGGGTCGATCCGGCTGCGGCGCGCGCGGCATTGTCGGAGCGGTTGCCCGAGTACATGGTGCCCACGGCGATCGTGGTGCTCGAGGCGTTGCCGGTGACGGTGAACGGCAAGCTCGACAAGCGGGCCCTGCCGGCCCCGGAGTACGGCGGCGCGGAGGGGTATCGGGCTCCGGTCACCGTGATGGAGGAGATCCTGGCCGGGATCTTCGCCGAGGTGCTCGGCGTCGACCGGGTCGGCGTCGACGACTCCTTCTTCGCCATGGGCGGCGACTCGATCCTGTCGATGCAGGTGGTGTCACGGGCCCGCGCGGCCGGATTGACCTGCCGGCCGAAGGACGTCTTCACCGAGCAGACGGTGGCCCGGCTGGCCCGGGTGGTGTCCGTCGCGGACGGCGAGGTCGCCGTCGACGACGGCGTGGGCGCGGTGGTCGCCACGCCGATCATCCGGTGGTTGCAGAGCGTGGACGGTCCCACCGAGCAGTTCAACCAGACGATGGTGCTGGCGACGCCGGCCGGGGTCGGCGAGGCCGACGTGGTGGCGATGCTGCAGGCATTGATCGACGGCCACCCGACGTTGCGGTTGCGCGTCGACGACGATGGCGCCGGAGGGTGGGCGCTGCACGTGCCCGAGTCCGGCACGGTCGATGCCCGCGATCTGCTGCAGGTGGTCGACCGGTTGAGCAGTGCCGACGTCGCGGCCGGACAGGCGAAGTTGGATCCGTCGGCCGGCGTGATGCTTTCGGCCGTGTGGGCGGCGGACAGCGGTCAGCTGGTGTTGATCGTCCATCACCTGGCCGTCGATGGCGTGTCGTGGCGAATCCTGTTGGAAGACCTGAACATTGCGTGGGCACAGCGTCGCGGTGGGCAGCCGGTCGCACTGCCGGCCGGGGGTACGTCGTTCGCGCAGTGGTCGAGACTGCTCGCGCAGTATGCGACCTCGGATGCGGTGTCCGCGTCAGCCGACGTGTGGCGCCGGGTGGCCGGAGTGCCTGCGTTGTTGCCCGCGGTACGACCCGACTCCGATACGTATGCCAGCGCGGGATATTCGTCGGTGACGTTGGATGCCGACACGACGCGGATGCTGCTGGGTGAGGTGCCGTCGGCGTTCCACGCCGGAGTGCAGGACATCCTGTTGATCGCGTTCGGGTTGGCGCTGGCCGAGTTCACCGGCACCGGGGGTACGCCCATCGGCATCGACGTGGAGGGACATGGGCGGCACGAGGATCTGGCCGACGGGCTGGATCTGTCGCGCACCGTGGGCTGGTTCACCACCAAATACCCGGTGGCGCTGGCGATCGACGAGGTGCCGTGGTCCGAGGTGACCGCGGGTGGCTCGGTGCTCGGTGCCGCCGTGAAGGCCGCCAAGGAGCAGTTGCGTGCTCTGCCCGACGGGATGACCTACGGGCTGCTGCGCTACCTGCGCCCGGATGCCGATGTGACGGGCATCGACCCCACGATCGGGTTCAACTACCTGGGCCGGCTCGGTGGCGGCGCGGAGTTGTCCGATGATCTGTGGCGGCCCACCGACGACGATGCGTTCGGTGAGGCCGTGGCGGTCGCGATGCCGTTGTCGCACAGCGTCGAACTCAATGCGGTGACAGTGGATGCGGAGTCCGGTCCGCGGCTGCGGGTGAACTGGACGTGGGCGCGGTCGGTGCTCAACGAAGTCGACGTCGATCGGTTGGGCCGGTTGTGGTTCGACGCGTTGGCCGGGATCTGTGCGCATGTCCATCACGGCGGTGGCGGATTGACGCCGTCGGACATCGCGCCCGCCCGGCTCAGTCAGCAACACCTCGACGTGCTGGCGGCTCAGTACGAAGTCGCCGATGTGTTGCCGCTGACGCCGATGCAGCAGGGTCTTCTCTTCCACGCCGTGAGCGCCGACATCGATGACGGCAACGACGATGACGTGTACGCGGTGCAACTCGACTTCACCGTGATGGGTCCGCTCGACTCTGACCGGCTGCGCAAGGCGGTCAGCGACGTCGCCTGCCGGCACCCGCATCTCGTGGCCCGGTTCTGTGCTCAATTCGACGAGCCGGTACAGGTCATCCCGGCCGATCCGTCGGCGTCCTGGACCTACGTGGAACTCGACGGCGCGGCCAGCGAGGCGGCGCTCGAGCAGGTGCGCGGCGCGGAGCGTGCCGCGGTGTGCGACATCGAGGAGTCGCCGGCCTTCCGGGTGGCGTTGATCCGTACCGGTGCGGACCAGCATCGGTGTGTGTTGACGTTGCATCACATCGTGGTCGACGGCTGGTCGTTGCCGATCCTGTTGCGCGACATCTTCGCCGGTTACTACGGGCATCAGCTGCCTGCGGCGGTGCCCTACCGGAGGTTCGTGTCGTGGCTGGCCGAGCGTGATGTGGATGCGGCACGGGCGGCGTGGGCGCAGGTGTTGGCGGGATTGGACAGTCCCACACTGGTCGCCGGACCCGGTCCGGCGAGGCCGGGCCCCCGGCAGGTCGCCGAGTTCGAGATCTCGGAGCGGACCACGGCGGCGCTGACGGAGTTGGCCCGCGCGCAGCACAGCACTGTGAGCACGGTGTTGCAAGGCGCGTGGGCATTGCTGTTGACGTCCTTGACGGGGCGTCAGGACGTGGTGTTCGGGGCGACGGTCTCGGGTCGCCCCGCGGAGTTGGCGGGCTCGGACCAGATGGTGGGCCTGTGCATCAACACGGTGCCGGTACGGGCGTCGTTCACCGCGTCGACCACGGTGAGCGACCTGCTGGAGCAGTTGCAGCGGGACGCCGAGGTGACCTTCGACCATCAGCATCTGGCGCTGCCCGAGATCCATCGAGCCAGCGGACACGAGCAGCTCTTCGACACGCTGCTCGTCTACGAGAACTACCCCATGGACACCACCGCCCCGCTGGGACCCGACGGACTGATGATCACTGAATTCAGCAACCGGGAGTACAACCACTATCCGCTGACCATGCAGGCCATCCCCGGTGCCCAACTGCACCTCCGTATCGAGTACGACACACACAGCTTCGACGCGAAGCGGGTCAAGCGGATCGTCGCGCGGATCAACAAGATCTTGGAGGCGATGACCGCCGACGTCTGACGGCAGTTCTGGCAACGGTTGGCAAACGCCACGATGAACCATTTGCAGCGGCGATCTCACACCGTGCACCGTGCAGCGAATAGTGTCGATTGTTGGCACGGAATGCCTTTCGACCGTGGTTTCGTTGGAATGATGCGCATTTGCCGACCGAATCCGAGCAAGCGCAGCAATTGCCTCCGGCCTTGGCTACACTGACGGCGAACGGGCTGTGGTGTCCTCGACTGAACGGACGCCGGGAAACGACGGGGGATGTCCGCGATGAAGATTGCCATGGCGGCCTATGGGACACGTGGCGATCTCGAGCCCTGCCTCACGGTCGGTCGCGAACTGCTGCGCCGTGGGCACGAAGTGCACATGGCCGTGCCACCTGATCTCGTCGAATTCGTCGAGACGACGGGCATTTCGGCCACCGCATACGGGCCGGATGCGAAGTCGTCGCTCGAGGGCGACTTCCTGCTCAATCTCTGGATGGATTTCCCTCGCAACCTGACCAATGTCCGACGACTGTCGACCCTGTTCCGCGAGACACGTCGGCGATTCGTCGAGGCGTGGCCGGAGATGTGCTCGACGATAGCCTCCGTCGCCGAAGGCGCCGATCTGCTGATGACCGGACTGAGTTTCGAGCAGCAAGCGCTTCCCGTGGCCGAGTTCTACAACATCCCGTTGGTGGCGGTCCATCCGTTTCCGGTGCGGCCCAACGGTCAGGTTCCGTTTCTCCCCGCAGCCGTGATGCGCTCCGTTCTGGGCGCGTATGAATGGGTGCACTGGTTGGAGACGAAGAAGCTCGAGGACGCCCATCGTCTTCAATTGGGCCTCCCCCGCGCCACTCAGCCGGCCCCACGCATCATGGCTGAGCGCGGAACGCTCGAGATCCAGGCTTACGACGCCGTGTGCTTCCCCGGGCTGAGCGAGGAATGGCAACAGCGCCGCCCGATCGTCGGCACCCTGACCCTTGATCTGACGACCTCGGCGGACGACGAGGTGACATCGTGGATCGCAGCGGGCACCCCGCCGATCTACTTCGGATTCGGCAGCATTCCCGTCCAGACGCCTCATGAGACGCTGCAGATGATCAGTGACGCGTGCCGGCAGCTGGGTGAGCGCGCGCTGGTGTGTTCGGGGTGGAGCGACTTCGTGGATGCCGACCATCTCGATCACGTCAAGGTGGTGAAGACGGTGAGCCACGTGGCCGTGTTCCCAATGTGTCGTGCACTCGTGCACCACGGCGGGTTGGGCACCACGGCAACGGGTCTGCGCGCGGGAGTCCCCACACTCATCCTCTGGACGCTGCCAGATGTTCACGCCAGGGGAGCGGTGGTGAGGCGCCAGAAGCTCGGATCCACGCGGAGACTCGCAACGACCACCACGGAATCCCTGACAGCCGACCTTCGTACGATCCTCGAGCCCGAGTGCGCCGATCGGGCTCGGGACTTCGCCACGACGATGACGAAATCAGCCGCCGCTACCGTGTCCGCAGCAGACCTCGTCGAAAGCCGCATGTTCGCACGCTGATTGGGTACCCGGGGCGAGGTGCGCGGTCCGCGCATCCTCAACACAGTGGTGAAGCCGAAGGTGCGCAACGAAGTGACTACCAGAGAATGCCGACTATGCGGATCGGCGGGACCGCACGAGACGATCACCTCGCGCGAGATGATGTTCGGCACGAGGGAGCGATTCGAGTACTTCCTCTGCGCCGAGTGCGACAGTCTGCAGATCGTCGAGGTGCTGAGCCCGGAGGATCTCGGACGCCACTACAGCACGGACTACTACTCGTACCGGTCGTCCAGCACCGTCCCGAAGAGCATCCGGTGGCTGATCTCTCACCAGGACCGCCATGAACTCCACACCGGGCGCAGCGTTGTCGGTGCAGCGATAGCGGCGCTCCCGCCGGGGGTGCGAGGCCTCTTCGGAGGGCCCGTCGTCCGGATGCTGGGTCAGCAGGGAGTCGATCGTCACGCGCGCATCATCGATGTGGGTTGCGGCAGCGGCATCCTGCTGGACCGGCTGGCAGAGGTGGGGTTCGACAACCTGTGTGGCGCAGACCCGTTCCTCGACGCCGATGCCACGAGTCCTTCGGGTGTCCCACTGCTCAAGCGGGAACTCAGCGAGGTCAGCGGCAGCTTCGACGTCATCATGTTCAATCACTCCCTCGAGCACGTACCGGACATGATCGGAACGCTCGAAGCGGCGACCGAAAAGCTGACTCCGGAAGGATTCTGCCTGGCCCGGCTCCCGACCACGTCATCGGAAGCATGGGCGACCTACGGCGAGGACTGGGTGTTGTTCGACGCGCCACGGCACTTCGTCATTCCGTCGCGCCGGGGGATGGCGATCGCCGCTGAAGCGGTCGGGCTTCGAGTGGACGACGTCATCGACGACTCGAATTCCTACCAGTTCTTCGCCAGCGAGCTCATCCGAAGCGATGTGGCTCTGGTGGAGATCAAGGGCCTCGGAGACATCATCCGACGATTCGGGCTGAAGCAACTGTGGGATTGGGAAAGGCGGTCGAACCGCCTCAATCAGAAGGGCGCCGGCGAGCAGGCCGGATTCGTGTTACGGAAGGCTGCCTGACACTCTCACATCAGCCCGGTGGCGTTCGCGAGCAGCGACGCACCCGTGATGGCGAACATCAGCGCGATGAGCTTGCGGCGATACGCCCACGCCCAGTCGTGCAGTCGTCGTAACACCGCAAGTGTTCGCGTAGGAGTGATCAAGTAGCTGACGAGGATCACCTCGACGACCACGAGCATGACCGCGATGAACGCGATCGCGGCGGCGAACTGCGTGCCGACCGCGGTGCCCGACGTCACCAGGAGCGTGACGATGATGAGTGCGCCGTCGAACGGGACTCCACCGGTGATCATGCCGATCACCGTTGCCACCCACAGCGATCCGCTTTCCCACGCATTGCGAAGCCGATTGGTCAGTCGCTTGATGAACGATCCACCCGCGGCGGGGTCGTAGGAGCCGTCTCCGATGAGCGGTACGGCGGTCGGAGGACTCGGGTCGAGCACACTGGTCGCCGTGCCCGTTCTGGCCGAGCCGCTCGGCATGCGGTGCCGTCCACCAGCGGTTTCCCGTCGAGCCGGCAGGCGCACCAGCATCAATGCTGCGACGGCCAGGGCGATCGCTCCCGCGATCAACTGGAAGTTCCGCATTCCCGGGCTGACGGCCGACTGCTCCGATGAGATCGGGGACCACGCCGTGAAGTGCAGCAACGCGAGCGGGATCAGCATCACGGGTATCGCGTTGAGCAGGCAGCCGAGCATGTAGAACAGCAAATTCTGTAACGGTCGTGGCCTGGAGATGAGCAACAGTGTGATGCCGATGCGCAACGGATTGAGGCCATTGAGGAGCGCGAGCCCCAAGACTGCTCCCCACATGTCCAAAACATACCTTGTCCCACAACTGCCTGGAGGCCCAACCGGGGTAATTCCGGGGTTGCTGGTCGGGCGCCCCTTTCGCCGCGACGCAGCCATTCCGGACAGCGGGCCCGCATTCCCGCGAGGGATTCGCGTGCCCTGAGAATCACAGACACGGCGCGCTTCTCCGTGCGGCGAGGACGACCGTCATCCGGGTAGCGGCGCATGGCGCACCTGGATCTCGCCCACCACATCGCGGCGCCGGAGTGTAGCTGGGCATCGCGGCCCTGATCGGCCGACGACTGTCGGTGGCGGCGTTGCGACGAGGGCTGTCCCCGGCCGATCGGCAATAGACCCTCGGGGTGTGACCTCGGCGTCTCCGACGCGCCTGTCAGCGCGTACCTCGGCGTTTGCCAGGTCGCCCGCGCGATGATTCGCCGCTTGATAGCCTCGTCGCAGCCCGCACCGCATTGGACGTTCTAGCTGCTGAAGGAGTGAGCGCTGAGCAACTACGATGGCTCATCGCTCGCCCGGGCAGGGACTGACGATTCGATGAGTGGTTGCGGTGACAGCCGTTCGATGTCGCAGCCGACGGGTCTCCTGGGGAAGTCGATCGAACATCCTCAGTGAACCGGGCGGCGCCAATTCGGGGGAGGACTCATGACCACGTCTCCGCGACCGTTGCTTTCGAAGGCCCTACTCACCGTAGGTGAGCGGGATCGGTTGGATGACTGGAGCAATCGAGCGTTGCTCACGAGGCCGCAGCTCGGCGGCGCCACCATCGCCGGGCTGTTCGCCGACCAGGTGGCGCGGTCTGCGGATGCGGTGGCGGTGACGTTCGAGGGTCGTTCGTGGACGTATCGCGAGTTGGACCTGGCATCGAACCGGTTGGCGCACTTGCTGGTCGGCCTGGGTGCCGCACCGGGCGAGTTCGTGGCGGTGATGTTCCCGCGGTCGGCGACGGCCGTCATCGCCATTCTGGCCGTGCTGAAGGCAGGCGCAGGGTATCTGCCGATCGACCCGGCCGCCCCGGACGAGCGAATCGAGTTCATGATCGGCGACGCGGGCGCGGTCCTGGCGGTGATCGACGCGGAATCCGCCTCGCGGGTGGCATCCTTCGGCGTGCCGGTCGTCGAGGTCGACGATCCGCGTGTCGCCACGCAGTCCGACGAGAGGCTGCGGCTGCCCGATCCCGATGACGTCGCCCACCTCATCTACACCTCCGGGACCACCGGTAGGCCGAAAGGTGTTGCGGTCACACATCGCAACGTCACCAGGCTTTTCGACGGCATGGACGTCGGCGTAGATCTCGGCCCGGATCAGGTGTGGACGCAGTGTCATTCGTTGGCGTTCGACTATTCGGTGTGGGAGTTGTGGGGTGCGCTGCTCCATGGCGGGCGGTTGGTGGTGGTGTCCGAGTCGGTGGCCGCGTCGCCGGCGGACCTGCACGCACTGGTGTTGGCGGAGGGCGTGACCGTGCTGAGCCAGACGCCAACGGCGGTGTGGGCGTTGTCAGATCAGGGCCTGGAGTCGGTGGCGTTGATGGTGGCCGGGGAGGAGTGTCCGGCCGATGTGGTGGATCGGTGGGCGCCGGGTCGGGTGATGATCAACGGCTACGGCCCGACCGAGACGACGGTGTACGCGACGATCAGTCGGCCGTTGACGGCCGGTTCGGGTGTGGTGCCGATCGGGGTTCCGGTGCCGGGGGCGGCGTTGTTCGTGCTGGATGGGTTGTTGCGTCCGGTGTCGGTGGGTGTGGTGGGGGAGTTGTATGTGGCGGGTTGGGGGGTGGCGTTGGGGTATGTGGGTCG
>NZ_JBMVDG010000016.1:0-10236 GCF_049541695.1 Mycobacterium sp. NPDC050041 | reverse complement strand
CACCATCAACACCGCACACCCCCGCACCGAACACCACCCATCACCACCCCCTGACCGACACCCTGACCGGCATCTACACCCACACCCTGGGCATCAACCACATCAACCCCGACGACAACATCTTCGACCACGGCGCCAACTCCCTGACCGCCATCACCCTCCAACACGCCATCAACACCACCCTCAACCGCAACCTCCCCCTACACACCATCATCAACGCACCCACCATCAACACCCTCACCCAACACCTCTGAACACCCGACAACCGTTCAGCTAACTCGGATCGACGAGGGCGTAGCCGACGGTGGTTTCCCGTGCGGGCAGGGGCGCCGGATGCGAGGGTTCGGTAGTGCCAGACCGGAGCGGTTCGAGCGTGCGGCGAGCCGTCACCAACGGTGCCCGATGGTGCAGAACGGTGCGTTCGGCCGGACGCGGCGGTCCCCGAGCAGGTCCTTTCACGATGTCGCCGTCGCCGCAATCGATCGTGGCTTCGCGACGCCCGACTTCGACACCGATGAGTGAATTCAGCTATTGGGCTTCTCGCGCAATCGCTCGTCAGGTGCAGCTAGTTACTCGATCCAGCAGGATTCCAGCTATCTTGCGTTCGTCCGTCGGCGCCGCGAACAAATTTGCTGGCGCAAGTGCGCGATCAAGGGCCCTCGGGACCGTCCAGTTGGCGTGGCGTCTTGTTGCGTTGTGCCAAAACGTCTCTGACGAGGGCACACTGCGTTTCGTTCGAATCTCGGCGAGGTAATCTCTGCGGTGTGGATGAGCTGTGGCGGCGTCTAAGACTTCGTCTAAACTTCTGCTGACCTTGCTGGGCTCCAGTAGCATTTGGAACGATTCCACAGAGTCGAGCAAACGGTATGGAGGGTCTAGTGAGCGTGAATCCGTTCGACGACGAGAATGGCACCTTTTTGGTGTTGACCAACGATGAGGAGCAGCACAGCCTGTGGCCCTCCTTCGCCGATGTGCCGGCGGGATGGCGGGTGGTTTTCGGCGAGGCCGACCGGGCGGCGTGTCTGGACTACATCGAGCAGAACTGGCCGGACATCCGGCCGAAGAGTCTGCGTGACCGACTGGCGGACCGCGCCTGACAGGCGTTCACCAGGGCGGGGGTCTTAGTGGGGAAGGTTGAATGGATTCATCGGAGCGCGCGCTTCCGCTGACGCGTGGGCAACTCGACATCTGGCTGGCGCAAGAGGCGGATGACTCGGGCGCTGACTGGCAGCTCGGGTTGTTCGTGCGTATCGAGGGCGCCGTCGACCAGGGCGCTCTCGAGTGGGCGATCCGGCGCGTCGTTCGCGAGGTCGAGCCGGGCCGGGCTGTCTTCGACGAGGTGGACGGCGAAGTCGTGCAGCGGGTGGTCGATGACCCGGACTTCGAGCTCGAGTACTTCGATCTGACCGACGCGGTCGACGGCGTGCAGCAGGCGCGTGAGCTGGCGGAGTCCATCAGGCGCGCACCGATGTCGTTGTCCGGTCCGCTGTTCCGGTTCGCGCTGTTCGAGACGCAGCCGGAGGAGTACGAACTGTTCGCGTGCTGCCATCACATCGTCATCGACGGATTCGCACTCGGACTCGCGGGTCAGCGGATTGCGTCGGTGTACTCCGCGGCGGTTTCCGGCGAGCCGATTCCCACCGCGCTGTTCGGCTCCCTGCAGACGCTGATCGACAGTGAAACCGCCTATGAGGCCTCTGACTCGTATCGCGAGGACGAGGCCTACTGGGTGCAGAACCTGCCCGGAGAGAACGGGCCCGATCCCCGACTTCCCGAAACCGTCAGCGGCGGTGATCGTTCCACGACATCCGTGCCGACTCGAGTGGACCCCGCCCTGATGTCCCGCGTGCGAGCGATGTCGGATGCGTGGAACGTGCCGCTGTCGTCGCTGGTCACCGCGGCGTGTGCGCTGTTGGTGCGCGGATGGTGCGCCAGCCAGTCCGAGGTCGTTCTGGACTTTCCGGTCAACCGGCGCGTCGACCCGGAGTTGAGGACTCTGCCCGGGATGGTCGCCGGGATCGTCCCCCTGGTGCTGCAGGTTCCTGCGGCTTCGTCGGTCGAGAACTTCTGTCGCTACGTCGACGGTCGGATCCGCGACAACGTGCGGCATCAGCGGTTCCCGGTGCATGCGCTGGAACGCAAGGCACATTCGCGTAATCCGGGCGAGACGGTCAGTCGGGTGGGTGTGAACTTCCTGCCTTCGTCGTTCTCGTTGTCGTTCGGCGGCGCCAAGGCGACGGCGTCGTACACCAACACCGGCCCCCTCGGTAGCTTCGGATTGATCTTCTCCACCGCGGGCGAGGATCTGCTCTTCAGCACATCCGGTGGTGGACAACCATTCTCGAATTTCAGCGACTCCGACCTGCTGGACCGGCTGCAGCAGGTACTGGCGACGATGGTCGCCGAGCCGGAGCGAGTGTTGGCGTCAGTGGAACTGCTGGACGCGCACGAACACGCGCGCCTGGACGCGTGGTCCAACCGGGCGGTGCTACCGCAGCCCACGGGCGCCACGGCGCCGATCCCTGCGTTGTTCTCCGAACAGGCCGCGCGGCATCCGGATACGGCGGCGCTGACGTTCGAGGGCCGCACGATGAGCTATCGCGAACTCGACGAAGCGTCGAATCGGATGGCTCACGTCCTGGCCGATCAGGGTGCCGGTGCCGGGACACTCGTGGCGTTGCTGTCGCCGCGGTCGGCCGATGCGATCGTGGCCATCCTGGCGGTGCTGAAGACCGGGGCGGCGTATCTCCCGATGGATCCGGCAGCACCGGACGCACGCATCCAGTTCATGCTCAGCGACGCGGGACCAGTCGCGGCGGTGACCACCGCCGAGTTGCGTTCCCGCCTGGACGGTTCCGGCCTCCCGGTCATCGAGCTGGGCGACGAACGCGTCGAGTCCGCGTCGACGGCGGCGCTGCCGATTCCTGCGGCTGACGATCTCGCCTACATCATCTACACCTCCGGCACGACCGGTGTGCCCAAGGGCGTCGCGATCACCCACCGCAACGTCACCGAACTGATGCGGTCACTGGAAGCCGGCATGCAGATGTCGCAGCAGGTGTGGTCACAGTGGCATTCACTGGCTTTCGACGTCTCGGTCTGTGAGATGTGGGGGGCGCTGCTGTTCGGCGGGCGGCTGGTCGTGATCTCCGAGGCGGTGGCGAAGTCACCGGAGGACTTCCACGCCCTGCTGGTCGACCAGCGAGTCACGGTGCTGAGTCAGACGCCGTCGGCGTTCTACGCGCTGCAGACCGCAGACACTCTGCAGCCCGAGCGGGGCCGGCAGCTGAGCCTGGAGGCGGTGATCTTCGCCGGGGAAGCTCTGGAGCCGCAACGACTTCGACCGTGGCTCGAGAACCATCCCGCGGGGTCGCCGCGCCTGCTCAATCTGTACGGGACGACCGAGACGACGGTGCACGCGTCCTTCCGGGAGATCGTCGCCGCTGACACCCAGCACAGCCTGAGCCCGGTCGGCGGCCCGCTGGTGCACCTGGCGTTCTTCGTGCTCGACGGCTGGATGAGGCCGGTCCCCGCAGGTGTTGTCGGCGATCTGTACGTGGCCGGGACGAGTGCGGGCCTCGGCTATGTGGGCCGAGCGGGGTTGACCGCGTCGAGGTTCGTGGCCTGCCCGTATGGCGCGCCCGGAACGAGGATGTACCGCACCGGCGATGTCGTGGCCTGGAGTGCCGACGGGGAGTTGCAGTTCCTGGGCCGCGCCGACGAGCAGGTCAAGATCCGCGGATACCGCATCGAACTCGGCGAGGTCGGCGCAGCGCTGGCCGCCGTCGACGGTGTGCAGCAAGCGGTGGTCTTGGCCCGCGAAGACCGCCCGGGCGACAAGCGGCTGGTCGGATATGTCACCGGGACAGTGGATCCGGCCAACGCCCGTGCGGTGATGGCGGAGCGGCTGCCTGCCTACATGGTGCCGACGGCCGTCGTGGTGCTGGCGGCGTTCCCCTTGACGGTCAACGGCAAACTGGACAAGCGGGCGCTGCCCGCACCGGAGTACCAGGACGCCGAGCGGTTCCGCGCTCCGACGAACGCGGTCGAGGAGATCCTCGCCGGAATCTATTCCCAGGTGCTGGGATTGGAACGGGTCGGGGTGGACGACTCGTTCTTCGAGCTCGGTGGCGACAGCATCTCCTCGATGCAGGTGGTGGCGCGAGCGCGAGCGGCCGGGGTGCTGTGCCGGCCGCGTGATGTGTTCGTGGAACAGACCGTTGCGCGGCTGGCCGGAGTTGCCGGAGTAGCGGCTGACGGACACGGTGCCGTGGTCGACGAAGGGGTCGGGCCCGTCGCGCTGACCCCGATCATGGCGTGGCTCCGCGACGTCGACGGTCCGGTGGATCAGTTCAACCAGACGATGGTGGTGCAGGCGCCGGCGGACGTCGGCGAGGCCGACGTTCTCGCTGTGCTGCAGGCGCTGCTCGATCGGCATGGGATGCTCCGGTTGCGCGCCGACGGCTGGGCACTTCAGGTTCCCGCGCCCGGCACGGTCGAGGCGTCGGAGTGCCTGCAGTCGGTCGAAGCGCTCACCGATGAGGTGGTGACGGCGGCGCGGACGCGGCTGGACCCGTCCGCGGGGATGATGCTGCGCGCGGTGTGGTCGAGGTCCACCGCACAGCTGATGCTGATAATCCACCACCTCGCCGTTGACGGTGTGTCGTGGCGAGTTCTGCTGGAGGACATCAACATCGCCTGGGCGCAGCGCCAGAGCGGGCAGCCGGTCGAACTGCCCGCCGGCGGCACGTCGTTCGGCCGATGGTCGGCTGTGCTCGCCGAGCTGGCCCACGACCCTGCGGTGGTGGCCCATGCCGAGGCGTGGCGGCGCGTGGCGGAGATCCCGGCGGCCCTGCCGGCCCCGCACCCTGAGCGGGACACGTTCGCCACGGCGGGACGGACGTCGGTGGAATTGGATGCCGAGACCACCCGGATGCTGCTCGGTGAGGTTCCCGCGGCGTTCCACGCCGGGATCCAGGACATCCTGTTGACTGCCTACGGTTTGGCGTGGGCGGAGTTCTTCGGCGCCGGCGCGAGCCCCATCGGTGTCGACGTCGAAGGGCACGGCCGCGACGAGGAACTGGCTGACGGGCTCGACCTGTCGCGCACGGTGGGCTGGTTCACCACCAGATACCCGGTCGCGCTGTCGAGTGGGTTGTCGTGGTCGGACGTGGTCGACGGTGCGCCTGCGCTCGACGGCGTGGTCAAGCGTTCGAAGGAGCAGCTGCGGGCCCTGCCCGATGGGATGACCTACGGACTGCTGCGTCATCTCAATCCCGGCGTCGAGCTGGGCGGCGTGGATCCGGTGATCGGATTCAACTACCTCGGTCGGCTCGGCGGGGCAGACCTGCCCGAAAACCTCTGGCGCATCGATCCCGACGCGGTGGAACTGACTGCCTCGGCGAGCGCGGTGCCGACCCCGCTGATGCACACGGTCGACCTCGATGCCGCCACTGTCGACACCGAGACCGGCCCGCGGTTGCGAACTCAGTGGACCTGGGCCGCAACGGTTCTCGACGAGAGCGCGATCGAGCGGCTGTCTCATCTGTTCTTCGAGGCGCTGACCGGCATCTGCGCATCGGTGCGTCGGGGTGGCGGCGGATTGACGCCGTCGGACATCCTTCCGGCCCGGTTGAGCCAGTCCGACCTCGATGAGGTCGTCACGCAGTTCGACGTGGCCGACATCCTGCCGCTGAGTCCGCTGCAGCAGGGACTCCTGTTCCACGCGACCGCGTTGGGTGACGGCGCCGACGAACTGTACGCGTTGCAGCTCGATCTCACGCTCGAGGGCGACCTCGACGGCGACCGGCTGCGCGAAGCGGTGACCGCCGTGGTGCACCGTCACCCTCACCTGGTCGCCCGATTCTCCCAGCGGTACGACGAGCCGGTGCAGATCATCCCCGTACGACCCGAGATCAGCTGGTGCGAGGTCACATTCGACAGCGACGAACAGGTCGATCGGTTGTGCCGCGCCGAGAGGGCGGCGGTCTGCTCACTCGAAGACGGTCCGGCGCTGCGGGCCGCGCTGATCGCCGTGGCTCCCGGCCGGCATCGTTTCGTGCTGACGATGCACCACATCGTGATCGACGGGTGGTCGCTGCCCCTGTTGGTGCAGGAGATCTTCGCCGGCTACTACGGGCACCGGTTGCCTACGGCAGCACCGTATCGCCGGTTCCTGTCCTGGCTGGCCGGGCGCGACCTCGAAGCGGCGCGCGCGGCGTGGGCGCAGCTGCTGGCCGGAGTGGACTCCCCGACATTGGTCGGCCAGCCGGGCCGAGCGGTGTCGGGCCCGCGTGCGGTGACATCGGTCGAGGTGTCCGAGCAACTCACCGACGCGTTGAGCGAGCTGGCGCGTTCCCGCCAGACGACCGTGAACACCGTGTTGCACACCGCGTGGGCGGTGCTGGTGGCGTCATTGACCGGCCAGCGAGATGTGGTGTTCGGCACCACGGTGTCGGGGCGTCCCGACGACGTGGCAGGAGCCGAGTCGATGATCGGCCTGCTGATCAACACCGTGCCGGTCCGGGCCCAGATCGATGTGACGACTACTGTCGGCGAGCTGATCGCCGCGCTCCAGCAGGATCACAACGCAACGCTGGAGCACCAGCACCTGGCCCTGCAGGAGGTGCACCGGCTCACCGGTCACGATCAGTTGTTCGACACGATGTTCGTCTACGAGAACTATCCGTTGGACGCCAGTGCCGGGCTGGGTGCCGACGGGCTGGTCGTCACCGATGTCGCCAATCGTGAGTACAACCACTATCCGCTTGCAGTGCAGGCTATTCCGGGCCGAACCCTGCGTCTGCGCGTCGAGTACGACACCGATGTCTTCTCTGCGGCAGGTATCGATCTGCTGATCGCACACCACGACCGCATCATGACCGCGATGGCGTCCGATCCCGATCTGCGGGTGTCGTCGATCGACGTGCTCGAGGCCTCCGAGCGTGCCCAGCTCGACACGCTGGGCAACCGTGCCGTCCTGACCGACGCGGCATCACCGCGCGTGACGATCCCGGCATTGTTCGATGCACAGGTGGCGCGCGCGCCGGAGACGGTGGCGGTGAGCTTCGAGACCCGCTCGGTGACGTATCGGGAACTCGACGAGGCGTCGAACCGTCTGGCGCACTTCCTGGTCGAGCGCGGTGCCGGCCCGGGTGAGCGGGTCGCCCTGCTGATCGATCGGTCTGCCGACTCCGTGGTGGCGATGCTGGCGGTGCTCAAGACCGGAGCGGCGTACGTGCCGATCGACCCGGCGCATCCCGATGCACGCCTGCAGTTCGTCCTCGCCGATGCCGAGCCGGTGGCGGCCGTCACCACCGCCGAGATGGCCGAACGGCTCGACGGCTTCGCGGGCGTCGTCGTCGACGTCGAGGATCCGGCCATCGGCGGACTTCCGCACACCTCGCTGCGTGCGCCGGAACCGGACGACATCGCCTATCTCATCTACACGTCGGGCACCACGGGGACGCCGAAGGGCGTCGCCGTGACCCATCACAACGTCACCCAGTTGCTGCAGGTGCTCGACGGGTATCTGCCGACATCGGGGGTGTGGACGCAGTTCCACTCCTACAGCTTCGACACCTCGGTGTGGGAGACCTGGGGTGCGCTCCTGCACGGTGGGCGGCTTGTCGTGGTGCCCGACGAGATAGCGCGCTCGCCCATGGACTTTCAAGCGCTGTTGGTCGACGAGCAGGTCAGTGTGCTGACCCAGACCCCGTCCGCCGTGGGAGCATTGTCGCCCGAAGGCGTGGGCTCGGCGTCCCTCGTGGTGGCCGGTGAAGCCTGCCCACCCGAGGTGGTGGATCGGTGGGCCCCGGGCCGGGCGATGCTCAACGCCTACGGTCCGACCGAGACCACGATGGTCGTCATGATCAGCGCGCCGCTCGCCGCAGGCTCGGGCTCGCCGCCGATCGGCGCACCGGTCTCGACGGCCGCGCTGTTCGTGCTCGACGACTTCATGCGTCCGGTGCCCCGCGGGGTCGTCGGCGAGTTGTACGTCGCCGGCCACGGGGTGGCCGTCGGCTATGTGGGCCGGCCGGGGCTGACCGGATCACGTTTCGTGGCATGCCCGTTCGGATCCGCTGGCACGCGCATGTACCGCACCGGCGACCTCGTGCGCTGGGGTGACGACGGCCAGCTGCAGTACCTCGGTCGCGCTGACGAGCAGGTCAAGATCCGTGGCTACCGGATCGAGCTCGGCGAGATCCAAGCCGCGCTGGCGGAATTGGACGGAGTCGACCAGGCCGCGGTGATCGCACGGGAGGACCGTCCCGGCGACAAGCGGCTGGTCGGCTACGTGACCGGCGATCTCGACGTGGCCAAGGCCCGAACGCTGCTGGCGAACCGGTTGCCGTCCTACATGGTTCCTGCGGCGGTGGTGCTGATCGAGGCATTGCCGTTGACGGTCAACGGCAAGCTCGACACCCGGGCGCTCCCTGCGCCCGAATACCGCGACGCCGATCTCTACCGCGCGCCCACCAATGCCGTCGAGGAGGTCCTGGCAGGGATCTACGCCCAGGTGCTCGGCGTCGGCCCGGTCGGAGTGGACGACTCGTTCTTCGACCTCGGCGGGGATTCGTTGTCGGCGATGCGCGTCATCGCGGCGGTGAACAAGGCGTTGGATGTCGGCCTGCCGGTGCGGGTGCTGTTCGAGGCGCCGACGGTGGCGGATCTGGCGACCCGCGTCGGAACCGCCGATCGCGGGGTGGAGCCGTTGACCGCGGTGGCGGAACGACCGGCGGTGGTGCCGTTGTCGTTCGCGCAGAACCGCCTGTGGTTCCTCGATCAGCTGCACGGACCCTCACCGGTCTACAACATGGCGGTTGCGTTGCAACTGAGCGGACCACTCGACGTCGAGGCGCTCCGCACGGCGTTCGTCGATGTGGTGAGGCGGCACGAGTCGTTGCGAACGGTGTTCTCCACCGTCGACGGGGTGCCGCGCCAAGAGGTGCAGGCGGCCGACGGGGTCGAGGTGGGCTGGCAGGTGGTGGATGCCGCCGGTTGGTCGGCGCCACAGTTCGACCGCGCCGTCGAGTCGGCTGTCGGGCATTCTTTCGACCTGAGCCGTGAGATTCCGGTACGGGCAACACTTCTGCGCGTCGAACCGGATGAGCACGTGCTCATCGGTGTGGTGCACCACATCGCGGCCGACGGTGTGTCGATCGGGCCGCTGGTCGGTGACCTGAGTCGGGCGTACGGCGCACGCAGTGTCGGGCACGCCCCTGTGTGGGCGCCGTTGACGGTGCAGTACGTCGACTACACCCTGTGGCAGCGTGCGCAATTGGGTGACCTCGATGACGCCGAGAGTCGGATTTCCGAGCAGGTGGCCTACTGGCAGGGTGCGCTCGCGGACCTCCCCGAGCGACTGCAGTTGCCCACGGATCGGCCGTACCCCGCGGTGGCCGACCAACGCGGTGCGACGCTGAGAGTCGAGTGGCCCGCGGAATTGCAGCAACGGATGCACGCGGTCGCCGCCGCCCATGAGGCGACGGGCTTCATGGTGATGCAGGCCGCCCTCGCGGTGCTGCTGGGCAAGCTGTCGGCGAGTTCCGATGTCGCCGTCGGGTTCCCGATCGCCGGCCGTAATGACCCGGCACTGGATGAGTTGATCGGTTTCTTCGTCAACACGTTGGTGCTCCGCGTCGACCTGAGTGGCGACCCGACGGTGGCCGATGTGCTGGGCCAGGTGCGGAGCCGCAGTCTGGCCGCATACGACCATCAGGACGTGCCGTTCGAGGTGCTGGTGGAGCGGCTCAATCCGGTCCGGTCACGGGCGCACCATCCGTTGGTCCAGGTGATGTTGGCGTGGCAGAACGGGTTCGGGCAGGACGACGACCTGACGGGGTTGGCACTCGGCGACGTACAGGTCACCCGGATGCCCATCGACACCCACACCGCCCGGATGGATCTGACGTTCTCGATCGCCGAGCGGTTCACCGAGGCGGGTCAGCCTGCGGGGCTCGCGGGCGAGGTCGAGTTCCGCACCGATGTGTTCGACGCTGCGACGGTCGAATCGTTGATCGGTCGGCTGGAACGCGTCCTGATGGCGATGGTCGCGGATCCGGCGGTGCCGGTGTCGTCGATCGACGTGCTGGACGCCGCTGAGCGGACGTGGCTGGATGCGGTCGGGAACCGTGCGGTATTGGGTGGGTCGGTTGGTGTGGGGTCGACGGTTCCGGAGTTGTTCGGGGCGCAGGTGGTGCGTCGTCCGTTGGCGCCGGCGTTGACGTTCGAGGG
>NZ_JBMVDG010000015.1:0-45335 GCF_049541695.1 Mycobacterium sp. NPDC050041 | reverse complement strand
GAGTGGAGCTAAGGGGATTCGAACCCCACCGCTGACCTGGACAAATGCTAACGACCAGCGGTTTGGGTCCGGCTCGATTCAGTTCGTTACGGATCGTTCCAGTTCATTCCGGTTGACGTGTTGATGGCATCAACACGTCGTCGCACCGCAACCTAAGATTGCTGCACATGGGGGCACCTACACCGAAGGCTGCAGGCTGGTATCCAGATCCGTCCGGCAAGCCGATGCAACGGTACTTCGACGGCACCGGCTGGACCGAGCACTATGCCGCGGCGGGGACCAAGCCGCGGCCGCCGTCGACAACTGCGCAGCCACCGAATCCCGTCGTGGGATGGTGGCAGGATCTTCCCCGGCTACTGAAGGTCGTTGTCGTTGCGGCGGTCGGAATCGCCGTCATCGGCATTGGCAACGCGATCAGCGGAGATAGCGGCGAGGATGATCGGGCGGGCAGCAGTAGCAGCCCATCCGCCGCCCCGCCGACGTTCTCGCCGCAGCTGATCGAGTCGACCGTCATCGACACCTGTCATGAGTCGATCCGGAAGGTGCTGCGGGACCCGGAGAGTGCCATGTTCGACGAATGGAAGGCGTGGCCAGCGCCAAATTCTGTTCCGCCTGAGGGTATGCCGTTCAACCCTGCGGCGGGGGATCGTTATTATTCCGGTGCGGGAATGGTCAACGCGAAGAACGGGTTCGGTGGGTATGAGGGCAAGACGCCCTACACGTGCTCTGCTGTGGTCACCAAGGCGGGTGGCGTCAAGGCCCAGGCACGTTCGCTCGAGGAGGCGTTGAACGAGCCGCCGCGGTAGCGGCGAAGTTCACTTGTCCGGTGACGCGCTGCTGATCCGGACGGCGGCGGGCCCGTGGAGGACTCGGCACGCTGAGCCCATCGGCGGCCGGTAGATGATGGCCTCGCACTCGCGGCACATCCAGGAGGTGTGGCCGCCGCGGCGGCACGCGCCGCAGGGCTGATTCCCGACGAGCACCCGGCCTGGGCCGAGGCTGTGGCCGTTCGGGCAGTGCTTGGGTGGGCGCACCATCCACCCGCCGGTTGTGCAGGGCACGAGGTCGTCGGCCATGGCTGGCAGCGTAGTCCAGACTTGCGACTGTAATACAAGTTGTAGTACACTTGTGGCATGGCGGTCGACTGGAGCAAGCGAGGCGAGTACATCGCCAAGCGCCCCGGCATGACGCCCGCTGTCGCCAACGAGGCGCTGGCCGATCCTGACGCGCTGGTGCTCGATCCCGACCCGGCCAGCCGGTCCGGTGTAAGCGTGCGCACCATCGGCTTCTCAACGACGTTCGGCGCGCTGGTCACCGTCCTCACCGTCGAGGAGGACGGCACCGTCTTCGGCCTGAATGCGTGGCCGTCGAACAAGACCGACGCACGCAAGTACCGGGAGAAGGAGTGAAGCATGGGTAAGAAGCTGGATGAGGCGTTGGCCGAGGCCGATGAGATCGAGGCGGCCGAGGCCGACCAGACCGACCGGCCAATCCCGCCGCACGTGAAGGTGAGC
Organism: Mycobacterium sp. NPDC050041; assembly: GCF_049541695.1. Lineage (NCBI taxonomy): Bacteria > Bacillati > Actinomycetota > Actinomycetes > Mycobacteriales > Mycobacteriaceae > Mycobacterium > Mycobacterium sp. NPDC050041. The sequence goes on along the minus strand of NZ_JBMVDG010000015.1, from coordinate 43,821 downwards.
CGGCCAAACCGCTCACGCAGCCGAGTCCTTCAGGTCCGGCTCAACCCCGACGAGATGGAAGCACTCGAGCGGATCGCCGAGCGGCGCGAGCTCCCGGTGTCGACGGTCGCACGTGAGCAGCTGCTCCGACTACTGACCGAGGACGGCGCCGACACCGCGAGCCGGGCGTCCGAGGTGGCCGCCACGCTGATGCTGGTCGCGAACCAGGTCCAAGACCTGCTCAGCGAAATCGACAGTGGCATCGCAACGATCAAGGAAAGGAAGTCGGCCGCGCCCTACTAGGAGAACGACGACACTGCGTGGATCAATCTGGTCGCGGTATCGGCCGCGGCGTGGGGAACTTCGGCATCGGAGGCAGCGGTTCGACCGGAGGCATCGGCATCTCCAACCGCTCGTAAGCGTCTGCGAGCAGGTGCATCATCATCTCGTCACGCCGAGTCATCGCGCTGGCCCACGGCCGCATCGCATCACCCCACACCTCAAGGTCGAGGGTGCGCAGGTCGCGGGCCAGGTTGAGATCGTGAGAGGTCTTCGCGACCTCGTTCTTGATGGCCTTCGTCTGCTCCTCGTCGAGCTTCGGCTTGCGGCGGTTCTGGATATAGGCCAGGACCGCGATGAGGATGGCTGAGACCACACCGCCGATCTGCAACCACTCGGCGACAGTCACTGCCCGGCCTCTAGTCGCGCCTTCGCTCGGGCGATGAGGTCGGCGTCGTCACGCTCGAACTTGCGTAGGCGGGTGAAGAACCAAGGGATCGTGATGAAGCAGGCGAGTGCCAGCGCGGCGGTCAGCCAGCCCCCTAGCGAGCCGGTCGTCGACCGAAAACTCGTCCATGAGTAGATGGAAAGGCTGACCATCGTGGTGCCCATTCCGGCGATGCCGACCCAGTACGGGAAAACGATGTCGTCGCCCAGCACTTCACAGGTCATATGGTCGTGCACGCTGCGCATGACACGCCACCGCCCAATCTCAGCGCCGAGTAGGGCGCCAATCAGCATCATCGACGCCCCCACCAAGAAGCAGCCGGCCATCGTGTAGCGGGTGCTCACGCTCAGCGAAGCCACGTTGCTCGTCAGCGGAGCCCCGCCAAGAACGCACCAGGCGTAGCACCACACGCCGGCGGCGGGGAGCAGGTACCAGAAGTGGCGGTCGATGCGGTGGGTGCGGGCGAACTCCGGGTGCCCCACACTGACCAACGCCACATGTTTCTGCACGACCTTGTTGTCGGCGACCTCGGCCAACTTCACCGAACGGGCGTGGTGGGGGTTGAATTTCACCACGCCCCAGATCGGGATGGCGACGAGGAAGATGGCGGCCACCGCCGCCAGGCCGATGGCCCAGGTTGTCACGGTGTCCTCCGTTCGAGCTGCATCCCCCGCTGAATTTTGCGGACGCATTGCGCGCACAGCAGCAATACACCGACCGTCCACGGGGTGAGCATCACCGCGGAGAACAGCGTCATGCCGGCGTATGTGCTGGGGCCGGTGTAGTTGGCGATCGCCAGCCACGCGGACACCTGGAACAGCAGCAGCAGCACGAAGCACACGGCGTGTCCGGTGGCCTGAAGGATCAGCCCCATCCAGTCGCGGAACAGTAACTGGTTGCTCATGTCGGCGATGGCCGATCCGCCGTGGCGCATCCAGAGGCCCGCGATCGGGGCGAGGTTCGCCGGGATGGCGATCCACACCCACAGCAGGTAGGCGACGTGCCCCATGACCGGCTCAATGGTGGGCACCGGGGGCAACCAGACTGTTGCGAGCAGCGCCCAGATGAGCCACACCGCGCAATACGGCGGGACCCAGGCGCGGACGCTGTCGTTGTCAAGTCGGTTGAGCCACCAGGCTTTCAACCGGCTCATGAAGACATGCGGGTCAACGGTGGTACGTCAGGCGTGGCATGACCCTGTCCATCCTTTCTGCATTTCGATGAGCCGTCAGGCTGCGAGCCGTCGCACTACCGACGCGGCGTGGTCTTCGGCGGTCATCCCCTCGAATTGCCGGTTCACCCAGTACTTTCCGTGGGCACCCGTGAAGAGGAACTTCAGCGCGCCGATCAGCGCGGTGATGATCACCGGGAGGTTGGTCATCATCGCGAACAGGTTGGGCGGGCCGTCAGTCTTCGTCTCGTCGCCCTCGGTGACGAGACCGTGGATCGCGCGCAGGACACCGAACCCGGGAATCGTGGCGCCGGCCAGTCCGAGCAGAGCGGGCCCGGCGCTCGAGGTGAGCACCCCGAACAGGTAGCGGGCGAAGTCGACCGACAACTCCATCCGCGTGAGGATGTCGTACAGCGCGGTCATCAGTGGGCTGTTGGCCTCGGAGTACATGTCGCCGTCGATGGTGTAGGACCACTCGCGGTCGCGCGCCCACTCGGGCGTCCAGAATCCGCTGATCCCGGCGCCACCCGGGTCGGGCCCGAGCTTCGTTGGGCCCGGTGGCCGCGACGGTGACCCGAACGTGATGACACCGATGATCTCGCGGCGCCGTTCGACCGGCCAGGCGTCGAGGAACCGTGCGACGACTTCGGCGCCCATCGAGTACCCGGAGATGATCTTGCGGCGCGGTTCGGGCAGCGTCCAGCGCAGCAGTTCGACGACGCCCTCGCCGACGGCCTCGACGTACGAGTGCCGCGGGTCGGGGTTGATGAACGCCGACGTGTTGTACTGCACGCCTTGCAGGTAGACCCGCTCGGGGTAGCGGTTGACAGCCATCGCGTGCGGGCCGATGTTCCACTGCCCCCAGGTACCCGGCACGGCGTAGCCGACGACGTCGGGACCGGGGATGACGTACCGCATGCGGACCTTGTCGCTGTAGCCGATCCAGCCGGTGACGCGGACGCCCTGGCGCCGCTGCATCTCCATGACCGCCGCGCGCAGCTGCTCGTCGAACAGGTCCGTGTCGGCGAGGTGCCCGGCGTACGAGCGGTACATCGCGCGCATGTGCGCCTTGATCTTCCGGATCTCGGGGCTTGAGTCACCGAGGCCGAGCGCCCACTTTCCTTCGGGGGTGATCATGTCAGCGGCGGGAACGGGTTGGTGTAGCCGCTCAGGGGCGCGTTCGCCGTGCTGGTGTTCGGACGAGTGGCGACGTGGTCATACGGGCCGTCGGTGGGTTTCGTTCCAACCGCTCCCTTGGGCGTCACGACGGTCGCGCCAGGCTTCACGTCCTCAGCGGCCACGACGACGGTGCCCGGCTTCAGGAACGGCCGCTGCAGCACGCCGAACGCCGTCAGCAGCCACAGCACACCGCCGATAACAGCGGGCCAGGGGTCCGGCAGCGTCGTGGACACCTCGAGCACGAACGGCACGATGAACGACAGGCCAGCGCCGATGAGCGCGACCAACGCCTTGGCCTTCGACGGAATCAGTCCGGACAGGTCGGGAACGGGGATGGGGGTGGTCATGCTGAATGCTCGCTTCCCTTGGGTAGTTCGAGAACTCGGAGCGTGGCCGACAGGGCCGCGCGCTGCTTGGTGTCCATCTGGAGGGCCCGGTCCATCCACTCTTCGACCGAGTCGACGACCTGGCCGACGATGTCACCGGAGGTCGTCGGCGCGCCGGCGGTCGCCACCGCGGTGCTGAACGCCTCGGCCGCGCGCTGGCCGTCGGCCTGTGCGACTTGTGCGCGGAGCTGTTCGTTTTCGGCGCGCAGGCGGGCCGCTTCGGCACGGGCCTCGGCCAGCGCAACGCTGTTGTCCTGCGCGGGCAGCGCGGCCACAACCGCCGATGCCACCTCACCCGCCGACGGTGCGTACACGGCGGCGGCCGGGGCGGCCGGGCCCACCTTCTCGGTGGCCAGGGCAGGGCGCGAGTAGACCCTGGCGAGGATGGCCTGCGCCACCTTCGCGTCGTCCTGCCGGTCGGGGTACTTGTCCGGGCGGTCGGTCGCCGAGGCAACCTCGCGCAGCAGATCGAGCGAGCCGGTATGCCCGAGCGACGCCAGCAGCTCCACGCGTTCGAGGTGGCCGTGGCCGTCGGCGTTGAGGCCGAATCCCGTCGCGGTGTCGCGGTAGGTGTCGTCGAGGTGGCGCAGCGGACTGCGAGACGGGTGCAGTTGTGTGAGTTCGCGGTAGACGCGGTCCCACTGCTCCTGGGGGACTTGGGCCATGTCATCTCCTGGGGGTGTCGGGCTGGTAGTGACGAGGGTGAGCAGTTGGTCGCCGAGCGCGAGTGCCTTGTTGTAGGCCGCGCGGCGCTCGGCTTCGTGGTTGGCGTGCTTGTTCGGGTTGTCCACCCAGGCGGGCGCATTGACCCACTTGGAGACGTTGTCGATGTCGCCGCGGTCGGCGTACTCGTTTATGCGCGGGTACTTGATCGCCCACCAGTACGCCGGGCCGAGCGCCGCCCACTTCTGCTCGGCCAGCTCGCGCGGCCGGACCACGAAGTAGTCGGGCGTCGGGACCAGGCCGAGACTGTGGCACCACTGCGAGAAGCCGTGATAGTTCTCCAGCCAGGTCAGCTGAACCCAGGTGCGGCCCTTGTACTTCCACCGCTCTTGGCTCTCGGGGCCATCCGCGATTTCTTCGGTATAGACGAAGCGACCCGACTCGATGATCCATTGTGCGAGCGCCGCTGCGATGCGGCGGGGATTGGTGCAGTTCGCCTTGACGAGAGCGAATGAGACCTGCGGGAGGATCTGCTCGGCTAACGCCTGCGTGATGCCGGCGGCGCGCGCGAGGATGGTGGCCGCGGGCGGTGGTGCGACGACGGGCGGCGGTGGGGCCGGCGCTGGCGGGGCTGAGGTTGCGCCGCGCTTGAACGTCGAGAATCCGTCGGCACGGATCTTGCGCCGGATGAAGTCGTTGACCTTCTCGACGTGCTGCGAGCCGTAGGTGTTGCCGCCCATCTGGAAGTGCATCCAGTCGCGGATCGACCACTCGCCGCCGCAGAAGATCATGCCCTCGTAGAACGCGAGGAGCTCATCAAGCTTGCGTGCCTTGTCGCCGGGGTACGCGCGTTCTTTCGTGATGCCGAGCCGGAACGTCCTGCCGTCGGGACCATTCCAGTTGAGGTCCATGCCGGTGCCGCTGAGGTGATTCGACGTCGCGACCGAGTTCGTCGCCGTCCAGCATGCAGAGTCGGCATCGCGCAGCGGCTCGACGTTCGCGTGGTAGTCCGCGGCGAACGCGCCCATGATCGCCGCGGGCTGGCCCTCGCGGATCTGCAGCGACACGTTGGTGCCGGGCACCTTCACCCACCGGCAAGACCCGGTGTCGACCATGCGCCAGCCGTTCTCGCTGTGCGTGCGGCCGTAGACGGTGCGGTCGGCCATCAGCGGCCGCCGCCGAATGGGAACCGCAGCCGCCCGACGATGTCAGTGATGACGCCGGACACCGCGTTGGCGGCTTCGTCGACCTGAGTGTGTTCGAACGTGGTCTTGACGGCCTGCTCGGCAATGGCGCCGGCCATCTCGGGCAGCGCCTCGGAAAGCATTTTCATGGCGTCGGCGCGCCACTCGTCGAGCTGCTGCTGAGCGATCACCTGCCACTCGTCGGCCTCAGTCTTGGCGATGGCCTGGATCTCGTCGAGGCGGCTGGTGATCAGCGGCTCAAGCTTCGACCAGATGGCGTTGCCGATCGTGGCGAGGATGCCCTTCGGCTGTGCGGGGGCGGGAGTTTCTGTCATGGTTCTCCTCAGATGCTGAGCAGGTTGGTGTCGAAGTCGGCGGCGAGCCAGAACACTCCGATATCGATGGCGAGACCGAGGACGGCGCCTGCGGCCAGGCAGCGCAGGACGCGCCGGGCGCTCACGAGAACCACCGCGCCCGCACGATGGCTCGCAGGATGCGCCGTTCGATCGCCTCGGACAGCAGCGCGAACGCCGCCGCCCGGCGGTGCGGCCACTTCGCCCAGTCCGGCCCAGGCTGGCCGACGTGCTCGACGACCGCCCAGGCGCAGACCGGGCAGCGGTCCTCGGGGTGACCCTCGCGGAAGTCGGGCTCGTCGGTGCCGTACGCGTCGAGGCGCTGCAGCATGCCCATCAGATGAAGTGCCCGGTCGGCACCTTGGCGGCCGCCGCGACGCACGCGGTGTGGTGCGGATGGATGCCGTCGGTCGTGTAGTGGTCACCGATCCGCATCACAGCGCCCGACACGGTGGTGTTGACGTTCCCCGACATCACGACGGTGGTGCCGTTTGTCACCGACTTGATGTAGCCGGCGAACAGTGCGCCTGACGCACCCGCGCCGACGATGGTGACCTGGCGGCCGACGTCAGCGGACGTGAACCCGCCAGTGGCTGAAGTGACGGTCGCCGATGCCGCGGTGGTGGCGGCATCGGAGACGTTGCGCGCGTTGAGCGGCGCCTTCCAGATGTTCGAGTTCAGCGCCGTCTCAACCGGGGTGACCTGATCGAAAGTCCCGTACAGCAGGTGGTTTCCGAACGCTGGGGTGACCTCGGTGTTGCCGTCGAAGAACGCACACCGGTCGGCCACCCCGATGTTGGATCCGGTGGCGACTGCGACGCCGGCCACCATCGGGGCGCCGTCGCGGATCCAGTCGTTGTAGTCGTTGCGCTTCGTCGGGTTCTGCGTCGCCGTCTGGCTAGCCGTGGTGTACCAGCCGTCGGTGCTGGTCGACCGCGGGAACGCGCAGTTGGCGAAGACTCGCTTACCGCGCAGCGAGTTCTCCCGCCACATGGTGATCATGTCGGCCTGGATCTGGGCCAGCGTGCGCGACCCCGAGATGTCGTTGCCGGGGTACTCGGTCAGGACGGTTTGGGCGTACTGGGCAAGGTTGCCGCGCCGGATGCGGTTCGAGAGGTAGTTCTCGACCTTGTCCGACGGTGCAGCCATGTTGATCATGCCGACGCCGCCGTCGATGCACGCCCGGCCGAGCCAGCCGTGCTGGCCGTGCTTCTCGTTGGTGGTGTGGACGCCGGCGCCCAGGCCGTTGCCGATCCCGTCGCTTGAGCCGTAACCGATGGAGTCGCCGAACACTGCCAGCGACGGGCTCAGTGAACGTCCAATGATCAGGTGCGGTGCGGCGATGGCGGTGAAGAACGTGGCGTCGGCGATTGCCGCTGCGCCGGCCGCGGTCAGGTCGGTGGCACCGGCAGTCCAGCCACCCATGCCCGCGACGTAGGCGATGCGCGGCGGGTAGTAGGTGCCCGACACGATGCGCGTGCGGACGTAGAAGAATTCGCCCGCCGCCAGCAGCACGGTGGCCGGGTCACAGAAGACCGTTGCGCCTGCGCTGATGGTGACCTGACGGACGCCGTTGAACATCAGCGGCCGAATGACACCGCCGACTTCGATTGACATGGAGATCACGACATCGCCGGCACCGTCCGTCTCGACGGCGGTGGCGTTCAACGGTCGCCAGTTGCAGAATCCGAACTGCAGATCGGTGCAGGCAACCGTCGCCTGGAACGGCGCGCGGCCGGTCCCGGCGGTCGAGGACGCGACGAGGTCGATACCGACGCCGGTGCCGACCGCCACCGCGACCGGTCCGGACGGTGCCGACGACGAATCGCCGGACCCCGCCACCGCCAGCACGGCGTCCTGGAAGTCGGAGATCGTGGCCGCCTCCTGCGTGCCAGTGTGATTGGCGCGATTGAGCAGGGTGGCGTCGGCGCTGTTCGCCGTCGCGCCGAGCGCGACGCTGCCGAGCTTCGTGTCGTCCAACGCGGTGAAGACGTGGTTGGTGGTGCCGTCGACGATGGTGTCGGCAGACTGAGTGCCGGTGTGGGTGGCCCTGTCGCGGAGCTGCGCGTCGGTGGCGTTGGCCGTTGCCCCTGCGGCGACAGCGGCCAGCTTGGTCTTCTCGGTCGCGGTGTACGCCTTATTCGTCGTCCCGTCGGTGACCGTGTCCGCGGACTGTGTGCCGGTGTGCGTCGACCGATCCCGCAGCGCGGCGTCGGTCGAGTTGACCGTGGCCGCAGTCGAGATGGTGATCGTGTCCGCGCCGTCATTGACGACGACGCTGATGTTGCCGACGCCGACCATCGCGATGCCGATCGCGTCGCGCACCGCCTCAGCGTCGAGGCCGGCACCGGCACCCGGCGCGGCCACCGTGAGGCTGTTGGCGGCGTCGTCGTAGGTCAGGGTGACGTTGGTGCCCTGCGCCAGGAACGCCCCGACGGCGTCCTGTATCGCCTCGGTGAGATCGGAGATCGTCGCCGAGGTCTGCTGCCCAGTGTGGTTGGCGCGGTTCTGCGCCGTCGCCGCATCGACGGCGCCGATCGCCGTGCGAGCGGCTGCGGTGTTCGCGGCCTTTACGAGCGCCTTACCGATCGCAGTGGCATCGGTGATGTCGTCCACAACGATCGGACCCACGTCGACGCCCTCGTTGATGGCCGTCGCGACGGCGTTGATCCACGAGGCGGGGACCGTGGAATCTTCTTCGGCGACACCTGGTCCCGCATTCTGGAAGTCGTTTTTGAGCGTCATGTCGGGGTCAGATCCTTTCGACAGTGATTCGCCGCGGATCCGCGGGAACCAGGACAGGGAGTAGGCGTGCGGGGACCGTGACTCGTCGGCGACTGGCGGGGACGACGAGCCGGTCGAGGCGGGCGGGAACGGTCACCGTTTGCGCCTCGGCCGCGGGGCCGGTCAGCGCGAACGGCAGTGTGTACGGCAGCATTTAGCCGCCGACCACCTGTAGAAGCGCCGAGTAATCGTCGGTCCTGCCACCGGCGGTGACGACGCGCCAGGTGATCAGGTAGTTGTGGTTCTCGGTGCCGGCCGACAGCCATACGGTGGTGGTGGTGTCGGTGAACGATGAGTCGTCGACCGTGATGGACGTATCACCGGTCGGTCCCTCGATGGTGACGGTGGCGCTCGAGATGGTGTCGCCGTCGAGCCATTCGGACCAGTCGAAGACGTAATCCAGTACGGCGTCGGGGTCTTTCCGAACGATCTGGTAATTCATCAGCCTGCGTCTCCCTCGCTCATCTATGGCTGCCGCACCGTGAACGACACCATGCCGTTGCCGCCCTTGCCGCCGCTGCTGTACGGCGCGCTACCCGAGCCACCCGCGCCCGGCGAGCCGCCGTTGCTGGTGCCGCCCTGGTAGACCTTGCCCTGATACTCGAAGTTGCCGGGCCCAGCGCCGTTGTCGCCGGTCTCCCAAACCCCGCCAGGCGCAGTCAGCGTCGGCACGCCGGTCTGTGTCGAGGTGGCCGCGTCGCCTTCGCCGGGTGCGCCGCCGGTGGTGCCCTGGCCGCCGTTGCCGCCCGCCGGGATGTGCGCGTTGAGGGTCGCGGTGCCCATCGGGATGTCGACGCCGTAGACGAGGGTGTCGGCCGCCCAGTGCCCGGGCCGACCACCCAGCCCCGGGAACCAAGTCAGCGCGCCGTAACCGCCCGTGCCGGAACCGATAGCGACGCGGTCGATCAGGTTGCCCTGCTTCCGGAACTCGGGCGGGATCGTGTAGACCACATCGCCCGGCGCGATGAACGCGGTGGTGCGCGGCGCGTAGTACGGAGCCGGGACGTCGCCGGTGATGATGCCGATACCGAACCACGGCTGAGATCCCAGCGTGTACGCCGTACTCGCGTAGCTGAGGTTGCCGACACCGGTGCGCACCGACTGCGGCCGCTTCGGGTGAATCGACGGGTGCGCCGGCTGGTTGTTCGGGATGCCCGCAATGGAATGGGTGCCGGACCCGACGACGCGCCACGCGATGCCGAGCAGAGTGCCCGACGCCACGTCGATACGGTCGAGGGCTGCCGCGATGTTGTAGGTCAGGTAACGCCACGTCCCGTCGACCAGCGGCGCCAAGTTGGGCGAGGTGTGGATGTGCTCCCAGATGTTCGTCGCCGGGTTCCCTCGGTACACGTCGATGCGGAGGTCGCTGACGATGTCCTTGCCGAACCAGGAGATGAACCCCTTCTTCGCGACCTCAGCGAACCGCTTGTACGCCACGGGGACCGACGCCGATGACGCTGAGATCACTGCCGCTGGCGTCGACCCCACCCACAGGTTCTCCAGGGTGAAGTTGGCTTCCTCGGTCTCGTCGACGCCTTCCATCAGCGACTTGTTGTTGCGCAACTGGGTGATCGCGTAGGTCCACTCACCGAGCTGCATCGACGTGTCAGCCAGGAGGGCGGTGTCGCCGGCCGCGTTACCCACGTCGCCGGCGCCGCCACCCGATGTGGAGTTCTGCCGGAAACCGCCGAGAAGCTGGTCGATCAGACCCTGGTGGTTATCCTCGTTGCCCTTGAATCGGGTACCGAGGCCGGTGACCCACGCGCGGAAGGCGTCGACGGGTTCGCTGATCGGGACGATGGGGAATCCCCGTGTGACGTCGAGAATTTGGTTCACCGTCGAGCCGACGATACCGAGGCCACTCAGCGCGTTCGCCGCGTCCGACGAGCCCTGCCCGGCCAGATCATGAAGCCACTCGAGCTCGTCGGACAGGTCGAAGATGCGGTCGAGCAGACTGCCGTCGGGGGACACTCCCAGCGACGCGAGCAGTTGATCAACCATCGACTCGATGTAGTTCTCGACGCTGCCGAGGCCCAGGCGGGCCGCGGCGTCCTCGAGCAACTCGGCAGGGTTGAGCCGCCCGGTGATGAACTCGTTGATCGCGTGTTGGACGTCGAAGTTGGGGTCAGTGAGGTCGACCGGCAGGAACAGTCCGAGGTGGGCGAAGAACCGCTCGACCGGCGTGCCGGTGCCGGGCGCGGCGCCCAGTGCCGCGGGCAGTGCGAACGGCAGCGACGAACCGCCACCGCCACCCGAGACCGGGGTGCCCTGCACCAGCTTGTTGAGTAAGGAGAGCAGTTCGCCGGCCAGCGGCAGGTCGTCGAGCAGTGCGACGATGGCGCCCTGGATGCTGGTCGCGCCACCCAGGTCGAAAAAATCTGCGATCCCGTCGAGCCCACCCGTGATGCCGGTGATCGCGTCGACGATGGCGCGGATCGGGGCGAAGATCTGCTGAATCGTCAGCAGGACTTCATCCTCGCCCTCGTAGGTGCCCAGGATGGCCTGCAGCAGCTCGAACAGCTCACCGATGACGGGTAGGTCTTCGATGAAGTCGAGTAGCAGCGGCGGCAGATCCTCGGGGCCCTGGATGTCGGCCGGGTCGGCGTTGGCGATGAGCGAGTTGACCTCGGCCCAGATGCGGGTCAGGATACCGAACGGCGTCAGATCCGACACCGGGCTCAGGCCCGTTGAGCCGTCCATGATCGACGGGAAGCGTTCAACCGCACGGGTCTTCATCGCGTTGCCCGACATATCCTGCAGCTTCGATGCCAGGGTGTCGACAGTCAGGGCGCCGACGGGCAGGTTCGGGACGCCGCCCGGTGTTGTCACCTCTTGACCGCCCGGGCGGCCGACCCGATGCGCTTCGGGCACTTCGGCGCCTCAGCGGTGCGCGCCTCGATCGGTTCGATCTCGGTGGGCTCAGGCTGCGGCGGCAGTTTGATCGACTCCTGCCGCATACCATCGGTGATCCACGCAGGCGCGTGCACGGCCTCGGGGTCGACGTGCTCGGTCTGCCGGATGCCGAGTGCGACGAGTTGGGCGGCAAGGTCGCCGACGACGGGCTGCAGAAGGTGTAGCGGCATCTCGGTTGCGGTCAGTAGTGCCGACGCCAGCGCGCCGCCGATGGCCTTGGTCTGCCCGTCGATGTCGTCGGCGGCCGGCACCTTCTTCGGCAGGACGCTCGACTCGATGACTTTGTCTGCCAGTGCTTTCGCTGACTCGGGCGTCAGGCGGGGTTCGTCGCTCACCACAATCCGATCTGCTGAAGTCCAGTCATGGCCTGCGCCACCATTCCGGCCATCTTGTCCAGGGCGTCCTTCTCGATGCGGGTGTCGCCGAACTCGGCCTTGGGCACCAGACCCTGGCCCTGCCCCCAGTCCAGATCGAGTGCGCGGCAGCGGCGAACGAACACCCGCGGCATCAGGTATCGCGACGTGCCGCCGACGCGGTCACCGAGCCACCAGTGGCCGTGGCCGTTGTCGCCGATCAGCCACGGGCTGGCCTGCGCCACCTCGAGCGTGAAGGCCGTGTCGGGGTCGGTCTCGCGGCGGCGGCGGCGCAGGTCCATGAAGCTGGCTGCGGTGAATGCCTGTGTGATGTTGGTGCTGGTGGTTTCCAGGTAGTGACCCCAGCCCTGCCGAGATGCCCGTAGCAGCAGCGGCACGCTGACGTTGGCGAGGATGGAGTCGCGGTAGATCGGGTTGAGGAAACTGTCCAGCGCGCCGCCCAGCGAGCCGACGGTGACGTTGACGCCGGCGAACGCGCTGATCACCACGGACAGGTTGTCTCCCAGCACATCTCCGCCGTAGTTCACGGCCGCCGAGATCAGCTCGTTCACACCGGGCATCGACTGGCCACCCACGGTGATGCGGCAGGCGCCACCCGCGCCGCGGGAGAACTCGCTGGTCTGGATGCCGGTGATGTCGCCGTCGCGGTAGACCACGTATGGGTGCGCCGGCAGGGTGCCGAGGAACCCGGGCAGCCGGTAGCCGGTCTCGTCGATCGTCTCGCCGGTGAACAGGTCGTAGCTGTCCTCCACGTGATTCGACAGCACGTTCGCGATCGTGCGGGTGAACCCGGTGAACAGGTTGCCGCCGATCGAGGTGCCCTGCCGGAACCCCGACTTGTCGGCGATCCGCACCATCAGGGTGCCGTTGCGCCAGTTGGTCCCGGCGCCCGGCCACGGCTCAGGGTCGCCGGTCAGCCAGCGCCGGAGGTCCCACTGCAGCTCGGCGTCCTCGAGGATCGGTGCCGCGACGTCGAAGATCGACGTGCGGATGCTGCCGACCACCAGCGACAGCGGCGCCACCGAGTCGCCGAACTTCCGAGGGACGATGACGATTTGCGACTGTTGCCAGAACCCGAGCAGCGCGTCGACGACACCGCCGATGGTCCAGTTGTCGGGGTCGAGCAGCTCGAGCAGTGAGCCGATGTCGATGTTGGTGAGCTGCAGCCGCAGCAGGTTCGCGGCCATCGTCAGCAGGATGCCGTGGTCGGCCTGGGCGAGCAGCATCCACGCCTTTGGCTGCTGGATCAGGCTCAGTGGCAGGAACGGATTACCCGCTGTGTGAACGAACTTCAGCTCCTCGATGTCGTCGAGGAAGTCGATGACCACCTCATCGCCTTCGGGTCCGCGGTGGACGGTGACACCGTTCTTCGGCTTCATCCGGCCGCCGATGCGGGTGCCCATCGTCTCGACGATGACGTGGATGTTGCTGGTGCCGCGTGCCTCTTCGTCGAGCGCCCAGAACGCCGCCCACGTGCGGCGCCGGTCGTCCAGGTCGATGGGCAGCCGGATCTTGATGATGCCGGTCTCGTTGACGATCTGGCCGACGTGGCCAGCGATCTCGCCGTAGACGGTGCCGCGGTAGTTCCAGTCGCCGTCGTAGAGCTTGATGATGGGCCGGTCATAGGCGCGTTCGATGCGGTACTCGCGCAGCTCGCGCGCCCACGCGGTGAAGTCGTCGTGGTCGGTGCCGACGAACGGCTCGGCGTAGGTCGCGGTCATGCCTCGAGCCCGCTCTCCGCCGACCAGAATCGGCGCTGCCGCAGTGTGGCTTTCACCCCGGCGGGCCCCTGGCAAATGACCGGCATCAGCACCGGGTCGTCCTCGGTGCCGGTGTACGGCGGCACCGAGTAGACAGGCTCGACGCCGTTGAACAGGCCGGCCGCATTCGACAGGTCAGCGTTGACGTAGGTGTCCATGAACGGGTCGGACATCACCGACAGCAGTTGCGTGAGCTGCGGGGTGACGATCATGCGGGCCGCGTCCGCGCCAACAGGCCGGTTCCACCTCCGCTCCCGCCCGAACGCGAAGTCGGGGAACTGCCACCTCTTCGCCGGGTCGAATGCCCACTCCGGCCACAGCTCCTGGTCGGTGGGGTTCCACACCTCGAACCAGCCCGTGTTGGGCGCGTAGTCGATGGTGATCTTCTTCCCGAGGCCGGTGAGGTTGGTGGCCGACCCGGTGAGCACGCCGTTGGTGCCGACGTCGAACACCACCAGAAACGAGGCGGGTGTCCCGGTGACGGCGACCTTCCCGGGGCCGACCGACGACAGCGCCTCGAGCGCCACCTGAACCGTCGCGGCGTTCGAGTTGTACGGCAGGCCAGCGGTGATGTTGACCGCCTTGCCGCCGCCGGTGAGGTTGGTCGCCGACCCGGACAGTGCGTCGGACGTGGCGAAGACCATCAGGTAGTTGCCGGCCGTGCCGCCCACGCTGACGTTGTCCACGCCCACCGTCGACAGCGCCTCCAAGGCGGCCTCCACCACCGAGGGCGCGGCGTTGTACGGGATCGCGGTCGTGGGCTGGCCGCCGAACGTGAGCGTGAACGTGCCGCCCGTGCCGACGATGCCGACCGAGAACACGTCGGTGGTCTGCCCGCCGAACGTCAGGCTGTATGTGCCGCCGGCCGCGACGATCGCCATCGTGAATCGGTCGTCAGGGTTGACCCACTCCGCGACGTCCTCGGCGCCCTCGTACATCGGGTTGACGCCGATCGCCGTGACGACCGCGTGGTAGGCGTCGTCGATGTCGGCGTCGAAGCCGTCCTCGGTGGTGTACAGGATTTCCTTCGCCAGCTTCAGGATCAGCGTCCGGGGTCCGGACGGGCCGTCGTAGATCCAGCGGACCTTCCGCAGGTGATACGGAGTGCCCCACAGCCGCTGGAACCGGCGCCGAGACTCCGGCGTCAGGTGGAACGGCAGCGTCATCTCCCGGATCGGCACCTCTTCGCCGACGATCCGGCCGCCCGGCTCGAACGCCCCGGACTGCGTCCGAATCGTGAACCTGGTGTCGTACAGGCCATCCGGTTCGGTGTCCAAGATGATGTCGTCGAGCAGAAACTCCTCGTTGGGCGCTGACACCACCACCGAATCGGCCACCTCGCCGCCCTCGAGTGATTCGAGGGTGATCGTTGCGACAGCCATCTAAAACCTGCTCGTCTTGGACAATGCCTTCTCGTTCTCGATGCGCCGCGCCTTGATGAACGCGTCCTCGACGGTGGCGGTGCGAATGTTGTAGACCGGGCCGGGCGCCTGGTTCGCGCGGGTGCCGTGGACGTTGGAGTCCATCGGCGCCCCGGTGGCCGACGACGTCGCGGTCAGCGGCGCAGCGCCGGCGAACATGTTCCCGCCGTCGAAGAGGCTGCCGTCGCTCTTGCCGCTGAGCTGACCGTTGGGCAGGCGATCATCGCCGCCGATCTTGAACCCGCTGAGGAGCTTCGAAGCAGCCTGCAGGAACGGCGGGGAGTCGCCGACGCCGAACACGTCGAGCGCCGAACCGATCTGGCCGCCGGCGAACTCGCCAATGGCCGAACCGAATCCGGAGAACGTCGACGGCAGGCTCAGCCCGCTGCCGCTGGTCCCGCTCTTACTGCTGGTGCTGCTGCTGTCCTTTTTGGCCGGGCTGAAGCTGCCCTGCATCGCCTCGTTGAGGTCTTCCTGCACCCACTGGGCGTCCTCTTTGGCGCGCTCGGCTTCCAGTCGAGAACGGTCGGCCTGCTTCTGCGCGCGATCGACCTCCGAGTTGGCCTTGTCCAGATCCTCACCTTGGGCGATCCGCTGAACCTCGGTCATCTGCGCGATGCGGTCGCGTTCCTTAAGTGCGTCGGCCAGGGCGGTGTCGGCGTCGGTGACAGCAGTCTCGGTGTCAGCGATGCGCTGCTTGTTGTCCTCGACGCTGCGCTGTGCCTGCGAGATCCGGCGCGGGTCGGTCTCGTAGTAGCCAGGTTCGCCGTACTCGTTGTAGCCGGGCGTGCCGATGCCAGGCTTGTACCCAGCGCCGTAGGCGTTTGTGAGGTCCGGCGATCCGGGTCCGGTGATGGTGGGGGCGGTGGTGGTGTTCGACGAGAGCGCCACGTTGCCGGCGCCAGCGAGTCGGTTGTAGGTTTCGAGCGCCTGGTCCCGCTGGCGGTTCTTCAGGTATTCGCCCGTGCCGTCGCTGTAGCCGTCGTCGGCGACGTCGGCCGGAATCTGCACGTCCTCCACTGCGTGCCGCCACGGGTTCGGGTCTTTGAGTCCCTGTCCCCGCTTCTCAAACTCAGACATGAAGCCCTTGATCGCGTTCGCCGGGTCGCGGGGATCGCCGTACTGGCGGTAGGACATGTCCTGTTGGAAGACACCGGTAATTCCGGCGGTGCCGTTCTGATTCTGAACAGCGTTCGTCCGTGGGTTCGTGCCGTACCCGGTCTCCTGGTTGGCGATGCCGAGCGCGGCGAGGATCTGCTCCTGGCTCCACCCACGCCTCTGGCCCTCCGCGATGATGCCCGCTGCGACGGCGTCGCCCTTCGCGCCGGCGGGCAGTCCGGCTGTCGGCGTCGAGGTGGGTGCCGGTGCGGGTGCGGCGCCGCCGCCCCAGTCCGCGGCGATGTGAACATGGTCGCCGTGGTACCCGGCCTGCTCCATCGTGTAGACGTTGCCGAATGCGCCAGTGCCTCTGCCGTCCTTCACGTTTCCTGTGAAGCCCGGCTGATCGTGGATCAGCTCGAGCAAGTTTGGGCCGAAGGTCTTGCTCATGTAGTCGGCAAAGGCGCGCATCTCGGGGGTTTTGTCGGTGCCGGGCTTGCCGATGTCCAGGGCCTTGCCCTGTCCGTGATAGCCCCGGGCGCCGGGGCGGTCCTCTGAGGTGACTTGCAGTCCGAACCGCTCGGCGATCTGCTTGACCTGAGCTTCGGATGGGGGCCCGCCTGAACCAGGGGGTAGAGGTATCTCGTTCGACTTCAGCGTGATGCCGCCGCTGCCGTCTGGGCCTGGAATGACGGTGCCCGACGGTGCGGCCGGTGTGCCACCACCAGGCGATGCGCTGTAGCCGGGACCGCCGGGGATCGCGAACGGGTCGCTGCCCGGCTCGAGGATTGGAGTCGGGCCGGGCTTACCGGTAGCCATATCCTTGAACCACGGCGGCAACGTCGACGGCAGCCTGTCGATTGACGTGTGCAGGTTGTCGAACGCCTCGGTCGTCCGACCAATACCGCCCTTGGCGCCATCGGCAGCATCTTCGGTATCCCTGAGGCCGTCGCGGGTGCGGCGCAGCGACTCGATCAGGCTGTCATCCTTCGACGCCTCGACCATGCCGTCGGCCAGCGCGGTCAGTCCCTCGCCGAAACCGAACGCCGCGTCGGCATCCTTGCGGAACTGCTCGGCCTTCTCGTCGTCACCGGTGATGGTGGCGATGCCCTCGCCGAGGCGCATCACCAGGCCGTAGGTGTCGCCAAGCGCCTGCCCGAACAGTCCGATCGCGCCGACGATCGCGCCGAACGATGCGAGCATGGCCTGCGACAGCCTGACACCGACCTCACCCATCGTGAAGAACGCGTCGGTGATCTCATCCTTGTGCGTCGTGACACCGGTCGCGAGAGTCTCCAGCGACGGCCCGAACGCGGCGGCCAGCGAGTCCTGCACGCCTTCCATCGCGATGTCGATGTTGCGCTGCGCCGACTCGAACGATCCGGCGACGTTGTCGCCCATCGTGTCTGACGCCGTGCGCGCGGCGCCGTCGATCTGGCCAAGGGCGTCCACCGCGGCCGACGGGTCCCACTGGGCGAACGATCCGACGAAGTCGCCGGCGGTGTCGCCCAGTAGCGCCAGTGCGGCCTGGTTGCGGTCGACGGGATCCTCGATTGCGCGGATCTTGTCGAAGACCGTGTCGAACGCTTCGAACGCCTCGGGCCCGCCGGCTTTGAACTTGTCGTACATCGCCGCACCGTTGAGGCCGATGGCGTCGAGAATCTCGACCATCTTCGGGCCTTCTTCGGTGATGCGGCGCCCGAACTCGCGCAACGCATCTGCGCTGCGGTCGGTAACGTCTACACCGTTGTCCTGCGCCTGCTTGATCAGCGCGAGGGACTGCTGGGCGGTCAGCCCGGCGTTCTTCCACCCCGACGAGTACTCGCCGATGGAGTCGAGCCAGTCGGCGCCCAGGTCGCCGGTGACCTGATAGCCCTTGGCGATGATGTCGAACGCCTGCTCGGCGCTGTCCGCCATGCCGCTGCGGAACAGGATGGATGCCGACTTCGCGACCTCTTCGGTTTCCGCTCCGACGAGCTGACCGATGGCCAGCAGCCGCTCGGACACCTGCTGCAGCGCAGGATCGAAGGCGTTGGCGACCAGGCCGCCCTGGATGGCGAGCTGCGACGCGCGCATGGCTTCGTCGCGGCTCTCGCCGAAGTTGTTGGCGTAGACCTTCCCAGATGTGCGGGCGATGTTGGCGATCTCGGCATCGCTGGCGCCCAGACGCGCCTGCACGAGGTCGCGCCCTGGTTCGCGGTCGATGCCCGCCTTGATGTTCGTCCACAGCAGGCCGCCCATCGCGACGCCGGCCGCCGCGATCGCGATACCGATGGGGCCGCCGCGGGTGGCCAGCCCCATCAGCGCCGAGGAACCAGAGAACCCCTGCGCGAACGATGCCGCCGCGCCCGAACCTGCCGACGCCGCACCAGCGGCGCTACCCTTCAGTCCCGCAAGAAATCCCGAGGATGCTTCAGCGCCTGAGGACTTCGCGTCCTCGGCGGCGCGCTTGTAGTCCCGCAGCGCGTCGGTGGCGGTCTTGATGGCACGGGCCTCGTCGCGGGCGGCCTTCTCCTTGGCCGCGACTGCCGCCTCGTACCGCTTGCCCTCGGTGACGCCCTTCTGAACCAGCTCGTTGTAACCGGCCTGGGCGACCTTCAGCTTGCCGGTCGCGTCGGCGGCCTTGTCGGCGAGTTTGGCGTGGTTGTCGAACGCCTTCTTGACGTCGGCCTCGGACGCCTTCACGCCGTCGGCGACAGCGGCGCCGAACTCCTTGCCGCTGCGCTTCCCTGCGGCCTTGAGCGTGCCGCCGAGTTGCCGGTCGATCGTCGCCGACACCCCGTCGAGGGTGGGGATGATCTGGAGTGGCGCGTAGCCGATCGGTGTCGTCACGCCAGATCACTCCAATCCATATGTGCGCTTTTTCTTTTGGAAGACGGTTCGCAACTTCTCGACCCTTGCCTGCTTCTTGGCGGTGCGCGCCTTCGCCTGAATCTCGGCGCGCACCGGGTGGTCTTTCTTCGCCCACAGCGCCCAGAGATCCGCGACCCGGTGCTCGAGGTTCGACCACGGCGCCTGGCCGCCGTTGAGCGCCCGCACCGTGGCCGACTCCACGGGCAGTTGCCGAACGAGCAGACCCAGCCGGCGGGCCGACAGGGTGCCGCGGTAGAAGTCGAGCAGGTCGAGGCGGTAGAACCGGAGCAGGTCAGCCTCTATCGCGTCACCAAACTCATCGAGCAGGTGACAGAGGCTTAGGAGTTTCCCGCGGCGGCGTCGACCTTCTTGGCGATCTCGTCGAGGTCACCACTGGTCGCGCCGGCTTCCACCAGGCGCGCCCACTGCTCCTCGCCGATCATCGCCTTTGTGCCGCCGTAGTTGTCGCCCACGCGGTACCGGTCGATCGCCGCCAGGGGCAGCTTCCCGCCGACCGGGATACGCAGCTTGACCCCGCACTGCTCGAGCTTGACGAACCCATCCTCGGCCTCGGCTTCGCGTGCCTCGACCGAGGATGGGGTCTTCTTGGTCGGTTTCCGTGCGGTCACGAGACGACGACGGTCCCGCCGGTGCCGGTGGCGGTCGTCGGGGTGATGGGACCGGTGAAGGTGACCACGAGCGGGCCGCCATCCGGTCCTTCGACGGTGGCGCCTGGCGCGGGCAACGCCTGCACGCTGGCCAGTGCCCGCAGCGCGGACTGCAGCGCGGCAGCGGTCTTCGGCACGATCGACGACGTCGTGTTGGCGCCCGCCGTGAACGTGTACGCAGTCACGCCGCCGGGGATGGTGACCGTCTTGGCGACGTCATCGGCGGTGGCGTCGACCACCTCGAAGATGTCGCCGCTGGCGTCGGTGGTGTGGTGCACGGTGATCTCGCCCCAGGAGAGCTCACCGTCAATGATGCCGCCGTGTGCGCTGAGCTCGGCCAGTGCCGGTGTCAGTGCGACCCACACGGTCGAGCGGTCCTCGTCGACGAACCGGTACAGCACGTAGATCTGGACGTCCTTCGGGGCGCCGATCTTGTTCGGTGCCGACCCGGGCAGCACGACCTTCTTGGTGACCGAGTTGGTCTCCAGGGCGGTGAAGCCGGTGTTGAGCTTGCCCTTCTTGGCCTTGACGCGGAACCGCGGCCGGCCGAACGCGTCGTACTCGCGCACCTCGATGGTCGGCTCGAGCGGGATGCCCTTCTCGGCGTCGATGAGGCCGGTGAACTCCCAGCCCAGTGCGGCGAGGTCGGAGGTCGGCGAGTCGGGGATCATGTCCGCGATGGCGTCGACGTCGGACTTCAGCGCCAGCCACACCTCGGCCTCGTCGGGGATCAGGGTCAGATCGGGGTTTTCGACTGCGGGCATTGCGAGTTCCCTCCTTCAAGGGCGTTGCGGTTGCCCTTGCGGGCTGAAAGAACCTCACCCAGGCCGGGTGAGGCGGATCGTGCGCGAGAGGCGCGTTACTGCGGTACTGCGGTGCGGGCGCGGGCTCGCACGGTGAACGACGCGAGGTCGGCTCGGGTCTTGGCGTCGCGGGCCTCGAGGATGCCGCTGCCGGGCTTGATCGCCGCGATGCCGGGGATGCGTTGGGTCAGCAGCCGGGTGATCGCCTTGTGCACATAGGCGCGGTTGCGTCCCGATGTCCACGAGGTGACGCGGATCGTCGGCGACGTAGCGACCGGCCACATGCCCCAGGGGTCGCCGTCGTCGGCGACCACCAGCACGGGATTGGATCCCAGCGCCCAGTTGGCCGGCAGCTCGAGCGCCACGGTCAGGGTCGGGAATGGCGTTGCCAGGTCGGCCTTCAGCCAGTCCTTGATTCGCCGAGCGACGTCGGTGGGTTCGCGGTCGGTCACTTCGGCCGCACTTCCAGCCCGGCTGCGGCGGCGGCGCGGGTGAGCACGCCGTCACGGGCCTGCTGTTCGGCGGGCACGCTCACCGACGCTGCAGCGCGGTCGGTGGTGTAGAGCGAGACCTTGGCGTCGGGGCCGGCGTTCTTGGCGACCTCCTGGGCCAGGTTCGCGATAGCGGCGGCGGCGGTGCGCTTGAGCACCTCGGCGCCGCCCTTGCGGTTCAGCTTGAACGTCATCCCTGCCCCCGGTTGCACAGCACCTCGACGACGCCGCGGCCCGAGACGTTCCAGTCGTTGACGACGATGCTGAACCGCTGCTCGCGCACCGTCAGCTCGTCGGTGTTCTTGATGTCGGTCCCCAGTGGCAGATAGACCGTGTACGCGGTGCTCTCGCCGTCACGGCCGCGCTCGACGAACTCCGATCCGCCGCCGGGCGCGATCACGATGGGGGTCAACGGGTCATCTGTCGCGGGTGTGAGTTCGCTGTTCTCGTCCCGGCCGCCGCCGCGGTGCCGGATGACCTGCTCGGTCACGCCGGCGACTCCAGGCGGAACGACTCGAGCAGCGACCGCTCGACGGCGCTGAACGCGGACCCTGTGGCCATCTCCTCGACCGGCCACTGCACGGGGCCGACGACGTTGGGCCGTCCCCCGCCGGCGGCGAATGACGTCCGGTCGATCCATGACAGCAGCGCCGCGTCGAAGTCTGGCGCATCGTCGAACCCGTGGGTGAAGCTCACCGTGATGTTGGCGATGCCGCGGCACCACCGGCCACCAGCGGCCTTGTAGAGACAGCCCGCCGCGTCGCCGGATTCGACCACGTCGGCGGTGATGTCGACGCCGTTCTCGATGACCGAGGTGAGCGTGACGAGGCGAAGGGTCGGCAGCCGCAGCAGCCGCCCTCCGTCCCCGTCACGCTTCACGACGTCGGACTGCACCGGAGCGACATGCCAGCCACAGAACCGCCGCGCCGTCGCCAGGCTGGCGGACAGGAGACGCTCAGCGGCGTCCCCCGTTACCCGGTCTGACGTGTACGACGCGACGTCGGTGGCTGTGACTGGCATTGCCGCTACTTGGCCTTCGCCGCCGGTGTCTTCTGCACGTTCGTCGCCGACACCTCGTCGGCGGCGATGTCGGTCGGCGTCTCCGGTGCCGCGATCGGCTTCGGAGGCGTCGGCGCACCCGTCGCGGCGGCGAACTCTTCCGCGTCGGGCACCTGTGAACCGCCCTTCAGACCACGCTCCTTCGCGTCGTCCTCGGACAGCTGCACGGTGTACTTGCCCGAGGGCCCGTTGACCTCGTATTCCTTCAGTGCCATGTCGAACTCCTTTGCAGGGGTGTGGGGTTGGATGGACTACGCGGTCAGGGTGACCTTGCAGACACCGAGCGGCTGACGGACGGCGAGCGCCCGACGCACCTCGGCGCGGACCACGACGAGGTTCGACGTGAAGTCGCTCGCGTGGCTGTTGGTCGACTCGACGCGGACGCCCGAGCCGGCCTTGCCGTAGACGGTCGCGGCCGAGGCGAATGCCCCCACCGCCACCGTTCCCTGTGCGATCGCCGGGGTCACGACGGTGCGCAGACCCCACAGCGGGGGCTTCTCCATGACCCCACCGACGCCGTACTGGCCCTGGAAGAATCCGCCGCCGTAGTACTGGCCGTTGCCGTCGCGGCGCAGCCTGAACACCTGGTAGTCCGACGGGTGGATGATGATGCCGTCCGCGGGCAGTCCGCTATTGGTCTCGATCTTCGTCGCTGCGCGGAAGATCGCCTGCTCCCAGTCCTGCGGGGTGGTGGCGAACGACGCCGACACCTCGGTCTGGATGCCCGAGCGGTTCAGCAGGCCGAGGACGTTGGCGCCGGTGCCGGATCCGTTGAGCAACTGCTGCTCGACCCGGTACTGGAGCTGGTACATCAGCCGGTTGTCGATCTCGGAGCGCAGGAAGTCTGCGTCCTCGATGAACTCGTCGGTCATGCGGATCCAGCCGGCGATCTTCTTCAGCGTGTCCGTGACGCTGGTCGGATCGGCGAAGTGGATCTGCGGCTTGACCGCGCCCTCGGCGACAGCGGCGAAGTCGCCCTCCATCGCGCCCTCGACGAGGTAGCTGATCGCGTTGCCGCTGATCGTGCCCTGACCCAGCAGGTCGGCCACCGTGAGGCGGATGCGCAGCGCGCTGACGATGGTGCGGTCGAACTCGGTCAGGAACGGCGTGAGCCCAGACCCGGTCGGAACCACCTGCGTGTCGGTGGCCGCCTTGGCTGCCACGAACTCCGGTACGCCGATCACCGCGCCGTTGACGCCCTTGGCGTTGACCAGGCCGGTGTGCCCGTGCTTGATGAAGTGCTCGCCGAGCGACTTGGCCGAGTTCTCGAGGCTGGCGCCGTCGCCCCCGCGCGGGGTCTCCGGTGCGCTCACAGCCATCGCGTCGAGCTGGCCGAAGATCGAGGCCGACTTGGCGGATGCGACGAGCGCCTCTTGGATGCTCTTGACCTCGGTCAGCTTCTCGCCGATCTCGGTGCGCTCGTCGTCGGTCAGGTCGCGCTTGTCGGCGCGGGCCTTCTCGGCGAGGGCCTTGGCCTCGGTGATCAGTTGGTCGCGCCGTTCCTGTGTCGGCGCTGCCGCGGGTGCGGTCATATCGTGCACTCACTTTCTGTGATGTGGATTTCGGACAGCGCCAGGAGGACGGACGGACTCGGCGTGGCCGTATCCGACTGCGGCGGAGCGCTCTTCTGCTCGGTCGCATCGGGCGGCGGTTCCTTACCGCTGGTCTGTTCCTGGTCTTCTTCGTCTGCCTCGCCGGCGGCGGGCAGCACACTCTTGAGCGCGGTCACGACCTCTTCGGCCTGGGCCAGCGCGCCGCGCAGCGCGGTCTCGTTCTTCGCCGACAGCGTGCGGCCGGCCTTGGACGCCAGGGCCGACACCACCGACTTGACCGCGACCACTTCGGCTTCCTGGTTGGCCGCGATCGGCACGACGCTGACCTCGAACAGGTCCAGCGCGCGGATCTCGTAGAAGGCGTCCTCGTAGCTCTTGCCGTCGCCCTCGGGCATCACGTAGGCGCCGTCGGCGACGCGGTAGGTGATCGACATCTGGTTGACGCGACCGGACTTCAGCAGCCGGTAGGTCTGTGCGGACTTGGGCGAGTCCATGTCGAGGTAGGCGTGGACCTTCAGCCCCTTCTCGTCCTGCTCGGCCTCGACGTAGCCGAGGTTGTAGTCGGGGTCGGCGGTGTTGTGGCCCCACAGCAGCGGGATGGGCACGCCCTTGCGCTGCCAGGCGGCGAGGGTGTCGGTGAACGCGCCCTTCATCATCACGTCGCCGACGAGATCCTTGTTGCCGAAAACCGAGGCGTAGGCGATGAACTCGCCCTCTGCCAGGCCGTCGGTCTTGAATTTGACGTCGAACGACTTCGCGCCGACCTCGGGGTGCGCACCGAGCCGCGCCTCGAGCTTTTCAGAGCTGGACGTGGACACGTCGGCCGTTGCGGTGGCTGGTGCCATGACTCTTTTCTCCCTCGGTCGGTTCGCCGGGTTCGTTCTCGGGCGTGCCCGGCTCAGCCGGGACGGGGTTCTGGTCGCCGTTCTGGGTCAGGTTCATCGGCATGATCAGTTCATCGGTGCCGTCCATGTGCGGCAGGTTCATCCGCGACCGTGCTTCGGCGCGGCTCATGTACGGACCCCCGGCCGCCTTTAGCAGCAGATCCCCCTGCTCCTCGAAGCTGCCGGCCAACTTGGACTCCAGGTTGAACTCGACGTAGCGGCGGCGACTTCCGTCGACGCGCGGGACCAGCTTGCGGTTGATCCGCTGCTGCATCCGCTCGATCTCGGGGCCGAGGGTGTCGCCGTAGAGCGACTTGCGGAACTCGCGGACGTTCGAGTAGTTCGCGTTGTCGAGGATGCCGACCATCGTCGGGTTGATGTAGTAGACCTGCGCGCAGGTCTCCAGCGACAGTTTCGACGCCTCGATGAACTGCTCATCCTTGGCAGAGAAGCGGTTCTGCTTGAGCTCCATGCCGTCCTCGAGCAGCGGTGTGCCGCCGGCCTTCGGCGCCCGGTCGCCGGCGTAGTTCTCCTGCCAGGACTTGATGAATCGCGACCGCGGGCTGTTCTCGCCCTCGTTCCACTTCGGCGCGTCGACCGGGCGGTAGAGATAGGTGCCGACGCGGCCGCCGTTCTGCCACATCTGGTCGCGGAACACCGCGGCGTGGATCTGCTCTGCCAGGATCGCCTTGAGCGCGTACACCGCTGACATGCCGGTTTTCGGGTCGACCGGGTTCCAGCCGTGAAACACCAGCATGTCCTTGGCGGGGATCTCCACCCATCCCTGCGGCGCCTTCGCCCCCGGGATCGCCACCTTGTACGCCTGCACGTTGAACGCCGTGGCGCCGATCGTGCCGATGACCCAGGACGTCGGGATGTGGCGGATCACCCAGCGGCCCGGGGCGGCCGGGTCTGCGCCGACGTACCAGTAGGTCTCGTCGTAGAGCATGCGCGAGGCCACCGTCGCCTCGATCAGCTCGAAGGTGGTCGTCTCATCGTTCGGCTCGGCGAGCAGGTCGACGAGCGGGCCCGTGCGGACACGGTTACGGCCATCATCGTCATCGCGCTCGAACACGTGCAGGCCGAGCTGGGCGATGTTGCGCGCCACGAACCCCACCACCGTGCGAAGGTGCGGCTGCTCGCGCCACAGTTCTTCGACCGGCTTCGACAGGATGCTCGAGGTCAGGTACTCGCTGAGCGACATGCCGGCCGGGATGAGGTCGTAGGTCGGACCAGGTCCGGTGAACCACGTCGAGTGAGACTCGGGTGGCGTCTCGGGCTTGAAGCCCAGCCATGAAGCTAAGCCCACGCCGGACTCCTTTCGCTATAGAACGACAAGGTCGCTGCCTTCGTATGCCGAGGTGGTGGTGGCCTCGCGTGCGGCCAGTGCCCGCGAGAGCGCCATGATCAGCGCCACCACGCCGTCGATCTTGTCGCCGGCGTTGGCCTTGTCTGGCTTGACGTTTCCGGCTGGGTCCATCGCGACCGCGAAGTTGTCGACCATCCACCGCAGCAGTGGATTGCCGCCGTGCCGGACGATTGGCTTCTCCTCGGTGCCGGTCAGGATGAGCCGCTGCAGGTCCTTGGTAGGCGCCGACATCGATGCGAATCCCTGGCCCATGGTGATCATCGGCGCACCGTCGCCCACCAGGTTGTTCACGAGCTGCTGAGCATTCCATCGGTCGAACGCAATCTCCTGCACCAAGAACGCGTCGCGGTCCCGGCCAATCTGCGCCTCGATGAAGTCGTAGTCGGTGACGTTGCCGGGCGTCGTCGCCAGCCAGCCCTGCTTCACCCACGTCGAGGCTGCCCGCGCGGTGCGCTCGTCGAGAGCCTCGATCGACGCTTCCGGCGCCCAACAACGCAGCAGCACATCGAACGCGTCGCCGTCGGGGAACACCCATGCCAGCGCGGTGAGGTCGCTGGTGGACCCGAGGTCCAGGCCGCCGAAGCACTCGCGGCCCTTCAACCTTGACAGGTCGACGATGCTGGCGTTGCGATCCCACGGCCCGAGCTCGTAGTACCTGAACTGCTGCTTGGTCCGAAGACCCAGGTGTAGCCGCTGGAACGATGCCAGCTCGGCCGGCGAATCCTTCGCCTTCGCCGCGGCCGACGCCATGAACCGCTTCGTCGGACTGACCCCGTACCCGGGATTCGCCTTCTTCCAGGTTGACTCGACAAACGGGTCGTCGTCGGCCTCAGCCGCGAACACCACGCCATACGTGGTCGGATCCTTGATCGTGCCGCGGGCCAGCTTCTCGATCCGCGTCCGCTTCTCGTCGTACGGCGTATGCCGCCGACCCGCATCCGCTGTCGTGATGAACAGGATCAGCGGCTGGATACGGCTGCCGGTGCCAGTTTCGATGGCCTCGATCAGGTCGTTCGTCTTGTGGAGATGCAGCTCGTCGACGATGCCGCCGTGGATGTCTGCGCCGTGCTGCGCGTCGCCGACGTTCGCAACCGGGATGAACGTCGACGCGCTCGCGCGGTGAACGATCTTCGACGTGAACGCATCGAAGTGCTTCGACAGGCCGGGCGACTGACGCACAGCCTGCTTCATCGGGTCGAACGCAAACCCGGCCTGGTCACGGTTCGTCGCCGCACAGATCACCTGCGCGCCAGGCTCACCGTCCGCCCCGGTCAGATACAGCGCCGTACCCGACGCCGTAGTCGTCTTCCCGTTCTTCCGAGGAAGGTCGACGTAAGCCGTCGTGATGATCCGCGCATATTGGCCGGTGTCCTTCGACTTCGCGACCCACCCGAACACCGGCGCCAAGTAGTAGGCGACCTGCCACGGATCCGGCTCGAACGGTTGGCCTGCGAACCGGCCCTTGGTGTGCCGCAGCCGGCGGAACGCGTTGACCACCCGGTCCACACGGTCCGGGTCGAACGCTGACCCGCGAACCCGACGCGGTTCCGGGGTCTTGATCAGCGGTGGGCAGTCGGGAACGCGGAACCCGCGGTCCGCCATGTACCAGGCGACCTCGGGGCTGATCTTCAGTGCGTCGAGATCAACGCTCGCCCAACGGCTACGCGGTCGCGCTGCTGTACGGGTCGGCTTCTTCGTCGCCGCCGGCACCAGGTGCCTTCGCTAGGTTCTGCTCGGACGACGGAGTCAGCCCGAACTCACGGCACGACGCGCGGAGCTGCGCGCCAGCCGCCTCCGCGGCGGCCAAAGCCGGATTCTTGTAGATCCTCCCGTTCTCCGGGTTGACCAACACAATGCCGTCCCGCCGGACCAGACCGACACAGGCGATGTACGTCGCCCAGGTCTCGCAGTGCTCGACGAGCGCCGCGTAATCCTCCGGCTTCAGCAGCTCGAGCTGGTCCAGGCCCGGAACGATCCGGTCCCACTCCTCGCGGGCCTCGTCGGACAGCGAGTCCGGCGACTCCGGGGCCCCGCGGTTGAACTTCGGCACCGGATGAACTGTCCGGCCGCCGCTGTCCTTGCCCGGCCCGCGCCCGTTGACGAGCTTGAGGCCGGCTGGCTTCGCGATGCGCGCCATCTACCGGCCGCCGCCGAAAAAGGGCGAAAATTGTGAGCGCGAAAAAGAAAGCCCACCGTGGCGGGGGCTTGGCGTGGCGATCATGGTGATGTTGACCCCCTACCCCCTGAGTGGCGAATGTAGGTGCGGATGACGCCACCGAAGCCGGTTCGGATCCGCTCGACGTCGGGGTCGCACCAGCAAGTCTCGTCGAGGATGTGCATGCGCTCATCACTGGCCGTCTCGGGTACATCCTGAATCACCGCGTGCACATGCTCACCTCGCTCTGGTCTTGCCGCGTCGTGCGTCGGCGGTGGTCTTTTGGTCGTGGTGGGGCTTGCACAGCGACTGCATGTTGGCGTGGTCGTAGCGGTCGCCGCCTTCGGCCAGGGGCACGATGTGGTCGACCTGGTGCATGACGCGTCTGCAGTTCGGCCACTCGCAGTAGGGGTGTGCTTGCCGGTACGCCTTGATCGCCCTTGCCATGCGTCGATCGTCATGGCCGGCGGGGTGTGTGCTGCCTTCGAAGGCTGGTCGGCAGCTGCATGGGCGTCCACGGGGAGCGGGCTTTTTGCACCGGTTGCAGACGCGGGGTGGGGCGCTAGGCATAGCTCTGCCCCAACGAAAACCGATAGTAGCAGGTCAGCGAGCCCGTTACGGTTTGGCGAGGTCGCGGGGTGTGTCTGCTGCGTTCGGTCATGTGGCCCGCACCTTGGCTCGCATGGAGGCGATCTGCTGATCGCGCCGTCGGAGCTTGCGGGCGCGCTCGAGGCTGTAGACGGCGTGTGAGTGTTCGTTCACCCGGGTCTCGACGAGTGCGCCGTCGTGCCGCCAGCCCTTGAGCCGAAGACGTTTGGCCTGGATCCATTGGTCGAGGCGCTTCGGGTCGACGGACTCGTCGAGGTTGTCGAGTACCTCGAGGATCTCTGGGACGGTGCGGAGGTCTCGTGATGCCGCGGCGTCGCGGCGGTTGCGTTCGACGTCGATCTTCTGGTGGCAGGACGGGCATTCGATGGTGTGTTCGTCGATGTCGGCGTAGAGCATGTGGCCGCATTCGATGGGTTCGCCGTCGGTGTCGTGGCCGCGGATGGTGGGGCAGGTGCCGGCGAATCGGCGTTCTGTGGGGTTGATGGCGGCGACGAGGTGGCCGCCGCGTTGGTCTGAGCCGACGAGGTGGGCGATGTCGTTGTAGAGCTTGCCTGCGATGTCGAGGCGCGCGATGTGGTCGATGTTGGCGCGGAGCCAGAGCGCCAGCTGCTTGGTGGCGACGGTGGAAAGTCCGGGGGGTTGGCGGCCAGTGTGGCGTGTGGCGACAGTAGTGACCCAGTGCAGGAGCTTCTTTCGGGTCTTGCGTGCGGTTTCGGCGGCGTCGAAGTCCATGACGTTGAGTTCTTCGGGGCGGCGGTTGCGGCCGATGGTGCCGAGGTGAATGCGGTCGAGTTTCTGAATCCGGGCGTCGAGTTCGTCCAGTAGCCATGGGATTTGGTCGAGCATGACGGCGAGCTGTTGGGTGCAGTCGTTGCAGAGGTACAGGGTGGTGGGGCGGCCGCAGTGCTGGCAGTCGGTCATGCGGTCCTCTCGGGCCAGGCGACTTTCTCGAGTCCGATGCGGTGGCGGTCTTTGGTGCGGAAGGGCATGGGTTCGCCGAGGTGGTAGGCGCCGATGGCGGCCAGGCCGAGGGCGTCGGCGCGGTCGTGGTCGGTGATGTCGGTGTGGTGTGGCCACCAGCCTCGGACGGTGCTGAGCATCATGGCTTTGTCGGCGCGGCCGTGGCCGGTGGTCCAGACCTTGAGGGTGGAGGGGTTGATGACGGCGGTGGGGATGCCGCGGTGGTCGAGGGCGGCGTAGATGCCGCCCCACAGCTGGTGGCGGTCGATCGCTGAGGGGAGCATCGGGCCGTGTTCGAGGATGCCTTCGATGACGACGAGGTCGGGGTGCAGTGGTAGGCGTTCGAGGACGCGGTGGCAGACGGCGCGGATGCGGCGTGAGCGTGCTTGGTGGTTGGCGCCGCGGTGTGAGGCGATGCCGGTGCTGGTGATGAGTTCGGGTAGGCCGTCGATGAGGACGGCGATGCCGGTGTTGGTGAGGCTGGGGTCGATGCCGGCGACGATCACAGCAGCGAACCTTGCGTCGACCCGGGTTCGACCCTGGCGCTGGTTCGCGCGTATCCGGCGCGCCTGACTTCACGAGCTACGTGCTCGGCCCACGCCTCGACAGTCTCGAATTCGCCGTCGGCGGTGTCATCGAGGCAGCGCAGGCAGAGCTTGTTAGCGCTGTTCTTCGACAGGTATGGCGCGTGCTGGGCAAGGATCTCGGCGAGCTTCATGCGCGGTTCTCCTGGGGCCGTGTGCAGTCGTCGCGGTGGTGGCCGTTGGCGGCGAGGTAGAACCCGCAGCCGGGGCAGACGTCTTGGTAGCGGCTGGTGCCCAACTGGTTCCAGCGGTCGCGGCCCTTCGACTCCTTGCTCACCGGGCCGCCTCGAGGGCTGCGTCGCGGATGAACTGCGACACGCTGACGCCTGCCTGGATCGCGGCGGCCTGCACGGCCTGGTGCTCACCGGGCAGCAGGCGTAGAGCGACGAGCTCGGTGCGCTGCCGGTTCTCGGAGCGTGGTCGGCGATCGAGGACGGCCTGCACGGCGGCACGGCCGCGGGACGTCGACTCGTGGTGATCGCGGTGGTCGCACACCCCGAGTCCGCGGTAGCCGTCTTCGTCGCACATCGGGCAGTCCGCGATGGCCTGCGCGGTGAGGTGGGTTTCGTCGCGGTGGCCGTTCTCGATCATCGCTTCGTCGTAGCGGCGGATGCGGTCCTGGCGGCGCTCTTCGGCGTGCGGGTCGCGGGGGTCAGCCGGCATGGTTGGTCACCTCGACGGGTTCGTGGTTGCAGCGGGCCAGTCGGCCGCTCGGGAGTTCGCGCATGCCGTTGCCGTCGCAGAGTTGGCATGCGTCACGGTCGGCCTTGGCCTGGCGGCGGTGTTCGAGTTCGGCGGCGAGGTGCTGGGCGTGCCAGTCCTCGGTGGCGCGCCGCGCTTCAGCGCAGGCGCCGCAGGGCCGGTCGGTGCCGTCGGGGTGGCGGGGGCAGTGGGGGTTCGGTGGCCCTACTTGCGTGAGTTCCCCCCCAGAGTTGACCCCTGAAGTAGTTATGGGTTGGGTTGGGTTGGGTTGGGTATACCCGGGCTTTCGCCGTGACTCCCCCCGTCCGTCACGGGGGGTGTCACGCTGGTCGTCACGGGGGTTGTCACGCTGTGACTCCCTGCGTGACTTCTCCTTTCGTTTCCGCGCCAATTCGCGGTCTGCCTCGATCTTCTCTCGTGAGTCCTGGCGTCCGGGGCCAACGAATTCGTGGAACTGGTAGCCCTTCTCACCGTCTTGTTCCGCACCGTCGTGCCAGAGGCCGACTGCGACGAGTTTTCGTGCTTTTTGGGTGCCTTTCGGCTGCTGTTTGACCCACCATTCGGGCACGAAACCGTTCGTGAGGTAGGCCATGCAGTAGCTGCCGGCGCGTGTCCACATGCCCATGGCCTCGTCGCCGGCGCGTTGCGCTTTGGGGTGTGAGTGGAGTGCGTCGTCGACGCGGAAGTGGGGCACTACGCTGTCGCCTCCTTGGGATCTGTCATGGCCGCAGCTCCAGCAGCCGGACGGCCTGCTCGACCTGGTCGTAGAGCGTGCGGTCACCGTCGTGGCGGTCGGGGTGCGCGTTGGCCAGCGCTTTGCGCGCGGTGTTCCGGCCGATTCGCCAGTCTCGGGCGATCTTCGGCGCCCACTCATCGCGGTACTCCGGCCGCTCGTTCGGCCACGCCACGGCGGCCAGCAGCGCGCACGCCGCCGCGGTGGCGTCGACGGCAGGCTTCGCCTCGATGGCCTGCCACCCGCGGTACTGCTCGTTGCCCGGGGTGATGCCGTACCGGTCGACCGAGCGCAGGGCGCGCAGGCCGAGTGCGATCGCGCGGAGGTTGTCCTGCCAGCGGTCGAACTTGTCGCACGGGTACGACAGCGGCCCGAGGCGCGATTCGATGTTCAGGATGACGCCGGGGTGCGTGGGGACGGCGTTTGCGCGGGGCATGCCGTCGCTGATGCGGAAGTCCTTCTCGCGGATCGCGACCTGCAGCACCGAGGGCGGGAAGGACGCGCGTGACCAGGCGGGCCCGCGCGGGTTTGGGCCGAGCTGGCGGAGCTCGGTCATCAGGATGCCGATGGTGTCGGACCAGCCGGCCGAGAACGGGGACCGTGGGCGTGTGGTGGTGGGCTCGTCGCGTGGCCACTGCTCGAGCGGCCGGAGCGTCATGTTCGGCGGGTAGTCAGGCATGGGCGTCCTCGTAGACGTTGACGATGTGGCCGTGCTTCAGCTCGTGCATTTCGACGGCGGAGTCGAGGAGGCGGCCGCTGAGTGTCCATGTGCGGGTGCAGTCTTGGCAGCGGGCGGTGACGTTGGCGGTGAGCGCGGCGGGGCGTGAGGCTGGTACCGGCGGGGTGTCCACTTTTTCGACCGGATCTGAGGCGTCTACCTGCGGCGATTCCTCGGGTGTGACATTCGGCTGAATATCTTTCGCGGGAATGTCACTGCCGCGGTTGCCGGTGCACGCGGTGGCGGTCGGTGAGCACCGCCAGCCGGTCGCCGTCTGCACGAAGCGACGCGAGCCGGTGCGTCCGCAAATCTCGCAGGTGCGGTGATTGGCGTCCTGGGCGCGGTACCGCGGTGACGGCGGTTTCGGCGCTGGCGGCCTGGGCGCGGTGGTCGGCAGGTGTCCGAGGATGCCGAGGAGCGCGTTCCACTGCCAGTCGAGCAGGCGTCGGTCGAGCAGGCGCTCGACGGCGGCGCGGTCTGGGGCGGTCATGCGACGATCCGCAGAGTGGGTCGCGCGATCGGTTCGCCGCCTTCGCATCCGCTGAGCCAGGGCATGTCGGCGTCGTCGACGTGTGGGCATTCGCACGGGAAGCGGTCGCAGTCACCGCAGCAGACGCGTATTTCGCCGACGAGGGCGCCGGTGCAGCGTGCGCAGCGGCCGCGGCGGTACGGTTCCGGTGCCCACTCGCCGCACGTGTTGCAGAGGATCTTGGTCTCGACGATCATCCCTGGGCCTGCCTCAGCATGTAGGCGTCGTCGTCGGCGTCTAGTAGTCCGCTGCAAGTCAGCGCAGCGCGGACCTGCGAGATCGGTTCGGCTGCGGCCACATCGACGTCACCGAAGCCAGATGCCAGGCAGCGCGGGCAGAGGTAACCGCGGCCGGGTTGCTGCGGCTGCTCGGCGAGGATCGCCTTCTGGGGGCAGACCTCGCATTGGACAATGAAGCCGACTGCGTTCGTCATCGGCTGGCCACCGCGGCGACGAGGGCGATGACTGCCAGGGCACCGATGATGCTGTAGGTGATGATCTCGGCCTGGCTCACCGCAGCTGCTCCGTCTTCGTCTTGCCGTTGCGGTACTCGACGCGCAGCGCGACGGTCTGCGGCTCACCGGTGGCAGCAACTCGACCGAACAGTCGGCGGACGATCCACTCGGCGTCTTCCACGTTCGCGTAGCCCTGCGACGAGTTGAGCAGTGGCGTGCCGTTGTCGTCGGTGACGTAGATGTCGAACTTGTTGTCGGAGCGGGGTTTGACGTCTATGCGGATCATGACTGTGCTCGCTCGGCGACGGCGATGTGCGCGCGCAGCATCGCCAGCGCGGGCCGGTTCTCCGCCTCGTAGAACAGCTCCGCGGCTTGGATCCTGCTGAGGCCGAGCACCGCGGCGGCGCGCACGTCCAGTTCGTCCGCGGCCGAGGTGCCTGGACCGTTCGTGAGGTAGCCCTGATCGCTCCAATGGATAGGGTCGCCGTTGAGCATGAGCGCGGTGCCTGCGATACACAGTGTGGTGCCGCACGGGGTGCGGTATCCGAAGTGCCGCTGATCGTGCTCGTCAGGGTGGGCTTCGAGGTGCTCGAGCACCTTTCGGGCCAGCGGCAGGTTCAGGGTGGTCGACGAGTCGGTCACGCTTCACCGTCCGAGAAGTCCGGGCGGCCGGCGTCGGCCGCGGGCGCGTCTTCGTACAGCGGCGGCTGGTTCTTCTCCGCCTCCGCCTTCGCGTCGGCCTCAGCTTTCGCCTTCTCCGCGGCGATCTCGGTCTTCGTCTTCTGCACCGGCGGGCGCTCCTCGCCGTGGCGCCACATGTCGCCGACGCGCCGACAGATCCGGTACGGGGTCAGGGTCTGTCCGCCGTCGGTGGAGCGGACGCCGACGTCGATGACCTCGAGCTCGGTCATCAGGATGATGCGGCCGCCCATCGCCGGCGGGTTGTCGACGGTGGCGACCGCGGCGCCCGACAGCTTCAGCGTGGCCTTCTCTGCGGGCTGCGGCTGGTCCGGGTCGTGGACGTCGTCGAGCGCGTTGGTCGACTTCAACTCCTGCGGCTTCTTCTTGACCTCGGCCATGTCACTTCTCCTGTTCTTCTGCGGGCGTTGAGGATTCCGCCGCCAGGGCGGCGGCGTTGAGGATTTCGCGGAGCGTCTCGTCGGCGTCGACGCGGTTGCCCTTGCCGTCGTGGCCGTCGAGCCAGTTCTGCAGGGTGTCGATCACGGTGGACGCTTCGGCGAGGGTGAGGCCGGAGCTGGTGTCGACCTTGAAGCCGAGGATGTGGCTGGTGACGACCAGGCGGTCGTCGCGTTCGGTGAGCTGGTGGTCGCGGAACAGGGCGTGCATCTTCCGGTTCTGCGCGGTGGTCGCGGGCCCTTCCGGATCCTTCGGTGGATCGATCGGCAGCGGCGGCCGCTCGTCGTCGGGCGGCGGGGGCTCATCCGGCGGTGGGATATCGTCGGGGCGCTTCGCGGCGGCCTGGGCCGCGGTGCGCGGCTTCACCCCAGTCCGCGGCACTGGCTGAGCGGAGTTCTTCCGGGGCTTGCGTTCTTTCGTCGCGGTGGCCTGCTCGGCGACGGAGGCGGCCGGCGCTTCCGGGACCGACTCCGGCACCGGGGTGAGCGGGGACGATCCGTCGATTGCACCTTGGCGGGGTGGCTCGATCGCCAACGTGCCGGGCTGCCCGTCCGGCCCGGCGAGCATCGCCGCGGCGCCGCCACCGAGCAGCTGCGCCGGAGACACCTCGATGTCGAGGACCGGGACCGCGAACCGCTTCGTGCCCTGGTTCGCGCGCTTGATCATCCGCTGCTCGAGACGGAGCCGGGCTGGGAGCATCTGGCCGCGGCCGGCGGCCATCTGCACGACTTCGACGGCGCCCTGGAGCTCGACGGCGGCGTAGTAGCCGCTGGTGTCGATGCGCCAGACGCCGAGGCCGGGCAGGTCGCGCAGCATCACGGACAGCCGCGTGTGGATTGAGCATTCGCGCTTCTCGGGGTCGCAGATGCACTGGCCCTGGTTGATGGATTCGTTGACGCCGTCGCAGCGGCGTTGGCAGCCGCCGCCGGACCACAGTTCGTAGTGCTGGGAGAACGCCATGTCGGACGGGGGGACGATGACGTTGAGGGCGTCAGTCTCGGTGACGATCTCCCACTGGTTGCCGGCGGGCGCTTCCCATTCCGATGGTGTGCCGCCGTACAGGAGCGCGGCCTGGTGGATGCGATTGCGGTCCGCGCTGGTGAGCCGGAAGGTGCTGAGCTTGGCGGGACGCTTGCCGCGGCCGTTGCCCGACGCGACCTGTTGGCCGATCCGGATGCGGCCGATCTCGGCGAGGCGGCGCTGCAGTTCGATGATCATCAGTGGTCTCCTGCCGGGACGAGCGGGTCGGTCATGACGGTCTTGCTGGTTTCCTGCACCCACCGGAAGACCTCGAGCGCGTACAGGAACGCCTCGTGCACTTCCTCGTCGCACCGAATTGGGTAGGACTCGCACGCCTCCGGAGTGATCTGGATGACCAATCCGGTGTCGACCTCCGGCACCGGCACGGCGAGCTCGCGTTCGGTCGCGCCGAGCAGGTAGTAGCGGCGCCGCCACTTCTCGAACCGGCGCGGCCGCCACACCGCGGCGTACTCCGCGTTGCGATAGGCGGCGAGCTGCAGCCCGACCTGCTCGGGGTACGGGGTCTTCGGACGGCCCTGCGAGTCCCGGGGATTGCGGGTCGACTTGTAGTCGGCGATGAACCGGACACCGTCGATAGTGAGGAATGCGTCGGCCTGGCCGGCGTACCCGTAGGTCGGGTTGTAGACGCACACCTCGGTGGCCTGGTAGCTCGGCGTGAAGCGTTGCAGCCAGCCGTCGAACTGGTTGAGCATGATGCCGACGGTCTTCACTTCGGCGTCGACGTCGACGTTCGGTCCGCCCTCGGCGACGATCAGCTCAGTGACGAAGTCCTTCGTAGGTTTCTGGCCGGTGAGGGCGTAGGTCTCGCAGACCTTGTGGTTGACCGAGCCGAGCGCGGCATCGGAGAGACGGGTCTTGGGACGGCGAAATCGCGCGTCGCGCAACCACTTCACGGCGGCGTCGCGGCCTTCGTCGTCGGCCATGGCCTGCCAGGTAGAGACGGAGTCGATGGCGGCGTTGGCGGTCTGCTCGGCGGCCCAGTAGAGGAGAGCGGGTTTGTCGATGACGCCGATGATGGTGGTGACGGACCAGAGGGTGAGGTCGTCGTCGTCGGGGCCTTTGACGTCGACGGCGTCCTGGCCGAGGGTGGGCGTGGTCATGCGGCGGCGTACTCCTGGACGTGGATGGGCTGGGGCTTGCTGGTGAGGGTGATGCGGTAGGGCTCTCCGGATCCGGGGCAGACGTCGCGGCCGGCGGAGTCCCAGTGCCCTTCGATGGATCGGTGCACGGTGGGCTGGACGCGGCGCCAGCAGACCGGGCAGCGGCGACGGAGGTGCTTCACGGAAGGATCACCGCGAGGCCGGGCAGCAGGATGGCGGCGGCGATGAGCAGGGGCGCCCAGAGCCACTCACGGAGCGCGGCGATCACGCGACCACCGCGGCTGGGAGTGTCGACGACAGGTGGTAGCTCAGTCGGATTCCCCGGGTGGGGCTGGTCCCTCGCGGTTCGACGCCCGAGCGCGATAGCGTCTGCGGGCGACCAGATGTCGGCAATGTCGGGATGCAGCGGACCGTTCATTAGGTGACCACCTGTCCGCCGCGAGCCCGTTCCGGGTGGAAGTGCCACGGGCACAGGTTCAGTCCGGCGAGGACGACGATGGTGTTGGCGGTCTCGAGGTTCGGGACGTCAGCCCAGGTCGTGTTGGCGAACAGGTTCTGCGCGACAACGTCACCAGTGGTCGTGTTGAACGCGGCGCAGATCTGGTGGCCCATCGCCAGGGCGGCGCTGGTGTCGTAGATCGTGAGCCCGGCCGCGTTGAGCGAGTCGAGGTAGTTCGTCTCGGGGCTGGCGTGCGCGTCTGCGGCCCAGGCGGTTCCGACAGCGGCGAGGACACCGCCCGCGGCGATCGCGGCGAGTAGCCGCCTGGTGGATAGACTCATGGTTGGCATCGGGATTGATCTCCTATCGGTGTCGCGGCCGTCGCCCCGGGCATGGGGTGGCGGCCGTACTACTTGCGGGGGAACTTCTGGTCGAGCTGGCGGCCGACGCGCTCGACGGCGGCGCTCAGCTCATCGGGATCGGATGGGGACAGCGCCTCGGCGATCCCACGGAGAAGGTCGGCGACGGCATGCTGTGCGCCGCAGGCAAAGATGCAGTCCATGGCGTTGATGAACGCAGGGTCGATCGGTCCTGCCCCGGTGCCGGCGGCGGGACCCGGGGGGTTGGGGTCGACCGCCGCCGGCGGGGTGCCCGCTGCTTCCCCAGCAGCGGACGGTGCGCGTCGGGTCGCTAGGGGGACGACCTTCGACGCGCGGCCTGGGTCCGGGATGCCGCGCCGAGCCGTCACGCGCTGAGCCGCTTCCGGCTCGTGGCCGTCATCGCCGACACAACTCGCTCCCCCACCGGCGCCTCGCGGCAGGCGTCGGTCGCGGCTTCGATGTCGGCATCGGTCATCCGCCACTGCCGGCAGATTTTGCGACCCGGAAATCGGCGGGCACGAAGCTGATCCGCCAGCCACCGCTCTGTGCAGCCCATGAGTCGAGCCGCTTCGGCGAGTGAATAAGTCTGCGGCACGGTCATGCGGGCACCTCTTCGATGTGCTTCACATCCGATGAGTCATGAGTCAGTCCGGGTACGGAAGAAGACTCACGGGCCTCGAAAAGGTCCTCCCACGGCACGTCAAGACGCGCAGCGATCGCGAGGGCCAGGTCTTCGCTGATATCGCGCAGCTTGCCCGTTTCGATCAAGTAGATCGTCGACTGCGTGCGCCGCACAAGGAACGCGAGCTCGCGCTGCGAGTACCGCTTGTACTTCCGCTGCCGCCGGACTCTGGCCGGATCAGTGACCCGCATCCAATACTCCCGTCGCTTCGTCGGTGGGCGCCGTCGAGGGCGTGTGGTGACCATCTTGAACTCCATTCGTCAGGTTGACAAGTGGATCATGAGTCATGAGTCAACTACTCGTCAAGTCGACGAGTGGACTTTCTCTGCCCTGACTAGCAGTGACTCATGAACCACTTGTCATAGAATTTGTTCCCGACACTGACACGATCAAACGATTGGCGGAGACGATCCTTGCGTGAGTGACACCAGGAGCCTGGCCGATTTCGTTCGGATAGCGATGAAGCGTCGCAACGCGCTGTCCGGCCGCCGGCTGTCCGAGATCGCCGCCGCCGACGGTTACGACATCTCGCACTCGACGATCAACCGGATCCGTCGCGGCGACTACAGCTCGGAACCGACGACCTCCGTCCTCAAGGCCATTGCGCATCTGGCGGGAGAGCCGGAGTCCGCGGTATTCGCCGCCGCCGCTGCGCGGACACGCGAATGGGGCGAGTACGAAGACGCCTTCGATGAATGGCACGCCGCTCGCGAGCGACTCCTCCTGCTGACCGACCGCTACGCGCGGCTTCGAGGCATCACCCCCAACGCCGCGGCCCGCGAACTCGAAGACATGGCTCAGCAGATGGTTGAGTTCCGTATGGGGCGGGCCGGGTGGTACCCGCCCTGGGATCCAGAAGCGGCCATCGAACGGCCACGGGACGCTGCAGCGACGGCGATTATTGCTCGGTTGGATCGGTCGTTTGCCGTCGCCGACGCGCCGCCTGACGTCGGCAATGCCGACAGCGGTGCTGAGGATCCGGTAGCCGCCCGCACCGCGCCGCGCGGTTACCGCAAGGGCCTGGCCGAGCATGGCGAAGCCGACGATGACGAGGTTCAAGACCACCCGGGGGACTCAAGATGAATGAAGGCACCGACGCTCTTGGCGCGGATGTCGTAGAGATCGGACAGTCCAAGATGATCGAGCTCTCGTGGGCCGATCTCATGCTCGACTCGAAGAACCCTCGGCTCGAGGAGGTGACTGACACCTCGCGAGAGGCGATCAATGCGCTTCTCGAGCTCGACGCCGAGAAGATGATCGCCCTGGCGAGGGACATCTCGGAGTCCGCCAGCCTCAGCCCATTCGAGATTCCCGGTGTCATCATCGAAGACGGGTCCTACGTGGTCGTGGAGGGCAATCGGCGCGTTGCCGCTCTTCGGATGTTGAAGTCCCCTGATCTGGTGGACGATCCTCGACTGAGGCGCCGAGTAGAGGCTATCGCCGCGAACGGCACTGGCCCCGATGCCGTCGGCTGCAACCTGTTCGACACCCGCGAAGATGCACGCCACTGGATCGAGTTGCGACACAACGGAGAGATGGGCGGCCGGGGTGTTATCCCCTGGACTAGTGACATGTCCAACCGGTTCTCTCGAGCTCCCGGCTCTCAAACCGACTTGGCCATGCAGGTCAGGGACCTCATGCTCGCGGCGCACCCCGGCGATAGCGAGCTGGAGCGACAGCTCAACGTAATCTTCCGCGGCGGGAACAATCGCGATGGAAAGCGAATCCGGGCCCGGCCAACAACATTGGGTCGACTCGTCACACCGACAGCCATGCAAGAGTCGTTCGGTTACACCATCGACCGGGGGACCATCCGGATCGTCGGGCCAGATGCTGAGGTTCACGCCGCGTTCCGGCAGATGATCTTCGATGTGTCAGAGGGCCTGCGAGCGCAAGACATCTACTCGAGCCCAGATTTCGAGGACTATATCTCGAACCACGCCGACCTCATCGTCTCGCCGCCTGCAGCACCGGCGCCTTCAGCGCCCGGTTCCGGCGCGTCGCCGACACCAGCTCCCTCAGCTCCTCCGGGACCAACTCCCGCGACGCCGGCGACCCCGACGCCTCCGGTACCGCCGGCGCCGCGTCGGCGGCTTCCGAAAGAGGAACGTCGGATTTTCCAGAGCCTCAAGCTCGCCAACTTCAGTCTGCGTACGTCCAAAACGCTGGAGCAGGCACAGCAGCTCGAGATCGCAGATGTGCCGGCGGTTGCCGGTGTGATGGTCCGCGTC
This sequence comes from Mycobacterium sp. NPDC050041, assembly GCF_049541695.1. NCBI lineage: Bacteria > Bacillati > Actinomycetota > Actinomycetes > Mycobacteriales > Mycobacteriaceae > Mycobacterium > Mycobacterium sp. NPDC050041. The sequence goes on along the minus strand of NZ_JBMVDG010000015.1, from coordinate 3,695 downwards.
ATTGTGGAACTGTGTGCGACGGAGGCGATCGACAAGCTGGGGCTAACGGTTACTGGACAGAAGACGCTGCGAAACAAGCTCAAAGCTGTTCTCCTGCACCTTGACCCCCAGATTGCACACTCAGTCAATCGCGACCCCGCACTTGCAGCGGCCTGGATGGACAGTCAGAAGGACAACGCCAGCAACGGCTTGGGAGTGGACTTGATGAACGGGTACGTCCACAGCTTCATTCAGACAGCGGGCGTGACAGACGTTCGTGCACTGAGCAGCAGCTACCGCGCGGTCCTGGAACGCCTCGACTCGGAGATGCTCTGAAGGCCAAGGAGATCGCACGCGCCGGGGGTGGCCACCGATGCTGATCGCTGCTACCATCGAAACAATGAAGCGACGCGAATACCTGCTCTGCACAATGCATTTGAGCCGATGAGGCGCTACATCAGTCCGCTTCGCTATCCAGGCGGGAAGGCACGCATCGCCCCTTTCGCGGCGCAGCTACTCGCGGTACAACGTCCTCGGGCGAGGCGGTACGCCGAACCATTCGCCGGTGGAGCCGGCAGCGCCCTCACTCTTCTCGTCGGCGAGCACGTGGACCTCATTCACATCAACGACCTCGATCCAGGAATCGCGGCATTCTGGCGATGCGTCTTCAACCAGACGAAACGATTCGTCCGGCTCGTCGAGGACGCAGAGTTGTCGATCGACGCTTGGCATTCGGCACGTGAGATTTACCTGTCGCCGAAGCGGCACAGCGATCTAGACCTCGGGTTCGCGACCTTCTTCCTGAACCGTTGTAATCGGTCCGGCATTCTGTCGGCTCGGCCCATCGGCGGACTCGAGCAGACCGGCCAATGGGGGATCGACGCGCGATTCAATCGGTCCGAGCTCGCCGAACGGATCAGCTTCGTCGGATCCTTCCGCCGTCGCGTTCAGCTCACAGAGCTCGATGCGCGCGATTTCCTGGACCTGCTGACGCCTCACAGACGCGAGCTCGTCGCATACGTTGACCCCCCATACCTCGGGCAAGGCGACAAGCTCTACCTCGACAAGCTCAGCGAGGCCGACCATCGAGACCTCGCCGAGAAACTGCGACGATCACCATTGAACTGGTTCCTGACCTACGACTCCGACGACAGGGTCACCGACGAGCTGTATGTCAATCTGCGGTGTGCGGAGTTTGACATCAAACACACCGCCCAGGTGAACCACGTCGGCACCGAGTTCGTCGTGTTTGCGGACAACCTCTTCGTCCCCGACGACCTCCAAGTGTTGGCCACAGCACGAGGGCGTTGGGTGGTCGCGTGAAGTTCCACCGATGTAATTCCTGATCAGAGCTCTGTCTGTCAGACCGCTCGCCTACCGTCCGTCGTCATGGGGGAACACCGGTGGCATCCGTGGCGGATGCTTCGCGACCATCACGCTGATGTCGACGTCGTCTGCCGGTACCCGCTTCCCGACCGGATCATGGGGCTGCAACTCGGCCGGCGCATCTGGCTGTGCGCAACCCTGACCCAGGCCGAACGGCGCTGCACACTGACGCACGAGCTGGTGCACCGCGAGCGCGGCCCGATGCCGGTGGAACCGATCGCAGCGGCGCGCGAAGAGCGCCTGGTCGATGAGATCGCCGCGCGCCGACTCATCACGACGCCGGCGCTCGTCGATGCACTGCGCTGGACCCGCCACCCGGCAGAGCTCGCCGACCACCTTTGGGTCGACGAACCCACTTTGCAGACCCGCATGACGACGCTCGACCCCCTCGAGGTCGCCGAGCTCGAACACCACCTGGAGGACCAATGGCTGTGGATTCCCTGACCGAACGCGAGCAAGCGATGCTCGACCTCGAGGCGGACTGGTACGCGACGGGCGGTGGAAAGGAGGCGGCGATCGATAAGCAGCTCGGGTTGGGCGCGGTGCGCTACTACCAGCTGCTGAACCGCTTGATTACCCGGGAAACTGCGCTCGCGTACGACCCGCTGACGGTGAATCGGTTGCGCCGGATTGCCGCAGGGGAAGCTCGTCCGCTGCATAGTCTGCGGTGATGAGCATTCCTGTCGAGCCGCCTGACGGCTCCGTGGTGCGCTTCCACATGGGAGGTCAGCGGGGCTACTGGTACGTCGCCGTGCGTAGGGGAAAGCGTTGGGAGACAACGTCGAGCGGCGGCTTGGAGCTTGAGCCGGGCGAGGAACGGCTGCCTGGTATGTGGGACATCCGTGAGATTGAGACTTGGCGGCACTTGGCGCCCCAGGTTCGCCAGTTCGAGGTTGTCACGGCGTGGGACAGCGTCGGCAGCCGTGATCCCCGGGTGCGCAAGCACCTGGCCGTGGTTCGCTTCTCGATCGCAGGTCACTACCTCGCAGGCGTCTTCATCAGCCACGATCACAGTGGCCGCGGTGACTGGTACACCACAATCAGCGACGAGAACGACGAAGAGCTTCCGTACGCGGACTGGCAAGAGTGGTCGGCGATTAAACGGCACGGCCAGCACATCCAGGTTGCGACAGGGTGGGCGACGCTCAGCTGAGCATGGCGCTGATCGCGTCGGCGGCGGCCTGCGACGACCGCCGGTCGAGATGCCCGTACACGCCGATTGTGGTCTGGATCGACTCATGGCCGAGGTGCTGCTGGATCACCGGGAGCGGCACGCCGGCGGCAATCATCCACGAGGCGCAGGTGTGGCGCAGGTCGTGGATGCGCGGTGTCGGGTCGAGGGCGGCGCGCTTGACGGCCGGCGCCCAGACGCGGCGGGTGAAGCCGTGCGCGCGGACCGGGCCACCGGCGCGGTTGGTGAACAACCACTCCCCCGTGTAGTCGAGCTTGTCGAGCACGGTCGCCGGGACGTTAATGGTGCGCTTCGACTTCCGGGTCTTCGGCGGGCCCAGGCGGTATCCGCCGCTGCCGTACTTCCACGCCTTCGTGATCCGCACCGTCGACTGGGCGCGGTCGACGTCGCCGGGTTGAAGCGCCGCGGCCTCACCCCACCGGCACCCGGACGCGACGAGGAATTCGACGAGCGGCTGCCAGTGCGCGGTGGTGGCGTCGTGCAGCGCGCCGAATTGCTCCCGGGTGAGGAAAACCATCTCCTGCTGCTCGGTCCGGGGGAGGCGGCGGCCGTCGCACGGGTTGGCCGGGATGTGGCCGGCCGCGACGGCGGCATTGAGCGCGCCGGACAGAAACCCATGCTTGTTCGCGACGGTCTTCCCGGCCGCGCCCGCGTCGGCGAGGGTGTTGACCCACTTCGCGATGTCGTCGCGGTCGAGCGCGGCCAGGGGCATGGCGCCGAAGAGCGGTGCGATGTCGTTGCGCACGTAGGCACGGTACTTGGCGAGGGTGTTGGGGTCGACGCCGGTGAGGTGGTCGATGTGGTGGGTGAGCCAGTCCTCGACGGTGAGGCGCCGCGGTGCGTCGGGCTCGACGCGGATCACCTCGAGCGCCTTCGCGACGCCGACCTGATCGATCAGCGAGCGGAAGTCGACGGCGGCCTGGTGGTCGTCGAAGGACAGCGATCGTTGGCGGCCGTCGTGGCGGTACAGCACCTGCGTGTAGACGCTGCCGTCTTTGCGGTGAGCGAAGCGGAGGGACGCCATACCGGCCGAGATTACGCCGGTTGTTGATGACCGGTGTTGATGTTCCGGCTCAACCTCCGCTAAAACTGCTCTGATCTGCGGTTATAGGAGTGGAGCTAAGGGGATTCGAACCCC
>NZ_JBMVDG010000014.1:0-62458 GCF_049541695.1 Mycobacterium sp. NPDC050041 | reverse complement strand
GCCAACGTCAACCCCATCCACTGGGCCTACGCGCGCATTTTCGATGAGGCAACGAATCACCCATTCGCGCGCATTTCTGATGAGTCAACGCGGTCATAGCCGGCCGATATACTCGAACACATGTTCGAGTCAGTATCGACGGGTGAGGTGGTCGCAGCGATCACCGACACCTACCGGGAGGAGTCGAAGCTGGTCGGGCGGCGGTTGGCGGCGATCGCCGAACTACTGGGCCGTCGCACCTGGGAGGCCGAGGCCGAAGACCCCGACTGTGGCTACATGATCGTCACCGGGCTGCAGCGCACCAGCGCGGAAGTGGCCGCGGCGATGAACCTCACGGCGGCCGCGGCCAGCGTGCTGGTCGCCCAAGCTGATGCGTTGGACAGCCGGTTGCCGAAGGTGGCCGCGGTGCTCGCTCGGGGTGACATCGACTGGCGCACCGTGCAGATCATCCTGTCGCGTAGCGAGTTGGTCAGTGACCGCACGATCATCGCCGCCCTCGACTCCCAGTTGGCCGAACGCATTCCGCGGTGGCAGTGCTGGTCGCGTAAACGGGTGATCGACGCGGTGGACGCCGCGGTGCGCACCCTGGACCGCGATGCGGTCAAGGAACGTGAACGCGCCGAAGACCACCGGCACATGGATGTCATCGCCGTCGGTGACGGGACGGCCAAGGTCGACGGGGTGGTGGACGCCGAGACCGCGGTGATCTTCGACCGCACGTTGGGCGCACTCGCGACCGGGGTGTGCCCGTCAGATCCGCGGACCCTGGCCCAGCGCCGCGCCGACGCAGTGGCCGCGATGGCACAGGGACAACCGCTGGCGTGCCGGTGTGAGGCGTGCGCCGCATCGAAGTCGGCGCCGGCGCCGGCCGCCGCCGAGACTGATGCCGAGACCGACGATCTCGAGGCGCCCGCGGCTCCGGCGCCCCCGCCGCACCCAGCGCCTCCCTCGCCGTCGGGCACGAAGTTCGTGATCAACGTGATCGCTGATCAGTCCACCGTGCTGGGTACCGGCAATCGGCCCGGTTATCTGGAGGGTTTCGGGGTGATCGACGCCGACCTGGTCCGCCAACTCGCCCACAACGCAACCCTGCAGCCGCTATACCCGCCGATCGTCACGGCCGAGCAGGCGTTGCGGTATCAGCCGACGGCCGCGGTGGAACGGTTCGTGCGGATGCGGGATCTGAGGTGTCGCTTCCCCGGGTGTGACCGGCCCGCCCAAGGCTGCGACCTCGACCACACCATCGCGTTCAACCACGTCGACCCACGGGCCGGCGGTAAGACGGTGCCTGAGAATCTGAAATGCCTGTGCCGTCACCATCACCGGGCCAAGACGTTCGTGCAGGGCTGGCGTGATTCGCAGTTGCCCGACGGCACCGTGGTGTGGACGACTCCCGACGGGCGACAGGTGTGCACCGTGCCCGGCGGTGTCGAACTCTTCCCCGCCCTGGCCGGCCAACCGTGTGCGGCACCGCGGCCGACGCGCTGTAACCCCACCCGCCGACGCGCGAGTCGTGTCGAGCGGCGCCGCGCCAAGAACCGCGCCCTGCGCCCGCTCAACGAGGCTCACCGCACCCTGGAGCGGGCTCGCCGCCGCGAGATCGAGGCCCGCAAAGACCGCAACTCCCACCGCACGATGCTGATGCTGTTCAAAGGCGGCCGACCCACCAAGAGTCCGTTCATGCGCTGGGTCAACGAGCCCTACGAATCCGAAGTGCTGCCACCGGACTGGCAACCACCACCCGGCCCACCACCACAACCCGACGACCCGCCGTTCTAGGCGAGCCGCCGCGGGTTCAGCGGGTCCGCGCGAGTTGTGCGCGGGCCTGGTCGATCTGCTCGTAAGCGAATGCCGTGATGGTGGCTATCGTCATCGCTTCGCCGTCACGGGACAACGCTTCATACGTCGTATCGCCCAGAACACCGCGAAGGTGGGTGATCGTGTCGTCCAGGCCGGGAATCGTGACGACCGCCATCGGCGTGTAGGCGTAGCCGAGGATCGTCGCCGCTGGTTCGTAGCGTCCCAGACGGTCGAGCAGGTACGCGAGATTCGCCAGAGGAACACCGACCACACTGAGGTTGCCCGAATCGTGGTAATTGCGGATCGCGACACTCGCGCCGTCGAGCGCCGCAACCGGATCACCGGTGTCCGCCTCGTACTTGCACAGCGCCATCGCCAAGACCGACTCATTGGCGCGGATCCGATTGTCCTGAGCGACTTGCAATCCCCGTCGCACGGCAGCCAACGAGACCATCGGCTCGGCGTCGCGAAGGGCGGTCCCATAGGACAGCAGCGCGAATGACAGCGCGGCCGGATTGTCCGACGCCTCCGCGGCCTCGACGAGACCGCCGGCCATCGCGATGGCATCGGCGTGCTCGTCCATCGCCATCAGCGCCATCACCAATCCCGCCCTGGCGAAGGCCCTGCTGTCAGAGCTCGCCGTGACCCTGGAACGACACTGCCCGGCCCACAGGTCGGGCCGTCCAATCGCGAGATAGACCGAATCGAGCAGAGGCGTGAGGCTGAACACCACGCCGTCGCTGTCCTCGGGCATCACGTCATGGCTCGCCTCCGCATGACGGATGGCATCCTCGACCCGGCCGGCGAATTGACACGTCGACGCAACCAGATACAGCTGGCCGAGCCGCGGATGATGCACACTCTCCGCCGCGCCGATGATCTCCTCGGCCCAGGCGGCAGGCTCGTAGACCTCCACCCAGAGCCCGAGGAAGCCCGCCAATGTGACGATCGCCGCGGCGGTGTCGAGGTCGTCGTTGTCGGCCGCCGTTCGAAACGCCGCGCGCAGGTTCGCCAGATTGTCCAGGAACCACGCGTACGCCTCGCGTTGCCGCGGGCTGTCCCACAGGTCGAGCAGATCGGTCTCGCAACTCGCGAAGTAGCGGCCATACGCCTGGCGCACGTCGTCCGCCGATCCTCGCGCCACCAGTTCGTCCTCGGCGTACTGGCGAATAGTCTCCAGCATCGAGTACCGGGTGCGGGCCGTCGACGACTTCGCGACGACCAGCAGCGATTTCCTCACCAACGCGTCGAGCAGATCCAGCGTCGCATACTCGTCCCCACCGAGACCGCCTACAGCGCAGGCACTCTGGAGATCGAACCCACCCGCGAACACCGAGCACCGCTCGAGTAGCAGTTTCTCCGGTTCGTCGAGGAGTCCGAACGACCAGGCGACCGCGTGCCGCAGCGTCTGATGACGCTCCACACCCCTTCGGGAGCCGACCAGCAGCTTGAAGCGGTGATCGAGTCGGTCTCGCACCTCGCTCACCGACATCGACGTCATTCGGGAAGCCGCCAACTCGATCGCCAACGGGATACCGTCGAGCCGCCGGCAGACGTCCCGCACCGCCGGGAGTTCGTCGACTGAGACGCTCTCCGCGCGCTCGGTGAACAGCGTCACCGCGGCGTCGACGTCCAACGACTGGACGCGCCAGAGTCGTTCGTCGGCCAGACCCAGACCCTCCCGGCTGGTGGCGAGGATGCCCACGGTGGCCGACCGCGCGAGAATCGCCGCGACGAGCTCGGCCGCGGCGTCCACGACGTGCTCGCAGTTGTCGAACACCAGCAGCCGTTTCCTGCCGTCCAGAGCGGTGGCCACCGATTCGCTCACCGTCTTCCCCGGCTGCTGAGTGATGCCGAGCACCGCGGCGACCGCGTCCGGTACCGACGCGGGGTCAGTCACCGCCGCCAACTCGAGAAGCCATATCCCGTCCGCATACTCGTCGGCGAGGGCTGTCGCGACCTCGATCGCCAGCCGGGTCTTTCCGATGCCTCCGACACCTGTCAGCGTCAACAACCGGTGCGTGCGCACCGCGGACACGATGTCGCTCACTTCGCCTGCACGCCCGATCAGGCTCGTGGGTGCCGCCCGCAGATTCCCCGATCTGATCTCGAGTGTCCGCAGCGGCGGGAAGTCCGTCCGCAGGCCGGGCGCACACAGCTGACACAGCGTGACCGGTTGCGCCACATCGCGCAATCGGTGCGGGCCGAGATCAATCGACTCCACACCCGGGAGCAGCGCCGCGGTCGAGTCGGCCAGTAGTACCTGTCCCCCGTGACCCGCGGCCATCACCCGGGACGCCCGGTTGAGTGCGATGCCGAAGTAATCGCCGCCCCGCAATTCGGCTTCACCCGTTGCCAGCCCCATCCGCACCGGCAGCATCAGCAGGCGCTGCGCGTCGATCGCGGCATCGACCGCGGAGTGCGGCGAGGCGAACGCGGCGCACACACCGTCGCCGGTGTGCTTGAAGAGGAAGCCACCCTGTGACTCGATGGCCGCCCGCAACACCGCGTCGTGTGCGGCCAGATCCGCACGCATCCCGTCCGCGTCGAACTCCCACCGACGGGTCGAACCCTCGATATCGGTGAAAAGAAACGTCACGACCCCTCGCGGCGGGGTCCCCCCGGACACTTCCGCAGGATGCCACACCCGTGGCGAGCGCACGCATGTTTGGCTAAGCGTCCTCGAGCAGGTCCGGCGTCACCGCGGACTCGGTGTCCGGGATGCCGTCCTGCTTGGCCTTCCGGTCGGCCATCGACAGCAAGCGTCGGATACGTCCTGCCACAGCGTCTTTCGTCATCGGCGGATCGGCCAACCGGCCGAGCTCCTCGAGTGAGGCCTGCCGGTGCTCCACCCGCAACCGGCCCGCCGCCGACAGGTGGTCCGGCACGGTGTCGCCCAAGATGTGCAGCGCCCGCTCCACCCGGGCGGCCGCGGCGACCGCCGCCCGCGCCGAGCGCCGCAGATTCGCGTCGTCGAAGTTTGCCAGCCGGTTCGCCGTGGCGCGCACCTCGCGCCGCATCCGGCGCTCCTCCCACGTCAACCGGGTGTCCTGCGCGCCCATCCGGGTCAGCAGCGCACCGATCGCCTCACCGTCGCGCACCACCACCCGGTCACTGCCCCGGACCTCGCGGGCCTTCGCGCTCACCCCCAGCCTGCGCGCCGCGCCGACGAGTGCCAGCGCGGCCTCGGGACCCGGGCAACTCACCTCCAGCGCCGACGAGCGACCCGGCTCGGTCAGCGACCCGTGCGCGAGAAACGCACCGCGCCAAGCGGCTTCGGCATCACCGACGCTGCCGCCGACCACCTGGGCGGGCAGGCCGCGCACCGGGCGTCCACGCAGGTCCAGCAGACCTGTCTGCCTGGCCAGCGCTTCTCCGTCCTTGGCCACCCGCACGACATACCGGGTGCCCTTGCGGATCCCGCTGGCCGACAGCACGTGCACCACCGCGTTGTAGCCGTACAGGTCGTGGATGTCCTTGCGCAGCCGGCGCGCGATGATGCCCAGATCCACCTCGGCCTCGACGACCACCCGCCCCGACACGATGTGCAGCCCACCGGCGAAGCGCAGCAGGGCGGCCACCTCGGCGCGGCGAGCGCTCACCGAGTTGACCACCAACCGGCTCAGCTCGTCTTTGACCTCGGCTGTCATCGCCACGGGTCGTCACCTCTCGGTCTGTTCACGGTCGGTGTGGGCACCGTCGGCATCTGCACATTGGGGGCCGGCGCCACCCCTCGCAAGCGGACCCCCTCCAATGCCGCGGCCAGTTTCGCCGGGTCATGTAAAGGTGTACCAGGTCTACACACGTCAGCAAACTCCACACGAGCCTCGAGGATGGTGGCGGTGCGGCTGAGTTGCTCACGCTCGCGGTCGCTCGGCACCCGGGTGGCGTCGACGATGATGTCGTGCGCGGTGAAGTCGGGCGCGTGCTGGGCGAGCACGTGGATGTGCCGTTCGACCGAGAACCCGGCGGTCTCCCCCGGCTCGGCCGCGAGGTTGAGCACCAGTGCCCGCCTGGCCGACGTGGCGCGCAGCGCAGCCGCCAGTTCCGGCACCAGCACATGCGGGATGACGCTGGTGAACCACGAGCCCGGGCCGAGCACCACCAGGTCGGCGCTCATGATCGCGTCCACCGCCTGCCGGGTCGCAGGCGGGTCGCCCGGCAGCAGCCGGACCCGGCGCACCTTGCCGACCGTCGTCGCGATCGCCACCTGACCGCGGATCACCCGGCTCATCCGCGGATCGGACTCCAGGCCCGCGACGTCGGCCTCGATCTGCAGCGCGATCGGGCACATCGGCAGCACCCGGCCCTTCAGCCCGAGCACCCGGCCCAGCTCGTCGAGGGCGGCCACCGGATCGGCGAGCACCTCGCTGAGCCCCGCCAGCATCAGGTTGCCGATCGGGTGACCGGCCAGCGCGCCACTGCCGCCGAACCGGTGCTGAATGATCGTTGCCCACAGCCGTCCCTGCGGGGTGTCGGATGCCAACGCCGCCAACGCCATTCGCAGATCGCCCGGCGGCACCACGTCCAGTTCGCTGCGCAGCCGCCCGGACGAGCCGCCGTCGTCGGCGACCGTCACCACCGCGGTGACGTGATGGCTGAGGCGGCGGGCCGCGGACAGCGTCGCGTACAGGCCGTGCCCACCTCCGAGCGCGACGATCCGCGGGCTCATTCGCGCCCCAGATCCCGGTGCAGCACCCGCACCGTCAAGCCGTCACCGCCTTGCAGCCGCCCGGCCAGCGCCTCGGCCATCGCGACGCTGCGATGCTTGCCGCCCGTACACCCGATGGCGACCGTCATGTAGCGCTTTCCCTCCCGGCGGTATCCCTCGATCACGACGTCCAGCAATCGATGGTAGGTGTCGAGGAACTCGGCGGCGCCGGGCTGCCCGAGCACGTAGTCGCGCACCGCCTCGTGCTGACCGGTGTGCGGGCGCAGGTCGTCGACCCAGTGCGGGTTCGGCAGGAACCGCACGTCCATCACCGTGTCGGCGTCCATCGGCAGCCCGTACTTGTACCCGAACGACTCCACCGTGACGCTGGTGTGGGCGACGGTCTCGCCGCCGAACGCCCGCTCGATGCTCTCCCGCAGTGCCGGCACCGACAACTTTGAGGTGTCGATCACCAGGTCGGCCGTCGCGCGCACCGCAGCCAGCAGCGCCCGTTCGGCCGCGATGCCCTCGGCCAGTGTCTGGTTGCCCTGCAGCGGATGACTCCGGCGGTTCTGCTCGTAGCGCCGCACCAGGATGTCGTCGGACGCCTCGAGGAACAGCACCCGCGGGCGGATGTTGCGGGTCGCCAGGTCGCTGCGCACCCAGTCGAGGTCGCCGGTGAAGCCCCGCGACCGCACGTCCATCACCACGGCCAGTTGGGTGATGCGGGAGCCGGCGGCCAGACCCAGCTCCACCATCCGCGCGATCAACTCCGGCGGCAGGTTGTCGGCGACGTACCAGCCGAGGTCCTCGAGCACCTTGGCCGCCGTTCCGCGCCCCGCCCCGGACAGTCCGGTCACCAACACGACGTCGATGCCCGATTCCCCGCCCGACTCGTGAACCACCCCGTCGTCCTGCAGTTGTCCGCTCATCCCTGACTCTGTCATCCCGATGCCCTGGCCTGATCATCCTCGACAACGGCTGTGGGCACAGCGGAATCGGCCGCTGCGCCGCCGAGAGCCTCCAGCACCGCCTTCGCCGTCGTCGCGCCGATCCCCGGCACCGCGGTGATCTCCTCGACCGTGGCCTCCTTCAACTTGGCGACCGAACCGAAGTGCGTCACCAGCGCCTTGCGCCGGTGTTCACCCAGACCGCGCACCGAGTCGAGAGCCGACGCCGTCATCCGCTTGGACCGCTTGCTGCGGTGATAGGCGATGGCGAACCGGTGCGCCTCGTCGCGGACGCGCTGCAGCAGGTAGAGCCCCTCGCTGTTGCGCGGGAAGATCACCGGGTCGGGTTCGGCGGGCACCCACACCTCCTCCAGCCGCTTGGCCAGCCCGACGACGGCGACGTCGCTGACGCCGAGGTCGTCGAGCACCGCCTGCGCGGCGTTCACCTGAGGTGCGCCGCCGTCGACGACGAAGAGGTTCGGCGGGTAGGCGAAGCGCCGCGGCCTGCCCGTGCCCACGGCCCCGGTCGGCTCCGCCGCTGTCGCCGGTTCGGGTGCATCCGTCGGAGGCCGGGTGTCCTGCAGGTGACGGTAGAACCTCCGCCGGGTCACCTCGGCGATGGACGCCACGTCATCGGAGCGGCCATCCCCGGCCGCCTCCCGGATCGCATAGTGGCGGTAGTCGGACTTGCGCGGCAGCCCGTCCTCGAACACCACCAGCGAGGCCACCACGTCGGTGCCCTGGACGTGGCTGATGTCGACGCACTCGATGCGCAGCGGTGCGTCCGCGAGCCCGAGCGTGTCCTGGATACTCTGCAGCGCAGCACTTCTCGCGGTGAAGTCACCGGCTCGCTTCAGCTTGTGCTGCGCCAGCGAGTCCATGGCGTTGCGCCTGACCGTCTCGGCCAGCGCGCGCTTGTCGCCGCGCTGGGGCACCCGCAGCGATACCCGCGACCCGCGCAGCCCCGACAGCCATTCCGCCAGTTCGTCGGCGTTGTCGGGCAGGCACGGCACCAGCACCTGACGTGGCACCGGGTTGGTCGCCTCGTCCTTGCCGCCGTCGCCGGCCACGCCCAGCTCCGCCTGGTCGCCGTAGAACTGGGTGAGGAACTGTTCGACCAACCGCTCCTCGCCGGATTCGCCGGGGTCGCCGGACTTCTCGACGATCCAGCCGCGCTGGCCGCGCACCCGTCCGCCACGGACGTGGAACACCTGGACCGCCGCTTCGAGCTCGTCGTCGGCGAACGCCACCAGGTCGGCGTCGGTGCCGTCGCCGAACACCACGGTCTGCTTCTCCAGGGCACGCTTGAGCGCGCCGATGTTGTCCCGCAACCGCGCTGCGCGTTCGAAGTCCAGCTGTTCGGCGGCCTCGGCCATCTGGTGTTCCATGTCACGCGCCAGCCGGTCGGTCTTGCCCGCCAGGAAGTCGCAGAAGTCCAGCACGATCCGGCGGTGCTCCTCGGCGCTGACCCTGCCGACGCACGGCGCCGAGCACTTGTCGATGTAACCGAGCAGGCACGGCCGGTCGATCTGCTTGTGCCGCTTGAACACTCCGGCAGAGCAGGTGCGGGACGGGAACACCCGGGTGAGCAGGTCGAGAGTCTCCCGGATCGCCCAGGCGTGAGAATACGGCCCGAAGTACCGCACCCCCTTGCGGCGCGGCCCGCGGTAGACCATCAGCCGCGGGTACTCCTCGTTCAGGGTCACCGCCAGCACCGGGTAGGACTTGTCGTCGCGGTAGCGGATGTTGAACCGCGGATCGAACTCCTTGATCCAGAGGTACTCCAGCTGCAGCGCCTCGACCTCGGTGGTGACCACCGTCCACTCGACCTTGGCCGCGGTGGTCACCATCTGCCGGGTGCGCGGCGCGAGGCCGGCGATGTCGGCGAAGTAGGAGTTCAGCCGGCTGCGCAGGCTCTTGGCCTTGCCGACGTAGATCACCCGGCCGTGCGGGTCACGGAAGCGGTAGACACCCGGTTCGACGGGGATCGACCCGGGCGCGGGCCGGTACGTCGCTGGATCGGGCACGGTTTCCAGGTTACTGCCGCAGACCTGTGTGACTCCGCTAACGTCGAGGGGTGCGCATCCCGGTATGCCCGCAGAAGCTCGCGGCCCTGTTGGCGGGTGTCGGACTGGTCGTGGCCGGCTGCGGCAGCGACGACGAGTCCCCTCCCACCCCCGTGGCGAGCCCGTGCGAGATCGTGTCCAACGGCACACCGGCGCCCAAGACGCCGACCGCCGCGCCCGACGCTCCCACCTCACGGAATCTCGGCACCAATCCCGAGGTCGCCACCGGCTACCGCAAGGACATGACGGCGGTGCACACCGCGCGCTACGCGGTCGCGACGGCCAATCCACTGGCCACGCAGGAGGCCTGCCGGGTGCTGCGTGACGGTGGCACCGCGGCCGACGCGCTGGTCACCGCGCAGTCGGTGCTCGGCCTGGTCGAACCCCAGGCCTCGGGCATCGGCGGCGGCGGCTTCCTGCTCTACTTCGACGCCGCGTCGGGCAAGGTGCAGGCCTACGACGGGCGCGAGGTGGCCCCGGCCGCCGCGACCGAGAACTACCTGCGCTGGATCTCCGACACCGACCGCACCGAGCCGAAGCCGGACGCCAGGGCGTCGGGCCGGTCCATCGGCGTGCCCGGCATCGTGCGGATGCTCGAGGACGCCCACCGGGAGCACGGAAAGTCCACCTGGCGTGACCTGTTCCAGCCCGCCGTGGGGCTGGCCGACCGCGGTTTCGACATCAGCCCCCGGCTGGCCGCGGCCATCGCCGACGTCGCCAAGGAACTGCGGGTCGACCCCGAGGCCGCCGCCTACTTCCTCAACGCCGACGGCAGCCCCAAGACCGCGGGCACCCGGCTGACGAACCCGGCGTACGCCAAGACCCTTGGCGCCCTGGCCACCGACGGGGCGCAGGCGTTCTACACCGGACCGATCGCCCAGGCGATCGTGGAAGCCGCCGCGGACACCGCGGGCGGCCGCACCCCCAGCCTGATGACCGTGCAGGACCTCTCCGGCTACACGGTGAAAATGCGTGAGCCGCTGTGCAAGTCGTACCGCGGCCGGGAGGTGTGCGGGATGCCGCCGCCGTCCTCGGGCGGTATCGCGGTACTGGCCACCCTCGGCATGCTGGAGCGCTTCTCGATGGGCGATCACAAGCCCACCGACCTCGACCTCAACGGCGGCCGGCCGACGGTGATGGGTGTCCACCTGATCTCCGAGGCCGAGCGGCTGGCCTACGCCGATCGCGACAAGTACGTCGCCGACACCGAATTCGTCCCGCTGCCGGGCGGCACGCCGAACACCCTGCTCAACAGCGACTACCTCGCCGGCCGCGCGGCGCTGATCTCCGAGCAGCGGACGATGGGCACCGCCAAGCCCGGCGAGTTCGGCCCGAAGACCTCGCCGGTGCCCCCCACACCGGAGCACGGCACCAGCCAGATCAGCGTGGTCGACTCGTTCGGCAACGCCGCATCGCTGACCACCACGGTGGAGTCGGCGTTCGGCTCGTTCCACATGGTCGACGGGTTCATCCTCAACAACCAGCTCACCGACTTCTCGGCGGAGCCCGCCGGTCCCGACGGCGCGCCGGTCGCCAACCGCATCCAGCCCGGCAAGCGGCCGCGCAGCACGATGGCCCCGACGCTGGTGTTCGACGAGGGCGGTGGCGCGCCGGGGGCACGGGGCCCGTTGTACGCCGTGCTCGGCTCCCCCGGCGGCTCGGTGATCATCCAGTTCGTCGTGAAGACCGTCGTCGGCATGACCGATTGGGGCCTCGATCCACAGCAGGCGGTCGGAATGGTCGACTTCGGGGCGGCGAACACGCCGAAAACCAATGTCGGCGGCGAGCATCCGAACATCAACACGGCCAACGACGGCGACGACGACCCGCTGGTGCAGGGCCTGCGCAAGCTCGGCCATGACGTCGACCTGGCCGACCAGTCGAGTGGGCTGTCCGCGATCGTGCGGGACCAGTCGGGCCTGACCGGCGGCGCCGATCCGCGTCGCGAAGGGCTGGTGATGGGCGACGCCCGGTGACGACCGCCAGGGTGGCCCGGCTCGCCGAATCCGACTGGCGCACGTTCGCCGTGATCCGGTTGCGGGCGCTCACCGATTCGCTGGGTTCCGACGACCCGCAGTTCGTCAACGAGTCGGCGTTCACCGCGGCGCAGTGGCGGCGCCGGCTGCGTGACCACGCACAGTTCGCCGCATTCGTCGACGACCGTCCGGTCGGGCTGATCGGCGCGCAGAAGGAGAGCGTCGACACCGTGTACCTCTACTCGTTGTGGCTCGACCCGGAGGCACGCGGACACGGCCTGGCCCGCCCCCTGGTCGAGGCCGCGGTCGACTGGGCGAGCAGGCAGGGCGCCCGCACGGTGACACTGCGGGTGGCCGCCGACAACTCGGTGGCCCGCAGCGTCTACGAGAGCGTGGGATTCACGGTGAAGTCGGTGACGGCGGAGAAGTCACGCCCCGAGTTCGCGATGGCGCTCAGTGTGACGTGATGTCGGGCCGGTGGCGCGACAGCGCGGCACGCACCCGGTCCATCGCGTCGACGGCGCGCCCCTTGTCGATCGCCTGGATGGCCATGACGGGGATGTACTCGTCGTCCGGCAGGTCGATGCGGGCCCACCGGGCACCCACCGGGAACGACACACCCACCACGTCGGACCATGGGATGAGCTTGTAGGCCAACAGGTTACGGACCGCGATGCCGGAAGCACCGACGCGCAGCCGAGGTCTGGCGAAGAGCAGCACCACCCCGCCGATCACGACACCGAGCAGGGCGATCGCCACCTGGTCGGCGGTCTGGAAGATCACCCCGGTCGAGCTCACCTTCAGCAGCAGGCCGACGGTGACGTGCGCGGCGACGATGATCGCCGCGGCTGCATAGGCGAAGTACGGCGTCAGATGCGGCCGCACCTCGACCTCGACCTCGTCACCGGTCGCGTCGCTCATGACCGCCCGCGCAGCTCACGCAACGTCAGCGCGGTCGACAGCGCCGCCGCGGCGGCCTGCGCACCCTTGTCCTCGGTCGAGGACGGCAGGCCCGCCCGGTCGAGGGCCTGGTCCTCGGTGTTCACGGTCAGCACCCCGTTGGCGACCGGGGTCGACGCATCGAGTGACACCCGGGTCAGCCCCTGGGTCACCGCATCACAGACGTAGTCGAAATGCGGTGTCTGGCCGCGGATCACCACACCGAGCGCCACCACCGCATCATGACTCTCGGCCAAAGCCTGTGTCACCACCGGTATCTCGATCGCGCCCAGCACACGCACCACGGTGGGGTCGTCGATCCCGGCTTCGGCGGCGACCTTGCGGGCGCCGTCGAGCAGCGCGTCGCAGATCTGCTGGTGCCAGGTGCTCGCGACGATCGCCAGCGTGATGTCCGACGCGTCGAGCTCCGGCAGGTCGGGAACCCCGGCCGCCGGGCTCACAGGGCGCCGCCGGAGTCGCGCGGGTCGGCAGCGGGCGGGCGGCGGTCGCCGAGTAGGTACACCGCCTCGTCGTAGCCGTCCATCGTGTGCGCCTCTTCGAAGTCGTCCAGGCCGATCAGGTCGTGGCCCATGCGGTCGCGTTTGGTCATCAGGTACCGGATGTTCTCGGAGTTGGCCCGCACCGGCAGCGGCACCCGCTCGATGATGTGCAGCCCGTAGCCGTCCAGGCCGACGCGCTTGGCGGGGTTGTTGGTCAGCAGCCGCATCGACCGCACGCCCAGGTCGACGAGGATCTGCGCCCCGATGCCGTAGTCCCTCGCGTCGGCGGGCAGGCCGAGCTTGAGGTTCGCGTCGACGGTGTCGTCGCCGGCGTCCTGCAACTGGTAGGCCTGCAGCTTGTGCATCAGCCCGATGCCGCGGCCCTCGTGGCCACGCATGTACAGCACGATGCCGCGGCCCTCGCGGGCCACCATCGCCATGGCGGCGTCCAGTTGCGGCCCGCAGTCGCAGCGCCGGGAGCCGAACACGTCACCGGTCAGGCATTCGGAGTGCACCCGGACCAGCACGTCGTGACCGTCGCCGTGCGGGCCGGCCACGTCACCGCGGACCAACGCCACGTGTTCGACGTCCTCGTAGATGCTGGTGTAGCCGACGGCACGGAACTCGCCGTGCCGGGTCGGGATGCGGGCCTCGGCGATGCGGACGATGTGCTTCTCGTGCTTGCGCCGCCACTCGATCAGATCGGCGATCGAGATCAGCGCGAGCTCGTGCTCGTCGGCGAAGACCCTCAGCTCGTCGGTCTGCGCCATCGCGCCCTCGTCCTTCTGGCTGACGATCTCGCAGATCGCCCCCGCGGGCTGCAGCCCCGCCAGCCGCGCCAGATCGACCGCGGCCTCCGTGTGCCCGGGCCGGCGCAGCACGCCACCGTCCTTGGCGCGCAGCGGGACCACATGGCCCGGCTTGGTGAAGTCTTCGGAGACGGCGGCCGGGTCGGCGAGCGCGCGCATCGTCGTCGCCCGATCGGAGGCCGAGATACCGGTTCCGACACCGACTTTCGCGTCCACCGTGACGGTGTACGCGGTGCCGTGCTTGTCCTGGTTGACCGCGTACATCGGCAGCAGGCCGAGCCGGTCGCAGACCTCGCCGCTCAGCGGCACGCACAGGTAGCCCGAGGTGTAGCGGACCATGAACGCAACGAGTTCGGGGGTGGCCTTCTCGGCGGCGAAGATGAGGTCGCCTTCGTTCTCGCGGTCCTCGTCGTCGATGACGACCACGGCCTTACCCGCGGCGATATCGGCGATCGCCCGTTCGACAGAGTCGAGCCTGGTCATCTGCTGCCACCTTCACCGGATCCAGGACCTCGGTCGATCAGTTCGGAGACCGGGTCCACATCATCAGTATGAACCACTCGGAGACGGCGATTATTGCCAGCTAGCCCGCCGTGGGACCCATCAGTCGTTCGACGTACTTGGCGATGATGTCGACCTCCAGGTTGACCGGGTCACCGATGCTCGCGGCGCCGAGTGTCGTCAATTCCCGGGTGGTCGGGATCAGCGACACCTCGAACCAGTCGTCTCCCAGGCCGGACACGGTCAGCGACACCCCGTTGACGGTGATCGACCCCTTCTCGACGACGTAGCGGGACAGCGACTCGGGCAGGCCGACCCGCATCACCTCCCAGTGCTCGAACGGTGTGCGCGCAATCACATGCCCGGTGCCGTCGACGTGGCCCTGCACGATGTGTCCGCCGAGCCGGCTGTTGACCGCCGCGGCGCGCTCCAGGTTGACCCGGCTGCCCTTGGCGATGTCGCGCAGGCTCGACCGGTTGAGGGTCTCGCCCATCACGTCGGTCGAGAACGCTCCGTCGGCCAGCACGTCGACCACCGTCAGGCACACCCCGTTGACGGCGATCGAGTCGCCGTGACCCGCGTCCGACGTGACGACCGGACCGCGGATGACCAGCCGGGCGGCGTCACCGAGGTCCTGCTTGTCGACGACCTCGCCCACCTCTTCGACGATTCCTGTGAACACGTCGACCAGCCTATTCCGGTGCGCCGTCGGATCGCCGGTGCGGGCGGCAAACTCGTCGCCGCGAGGCGAACCTCTACGATGCAAGTCATGCGTCTGCGCCCACGCCATGCCCTGCATGCCTTCATCGCAATCCTTTTCGCCACCGCACTGGTGGTGACCGGCTGTTCGTCGTCGCCGGAACAGTCGAGCGAGCCGCTCCCCGACGCGACGACGCTGCTGCAGGACTCCGCGAAGACCACCCGGGAAAACCAGAGTGCGCACCTGCAGCTCTCGACCACGGGCGAGATCCCGGAGCTGCCGATCGAGACCTTGGAAGGCGACCTGACCAACACCCCGGCCGTGGCCGCGCAGGGCACCACCAACCTCGCCCTGATGGGTCAGCGCCTCGAAGGTGTGCAGTTCGCCGTCGTCGACGGCACCCTCTACGCCGCGCTCACGCCGGGCAGCGGTCTGCAGGACTTCGGTCCGGCCGCCGACATCTTCGACGTCTCGGCGATCCTCGACCCGAACCGCGGACTGGCCAACCTGCTGGCCAACTTCACCGACGCCAAGGCCGACGGCCGCGAGAACATCGCAGGCACCGACACCGTCCGGGTGACCGGCACGGTCAGCGCCGAAGCGGTGAACTCGATCGCCCCGCAGCTCGGCGCCACCGGCCAGGTGCCCGCCACCGCATGGATCGCCGAGAACGACAAGAAGGAACTGGTCCAGGCCCGGCTGGAACCCAAGGACGGCGTGAGCATCACGATGACGTTCACCGACTGGGGTAAGCCGGTCACCGTCACCAAGCCCGCGGTGTGATGACTTCTCCTTCAGTGGAAGCCACGCCCAGAACGACGGTGCGCAGCCGCGGGATCGCGCTGGGCGCAGGCAGCCTCGCGGTGCTGCTGGGCGCGCTCGACACCTACGTCGTGATCACCATCATCCGCGACATCATGATGGACGTCGGGATCGCGATCAATCAGATCCAGCGGGTGACGCCCATCATCACCTGGTACCTGCTGGGCTACATCGCCGCGATGCCGCTGCTCGGCCGGGCCTCCGACCGGTTCGGCCGCAAGCTGATGCTGCAGGTCAGCCTCGCCGGGTTCGCGGTCGGGTCGGTGATCACCGCGATGTCGACCGACCTCGTGCTGATGGTCATCGGCCGCACCATCCAGGGCGCCGCCAGCGGCGCACTGCTGCCGGTCACCCTCGCGCTGGCCGCCGACCTGTGGGCCAGCCGCCAACGCGCGGCCGTGCTCGGCGGGGTGGGTGCCGCCCAGGAACTCGGCGCCGTGCTGGGCCCGGTGTACGGCATCGCCATGGTCTGGGCGTTCCACCACTGGCAGGCGGTGTTCTGGGTCAACGTGCCGCTGGCGGTCATCGCGATGGTGATGATCCACTTCAGCCTGCCCGGGCGCGCACAGACCGACGAGCCGCAGAAGGTCGACGTGTTCGGCGGAGTGCTGCTCGCCGTCACGCTCGGCCTGGTGGTCATCGGGCTCTACAACCCCGCGCCGGACGGCAAGAAGATCCTCCCCGACTACGGAGCGCCGCTGCTGATCGCCGCGGCGGTGGTCGCCGTCGGCTTCTTCGTCTGGGAGCGGTTCGCCCGCACCAGGCTGATCGAACCGGCCGGCGTGCGGTTCCGGCCGTTCCTGGCCGCACTCGGGGCGTCCCTGACGGCGGGCGCAGCGCTGATGGTGACGCTGGTCAACGTCGAATTGTTCGGGCAGGGCGTGCTCGGCCAGTCCCAGAACGAGGCCGCGTTCCTGCTGCTCCGATTCCTGATCGCGCTTCCTGTCGGCGCGCTGCTGGGCGGGTGGATCGCCAGCCGGGTCGGTGACCGGATCGTGGCGTTCGCCGGCCTGGTGATCGCCGCAGGCGGGTTCTTCCTGATCTCGAAGTGGCCGGTGGACCTGTTCTCGGCGCGCCACGACCTCGGGTTCGTGTCACTGCCGGTGCTCGACACCGACCTGGCGATCGCCGGCGTCGGCCTGGGCCTGGTGATCGGTCCGCTGACCTCGGCGACGCTGCGGGTGGTGCCGGCCGCCCAGCACGGCATCGCCTCGGCCGCGGTGGTGGTGGCGCGCATGATCGGCATGCTCGTCGGTATCGCCGCGCTCTCGGCGTGGGGCCTCTACCGGTTCAACCAGGCGCTGGCCCAGCGCTTGGCCGAGCTGCCGCAGCCCGTCGTGAGCTCGCCCAGAGAGCAGGCGGTCGCCCAGGCGACCCGTTACACCAAGGCGACGCTCGAGGCGTACGTGATGCAGTTCCACGACATCTTCCTGGCGACGGCCGTCGTCTGCATCATCGGCGCCCTGCTGGGTCTGCTGATCGCGGGCCGCCACCAGCACGCCGACGAGACGGGCGAAGCGCAGTCGGCGCCGCCCCCTGCCGACGAGCCTTCAGCGCCACGCGCCGACGAGCCGGTGCTCAGCGACCCGGCCACCGCGGGCGCGGAGCCGCAGCTGGGCCGGCACCGGGCCGACTGACTCAGCAGCGCTCGAGGCCGGGGCGCAACAGCGTCGGCTCGCCGCGGTCCTCCCTTTTGCTAGGCAGGACGCTGCGGAGGGGTGCGAAGACGAAGGTCTTCACCGATTGCGGGGTCACGGTGGGAATACTGAGCCAGTCCTGCAGTGCAGTCACGCTCAAGTCCTTTGCTCGGGGTCACCAGCGCGTGGGTCGTCGGTGACAGCGCTCTGCCACGAGTGTACCGAGAGTCGCACCTCATTTAGTTGCCGTGGCCGCGCGTCGAGGGCGAGATAGCCCACAGTCCGGCGGAAGCGGCTGCCCGCCGGGTGAACCTTTTCGAGCGCCCTCCCGTCGACAAGAGGTGACGAACTCGACCGCGGCCCTGGCCGCCCATGTGATGGACGCCCTCAACACCCGGCAGCTCGACCGCCTCCACGACCTGGTCACCGACGACTTCGTCGACCACGGCTCGCCGGTGCCGCTGCCGCCGGGCCCCGACGGGTACATCGCGATCCTCACATTCGTCACGGAGGTGCTCGGCGTCCGCTACGAGATCCACGACATCGTGGAGTCCGGCGACTTTGTCGCGATCCGGGCCACCGCGCACGGTGTCAACGCGGTGTCGCCGGAGGGTGTGACGGTCACCGGCAGGCCGTTCGCCATGAAGACGGCGCACTTCTTCCGATCGCGAGGCGGTCGGTTGTGCGAGCACTGGGGTATCCGCGACGAACTCGACGTGCTGTATCAGGTCGGAGCGCTGACACCGCCCGCCCGCTTGGCGATCGACTAGGCCGGGATCAGGCTCACCAGCAGGTCGGGCCCGACGGCGTCCGTGCCGTCGAATCGCCACCTGCGGGCCGCCGTGATGGTCGGCACACCGACGTCGTCGACCGCGGTGATCGGCCCGCCCAGCAGGATCGGGGCCATGTAGGCCAGGATCCGGTCGACGACGCCGGCCCGCAGGAAGGCGCCGGCCAGCGTCGGCCCGCCCTCCAGGATGACGTCGGTGCGGTCAGAGAGGGCGCGGATCACCTCGTGCGGGTCGCGGGTGCGGATCACCATCGTTCTCGAGTCGTCGTCGAGCACCCGCGCCTCGGAGGAGATCTCCCGCACCCCGACGACGACGCGCAGCGGTTGCCGGTCGGCCAGGCTGCCGTCGGGCCTGCGGGCGGTCAGCGCGGGATCGTCGGCGAACACCGTGCCGGTGCCCACCACGATGGCGTCCGCACGGGCCCGCCTGCGGTGCACGTCCGCGCGGGCCGCCTCACCGGTGATCCACTGGCTGCTGCCGTCGGCCGCGGCGCTGCGGCCGTCGATGCTGGCGGCGAACTTCCAGGTGACGTGCGGGCGGCCGGTCCGCTGTTTGTGCAGCCACTCCCGCAGCGGTCCACCGGCGACGACGTCGGCGAGCAACCCGGTCGCGACGTCGACACCGGCCGCGGCGAGCCGTTCCGCTCCCCCGGCCGCCACCGGGTTGGGGTCGGCGACCGCGAAGGCGACCGCGGACACCCCGGCCGCGAGCAACGCGTCCACACAGGGCGGCGTGCGGCCCTGGTGGTTGCAGGGTTCCAGCGTGACGACCGCGGTACCGCCCGCCGCCCGGGCACCGGCCCGCCGCAGCGCGACCACCTCGGCGTGCGGCCCACCCGGCGGCTCGGTGGCACCCACGCCGGCGACCTCGCCGTCTGCGTCGAGGATCACCGCACCGACCGGTGGGTTCGGGTAGGTGCTGCCCTTGACGCGGTCGGCATGTTCGACGGCGAGCCGCATCGCGGCCTCGGGGGTCACAGCACCAGGTGTCGGGATGCCCCTGCGGCCCGTTGGCGCAGCGACGCCACGGCGGCCGCGGGATCGTCGGCGCTGTACACCGCGGACCCGGCGACGAAGCAGTCCACCCCCGCCTCGGCGGCCGCCTCGATGGTGTCGGCATTGATGCCGCCGTCGATCTCGACCAGGATCGTCAACTCGCCCGCGTCGACGAGCCGGCGGGCGGTGGCGACCTTCGCGAGCACCTCGGGGATGAACTTCTGGCCGCCGAAACCGGGCTCGACGGACATCACCAGCAGGGTGTCGAAGTCGCGCAGGATCTCCAGGTACGGCTCCAGCGGTGTGCCCGGCTTGACGGAGAGTCCGGCCTTCGCGCCTGCGGCGCGGATGTCACGGGCCACGCCCACCGGGTTGTCCGTCGCCTCGGCGTGGAACGTGACGTTGTACGCGCCGGCCTCCGCGTACGGCGGCGCCCAGCGGTCCGGGTCCTCGATCATCAGATGGCAGTCCATCGGAATGTCGGTGACCTTGAGCAGCGACTCCACCACCGGCAGGCCGAGCGTGAGGTTCGGCACGAAGTGGTTGTCCATCACGTCGACGTGCAGCCAGTCGGCACCCGTCACGACGGCGGTCTCGTCGGCGAGTCGGGCGAAGTCGGCGGCCAGGATCGACGGCGCGATCATCGGTTGCTCCGGCATGGATTTCACCCTACTTCCAGCGCCGCGGCGAACATCGCGTCGGTGCCGTGCCGGTGCGGCCACAGCTGGACGTACGGGCCGTCGCCGAGGTCGGGCAGCGGCTCGCGGCCCGCGGCGAACAGCGGCCGGGCGTCCAGCGCGGTGACCGGGTGACGGCGCAGCGCGTCGGCCACCACGCCCACTGTCTCGGCCAGGTGCGGCGAGCAGGTGGCGTAGAGCACCACGCCGCCGGGGCGGGTGAGCGCGATCGCCGCGGCGAGGAGTTCACGCTGCAGTTTCGCCAGGGCGGGCACGTCGCCGGGTTGCCTGCGCCAGCGGGCTTCGGGTCTGCGGCGCAGCGCGCCGAGGCCGGTGCACGGCGCGTCGACCAGCACCCGGTCGAACCCGGGCGTCAGCCCGCTGTCGCGGCCGTCGGCGCGCACCACGTCGACCCCCAGGCCAAGGGTGTTCTGCTGCACCATGTCGGCGCGGGCGGGTGCGGGTTCGACGGCCGTCACCCGGGCGCCCGACTCGGCGCCGATGGCCGCCAGCATCGCGGTCTTCCCGCCCGGTCCCGAGCACAGGTCGAGCCAGCGGCCGGTGTCGCCGTCGACCGGAGCGCGTGTCAGGGCCAGCGCCACGAGTTGACTGCCCTCGTCCTGGACCAGGGCGGTGCCGTTGCGCAGAGGTTGCAGGGCGCCGGGGTCGCCGCCGGGCAGGTGCACGGCGTACGGCGAGTAGCGGCCGACGGTGCCGCCGACGGCCTCGGCCAGCGCGTCGGCGCCGAGCACACCCGGGCGGGCGGCCAGGTGCACCACCGGTCGATCGTTGTCCGCCGCGAGTACGGCGTCGAGCTGTGCGGCGTCCGCACCGAGCGCATCGCTGAACGCCTGCGCGATCCAGCGCGGGTGGGCGTGCACGAACGCCGTGTGGCCGACGGGGTCGGTGTCCGCGGACGGCGCGAGTTCGCCGAGCCAGGACTGTTCGTCGCGCCTGCCGATGGTGCGCAGCACACCGTTGACGAAACCGGCTCGCGCCGTGTCGAATTCGATGCCCGCCTGTTCGACGGTGGTGGACACCGCGGCATGCGGTTCCACCCGGGTGCGCAGCAACTGGTAGGCGCCCAGCCGCAGCAGGTCGAGCAGCATCGGGTCGATGCGGTCGACCGGCCGGCCGGCCGCGTGCTCGATCACGGCGTCGAGCAGGCCGCGGGTGCGACAGGCGCCGTAGGTCAGTTCGGTCGCGAAAGCGGCGTCGCGGCCGGTGATCCCGCGTTCCCGCAGCATGGCGGGCAACGCCAGGTTGGCGTACGCGTCGCGCTCCGACACCGCCCGCAGGACGTCGAGGGCGGCCCGGCGAGCGGGATCGAGCGGAGTCCGGCGGGGCCGCTTGGTGTTCTTCGGGCGGGTCATTGCGCGCGGACCGACCCGTCGAGGCGGGCGCCCCTGGCCCAGTCGCCGGCGCTCATCATCTTCTTGCCCGGTGGCTGGATCAGGTCCAGCCGGACGGCCGCCGACCCGGTGCCGACCAGCACGCCGTCCCGCGACACCCGGATCTCGCCGGGTGCGAGCGCCTCCGCCTCCGCCTCGTCGATCGAGACGGGCCCCACCTTGACCCGGAGGTCACCGATCATGGTCCAGGCGCCGGGATTCGGCGTGACCGCGCGGATCCTGCGGTCGACGGCGTGGGCGGGCAGGTCCCAGCGCACCCGGGCCTCGTCCACGGTGATCTTCGGCGCCACCGTCACCCCGTCGGAGGGCTGCGGCACCGCGGTCAAGGTAACGTCGGCGATGCCGTCGAGGGTGGTCTCCAGCAGGGCGGCGCCCGACACCGCGAGGCGTTCGAGGAGCGCACCGGCGGTGTCGGTGGGCCGAATGGTCTCGGTCACCACCCCGTAGACCGGTCCGGAGTCCAGCGCAGGCTCGATCAGGAAGGTGCTGGCGCCGGTCACCGTGTCACCCGCGGCGATCGCGGCCTGCACGGGCGCGGCGCCCCGCCATGCGGGCAACAGGGAGAAGTGCAGATTGATCCAGCCGAGCGCGGGCACGGCCAGCAGCGGCTCGCGCAGCAGGGCGCCGTAGGCGACCACCGCGCAGCAGTCCGGCTGCAGGGCGCTCAGTTCGGCGACGAACTCCTCGGAGTTGGGCCGTTGTGGGCGCAGCACCGGTACGCCGTGTTCCAGCGCCACCTCGGCGACCGGCGACGGCGAGGGCTTCCCGCGCCGGCCCGAGGCGGCGTCCGGGCGGGTGAGCACGGCGATCACCTCGTGACGCGGGGAGGCGAGCAACCGTCGCAACGACGGCACGGCGGGATCCGGGGTGCCGGCGAAGACGATGCGCACCGCGACAGTCTAGGGAAGCGCCGGCTCATCTCGGCGTCTGGTAGTACTCGCGCGCGGTGGTGCCCGCGAGCGGCGCGACGAACATCCACGGGATGGTGGTGGCCAGCCGGTTCAGCGTGGCCACCGCATCGTTGTAGTACTGGCGCGCGAACGCCAGCTTGTTCTCGGTGTCGGCGAGGTTCTCCTGCAGCTGCAGGAAAATGCCCGACGACGAGAGCTGCGGATAGTTCTGTCCCAGTGCGACCACTTCGCGCACCGCGGTGTCGAGATCGCGTTCGGCCGTGCTGCGCTGTGTCACGGATGTGCTGCCGGTGGCCGCCGTCAGTGCCGCGCGCGCCGCGGTGACGTGGTCGAGGATCGCCTTCTCGTGCGCCGCGAACGTCGTGACGGTGTGCACCAGGCCGGGGATCAGCGAGGCCCGCCGGGTCAGCTCCACGTCGATGCCGGCGAGGGCCTCGGCGACGCGGACGTCGGCGGCCCGAAGCCGGTTGTAGCCCATCACGAATGCCACCAGCACCGCGACGGCCAGCACCAGGATCAGGACGAGCAGGAATCTCACCATGAGCCGCCTCCTCCGCCCCCGCCGCCACCACCGCCGCCGCCGCCTCCACCGCTGGAGCTGCTGCTGCCGCTACTCGACGACGAGGACGCCTGCGAGGCAGTGTAGGCCCCGATCGACGACGACAGCGCCGACTCGAAGCTGTCGAAGCCGCCGCCGGCGGAGCCGGTGAACGCAGAACCCGTCGACGACGACGAGTTGTACCAGTCCGGTTGCGGCGCAGGCATTCCCATGGTGGTCTGATACTTCGCCGCCCACAGCGCCGCGGCGCCCGCGGCGACCGCGAACGGCATGTAGGCGGTGTAGAGGTCCTTTCGTGCGGCGAAGTCGAACCGGGTCTCGGCCGAGTCGGTGGCCAGCATCCGGTGGAATCCGCCCGCCTGTGACCACAGTTCGCGACCGGCGGCGGTACGCCGGGTGCCCACCCCTTTCCTCCACGACTGCAGTGACAACAGGAAGAACGCGGCGAACGGCAGCCCCCACATCGTGGCCGGGAAGCCCCAGCGGAAGAACCCGCACACGGCGAGGACGAATGCGAAACCGCTGGCGGCCGTGGCCCACAGCTCTTTCTTCTGCTTCACCAGCAGCCCGCCGTCGAACGCCCACTTCTCGACCGCGTCGGCCATCTCCTTCTTGGCCTTCTCGAGCTTCTTGCCCGCGGAGACGGCCTTCTTGGCCTCGAACTCCGATCCGGGCGACGTCACCTTGAGCGCCGATCCGACCGCGACACTCACCGGGTCGACGTCGGCCCAGGCGCCGCGTTCGGCCACCCCCCGCACGTTCCACTGGTCGGCGTTGACCTGCCGCAGGTCGACCAGACCGCGATCGGCCAGGTGGAACAGCGTCGCCGTCAACCCGTGTTTGGGGACGCCCTCGGTGCGGATGTACTCCACCTGCACCGGCCCGAGACCCGGCGGCGGCGCGTACTGCAGGGGGAACCCCGGCGGCGCCTCGCGTGTCCTGCGTGACCAGAACCACCCGCCTGCGGCACCCAGTCCGGTCAGCGCGGCGACCCAGGCAGCAGTGCTGAGCGAGCGTCCGAAGATGCGGTCCCAGTGGTAGTTCCACGGCAGTTCGGCACGGGCGGGCGGCGCGACGTCGACGCCCGCGCGCAACGTCACCGGCGTGCCCGGCTCGAGGTTCAGCGCCCGAAGGGTCACGGTGTCACCGACGACCGCCAGGTCGCGGCAGGCCTGACCGACGCCCACCCCGACACTGCACTGCGCCCCGGTGACCGGCCCGGGCAGTCGCACCGAGATCTCGGCCCGCTCGATGGTGTTGTTCCACGCCGGCGCGATGACGTTCCAGTAGAACGCCGAACGTGAGTTGGGCTCACCGGTGGTCGCGGCGAACGTCCGGTCCGCGCCCGTCGATCCGGGGTCGAGCACACCGGGGATCGCGTAGCGGATCTCGAAGACGTGCGCGCCTGCGTCGAGCGTGATGTCGGCGTCGCCGATCTTGGCCACCCGGAACCGGTCGCCGCTCTCCCAGAGCATCCGGTAGCTCGCGGGGGCGCCGTCGAGGATGATCGACGTGACCTCCGGTATCTGCCGCACGTGCGGGCTGTTCCGGTTGCCGACGTCCCAGTACCGGAACAGGCCGTGCCGCCCGCCGGGGAAGTCGGCGGTGATGATCTCGGTGGCATACAGGGTGCCGTCGGCGGCGACGGTGTACTCGGCGCGGTAGTCGCTGAACACCACCGGATCGTCGACCTGGCCGCCACCGCCGCCGGCCTCCAGCAGGAGTGGCCAGAGCAACCCGATCGCGATGACTCCCACGGTGATCAGCCATGCGATCGGCCGCCGCATGAGAACCTCCCGTCCGGCGTGACACGCCGCGTGCGACTCACCCTATGTGCAACGGGTCCATCTGCACCCGAACCGGCTCGTGTTCGCGCCGCGCGCTCTGCACGCCGATCGCCCGGCGCAGCGCGGCGGCCAGTTCGTGGCCACGGCCACGATCGACGCGCACCAGCATCCGGATCACCTCCACGCCCGCGGGCAGGCCCGCCGGCCGGCGCACACCGGGCGGCAGCTCGACCGGCCCGAGCACGTCGGTCCCCGCCGGGAAGTCGGCCTCCTCCAGCAGCGCAGTCACCGCAGGCGGCATGCCGTCGAGCGCGGCCATGTGCGAGCTCGGCGGCAGGCCCACCTCGGCGCGGGAATCGAGTTCCAGTTCGGCGTGACCGACCGGATCCCAGCGGATGAGCGCCTGCACGGTGGGCAGCGACGTCTCGGCGACCACGACGACCACGCCGCCGTCGCCGCGCGGGCGGACCAGCGTGGCCACCGACAGCCACCGCCGCAGCGTGTCCTCCGCGGCGCGCAAGTCCTGGCGGCCCAGCAGCGCCCAGCTGTCCAGCAGCAGCGCGGCGCCGTAACCCTGGGGGGCGGCGGGTTCTGCCCCGGGGGTGGCGACCACGAGTGCCGGGCCGTCGCCGACCGTCGCGACGACCGACTCCCCCGACGACGTGATCACCGACTGCCCGGGGAACGCCCGGCCGAGTTCCTCGGCGGTGCGGCGGGCGCCGACGACCACCGCCCGCACCGCACCCGAGCCGCAGCGCGTGCAGCGCAACATCGGATCATGCCTGCCGCACCAGCGGCACACCGCGCCCTCGCCGCCCCGCTCCGGCAGTGACAGCGGTCCCGCGCAGTGCCTGCACCGCGCCACGGTTCGGCACTTCGCACACGCCAGCGAGGGCACGTAGCCGCGGCGTGGCACCTGCACCAGCACCGGCCGTGCCGCATCGAGCGCCGTGCGCGCGGCCCGCAACGCCACCGACGGCAGGCGCGCGGAGCGGGCCGCGGGATCGCGTTCCTCGGCGTAGCCGCCGTCCTCGAGTCCGACCACCCGCGGCGAGCACGACCGCACAACGGGCCTCGCGGCCACCAGGTCGTGGGCCCAACCGGACCGCACCAGCGCCTGCGCCTCGGCGGTGCGCGTCCAGCCGCCGATGACCGCCGCGCAACGCAACTGGTGCGCCCTCAGCATCGCCACCTCCCTGGCGTGCGGATAGGGCGCCCGCGGTTCGGACAGCGAGTCGTCACCGTCGTCCCACACCAGCACCAGCCCGAGATCGTGCACCGGCGCGAACACCGCACTGCGCGTGCCGATCACCACCCGGGCACGGCCGCGCAGCACCGCCAGCCACCGCCGGTACCGTGCGGCAGGCCCGAGACCCGCGGCCAGCGCCACCGTGTCGTCGGCACCGCAGCGGGCGACCACGGCCGCCTCCAGCACGTCGACGTCCTTCTGGTCGGGCACCACGGCCAGCACGCTGCGCCCGCCGCACAGCGCCGCGGCCGCGGCCTCGGCGAACCGGTCGGCCCACCGCTCACCCGGCAGCGCCTGCCATACCGCGCGTGCGGCGCGGTTCTCCCCCAGCGCGGCAAGGAACCGTTCGCCGCGCTGATACCGCCCCCACCCCGCCGGATCGGGCGGTTGGTGCGCGGAAACCACTGCGGGCGGCGGTGACTCGCGTTCCACCCGGGCGTGCCGGGGCGGGATCGCCAGCCGCAGCACGTCGGGCCGGGTGCCGGCGTAGCGGGCCGCGACGGCGTCGACGAGGCGCCGGATGTCCGGTGTCAGCACGGGTTCGGGCGACACCACCCGGTCCAGGCGGCCGAGCTTGCCCACGTGGTCGGTGTCCGAGCGGCGCTCCAGCACGAAGGCGTCGACGAGTCGGCCGTGGAACCGGACCCGCACCCGGACCCCCGGCTGGGCGTCGTCGGACTGCTCGGCGGTCACCAGGTAGTCGAAGTCACGGTCCAGGTGCGGCACCGTGAGCATCGGCACCACCCGGGCGATGGGCTCGTGCTCGGCGGGCTGCCTCGGATCGGTCACTTAGACCGGTGTAGCAGACGGCGCCGACGTCCGGCCGACGAAGAACCCGGCGGTGATCAACAGCAGCGACGCCGCATACGCCCACCAGATCGGCACGGCGAGCGCCTCGGAGCGCAGCACGAATCGGCCGATCCCGATCATGGCGTCGGACACCGCGAAGCACACGGCGCCCACCGCGGTCCACGGTGTCGGCAGCCGGGCGAGCAGCGCCGCGCACACCATCGCGCCGAGCACCGAGATGTAGAGCGTCACCGGCAGCGCCATCCCGTCCGCGGTCAGCGACGGCCAGAACCAGACCAGCAGCGCCGCGCACGCCACGACGGTGACCGCAGCGGCCACCAGCCTCGGCGTCGACGGGGAGACGAGCGGCACCAGCGCAAGCAGGAAGCACAGATGGGCCACGAGGAACGCCGCGAGGCCGAGCACGAAGGACGGCTCCCACCACGGCATGGCGAGCAGGAAGTCACCGGCAGCGGAGAACACCAGCGCAGGCACCAGCCACCGCCGCTCCCGGCCGATCCGGTGGCTCGCGGCGGCCACCGCGAGCAGGACCGCCGGCAGCGCCTTGAGCGCCGGTTGCAGCGCGAACTGTCCGGTCAGCTCCGACCCGGCGGGCAACCGCAGCGCGGTGACGAGGAGGAACACCCCGTACAGGGCGCCGATGACGGCCGCGGCCAGCCACAGTGTCCGGATCCGGCGGGCGTACGGTGTCGTCGTGTCCATGGGTAGTGAAGAGCCAGAGAAGCCGGCCGTCGACGCCATTCTGATGAAGGTACTGGAGGCGGTGCCGTTCCAGTTGACAACCGACGGCGGACCGGAGAACGCCCGCCGCCGGTTCCGCGAACTGCCCCGCACGCCCGTGCTGCCGGAGCTGCGTGTCGAGGACCGCACGGTCGACGGGCCGGGCGGGCCGATCCCGGTCCGGGTGTACTGGCCGCCCGAAGTGAGTTCGGCACCGCCACCGGTGCTGGTCTGGCTGCATGGCGGCGGCTGGGTGGTCGGCGATTTGGACACCTACGACAACACCGCCCGCCAGCACGCCGCGGGTGCGGGCGCCGTGGTGGTGTCGGTGGATTACCGGCTGGCTCCGGAGCACCCCTACCCCGCCGCCGTCGACGATGTCTGGGCCGCAACGCAATGGGCGGCCGAACACGCCGGCGAGCTCGGCGCCGACGGTGACCGGTTGGCCGTCGCCGGCGATTCGGCGGGCGGCAACCTCGCGGCCGTGGTCGCACAGCTGGCCCGCGACGCGGGCGGACCGGCGCTGTGCCATCAGCTGCTGTGGTATCCGGCCACCACGTGGGACTCGTCGTTGCCGTCATTCCGGGAGAACGCCGACGCCCCCATTCTGAACACCGCGGCGACCAAGGCATTCTCGCGCTGGTACGCCGGAGACGTGGATCTGACGGACCCGCCTGCCACGCTGGTGCCCGCCCGGGCGGCCGATCTGAGCGGGCTGCCGCCGGCCTACATCGCCGTCGCGGGCCACGACCCGCTGCGCGACGACGGCATCCGCTACAGCGAATTGCTCTCCGCCGCAGGGGTACCGGTCGAGTTGGACAACGCCGAGACCCTGGTGCACGGCTATCTCGGCTACGCCGGCATAGTGCCCGCGGCGACGGAGGCGATGGACCGGGGACTGGCGGCGCTGCGTGCGGCCTTCGCCGCCGTGCGGCCATGACCGACCGCACGGGCATCGACCCGACGATGCGTGCGCTGCTCGACCTGGTGCCGTTGAAGTTCGACGCCGCCGAGGGTGTCGAGGTCGCCCGGGAGAAGATGCGTCAGGTGAGGCCGCGGCCGGAGACGTTGCCGCCCATGCGGATCGAGGAACGCACCGTCGGGTACGGCGACGTCACCGACGTCCCCGTCCGGATCTACTGGCCACCCGTCGAGGAGTCCGGCCCGTTGCCGGTGGTGGTGTACTTCCACGGCGGCGGCTGGTGCCTCGGCGACCTGGACACCCACGACGGGGTGGCCCGGGCCCATGCCCTCGGCGCGACGGCGATCGTGGTGTCGGTCGACTACCGGCTTGCGCCGGAACATCCGTGGCCGGCAGGCATCGACGACTCCTGGGCGGCGCTGCGCTGGGTCGGCCGCCACGCCGCCGAGCTCGGCGGCGATCCGGCGCGGATCGCGGTCGCCGGCGATTCGGCGGGTGCCAACATCTCGGCGGTGGTGGCGCAGCTGGCCCGCGACCAGGGCGGGCCGCCGCTGGTGTTTCAGCTGCTGTGGTACCCGCCCACCACCGGGGACATGACGCTGCCGTCGTTCGTGCAGAACGCCGACGCGCCGGTCCTCGACCGCGACATGGCCGAGGCGTTCCTGCGGTGGTATCTGCCCGAGACCGTGATGAGCGAGCCGGCCGGGCTGCCGCCGACCCTGGCGCCGGCCAACTTCGGCGACCTGACCGACCTGCCGCCTGCGTTCATCGGCACCGCCGAACACGATCCGCTGCGCGATGACGGCGCCCGTTACGCCGACCATCTGCGCACAGCGGGGGTGGCGGTGGAACTGCGCAACGAGCCTGCCCTGGTGCACGGGTACGTGAGTTTCGCCGCCGTGGTGCCCGCGGCCGCAGAGGCGACCGACCGCGGACTGTCGGCGCTGCGCGCCGCCCTGCACGGCCGGTGAGCGACCCCGAGATCCTCGACGCCCGCACCACCGGCGAATGGGAGGACTGGCTGACCCGCCACCATGATTCGGCGACCGAGATCTGGCTGCGGCTCTACAACAAGAACGCCCCGGAACCCGGAATGAGTTACGGCGAGGCGGTGGAGGCGGCGCTGTGCTTCGGCTGGATCGACAGCCTCGCCCGCAGGTACGACGACGTGTCGCGGGTCCAGCGGTTCAGTCCGCGCAAGCCGCGCAGCCCGTGGTCGGCGTCGAATGTGCAACGAGTCCAACGCCTCATCGACTCCGGCCGGATGCGCGAGGCCGGGCTGCGCCAGGTGCAGGCGGCGAAAGCGGACGGGCGGTGGCCGACGGGCCACGGGTAGCGTGGGCGCATGCGCGTCGACGGTGACGACAGGAGGGCCATGACCGCACCCGACTACCGGACCGTGGTCGTCGGCGCCGGCTTCTCCGGCATCGGCACGGCGATCGAACTCGACCGCGCCGGGTTGGGTGACTACCTGATCGTCGAAGCCGGAGCCGAGGCCGGTGGCACCTGGTACTGGAACACCTACCCCGGCATCGGCGTCGACATCCCGTCGTTCTCCTACCAGTTCTCGTTCGAGCAGAGCCCGCACTGGTCGCGCACCTACGCCCCGGGCCACGAACTGAAGGCCTACGCCGAGCACTGCGTCGAGAAATACGGCATCCGCGACAAGATCCGGTTCGACACCGAGATCACCGGCGCCGCGTTCGACGAGCAGGACAACGTGTGGCGGCTGTCCACCGACGCGGGCGACACTGTCACCGCCCGGTTCCTGATCAATGCGGCCGGCGTGCTGAACGTCCCGAAGCCGCCCGACATCGCCGGAGTGGACAGCTTCGCCGGCGTCACGCTGCACACCGCGCGCTGGGACCACGGTCAGGACCTCACCGGCAAGCGGGTGGCGATCATCGGCACCGGCGCCTCGGCGGTGCAGGTGATCCCCGAGATCGCCCCGATCGTCGAGCAGCTCACCGTCTTCCAGCGCACGCCGATCTGGTGTTTCCCGAAGTTCGACGTGCCGCTGCCGTCGCCGGTGCGCGGGCTGATGCGGCTGCCCGGCGGCAGTGCGGTGCAGCGGCTGCTCAGTCAGGCCTTCGTCGAGGTGACGTTCCCGATCTCGGCGCAGTACCACGGCGTCGTCCCGCTCGCGGGCCGGGCGGAGAAGGTCGGCCGGGCGTACCTGCGCAAGGAGGTCAAGGATCCCGTGCTGCGGGAGAAGCTGACGCCGCAGTACGCCGTCGGGTGCAAGCGGCCCGGCTTCCACAACAGCTACCTGTCCACCTACAACCGGGACAACGTGCGGCTGGTGACGGATCCGATCGCGAAGGTGACGCCCTCCGGCGTGGACACCACCGACGGCGAGCATCACGACGCCGACGTGCTGATCCTCGCGACCGGTTTCCGGGTGATGGACGTGGACTCGGGCACGTTCGCCGTCACCGGGATCGGGGGCCGCTCGCTCGCCGACTTCTGGAACGAGCACCGGATGCAGGCCTACGAGGGCGTCAGCGTCCCCGGCTTCCCCAACCTCTTCAACATCTGCGGGCCCTACGGCTACGTGGGATCGTCGTTCTTCGCGCTGATCGAGACGCAGACCCGCCACATCGTGCGGTGCCTGCGGCGGGCCCGCGACGAGCAGGCCAGCCGCGTCGAGGTGACGCAGGAGGCCAACGACCGCTACTTCGCGGAGATGATGCGCAAGCGGCACCGCCAGATCTTCTGGCAGGACAGCTGCCAGAAGGCCAACAGCTACTACTTCGACAAGAACGGCGACGTGCCGCTGCGGCCGGCGACCACGCTCGAGGCGTCCTGGCGTAGCCGCCGGTTCCCGCTGGACGACTACGCGTTCAGCGGGTAGCGCGGCCTAGACGGCGTTCTTCAGGGCGTCGACCTTGTCGAGCCGCTCCCACGGCAGATCGATGTCGGTGCGGCCGAAGTGACCGTACGCGGCGGTGTTCGCATAGATCGGGCGCAGCAAGTCGAGGTCGCGCACGATCGCGCCAGGACGCAGGTCGAACACCTCGGTGATCGCCTTCTCGATGATGTCCGGATCGACGGTCGCGGTGCCGAAGGTCTCGACGAACAGCCCGACCGGGGCAGCCTTGCCGATCGCGTAGGCCACCTGCACCTCGACCCGCTCCGCCAGACCGGCGGCGACGACGTTCTTGGCCACCCAGCGCATCGCGTAGGCCGCCGAACGGTCGACCTTGGACGGATCCTTGCCCGAGAAGGCGCCGCCACCGTGGCGGGCCCAGCCGCCGTAGGTGTCGACGATGATCTTGCGGCCGGTCAGACCGGCGTCGCCCATCGGGCCGCCGAGCACGAACTTGCCGGTCGGGTTGACCAGCAGCCGGAAGTCGGAGGTGTCCATGGTGTCGTGGCCGAGGTCGGCCAGCACGGTGTTGACCACCTTCTCGCGGATGTCAGGGGTCAGGGTGCCGTCGAGGTCGATGCCCGCCGCGTGCTGCGTGGACAGCACGACGGTGTCCAGCCGGACCGGCGTGGTGCCGT
Organism: Mycobacterium sp. NPDC050041; assembly: GCF_049541695.1. Lineage (NCBI taxonomy): Bacteria > Bacillati > Actinomycetota > Actinomycetes > Mycobacteriales > Mycobacteriaceae > Mycobacterium > Mycobacterium sp. NPDC050041. The sequence goes on along the minus strand of NZ_JBMVDG010000014.1, from coordinate 30,767 downwards.
CGTACTGCACGGTCACCTGGGTCTTGCCGTCGGGCCGCAGGTAGTCCAGCACGCCGCTCTTGCGGACCTCGGTCAGCCGCCGGGCCAGCCGGTGGGCCAGCGCGATCGGCAGCGGCATCAGCTCGGGGGTGTCCTTGATCGCATATCCGAACATCAGGCCCTGGTCACCGGCGCCCTGCAGGTCCAGCGGATCGCCCGCGCCTTCGACGCGTGTCTCGTGGGCGGTGTCCACGCCTTGGGCGATGTCGGGCGACTGTGCGCCGATGCCGATGTTGACGCCGCAGGTCTCGCCGTCGAAACCCTTGTCGGACGAGTCGTAGCCGATGTCGAGGATGCGGGCCCGCACGGTGTTGGTGATGTCGGCGAACGCTTCCTTGGCCGACGTGGTCACCTCACCGACGACGTGCACCTGACCCGTGGTCACGAGCGTCTCCACCGCGACGCGCGAACGCGGATCGGCGGCGAGCAGCGCATCGAGCACCGAGTCGCTGATCGCGTCGCAGATCTTGTCGGGGTGGCCCTCGGTCACCGACTCACTGGTGAACAGCCGACCTTTGCTCACGGTGGTGCATCCTTCCGTTCGAGCTCTCTCGAGATAGTTAGTCAATCAAATTATGTTCGTGTCCTGTTGCACCCAAGCGTGTCCCTCGCCCATGCGCAACCCTTTCGCGCATTGTGGTGCGTGCGCTGAAGATCACTCGTCGTTGCTGTGCAGGAACCCCACGATCGCGTCCACGATACGACTGGCCATCAACGTCTTCGAACCGTGCTCCAGGGCCGACTCGGTGCCGTCGGACGCCAGCAGCCAGCCGGCGTTGTCCTCCACCTCGAACGCCCGGTTGTCACCGACGGCGTTCACCACCAGCAGGTCGCAGCCCTTGCGAGCGAGCTTGGCCCTTGCGTGGAACAGGACGTCGCCGTTCGCATCGCCGGTCTCGGCGGCGAATCCGACGATCGCCCGCATGTTGGGCAGCTGACCGTCGGCACGTCCGCGCACGGCGCCTGCCAGCACGTCGTCGGTGCGGGTGAGTTCGATCCCCGGCGCCGCGGCGTCGGGGTCGCCGGACTTCTTGATCTTGCTGGTCTGCACCTGCGTCGGCCGGAAGTCGGCGACGGCGGCCGCCATCACCAGCACGTGAGCGTCGGGCACGTGCTTGGACACGGCGTCCTTGAGCTGAGCCGCCGAGCCGATGCGCTCCACGTCGACGCCCGCGGGATCGACGAGGCCTGCGGTGTTCCCGGCGATCAGGGTCACGTCCGCCCCGCGCTGGGCCAGTACGCGGGCCATCGCGTAGCCCTGCTTGCCCGAGCTGCGGTTGCCGATGAAGCGCACCGGGTCGATGGGTTCGCGGGTGCCGCCGGCGGTCACCAGGACCTTCACGCCGGCCAGGTCGTAGGGCAGCGCGTCGCCGCGGGCCAGCAGCAACTGGGCCAGGGTGGCGATCTCCTCGGCCTCCGGCAGCCGTCCGGCACCGCTGTCGGCGCCGGTGAGCCGCCCCGACGCGGGCTCCAGGACGACGGCCCCGCGGCGCCGCAGCGTGGCGACGTTGTCCACGGTGGCCGGGTGCAACCACATCTCGGTGTGCATGGCCGGCGCGAACAGCACCGGACATCGGGCGGTCAGCAGCGTGGCGGTGAGCAGATCGTCGGCGCGGCCGGCGACGGCCCTGGCCAGCAGGTCGGCGGTCGCCGGAGCGACGACCACCAGATCGGCCTCCTGGCCGAAACGCACGTGCGGGACCTCGTGGACGTCGTCCCAGACCCCGGTGTGCACGGGATTGCCCGACAGCGCCTCGAACGTCGCGGCACCGACGAACCGCAGTGCGGACTCGGTGGGCACCACGCGCACGGAGTGCCCGGCCTCGGTGAGCTGGCGGATCAGGGTGCACGCCTTGTAGGCGGCGATGCCTCCGGCGACGCCGACGATGATCCGCTTGCGGTCTGTCGTCACGTCGTCTTCTCGCCCACCAGGCTCATCACGGGCCTACCCGGCGCTTACTCGCCCTCGGTGTGCTCGAGCAGGTCTTCGTGGATCTCGCGCATCGCGATCGAGAGCGGCTTCTCCTGCAGCCCCGGCTCGACGAGCGGGCCGACGTACTCGAGGATGCCGTCGCCGAGCTGGTTGTAGTAGTCGTTGATCTGGCGGGCGCGCTTGGCTGCGTAGATCACCAGGGCGTACTTGCTGGACGCGCGACTCAGCAGCTCGTCGATGGGCGGATTGGTGATGCCCAACGGCGTGTCGTAGGAGCCGGCGGCGATCGTATCGACGGACCGGTCTTCCACAGCGGTCAGCTGCGCGTCGGCGTGGGGGGTGCTCAAAGAATTCTCCTGGCGGTGTGCATCAAGTTCGATGGCTGTTCGGCGACCTGGGGGCGGCTCGCACCGGCCCAGCAGGACCGGTCGGCGCGTGGTGTCAATCGGTGCCCACCAGCAAGGATACCAATTCCGAGCAGGCCGACTCCAATCGGCTGTTGACGACGACCTCGTCGAAGTCCTGCTGAGCGGCCAGTTCGGTGCGCGCGGTGGCCAGTCGGCGGGCCATCACCTCGGTGGTTTCGGTGCCGCGCCCGACGAGTCGCTGCTCGAGCGCCTCCCAGCTGGGCGGGGCGAGGAACACGCTGACTGCCTCGGGCATCGCGGCTTTGACGGCACGCGCGCCGGCGAGATCCACCTCGATCAGCACCGGGTGACCGGCCTCGGTCGCATCGACCACGGGTTGCCTCGGCGTGCCCGAGCGGTGCAGGCCACCATGGATCTCGGCCCATTCGAGCAGCGCACCGGTATCGATGAGCTGCTGGAACCGCTCCGACGTCACGAAGGTGTAGTCGACGCCGTCGACCTCACCCGGACGCGGAGCCCTGGTGGTCACCGAGACGCTGAAGTGCAGATCGGGGATCCGTTCACGCAGACAGCGGACCACGGTGGATTTCCCGACGGCTGAGGGGCCGGACAGCACGATGACGCGTCCGGCCCCTCGGCCGGGACTCACCTAGGCGCCTAGTTCTGGTCGAACTTTTCGAGCAGGGCCTTGCGCTGACGATCGCCGAGTCCGCGCAGGCGGCGGGTCGGGGCGATCTCGAGTTCGGTCATGATCTCCTGCGCCTTCACCTTGCCGACCTTCGGCAGTGCTTCCAGCAGCGCGGAAACCTTCATCTTGCCCAAGACCTCGTCGGTCTCGGCATCCTTGAGCACCTGCTTGAGGTTGGTGCCGCCACGCTTGAGCCGGTCTTTGAGCTCGGCACGCGCTCGACGAGCGGCAGCAGCCTTCTCCAACGCTGCCGCGCGCTGTTCGTCGGTCAACTGGGGAAGGGCCACGGGTGTTCCTCCGTCTCTGGCAATTACTTGGGGCCATCATTTACTTGTCTCGGCTGGTCAAACCAGCCAGCGTCGACGACCGTACCCACGCAGTCTGACGAACGCTAACCCCACCCCCCGCGTTGTCGCGTCAAAACCGCAGGTTGTAGTACGCCCGCCGGCGCGCGGCCACATGCGCGAGGACCGCGCCCCACCGATGTCCGCGGACCCGCGGCCACCCTGTTTTGCCTGTACAAGTGCACTTTTTGCCGCCGCTCCCCGGCCGAACCGGTGGCCGGGATGTTTGCAGGTGGCCGACCGCCGACCCGTCACCTCGCAGTTTGGGGAAATTTTCCCAGGTCGTGGCGTGTCGGGCGTGTTGCTGCACTGACGGGCACGTCAGTTTCCGCCCGGTCGGGTGTGCCCAGCTCGCTCCCACGGTCGGGACAGCCGACACCTAGCTTGGCTAACTAGCTTGGCCTGGTCGGGGTCCCACATCAGAGGTGGCGTTCACCTCGGAGAGAAGCTCACATGGACATCAGACGTCTGACCTATGCGACCGCGACAGCCGTGGTCATCGGCGCCGCGGCGCTGGCGGGCACCCCGGCGGTGGCCGTCGCGCAGCCGGGGCAGCCCTGCCGTTCCGGCGACTGCCGCGGCCCGGGCGGACCTGCGCAGAACGGACACGGCGACCCGGGACGACCCGGCGGACCGGGTGGGCCCGGTGGCCCTGGCCGGCCCGACGGCCCCGGTGGGCCGAGGTGGGACGCTCCCCCGCCACCGCCGCGCGATCAGGCCTGGCGCGGCATCGACCAGGGACGTTACGACCATCAGCCGTTCAACTATCGCGGGAGCTGGGTGACGCCGATCTTCAACCCCGAATACCGCAACTGGGGCTTCTGGTTCTTCGGACTGTGGATCCCGCTGTGAGGCGACGATGTCTGCGGCGCAACCGTTTTCATCTCGTGATCGAACGCACAGCGCACGCCTCGACCGGACACAGGGTGCACCCATGCGCGGTTCGTAGCGTCGCCCCGTGCGGCGAACCAGCGCCGCACCCAGCAGAAGTGGAGAGGCAGAGATGACCTTCAAGCGAGCCCTTTACGCGTCGACCCTGGCCGCCGGAGTCGGACTCGCCGGTGCGTTCGGCGTCGGCCTCGGTACGGCGTCCGCCCAGCCGCCGCAGCCGTGCGGCGCGCAGCACGGCCAGGCGTGCGGTCCCGGTCAGCAGCGCGACAACCGCGCACCCGCGCCCGCCGGGAACGACTGGCAGGGACGCGGAGTCGACCAGGCACGCAACGACCACCGTCCGTTCAACTGGCGTGGCCAGCAGGTCACCCCGATGCCCGCGGGCAACGGTCACGGGTGGGGCTTCTGGTTCCTCGGCACCTGGATTCCGCTGTAGCGGAGGGGGTCAGGCGCTCACCGCTTGATCTCCACCAGCAGCACCCACGCGTTCGCGGTGGCGGCGGCGAAGCCCGCCGTCACCGCGGCGGTGATCCAGTACAGCCCGCCACCTGCCTGCAGCCACAACGACACCGCGCCTGCCATCAGCAGTGCGCCGGGCAGGAACAGCGTCAGCGTCGTATACGCCGCCCACCGCGCCCCCCGCACGCGACGCTGGAGTATGCCCGCGAGGACCGCGCCGCCCGCCGAGCAGAACCCCAGTGCCAGCAGTTCGGCGGCCAGGGCACCGGCATGCTGGCCGGGCGTGGCGAGGAACACCGCGGTGAGCAGGACGGCGATGGTCAGTCCCAGGGTGGCGCCGGCGCGGGCAGGCACTCCCGGGAACTTCAGCACCTCGGCCAGGTTCAGCGACAGCCCCACGAACAGCAGGCCGGCGAGCGCCGCCGCGCCGCCGGCGACCGTCTGCGCGAAGTCGTTCCACTGCGCGGCGTCGTAGGCCGGCGTCATGCCAGGTACGCCACCGCGTCGCGCATCCGTTCGGCTGCCGCCCGCAGCGCCGCGACGTCGGGCCCGGCGCGCAGCACCTCCCGCGACACCGCGGGAAGCAGTTGGCCCGGCAGTGCACCCCCGAGGCCGCCGAGCGCCTCGGGCCGCCCGCCCTGCGCGCCCACACCCGGCACCAGCACGGGACCGGCGAGGGCGCTCACGTCCGGCGGTTCCGCCAGCGTGGCGCCGACCACGACGCCGACCGATCCTGGCTCGGTGGCCCGGTTGACGGCCGCGGCGGCGTCGACGACGGACTGCGCGACCGTGCGCCCGTCGACCAGTGCGCGTTGCACCGACGCACCTTCCGGGTTCGACGTCGCGGCCAGCACGAAGACTCCCCTGTCGTGGGCGGCGGCGGTGTCCAGCAGCGGTTGCAGCGCGCCGAAGCCGAGGTACGGCGACGCGGTGACGGCGTCCGCGGCCAGCGGCGAGTCACCGGCCCACGCCTCGGCATACGCCGCCATGGTGGAGCCGATGTCGCCCCGTTTGGCGTCGGCGAGCACCAGCACGCCGGCCGCCCGCAGCTCGCCGATGGTCTCCTCGAGCACCGCGAAGCCCGCGGCGCCATAGGCCTCGAAGAACGCCACCTGCGGCTTGACGATCGCGAAGTCGCCGAACGCCGCCACACACGTCTGGCAGAACGACCGCAGGCCGTCCACCCCCGCGGGCAGCCCCCAGTCCCGCAGCAGCGCGGGATGCGGATCGATGCCCGGGCACAGCGGCCCGCTGCGCGCCACCGCCTCGGCGAGCCGACGACCGAATCCCGGCACGGTCAGCCCGATTCCAGCTCGCTGTGCAGTTCCTGCAGACTCATCACCCCGATGTCGCCGCGGATGCCGGCCTCGATGCCCTGCACCGCCGCCGAGGCACCCTGCACCGTCGTCACGCACGGGATGTTCATGGACACCGCGGCCGAGCGGATCTCGTAACCGTCGATGCGCGGGCCGGAATTGCCGTACGGGGTGTTGATCACCATGTCCACCTCGCCGGCGCGGATGGCGTCCACCGCCGACAGCCGCTTGTCGTCGGCTCCACTGGGACTCTCGTAGTGCTTGCGCACCTCGTCACATGGAATGCCGTTGCGGCGCAGCATCTCCGCGGTCCCCTCGGTGGCCAGCACCCGAAAGCCCAGATCGGCGAGCCGCTTGACCGGGAACACCAGCGAGCGCTTGTCGCGGTTGGCCACCGAGACGAAGATGGTGCCCTCCTTGGGCAGTGACCCGTACGCCGCGGTCTGGCTCTTGGCGAAGGCGCTGCCGAAGTCGTGGTCGATCCCCATCACCTCGCCGGTCGACTTCATCTCCGGGCCCAGCAGCGAATCCACCTGCGCGCCGTCGGCGCGACGGAACCGGTGGAAGGGCAGCACCGCCTCCTTGACGGCCACCGGGGCATTGCGCGGTGTGGTCGCGCCGTCGCCGGTCGCGGCCAGCAACCCCTCCTCGCGCAGCTGGGCGATGCTGGTGCCGAGCATGATCCGCGCGCACGCCTTGGCCAGCGGCACGGAGGTCGCCTTGGACACGAACGGCACGGTGCGGCTGGCGCGCGGGTTGGCTTCGAGCACGTAGAGCACGTCGTCCTTGAGCGCGTACTGCACGTTGAGCAGCCCGACCACGCCGATGCCGTGCGCGATCGCCTCGGTGGCGCGGCGCACCGCCTCGATGTCGCTGCGGCCCAGCGTCACCGGCGGCAGCGCGCACGCCGAGTCGCCGGAGTGGATGCCGGCCTCCTCGATGTGCTCCATGATCCCGCCGAGGTAGACCTCGGTGCCGTCGCAGAGCGCGTCGACGTCGATCTCGATGGCGTCTTCGAGGAACCGGTCCACCAGCACCGGGTGCTCGGGTGAGAGTTCGGTGGCCCGGGTGATGTAGCCGTGCAGGGTCTCGTCGTCGTAGACGATCTCCATGCCGCGCCCGCCGAGCACGTAGGACGGCCGCACCAGCACCGGGTAGCCGATGTCGGCGGCGATGCGGCGGGCCTGGTCGAAACTGGTCGCCATGCCGAACCGCGGCGCGGGCAGCCCCGCGGAGTTCAGCAGTTCGCCGAAGGCGCCGCGGTCCTCGGCGAGGTCGATGGCCTTGGGGCTGGTGCCGACGATCGGAACCCCGGCCTTCTCCAGCCGTTCGGCCAGCCCGAGCGGGGTCTGGCCGCCGAGCTGGACGATCACCCCGGTGACCCCGGGACCGTCTGCCCCCGATGCCGATTCAGCGTAGTAGACCTCGAGCACGTCCTCGAAGGTGAGGGGCTCGAAGTAGAGCCGGTCGGCGGTGTCGTAGTCGGTGGACACCGTCTCGGGATTGCAGTTGACCATCACGGTCTCGAACCCGGCGGCGCTCAGCGTGGTGGCGGCGTGCACGCAGGAGTAGTCGAACTCGATGCCCTGGCCGATGCGGTTGGGCCCGGAACCGAGGATGAGCACCTTGGGCTTCTCGGCCTGGGGTGCGACCTCGGTCTCGGCCGACGGATCGAGTTCGTAACTGCTGTAGTGGTACGGCGTCTTGGCCTCGAACTCCGCAGCGCAGGTGTCGACCGTCTTGAACACGGGGTGGATACCGAGCCGCTGGCGCAGCGCGCGCACGCCCATCTCGCCGGCCAGTTCCGGTCGCAGCGCCGCGATCTGACCGTCGGACAGCCCGCTGTGCTTGGCCCGGCGCAGCAGCGACCCGTCGAGCACCGGCGCCTCGAGGATCTCCGCGCGCAGTGCCACCAGTCCATTGATCTGGTCGACGAACCACGGGTCGACACCGGAGGCCTCCGCCACCTGTTCGACCGAAGCGCCGAGGCGCAGCGCCAGCTCGATGTCGTAGACCCGGCCATCGGTCGGGGTGCGCAGCCCGGTGAGCACCTCGTCGACCGTCAGGTCGGGGTCCGGCGTGGTCCAGAAGCCGGCCCGTTTGGTCTCCAGCGACCGCATCACCTTGCCGAGCGCCTCGATGAAGTTGCGGCCCAGCGACATCGCCTCGCCGACCGACTTCATGGTGGTGGTCAGGGTGGCGTCGGCGCCGGGGAACTTCTCGAACGCGAACCGCGGCGCCTTGACCACCACGTAGTCGAGCGTCGGCTCGAAGCAGGCCGGCGTCTCCTTGGTGATGTCGTTGATGATCTCGTCGAGGGTGTAGCCGATGGCCAGCTTCGCGGCGATCTTGGCGATCGGGAAGCCGGTCGCCTTGGACGCCAGCGCACTCGAGCGCGACACCCGCGGGTTCATCTCGATGACGATCAGCCTGCCGTCGGCGGGGTTCACCGCGAACTGGATGTTGCAGCCGCCGGTGTCGACGCCGACCTCACGCAGGATCGCGATGCCCAGATCCCGCATGGTCTGGTACTCGCGGTCCGTCAGCGTCATGGCGGGCGCGACGGTGACCGAATCGCCGGTGTGCACGCCCATCGGGTCGAAGTTCTCGATCGAGCAGACGACCACCACGTTGTCGCGATGGTCGCGCATCAGCTCGAGCTCGTATTCCTTCCACCCGTAGATGGATTCCTCGATCAGCACGTTGGCCGACGGTGATGAGGCCAGGCCGTGCCCCGCCATCCGTTCGACGTCCTCGGCGGAGTACGCCATGCCCGACCCCAGCCCACCCATGGTGAACGACGGCCGGACGACCACCGGCAGCCCGAGGTCCTCGACGGTCTCACGGACCTCGTCCATGGTGAAACAGACCCGGCTGCGCGCGGATTCGCCGCCCACCTTGGCGACGATGTCCTTGAACTTCTGCCGGTCCTCACCGCGCTGGATCGCCTCGAAGTCGGCGCCGATCATCTCGATGCCGTAGCGCTCGAGTGCGCCGTTCTCGTACAGCGACACCGCGGTGTTGAGCGCGGTCTGCCCGCCGAGGGTGGCCAGCAGCGCGTCGATCTTGTTGCCGCGCTCGGCCTGCGCGGCGATCACCCGTTCCACGAACGCCGGCGTGATCGGCTCGATGTAGGTGTGGTCGGCGTACTCGGGGTCGGTCATGATCGTCGCCGGGTTGGAGTTGATCAGGCTGACCTGCAGGCCTTCGTCGCGCAGCACACGGCAGGCCTGGGTGCCGGAGTAGTCGAACTCCGCGGCCTGGCCGATCAGGATCGGACCGGAGCCGATCACCAGGATGTGGTTGAGGTCCTCGCGGCGCGGCATCTACTTCTCCTCCGCCATCAGGTCGACGAATTGGTCGAACAGGTAGTTGGCGTCGTGCGGACCGGCCGCCGCCTCGGGGTGGTACTGCACCGAGAACGCGCGGCCGTCAACGAGTTTCACACCCTCGACGACGCCGTCGTTGGCGCAGGTGTGGCTGACGACGGCGCGGCCGAACGGGGTGTCGAACTCCTCCCCCGCCTCGCCTTCGAGCGCGAAACCGTGATTCTGCGCGGTGATCGCGACGCTGCCGGTCTGGTGGTCGATCACCGGCACGTTGATGCCGCGGTGGCCGAACACCATCTTGTACGTCGACCGGCCCAGCGCGCGGCCGAGAATCTGGTTGCCGAAGCAGATGCCGAACAACGGGATCCCGGCGCCGAGCACCTCGCGGGTGACGCCGACGATGTGATCGGCGGTGGCCGGGTCGCCGGGACCGTTGGACAGGAACACCCCGTCCGGACGCAGGTCGGCGATCTGGTCGAACGTGGCCTCCGACGGCAGCACGTGGCTGCGGATGCCGCGACGGGCGAAGTTGCGCGGCGTGTTGGTCTTGATGCCCAGGTCGATGGCGGCGACGGTGAGCCGGTGGCCGCCCTCGGCCTCTACCACGTAGGTCGCATCGGTGCTGACCTGTCCGGCGAGATCGGCGCCGAGCATCGCAGGCTGGTTGCGCACCCGTTCCACCAGCTCGTCGGTGCCGGACAGCGCGTCACCGGAGAAGATTCCCGCCTTCATCGATCCGCGACTGCGCAGGTGCCGCACCAGCGCCCGGGTGTCGATGCCGGCGATCCCGACGATGCCCTGCGCCACCAGTTCGGCGTCCAGCGTGCCGGTGGCCCGCCAATTCGACGGGCGCGGCGACGGATCGCGCACCGCGTAGCCGGCCACCCAGATCTTGTCGCCGCGACTCTCGGCGTCCTCGTGGTTCCAGCCGGTGTTGCCGATCTGCGGCGCGGTGGCCACCACGATCTGTCCGTGGTAGCTCGGGTCGGTGAGCGTCTCCTGGTAGCCCGACATGCCGGTGGAGAACACCGCCTCCCCCAGCGTCTGGCCGACGGCGCCGAACTCCGTCCCGGTGAACGTCCGCCCGTCCTCGAGCACCAGTAGAGCTACAGATGTCACGCTGTCTTGCCTTCCACGTTGTCGCCGACGCTGTCGGTCGGGGGCGTCTGAACCCATTCGGCGTAGCGGCGCCGGTCGTCGGCCCGGAAGCCGGTGTCGATCTCGACTCCGGACGGCAGCCGCCACCGGATCGCCAGCACGCCGTCACCACGGTCCGCCCCGCGGTGCGGGATCACCTTGCCGGCGATACCCATCTCCGTGCGGATCGCCACGATCGTGTCCTCGGGGATCCAGATCGGCCCGGCGCCGGTGCGCTGCACCATGATTCCCTCCGGGTAGCGGGTGAGCACGGCCTTGGCCCGGAATCCGAGGTCGGCGGCGGCGACGCGGTCCTGCCAGCTCGGCGCCAGTGTGGTGCCGACGTACAGGCCGGGGGTGGCGGTGATCGTCGCGGAGCCCACCATGTCGGGCAGTGCCGGAAGCCTGCCGATCAGCTCGGCCTGCCGTTGCGCGCGACGCATCCAGCCGCGCAGCATCTGCCGGATGAAGAACGCGATCAGCAGCACCAGCAGTGCCGCCATGATCAGCGAGGCGATCAGCGTCGGGGTGTTCATGAGATTGGGCTCTTTCCGTCCCGCGCCGTGATCCTGCCGCGCAACATCGTCAGCGTGACGACCGCGGGCAGCGTCATCTGCTCGTAAGGCGTGTTGTCCGAGCGGCTGGCGAGATCCGAGCCCGCCACGGTCCAGGTGGTGTCGGGGTCGACGACGGTCAGGTTGGCCGGCTCACCGACCTCCAGCGGGCGGCCCTGATCCGGCAGCCCGACGATGCGCGCGGGATTCTCACTCATCACCCGGGCCACGTCCCGCCACGTCAGCAGGCCCGACCGCACCATCGTCTCGACCACCACCGACAACGCGGTCTGCAGGCCCAGCATGCCCGGGCGGGCATGGGCGAACTCGCACATCTTCTCGTGCTCGGCGTGCGGGGCGTGGTCGGTGGCGACACAGTCGATGACGCCGTCTGCCAGGGCCTGTCGCAGCGCCTCGGCGTCACCGGCCTCCCGCAGCGGCGGGTTCACCCGGTTGCGTCCGTCGTAGTCGGCCAGCCGGCTGTCGTCGAGCAGCAGGTGGTGCGGGGTCACCTCGGCGGTGATCGCGATGCCCTGCTCCTTGGCCCACCGGACGAGTTCGACGGTGCCCGCGGTCGACGCATGACAGATGTGCACGCGCGCGCCGGCGTCGCGGGCCAGCAGCGCGTCGCGCGCGACGATCGACTCCTCGGCGGCGCGCGGCCAGCCGGCGAGTCCGAGCCGCGCGGCAGTGGGACCCTCGTGGGCGACGGCGCCGACGGTGAGCCTGGGCTCTTCGGCGTGCTGGGCGATCAGCGCACCCAGACCGGTGGCGTACTCCAGTGCACGCCGCATCATCAACGGGTCGTGCACGCAGATGCCGTCGTCGGAGAACATCCGGACCTGCCCGGCCCCGGCCGCCATCATGCCCATCTCGGTGAGCTGGGTACCGGCCAGGCCGACGGTGACCGCGCCGACCGGGTGCACGTCCACCAGCCCGACCTGCTGCCCGCGGTGCCAGACATGGTCGGTGACCACCACGCTGTCGGCGACGGGATCGGTGTTGGCCATCGCGAAGACCGCGGTGAATCCGCCCAGTGCCGCTGCGGCCGAACCGGTTTCGATGTCCTCGGCGTACTCGCGGCCGGGTTCGCGCAGATGGGTGTGCAGGTCGACGAATCCCGGCAGCAGGATCTGCCCGTTGGCGTCGATCACGTCGGCGTCGTCCGGAACGGCGAGGCCGGCGCCGATCTCGCCGATCTGGCCGTCATCGACCAGCACGTCGACCGGATCACCCTCGCCGTAGAGGCGCACACCCCGGATCAGGACACTGGCACTCATGCGCTGATCGCCTCCTTTTCGGCGCCGACAAGCAGATGGAAGAGCACGGCCATCCGGACGTGCACCCCGTTGGAGACCTGTTGCAGCACGGCGGATTGCGACGAGTCGGCCACCGAGGAGGCGATCTCCATCCCGCGCAGCATCGGACCGGGATGCAGGACGACGGCGTTGCCCGGCAGCAGCGCCTGACGCTGCTGCGACAGGCCGTAGCGCACCGAGTACTCCCGACTCGACGGGAAGAAGCCGCCGTTCATCCGTTCGGCCTGCACCCGCAGCATCAGCACCGCGTCGGCGCCGGGCAGTTCGGCGTCCAGGTGGTGCGACACCGTGACCGGCCACTCGCTCGCGCCGACGGGCAGCAGCGTGGGCGGCGCCACGAGCACCACCTCGGCGCCGAGGGTGTGCAGCAGCGACACGTTGGAACGGGCGACCCGGCTGTGCAGGACGTCGCCGACGATCACCACCCGCCTGCCCTCGATGCCGCCGAGCCGCTGCCGGATGGTCAGCGCGTCGAGCAGCGCCTGCGTCGGGTGCTCGTGGGTGCCGTCACCGGCGTTGATCACGCTCGGGCCACCGTTGGGCTCCGCCGTCCACTCCGAGAGCTGTTGCGCCGCACCGGATGCGGGATGACGAATGATGAGAGCGTCGGCGCCCGCGGCCCGCAGTGTCAGCGCGGTGTCGCGCAGCGACTCCCCCTTGGCGACCGAGGACCCCGATGCGCTGACGTTGATCACGTCGGCGCTCATCCACTTGCCCGCCACCTCGAACGACACCCGGGTGCGGGTCGAGTTCTCGTAGAACATCGTGATCACCGTGCGGCCGCGCAGCGTCGGCAGCTTCTTGACCTCGCGGCCGAGCAGCGCCTGGCTGAACCGGTCGGCGTCGTCCAGGATCGCCGTGGCCTCGTCGCGGCTCAGGTCGGCGGCAGAGAGCAGATGCTTCACCTTTTCGGCCCTCCCTGGGGTGCGATGGACACGCCGTCGCGTCCGCCGTCGTTCTCCACCAGCCGCACCTTGACGTTCTCGCTACGCGAGGTGGGCACGTTCTTGCCGACGTAATCGGCGCGCAGCGGCAGTTCGCGGTGCCCGCGGTCCACCAGCACCGCGAGTTGCACGATCCGCGGCCGGCCGATGTCACGCAGCGCGTCCAGCGCCGAGCGCACCGAACGCCCGGTGTAGAGGACGTCGTCGACCAGGATCACCAGCGCACCGTCGATGCCGCCCGCGGGGATCGAGGTCTCCTCGAGCGGGCGTGGCGGCTTGCCCGCCAGGTCGTCGCGGTACAGCGTGATGTCCAGCGCGCCGTGCCCGACGGCCACGCCGGAGAACTCGCTGATGTTGGCTGCCAGCCGGGTCGCGAGCGTGACGCCGCGGGTGGGGATTCCGAGGAGCACCACGCGGGGCGCGTCGGCGCCGCCGTCGAGGGCGGTCTTCTCGATGATCTGATGCGCGATACGGGAAATGGTGCGGCCCACGTCCGCCGCCGTCATCAATTCCCGGTCGGGGTTGTCAGGACTGCCCACGCGCGATCCAGACCTCCTTCTCCGCCTCGCCGGACGGATCGTTAAAGGATGTCAAACTGCCGCGGAGCCTACCACCGCGGCGGCGCCCCGCCCGCGCTGGCTAGCCTGGCTAGGTGAATCTCAGTGGCAATCAGGCCTCCATCCGGGACGCAGTCGACGCCGGGGTGCTGGCCGGCGCGGTCACCCTGGTGTGGCGCGGCGGACGGATCGAACAGGTCAACGAGATCGGCCACCGCGACATCGAGGCCGGTCTGCCGATGCGGCGCGACACGGTGTTCCGCATCGCCTCGATGACCAAACCGGTGACGGTGGCGGCGGCCATGGCCCTCGCCGAAGAGGGCAAGCTCGCCCTGACCGACCCGGTGACCAAGTGGCTGCCCGAACTGGCCGACCTGCGGGTGCTGGACACCCCGGGCGGGCCGCTGGACCGCACGCACCCGGCCCGCCGGCCGATCACCGTCGACGACCTGATGACCCACCGCAGCGGGCTCGCGTACTTCTTCTCGGTCACCGGGCCGCTGGCCCGCGCGTACGGCCGCATCTCGGCCAAGCAGTCGCCGGACGCCTGGCTCGCCGAGATCGCCGCCCTGCCGCTGCAGCATCAGCCCGGCGACCGGATGACCTACAGCAACGCCACCGACGTGCTCGGCGTGCTGCTCGAACGCATCGAGGGCGCGACGCTGCACGACGTGCTGACCGAGCGGGTCCTCGGGCCGCTCGGCATGGTGGACACCGGGTTCTTCGTGGATCCGCGCAACCGGGGCCGGGTCGCGACGATGTACAAGCTCACCGACGACGAGACGCTCAGCCACGACGCGATGGGGCCGCCGACCACCACGCCGCCGCCGTTCTGCATGGGTGGGGCGAATCTGTTCTCCACCGCCGACGACTACCTGCGCTTCGCCCGCATGCTGCTGGAGGGCGGCACGGTGGACGGGGTGCGGGTGCTCTCCGAGGACTCGGTGCGGTCGATGCGCACCGACCGGCTGACCCCCGAGCAGAAGAGCCACCCGTTCCTGGGCATGCCGTTCTGGATCGGCCGCGGCTTCGGCCTGAACCTGTCGGTGGTCACCGACCCGGCCAAGTCACGGCAGCTGTTCGGGCCCGGCGGGGTGGGCACCTTCGGCTGGCCGGGCGCCTACGGGACGTGGTGGCAGGCCGACCCCGCCGCCGACATGATCCTGATCTACCTGATCCAGAACCTGCCCAACTTCGGCGCCGACGCCGCGGCCGCCGTGGCAGGCAACACGTCGCTGCTCACCCTGCAGTCCGTGCAACCGAAGTTCGTCCGGCAGACGTATCAGGCGCTCGGCCTGTGAGTCCTCAGCCGGCCAGCGCCCGGCGGGCGTAGGCACGGACGTCGGCGTCCCCGTCGTCCAGCGCCAATCCGAGGGCATCCCGGGCGGCCTGCTCCGAGGACGCCCACCGGGTGAGGCTGAGCACCGCGGCCTTGCGGACGTCAAGGTGTGGGTCGGCCAACGCCCGGGACAGCGGCGGCACCGCCGTCGACGGGGACGGCGCCCCGGCCAGCGCCCTGGCCGCGCCCTGGCGGATCTGCCAGGCCGACGCGGCCAGTGCGCCCTCGACGGTCGGTCCGTCGTCGGCGCCCCACCCGATCGCTCCCATAGCGGCCAGCGCGGCGGCGCGCACCAGCGGGTCGGCGTCGTCGATCAGGGCGCGCACGGTGTCGGCGCCCGCCCCGAGGGTGCCCAGCCCGTTGGCGACGGCGATGCGGACCTCGCGGTTGTCGTCCGCGGCACCCGCCGCCACCCCGTCGACGTCGTCGACCGACACCAGCGCCCGCACCGCCTCGATGCGCACCCGGTGGTCGACGTCGGAAAGCGCCTCGCGGTAGGCGTCCGCCGCATCCACCCGCCGCGAGCTGAGCAGATAGAGGGCGACGGCGCGCACCACGGCGTCCGGCGAGACCCGATGCACGGCAATCTTTTCCGGGGTGGGTAGCACCTCGACGAGCTCGCGGACGCCGTCGGCTGCGACGGCACGCACCTCGGGCGCCTCGTCGCCCAGTGCGCGGAACAGCCCGTCGGCGTAGCCGTCCGGCAGTACCTCGACCAGCGTGGCCACCGCCGTGCGCCGCACTCCCGGATCGGGGTCGTCGAGATACCCGGCGAGGTCGGCCATCGAAGGCTCCTCCAGCGCGAGCACCGCGGCGATGCGCGGGGACGGCGGTTCGGCGGCCACAGCGCGCGGCCGGATCTTCTCGTCCAGCGGGGCGCGACCCCCGACCAGCTCCGGCTGCGCCACCGTGGTCACCGGGGCGTCCGACGGCAGATGATCCAGACCCGGCACCGGCACGAAATACGCTGCCACGGGCCGCTTCAGGAACTCCATCGACCCGTCAGCGGTCTTGCGCAGATTCAGGTGGTAGCGCCAGTTCTCGTCGTCGCGGCCGGGCAGGTCGGCACGGTCGTGGTAGAGCCCCCAGCGCGATTCGGTGCGGGTCAGCGACGACCTGGCGGCCATCTCCGCGCAGTCGCGGATGAACGACACCTCCACCGCGCGCATCAACTCGTGCGGAGTGGTGGCGCCCATCCCGGCGATCTCGGTGCGCATCCGCTCGAAGGTCTGCACGGCGATCGACAACTTGGTGGCCGATTTCGGCGGCGCGACATAATCGTTGACGAACCGGCGCAGCTTGTACTCGACCTGGGGCTGGGGCGGACCGGCCGGATGCAGCAGCGGCCGGTAGATGAGGTCGTGCGCCTCCTGCAACTGGTCGCGGGGCAGGTCGGCCGGCACCGGCACATCCGCTAACGTGCCCGCGGCGTGCGATCCCGCCAGATCGCCGTAGACGAACGCGCCGATCATGTAGTTGTGCGGCACGCACGCCAGGTCGCCCGCCGCGTACAGTCCGGGAACCGTCGTGCGGGCATGCTCGTCCACCCAGACACCGGACGCGGAATGGCCGCTGCACAGCCCGATCTCGGAGATGTGCATCTCGATGTCGTGGGTGCGGTAGTCGTGGCCGCGGTTGGCGTGGAAGGTGCCACGGGTCGGCCGCTCCGTGGTGTGCAGGATGTTCTCCAGCGCCGACAGCGTCTCGTCGGGCAGGTGCGACACCTTGAGGTAGATCGGTCCGCGGGCGGACTCGATCTCCTCTTTGACCTCCGCCATCATCTGCCCCGACCAGTAGTCGGAGTCGACGAAGCGTTCGCCGAGGGCATTCACCTGGTAGCCGCCGAACGGGTTCGCGACATAGGCACATGCGGGGCCGTTGTAGTCCTTGATCAGCGGGTTGACCTGGAAGCACTCGATTCCGGACAGTTCGGCGCCGGCGTGGAAGGCCATCGAGTAGCCGTCGCCTGCGTTCGTCGGGTTCTCGTAGGTGCCGTAGAGGTATCCCGACGCCGGCAGCCCCAGCCGTCCACACGCCCCGGTCGCGAGCACCACGGCCTTGGCCGCGACCGTCACGAACTCACCGGTGCGGGTGTTGAACGCGGCGGCGCCGACGGCCCTCCCCTCATCGGTGAGCACCCGGACCGGCATCAGCCGGTTCTCGATCTGGATCTTCTCGCGCATCGACCGTTGCCGCAGCACCCGGTAGAGCGCCTTCTTGACGTCCTTACCCTCCGGCATCGGCAGCACGTAGGAACCGGACCGGTGCACGCGGCGTACGGCGTACTCGCCGTGCTCGTCCTTCTCGAACTTCACGCCGTAGCGCTCCAGCCGCTGCACCATGGCGAAGCCGCGGGTCGCGGTCTGATAGATGGTGCGCTGGTTGACGATTCCGTCGTTGGCGCGGGTGATCTCGGCGACGTAGTCCTCCGGCGTCGCCTTGCCGGGGATGACGGCGTTGTTGACGCCGTCCATGCCCATGGCCAGCGCACCGGAGTGCCGGACGTGCGCCTTCTCCAGCAACAGCACCCGGGCGCCGTGCTCGGCGGCCGACAGCGCGGCCATCGTTCCCGCGGTGCCGCCACCGATGACCAGCACGTCGCAGTCCAGCCGGGTGGGCTCGGGGGCGAGGGTGGGAATGTCCATCAACTGACGAGCTCCGACTGGTCGGGGGCGGTGCCCAGGTTCGAGATCGCCTCGGCGCGCAGCGCGGTGCGATCGACGGTGTGGTCGCGTGGGGTGGGGACGTCTAGCAGCGCGCGCAGCGGTTGCCCGGCCCGTCCGAGCACGGCGATGCGGTCGCCGATCAGCAGGGCCTCGTCGACGTCATGGGTGACGAACACCACGGTGGTGGGGTGCGCGCGCCAGGTGTCGATCAGCAACTCCTGCATGGTGGTTCGGGTCTGGGCGTCCAGGGCACCGAACGGTTCGTCCATCATCACCGCGCGCGGTTCGCCGGCGAGACCGCGGGCCAGTTGCACCCGCTGGCGCATCCCCCCGGACAGACTCTTCGGCAGGTAGCGCTCGAAGCCGGTGAGGCCGACGTCGGCGATCCACTTCAGCGCCTCCTCGCGGCGGCCCTGCCTCGGGCGGCCGGCGAGCTTGAGCGCCAGTTCGACATTCGACTGCACGGTGCGCCACGGCAGCAGCGCGTTGTCCTGGAACACCATCGCCCGGTCCCGCGACGTCGTGGTGACGGGCCGGCCGTCGGCGAGCACCTCCCCGGAGTCCGGTGTCAGCAGCCCGGCCAGCGCCCGCAGCACCGTCGACTTCCCGCATCCCGACGGGCCGGTGAGCACCAGGATCTCGCCCGGCCGCACGTCGAGGGACAGGCCGTCGATCACCGGCGCGCCGCCGTAGCTGAGCACCAGATCCCGCAGTGTGAGGTTCATTCCGCTCATCGGGCACCCCCCTCGCCGCGGGGCAGCCAGCGGGTGACGCGGCGGCCGATCAGCTCGACGGCGGCCGAGGTGGCGAACCCGAGCACACCGATGGTGATGATGCCGACGAACACCTGGGGGTAGGCCAGCACGGTGTAGGCCTGCCAGGTGCGGTATCCCACGCCGAGCCGGCCCGAGATCATCTCGGCGGAGATGACGCAGATCCAGGCGACGCCGATGCCGACCGACAGGCCGCCGAACACGCCGGGCAGGATGCCCGGCAGCACGACCCGGGTGAGGACGTCCCAGCGGTTGCCACCGAGGGTGCGCACCGAGTCCTCCCACAGGGTGGGCAGCGCGCGCACCGCATGCCGGGTGCTGACCATGATCGGGAAGTACGCGGCCAGGAAGGTGATGAACACGATCCCGGCTTCGTCGGTGGGGAACAGCAGGATCGCCACGGGCACGATCGCAATGGCGGGGATGGGCCGGGCGAGTTCGGTCAGCGGGCCGAACACATTGGCGAACCTCGGCGAACGACCGAGCATGATGCCGGTGACGACGCCGGCGACCGCCGCGAGTGCGAAGCCGGTGAGGATCCGGATCAGGGACTGGCCCAGGTCGAGCCAGTAGTCCGGGGTGCCGAGGCGGGCGTCGAACGCGGCGATCACCTCGGTGACGGTCGGCAGGGTGTCGAAGCGCAGCCACAGCCGGACGTCGTTGGCGGTCAACAGCTGCCAGAGTGCGATGGCGGCTGCCACCGAGGCGATGCGCACCGCCCACGAGGCCAACGGCCGGCGTCGCGCCGCGGGGCGGGACGGTGCCGCCGGTACGGCGACGGCGGGTTCGTCGGCGGTGAGCACCGCGGGCGGGGCGGTCACACCGCACCCGCCAGCGCCTGCTGGTAGTCCACGACCGTCGACCCGGGGTGGCTTCCGGTGTAGCGCTGGGCGCCGGCGAGGGTACCGAACGGCAGGTACTGCGGGCTCCGTTGGTCGCCGGAGCGCACCCAGACCGACTTGTCGGCGAACCAGCGGGTGCCGTACTCGGTGTCGGACACATATGCCGCACGGACCTTCTCGCCGCGGGCGGTGGCCTCACGCACGGCACGCAGCAGGCATCCCGGGTTCGCCGCAGGCTGGGTGGCGTCGCGGCCGTCGAGCCAGAGTTCGCCCGCCAGGCGGGGATCGGTGACCGCGGCATTGCACACGGGGTCCTGGCCGCGGATCACCGACGGGTTGGCGGTGCTGGCGCGGGCGGCGTCGTAGTCCACGCCGCGTTCGGCGAAGGCCTTGCGGATGGCCTCGTCGGAGACGAACCCGTCGATGTCGAGGTCGGCGAAGTCGCCGATGGACTTCAGGTAGGGCACGTCACCCTTGAAGGCCTCGATCAGCGACGGCTTGAGGGTGGTGTCGAAGCTGGTGCCGCCCGGGCCGTTGTAGAGGTAGACGACCTCCTCGGGCAGTCCGCTGCCCTCGGCGACGAGTTTCGCCGATTCCAGCGGCTTCTCGTTGAGGAAGTCGGTGGCGTCGAGTTGAGCCTGCAGGAACGCGTCGAGCACCTCGGGGTGGCTGTCGGCGTAGCCACGGCGGACGACGACGCCGTGGAAGGTCGGATAGTCGCCCTCGGCGCCGTCGTAGAGCAGCTTCGCCTTGTCCTGGAAGACCAGCAGTCCCGGCCAGGCGACGAACTGCGAGAGTGCCTGCGCCTGACCCGATTCCAGGGCCGACGCGCCGACCTGTGGCTGCTGGTTGAGCACCTCGACGCCGCTCTTGGGGTCGATGCCGGCGTTGTCGAGCGCCCGGACCAGGGTGCCGTGGCCGGCCGAACCCACACTGGCCGAGACCTTCTCACCGCGCAGGTCGGTGACCGACCTGATCGGCGAATCCGGCGGCACCACGATCATGTTCAGCGACCCGGTGGGGCTGTAGCCGGTGACGGAGACGAACTCGGTGCGCGCCCGCTCGTTGGCCTGGGTCTTGGAGCCGTTGATGAGCAGCGGATAGTCGCCCATGGAGCCGATGTCGATCTTCTCGGCGACCATCTGCGCGGTGATCGGCGCGCCGGTGTCGTAGTCCTGCCATTGGACGTTGTAGTCGACGCCGGTGGACTCGCCGGCGTCGGCGAGCCGCTGTTCCAGGAAACCCTTGGCCTTCAACAGGGTTCCGGCGGTGACGGTGTTGATGGTCTTGGACTGGTAGCCGATGACCACGTTGACGGTGCCGTCGGATTGTGACTGCGAATCGAGCGAGCAGGCGGCCAGCGAGCCGACGATGGCGGCGGCGAGCGCCACGGCGATGGTGCGTTTCATGTGCGGTGTCCTGGGAGGTCGGGGCTGACGAGCCGGACTAGCGGATCAGGTAGGGCATGTTGACGGTGACGGCGCCGGTGGGACAGCGGGCCGCGCACGGGCCGCAGTACCAGCATTCGTCGACGTGCATGAACGCCTTGCCGTTCTCCGGGTTGATGGCCAGCGAGTCGAGCGGGCACACGTCGACGCACAGGGTGCAGCCCTCGATGCACAGCGATTCGTCGATCGTCACCGGAACGTCGGCGCGTTGGTTGTTCACCAGCGTCATGAGTCACTCCTGATCAGGTTGCCGCGCATGGTGATCCGGTCGCCACGCATGCGGATGTACTCCAGGTCGACGGGCCTGCCGTCGTCGAGACTGGCGAGGCGTTCGAGCATCAGCAGTGCGGCGCCGTCGGGCACCTGCAGCGTCGCCGCCGAATGAGGGTCGGCCGACACCGCTTCGAGCGCCAGCGTCGCCGCACCGAGACGCTGCCCACTGACCTGTTCGATGAGGGCGAACACGTCGTTGTTCTCCAACCGGTGTTCGAGCACCTGCTCACCGATGTCGGGGGCGAGGTAGGTCAGGTCGAGGGACAGCGGGAGGTCGCCGAGATAGCGCAGCCGCTCCACGAACACCACCTGCGCACCGGGCGGCAGTTGCAGCCGGCGCGCCACCGCGGGCGGGGCGGCCAGCCGCATCGCCGCCCGTACCTCGTTGCGCACCTCGCCGTAGCCCTTGAACGTCTCCTTGAGGCCGGCCAGCGCGTCGAGTCCGTGGTCGTACTTGCGGACCGCGACGTGGGTGCCGACCCGTGGGCCGCGGTCGATGAGGCCCTCGTTCTTCAGCACGGCGAGCGCCTCGCGAACGGTGTTGCGGGAGACGAAGAATTCGGCGGCGAGATCCTGCTCGGCGGGAAGTCCGTCGGCGTAGGCGCCGGCGTGGATCTGGTGGCGCAGCACATCGGCCACCTGCCGGGCCCGGTCCGCGCGCGCACGCCGGTCCGGCAGCGGTACGGCTTCCGCTTCGTGGCCGGCTTCGTGACCGGCTGGGGCGTGCGACACGCGAATCACGTTAGGGCGCGATCCGCAAGACCTTCCCGCTGCGCGCGGCCACCCCGTGGTGCGGCCGTGCATTGCGCCGTCGCACACCACCGCCGACCTGGTGAATCAGCCGTTCCTCCGGCCATTGCGCCACCTCTGGGCGGAGCCGGAGTATTGCAATCGCGGTGAGCGAAAAGCCGCGCCGCGCGAGGTCCTTTCAGCCCTCCGGGGTGCCCCGCACCGCTTCCCGTACCGCCTGGGAGGCGGCTCGGATCTGTGGTGTCACCAGCATCACCTGGCCCAGCACACCGTTGACGAAGCTCGGCGAATCGTCGGTGGACAGCTGCTTGGCGAGTTCGACGGCCTCGTCGACGGCCACCGGTGCGGGCACGTCGTCGGCGTGCAGAAGCTCCCACACCGCGACCCGCAGAATGGCCCGGTCCACCGCAGGCAGCCGCTCCAGCGTCCAGCCCTGCAGGTGCGCCGAGATCAGGTCGTCGATGTGGGCGCCGTGCTCGGTGACGCCGTGCGCCACCGTGACCGTGTAGGGGTTGAGTGTGAACATGTCGGCCTGGGTGTGCGACAGCGCCGTTCTGGCCTCGGCGACCTCGGCCGGGCTGATGCCCCTGGCCTCGGCCTCGAACAGCAGGTCGACCGCCCGCTTGCGGGCCTGATGCCGGCCCTTGTCCGGCCGGTCAGGCATCGATCCGGGCTCCGGTGCGGTCAGGCATTGACCCGGCCGAGATAGTTGCCGTCGCGGGAGTCCACTTTGAGCTTGTCGCCGGTGTTGATGAACAGCGGGACCTGGATCTCGGCGCCGGTCTCAAGCGTCGCCGGCTTGGTGCCCGCGCTGGAGCGGTCGCCCTGCAGCCCCGGCTCGGTGGAGGCGACCAGGAGTTCGACGGTCACCGGCAGCTCCAGGTACAGCGGCGCCCCGTCGTGGAACGCGATCTGCACCGCCATGCCCTCCAGCAGGAAGCCCGCGGCACGGCCCACCAACGCCTCGGGCAGCGGGTGCTGCTCGTAGTCCTCGGAGTCCATGAACACGAAGTCCGACCCGTCGCGGTACAGGTAGGTGGCGTCGCGGCGGTCCACGGTCGCCGTCTCCACCTTCACCCCGGCGTTGTAGGTCTTGTCGACGACCTTGCCCGACAGCACGTTCTTGAGCTTGGTGCGCACGAAGGCGGGCCCCTTGCCGGGCTTGACGTGCTGGAATTCGGTGATCTGCCACAGCTGGCCGTCGATGTTGAGGACGAGCCCGTTCTTGAAGTCGGCGGTCGATGCCACGGTCGGTACTGCTCCTAGCTCTCTGTGTCAGAGGATGGCCAGTTCCTTGGGGAACCGGGTGAGTAAGTCGGGGGTGTCTGATTCCTCACTGACGACCAGCGTGTCCTCGATGCGGACGCCGCCGCGGCCGGGTAGGTAGACACCGGGTTCCACGGTGACCGCGGAGCCAGCAAGCAGTGTACCGGCGGCTGCGGAGTTGATTCCCGGCGCTTCGTGGATCTGCAGACCCACCCCGTGACCGAGGCCGTGGCCGAAGTTCTCGCCGTGGCCGGCGTCGACGATCACCTGCCGGGAGGCGGCGTCCACACCCTTGAGGGTCACCCCGGCTGCGAGCGCCTCACGGCCGGCGCGCTGCGCGTCGGACACCAGGGTGTAGATGTCGCGCTGCCACTGCTCGGCACGGCCGAGCACGAAGGTGCGGGTCATGTCGGAGTGGTAGCCGGCCACCAGCGCACCGAAGTCGATCTTGACGAAGTCGCCGGTGGCGAGCACCGCGTCGGTCGGCCGGTGATGCGGTATCGCCGAGTTGGCGCCTGCCGCCACAATGGTCTCGAACGACACGCCGTCGGCGCCGCGGTCCAGCATCAACGACTCGAGCTCCCGGCCGACTTCCTTCTCGGTACGGCCCGGCCGCAACCCGCCCCGGTCCACCAGGTCGGTCAGCGCGGCGTCGGCGGCCTCGCAGGCGAGCCGCAGCAGCGCGATCTCGCCGGCGTCCTTGACCTCACGCAGCGCTTCGACCGTCCGCGGCGCGCGGACCAGTTCGATGTCCGTCGCCGCCTCGAGCAGCCCGCGGTGACCGTCGACGGTGACCACGTGACTCTCGAAGCCCAGTCGGCCGATCCGTGCGGCCCCGGCCCGCGCCACCAGGCACGGCCCCACCGCCCGGTCGATCACCACCTCCACGTCGGGCGCCTGCTGCGCGGCCTGCGTGCGGTACCGCCCGTCGGTGGCCAGCACGGCGGCCGGCGTGTCGGTGAGAATCAGCAGCGCGGCGTTCGAGCCGGTGAAACCGGACAGATAACGCACGTTGACCAGGTCGGTGACCAGCATGGCAGCCAGGTCGGCGGCCTCGAGCCGGGCGCGCAACCGATCTCTACGCTGGGAATGAGTCACAGCCGCTGACGGTACTCGCTACGCTGTGCCCTCATGAGCAAGTGGTTAGTGCGCGGACTGGTCTTCGCTGCCCTGATGGTGATCGTCCGATTGGTGCAGGGAGCGGCGATCAATGTGTGGGAGACCAAGGCCACCCTCATCAGCGTCGTCCTCGTCGTTCTCTTCATCATCGCCGTGTTCGCCTGGGGGCTGATCGACGGCCGGGCCGACGCACGCAGCAACCCCGATCCCGAGCGGCGTTCCGACCTCGCGATCGTGTGGCTGTTGGCCGGGCTGTTCGCCGGGGTGGTCAGCGGCTTCGTCGCGTGGTTCATCGGGATCTTCTACAAGAGCCTGTACGTCGAGGGGTTGCTGAACGAGCTCACCACGTTCGCGGCCTTCACCGCGCTGATGACGTTCCTGTTCGCCATCCTCGGCGCCACCATCGGCCGCTGGCTGGTGGACCGCAAGGCGCCGGAGCAGACCCGCCGCCGTGAGGGCACGGACGACGACCGGGCCGACACCGACGTGTTCGCCGCGGTGCGCAGCGGCGACCGGCAGGACGACCGGCAGGACGACGGGTCCAACGCGCAATACGCCGATGGACAGCAGACGACCCCGCACCAGACGGCGACGGCGGTCGACGAGCCGACCACCCCGCGCCAGCAGCAGCAGCCCTAGTCGAGCGTCGCCAGGTAGCGCAGCGCCGCGACGTAGCCCTGCACGCCAAGTCCGACGATCACGCCGGTCGCGACCTCGCTCAGGTACGAGTGGTGCCGGAACTGCTCGCGCCGGTGCACGTTGGAGATGTGCACCTCGATCAGCGGGGCGCTCAGTTCGGCGCACGCGTCGCGCAGCGCGATCGAGGTGTGGGTGAACGCGCCGGCATTGAGCACCACGGCCTCCCCCGCATCGGCGGCGTCGTGCACCCAGCCCAGCAGGTCGGCCTCGCTGTCGCTCTGCCGGACCGACACCTCGAGCCCCAGCTCGGCGGCCTCCCGTTCGATCAGCGCGACCAGGTCGTCATGGGTGGTGCTGCCGTAGACCGCGGGCTCGCGGCGGCCCAGCCGGCCGAGGTTGGGTCCGTTGAGCACCCGTACGGTCGTCACGATCCGGCTCCGATCTCGGCGTAGGCGGCGGCCAGCAGCGCGGGGTCCGGGCCTTCCAGCCGGCCCGGCTTGGCCAGCCCGTCGAGCACCACGAAGCGCAGCACCCCGGAGCGGGTCTTCTTGTCGCCGGCCATGAACTCCACCAGTTGCGGCAGCGCGTCGGCGTCGTAGTGCACCGGCAGGCCCAGCGCGGTGAGCACCCGGCGGTGCCGTGCGGCGGTGTCGTCGTCGAGGCGGCCTGCCAGCCGGCCCAGTTCGGCGGCGAACACCAGTCCCACCGAGACCGCCGCGCCGTGGCGCCACTGGTAGCGCTCGCGCCGCTCGATGGCGTGCGCCAGCGTGTGGCCGTAGTTGAGGATCTCCCGCAGCGCCGACTCCTTCTCGTCGGCGGCGACCACCTCGGCCTTGACGGTGACCGAGCGCCGGATCAGCTCGGGCAGCACGTCCTTGGTGGGATCCAGGGCCGCCTCCGGGTCGGCCTCGATGAGGTCGAGGATCACCGGGTCGGCGATGAAGCCGGCCTTCACGATCTCGGCCATCCCCGCGACGATCTCGTTGCGGGGCAGGGTCGCCAGGGTGGCGAGGTCGACCAGCACCGCGGCCGGCTGGTGGAAGGCGCCGACGAGGTTCTTGCCCGCGTCGGTGTTGATGCCGGTCTTCCCGCCCACGGCGGCGTCGACCATCGCCAGCAGCGTGGTGGGCACGTGGACGATGTCGACCCCGCGCAGCCAGGTGGCCGCGGCGAAGCCGGCCACGTCGGTGGCCGCTCCCCCGCCCAGGCTGACGACGGCGTCCTTGCGGCCGATGCCGATGCGGCCCAGCACCTCCCAGATGAAGCCGACCACCGGCAGCTCCTTGCCGGCCTCGGCGTCGGGGATCTCGATGCGGTGGGCGTCGATGCCCTGCTCGGCCAGGTGGTGCCGGATAGTCTCGGCGGTCTGGGCGAGCGTGGGCTGGTGCAGCACCGCGACCTTGTGCCTGCCCGCCAGTGTGCGGCCCAGCTCGCCGAGCAGGCCGGTGCCGATGATCACGGGGTAGGGCCTGTCGACGAGCACGTCGACGACGACCGGGTCAGTCATTCCTTCGCTCCGGGTGCCGTGCGGCCATGACCGCGGGGGTGGGCGGGGTGTCGCTCTGCTGCTGCCCGGCGGGGCCGCGCCGCCACGGCGGTCGGCGGCGCCTGCGGGGGCGGGCCACCGGCTTGCCGGACGGGGCGGGTGCGGGCGCGGCGTCGAGCCGGGCCACGATGTGGCGCACGACCGCCCCGGGGTTGCGCCGGTTGGTGTTGATCCGCATGGTGGCCACCCGGCGGTACAGCGGTGCCCGGGCGGCCATCAGCTCGCGGAACTTCTCCGCCCTGTCGGGCCCGGCCAGGAGCGGCCGCACGGTGCTGCCGCCGGTGCGGCGCACCCCCTCGGCGGCGCTGATCTCGAGATAGATGACGGTGTGGCCGGCCAGCGCCTCGCGAACCCCGGGTGTGGTGACGGCGCCGCCGCCGAGTGACAGCACGCCGTCGTGGGTCTGCAGCGCCGAGCGCACGACCTGCTCCTCGATGCGGCGGAACTCCTGCTCGCCGTCGGTGCTGAAGATGTCGGCGATGGTGCGGCCGGTGGTCTGCTCGATCGCGGTGTCGGTGTCGAGCAGGGCCAGGCCGATCGCCTTGGCCAGTCGGCGTCCGATGGTCGACTTACCCGAGCCGGGCAGGCCGACGAGGACCGCCTTGGGCGCCATCAGCCCGACGCCTGCGCCGCGTGATCGGAGGGCGCACGCTCGGCGACCGCTCGCAGGTAGGAGTCGATGTTGGACCGGGTCTCGGAAAGCGAATCGCCGCCGAACTTCTGCAGCGCGGCACGCGCGACGACGAGCGCGACCATCGTCTCGACGACCACGCCCGCGGCCGGGACGGCGCACACGTCGGAGCGCTGGTGGATGGCGACGGCCTCGTCGCCGGTGGCCATGTCGACCGTGGCGAGCGCCCGGGGCACCGTGGAGATCGGCTTCATCGCGGCCCGCACGCGCAGCGCCTGGCCGTTGGTCATGCCGCCCTCGAGTCCGCCTGCGCGGTTGGTCGAGCGCAACACACCGTCGGGGCCGGGATACATCTCGTCGTGCGCCACGCTGCCGCGGCGGCGCGCGGTCTCGAATCCGTCGCCGATCTCGACGCCCTTGATCGCCTGGATGCCCATCACCGCGGCGGCCAGCTGGCTGTCGAGGCGGTTGTCGCCGCTGGTGAACGAGCCGAGACCGACCGGCAGCCCGGACACCACCACCTCGACGACGCCACCGAGGGTGTCGCCGTCGCGCTTGGCCGCCTCGATCTCGGCGATCATCGAATCCTCGGCGTCCTTGTCGAACGCCCGGACCGGGCTGTCGTCGATCGCGGTCAAGTCGCCGGGCTGCGGCGGCGGGCCGTCGTAGGGCTTGCTCGCGCCGATGGAGATGACGTGGGACAGCACCTCGACGCCGAGGGCCTCGCGCAGGAAGCCGCGTGCGATGGTGCCCGCGGCGACCCGGGCAGCCGTCTCGCGGGCGCTGGCGCGTTCGAGCACCGGGCGGGCGTCGTCGAAGCCGTACTTGAGCATGCCGGCGTAGTCGGCGTGGCCGGGCCGCGGCCGGGTCAGCGGCGCGTTGCGTGCGATGTCGGCCAGTTCGGCGGGGTCGACGGGGTCGGCGGCCATCACCGCCTCCCACTTCGGCCACTCGGTGTTGCCGATCTCGATGGCGATCGGCCCGCCGAGGGTGAGCCCGTGCCGGACGCCGGCCAGCACCGTCACCTGGTCCTGCTCGAACTTCATCCGGGCGCCGCGGCCGTAGCCGAGGCGGCGGCGCTTCAACTGGGTGCCGATGTCCTCGGAAGTGACATGCACACCGGCGACCATGCCCTCGAGCATGGCCACCAGGGCGCGGCCGTGCGATTCCCCGGCAGTGGTCCAACGCAACACGCGTCCTATCTTCCCACGTCGGGTTTCCCGGACGTAATTCGCCGATCCACGGCGCGTAGCCGACGGCGGCGGGCACCGACATCCAAGTGCTCGCGGGCGGTCGACCACAATCGCAAAACCGCCGTCACGGCCAGGAAACACACCGGCGGCACAGTCCATGCATGGACTCGCGATCAGCGCTCACCCTGAGTATCGGCGTGCTCGGCGGTGTGGCGGTGGCGCTGACCGCCGAGGTGATCACCGTCCCGATCTGGGTGGTGTTCCTCACGTGGGCGTCGTTCTTCTTCGTCGGCGGCGGTGTCGCCGGCTGGGTGCGTTCGCTGTCGAGCAACCTCGTCGGCGTCGTGATCGCCTCGGCCAGCCTGTTCGCCGGGCATCTGCTGGGCGGCAGCGTGTTCGCCGTCGCGCTGGCGGTGGGGGTCGGCAGCGCGGTGATGGTGCAGGCCTCCTGGGTGCCGCTGCTGTCGACCACTCCGGCCGTGGTGATCGGCTTCGCGGCCACCGTGTCGACGGTCGCGGGCACCGGTAACGCCGTCACCGTGACGACCATCAGCCATCCCGGTCTGGTGGCCGCGACGGCATGTGTGCTCGGCGCGTCCTTCGGGTTGCTCTCGGAATATGTGGCGACGCTGCTCACCCGCGACAGCGCGGTGGAGCCGACAACGGAAGGTAGTCCGGCACAATGAAACTGCAGCACAATCTCGGCGGTCTCGAAGGACTGCCGGAGCCGCTGAACTTCGAGAAGCGGGTGTTCGTCGAGGAGTGGGAGAAACGGATCTTCGGCATCCACGTCGCGATGATGGGATTGTCCAACCACCTGGGGTCGGCGTTGCCGCAGTATCCGATCGACGAAGTGCCGACCGCGTTCAAGGACGAGTGGACATGGGCGGATCTGCGCACCGGCGCCGAGGCGATGAACCCGTTCGACTACTTCAAGTTCCGCTACTACGAGAAATGGCTGGGCGGCATCACGCAGTTCTTCCTCGACAAGGGCTACCTCGCCGAAGACGAACTGACAGCACGCCAGGCCGAATCCGAAAACGTTGCAGCGCAGGATGCTTCACCGGCCGAGCCGGCCATCGACGAGCAGGTGGTGGCATACCTGCGCCAGGGCGACAGCCCGCGGCGCGACGTCGCCCACCCGAAGTTCGCCGTCGGCGACCAGGTGCGGATCACCAACGTCCCGGCCGGCGCGCACACCCGCCTACCCGGCCATCTGCGCGGACGGCTCGGCACGGTCGAGCGCGTCTTCGAGGGCGACTACGGCTATTTCACCCACACCGGCGACGGCATCGGGGACCCGATGCCGATCTACATCGTCGCCTTCACACCCGAGGAGATGTTCGGTCCGCGCGCCGAACCGGGACTACAGACGTTCTACGCCGAATTGTTCGAGGCCTACCTGGAAGGAGCCGGATGAGCGGGCAGTTCTCCTACCCCGACGACCGTGAGGACCAGTGCGGCGAAGGTCGCCGCACTGGAGTCGCTACTGGTCGAGAAGGGCATCATCACCCCGCAGACGGTGGACAAGGTGCTGGCCTACTTCGAGTCGGAGATGACACCGCTCAATGGCCGCAAGATCGTCGTGAAGGCTTGGACGGACCCGGATTTCGCGGCCCGCATCGTCGACGACACCCCGTCGGCCATCGAGGAACTCGACCTGCCCGACGGGATGGCAGGCGCCGAGGGTGAGCATCTGCAGGCGGTGGCCAACTCCCCCGGTGTGCACAATCTGGTGATCTGCACGCTCTGCTCGTGCTTCCCGTGGCCGGTGCTCGGCCTGCCGCCCTACTGGTACAAGGATCCGGTGTTCCGCTCGCGGGCCGCGCGCGAGCCGCGCAAGGTGCTCAGCGAGGTCGGCGTCGACCTGCCCGCGGACACCGAGATCAAGGTGTGGGACAGCAGCGGCCATTCACGCTGGTTCGTGATACCCGAACGACCGGCGGGCACCGACGATTTCACCGACGAGATGCTGATGGACCTTGTCACGACGGAGTCGATGATGGGTGTGGGACTCGCGGGACCGGCGTCATGAGGCTTCACGACACCTGCACCACGGACGCCGCAGCCCCGCAGTTCGACCACGAGTGGCAGCGCCGAGCCTTCGGCCTGGCGCTGGCGCTGTCGGAATTCGGCCACTACGACTGGAGCGACTTCCAGCAGAGCCTGATCGAGACCATCGGCCGCTGGGAGAACGCCCCCGACGGCCAACGCGGCGAGTGGCAGTACTACGACCACTGGGTGAGCGCGCTGCAGAAGGTGGTCGACGAGCACAGCGTCCTCGACGCACCCCCGCGCGGCGAGGACCACTAGACGGTATGGGGGGCTGGGGCCTCGCTCACATGTGAACGTGGGTTGCCGACAGGAAGTGGGTCCTGGCCGGTAGAGCCACAGATGTGGGAGG
>NZ_JBMVDG010000013.1:0-149589 GCF_049541695.1 Mycobacterium sp. NPDC050041 | reverse complement strand
CCGGTGGGCACGGCTATGAGGAACGTCATGAACGAGAAGAACGGCAGCAGCACCGCGCCGGTGGCGTACATGTGGTGCGCCCACACCGCGACCGAGAGCGCAGCGATGGCCAGCGTCGCGTAGATCAGCGTGGTGTAGCCGAAGATCGGCTTGCGGGAGAACACCGGGAATATCTCGGTCACGATCCCGAAGAACGGCAGCGCGATGATGTACACCTCGGGGTGGCCGAAGAACCAGAAGAGGTGTTGCCACAGCAGCACCCCACCGTTGGCCGGATCGTAGACGTGGGCGCCGAGGTGACGGTCGGCGGCCAGGCCGAACAGCGCCGCGGTGAGCAGCGGGAAGGCCAGCAGCACCAAGATCGACGTCACCAGGATGTTCCAGGTGAAGATCGGCATCCGGAACATGGTCATGCCGGGGGCACGCATGCAGACCACCGTGGTGATCATGTTGACGCCGCCGAGGATGGTGCCCAGACCGCCGACGGCCAGGCCCATGATCCAGAGGTCGCCGCCGGCGCCCGGTGAGTGGATGGCGTCGGTCAGCGGGGAGTACGCGGTCCAGCCGAAGTCCGCCGCGCCGCCGGGGGTGATGAACCCGCCCATCGCGATCAGCGCGCCGAACAGAAACAGCCAGAACGAGAAGGCGTTGAGCCGCGGGAACGCCACGTCGGGCGCGCCGATCTGCAGCGGCAGCACCAGGTTGGCGAAGCCGAACACGATGGGCGTCGCGTAGAACAGCAGCATCACCGTGCCGTGCATGGTGAACAGCTGGTTGTACTGCTCGTTGGACAGGAACTGCAGGCCCGGGACCGCGAGTTCGGTGCGCATGAACAGCGCCATCAACCCGCCGATGAAGAAGAACACGAAGCAGGCGACGCAGTACATCATCCCGATCAGCTTGTGATCGGTGGTGGTGACCAGCTTGTAGATCAGGTTGCCCTTGGGGCCCAGCCGCTCCGGAAAGGGGCGCCGAGCCTCGAGTTCTCCGATTGGGGGCGCTTCGGCTACCAAGAGATCCTCCAAAGGTCCTGCGCGGGGCGGGCCCCGCGTGTTTCGTTCTGAATCTTATCGCTCCGCGGGGGCCGGGTCAGCCTGGGTCCTACAAACTGTCGTAATTCGGCCTGGATCGGTGGTCCGACCGCTGAACGGGCGGTTCTCCGGCTGGATGTTACCGTCGGCCACGTGCTGATCAGCGGACCGCGGATGCGCTTGTGCGCCGCGGCATCGGCCGTGGTCACGGCGGTCGCGGTGACCTCGTGCGGGGCATCGGGCGATCCGGGCGGCGCCCCGCCCGCGGCGTCGTCGGTGGTGACCAGCACGACGAGCATCGCCGGCGCCGGTGTCCTGGGTAACGAACGCAGGCCCGACGAGTCCTGTGCCGCCGAACCGGCGCGGCTCGACCCGGGGCCGCGCGAGCGCCCCGTCCGTCACGCCGTCGGCGAGACGCGGGTGCCCGCGGACCCGCAACGCATCGTGGTGCTCTCCGGTGACCAGCTCGACGCGCTGTGCGCGCTCGGGCTGCAGGGCCGCATCGTCGCCGCGGCATTGCCCGACGGTTCGTCCGACCAGCCGTCCTATCTGGGCCGTGTGGTGCACGAGGTGCCGAAGGCCGGCAGCCGCAGTGATCCCGACCTGGCGGCGATCGAAGCGGCCCGCCCCGACCTCATCCTCGGTTCGCAGGCCCTCACCCCGCAGGCCTACCCCGCGCTGGCGGCCATCGCGCCCACCGTGTTCACCGGTCCGCCCGGTGTGGACTGGAAGGCCAACCTGCGCACGGTCGGCGCGGCCACCGGCCGCTTCGACGCCTCGGGCGGCCTGATCGACGGCTTCGACGAGGCCGCCCGCAGGACCGGAGCCGAGAACGACGCCGCACACTTCCAGGCCTCGGTCGCGCAGCTCACCGACACCACGCTGCGTGTCTACGGGGTGGACGACTTCGCGGGCAGCGTGCTCGCCGAGGTGGGGCTCGATCGCCCTGCCGCGCAGCGCTTCACCGACAGGCCCTATGTCGAGGTGGGCACCGACGACTCCCCCGACTACGCCGCCGCCGACGGCGACATCGTCTATTTGTCCTTCGCGTCGGCCGGCGCGCGTGAGCGTGCCGCCGAGGTGCTCGACAGTGACGCCTGGCGCGCGCTGTCGGCCACCAGGGACCACCGCGTGTTCACGGTCAACAACGAGATCTGGCACACCGGGCAGGGCATCGTCGCGGCGCGCGGCATCCTGGCCGACCTGCGCCAGGTGAACGCGCCGATCAACTGACCCCGCGCGCGATCAGGCTGTCGAGTTCGCTTGCGGCGGCATCATTCTCGGCGTCGACGCGGTCACGGTTGCGCCGGATGTCGGCGTCCAGGGTGGCGGCCCGGTCCTGCAGCGCCACCAGCTGATCGACGGTGCGGGCGCGCACCTCGCCCTCCGGGCCCGCGTCGCGCAGCACCTCGAGTTGCTCGGCGATGCGGGCCTGGCCGGCGAAGGCCTCGTCGCGCTCTTCGACCATCCGCTCACGCTCGCCCTCCAGCCGGCGGGCCGTCTCCCAGTGCCCCAGCACCCCGCTGAGCTCCCGGAACGTCGACTCGTCGAGCAGCCTGCGCGACAGCCATTCGCCGAGCTGGTCGGGCGAGAGCCGGTCGTAGCCGGCGCTGACCTCTGTCCGGTAGGACTCGAGCACCGTCAGTTCCGCATGCCCGTGCGCGGGCACGTCGATCCTGAACCGGTGGTGGGTGGCGGTCTGCTCGACCGGCGTGACCGCGCCGTCCAGTTGGTATCCGGTGCGTCGGCGCAGCTCGACCCACAGCTCGACCGCGGTGTCGCCGTCGTTGTCGGCGCGCCACACGTGCTGCTCGTCACGACGCTGCTCCTCGATCAGCCCCTCCCGGCCGAGCCGCACCTTCGTGGTCACCGTCCGGTAGCCGGTGGACTTCGCGCAACGCACCGCGAGGTCCTTGGCGAACGTCAGCCGCAGCTGGGCGCCGCGGGCGGTGTAGGGCAGCATCGCCTCCCCGGCGTAACTGCCGTCGTCGTACACCACGGCGGCGCCCTCCTCGAGCACCACGCCGGTGGTGTTGGTGAACACCAGCACGATGTCGGGCGCCGAGCCCGACCCGTCGCGCCAGACCCGCTCCCGGCGGGCGTCCTCGAGCCGGGTGGTCACCATCGGGACCATCGCCGACCCGCCGCGCGCCAACGTGACCGGCGCGGTCAGCCGGTACTCGAAATGCTCACCGCGGTCGCCGGTTTCGGAGTAGTCGGCGTCCTCGGCCCCGTCGGCATAGGCCATCTCCCGCGCCATCATGGCCCTCACGGGCATCGGAGCACCGCTCGGCGCGGGCGCCGAGGCGAGGCGATCCTCCTCCTCGACCACCGTCCGCCGCACCCACTTGCCGTGGTAGAGGTCGATGTCGAACGACACCGGCTGGCCGGTGGTGAGGGTCAGTGCCACGTCGGTCAGTTCCTCGTCGACGGGGTTGTGCACGATGGCCAGCCCGAGCAGCGTGACCGCCGCACCGTCGCACATCAATCGGTAGGACACCCGCCACACCGGTGCCGGCACCACGTAGGAGACCCGCACGGCGTCGGCGGCGCCGTCGAGGCGGACCGCCACGGTGCGCTGCTCCCCGGCCGTCGCGGCGCGCGACCGCTCCACCAGGTAGCCCAGGTCGTCTCGGGAGGGTTCCTCGACCAGGTCGATGCCGCGAACTCCGGCGAGGTCGACCAGGCGCAGTGCGCCCTCACCGGTCCGCAGCACCAGCAGTCGCTGCGGCGGGGCGGTGCCGCCGTCGGTCTCGTCCACGCCGATCACCTCACCCCGGTGAGCGCCACCCTCCGCGGTCACCTCGACGGTGCGGCCGCGCACGGCCTCGAGCAGGCCGGACAACGCCGCACCCGGCGTGAGCAGCAGGTTGCGGTCGGCCAGCAACGCGTCGGCATCGCTGGGCGTCTCGAATCCGACACCCCCGAAGGCGGCCGCCCCGCCGGCGACGCCGACCGCCAACGACTTCAGCACGTCGTTCATGTCGCCCCGGCGGAACGACAGCTCGAACGATCCGGCGGCCGGGCCGCTGCGCTCCAGGTAGGCCACGCCGTGCTTGTACATCACCAGGCGGGTGACCCGCGGTCGCTGATTCACCAGCCGATTCTATCGAAATACGTTGGCTGACATGGCTTTATCGCGAAGTGAAGAGATCGAGTAGTGTCGTCGGCGTGTTTCACGTCCTCACGTCGACCTACCTGCAGCCGCTCGACGTCATCGACAAGACCAGGCCCGCGCACCTCGCATGGCTCGAAGCGGAGGTCGGGGCCGGCCGCCTGGTGCTGGCGGGCCGGCAGGAATCGCAGGCGGGCGGGGTGCTCATCACCGGCGACATCAGCCACGAGGAGGCCGAGGCCGTGATGGCCGACGACCCCTATTTGCAGGCCGGCGTGGTGTCGTACACGCGGCTGTCGTTCAACGGCGCCTTCCGCGCACCGGGCCTATAGGGGATATCTCACATCCAGGCCGGGAGTAATCGGTCCGCAGGCCTTCGTTGTTCCCGATTGCATTCAAAAATCGACGAGCACTGAAGAGGACTGCATGACCACCGTCTCTGCCTACGCCGCGACCTCGGCCACCGAGCCGCTGACCAGGACCACCGTCACCCGCCGGCCGGTCGGACCACACGACGTCGCGTTCGACATCCACTTCGCCGGCATCTGTCACTCCGACATCCACACCGTGCGCGCCGAATGGGGCAGCGTGAAGTATCCGATCGTGCCCGGCCACGAGATCGCCGGTGTGGTCACCGAGGTGGGGTCAGAGGTGACGAAGTACCAGGTCGGCGACCGCGTGGGCGTCGGCTGCTTCGTCGACTCCTGCCGCGAATGCCCCGAGTGCCGCGCCGGCGACGAGCAGTACTGCACGGGCGGCGGCATGGTCGGCACCTACAACGGTGTGGGCCGCGACGGCGAGCCGACGCAGGGCGGGTACAGCGGTGCGATCGTCGTCGACGAGAACTACGTGTTGCGCATCCCCGAGAACATCGCTCTGGACGAGGCCGCGCCGCTGCTGTGCGCCGGGATCACCACCTACTCCCCGCTGCGGCACTGGGGCGCCGGGCCGGGCAAGTCCGTCGCGGTCATCGGCCTCGGCGGCCTGGGGCACCTGGCGGTGAAGCTGGCCGTCGCGATGGGCGCCGAGGTGACGGTGCTGAGCCAGTCGCTGAAGAAGATGGAGGACGGGCTGCGCCTCGGCGCGCGGGACTACCGGGCGACCAGCGACCGCAACACGTTCAAAGAGCTGGCGGGAACGTTCGACCTGATCATCAACACCGTATCGGCGAATCTGAACCTGGCCGACTACCTCAAACTGCTCAAGCTCGACGGCACCCTGGTCGAGCTCGGGATGCCGGAGAACCCGATGGCGGTTCCGGCGGGTGCGCTGATCTTCGGGCGGCGCAGCATCTCCGGTTCGCTGATCGGCGGGATCCGCGAGACCCAGGAGATGCTCGACTTCTGCGCCGAGCACGACGTGCGCCCCGAGATCGAGGTGGTCGCGCCGGAGTACGTCAACGAGGCCTACGAGCGGGTGCTGGCCAGCGACGTGCGGTACCGGTTCGTCATCGACACCTCGTCACTGCGTTAGACGACCGACGACAACGGCCGGAGCGGATATCCGCTCCGGCCGTCGTCTTCGAGGGCTCAGGCGCCCAGCGTGCGCTGGATGTCGCCCTTCATCGCATTGAGCTGCGAACCCCAGTAGCCCCAGCCGTGCGTGCCGTTGGCCGGGAAATTGAAGGTCGCGTTGCTGCCACCGTCAGCCGTGTAGGCCTCCTGGAACGCCCGATTGCTGTCCTGGGTGATGCTCTCCAGCAGCTGACCGGGGATGTCACCGCCGCCACCGAGGTCACCCGGCCTGCCGTTGCCGGTGTACACCCAGATCCGGGTGCCGTTGGCCGCCAGCCGGCCCGCCTGCAGCGTCGGGTCGTTGCGCTGCCACGCCGGGCCGCCGCCCGGTCCCCACATCGCCGTGGCGTCGAAGCCGCCGGCGTCACGCATCGAGAAACCGACCAGCGTCGGCCAGATGCCCTGGGACAGGTTGAGGAAACCGGAGAGCGAGCCCGCATACGAGAACTGGCCCGGGTGGTAGGCGGCCAGGATCAGCGCCGAGCTACCCGACATCGACAGCCCGACCACGGCATTGCCGCTGGGCGAGATGCCCTTGTTGGCCGAGAGGTAAGCGGGCAGTTCGGACGTCAGGAACGTCTCCCACTGGTAGCTCTGCGTCCTGCCGTTGCCGACGGCCGGGCTCTGCCAGTTGGTGTAGAAGCTCGACATGCCGCCGACCGGCATGACCACCGACAGGCCGGACTGGTAGTAGTTCTCGAACGCGGCGGTCTCGATGTCCCAGCCGCTGTTGTCGTCGCGGGCACGCAGCCCGTCGAGCAGGTAGACCGCCTTGGGTCCGCCGCCCTGGAACTTCACCGGGATGTCGCGGCCCATGGCCGCAGACGGCACCATCAGCGTCTCGACCGGCAGACCCGGCCTCGAGTAGGCCGCCGCAGTGGCCGCTCCGCCGGCGACGGTGATCAGTCCCGGCAGCATGAGCGCCGCCAGTACGCCCGCCGCGAGGCGGCGGACCGATCGGGGTAGTGATGTCATCTCTCATCGCTCCATCTGAATTTGTGCCGCCGTGCGCGGCATGTCACAGGAACCCGCGGACCCGGACCGCAGAAGGCGTACCCGGGTCGAGATGCCGCTGCTTGGCATCCCCCGCGTTCTGAAAGTCCAGCAACCGAAGGTTTCGGCGCTGACATGGACTTTGTCGCCCTGCGGTACCCCGCTGTTACGGCGCCAACCCTGATCGGGCGCCCGACGTCACCGATACGTCATCGGCGGGCACCGCCGCGATGGAGCTACTTCTTGCGCTGACTCTCGGCGTACTCCTCGGGCCGGTTCTTCTTCATCCACGCCCGCATCGGCCAGAACAGCAGCCACAGCACCGGATAGACCGTGACGTAGAAAAGGCCGTAGCACGCGAGCCCGAACAGCACGCCGACCACCCAGGCCGGGTAGACGATCACCAGACAGAACTGGATGAACTGCTTGAGCACCACCGGGTACCCGTCGGCCCAGCTCCACACCGCTTTCGGGCTCATGGCGTGCACCATCTCCCGCCAGGTCGACTTCTTGTCCTCGGCGGCCGCGGCCTGCACCGGCTGACCGGGTTCCTGGGGTGTGGCCAGCGGGTCGATGCTCATGGTCACCGTCTTCCTGTGAGGTACCTGCGAACCGAGGTGTACGGCAGGGCCGTTGCATTCGCGGTGCGCAAACTAGTCTTCACATGTTGGAGTTCGATTGGACGACTTCCGGGGAGCTCGTGTCGGACTCCCCCGGCCGCGAACGGACGGTGTCGCTTGGACTTCCTGCTGCTGGGGCCGCTGACCGTGCTGCGTGACGGCGAACCCCGGCCTCTGGGCGGCCTGCGGCAGCGAGCGGTTCTGGCCGCGTTGCTCCTCAATGCCGGCCGCGAGGTCGAGGTCGACCGGCTGATCGACCATGTCTGGCATGACGCCGCGCCACGGAAACCGGTCCTGTCGCTACGTGCCTACATCGCCAACCTGCGCCGGATCCTCGGCGCGGACCTCGGCCTGAGCACCGGTACCAGCGCCTACTGCCTCCACGTCGGAAATCACCGGATCGATGCCAGGGACTTCGAGAGCCTGATCGAGCGGGGGAGGCGCCAACTCGACAGCGGAGACGCCGCGGGTTCGGCGCGGACGCTGGAGCAGGCACTGGGACTCTGGCGGGGCACGCCCCTGTCGGATCTGCGCAACGAGGTGTTCGTCCAGCAGGAGGTGCACCGCCTCGAGACGTTGCGCGCCGACGCAGTGGAGGCCCGGTTCGAGGCGGAGCTCCGACTCGGTCACGCCGAGGCATCGATCGCGGGCCTCGCGCTCGAAGTCGCCGCGAATCCCATGCGGGAGTCCCTCTCGGGTCTGCTGATGGTGGCGCTGTACCGCGCCGGGAGGCGTTCGGAAGCACTTCGCGCCTACGCGCAGTTGACGGACGTGCTCCGCGAGGAGCTCGGCGTGCGGCCGGGCCTGCCGCTGCAGCGCCTCGCCCAGCAGATCCGCGACGAGTCCCCCGAACTCGACTGGCGGCCCGCCGGTCCCGGCCGGGCGCCTGCGCCGGCGAGCGACGCCGGCGAGGGCGCGCTGCACGGACGCTCCACGGAGCTCGGTCGTCTTCGCGCCGCGCTGACCGCCGCAGCCGCGGGCCGGGGCAGCATCGCCGTGCTCACCGGCGACAGCGGTGTCGGCAAGACGGCATTGGCGACCGAACTGGCCAGTGCTGCAGACGAACTCGGTATGTCGGTGACATGGGCCGGCCATGCGGGCGACGTGGTGCGGCCGCCGATGTGGGCATGGAACGAGGTGATCGGGCAGTCGAGTGCTGCTCCGGAGGACTCCGGCGGTCACGCCGAGTACGACCTCGCGCAGGCCACCGCGAAGGCCGTTGCCGTGCAGTCGAAGACATCGCCCGCCATCGTCGTGCTCGACGACCTGCACAGGGCCGACGGGCTCACCTGCGACGTGCTCGAGCTGCTGTCCGACGGCGTGCACCGGCTGCCCCTGCTGATCGTCGCCACCTGGCAGGCCGGTGGCGACGAGCGCCCGCTGCGCGCGGACGCCTTCGACCGGCTGTTGAGCCGGGCCCACATCACCACGCTCACCTTGCGCGGCATCGACGTCGAGGCGACCGGCGCGCTGATCAACGAGCTGTCGGGAATCCAGCCGACCCCCGAGTTCACCGCGGCGGTGTGGAGCCGCACCGGCGGGAATCCGTTCTACATCGGTGAGCTGATCCGGCTGCTCCACGACAGCGGGCGCCTACACGCCTCCACCCGGGTGATCGACGGTGACGACGTCCCCGACGCGGTCTCCGGCATCGTCCGCAGGCGGATGGCAGACCTGCCCGCCGCCACGCGCACGGTGCTCACCGCGGCGGCCGTCACGGGGATGGAGTTCCCGGTCGCCCGGTTGGCGTCGGCGTTGCACGTGGACGCGCATGCCGCGGCGGCCGACCTCGAGCCCGCACTGGCCGCCGGTCTGCTGCAGGACTCCGCCGACCAGTTCGGTTCCTACCGCTTCAGCCACGGGCTGGTGCGCGACGCGATCGCGTCGCAGATCGCCGGGGTGGCCCGCGCCGAACTCCACGCCGACCTGGCACGGGCCTACTCGGCGACGTCGGCCGGCCTCACGCCGCAGGAAGCGGCGGACGGCGCGCTGCACGCCTGGCGTGCGGGTGACGCGCTCGACCCGCACGTCGCGCTCGCGCTGATCGACGCGGCGCGGCGCGATGCGTGGACACGGTCGATGTACGCCGAAGTGGCCGAACTGGACCGGCGGGCCCTGGCGGTGTGCGGTCGGCTGCCCGCCGATCCGCGACGTACCGCCCGCGAGACCGATCTGCGGATGCAGCTGGCCTCCGTCGAGGCCGTGGTGAACGGTCAGAGTTCGATGGGGGTGCTCGAGGAGTTGCGGCGCTCCTCGGAGACGGACGCCGACGCCGAGCAGTTCACCGTGGCGGTGGCGATGGGCTGCCTGGAGGCGTGCGGGTCCGGGCGCTATCACGAGGCGCGGGTGCTCTCCGACGGGCTGATCGCCTATCACGGCTCGACCGGTGACGGGCTGGCCGCATCGGCCGGGTACTACACCCGGGCACTCGCGCAGTTCATGCGCGGGCAGCTCGACTCCTGCGTGGACACCTTGGAACGGCTGCGCGAGCAGTCGACCGACTGGGAACGGTACGGGGCGCTGGCCTCGTTCGACGTCAT
Organism: Mycobacterium sp. NPDC050041; assembly: GCF_049541695.1. Classification (NCBI taxonomy): domain Bacteria; kingdom Bacillati; phylum Actinomycetota; class Actinomycetes; order Mycobacteriales; family Mycobacteriaceae; genus Mycobacterium; species Mycobacterium sp. NPDC050041. The sequence continues at coordinate 139,776 of NZ_JBMVDG010000013.1, read as the reverse complement.
CGCCTACGGCGTGGGGTGTCACGCCCATGCGTTGCGCGGCGACCTGGATGCGGCCGAGTCGGCGATCGCGCACGGGGTGGCACTGGGCAGCGCGCGCAACGACGGCTTCGGCACGGTGGTCGTCCGCACCGCGGCGGTGCAGCTGTCCGCGATGCTCGGCGACGTCGACGGGCTGGCGCAACGCGCGGACCGGGTTCTGGGCGAACTCACCGAACTCGGTGTCGAGCAGTTCATTCCGGGCGCCCGACTCATCCGCGGGTGGGCGCTCGCGACGGGTCCGGACGGCGTCGACACCACCGACGACATGCGCGACGCGATCGCCGCGCATGCGCAGGGCGGCCGACGGATCTTCTCGCCGCTGTACTACGCACTGCTCTCCGACGTCGAGGCCGTCTACCGGGATCGGGCGAGCGCGGTGGCCGCGCTGGATGCGGCGGAACGCATCTCGACGGCCACCGGTGAGCGGGTGTGGGACGCGATGCTGTCCGCGCGCCGCCTCACGCTGCGCGCCACCGTCTAGCGCGCTTCCCTCCCCGGCTCGGTCCAGGCCCGCCCCCTTGACTCGACGCCCGGTCGCTGTCAGAGTCCTGATCGATCGATCAGTTTTTTCGTCGCCCGCCGCACTGCGGCGCCAACCGGAGGTGAAGACATGGGTGACCGCGTAGCAGGCAAGGTCGCATTCGTCACGGGAGCGGCCCGGGGCCAGGGCCGCAGCCACGCCCTGAGACTCGCCCAGGAAGGCGCGGACATCATCGCGGTGGACGTCTGCGGGCCGGTCAGCAGCAGCAGCGTGATCCCGCCGTCCACCCCGGACGACCTGGCCGAGACCGCCGATCTGATCAAGGGGCAGAACCGCCGCATCGTCACCGCCGAGGTCGACGTCCGCGACTACGACGCCCTGAAGGCCGCCGTGGACAGCGGTGTCGAACAACTCGGGCGCCTGGACATCATCGTCGCCAACGCAGGCATTGGCAACGGCGGCCAGACGCTGGACAAGACCAGCGAGCGGGACTGGCAGGACATGATCGACGTCAACCTGTCCGGGGTGTGGAAGACGGTCAAGGCCGGTGTGCCGCACATCCTCTCGGGTGGGCGCGGCGGTTCGATCGTGCTCACCAGCTCGGTCGGCGGCCTCAAGGCCTATCCGCACACCGGCCACTACATCGCCGCGAAACACGGTGTGGTCGGCCTGATGCGGACCTTCGCGGTCGAGTTGGGCGAGCATTCGATCCGGGTCAACTCCGTGCACCCGACCAACGTCAACACCCCGATGTTCATGAACGAGGGAACGATGCGGCTCTTCCGCCCCGACCTGGCAGAACCCGGCCCGGACGACATGGCGGTCGTCGCCAGGATGATGCACGTGCTGCCCGTCGGATGGGTCGAGCCCGAGGACATCAGCAACGCCGTGCTGTTCCTCGCCTCCGACGAGGCGCGTTACGTGACCGGGCTCCCGGTGACGGTGGACGCGGGCAGCATGCTGAAGTGACGTGTCACCGGCTCCTCTTGACCGACGGCGCGTCCGCGTCGTACCGGACGAGAAAGCGCTCGAGGAACGCGCGCATCTGATCGTGCCCGTCGGTGACACCGATGGCGATCTCGTTGCACAGGCTGCGCGCCATCTGTGCCACCAGCATCGAGACGACGACCGGCGGATAGTCGTCGAGGTCCACGCCGTGGGTGCGCAGTGCGACGGTCACCGCCGCGGTCTCGATGTCGCGCACGCGCTCGGCGTAGGCCTTCAGTTCGGCGCCGATCACCTTGCGGTGGTTGGCCATCGCCATGAACTCGGTGTTGAGCCCGGTGCGGCGGGGATCGGAGTTGATCGCCCACAGCGCCCGCAGGGGGTTGTCCTCGGTGAGCGCCTTGCGCATCTCCGCCAGGGACATCTCGGCTCCGGCCCGCAACACCGCCAGGAACAGATCGTCCATCGTGTCGAAGTAGTAGTAGACCAGCGCCGGCTTCACACCGGCCACAGCGGCGACCCGCCGCGAGGTCGCCGCGGCATAGCCTTCGTCGCGCATGATTTGAGCGGCGGCGTCGATCAGGCGCAGCCGCGCGCCGGCGTCCTTCGCCTTCGGCTTCCTCGGGGCAGCCATCTCAGCAGTCTCCACGATCCGTTGTCGCCTCGGGCGATTCGCCGTCGGCGGCCCGTGTCTTGACCACCGTAATCGACGCGTGGTATCCATGACCAGTCACTGAATTTGATCGATCGATCAGTTTTTGGAGGGCATCGCCGATGTCTGCGTCACTCCGACGTGTCCGCGTCGATCCACGGCTGTGCGAGGGGCACGCGCTCGGCATCGACCTCGCACCCGAGGTGTTCGACCTGGATGCCTGTCCGCGCGGCGCGATCAGCGTTGTATCCGAGCAGCATTCATCGAATGACCGGACCGGAAGGACGGCGGCGGCATGACCGATCTGGCTTCAGTGGACTACTTCACCGATCCGGCGACCGCCCAGGATCCCTACGGCTATCTGGAGTGGCTGCGCAGCCATGGTCCGGTGTACCGGGAACCGCACCACGGTGTGGTTGCCGTGACGGGCTACGCGGAGGTGATGGCGGCGTTCAAGGACTTCGATTCCTTCTCCGCGGTCAATGCGATCGGCGGCCCGTTCCCGCCGCTGCCGTTCGAGCCCGAGGGTGACGACATCACCGAACAGATCGAGGCGCACCGGCACGAGTTCCCGATCTTCGAACACATGGTGGTGATGGACCCGCCCGCACACGAACGGGCCCGGTCGCTGCTGAGCAGGCTGCTGACACCGCGGCGACTCCAGGAGAACGAGGAGTTCATGTGGCGGTTGGTCGACGACCAGCTCGACGAGTTCATCGCCAACGGCAGATGTGAGTTCCTCTCCGAATACGCCCGCCCCTTTGCGACTCTCGCGATCACCGACCTGCTCGGCGTGCCGGCCGAGGACCGCGCCGAGTTCCGCCGCGCGCTGGGCGCCGAGAAGCCGGCGGGTAACCGGGTGGGTGCGCTCGACGGTGAGCCGGTGGGCCTGAATCCGCTGGAGTACCTCGATGACAAGTTCTGCGGATACATCTCCGAGCGGCGACGCGAACCCCGCGAAGACGTGCTCGGCGGTATGGCGTGTGCGACCTATCCCGACGGTTCGGTTCCGGAGGTGATCGAGGTAGCCAAGCCGGCGACCTTCCTGTTCGCGGCGGGCCAGGAGACCGTCACCAAGTTGTTGAGCGCGGCCGTGCAGACCCTCGGGGACCGCCCGGAGTTCCAGCAGATCCTGCGCGAGCACCGTGAGTTGATACCGGCGTTCATCGAGGAGTCCCTTCGCCTGGAGAGTCCGACCAAGGTGGACTTCCGGCTGGCCCGTAAGACGACGACGCTGGCAGGGGTGCACATCCCGGCCGGCACCGTGCTGATGCTCTGCCTCGGCGCGGCGAACCGGGATCCACGTAAGTTCGACGAGCCGAACGAGTTCCGGTTGGACCGAAAGAACGTCCGCGAGCACATCGCGTTCGGCCGGGGAATCCACACCTGCGCAGGCGCTCCCCTGGCTCGCGTGGAGGGACGCATCACCGTGCACCGGCTCCTCGACCGGATGCGGGACATCACCATCAGCGAGTCCGACCACGGTCCCGCCGACGGCCGTCGTTACGGCTACGAGCCGACGTTCCTGCTGCGCGGCCTCACCGAACTGCACATCGAGTTCAGCCAGGCGGGCTGATCAGTGCCGGTCGCCGACCGCGAATGCGCGTCGCAACGCCTCGAGCTGGCTGTGGTGAAAGCGTTGCGCCACCGACGTCTTCGGCGCCACCGCATCGAATCCGTGGAACGCACCGGGCACCACGTCCAACTCGCACCGCACGCCGGCCTCCCGTAACCGGCTCGCGTACTGCACGGCTTCGTCGTGCAGGATGTCCAACGTCCCCACGCCGATCCATGCCGGCGGCAGGCCGGTGAGGTCGTCGCGGCGGCCCGGTACGGCGCTGGCGGGGTCGGCATCGCCCAGATAGGACTGCCAACCGAACAGGTTGCTCTCGCGGCTCCACATCCGCCGGTGCCTGCGGTGTGGATCCGGCCGCCGCGCGCTGCGATCGTCCAGCATGGGATAGCGCAGGATCTGAGCCGCCAGCGCGATCTCCGAACGATCGAGGGCCAGCTGCGCGAGTGCCGCGGCCAGACCGCCTCCCGCACTCGCACCGGCGACGGCGATGCGCGTGCGGTCGACCCCGTGATGCCCGGCCAGCCAGGAGAGCGCCGCGTAACAGTCGGTCAGCGGGACGGGGTGCGGGTGTTCCGGTGCGAGCCGGTAGTCGACGGCCCCGACCGTGGCACCGAGTTCGCGGGACAGCCGCAGGCACAGTCCGTCGTCCATTCCCGGGTGGCCGAGCACGAATCCGCCGCCGTGGATCCAGAGCAGTCCGGGAGTGCCACGTCCCGGCGGGTCACCCGGGGGCCGGTGGATGCGGACGCTGACGCCGGACGGCAACCGCACGATCTGCACCCCGTCAGCGCCGGACGACCGGCGGCTTCCCGGTATCCGGCGGAACACCCTGGCCGTCAACGGGGTCACCAGCGTGCGCGGCAGAAGCCGTGCGACGCGGCGTAACTCGGGATGAAACGGATCGGCTCCGGCCACCCTCAACCCATGCCGATACGGATGTTCTTCACCTGCATGAACTCGTGGAGTCCGTCGACGCCACCGGTGCGCCCGAAGCCGCTCTTCTTGTAGCCGCCATAGGGCCCCTGCGGGGAGATGATGCTCAGCTGATTGATCCACACCGAACCCGCCTCCAGCCGCCGTGCGACGCGATGGGCACGAGCGAGGTCACGGGTGTGGACGAACGCGTTCAGCCCGTACGGGGTGTCGTTGGCGAGGCGCAACGCCTCGGCTTCGTCGTGGAATCGGATGACCGACACCACCGGACCGAACGTCTCGGTCTGTGCGAGTGCCGAGGAGTTGTCGACGTCGCCGAAGACGGTCGGTTCGATGTAGTAACCCGGCGCGAGGCCGCCACCGATCCGGCTGCCGCCGAGCAGCAGCTCCCCCGACTCCTGCGCCACCGCATCGCCGATGACGCCGAGGATGCGGTCGGCTGAGCCGGCGCTGATCACCGGGCCGAAGAACACCGTCGGGTCCAGCGGGTCGCCGATCTTGGCGGCGCCGACCGTGGCGAGAAACCTCTCGAGGAACGCGTCGTACACCGCGTCATGGACCAGCACGCGGCTCGCGCACGCACAGCTCTGGCCGGACTGCATCAGCGGTCCCTGATGGGCCGCCATCGCCGCGGCCTGATCGAGGTCGGCGTCCTCGAACACCACGTTCGCCGACTTGCCTCCCAGTTCGGCCACCACCGGCGTCAGGTTCGCCGCCGCGGCGACCAGCACCCGGCGTGCCGTGGCGTCGCCTCCGGTGAAATGCACCTTACGGATGCCGGGGTGGCGGACGAGTGCCTCGCCACCCTCGGCGCCGGCCGGCACGACGTTGACCAGCCCCGGCGGCAGGCCCGCCTCGATGCACAGTTCGCCGAACCGCAGCGCGGCCATCGGTGCGAGCTCAGAGGGCTTGAGCACCACGGCATTCCCCGCGGCCAGTGCGGGCGCCACACACGACGCGGCGACCGCCAGCGCACCGTTCCACGGGGTGATCACCGCGACGACGCCGTAGGGTTCCCGCTCGATGAGGTTGACGTCGAACGACCCGTTGACCGGCGAACTGGTGCCGTGCGGCTTGTCGGCGTAGCCGGCGAAGTGACGGATGAACCACTCGAGCATCAGCGCGGTGCCGGCGAAGGAGATCGGCACCGCGTAGTCGTGCACGTTGAGCAGGGCGAGTTCGTCGAGGTGGTCGCGCACGACGTCGGCCAGGTCGACCATGATGTCGCGGCGCCGGTCCACGGTCAGCGACATCCAGACCCGGTGCGCCTCCCAGCCCGAGGCGACGGCGCGGTCCATCTCGGCCGCTCCCGCGAGGGTGACGGTGGCATTGGGCGCACCGGTGGCGGGGTAGATGTGCTCGTGGCGACCGCCGGTGGACGCGGTGACGGGTTCGCCGTCGATCAGCAGACCGCTGGGCAGCGACAGTGCGGTGCTCACCGCGGGACGCTCGCTTCAGCCCGCCACTCCTCGAGCACCCGCTCCTTCTGTCGCCCGATCTCGTCGTTGAGCTGCGAGGCCTTCGCCCAGCCGTAATAGGCGGCGAAATGCAATGCCAGTTCGTCCATTTCGGTGAACGAGATGTCCCGGCTCTTCAAAGCGGCGTAGACGTGGCTCAGGATCGGATACGGCGCATCCTGGAACGCCACACACGCAACGGTGACGAAGCGACGTTCCCTCATGCCCAGTCCCGGGCGCTGCCACATCTCGCCGAACACGAAGTTGAGGATGCCCGCGCCGGAGTACGGGTTGTCACGCGTGGGCACATACGGCACACAGTTGACGTCGCGGAAGGCCTGTTCACCGCTCGCGAGGCGGTCCTCCGGCTCGCTCGGCGTCACCAGCGGCAACAGCGGGTCGGGTTGCGGGGGCTGCAGTCCGCGCCTGCGATGGATCCGGTCCCACTGCTCGTCGACGATCATGTTGAACCGCGAGGCCTTGGGCCAACCGCTGTAGACGGCGAAATGCAGTACCGTCTCCCGCATCTCGGTGATCGTCAGATCACCGCTGTTGAGCGCGGCGTAGACGTGGTCGCGTAACGGGCCCTCGGCGTCGGCGGCTGCGACGCAGGGCAGCGTGACGAACCGCCGGTTGCGACGGCTGAGTCCCGGCCGGTCCCAGACCTCGCCGAAGACGAAGTCGACCAGGCCGACGGACGCGGGTGTCATGTCATCGGGGGCGCTGAAGGTCATCACGTCGGAGAAGGCATGCCGCCCGCGGGTCGAGCGTTCGGTGTCCGTCGTCGTCATCTGGTGTCTCCACTCATCGCAGGGTGACGCCCGCGTCGACCTTGAACTCGAGGCCGGTCACGTAGCGGGATTCGTCGGAAGCCAGGAACAGCACCGCGTTGCTGATGTCGATCGCCTCGGCCATCACGATCGGCATGGCGTTGAGGAAGATCGGCACGAGATCGGGCCGCGCCTCGGCGAGCAGGCTGTGCAGCGACGCGGGCTGCATCCCCGTCTCGACACCCGTCGGGTGCACGGTGTTCACCCGGATGTTCTGTGCGGCAAGCTCGTTGGCGAGCGCTCGGCTCAATCCCACCACGCCGTGCTTGGACGCCGTGTACGGCGTGTGCAGCGGTGTGCCCTTCAGCCCGGCCGCCGAGCTGATGTTGATCAGGCTGCCACCGCGGTCGATGAGATGCGGCAGCGCGGCGGCACACGTGTTCCACGTTCCGATCAGGTTCACGTCGACGACGGTGCGCCACTGCTCGGGCGTGGTGGTGTCCCAGGTGCCCACGGTCAGCACGCCCGCGTTGGCCACCGATGCGTCCAGTCCGCCGAGTTCGGTGACGCCGTCCGCCACAGCGGCCGCCAGCGCAGCGGCGTCGCGCACGTCGACGACGTGGGTCACCGCACGCCTGCCGTGCTTTTCGACCAGTCGCGCGGTCTCCTCGAGGTCGTCGCGGGTCGCCATCGGATACTCGACGTCGGGCAGCGACGCGCAGATGTCGACGAGGATGACGTCGGCGCCTTCCTCGGCCAGTCGCACCGCATGGCTGCGGCCCATGCCGCGGGCCGCGCCGGTGACCAGGACCCGCTTGCCCGCGACCCGTCCGGGTGATGACGTCATCCCGGCCTACAGCTTGTTGCAGAAGCCGGCGTCCACCGGGAACGTGACCCCGGTGACGTACTTGGCCGCGTCCGACACCAGATAGGCGATCGCCGCGCTGATGTCCTCGGGTTCGAGCAGTCCGACCGGCATCGGGTTCTGCAGGTGCGGGCCGCCCCCCGGATAGTTCTCCAGGAACGACGTCATCGCCGGGTTCACCGCCATCATCGTGTTCACCGCCGTCGGATGCACGGTGTTGACCCGGATGCTCTCGGCGGCAAGCGCATTGGACAGCGTACGCATCAGTCCGACGATCCCGTGCTTCGACGCGGCGTACGCCAGGCCGCCGCCCTGCAGGCCGCCGAAGCCGCGAAGGCCCGCTGTGGAACTGGTGAAGACGATCGACCCGCCCCGGCCGCCGGCGATCAGATGCGGGATCGCCGCTTTCGCGGTGTGGAAGGCGCCCACCAGGTTGACGTCGAGCACGTCGGTCCACTGCTCGAGTTCTTCCTCGATGGTCAGTTCCCGGAACGCCATCGTGGCGATACCCGCGTTGGCGCAGACGATGTCGAGGCGACCGAAGTGCTGCACGCCCGCGGAGAGCGCGGCGTCGATGGCGGCGTAGTCGCGGACATCGGCGACCGACCCGAGCATCTTGCCCCCGGCGCGCTCGACGAGCGCGATGGTCTCGTCGAGTTCTTCGCGGCTGGCCATCGGGTAGCCGTTGGACGCGATGTCGGCGCAGATGTCGACACCGATGATGTCGGCGCCGTCGGCCGCGAGGCGCACGGCGTGACTGCGCCCCTGGCCACGGGCGACTCCGGTGATGAATGCGACCTTGCCGTCCAGAGAACCCATGTATCCGCTCCATTGCGCCGGTCACATGCCGACGGCGATGTGACGTGAGTAACCGTGTTACACGAGGTACAGTAACGCGGTTACTCGCGGACGGCAAGGGAGGTGTTCATCAGGTGGCCAGCGCGGAACGAACCGCCGGCGGACGCGCCGGGAGCAGGGATGCCATTCTCGACACCGTCGCCGAACTGCTCGAAACCGAAGGCTACGACGCGGTTCAGCTGCGTGAGGTGGCCCGCCGCAGCCGGACGTCTCTGGCCACCATCTACAAGCGCTACCCGAACCGGGACGAACTGATCATCGCGGCGTTGCACTCATGGATGGACGAGCACCGGTACTCGGGCCTGGTGCATCAGACCCACACCTCCGACGAGTCGGTCTACGACGGGATGATGCGGGTGCTGCGCAGCATCTTCGAGCCGTGGGAACACCATCCGGCGATGCTCACCGCGTTCTTCCGCGCCCGTGCCGCGCCGCGCGGACAGCAGATCTTCCGTCGCGGTCTCGACATCACCGTTCCGTCGTTCATGCAGGTGCTCGAGGGCGTCGACGACGCGTTCGTCCGCGATCTCGAAACCATTCTGTCCACTGTGATCTACGGGCTCCTCGGCCGGTTCGCGGCGGGCGAGATCGCGATCACCGACATCCTGCCCAGCCTCGACCGCACCGTGTACTGGCTGACGGCCGGCTATCAGGCGACCGGGCGCGCGGCGGTCAGATCTGACGCATCTCCGTCTCGTTGATCGTGAACCCGTGCTTGTAGAAGTCGTTCACGATGAACGTCTTGTAGGGGTCGTTGCGGATCGTCCAGCCGTTGGCGCGGTAGGTCTCACCGGGACCCAGCACGACGTCGCCGTCCGCGGGGGGAAGCGTCCCGCTGAACCAGAACATCTCGCCGGTCCCGCGCACCACGGCGAGGCTCGGCTGCGGTGAATAGGGAGCGATTGACGGGGATGTGCCGAACGGCTGGCCGTTCGACATCCCGCACACCGCCATCGGCCCGCCACCGCGTGGGACGTCATCGGTGCTGATGAGGCACCGCACGTTCCCGTCCTGGACACGAACCACCTGGTCGCCCTCGGCGGCGACCGCCTGCGCGGCGAACGGAGACGCGGTCACGGCGATCACTGCCGCCGACGCCACGACGAGTGCTCCAAGCATGGCCATCCCGATTCGAGTCGACATCCTTGTCGAGTCGTGATGCTTCCACTTTTCGCGGCTACGGATGGCCGGATTCGGGCGAATGGTTCGTTTGCCAGTGGAACGCCGCCCGGCGCGCTATAGAGCCTGGGCTAGAAGTCCCAGTCCTCGTCGGTGGTGACGACGGCCTTGCCGATGACGTAGCTGGACCCGGACCCGGAGAAGAAGTCGTGGTTCTCGTCGGCGTTGGGTGAGAGCGCCGACAGGATCGCCGGGTTCACGTCGGTCTCGTCGCGCGGGAACAGCGCCTCGTAGCCGAGGTTCATCAACGCCTTGTTGGCGTTGTAGCGCAGGAACTTCTTGACGTCCTCGGTCAGTCCCACCTCGTCGTAGAGGTCCTGGGTGTACTCGACCTCGTTGTCGTAGAGCTCGAACAGCAGCTCGTAGGTGTAGTCCTTGAGTTCGGCCTTGGTCGCCTCGTCGTGCTGGGCCAGGCCGCGCTGATACTTGTAGCCGATGTAGTAACCGTGCACGGCCTCGTCGCGGATGATCAGCCGGATCATGTCGGCGGTGTTGGTCAGCTTGGCCCGGCTCGACCAGTACATCGGAAGGTAGAAGCCGGAGTAGAAGAGGAAGCTCTCGAGCAGTGTGGAGGCCACCTTGCGCTTGAGCGGCTCGTCGCCCTTGTAGTACTGCATGACGATCTCGGCCTTGCGCTGCAGGTTCGGATTCTCCTCCGACCACCGGAACGCGTCGTCGATGTCGGCCGTCGAGCACAGCGTCGAGAAGATGTTGCTGTAGCTGCGCGCGTGCACCGACTCCATGAACGCGATGTTGGTGTACACCGCCTCTTCGTGCGGGGTGAGTGCGTCGGGGATCAGGCTGACCGCGCCGACGGTGCCCTGGATGGTGTCGAGCAGGGTCAGGCCGGTGAAGACCCGCATCGTCAACTGCTTCTCGTGGGCGTTGAGCGTGTTCCAGGACGGGATGTCGTTGGACACCGGAACCTTCTCCGGCAGCCAGAAATTACCGGTCAGCCGGTCCCAGACCTCGGCGTCCTTCTCGTCCTGCACCCGGTTCCAGTTGATCGCCGAGACGCGGTCGATCAACTTCATGCCATCGCTCACCAGAACCCCACTTCACCAGGCTTTTCATGTCTTGTCTGCAGCCGCCCCGCAGCAATCACGACACTACTCGTAGTAGCCGACACGTCCGGTCAACCCAAGATATTGGGTTTGCGGCGTGTCGTGGGCCGCGTCATCACGTCGTCGCGGCGAGCCCGTGTTCGACGGCGTAGAGGCCCGCGCCGATGCGGTTCGAGACGCCGATCTTGGCGTAGATCCGCTCAACGTGGTTGCGCGCCGTCTTCTCCGAGATGGTCAGCGCCGAGGCGATCTGCCGGTTCGACGCGCCGCGGGCCAGCAGGCCGAGCACCTCGATCTCGCGCGGTGTGAGTCCGCCCGGCCGCAGACCTGCCCGGCCGTCCCGATGTCCGGCCGCCTGCAGCACCGCCTCCGCCGCCGCGGCGTCGAGTTCGCCGGCGCGCACCCGGTCGGCCAGCCGCCGGGCGGCGGCATCGGCCGACAAACGTTCGCGGTAGGGACGCGGTTCGCAACCGGACTGGTAGGCGACGGCCGCGGCCAGGATGCGGTCGGGGACGCTCAACGACGCGGCGCCAAGGCCACGCGGGTAGCCGGACCCGTCGAGCGCCTCGTGGTGGTTGCCCGCCAGCTCGGCGACCTGCCGCAGGCCCGGCACCTGGTCGAGGATGCGCACCGTCAGGTACGGGTGGAGCCGCACCCGCTCGAGGTCACCCGTTCCGAGCGGGCCGGGCCGCGACCACACCTGATTGGAGACGCCGATGCGTCCGAGGTCGTGCAGGTGCCCCGCGCGGCGCAACAGTCCGACGGCCGCGGCGTCAAGCCCTGCGACGGCGCCCGCACCGGCGGCCAGTTCGGCCACCGCTCGCGAATGGCCCAGCGTGAACGGGCATTTGAGGTCGACGAAGTCGCCGAGTGCGACCAGCAGGACGTCGAGTTCGTCGTCGCCGAGGCGCCGCCCGCGGTCCGGCGCCTCGCGCAGTGCCGCGTCCCATGCGTTCCCCGTGGCCGGGCCGGCCAGGATCGCGTCGGCGTCGGTGACGAACGCGTCGACGACCTGCGGATCGAACTGTCCACCGCGCCTGCTCCGTGCCATCGCGACCGCGCCGCCCGGGCCGTAGGTGCGGTGATGCACCTCGACCATGTCTGCCAGCGCGGCGACACGGATCGCGATCGGGAGCTGCGCGCCGGACGCACCTGCGGGCAGGCCGCCGCCGTCGTAGCGCTCGAACGTGTAGGCCACCGCCGACTGCACGTCGTCGCCGAGCCCGATACGCGAGGCAAGGGTGGCCGCGGAGATGCAGTGCGAGTGCACCAGTTGGGCAATGTGCCCGCGGGCGTTGGCGAACAGCGTGGCCGCGACGCTCAGCCGGTGCAGCAGCGGCTCGCCGCGCCCGACGTTGCCGAGCAGGAAGCGCAGGTAGGGCAGGCCCGACCAGTCCACCAGATACGAGCCCTGCCGCACCGCGATGTCGTCGCCGAACCAGCGGGCGTACTCGTGCGAGTCGGCATGGCAGCCGATCCACATCACCAGTGCGGTGTAGTAGATGCAATCCCGCTGCTCCCGCGGCAGCCCGAGCCGGTCGGCGATCCGGGTGCCGATCAGCGCCGACCGCAGCATGTGCTCGGCGGGCTGGCCCAGGCCGAGGTCGATCGCCACCGACAGCGCCGCCAGCACCTCGGCCCGGCTCGGGCGCTGCGCCGTCGGAGCGGGCGTCATCACCGGATTCTCCCCGACCCGCCCAGCCTGGTCAGCGGAATGACGTGCGGCCCACCGCACTGTGCCGGTCGGCGTCGAAGTTCTCGAAGTGGCCGGTGCCCGCCACGCACACCCCGCGTTGCGGCAACCGGAAGTCGCCGAGTGACGCCTGCGTGGCCAGCGGGCCGACGGGACCGAGGTCTTCGCCGCGGAGCGTCGCGCGGGAGCCGGCCACGGCCCACACCCGCCGCGGCGCGACCATGTACCGCTGGCCGTTGGCCGCCGTGCCCGCCAGCCGGATCGCTCCGGTGCGCAGTGCCAGTCCGGCGACCCGGCTGATCATGCCGAGTGTGGTGCGACTCGTCCACGCCGCCTCGGGCAGCAGCACACCGACGGCACTCATCGCGCGGGTGGCGGCCGTCGGTGCGATGTCGACCGTCCAGTCGAGCAGGCCGGGCAGCGCGATCGACAGCGACCACGGACCGGTCCAGACGACGTCGATGTCGCAACGCACCGGGTCGTTCTCGGTGGCCGAGCTGAAGTAGCGGGCGCAGCTCTGCGGTCCGGGCGTGGTGGCATAGAAGGTCCAGTCGCCTGCCGGGTCGCGATGCCACACCGACAGGTAGCCCGGCGCGAAGGTGGTCGCGGGGAACTGCCGGTAGGCCAGGTAGTGGCCGCTGCGGAACGGCAGGCCCATGATGCCGAAGCCGACGAACCGCTCGTCGTCTCCGGCGGGGAGCACCGGGTCTGACGTGACGGCCTCGACGATGTCGCGTGGTGAGGTGGTCCGAGGTGAGCTGATCGTGTTCATGCGACCGATCGTGCGGCGATCCGGGTGCTCGGCGCATGAGGCATTCGCCTCAGTGCTCGAGTGTCAGGCGACGTTCTCGCGGCGCCGGACGCCCTCGTGCAGCGGCAGATCGGGGTCGAGCTTGATGCCGAGCAGGTCGCAGGTGCCGCCGATCGCGCCGACCATGATCGTGGTCAGATGCGCGACGAAATCGTCGGTCGACATCCGGCGGGGGGTCTCGACGCCCAGACCGAGCCACCAGTCGGTGGCCGAGGCGATCGACCCGAAGGCGGCGTACGCGGCCAGTTCCAGCCCATCGGCGTCCAGTTCGATCTCGCGCAGTTCCTTGTCGAACATGCTGGCCATCGCCAGGGTGATCTCGCGGCTCTCGTTGAGCGCGCGCATGGTCGATTCGCTCTGCTCGGCGAAGCGGCCCTGGATCAGGAAGCGGATGACGTTGGGGTGCTCGTCGACCAGGCGCACGTATTGCTCCACGCTGCGCCGGATGATCTCGCGGCCCGGGTCGGTGGTCAGGTCGATCGACGGGAAGATGGCCGCCCACAACATGTCCCGCAGCCGCTGGCCGATCGCCTGGAACAGGTCGGACTTGTCGGCGAAGTGCCGGTAGATCTTGGGCTTGGCGGTGCCGGCTTCCTCGGCGATCTCGCGAAGGCTCAGATCGGGGCCCAACCGGTCGATCGCCCGGAAGGCGGCGTCAACGATCTCCGACCGCACTTTCTTGCGGTGTTCGCGCCAGCGTTCGCTGCGGGCGTCCACCTTGGCGCCCGTTTCGTCACCGGTGCGTGACCTCGACCCTCGTCGCACGGGCTCACTGTACCCGGCCCGTAGCCGCTGACCTGCTCATAGCCGACGTGTGACGCATTCCTTACCGCCGCTGGCCTGCGGTTCGCCCGCGCAGAGGGGATCCGCCGACTTGGGTACTATCTCTGCGACAGCTCAATCGACGAGACGAGAAGTATGACGCAGCGATACGACCTGGTGATCGCGGGCGGTGGACCGTCCGGTTCGGCCGCCGCATGGCAGGCCGCCCAGACCGGCGCGAAGGTCGTCGTCCTGGACAAGGCCGAGTTCCCGCGCGACAAGCCGTGCGGCGACGGGTTGACCGCCCGCGCGGTGAGCTACCTGCAGAAGATGGGCCTGGCCGACGAGGTGGCCACCTACCACCGGGTCAACCGGGTCACGGTGTTCAGCCCGAGCCAGTGGGAACTGTCGTTCCCGACCCGGCCCGGCATGCCCGACCACGGCCACACGGTCAGCCGCACCCACCTCGACACGGTGCTGCTCAAGCACGCCGAGTCGGCCGGCGCCGAGGTGCGTCAGGGCGCCGAGGTCACCGGACCCGAGGTCGACGCCAACGGCCGGGTGATCGGCGTGGTGCTCAAGGGCGGCGAGAAGGTCTACGGCGACGCGGTGATCGCCGCCGACGGCGCCTACTCCCCCATCAAGCGGGCGTTGAAGATCGACTCGCAGTACAACGGCTATCAGGCCATCGCGATCCGGTCGGAGATGCACGCCAACCGACCGGACTCCGATTCGCTCGACATCTACCTCAAGCTGGCGTTCCAGGGCGACCAGTTGCCGGGGTACGGCTGGGTGTTCCCGATGGGCGACGGCATCTTCAACATCGGGTTGGGCTACGTCAACAGCTACAAGAACTGGCAGTCGATCAACGCCACCCAGTTCCTCGGCGAGTTCCTCCGCACGCTGCCGCGCGAGTGGGAACTGCCGCCGATCGAGGAGCTCAAGAAGAACAAGAGCGTCCGGGCGTGGCGACTGCCGATGGGCTTCACCGCGTGGCCGCCGTGGCGCCCGGGCGTGCTGTTCACCGGCGACTCGCTGGGTGCGGGCAAGCCGGCCTCCGGCGCAGGCATCTCCAAGGCGCTGGAGTCGGGGCTGGCCGCGGGCGAATGCGCGATCGCCGCGCTGACCAACGGCGGCCCCGACGACTTCACCAACTACGCCAACCGGATGGAAGCGGCGTGGGGCCGGGAGTACAAGCGCGGCCGGTACTTCCACAAGCTGGCCGGCATCCCCGCCGTCGCGAACAACGGCATCAAGCTGATCGACAACGCGCTGTTCCGGGACCGGATGCTGAAGTCGCTGTACAAGAAGGCGCAGGGTCCGCAGCACAAGTACTGACCCCGAAGTTTCCGCCCCGCCGATTCATCGGCGCCGCCGAGTGTGGACCCAGGCACGGTCTCGTACGTCAGGTCCACACTCGGCGTTCTTCGTGTCGGGCACCCCGACCGTCGACGCGTGCTGGCGACCGACGATGCAGCGTCGCGGTGGGCGGAAGGTCTGGTCATTCCCAGATGAGCTCGCCGCGTTGTTTGCTACGCTCTCAGCACGGCCGGGGGTGGCCAGGATCGAAATCGGAGGGGAAAATGAGTGTTAGGCGAATTGCGGCTTTGGTCGGAGTCTTTGCTGGCGCGTCGGCGATCTTCGCCGCGCCGGCATATGCCGAACCGCTGACCGCAGGCACGTATGCAGTGAAGGTGAGCGGCATGAACGGTTCTACGTTGGACCAGACCTGGATCCTCACCTCGTGCGGTGCGGATTGTCTCCGAACGAATTCGGCAAGCCCGTATGAGCTGCGCCGGAACGGCACGGTGTGGACCGGCAGTGCGGCTCCGGGCAGCACGACGACCATCGATGAGGCCACGATGACCGGAACCCTGGTGACCGAACTTCTCACGTTCCCTCTTCAGTTCACCAGAGTCGGCTGAAAGCCCCACCCAGTCCCGCGCCGCCGAGTGTGGACCCAGGCACGGTCTCGTGCTCAGGTCCGCGCTCGGCGTTCTTCGTGTCGGACCTCTTCGGTAGACCTTCTTCCGTGACCGCAGCACATCTGACCGCCTTCATCTGTTACCGCGACCCGGACGCGATGGTCGACTGGATCACCCGGATTCTCGGGTTCGACGTCGTGCGCAGCTTCCGCAACGGCGACCACCTCGCTCACGCCGAGGTGAGGCGTGGCGATGCGGTGGTGTGCATCCAGCGTGACGACCGCGGATACGACGTCCCCGCCGTGAAGGGCGACTGCGTCGGCGCAGGGCTCTACGTCGTAGTCGACGCCGCCGACGTGGACGCGATCCACGACCGCGCGACGGCCGCCGGGACGACGGTGCTCATCGCGCCGGAGACCACGCCGTGGGGCAACCACCGCGTCGAACTGCTCGACCCGGAGGGCAGGCAGTGGTCGATCGGCTCCTACCTACCAGGGCAGCCGGGCGACGACTGGTGAGCGGCTAACCTGCCGGGCATGCGACTCACCAACGACTGTTACCTCGTCACGCTGCGCTTCGGTTCCGGTGTGGAGCACTACTTTCGCGACGGCGAGCGGTGGACCAAAGTGACGGCACGCGGCCGAAGAATGCCTGCGACCGCCGAACAGGTGATGAATCACCTGCTGCCCGCGCTCGCGGGCGTCAAGCCGGGCATCGCGGTCGAGGTGCGGCACCGCGACGTCGACGAGGATGCGGGAGCGGTCCTGGACAGCCTGCGGGAAGGTGACGCCGCGGCCGCGTCGACTGTGTAGGAAGTCGTCGAGCTCGTGGCGTCGAGTCGACGACGCCCCGCACGGTCGGCTCGGCGGCCCGTCAGCAGACGCTCAGTGCAGTGTGAGGCCGTAGACGTGGCTGCTGCGGCTTGGTTCTGCGGCAGATCGCGGAGTTCGGGCAGGCCGGGCCGCTACTGCCCTTGCCCGCGCTCGTCGCAGATCTGCTGATGCCAAGGGGCCCGAGGCGCCTCGTCGGGCTCCAGCGGGCCGCAATCAATGGCGGGCTCGAAGGGCTGCGCACCTGCGATCGGCGCACCGATCAGGATCGCGGCCGCAGAAGCCGCCACCATGAGACCTTGTACAGCAAATCCCCGGAACGATGTCATGGGCTCCCCTCCCTGTGGAAACACCAGTAGACACCGAGTCGAGCCAAGATCGATACCGGTGGGTGTGCCCGGCGCGGAAGACATTTCCGTTTGCAAGAACTTCCCTTGAGTCGCAACGGTGTCAGCGCCGAGGGGGCGGCAGGTTGGCGTCCCGCAGTGCTCACGGACGCCTCTAGTGTTTCTGTGCATGGCCGTCGCATTCGAAGACCGGCGCGGGCTCCACGACAGTGGGGCGCTGTGCGCGCTGCTCGTCACGATCGAGGGTGCGCTGAGTTGACCCCCGCGGCTCGCCTGGCCGCCGCGGGCGTGGCGGCCGTCGAACAGGGCCTGACAGACGCCGAACTCGCGGAGGTCGAGCAGGCGTTGGGCTTCACCTTCGCCGACGACCACCGGGCCTTCCTCGCCGCAGGGCTACCGGTGGGCCCATCGTGGCCCGACTGGCGCAGCGAGGGACGCCGCAGTCTGAGCAAGCGGCTACGACTGCCGCTCGACGGGATCTTGTTCGCGGTGGAGTGGAGTGCGTTCTGGCCACCGGCGTGGGGGCCGCGGCCCGCAAGCATGAAACATGCTCTGCGAACGGCGAATTACGAGCTGGCGCGCGCGCCTCGGCTGCTGCCGCTGCATGCGAACCACTACCTGCCTGCCGGTGCCGGCTCGTCCGGCGCGCCCGTGCTGTCGGTGGTACAGACCGACGTCGCCGTCGCGGGGCGCGACATCTCGCAGTACATCGACTTCCTCGTCGGCGCCGGCGCCGGACAGCCGGCGGTCGCTGCACGCCATGTCGAGTTCTGGTCGGACCTCCTCGTCTGACGCGGCCCTTAGTCGGGGACCTCAGCGTCGACCGCGTGCCGTCCGGCCCGGCTTGCGGGCGACCTTTCCGGCAGCGGCGCGGGCAGCCTGTTTCGCGAGGGTCTTCTCCCGTGCCGTGCGTTTCGGCGCCGGCTGCGCCTGGGTCCGCGACGAACCGGGCTTGCGGCCTCGCACGATCCCGATGAAGTCCTCGACCAGCACCTGCTGCGGCCCTTCCGGAACGGCGAGCGCCACCGGACAGGTGGGTGCGTCGGTGATCGGGCGGTAGGTGAGGTCCTTGCGGTGGTGAAGCCGAGCAAGCGACTGGGGAACCAGCAGTGTGCCGACTCCCGCGGCGACGAGTTCCACTGCCTCCTCGGTGGTCTCGGGCCGGTGGTCGACGGGCACGCCGGGAGCGCCCGCCCAGTGCAGGACGTCATCGCGAGGGAGCACCGTCGGCTCACCGTCGAGATCCGCGGCGGTGATCTCGTCGGCGGCCGTGAGCACGTGATCGGTCGGTACGACGGCGACCGTGATCTCTTCGTAGAGCGGGATGATGGCCAGCCCGGACGTCTCGGCCGGCAGCCGGAGCACCGCCACGTCGACGGCGCCTTCTCTGACTTCGTCGGCCGCATCCGCGGCGGCGACGATGCGCAACTGCAGCGGGACGTCGGGGTGGCGCTCGGCCCAGATCCGCCCCCACTTCGCGGGCGTCCCACCGGGGACGTAACCGACGGTCAGCGAGGCCGGGTGCACCGCATCAGGCTACCGCCGCGCCTCATCGATAGGCTTGAGCGATGAGCAGGGCGAACGCGCAGTCCATGAAGCCCGCCACGGCGGCGAAGAAGCTGGATGTGTACCTGCCCGCGACGCCCGCGGAGTTCCAGGCGAATCCGATCACCCGCGCCGATATCGCCGCGCTGCAGGCGGACCCGCCGCAGTGGCTCAAGGACCTCCGCAAGAACGGCCCGCACCCGAAGAACCTCGTGGCGGCCAAGCTCGGCGTCTCGATCGCCGGCCTCGCGCGCGGCGGCATCACCGAAGCGCTGACCACCGAGCAGATCACTGCGCTGCTCGAGGAGAAGCCCGAGTGGTTGGTGGCCGAACGCGAGAGCTATCAGAACGTGCTGCGCGAGGAGCGACGCATCAAGGCGCTGCACGAGGACCAGGCACGCGAGAGCTGACCGACGCCGCGGTCACCCACTAGCGGAAAAACATGTCGCTGAGCCGGTCGAAGAAGCGATCGACGCCGCGCTCCAGCCGACTCCCCCGTGCCCACTTCTCCCAGGCGTAGATACCGGCGAACAGCGCGACGACGATCCCGAGCACCAGTGCGGTGACGAGAACGGCCTCGAAGGTCGTCGACATCATTCCAACTCTTCAGCGCAGTATTGACACGTGTCCTTCTTGATCCCCCGGTTGGTGTGATGCCGGGTATGCGCACTGCGCCTGCTCGACGGCATCGGCCGCCCCTTGCGCGCCGCCGACATCTTGGCTCGGGTTTCATCACTCGCCTGACGCCCGAAGTTCGGATTTCCGGCGCCTCGTCGCTGCTCCGCCAACGTCCTACGGGCTTCCTCTGACATGACATGGCCGAAGCTCGGATGGCCGTCTCCGAACTTCCCGTAGTTCGGATTGTCCGGGCCCGAATTCTGTCCCTGCCGGAGTTGTGACCACTTCGCACGCAATTCAGCGTCGTGAGTCCGACCGTAAAACGGATTTTCTTGGGCGAATCTGCTGACGCCCTTGCGACCCGTCGATCGAATTCGAGCAGCTTCCCGCATCTCGGCGGTCCACTCGATGCCCATTGGACCGAGACCCCCCTGCGACAGATTGAGAAGGGGATGTCCCTCCCGCCGAAGCATCTCGATCCACAGAATTTCCGCCTGCCCGAGTTCTTGCAAGCCCTCTACTCGCTCCAGTTCGTCGGCGACGATGCCGTCGCCGTCGTGAACTCGGAGCCAGTCATAGAACGGCGTCTTGCGCCCCGACCGAGCGACTTTGACGTGTTGCCGTAGCCGAATCTCGACTGATTTGGTCGTGAGGCCGACGTAGCGATATACGAACTCCGACCGAAGCGTGACCCCATAGATCACGCCACCGGTCGGAGGTTCGCCTGCCACAGGGTCTCTGCTGTCAGAGACCCTGCGTCACAACATGCAGCTGACGCAATTTTCCACCTCAGTGCCCGCCAGCGCCATCTGGCGCAGCCGGATGTAGTACAGCGTTTTGATGCCCTTGCGCCAGGCGTAGATCTGCGCCTTGTTCACGTCGCGGGTGGTGGCCGTGTCCTTGAAGAACAGCGTCAGGCTCAGCCCCTGATCCACGTGCTGGGTGGCCGCGGCGTAGGTGTCGATGATCTTCTCGTAACCGATCTCGTACGCATCCTGGTAATACTCCAGGTTGTCGTTGGTCAGGTACGGCGCCGGGTAGTAGGCGCGACCGATCTTGCCTTCCTTACGGATCTCGATCTTCGACGCGACCGGGTGGATCGACGACGTCGAGTGGTTGATGTAGGAGATCGACCCCGTCGGCGGGACGGCCTGCAGGTTCTGGTTGTAGATGCCGTGCTTCTGCACCGACTCCTTCAACCGCTTCCAGTCGTCCTGGTTGGGGATGCGGATGTCGGCGTCCGCGAACAGCTGACGCACCCGCTCCGTGGCCGGCTCCCACACCTGGTCGGTGTACTTATCGAAGAACTCCCCTGACGCGTACTTCGACTTCTCGAACCCGCCGAACGTCGAACCGCGTTCGATTGCAATACGATTCGACGCCCGCAGCGCGTGGTATAGCACCGTGTAGAAGTACATGTTGGTGAAGTCGACACCCTCTTCGGATCCATAGTGGATCCGCTCCCGCGCCAGGTAGCCGTGCAGGTTCATCTGCCCGAGACCGATCGCGTGGGACTCGTTGTTGCCCTGCTCGATCGACGGCACCGACGTGATCGACGTCTGGTCGGATACGGCGGTGAGTCCGCGGATCGCCACCTCGATGGTCTGCGCGAAGTCCGGTGAGTCCATCGCCTTGGCGATGTTCAGGGACCCGAGATTGCACGAGATGTCCTTGCCGACCTTCTTGTACGACAGGTCGTCGTTGAACTCCGACGGCGTCGACACCTGCAGGATCTCCGAGCACAGGTTGCTGTGGGTGATCTTGCCCTCGATCGGGTTGGCCCGGTTCACCGTGTCCTCGTACATGATGTACGGGTAGCCGGACTCGAACTGCAGCTCCGCCAGGGTCTGGAAGAACTCGCGGGCCTTGATCTTGGTCTTGCGGATCCGCGCGTCATCGACCATCTCGTAGTACTTCTCGGTGATCGAGATGTCGGCGAACGGCACGCCATAGACGCGTTCCACGTCGTACGGCGAGAACAGGTACATGTCCTCGTTCTTCTTGGCCAGCTCGAACGTGATGTCCGGGATCACCACGCCGAGCGACAGCGTCTTGATCCGGATCTTCTCGTCGGCGTTCTCGCGCTTGGTGTCCAGGAAGCGGTAGATGTCGGGGTGGTGGGCCTGCAGGTACACCGCGCCCGCACCCTGCCGCGCGCCGAGCTGATTGGCATAGGAGAACGAGTCCTCCAGCAGCTTCATGATCGGGATGACGCCCGAGCTCTGGTTCTCGATGTTCTTGATCGGGGCACCGTGCTCGCGGATGTTGCTCAGCAGCAGTGCCACTCCGCCACCGCGCTTGGACAGCTGCAGCGCCGAGTTGATGGAACGCCCGATGGACTCCATGTTGTCCTCGATGCGCAGCAGGAAGCAGGACACCGGCTCGCCGCGCTGCTTCTTGCCCGAGTTGAGGAACGTCGGGGTGGCCGGCTGGAAACGGCCGTCGATGATCTCGTCGACGAGCTTCTCCGCCAGCGCGGTGTCACCGGCGGCCAGCGTCAGCGACACCATCACCACCCGGTCCTCGAACCGCTCCAGGTAGCGCTTCCCGTCGAAGGTCTTCAGCGTGTAGGAGGTGTAGTACTTGAACGCGCCGAGGAACGTCGGGAAGCGGAACTTCTTCGCGTAGGCACGATCCAGCAGCGTCTTGACGAAGTTGCGCGAGTACTGGTCGAGCACCTCGCGCTCGTAGTAGTCCTTCTGGACCAGATAGTCGAGCTTCTCGTCCTGATTGTGGAAGAAGACCGTGTTCTGGTTGACGTGCTGCAGGAAGTACTGGTTCGCGGCTTCCCGGTCCTTGTCGAACTGGATCTTGCCGTCCTTGTCGTACAGGTTCAGCATCGCGTTGAGCGCGTGATAGTCCGTCTCGCCCGGAAGCGCGTGCACGCCGGTGGTTACAGGTTCTGCAGTGACGGTTGGTGACACGTCTGGTCCTTCCAGAAGTCTTCCAGGCCCGCACGGACGGCGAAGACGTCGTCCGTGGTGCCCATCAGTTCGAAACGGTAGAGGTACGGGACGCCGCACTTGCGGGAGACGACTACGCCCGCGTAGCCGAACTCGGCGCCGAAGTTGGTGTTGCCCGCGGCGATGACGCCGCGGATCAACGACCGGTTGTGTTCGTTGTTGAGGAAGGCGATCACCTGCTTGGGGACATAGCCCCCGTGATCGGGATCCGGACCGTTGGCGTGCCCGCCGCCGTAGGTCGGCAGCACCAGGACGTAGGGCTCGTCGACCTCGATGCGCTCACGCAGGGGGATGCGCGTGGCGGGCAGGCCGAGCTTCTCGACGAACCGGTGCGTGTTCTCCGAGACGCTGGAGAAGTACATGATGTTTCCGGTCATGATCGAGTTCGCCCTCCTTCCTGCCTCGCGGATACCCGGTCAGGCAGTCGCCGCGACCGCTCCGCCGAGGGCCTTGATGCGATCGGGGCGGAAGCCCGACCAGTGATCGTTGCCGACCACCACGACGGGCGCCTGCAGGTAGCCCAGGGCCATGACGTAGTCGCGGGCCTCGCTGTCGAGGCTGATGTCGACCGTCTCGTAGGCGATGCCCTGCTTGTCCAGCGCCTTGTAGGTGGCGTTGCACTGCACGCAAGCCGGCTTGGTGTAAACGGTGACGGTCATTGACGGCTCCTCGGGCGTGTGACGGTGGTGGTGCGAACGGGACTGGCAACGGAAAGGAGACTGCATATCGCTCTAGTTCAGCGACCCGCAGACTCACAAAATTCCTTGCCGCCCGGGGTGCTCGACCGGTGGTGCCGAAATGCTCTGACCACTGGATTCTGCGCTCCGGCCGACCTCTGAACCGTGGGGGTCTGTCGGTGTGCAAGACACTACACCTGGTGTCCGACAAAGCCAGGGGATACCAGATGTTCTGAATAACATTTCTGGAATTCCCAGGTCGTAAGCCCGTGCGCGGCGGGACTCCCGGCGTGTCGCGCCCGATGACGCGCCGCGTGTCGCAAGATGGGAGTTGTCTACCACCGGGCACCGACATCGGCCCGGCACCGGGGCCACGCCCGAGGCGCTCCAGCAAACGCCGATGGGGTGCGCCACATTGGTGTCCGTCGGCGTCCGCCGGCTCGCTTAGGTTGGACCCATGAGTTGGGACGTGTTCGTCATGCGGTTCCCCGAGCAGGTGGCGACAGCGGAGGAGATCCCTGCCGACTGGCAACCCGAGGCCATCGGGACCGCACGCGAGGTCCGTGCCGCGATCGACGCCCTGGTCGACGACATGACCTGGGGTTCGGACGGCTGGGGGCAGGGCACCGGGAACGGCTTCTCCGTCGAGACGTCGCTACGGGAAGCTGACGACGCACCCGTCAACGGATTCACTCTGATGTTCCGCGGCGGCGGCGATGCGGCGAACCTCGCGATGGCTCTGGCGGCGCGCTTCGACGCCCGCGCCCTGGGCGGGGGCGTGTTCCTCGAACCCGACTCGGCAGGCGAGGCGTTCGAGAGCTGGCAGCGCTACCGCGACCACGTGCTGCGCCCTGAGGCCTAGGGGAAGGCCTCAGCCGATTTCGGCGACCAGCTTGCCGACGATGTCGCGCAGGTTCGCCGCGACCTCGGCGTTCTCCCGCGGGTGCCTGCCGTCGAAGGACTTCGCCGGAATCGACAGCTTGAGGTCCTCCACCACGCGAGGCCCGGCGATGCCGAAGCTCTTGCGGGTCTCGTCATGCGCCCACACGCCGCCGTACTGCCCGAGCGCGGAGCCGACGACGGCGAGCGGCTTGCTCTTGAGCGCGCTGTCGCCGAACGGCCGCGACAGCCAGTCGATGGCGTTCTTCAGCACGCCCGGGATGCTCCCGTTGTATTCGGGGGTGACGACGAGCGCCGCGTCGGCCTCGGCCGCCGCGCGCCGCAGCGCCGCCACCGGTTCGGCGACGTCGTCGTTGTCGATGTCCTCGTTGTAGAACGGCAGCTCGCCCAGCCGGTCGAACAGCTCGAGCGTGACCCCTTGCGGAGCCGCCTCCACGGCGAGCTCGGCCAGCTGGCGGTTGATCGACGCCGCGCGCAGACTTCCCAGCAGAACGATCACCTTGACATCGGACATGTGCACCCCTTCGGTCATCCGGTCAGATCTTCACACAGTTGAACCGGACTACGGTCCGATTTCATCCCACTGATTTAAAGTGAGGACATGCCCGCGACGCAACCCCCGTTACCGTTGCCGCAGCAGGCGCCACAGGAGCGCGGCGATGCCGCCCGCAATCGTGCCCTGCTGCTCGACGCCGCGCGCGACCTCATCGCCGAACGCGGCGCGGACGCGGTGAGCATGGACGACGTGGCGGCGGCCGCGGGCGTGGGCAAGGGCACGCTGTTCCGGCGGTTCGGCAGCCGGGCCGGCCTGATGATCGTGCTGCTGGACGAGGACGAGAAGATCGAACAGCAGGCCTTCCTGTTCGGCCCGCCGCCGCTGGGTCCCGGAGCGCCCCCACTCGAGCGGTTGCTGGCCTACGGCCGCAGCCGGCTGCGCTTCGTCCACACCCACCACGCGCTGCTGTCCGACGCGGCGCGGGACCCGCAGACCCGCTTCAACGCGCCTGCCACCCTGCACCGGACCCACGTGCGCATGCTGCTCGACGCGGCAGGCACCACGGGCGACCTCAACGCCCAGACCGATGCCCTGCTCGGCCTCCTCGACGCCGACTACGTCGAACACCAGCTCGCCGACCTCGGCCACACCCTCGACACGCTCGGCGACGCGTGGGAGGCCGTGGCACGCAAGCTGTGCGGCACCTGATGCACTGGGTGCTGCACGTCGACCTCGACCAGTTCCAGGCCGCCGTCGAGATCCGCCGCAATCCCGCCCTCGCGGGCCTGCCCCTGATCGTCGGCAACGGCGACCCGACCGAGGCGCGCAAGGTCGTCACATGCGCGTCGTATCCCGCGCGCGCGTTCGGGATTCGTGCCGGTATGCCGCTGCGCGCAGCGGCCCGCAAGTGCCCGGAGGCGGTGTTCGTACCACTCGACACCGACGCCTACGACGCGGCGTCCGACGAGGTGATGAACCTGCTGCGCGACTTCGGCCATCCGGTCGAGGTGTGGGGTTGGGACGAGGCCTATGTCGGCGTCGACGACCCCGACGGCACACTCGACCCCAACGAGCTGGCGCAACGGATCCGCACCGGCATCGCCGCACAGACCGGGCTGGCCTGTTCGGTGGGGATCAGCGACAACAAGCAGCGCGCGAAGGTGGCCACCGGCTTCGGCAAGCCCGGCGGAGTGTTCACCCTCACCGACGCCAACTGGATGGCGGTGATGGGCGACCGCGCTGTCGACGCGCTGTGGGGCGTCGGGCCGAAGACCGCCAAGAAGCTGCTGGGGATGGGCATCGAAACCGTCGCCGACCTGGCCGCCACCGACGCGACGGCGCTCACTGCGGCATTCGGGCCGACGACCGGACTGTGGATCCTGTTGCTGGCCAAGGGCGGCGGTGACACGACGGTGACCGCCGAACCGTGGGTGGCGCGGTCACGCAGCCACGTCGTCACATTCGCCGACGATCTCACCGAACGCGCCGAGATCGAGTCGGCCGTTGTCGATCTCGCCCGCCGCACCCTCGACGAGGTGACCGCACAGGGCCGGGTGGTGACGCGGGTGGCGGTCACGGTGCGCACCAGCACGTTCTACACCCGCACCAAGATCCGAAAGCTCGCCGCAGCGGGCAACGATCCGGCCCGCATCACACAGACGGCTCTCGCGCTGCTGGGGCAGTTCGAGCTGGACCGGCCTGTCCGGTTGCTCGGGGTTCGGCTGGAGCTGGCGATGCCGTCCGCCGCGCCCGCGGGTGTCGGAGGTCGTCCATAGCGTGCACACCATGCTGACGACGGTCGCGGTGCGCGGATACCGGTCGCTGCGCGACGTCGTCCTGCCGTTGTCCGCCCTGACCGTCGTCACCGGCGCCAACGGCAGCGGCAAGTCGTCGCTCTACCGGGCGCTGCGCCTGCTCGCCGACTGCGGCCGCGGCGAGGTGATCGGGTCACTGGCCCGCGAGGGCGGCCTGCAATCGGCGCTCTGGGCCGGGCCCGAGCACCTCGCTGGCGCCCGCCGCACCGGCCGCACGGAAGGAACCCTGCGAACCGGGCCGGTTTCCCTCGAACTCGGCTACGCAGCAGACGATTTCGGCTATCTGGTGGATCTCGGGCTGCCGCAGGACCCCGGCCACAGGTCGCAGTTCGGGCGCGACCCCGAGATCAAACGCGAGGCGATCTTCGCCGGCCCCGTCGCACGCGACGCGTCCATCCTGGTCCGACGAACCAGGGACTACGCAGAGGCCGCCTCGGAGTCGGGCCGCGGCTTCGACGAACTGTCCCGGTCGCTGCCGCCCTACCGCAGCCTGCTGGCCGAGTATGCCCACCCCGGCGCGCACCCGGAACTCGCCGCCGTCCGGGACCGGTTGCGCGGCTGGCGATTCTACGACGGCTTCCGCGTCGACCCCGGCTCCGCGGCCCGTCGCCCCCAGGTCGGCACCCGCACACCGGTGCTCTCCGACGACGGCAGCGACGTCGCCGCCGCGGTGCAGACCATCATCGAGGCGGGGTTCGACGACCTGCAGCGTGCGGTCGGCGACGCGTTCGACGGTTCGACGGTCTCGGTGGCGGTCACCGACGGCCTGTTCGACCTCCAACTCCACCAGCGCGGCATGCTGCGGCCGCTACGTTCGGCCGAATTATCGGACGGCACAATGCGTTTCCTGTTGTGGGCAGCCGCGCTGCTCAGCCCGCAGCCGCCGTCGCTGATGGTGCTCAACGAACCGGAGACCTCGCTGCACCCGGACCTGGTGCGCCCGCTGGCCCGGCTCGTCCGCACGGCTGCCGACAAGACCCAGGTCGTGGTGGTCACCCATTCGCGCGCCGTGCTCGACGTGTTGGACGCGGTGCCCGTCGCCGACGCCGGTTCCGGTGCCCCCGCGACGGAGATCCGCCTGCACAAGGACTTCGGGGAGACCCGGGTCGAGGGCCTCGGCATGCTGGACACACCGCCGTGGCACTGGGGCGGTCGCTAGTCCCGCGGCAGCAGGCCGGGCCGCAACGCCCGGCTGAAGAGCACGTTCACCTGGCGCATCGCCACGCTGTACGGCCACCACATGGTGCGCTTGAACAGGTAGAGCGCCCGGATGTCGGGCGAGGTGTAAATGAGATACCGGTTGCGCCGCACGCCGCTCAGGATCCGGTCGGCGACGTGTTCCGGGGAGACCGCATGTCCGGCGAACCGGCCGGTCCAGCGGGCCACGTTCGGGTGGTCGCGGTCGACGCCGGCGATCTGCACCGTCTGCACCAGCGGCGTCTTCACCGCACCGGGCACCACCACCGACACCCCGATGCGGTGCCGGGCGAGGTCGAAGCGCAGCACCTCCGACAGGCCGCGCAGGCCGTACTTGCTGGCGCTGTAGGCGGCGTGCCACGGCAACGCGACCAGTCCGGCGGCCGAGGAGACGTTGACCAGGTGCCCGCCGCGGCGTGCCGCCACCATGGGCGGCACGAAGGTCTCGATGACGTGGATCGGGCCCATCAGGTTGATGTCGATCATCGATTTCCAGTGCTGGTGGGTGAGCCGGTCGACGGTGCCCCAGGCCGACACCCCGGCGATGTTCATCACCACGTCCATCGCCGGATGATCGGCGTGGATGTCGCGCGCGAACGCGGCGACGGCGTCGTGGTCGGAGATGTCGAGCGCCCGGTGCGCGGGCACGCGGGCGCCGAGCGCCCTGGCGTCGGCGACCGTGGTCTCCAGTCCGGCCTCGTCGCGGTCGGTGAGGAAGAGTTCGGCGCCGTCGGCCGCCAGCCGCAGTGCGGTGGCCCGGCCGATGCCGCTGGCGGCCCCGGTGATCAGACAACGCCTGCCGTCGAAACCACTGCTTCGCGCCATGGCGGTGACCCTACCGTCAGCCCAGATCGGCGGTTCCGCCCCAGAGCGCGTTGAGCCACAACCGGATCACGACGTCGACGCCGCGCGCCGGGTCGGTGCCGCGACCGACGAAGCCGCTGTCGTGCGACAGCGTCAGCGCCGTCGTGGCGGTCAGCGTGCGGACCAGCGCGGGCAGGTCGTCGGTGATGGGGCGGGCACCGCCGTCGGACTGGACGAGGCCGACGATCTTGTCGATCACGCCGTCCTCGAAGTCGTTCATGATCTCGCGGATCTGTGCGTCGGTGTTCCGCGCCAGCGTGCAGGCCCGCATGATCGGGTCGTTGCTGGAGAACACCGCGGCCGCGTAACCGACCATGCGCTTGGCGAATTCCGTGGGTGACTCCTCGGCCTCCCGGGGCGCGAAGTCGTGGGTGAGCTTGTCGAGTTCGGCCATCGCGTCGGCGACGATCACGGCCAGCACCGCGTACTTCGAGTCGAAGTAAAAGTAGAAGCCCGACCGGGCGACACCCGCCCGCTCACTGATGGTGCTGACGGACAGATCGGCGAAGGACCGCTCCTCGAGCAGTTCCCGGACGGCGACGACGATCGCGTCGCGCTGCCGGTCGCCACGGCTGCGCCGCGGCGCGGGTTCCGTTTCGGCGGTCATGTCTCTAGACCTTTGCACGCAGTAGGCCAGATCCAAACTTGACAGGCGTCAAGTGCGCCCAGCAGGATGATGATCAAGAGTGACAGCGGCCACAGTTTCTGTGCGTGAGGAGCATGACATGACGGCGACGATCAACACGACGGATTACCTGGTCGATCAGGCGAAGCGTCGATTGACACCGTCGATCAACAACTTCCCCGGCCTCGGAGCGCTCGAGCGCAGGTTGCTGAAGACCGAGTTCCCGCAGAAGCCGATGTCGACCCCGCCTCCGGGCAGCGACCTCAAGCCGGTGATCGGGGACGCCGGTCTGCCGGTGCTGGGCCACATGGTCGAGATGTTCCGCGGCGGCCCCGACTACCTGTTGCACATCTACCGCAAGTACGGCCCGCTGTACTACGCCGACTCCCCCGCTCTGCCCGCGGTCACCGCCCTGGGACCCGACGCCGCGCAGGCCGTCTACTCCAATCGCAACAAGGACTTCTCCCAGCAGGGCTGGGTGCCGGTGATCGGGCCGTTCTTCCACCGCGGCCTGATGCTGCTCGACTTCGAGGAGCACATGTTCCACCGCCGGATCATGCAGGAGGCGTTCGTGCGCACCCGCCTGGTCGGCTACACCGAACAGGTGGACCGGGTGGTGTCCCAGGTGATCGCCAAGGACTGGGTGGCCAACGACGCGCGCTTCCTGATGTATCCCGCCATGAAGGAACTCACCCTCGACATCGCCTCGATGGTGTTCATGGGTCACGAGCCGGGCACCGACCACGAACTGGTGACCAAGGTCAACAAGGCGTTCACCACCACCACGCGGGCCGGCAACGCCATCATCCGCAAGCCGGTCGCGCCGTTCACGTGGTGGCGCGGCATGCAGGCCCGCAAACTGCTGGAGAACTACTTCGAGGAGCGGGTCCGCGAGCGGCGCGGCAAGGAGGGCTCCGACCTGCTGACCGTGCTGTGTCAGACCGAGGACGAGGACGGCAACAAGTTCTCCGACGCCGACATCGTCAACCACATGATCTTCCTGATGATGGCGGCGCACGACACCTCCACCTCGACCGCCACCACGATGATCTACCACCTGGCCAAGAACCCGGAGTGGCAGCAGCGCTGCCGCGACGAGTCCGACCGGCTCGGCGACGGCCCCGTCGACATCGAGTCGCTGGACAAGCTCGAGTCGCTCGACCTGGTGATGAACGAGTCGATCCGCCTGGTCACGCCCGTCCAGTGGGCGATGCGCCAGACCGTGCGCGACACCGAGCTGCTCGGGTACTACCTGCCGAAGGGCACCAACGTCATCGCCTACCCCGGCATGAATCACCGGCTCGAGGAGCTCTATCCCGAACCGATGAAGTTCGACCCGCTGCGGTTCACCGAGCCGCGCAACGAGCACAAGAAGCACCGCTACGCGTTCAGCCCGTTCGGCGGCGGCGCGCACAAGTGCATCGGCATGACGTTCGGCCAGCTCGAGGTGAAGACGATCCTGCATCGGTTGCTGCGCAAGTACCGGCTGGAACTGCCGCACCCCGAGTACACGACGGAATGGGACTACGGCGGTATGCCGGTGCCCAAGGACGGCATGCGGATCGTCCTGCGGCCGCTGCACTAGGGCCCGTTCGGCGCGTGGGCGCTTGAACCGCCCTAAGCCCTCAGGCCGCCAGCAGCCGGTTCGCACACGCGATCACCGCGCGAAGCGCCGACTGGGTGGGGTCGTCGGAGAGTCCCATCGCCCACTCCGTGCGTGTGCCGTCGGAGCCGCGCAGGAATGTCGCGATGCCGTCGTCGGCCGGCATCTGGTGGAAGGCCACCAGTTCCACCGGGTAACCGCGGTCGTGCAGCATCGCGGTCAGCGCGGCCACCGGACCGGATGCGGCGGCGGACGACGTGTCGATCCGGTCACCGACGGCCAGGGTGGCCTGGTAGTTGCGGGCCTGCGGACCCAGCCTGGTGGCGGGCCGCTCGGCATCGGTGCAGGCCCAATGGCCCAGCCGCAACGGGCCGGAATGCGGGGCGTACTCGGCGAGGAATTCGTTCCAGGACATCGCGTCGGCCTCCTTGCGCAGGCCACGGGGAACCGGGGCGTGGACGCCGGCCGCGAACGGCGCAGCGGGGGCACCCGCCCGATTCTGCGGCGCGGCGCTGATTGCGGTGGGTATCGCAGATGAAATTGCCGAAGTGGTGATCATGAGTGCCGGTCATCTCTGATTCGAGGAAGTGACCGACGATGTAGCAACGACCCACAGCGAGGGGTCGGTCCGGATCAGACCCCGCTGCGGGTTGCTACTACGAGTCGCCTTGGCACGACCGCGACTGTAGACGTCCCCGCGCCGTCACGCAAACACTTTCGGCACAGCCACCGAAGGCCCCGGTCGGGGTGCCGAAGACCACACCGGCGATGGCGGTCCGTGGCCGCCGCGGACCCTAGTGTGGTGCCGGTGACCTGGCACGAGGGCGTCTTCCTGGTCGTGGCGGGTGTCGCAGGCGGGCTGACGGGCAGCATCGCCGGCCTTGCGTCGGTGGCGACCTACCCGGCGCTGCTCCTGGTGGGTCTGCCGCCGGTGACCGCCAACGTCACCAACACGGTCGCCGTGGTCTTCAACGGGGTCGGGTCGATCTGGGGCTCGCGCCCGGAGCTGAGGGGGCGCGGCGAGGCCATCAAGCGCATCGTGCCGGGCGCCGTCCTCGGCGGTGCGGTGGGTGCGGTGCTCCTGCTGTCCACACCGGCGGAGGGCTTCGAGAAGATCGTTCCGGCGTTGATCGGCTTCGCCGCCGTGGCGATCCTCATCCCGCGCCGCCGGGGCCGCATCACCGGCGAGGACGAGCCGCGCAGCCGCGCGGCGACGATCGCCCAGGCCGTGGCGATCTTCCTGATCTGTATCTACGGCGGATACTTCGGTGCGGCCGCCGGCGTGCTGTTGCTGGCGCTGATGCTCGCCGCCGGCGAGACGATGCCGCACGCCAGCGCGGACAAGAACGTCATCCTCGGCGCGTCCAACGCCACCGCGGCGGTGCTGTTCGTCTTCCTCGCGCCGGTGCACTGGCCCTCGGTGGTGACGCTGGGCTTCGGTTGCCTGGTGGGTTCGCGACTGGGGCCGATCGTCGTCCGCCACGCACCCGCCGGTCCGCTGCGGGTGGCCGTGGGGCTCGGCGGCATCGCCCTGGCCGTGAAGCTCGGCCTCGACGCCTACCGCTGAGACAGGTCGAACGGGTTGTCGCCGCGCGCGACCCGGCTGCCGAGGTCGACGAGATTCTGCGCCGACGCGTGCAGCCGCTCTCCCGCCTCTGAACTGGCCTGCCCCGCAAGGTAACGCGACCAGGTGCCCTCGATGACGATGCCGAGCTTGAAACACGCCATCGCCAGATACCAGTCCAGCCGCGAGGTCTGGCGGCCACCGGCGTCCAGATACGCCTCGAGCAGTTCGCGCCGGCTCGCGATCCCGCCGAGCGCGGCGAGCTGCGAACCGGCGTCGATCGGATTGGGATCCAGCGGCCAGCAGATGAGCATCCACCCGAGGTCGAGCAGCGGGTCACCGACGGTGCACATCTCCCAGTCGATGAACGCGGCGAGTTCGGGGCGGTCGCGCCGCAGCAGCACGTTGTTCAGATGGGCGTCGCCGTGCATGATCCCGGGCTCGCCGTCCGGGGGCCGGTTGTCGGTGAGCCACTGCGCCAGCGACGTGACGGCCGGGAACGACTCGGGTGCGTAGTTGTCGTGCCGATAGCTCTCGAGCAGTCGCAGGAACTGCGGAACCTGCCGCTCCAGAAACGATCCCGGGCGTTTGATGGCCG
Organism: Mycobacterium sp. NPDC050041; assembly: GCF_049541695.1. Classification (NCBI taxonomy): domain Bacteria; kingdom Bacillati; phylum Actinomycetota; class Actinomycetes; order Mycobacteriales; family Mycobacteriaceae; genus Mycobacterium; species Mycobacterium sp. NPDC050041. Next base: position 107,125 of record NZ_JBMVDG010000013.1, on the reverse strand, counting down.
CCAGCGGACTGCCCTCCCACCCGACGTTGCCCAACCGGGCCAGGCTCGCCGCGTAGGACAGTCCCACCTGGTGGCGCATGCCCGCGTCGCGGACGTAGGCGTCGGTCATCTCGTTGCCCGGGTTGAACCCGTCGACCTCTTCCATCAGGTAGAACACCACGCCGAGGACGTCGAGATCCTCACACCCGGCGATGAATCCGGGATGCGGCACCGACGTTCCGGCCAGTGTGCGCAACACCGCGATCTCACGCAGCATCGTCTTGTCGCTCGTCGGTCGCGGATGCTGTGGTGGGCGGCGCAGCACCATGGCCCGTCCGTCGACCCGCAGGCGCACCACGATGTTCTGCGAACCACCGGTCAGCGGCTCGACGTCGGTGACGGTCGAGCCGAGACCCTCGCGAGCCAGCCACCGCGCCAGGGCGGCCTGCGCCTCGTCGCTCAGCGTGGGCATGGACAGCGCGTCGTCGGGCATGGGAGACATCGTCTCAGCCCCGTGCGACGGCGGCGCCGGCTCCCCCGACGATCAGGCCTCGTACTCCAGGCAGGGCGCGACACCGTTGATCACGCCCTCGCGGAACGCCCGCACGCGTGCGAAGCCCGCTCCCTGACGCTCGACGTCGGCGTCGCCGCGGAACACCAGCAGGGCCTTGATCGCCTCGTCGAGGTCGCCGGGTGAGATGCGGTAGGTGCTGGTGTCGGCGCGGTTGTAGAGGATGACACTCGCCGTGTACGCCCCGGCCAGGCAGTCGGCGCGCAGGGTCGAGGTCTTCTCGTCGGACTGGTCGCCCAACCGGGTCAGCGCCGCAAGGCCGTACTGGGTGGCCAGCAGCGAGGCCACCGCGTAGTCGCCGCCCTGCTGGTAGATCCGGGGCATGAAGACCTCGTTGTCCCAGCCCACGTAATCGCCTGGCACACAATAGAACAGCGCGAAACCCTCGGCTGACTGGTCGCCGCACATCGGCGGGCTGCCGGGGCTGAAGGGTTCCAGGCCGGCCAGCGGCGCCCACGCCTCGCCGGTGACCTCGGGGTAGGCCCGGCTCCAGAAGTCCTCCAGGTCGTAGGGCACGCCGTTGACGATCGAGTCGTACGGGGCGTCCCCGCCGGTCGCCTCGTCGAGGACGTCGTTGAAGGGCAGCTCCAGCACAAGGGGATCATCGTCGCGGTACACCTTGCAGCGGGACAGCCCGTTGTCGAAGCCGTCCTGGAACGCACCCACCCTGTCGAATCCGCTGCCGTGGGCGTTCGGGTCGATCTTCGACGTGCCCGGGGTGTCCCGCAATTCGAGGATGCCGGCGAGCGCGGAGTCGAGATCGGCGCTCGACACGTCGAACACGCCGTCGTCCTTGGCATGCCGGGCCCATGCGCCTGCCATGCAGTCGGCCTGCAGTTCCCGGGTCACCGTGCGCGCGGTGAAATTCGACCGCCCCTGGATCGCATGCCCCCACTCGTGCGCCATCACCACCGGGATGGCGAAGTCGCCGAACTTCTCCCGCAGTTCCGGCAGCAATCCCTCGGCGTCCCACGCCACCACATCCTCACTGGGGCAGTAGAACGCGTTGCCTGCCACCTCCTCGGGGCTGCTGGTGCACGGCGGCGCGTCGCCACCGGAGGGGTTGACCGCGTAGAACCCGCCCGCCACCGGTTCGTACTCCGCGCCGTAGAGGTCGGGGTACTGCTTGCCCCAGTACTCCTGAAGATCCGCGATGGCCTGCACGGCGATCTTGTTCGAGGGGTCGGACGGATCGCCGACGATCTCGACGTCGCTGACGTCGGGCGCCGCCGCCTTCGACGACCCGGGAACCTTCGGATCGGGACCGGCGCAGCCCGCGAGGAGCACCACCACGGCCGCCGCCGTCGACCACACTCTGATGCGCATGGGCAAACGGTAGCGGTGCCGATTGGAATTCAGTTGGAAAGCGCTAACCCGATGGTCCTCAGTCGAGGATGCGCCTCGCAACGTTCGTGGAGATCAGATCGAGCAACTCGTCAGAGCGCCCGGCGAGGATGGTGCGGATCGCATACAGGGAGAATCCTTTCGCCTGTTCGACTGTGATGGCAGGCGGAATCGACAGCTCCTGCCGGGCGGTGACGACGTCGATCACCGCCGGACCGTCGTAGGCGAAGGCGTCCGTCATGGCCTGCTCGAGATCACGCGCCGCCTCCACCCGCCTTCCGAAGACACCCATCGCCGTCGCGACCGCGGCGAAGTCGGGGTTGACCAGATCGGTGCCGAAGTTGACGATGCCCGCGGCCTTCATCTCCAGTTCGACGAAGTTCAGTGACGAGTTGTTGAAGACGATCACCTTGACGGGCAACCGATTCTGGATCAGGGTGACCAGTTCGCCGAACAGCATGGTCAGCCCGCCGTCGCCGGCCAGCGCCACCACCTGCCGGTCCCGGAACGTGGTCTGCGCGCCGATCGCGTGCGGCAGTGCACAGGCCATCGTGCCGTGGTTGAAGGAGCCGATGAGCCGCCGCCGGCCGTTCATCGTCAGGTAGCGCGCCGCCCACACCACCGGCGAGCCGACGTCGACGGTGAACACCGCATCCTCGTCGGCCAGTCGATTCGCCAGTCCGGCAACGTATTCCGGCCGGATCGGGCTGCGGTCGCGGTCGTTGACGGCCAATTCGTCGAGGTTCTTGCGGGTGCGGCGGTAGTGACGCAGCGAGCGGTCGAGGTGCTCGCGGTCCGGCCGGCGCTGCAGGTGCGGCGTCAGCGCCTCGACGGTGTCGCGCACGGTGCCCACCAGACCCAGTTCCACCGGGGTCCGCCTGCCGAGATGCCTGCCGCGGATGTCGACCTGGATCACCGTCGCGTGCTCGGGATAGAACTGCTGGTAAGGGAAGTCGGTGCCCAGCATCAGCAGCACGTCGGCTTCCTTGATCGCCTTGTAGCCCGACGCGAAGCCCAGCAGCCCGGTCATGCCGACGTCGAAGGGGTTGTCGTACTCGATGAACTCCTTGCCGCGCAGCGCATGCACGATCGGCGCGTTGAGCGTGCCGGCCAGCTCCACGACGGCGTCGTGGGCGTCCTGCACGCCGGCGCCGGCCAGGATCGTCACCCGCGGTGAGCCGTTGAGGATGGCGGCGGCGCGCAGCAGCGACTCGTCGTCGGGCCGCACCACCGATCGGGACGCCACCACCGGGCGGGCCGTCCAGGCCGATGCGTCGGCGCGCTGACTGAAGATCTCGCCGGGGACGACGACGACCGCCACGCCCTTCTCCTCCACCGCGGCGCGCATCGCCATCTCGAAGATGCGTGGCGCCATCTCCGGTGTGCTGACCAGCTCGCAGTAGACGCTGCACTCACGGAAGAGGTCCTGCGGGTGGGTCTCCTGGAAGTAGTCCGAGCCGATCTCGGTACGCGGGATGTGGGCGGCGATCGCCAGCACCGGCATCCGGCTCCGATGCGCGTCGAACAAGCCGTTGATCAGGTGCAGGTTGCCGGGCCCGCAGCTGCCGGCGCACACCGCGAGACCACCGGTGAGCGCCGCGTCTGCGGCCGCGGCGAATGCGGCGGTCTCCTCGTGCCGGACGTGCTCCCACGAGACGGCGCCAGAGCGACGGATCGCGTCGGTGAAGCCGTTGAGGCTGTCGCCGGGCAGGCCGTAGACGCGGCGCACGCCGCTCAGCGACAGGGCGGAGATGACGTGATCAGCAATGGTTGCCACTCGCGCAGCCTAGTGCGATTTCGGTGTCGCGGTTGCGGCGAGCGCAACCGACGACACCGAGATCACGAGATCACTTGGGGGCGAAGCGCTGACCGGCATCCAGTCGCAGGCACTGACCGTTGAGCATCGCGTTCTCCACGATCGCCGCGGCGAGCTTGGCGTACTCGTCGGGCCGGCCGAGGCGCTTGGGGAAGGCGGCGTCCTTGGTCAGCTGACTGGCGAACTCGTCGGGGATCCCCTCGGTCAGCCCGGTGGCGAACAGGCTCGGGGCGATGGCGAGCACCCGGATGCCGAGGCTGCCCAGGTCGCGGGCCATGGTCAGGCACATGCCGGCAATCGCGGCCTTCGACGCGGTGTAGGCGACCTGGCCGATCTGCCCCTCGAAGGCGGCGATCGAGGCGGTGTTGATGATGACGCCGCGCTCTTCCTTCTCGTCGTCGACGGGCTCGTTCTTGCTCATGTGCCACGCGGAGAGCCGGCTGATGTTGAAGGTGCCGATGAGGTTGAGGTCGACGCTGGCACGGAAGGAGTCCAGGCTGTGCGGGCCGTCCTTCTTGATGGTGCGCTCGCCGATGCCGCCGCCCGCGGTGGTCACCGCGATGTGCAGTCCGCCGAGATCGGCGACCACCTGCTCGAGCACCTTCTCGGTGCCGTCGAAGTCGGTGACGTCCACCTCGTGGAACGAACCGCCGATCGAGTCGGCCACTTCCTTGCCCTTGGACTGCGGACGGTCCAGCACGGCAACGGTCGCGCCGCGCTTGGCCAACAGCTCGGCGGTCGCCCGGCCGAAGCCGGAGGCCCCGCCGACCACGATGGCCTTCTTGCCCTCGATCTCCATCTAGCTTCCTTTCCACATCGGGGTTGGACTGTAAAGCAACCTAGCCGACGTCACGCTTCGGTAAGCGTTTCGGGTCGGACCTGGGGTTCCCCGGCAGTACCTTGGCGGACATGGCCGTACCGCCGCGAGGCCCATGGGCGCTGTGCGGGATCGCCGCCGCCGCCGTCGCGCTCGGAGTCGCCGAGCTCGTCGCCGTGCCGTTCGGTCCGGCCGCCGACGCACGCAACGCGGTCGGGTCGGCCGTCATCGACCGGACGCCGGGCCCCGTGAAGGAATGGGCCATCACCACGTTCGGCACCGCGGACAAACTCGTGCTCACCGTGCTCGTGGTGGCGGTCATCCTCGTGATCGCCGCGATCAGCGCGCGATTCGAGTCACGCCGCAGGCCGGTCGGCAGCCTCGCGATCGCCGCGGCCGGTGTGCTCGGCGCTGCGGCGGTGCTCTCGCGGCCGGGGGCGTCGGCGCTCGACGTGCTCCCGACGGTGATCGGCGCGGTGTGCGGAATCGCGGTGCTGCGGCTGCTGACGTCGGGGCGCATCAAGGACGCACCCGACGAGCGTGCCGAACTCGAGGGCACCGAACTCGACGGCACTGACGGCGACCACACCGACCGGGGCCGCAGGCTCACCCTCGTGGGCGTCGGCTTCCTGGCGGTGGGCGCGGCCAGCGGAGTGGCGGGCGCGGTGCTGTCCCGGCTGACCTCGTCGGTGTCCGGCGACCGGCTGAACTTCGCGCTGCCCCGGGTCGGGCGGACCGCACCCGAGGTGCCTGCGGCGGTGCAGCCGGCGAACGTCGACCTGCCGCCGTTCGTCACCTCGAACGCCGACTTCTACCGCATCGACACCGCCCTGTCGGTGCCGCAGCTGAGCCGGGCCGACTGGAAGTTGCGGATCCACGGCATGGTCGACCGCGAGATCACCTACACCTTCCAGGATCTGGACCGGTTCGAGGCCGTCGAGGACATCGTCACGCTGGCGTGTGTGTCCAATCCGGTGGGCGGGGACCTGATCTCCACCGCCAAGTGGACCGGCTATCGGGTGCGCGACCTGCTGGCCGAGGCGGGCGTGCATTCCGACGCCGACATGGTGCTGTCCACCTCGGTCGACGGGTTCACCGCGGGCACTCCCGTCGAGGCGCTCACCGATGACCGCGACGCGCTGCTGGCGGTCGGGATGAACGGCGAGCCGCTGCCCACCGAGCACGGCTATCCGGCGCGCCTCGTGGTGCCGGGACTGTATGGCTATGTGTCCGCGACGAAGTGGGTGGTCGACCTCGAGCTCACCCGCTTCGATCGCGCCGAGGCCTACTGGACGAAGCTGGGCTGGTCGGCGCGCGGGCCGATCAAGACGCAGTCGCGCATCGACGTGCCGCGCAGCGGCCAGGACGTCGCGATGGGGCCGGTGACCTTTGGCGGTGTCGCGTGGGCGCAGAACCGCGGGGTCCGCGGTGTCGAGGTGCGCATCGACCCGCCCGGCGGCCAGGGTGACTGGCGCCCCGCGACGCTGGGTGCGAGCTACTCCAACGAGACGTGGCGGCTCTGGAGCATCGACTGGCGGGCCGAGCAGACCGGCCTGCACACGATCGCCGTGCGCGCCACCGACAACACCGGCGCGGTGCAGACCGAGCAGCGCGCCGATCCGGTTCCCGACGGCGCATCGGGCTGGCAGTCGATCATCTTCGCGGTCAGATAACCGTCCCCGCCGGTGTCCGACCCTCGTGCCACGCTGGACACCGTGCATCTGGTCGACGTCGCCACCGCCTCCGCCGATGTGGGCGCCACGTCCGCCCGCCTGGCCAAGACCGCCCGGATCGCCGACCTGCTCGCCCGCGCCGCCGAGGAGCGCGACGCCCGACTCGTCGCGGTGGTGGTGTCGTGGCTGTCCGGTGAGCTGCCGCAACGCCAGATCGGGGTGGGCTGGGCGGCGTTGCGCTCGCTGCCCGCGCCTGCAGGGGAACCGTCGCTGACGGTCGGTGGCGTCGACGCGACGCTCTCGGAGATCGGCGCGGTGGCCGGCAAGGGATCGCAGCAGCGCCGGGCCCGGCTGCTCGCCGCCCTGTTCACCGCCGCCACCGACGTGGAACAGACCTTCCTCCGCCGGCTGCTGTCTGGCGAGCTGCGCCAGGGCGCCCTGGCCGGCGTGATGGCCGACGCCGTCGCGAAGGCGGCGAGCATGCCTGCGCCCGCGGTGCGGCGCGCCGCCATGCTGGCCGGCGACCTGCCCGCAGTGGCGGCCGCGGTGCTCACCGGCGACGAGGCGGCGCTCGACCAGTTCACGCTCACGGTCGGCCGGCCGGTGGGGCCGATGCTGGCTCAGACCGCGACCGGCGTCGTCGATGCCCTCGACCGGCTCGGCGGTGAGGCGGTGCTGGAAGCCAAGCTCGACGGCGCCCGTGTGCAGATCCACCGCGACGGCGACGACGTGTCGATCTACACCCGCAGCCTCGACGACGTCACCGACCGGCTGCCCGAGGTGGTGGCGGCCGCCCGCGCACTGCCGGTGGGCACGCTGATCGCCGACGGCGAGGCGATCGCGCTGCGTCCCGACGGACGGCCGGACCGCTTCCAGGTGACGGCGTCGCGGTTCGGCCGCCGGGGCGGTCGCGACGCCGAGGGCCAGCCCCTGTCGGTGTTCTTCTTCGACCTGCTGCACGTCGACGGTGAGGATCTGCTCGACCTGCCCACCTCGGAGCGACTCGCCCGGCTCGACGTGCTCGTGCCCGCCGCACAGCGGGTCGACCGCCTGCACACCGCCGACCCCGCGGCGGCACAGCGATTCCTCGTCGCGACGCTGGCCGCGGGCCACGAGGGCGTGATGGCGAAAGCGCCGACGGCGCCGTACGAGGCCGGCAGGCGCGGTGCGGGCTGGCTCAAGGTCAAGCCGGTGCACACCCTCGATCTGGTGGTGCTCGCCGTGGAATGGGGTTCGGGGCGGCGCACCGGCAAGCTGTCCAACATCCACCTCGGCGCCCGTGACCCGGTCACCGGCGGATTCGTGATGCTGGGCAAGACATTCAAGGGCATGACCGACGCCATGCTCGACTGGCAGACCGCGCGCTTCCTCGACCTCGCCGACGGACCGACCGACGGCTATGTGGTCAGGGTGCGGCCCGAACAGGTGGTCGAGATCGCGTTCGACGGGGTGCAGGGGTCGAGCCGCTACCCCGGCGGGATGGCACTGCGCTTCGCCCGCGTCCTGCGCTACCGCGACGACAAGGCTCCCGCCGAGGCCGACACCGTCGACACGGTGCGCACCTTCTACGAGCGCTGACGCGCACTGACGACTCGACCGGACGAATCCACCCAATAGGCCGCGCACCGGTGAAAGGATCGGCCCATGGCTTCAACCCCCGCGCCCGCGGCTCCTTCGTCGGAGCAGACGACCGACGGCCACATCACCTACGTCCGGACGGACAAGGACCTACCGCCGGTGGCCGTGATCGACCGCTCCCCCATCACCGCCAAGCACCGCATCATCTTCGGCGTCATCGCCGTGATCGGCGCCGTCGCCTGGGCGGTGATCGCGTTCCTGCGCGGTGAGACGGTCAACGCGGTCTGGTTCGTCATCGCCGCGATCTGCACCTACGTCATCGGTTTCCGGTTCTACGCCCGGCTGATCGAGACGAAGATCGTCAAGCCCAAGGACGAGATCGCCACGCCTGCCGAGGTTTTCGAGAACGGCACGGATTACATGCCGACCGACCGGCGGGTGCTGTTCGGGCACCACTTCGCCGCGATCGCCGGCGCAGGCCCGCTGGTGGGGCCGGTGCTGGCGATGCAGATGGGCTATCTGCCGGGCACCATCTGGATCATCATCGGCGCCGTCTTCGCCGGCTGTGTGCAGGACTACCTGGTGCTGTCGATCTCGGTGCGTCGCCGGGGCCGCTCGCTGGGCCAGATGGCCCGTGACGAACTCGGCACCGTGGGCGGCGTCGCCGCGATCGTCGGCGTGCTGGTCATCATGGTCATCCTGCTGGCGGTGCTCGCGCTGGTGGTGGTCGGCGCGCTGGCGGAGAGCCCGTGGGGCGTGTTCTCCATCGCGATGACCATCCCGATCGCGCTGTTCATGGGTGTCTATCTGCAGTACCTGCGTCCCGGCCGGGTGTCGGAGGTGTCGCTGATCGGCGTCGCACTGCTGCTGCTCGCCGTGGTGGCGGGCGGCTGGGTGGCCGAGACCTCTTGGGGCACGGACTGGTTCACGCTGTCGAAGGTGACGCTGTCGTGGTGCATCATCATCTACGGGCTGGCCGCCTCGGTACTGCCGGTCTGGTTGCTGCTGGCGCCGCGCGACTATCTCTCGACGTTCATGAAGGTCGGCACCATCGTCCTGCTGGCGATCGGCATCCTGCTGGCGCGCCCGATCATGGAGGCCCCGGCGATCTCGTCGTTCGCCGCCAGCGGGACCGGGCCGGTGTTCGCCGGGTCGCTGTTCCCGTTCCTGTTCATCACGATCGCCTGCGGCGCGCTGTCCGGCTTCCACTCGCTGATCTCCTCCGGCACCACACCGAAGCTGCTGGAGAAGGAAAGCCAGATGCGGCTGATCGGCTACGGCGGCATGCTGACCGAGTCGTTCGTCGCGATCATGGCGCTGATCACCGCGGCGATCCTGAACCAGCATCTGTACTTCGCGATGAACGCGCCCGCGGCGTCCACCGGTGGCACCGCCCAGACTGCGGCGGACTACGTCAACGGCCTCGGATTGTCGGGCGCTCCGATCACCGGCGCCGAACTCGACGCCGCCGCCCAGGGCGTCGGCGAGGAGTCGATCGTGTCGCGCACGGGTGGCGCGCCCACACTGGCGTTCGGTATGTCCGAAGTGCTGCACCAGGTCTTCGGCGGCGAGAGCCTCAAGGCGTTCTGGTACCACTTCGCGATCATGTTCGAGGCGCTGTTCATCCTCACCACGGTCGACGCGGGCACCCGGGTGGCGCGGTTCATGCTGTCCGACGCGCTGGGCAACCTCGGCGGGCCGCTGAAGAAGCTGCAGAATCCGAGTTGGCGCGTCGGGGCCTGGATGTGCAGCATCATCGTCGTCGCCGCGTGGGGCAGCATCCTGCTGATGGGCGTCACCGATCCGCTCGGCGGCATCAACACGCTGTTCCCGCTGTTCGGAATCGCGAACCAGTTGCTCGCGGCCATCGCGCTGACTGTCGTCACCGTGGTGATCATCAAACGTGGACTGCTGAAATGGGCGTGGATACCCGGGATCCCGCTGCTGTGGGACCTGGTGGTGACCATGACGGCGTCCTGGCAGAAGATCTTCTCCGGTGATCCGAAGGTGGGGTACTGGACACAGCACTTCCAGTACCGCGAGGCCAAGGAGGCGGGCAAGACGGCGTTCAATGCGGCCAAGGACGCCGGCCAGCTCGACGCCGTCATCCGCAACACGTTCATCCAGGGCACCCTGTCGATCGTGTTCGCGGTGCTGGTGGTCATCGTGTTCGCCGCCGGCGTGGTGGTGGCGCTGCGCGCCGTCAGGGGCACCGGCAGCCCACTGTCGGAGGACGACCCGGTGCCGTCGCGGCTGTTCGCCCCGTCGGGGATGGTCGCGACCAAGGCCGAGAAGGAGGTGGCCAAGCAATGGGACGAGCTGCCCGCCGATCTGCAGAACTCGCGCGTCAGATCCGTTGGTACTGCGCCACACTGATGGGTGACAACCACTACCGGCGGTACGTCGAACACCGCAGGCGGCTGCACCCGGGCGAGCCGGTGCCCTCGGAACGGGAGTACTGGCGCCTGCGGCACGCCGCGGCCGATGCGAATCCGGGCGCCCGCTGCTGCTGACACTCTGCACGCAGCGGCGCGCGGCAATTCCGGCGAACAGGGCCGGGCGCTCAGCGCAGCGTGTACCGGATCGGCAGGTGCTTGAGGCCGCCGACGAACACGGTCGCGACGTGCTGGGGCGGTCCGGCCGGTTCGATCGATTCGAGCCGCGGGATCAGCTGGGAGAAGAAGCTGTTGACCTCCATTCGGGCCAGCGCGGCGCCCAGGCAGAAGTGCACGCCGTAGCCGAAGGCGACGTGCTTGTTCGGGTCGCGCCCGACGTCGAAGCGGAACGGGTCGGCGAAGGCGTCCTCGTCGCGGTTGGCCGACGGGTAGGACAGCAGCAGTGACTCCCCCGCCGCGATCGGCACGCCGCGCACCTCGGTGTCCTCCTGCGCGGTACGCATGAACGCCTTCACCGGCGTCACCCACCGGATCATCTCCTCGGTGGCCGTCGGCATCAGGGCGGGATCGGCCCGCAACCGGTCGCGCTGCTCGGGATGCTTCAGCAGCGCCAGCATGCCGCCCGAGATGGTGGCGCTGGTGGTGTCGTGGCCGGCGGCGGCGATGATCGCGTAGTAGGACACGGTGTCGATGTCGGACAGCGGTTCACCGTCGATGTGCGCGTTGGCGATCGCCGAGGCGAGGTCGTCGGTCGGGTGCTCGCGGCGGGCGGCGGTGAGTGCGGTGAAGTACTGGAACATCTCCAGCAGTGCCGACATCTGCTCCTGCTGGTCGGCGCCGCGCTTGAACTCGTCGTCGTCGCTGCCGAACAGTTCCTGGGTGAGCTTGAGCATCAGCGGGAAGTCGGACTCCGGCACCCCGAGCAGCGACATGATCACGTACAGCGGGTAGTTCACCGCCACCTGCTGCACGAAGTCGCACTCCGGGCCGATGGCGGCCATCTTGTCGACGTAGGTCTTCGCCAGTTCGTCGACGCGGATCTTCAGCGCCCGCATCGCTTTCGGCCGGAACCAGTCGGCGCCGATCGCCCGCACCACCCGGTGTCGCGGATCGTCCATGTGGATCAGGGTGGAGACTCCGACACCGGCCTGCAGTTCGTCGGACTCCGCGGTCATCAGCACCGGCCGCGGCGCGTTGGTGAAGACGGTGTTGGCGCGCTCGACGGCCATCACGTCGGCGTGCTTCGTGATCGCCCAGAACGGCCGGTAGCCCGGCACGTCGACCCAGGACACCGGGGCGTTCGCCCGCAGATGCGCAAGCGCGGCATGCAGTGTCGACTCGTCGGTGTAGGACTTCGGGTCGGCGAAGAGCCTGGCGGCGTCGTCCATGATCGGTGTGCTCATCGGGCTCCTTCGTGACGCAGTTCCTCGAGGACGGCGGCGACGGTGTCGTCCGGCACGGTCGACGGGAAGCCCGGCAGCACGCGGTCGATCGCCCCCGAACACCGGAGCCGGAGCGCCGCGGCCACCTCGTCGATTGGCGCCACCACGGCGAACGCGCCGAGCACCTCGTCGTCGATCAGCCCGGCCATCGCGTCCCATTGCCCCTGTTTGGACAGCCCGTGCAGGTCGGTCTGCAGCTCACCCCAGCCGTGCAGGTCGAGCACGTTGCGATACGCCGGCGTGGAGGCGTAGAACGCGATCTGCTTGCGGGTGGCGGCGGCCGCGGCGGCGAAGTCCTCCTCGGTCTCGCCGGTCACGACGAACACCGGGCACGAGACGGCGACGTCGGCGCGGGTGCGCCCGGCCGTGGCGAGGCCGCGCCCGAGGGCGGGCAGCGTGACGTCGTCGAGGTAGCGCTTGGTGGTGAACGCGTGCGCCAGCAGGCCGTCTGCCACTTCACCGCACATCTCGGTCATCGCCTCGCCGACCGCGGCGACGAACACCGGTGGCGTGCCGTGCGGATGGGACTGCGGGGTGAACATCGGCGTCATCAGCCGGTGGGTGTAGAACTCGCCGTCGAATGCCAGCCGGGTGCCGTCGTGCCAGCAGGCCCAGATCGCCCGCAGCGCCTGGACGAATTCCCGCATGCGGGCCACCGGCCGGCTCCACGGCATGCTGAACCGCTTCTCGATGTGCGGCTTGATCTGAGTGCCGAGGCCGAGGATGAACCGGCCTTGCGAGTACGCCTGCAGATCCCACGCCACATTGGCGACGGTCATCGGGCTGCGTGCGAAGGCCACCGCGATGCTGGTGCCGATCTGCAGCCGAGTGGTGTGTTCGGCGGCGAGCAGCAGCGGCAGGAACGGGTCGTGGGAGATCTCGCCGGTCCAGCACCCGTCGAAGCCCTGCCGCTCCAACCCCTCGGCGACTCCCCGGACCCGCGTCAGGTCGCTGGGGATGCCCCGGTCGATCGCGAGACGGCCGATCGGGGGGCCGGCAGCACCGCCTCCACCCATACCCGCAGAAGCTACAGTAAGCAATTCAGTATGGTCAACGTGACCACGCCGGTGCGACGATGCCCTTTCGACGTCAGGAGCTTCTCGAATGGACCACGCGCAGGACTGGAAGGAAACGCTCGCCGACCTCGACCGTCGCCGCGAGCACGCGTTCGGCATGGGCGGTCCCGAGCGGGTGGCCAGGCATCGCGCGAAGGGCAAGCTCGACGCCAGGGCCCGGCTCGACCACCTGCTGGATGACGGCTCGTTCCAGGAGTTCGGCACGCTGGTCGGCGGTGACGTCGCCGCGGACGGGCTGATCGCGGGCGCGGGCCGGATCGACGGCGTCCCGGTGATGGTCGGCGCCGAGGACTTCACCACGCTCGCAGGCAGCATCGGACCGGGCGGCAACTCCAAGCGCTACCGCCTCGCGGAACTGGCGCTGCGCAACAAGATCCCACTGGTCATGCTGCTCGAGGGCGCCGGCTTCCGGCCCAGCGGTGAGCACTACGGCCGCACCCCCACCGACCTCATCGCCCAGGCGAAATGCTCGGGCAAGGTGCCGACCGTGTCGGCGGTGCTGGGCCCCTCCGCGGGGCACGGCGCACTGGTGGCCCCGGTGTGTGACTTCACCATCATGAGCAGCCACGGCGCCATCTTCACTGCCGGTCCGCCGGTGGTGAAAGAGTCGACGGGCGAGGACATCTCGAAGGAGGACCTCGGCGGGCCGGGCGTCGCACTGGCCAGCGGGGTGATCCACAACCACGCCGAGGACGACCAGACGGTGCTCGACGACATCCGCCGCTACCTGTCCTACTTCCCCTCCAGCGCATGGTCGTATCCGCCGACCCGGCTCGCCGACGACACCGCGGACCCGCGGCCGACGCCGGAGATCTGCGACATCGTGTCCCGGGACAACCGGCACATCTACGACATGCGGGCGGTGCTCGACGTGGTCTTCGACCGGCCGGACTGGTTCGAGGTGCAACCGACGTTCGGCCGTGCCATCATCTGCGCGCTGGCGCATCTCGGCGGGTATCCGGTCGCTGTCGTCGCGAATCAGCCGGAGGTGCTGGCCGGCTCGATCGACGCCGACGCCGCGGACAAGGCGGCGCACTTCATCGCGGTCGCCGACGCGTTCCACCTGCCGATCGTGTTCCTCGCCGACAACCCGGGGATGCTGCCGGGCAGCCGGTCCGAGCGCAGCGGCGTACTGCGCAGCGGCGCCCGGATGTTCGCCGCGCAGACCTCCGCCACCACGCTCAAACTCCATGTCACGCTGCGCAAGGCGTTCGGCTTCGGCTCGATGGTGATGTCGCTGCTCGGTTTCGACGACCAGGTGGCGACGTTCGCCTACCCGGGCGCCACGATGGGCGCGATGGGCGCCGCCGCGTTGAGCAAGGCGACGAACGCCGGCGAGGACTACACCGAGGTGCTCAAGCAGATGGAGCTCGAGGCGTCCTACCGGTCGGCGGGCCACCTGGGCTTCGACGAGCTCATCTCACCGGAGGAGACCCGCAACGCACTGCTGACGACGTTGCAGCACGGCGTCTTCAGCAGGCAGGCCGTCGCGGAGCCGGTCAGCCGCACCGTCATCACCCCCTAGCCCTCTCGCGATTTCGGCGCGCTTCCGTTCGGTCAGCGAACGTCACCGCGCCGAAATCACCGGGAGGCGCGGTACTCGGTGACGATCGGTTCGAGTTCGTCGGGCGTGGCGCCGTGCAGGATCACCGCGTCGGCGCCGTAGTCGAACTCCTTGCGCACCCGGGCGACGCACTGTTGCGCCGACCCGGTGGCCGACGGTTCGAGCCACTCGTCGGGGATCAGGCCGGCGATGTGCTCGATCTGCTCGGCGGTGGCCTTGTGGTCGATGCCGCCGGGGATCGACTGCACCACCGCGTCGTCTCGGAAGCGTTGCAGCACTGCGGGATCCCAGTTGTTCGTCTTCACCAGCAGGTCGCCGTACCCCTGCAGGTAGGTGGCCAGCCGGGCGACCGTCTTCTTCAGCCGCAGTTCCTCGGGCAGGTGATCGCCGACGGTGGCGAAGCACGACCACACCCGGACACTGTCCGGGTCGCGGCCCGCCTGCTCGGCCGCGTCCTTGACCGTCCTGACGGCCCGCTTCAGCGTCTCGGGGGTGAAGTAGGTGTGCAGGATGACGTCGTCGAACTCGCGGCCGCCGAGTGCGAGGGTCTGCGGGCCGAACGCCACGATCGCCAGCCGGATGTCCTCGCGGAAATCGGGATCGAGGAACAGCACCTGGTACTTGCCGATCGGCCCGTCGTGGTTGAACACCACCTCGCCGTGCCACAACTTGCGCATCACCTGCGCGAAGTCCTCCATCTGCGCGGTGGTCACCGCGGGTACCCCGAACGCGTTGTACATCGCCGCGATGCCCCGGCCGAGGCCGAGTGTGAACCGCCCGCCGGAGAGCCGGTGCATGGTCGTCGCCCATGATCCGGTGATCAGCGGGTGGCGGGTGTTGTGATTGGTGGCCGCGGTGGCGATCTGCATCCGGCTGGTGACCGCGAGCGCCGCGCCGGTCAGCGACGACGCCTCCTTGACGTTCCACCGCTCGGAGATGAAGCCCGTGCCGAAGCCCAATTCCTCGCCGCGTCGGGCCTCGTCCATCAGGGTGGCCGGTCCCTCACCTCCCGCACCGGCCAGCAGGTAGTAACCCAGTTCATCCAACACCCGGTCAGTCACGCCCAAACCCCTTGCTTGTAGCCGCAATTCCACACCTCGGTGATCCGGCCGTCGATCACCCGGAAGATCTCCATGCTGCCGACGGTGGTCTCGGTGCCGTCCTTCAACCTCATCGGCGACTGGTACACGATCGCCACGTGCTCGCCGTCGTCGCCGGCGACCACCAGCTCGAGCTCGAATCGGATGGTCTCGAACATCGCCCAGTGGTCGACGATGCGCGCGACGGCCTGCTCGTGGGTGAGCACCGTCGCCTCACCCACCTCGTGCCGCGTCACCGTCTCACCCATCAGTTCCTCGGCGAGGGCGAAGTCGCGCTCGTTCCACACCACCAGGTTGTAGAGCTCGACGACCTCGCGTGCGGTGCGGGTCACGCGAACACGTCCAGAGCGTCGATGGCGCCGATCGCCGCGACCGCCCGGTCGGTGAGCGTGAGGCACAGTCGGCGGGACCGCTCGGGCAACGCCTCCCAGCCGTTGAGCGTGATGACCGGCAGCAGCATCAGGTAGACAGCGGCCATCCGGTAGTGCCGCCACGCGTCGTCGAACCCGTAGTCGTCGAGACCCTGGAGGTACTCACGCAGCAGCGCCTCGTCGCGGCCCTCCCGCACACCGGCGGGCAGACCCTGGGTGACGAGGTAGGCGATGTCGGCCGCGCCGCAGCCCCGCGACGCGAACTGGAAGTCGACCACCTTCATCCGGTCGCCGTCGAAGAACAGGTTGTCGGCCCGGATGTCGCCGTGCAGCAGCGTGTCGCGTTCGGTCAGCGCAGGCAGCGCGGCGACCGCCCGCTCGGCGAACCGCTCGGCGAACGCCGCCACCGCCGCGGGCACCGTCGCCTCCGTGTGCTCACGGTAGATCCGCCAGCCCGGCGCGAAGGCAGGCAGCAGCAGATCGCGCGCGATCGGGGTGTCCAAGCTCGGGAACGGCTGCAGGACGGCGGCGTTGGCGGGTTCGGCCGACCAGGCGTGCAGGCCGGCGAGCTGGGAGATGCACAGTCGCGCCCGGTCCATCGACAGCCCGGCCAGGTGGTCGGCGTTGTCCCAGTCGGCGAGATCCTCGAGCAGCAGCACGAAGTCGACGCCGTTGTCGGCTATCCGGGCGGCGTACACGTGGGGCGTCGCCATCGGCGCGCGGCCGGCCACCGAGCGGTAGAACGCCAGCTCGCGTCGGTATCCGCCGAGCAGCTCCATCGCGCCGCGGGCCTCGGACTGTGCGGGCAGCTTGGCGATCACCGTGGCAGGCACCGCCTCGCCCGAGAGGTGCAGCCGGTAGAGCAGTGAGGAGAAGCCGCTGTCCAGAGCGATCTGTTCGACGCGGACGCTGTCGACCGGCGTGCCGAGCGCCTCACTCAGCCAGCCGGGCTGCACGCCGTCGATGCCCGACGGGATGGCCGGGGCCGCTGATGTCACGCGGGCCTCCCCGGCGAGGTAGTTGACGATGAACAACTAAGTTAGTTGTCGAGCGTCTAATATGCAAGGGTGCCCACCCCCGCCCGCGGGCTGACCCAGCCGCAGCGCGTCGAGCTGTCGAACCGTCGCCTGGTCACGGCGGCGGTCGAACTGATCACCGAAAAAGGCTGGGAGGCAACGTCGGCGGCCGAAATCGGCCGACGCGCCGGTTACAGCAGAGCGATGGTGCACGCCCGCTACGGCAGTAAGGACGCCATCCTCGAGGCGATCCTGGCCCATGCGCAGGCACAGAACATCATGCCCGCGGCCGAACCGGACTCCACCGGACTGCAGAACGCCGTCGCCCATTTCGGCCGGATCCGGCGGCTGTTCGAAGAGGACCGGGACTTCGTGCGGGCGACGTTCGTGATGACGTTCGAGGCGGTCAAGGGCACCTCACCGGTGCGCGGCCGGCTCGACGACTGGTTTCGGCGCGGCGTCGACGAGGTGGCGGCCGGCCTGCGCAACGGGGTCCGCGACGGGTCCGTGCGGCCCGACATCGACATGGACCGGGCCGTCAACGCCATCAGCGCCGCCGCATTCGGCGCGGCGTTCCAGTGGATCGTGCTCGGCGACGACTACGACCTGCCCCGCGAGCTCGACTATCTGGAGTCGCGGATCGTCGCCGAATACGGCGCGGGCGGCTGATCCGCCGAATCCCGCACTGTGCGCAGGAAGTCCTCCGTCACCCGCTGGACGCGACCGGAGAAGAGGTGCCCGACGTGGCCGCCGTCATGCCAGTGCACCTGGCCGCCCCACCGCTCGTGCAGCGCCAGCGCGGGACCCCGCATCGCCATCCGATCCTGCCAGGCCGCCACTATCAGCCGGCGGTTCGGCGGCGCGGCGGGCAGCACGGACAGCGGGTCGATCACCTTGGTCAGTTCGGCGACGACGTCGGATCCCAGTGCGGCCGCCAACTCGTCACCGCTGCGGCCCCACCGCGAGATGTGCTGTCCAATCATCGCATTGAGGCCGAGTATCGGAGTGTAGAGCGCGACCGCCGCCACCGCGTCCTCCAGATGCGACACCAGGGCGGCCACTGCGCTGCCCAGTGACAGACCGGACAGCGCGATCACGGTCGACTGCGGCTCCAGCCACCGCACCACCGCACGCACCTCGGAGACCGCGCGCATCATGCCGGCCACATTGGTCAGCGGGTCCATGTCGGGATACGGCGGCCACACGTCGCGGCGCACACCGTGGCCCGGCTGCACCGGCATCGCGAGATTGAACCCGAGCCGCTGGTGCAGCCGCCGGGCCCGCGCGAAGAGGAAGTCCGACGCCCCGCCCTGCCCGGCGCCGTGCACCCACACCAGCCACGGCCGCGGTCCGTCGCGGTGCCGGCACACGTGCGCCACCGCCGTCGCCGGGCCCCCGAGGCCGTCGGCCGTCAGTGCGGACGGCAGCATCGGGTCGTGGTCGTAGGTGATCCGTTCGTAGGCCAGGCCCGCTAACCACTGCCGCTGTATGCGCTTGATCTGCAACGGGTTCGGCGCGGCGTGCAACTGTGCGGGTGTGCGCCCGGCGAATTCCTCGGCCGCAGCGGCGCAGCTGCTGACCGGCCGGCGCAGCCCTGGCCCAGGCCCGCTCAGCGTCATCGCCGTCAACACCAATTCGTCGAGGGCGACCTCGCCGAACTGACGCAGGCCGGCGGCGGACAGGCCGTCCCACGTGGCCGAGCCCGCCAGCGCATCCGCGCTGCGCGGCAACACACCGGCGAGTTGGCGGACGACCTGTCCGGTGTGTCTCATCGTGTCAGGCTACGAGAGCTTGAATCCGGTGTAGCCGCCGGCGGCGATCTCCTCACACCGGCGGCGGTATTCCGGGAGTCCCGCGGTGTAGCCCATGTACATCCGCTTCTTCCCCGGCACGTTGCCGCCGTTGTACCAGGAGTTGCACGTCGGGTGGACCAGCACCGTCGGCGCCACCAGCGACGTGGTGTGCTCGATCCACTCGTCCTGTGCCGACGGCAGCGCCTCGATGCTCCGATACCCCTGTGCGCGCAGCGAACTGACGCAGTCACCGATCCACTCGACGTGATGCTCGAGGGCGGCGATGAAGTTGGTCGCCGCCGCCGGACTGCCCGGTCCCTGCACGGTGAACAGGTTGGGGAAGCCGGCCACCTGCAGACCCAGGTAGGACACCGGCCCCTCCTGCGCCCAGACGTCGCGCAGTGCCACCCCGTCGCGGCCGCGGATGTCGATGCGGCTCAAAGCGCCGGTCATCGCGTCGAAACCGGTGGCGTAGACGATCACGTCGACGTCGAATGCGCCCTGGTCGGTGTCGATACCCGTCGGCGTCACCGCCTTGATGCCGCCCCGGCGCAGGTCCACCAGGGTGACGTTGTCGCGGTTGAACGTCTCGTAGTAGCCCTGGTCGATGATCGGTCGCTTGCACGCGAACGGGTGACTGGGCACCAGCGCCGCGGCGGTGTCCGGATCGTCGACGATACGGGCGATCGCCTGGCCGTACAGTTCGGTCGCGATCCGGTTGGCCTCGATGTCGAAGAAGACGTCACCCCAGTTCAGTGCGCCGAGCACGCCGTGCTCTTCGACGGCGCGGCTGCGCTCCTGCGGGGTGGCCGACTTGAGCGGCGGCCGCGCGAGCATCTCGAGCAGCACCGAGAAGGCGCTCAGCCGCGCCGCGCCGACCGGGTGGGCGCGCTGGGCGGCCCGGATCTCGGCGTACCCGGCCTTGAGGCCGTCGAGCTCACCGGGCTCGAACGGCCGCACCCGCCACGGCAGTGTGAAGGCCGGTGACCGCTGGAACACCACGAGTTCGGCCGCGTCCCGTGCCACCACCGGGATGAGTTGCACGCCGGTGGATCCCGTACCGATCACCGCGACCCGCCGCCCGCGCAGGTCGACACCGTCGCGGGGCCATCGGCCGGTGAACAGCGACGTGCCGCCGAAGCTGTCCATCCCCGCGATGTCGGGTTCCAGCGGCACCGAGAGGATGCCCGACGCGGCGACGACGAACGGCGCGACGAACGTCTGCCCGCTGCGGGTCTGCACCCGCCACTGCGTGGCGGGCTCGTCGAACGTCATCGCCACCACCTCGGTGTGCAGGGCGATGTCGCCGCGCAGGTCGAGGCGGTCGGCGACGAAGTTCGCGTACGCCTCGATCTCGGGCTGTGCCGGCATCGTCTCGGTCCACACCCACTCCTGCTGGATCTCCTCGGAGAAGCTGTAGGAGTACTCGACGCTCTCGATGTCGCAGCGGGCACCGGGATACCGGTTCACCGCCCAGGTGCCACCCACTTCCCCGGCCTTCTCCAGCACCAGGGTGCGCAGGCCGAGGCCGCGCAACCGGTGCAGCGCGTAGAGGCCGGAGAACCCGGCGCCGATCACGAGCACGTCGTAGTGCGCCGGGCCGTCGGCGGTCACAGCTTCACCACGTCCTCGTCGCGGTCGCGGCGCTCGACATAGAAGCGCGCCGCCCGGCGGATGGCGTCCTCGGTCGGGCCCGGTCGCCAGTCCAGCTCTCGGGTGGCCTTGGCGTGGCTGGCAGGCGATGTCTGGACCATCAACCGGACACTCGGCAGGTTGAGCGGATAGTCGCGGCCGAGCCACCGGTTGGCGGCGCCCGCCAGCACCCCGGCGACGTACACCGGCGCCCGGGGGGCACCGAACCGGGGCGGCCGCACGCCGACCGCGTCGGCGGCGATGCGCAGCATCTCGCGCTGCGTGATGAACCGTTCGGAGATGATGTAGCGCTCGCCGTTGCGGCCCCGGTCGGCGGCGAGCAGCAGTGCCGCGGCGGCGTCGTCGATGTCGACCACCTCCGCACCGACGCCCCGCACGTAACACGGCATCTTTCCGAAGGCCGCGAGTGCGACCAGTGATCCCTGCCGGGGTTGCCAGTCGGGCGGGCCGTACGGATTGGACACGCACATCGCAACGGCGGGCAGGCCGCGCTCACGCGCATACCGCAGCACCAGTTCCTCGGCACGGCAGCGGGACTCGATGTAGGGGCCACCGCGGCCGGCCATGTTGAAGGGGGTGTCCTCGTCGACCGTGGAACCGTCACGGCCGACGGCGACCGTACCGATCGTGCTCAGGAAGACGAAGCGCTGCAGACCGGCGTGCACGGCGACGTCGAGGACGCCACGCAGGCCCTCGACGTTCGTCCGGAACAACGGCGCCGGGTCGGCGAGGTGGGCACGGGTGTCGACGACGCAGTAGTACACGACGTCCCGGTCGGCCATCGCCGCGGTGACCGCCGCGATGTCGAAGATGTCGCCGTAGTGCCGTTCGACGCGGAGGCCGTCGATCCCCCTCGTCGAACTGCTCCGGCGCAGCAGCACCCGTACGTCGTCGCCGCGAGCCACGAGGTGGCGGGTGACCGCGGCGCCCACGTTGCCGCTCGCGCCCATGACCAGCGCCCTGCGCGGCGCCGGAGGTGATTCCTGCATCGATGTCCCATCAGCCGGGGCAGCTCGGCCCGCCGGTCGGTATCCTAGAAGATACTGTAACCATTACAGTATTTCGGCCGAATCGATGGCGGATCGGCGCGCGCTGGGGACACCGGGGAAGAGACTGACATGGAGCCCGAGGCGTCGAAGGGCGGTGAGGGAGCCGCCGAGGCGGCGCCGCAGGCCCGCACCGCGTGGTCCGAAAAGCGCTTCCAGACCGTGCTGGACCTCCTGCAGGAGGGCGTCGTCATCATGGACAGCGACGGGCACTTCGAGTTCACCAACGCCGCGGCCAGGCGCATCCTCGGCGCCGATGCGCGCGATCTCGTCGGCGTGCACCACAGCGACCAGGGTGTCGACCTCCCCCTGTACGACGCGCACGGCCAGGAGATGACCTCCGAGCAGCACCCCATCCACTGGATCCAGCGCACCGGGATGACGCTCAGCGGCGAGGTGGTGGGCGTCGACCGCATCGACGGCACCCGGATCTGGGTGACCGGCCACGGCTGCCTGCTCGAGCCGGACGACCCACAGCACTCGTCGGTGCTGTTCTCCTTCACCGACATCACGGAGCACTACGACACCCGGGAACGGTTGCGCCACGACGCCACCCACGACTGGCTGACCGGCCTGCCGAACCGCGGATTCGTGTTGGAGCGCGCCGAAGCCGCGCTGTCGGCGCCGGACGACGGCCGCCTGGTGGCCGCGCTGTTCATCGACCTCGACAAGCTCAAGTCGGTCAACGACCGGCACGGCCATTCGACCGGTGACGAGGTGCTGCGCATCGCGGCCCAGCGGATGCGGTCGGTCGCCCGGCCGCAGGATCTTCTGGCCAGGCTGGGAGGCGACGAGTTCGTCGCGCTGCTGCTCGATCCCGTCGGCCCCGGCGAGGTCGACGAGGTGGCCGGGCGATTGCACCGGGCGCTGCTCGACGAGATCGCCGTCGGGTCCGTCCGGGTGCGCATCGGCGCCAGCATCGGCATCGCCACCGTGGCGCCCGGCGACGCCCGCACCCCTGCCGAGCTGCTGCGCGACGCCGACGTGGCGATGTATCAGGCCAAGGCGAAGGGCCCGGGCAACACCAGCCACTTCGGGGCCGCGGCTCGGTGAGCCGGCGCGCTACCTCGCCCGGCGGGCCAGTCGCTCGGTGTCGGTGATCCACACCGTCTTGCCCCGCATGCGCAGCCAACCGCGCTCGGTGAAATCGGTCAACGCCTTGTTCACCGACTCCCGTGAGGAACCCACCAGCCGCGCGATCTCCTCCTGAGTCAGGTCGTGGGTGACCCGCAGCTCGCCGTTGTCCGACACCCCGAATCGCTGCGCCAGCATCAGCAGTTGCTTGGCCACCCGGCCGGGGACGTCGGTGAAGATGAGGTCGGACAGGTTGTCGTTGGTCCGCCGCAGCCGCCGGGCCAGCACGCGCAACAGCTGTTCGGCGACTTCCGGCCGCTCGGTCAGCCAGGCGCGCAGCAGGTCGCGATCCATGCAGACGGTGCGCACCTCGGTCAGCGTCGTGACGCTCGACGTGCGCGGACCCGGGTCGAAGATGGCCAGCTCGCCGAACATGTCCGCCGGACCGAGCACGGCGAGCAGGTTCTCCCGGCCGTCCGGTGCGCGGCTGCCGATCTTGACCTTGCCCGCCACGATCACGTACAGCCGGTCACCCAGTTCGCCCTGGACGAACACGGTGTGCCCGCGGGGAAAGTCGATGGTCGGCAACCGCTCGCCGAGCGCCGCGACAGCGTCGGGCTCGACTCCCTGGAAGATTCCAGCCTTGGCCAAAATCTCGTACACCGTGTTTTCCAGTCCTCTCGGCCGCCGCTCATGCCCACTCTGGCAATGAACCTACCTGCTCGCGGGTTCGCGACCACCTGCCGTAAACGATACTGTAATCTCCTCCATAGTCAGTGGACGGACCCGTATCAGGAGGTCGCTTCGGCGTGAAAGTCCCATTCACCTGGAAAGTCACCGGCTGGTTCATGATCGGTTGGTCGCCGGAGTTCCCCGTTGGCGAGGTCCGTCCGATCGAGTATTTCGGCGAGGAACTGGTCGCCTACCGCGACGATTCCGGCGACCTGCACGTGCTCGAGGGCCATTGCAAACACCTCGGCGCCCACATCGGACACGGCGGGAAGGTGGTGGGCGACTGTGTCGAGTGCCCCTTCCACGGCTGGCGCTGGGGGCCCGACGGCACCAACCGCCACATCCCCTACCAGCCGGACCGGCCGAACCGCGGACTGACGCTGCGGACGTACCCGGTGCGCGAACAGTACGACTGCGTGTTCATGTGGCACCATCCCGACGGCAAGGAGCCGCAGTGGCCACTTCCCGACATCTTTCACAAGTTCCCTCAGTTCGAGACCGACGCCGGCGCGTACTACCGGCCCTATCCCGAGTTCTCCCGGCGAGCCGACGGAGAACCGGTGCATCCGCAGATCGTTGCCGAGAACGGTCCTGACAGTTCACATTTCCACTACGTGCACGGCGCCACCGTCACGCCGGTGTGCCTGGAGTGGGAAGCCGTCGCCGAAGAATGGCGGTTCCTCACCGGCTGGCCGGACGCACGCAGCGACGACCCGAGCTCGATGGCGCTGCGGATCCACAGTCACTTCTCCGGACTCGGCTTCGCGATGAGCGCCTTCGAGGGCTCGTCGAACCACCGCCTGATCTTCGCCTGCACGCCGGTCGACGACGAGGTGTCGAACCTCTTCTACTCGATCTGGTGGCCGAAGCTGCCCGGTGAGACGTCGGACGTGCCGCCCGAACAGGTGCGCACCCACGTGGAGAAGCGGTTCCTCCGCACGGTGTGGGAGGACCTCGACATCTGGCGCTACCAGCGTTACGTCGAGCACCCGCCGCTGGCCAGGATCGACGCCGAGCCGTACATGGCCATGCGCAAGTGGGCCAAGCAGTTCTACGACGTCGCCGCCCCGGTATGAGGACGCCGCTGCCCGAGCTCGTCGCCCCCGCGCACACCGCCGTCGTCACCCAGGAACTGCAGGGCGCGGTCGTCGGGCCGCACGCCGGGCTGGCGGTGCTCGCCCAGGAGGCCGCCCGGGTGGCGCTGCCCAACATCGCCCGGCTGCTGCCCGCGGCCCGCACCGCGGGCACCCAGGTGGTGCACTGCCTGGTGCACCGCCGGGCGGACGGCCGCGGGTCGAACCACAACGCACGTCTGTTCACGGGCGGCGCCCGCCAGGTCGACATCACGCCCGGTGGCGACGGTGCCACGCTGCTGCCCGAATTCGGTCCCGAGGACGCCGATCTGACACTGACCCGATGGCACGGCGTCGGTCCGATGGGCGGCACCGACCTCGACGCGGTGCTGCGCAATCTCGGGGTGACGACGATCGTGGCGGTCGGCGTCTCGCTGAACATCGCGATCCCGAATCTGGTGATGGATGCAGTGAACGCGGGCTACCGGGTGGTGCTGCCGCGCGATGCGGTCGCCGGGGTGCCTGCCGAGTACGGGGCCGCCGTCATCGACAACAGCCTCTCGCTGCTGGCGACGATCACCAGCACCGACGACCTCATCGCCGCCTGGGCGCCGTGACCGGCCCCGAGACGACCGGCCCCGAGACCCGCGGCTTCCCGGAGATCACGCCGGTCGACGCGCCGCCTGAACTGGAGCGGTTCGCCGCGGCCGTGCGGCGGTTACAGGATCTGGCGGTGTCGACCAGTCCGCCCGGCGCGACATGGACGGCCGCCTCCGAGCAGATCGAGCGCGTGTGTGCCGACTTGGAACCGCACGCGGTGCCCGACGGGCAGGCACCGGCCGGGCGCGCCACGACGCTGCCCGGTCTCGGCCATCCGCTGATGCCGCCGTGGACGTTCACCGCCGCCGACCGCGACGGCAACGTGACGATGGCGGGCCACTTCACCAGGTTTCACGTCGGCGGCAACATGGCCGTGCACGGCGGTGTCATCCCGCTGTTCTACGACTGGCATTTCGGCATGATCGTGTCGGCCGCGGGCCGGCCCATCAGCCGCACTGCCTACCTGCACGTCGACTACCGTGCCGTCACGCCGATCGATGCACCGCTGGTCAGCCGGGGCCGCATCGAGCGACTCGACGGCCGGAAGGCCTTCCTGACAGCCACCATGACCGACGCCGACGGCACGGTGCTGTCCGAGGCCAACGGCCTGATGATCAAGCTTCTCCCGCACCAGCCCTGACGAGGAGTCAGCCCCCATGGAGTTCACCGTGCCCGCCGTGCTCGACGCGATCGCCGCCGCGCTGCCCGACCGGGTCCTGCTGTGCCAGGGCGGGCGCAGGCACACCTACACCGACGTCGCTGAGCGGTCCAACCGGCTGGCGTCCTATCTGCACGCACGCGGCCTGGGTTGTCACACAGCGCGATCCGAGCTGGCAGGCCACGAGGTCGGTCAGGACCTGCTCGGCATCTACGCCCACAACGGCCACGAGTACGTCGAGGCGCTGCTCGGCTCGTTCCGGGCCCGCGTCGCGCCGTTCAACGTCAACTACCGCTACGTCGCCGACGAACTGCAGTACCTGCTCGCCGACGCCGGCGCCTCGGCCCTGGTGTTCCACGCCGCATTCGCGCCCCGGGTGGCCGAGATCCTGCCCGGCCTGCCGGGTTTGAAGGTGCTCATCCAGATCGCCGACGATTCGGGCAACGAGCTGCTCGACGGCGCCGTCGACTACGAGGCTGCGCTGGCCGCGGGCAGCCCCGAGCCCCCGGACGTTCACCCCTCACCCGACGACCTCTATGTGCTCTACACCGGCGGCACCACCGGAATGCCGAAGGGTGTGCTGTGGCGCCAGCACGACATCTTCGTCACGTCGTTCGGCGGTCGCGACCTGTTCGCCGGCACGGTGTTCGACTCCTACGCGGCCCTCGTGGAGCGCGCCGCGGCGAATCCCGGCACGAAACTGATGGTGCTCCCGCCGCTGATGCACGGCGCTGCGCAATGGGCGGTGATGACGGCGCTGACCACGGGCCAGACCGTGGTGTTCTCGACGGTCGTCGACCGGTTCGACGCCGACGAGATCGTCGCCACGGTCGAGCGTGAGCAGGTGATGGTGGCGACGGTGGTGGGCGACGCGATGGCGCGCCCGTTGGCCGCGGCCATCGAGAAGGCGGGCGACACACCGCTGGCGGTGGTGGCCAACGGCGGTGCGCTGCTGACGCCGACCACCAAACAGCGGCTGATCGACGCCAAACCCGGGATGGTGGTCGTCGACGGTGTCGGCTCATCAGAGACGGGCGCCCAACTCACCCACATGTCCGCACCGGGCGCCGTGTCGACCGGCCGGTTCAAGCCCGGACCCGACACCGTCGTGGTGTCCGAGGACCTGACCGACGTGCTGGCGCCCGGCCACGACGGCATCGGCTGGCTCGCCCAGCGCGGCTACGTGCCACTGGGTTACAAGGGCGACGCCGCCAAGACGGCGGCCACGTTCCCGGTCGTGGCGGGGGTGCGCTACGCCGTGCCCGGTGACCGCGCCCGCCATCTGGACGCCGACGTCGTCGAACTGCTCGGCCGCGATTCGGTGACCATCAACTCCGGCGGCGAGAAGATCTTCGCCGAAGAGGTGGAGACGGCCATCGCATCACATCCCGCGGTCGCCGACGTGGTGGTCGCGGCCCGGCCCAGCGAGCGGTGGGGCCAGGAGGTGGTGGCCGTGGTGGCCCTCGCCGACGGTGCCGCCGCCGACGCCGACGAGTTGATCACCCATGCCGCAACGTCGTTGGCGCGCTACAAGCTGCCGAAGGCCGTGGTGTTCCGGCCCGTTCTCGTGCGTTCGCCCGCGGGCAAGGCCGACTACCGGTGGGCGCGCGAGCAGGCGGTCAGCGGCTCGCCCTGAGCCGACGGCGGGTCCTGCTGCGGGCCCGGTGCAGCGCGAGGTCCGAGATGAGCCTCATCGACCCGGTGAACGGCAGCGCCGCTCGTCCGGTGATGCTGAACGGGAGGTCGCTGCCGACCACGGTCCGGTGATGGCTGAACGTGTCGAAGCCGGCCTTCCCGTGGTACGCCCCACTGCCGCTGCGGCCCACCCCGCCGAACGGCGCGGCCGACGGGATCATGTGGGCGGCGAAGTCGTTACGGGCCACCCCACCGCTGCGGGTGTGGCGCACGAAGTGCCGGAAGTCGTCGCCGTCGGGCCCGAACCAGTACGTCACCAGCGGCGCGGGCCGCCGATTGAGGTAGTCGACGGTCTCGGCCAGGTCGCCGTAGCCGCGCACCTCGAGCACCGGCCCGAAGACCTCCTCCTCGGCGATGAGCATGGTGTCGTCGACGTCGCGGACGATCGTCGGCGCGATCTTGCGCGATGCGGCGTCGGGCAGCGCCTCCCCGGGCGGGACGACGGAGTCGATCCGCGCGCCGCGTTCCCGCGCATCCTCGATCAACCGCACCACCCGGTCGAAGTTCGCCTGGTTGACCGACGAGCAGTAGTCGGCGTTGGCGATCACCGCCGGATACGTGCCACGCAGTGTCCGGCAGGCGGTGTCGACGAACCGCTGCACCCGGTCCTCGGGAACGAAGACGTAGTCCGGGCAGACGCACACCTGACCGCCGTTGACCATGCGGGCGTGTGCGATGCGCGTCGCGGCCCGGTCGATGTCGGCGTCGCGCGCCACCACGACGGGGTTCTTGCCGCCCAGCTCGAGGGTGACCGGCACGAGGTGGCGGGCGGCCGCCTGCTGCACCAGAGCGCCGACCGCGGGCGAGCCGGTGAAGAACAGGTGGTCGAACGGCAGCCCGGCGAACGCCGCCGCGACATCGACTCCGCCGGTGACGATCTCGAGTTCGCACGCGTCGAAGTAGCGCGGGGCGAGGGTGCACATGAGATCGGCCGTGTGCGGGGTGATCTCGGACATCTTGATCATCACGCGGTTGCCCGCGGCGAAGGCCGCGGACGCGGGCAGCACGGTGAGGTTGACCGGGAAGTTCCACGGCCCGATGACGCCGACGACTCCCAGCGGCGACGGCTGCACCTCGGCGCGAAGGCCGAACGCCCCTGCCGCGCGCATCAACCGGTTCGGGCGCATCCAGGCGCCGAGATGGGCCCTGGTGTGTTCGATGACCGAGATCATCCCGAGGATCTCGGCGAACAGCGCGGCCGAACGGGACCGCGACCCGTAGTCCGTGGCGGTCGCGTCGACGAAGTCGTCGGTGTTGTCCAGCACCATCGCCAGCAGCCGGTCGATGCGGTTGCGCCGCAGCGCGGCGTCGGCAGGCCCGTCGGCGAGGAACGACTGCCGCTGCGCGTTCAACGCCGACGTCAGGTCCGATGCCACCACCGCGGGACTCCCTTCCCACCGACCGTGCCATCGGCACTGCGGTAAGCATCACGGTAACACCGGGGCAGTCCAGCCCACCCGCATTGCCTCCCCCTACTGTAAGAATTACCGTAAGGTCGCGTAGTGAAGGCGCCGCCCCCCAACCCCTGCTGGAGTCAGCCGTGAGTCACGTCCCCGACACCGACCACCCGGTCGACCTGTTGCGCGACCCGTACCCGCTGTTCGCCCGGCATCGCCGGGAGGCCGGGGTGTTCGAGGGTTCGGTGATGGACTGGTCGAAGACGCCCGAGGGACTGCGGCCGGACAAGCTCTACGCGGCAGTGTCATTCGACGCCGTCAACACGGTGTTCCGCGACGGCAGGCTGTTCAACTCGTCGATCTACGACCACACCATCGGCCTGTTCATCGGTCCCACGATCCTGGCGATGGAGGGCAAGCCGCACCGCGAGCATCGCAATCTCGTATCGGCGGCCTTCAAGTCGAGGTCGCTGGCGCGGTGGGAACCCGAGATCGTCCGGCCCATCTGCGACGCGCTGATCGACGAGTTCGCCGAGCGCGGCACCGCCGACCTGGTGCGCGACTTCACCTTCGAGTTCCCCACCAGGGTGATCTCGACGCTGCTCGGGCTGCCCGAGGAGGACCTGCCGTGGTTCCGCGCCCGCGCCGTCGAACTGATCAGCTACACGATCAAGTACAAGCGCGCCTTCGAGGCTTCCGCCGCACTGAAAGATTACTTCCTCACCCAGATCGACCGGCGTCGCTCCCAGCCGACCGAGGACATCATCGGCGACCTGGTCACCGCTGAGATCGACGGCGAGAAGCTCAGCGACGAGGCCATCTACTCGTTCCTGCGGCTGCTGCTGCCCGCCGGCCTCGAGACCACCTACCGGTCTTCCGGGAATCTGCTGTACCTGCTGCTGAGCCACCCCGACCAGTTCGCGGCGGTACGCGCCGACAGTGACCTGATCGCGGCCGCGATGGAGGAGGGGCTGCGGTACGAAACGCCGTTGACCACCGTGCAGCGATTCTCCACCGAGGACACCGAACTCGCAGGTGTGCCGATACCCGCCGGATCGGTGATCGACGTCTGCATCGGCTCGGCCAACCGGGACGAATCCCGCTGGGAGCGGCCGGAGGAGTTCGACATCTTCCGCAAGCGGATCCCGCACATCACCTTCGCGGCCGGCGAACACACCTGCATGGGACTGCATCTCGCGCGGATGGAGACCCGGGTGGCACTGGAGTGCCTGCTGACGCGCCTCGACGACATCGCGCTGGTCACCGACGACGATCCGCACATCTGGGGTCAGCCGTTCCGGTCGCCCAGGCAGCTGCCGGTGACGTTCACCTCGAAGGGCTGAGCTACGCCCGCCGGGGAGTCCGGTGGGCGATGGTCTTGGTCTCCAGGTACTGCTCGAAACCCTCGAGCCCGCACTGGCGGCCGACACCGGAGTTCTTGTATCCGCCGAACGGGGCGTCGGCGCCGTAGTACATCCCGCCGTTGACGCCGAGGGCTCCGCTGCGGATCCGCCGCGCGATGGCCAGACCACGGTCCATGGATCCGGACATCACCGCCCCGGCCAGACCGAACGGGCTGTCGTTGGCGATCCGCACGGCGTGGTCGTCGTCGTCGAACGGCAGCACCACCAGCACCGGGCCGAAGATCTCGTCGCGGGCGATGGCCGCCGAGTTCTCGACCCCCACCACGACGGTCGGCGCCACGAAGTGCCCGCCGCGGAGGTCGTCGGACAGGTCGTCGAACGATGTTCCGCCGGTGGTGATCTCGGCACCTTCGCGACGCGCCTGCTCGCACGCTTCGAGCACCCGTCGCTTCTGCCTTGCGCTGATCAATGGACCGACCAGCGTCTGCGGCAACGCCGGATCCCCCACCGGCAGCATGGCGAACGCCGCGGTGACACCGGCGACGACGTCGTCGTAGCGCGACCGGTGCACCAGCAGCCGTGTCGTGGAGGCGCAGGCCTGGCCCGCGTGCACGCACACACCCGCCGCGGCGGGGATCACCCTCGCCGGGTCGACGTCCTCGGTGACGACGAGCGCCGACTTGCCGCCCAGCTCCAGGAACGTCCGCTTCATCGACTCCGCGCCGAGCCGGGTCAGTAGCTTGCCGACGGCGGTCGACCCGGTGAACGAGATCATGTCGACCCGCGGGTCGGTCGCCAGCAGTTCGGCCACCTCGTTCGACGGTGTCGGCACGACGTTGAGCACACCGGCGGGGATGTCGGTGCGCTCGGCGACGAGCCTGCCGAGCCGGGTGGCGTTCCACGGCGTGTGCGGGTCGGGCTTGAGCACCACCGTGTTGCCGGCCGCCAGCGCCGGACCGAGCTTGTTGAGGATCACCTCGACCGGGAAGTTCGACGGCGTGATCGCCGCGACGACGCCCACCGGTTCCTTGACCACCGTGCGCACGTTGCGGTCGCCGAACAGGCCGCCGCCGTCGAGCACCCGCTGCCACCCGAAGTCGTCGATCAGCCCGGCGGGATAGCGCAGCGCCTCGGCGAGGGGCCAGTCGAGTTGTGCTGTGGCCACGGTCATCTCCGGGCAGCCCACCTCGGCGATCAATTCCTCGCGCAACTCGTCGCGCTCGGCCGCCAGCGCCTCCTGCAACTGGGTGAGGCAGCGCTTGCGCAGCGCGCGGTTGGTCGACCAGTCGGAGTCGTCGAACGCCCGGCGGGCCGCGGCGACGGCGCGCAGCATGTCCGGCGCACCGGCGGCGGCGACGGTGCCCAACACTGCCCCCGTCGAGGGACTCTCGTTGCCGAACTCGTCACCGGATTGCGCGCCCACCAGTTCGCCGTCGATGAGCATGCGGGACTCGGCACGCTGCGCGGCACGCCTGCCGATGCCGACACTGGGGGCGGACTCCCGCGCTGCGACCTCGCTCATGCCCGTCTCCGTCTCCATTTCGACTAAGATACTGTAAGAGTTACAGTTGCGATACGCTCGGCTTCTGATCACGGAGGTGCGCATGAACGACGTCGCGATCATCGGGGTCGGCCTGCACCCCTTCGGCCGCTTCGAGGGCAAGTCCGCGATGCAGATGGGTGTCGAGGCGATCTTCGCGGCCGTCGCCGACGCGGGCGTCGAATGGCGTGACATCGGCGCCGCATCCGGCGGCAGCTGGACGGTCGCCAACCCCGACGCGATCGTCGGCATGGTCGGACTGTCGGGCATCCCGTTCACCAACGTGTTCAACGCCTGCGCCACGGCGGCGAGCGCCGCGAAGGTGTGCGCCGACGGAATCCGGCTCGGCGACCACGACATCGGTATCGCCGTCGGCCTGGACAAGCATCCCCGCGGCGCGTTCACCGAGGATCCCGCCCTGGTGGGTATGCCGGCCTGGTACGCCGAGAACGGGCAGTACCTCACGACGCAGTTCTTCGGCATGAAGGCCAATCGCTACCTGCACGACCACGACATCTCTCAGCAGAGCCTGGCGAAGGTGGCGGCCAAGAACTTCCGCAACGGCGCGCTGAACCCGAACGCGTTCCGGCGTAGACCGATGTCGGAGGAGCAGATCCTGGGCTCCGCCATGCTCAACTACCCGCTGACGCAGTACATGTTCTGCGCGCCCGACGAAGGCGCCGCCGCGGTGGTGATGTGCCGCGCCGACATCGCGCACCGCTACACGTCCAAGCCGGTGTACCTGCGCGCGGTCGAGGTGCGTACCCGAAGCTACGGCGCCTACGAGGTGAACACCACCTTTGCGCCGGTCGAGGAAGACGTCTCCCCCACCGTCTACGCGGCGCGGGCGGCGTTCGAGAAGGCCGGGGTGGCGCCCGCGGACGTCGACGTCGTCCAACTGCAGGACACCGATGCCGGCGCGGAGATCATCCACATGGCCGAATGCGGGTTCTGCGCCGACGGCGAGCAGGAGAAGCTGCTGGCCGACGGGGCCACCGAGATCACCGGCACTCTCCCGGTCAACACCGACGGCGGGCTGATCGCCAACGGCGAGCCGATCGGCGCCTCGGGTCTGCGCCAGATCCACGAGCTGGTGCGCCAACTCCGCGGCGAGGCCGGCGACCGTCAGGTGCCGGGCGAGCCGAAGGTCGGCTTCGCCCAGCTCTACGGCGCCCCCGGCACGGCAGGCGCCACTGTCCTGACCACCTGACGTTCCGCGAGCCGACGCGAGCGTGCGTGTCTGCTGCCCGACACGCCGTCGCAGGGCAGCAATCGTGCACCTTCGCGGCGTGGTGAGCGTGCGCCGTGTCGCCATGACAGCATCGGGAACCATGCGCCGACTCGACGACACCGAAGTCGCGGAGCTGCTCGACAGTGACGCCGTCGCGCGTCTGGCGACCGTCGACGCGGACGGATATCCGCACGTCACGCCGATCTGGTTCCTGTGGGCCGACGGGCTGATCCGCCTGACCAGTTACGCGGACCGGCCGCACCTCGACCGCATCCGGGCCGATCCGCGCGGCGGCCTGGTGGTCGACACCGAAGCCGCGCAGCGCTCCGACGGCGAACGGCCGAACCGTCAGGTGCGGATCATCGGTGACGCGACCGTCGCCGTCGACATCGGCGGCGAATGGACGCGACGTATCCGGCGCAAGTACCTCGGCGCGGCCGCCGAAGCGCCGCCGTCGACCGGTGAACGAGCGGTGATCACGCTCCGGCCGAGACACTTTCACGCCGTCGCCAGCGTGTGAGCGTGCGCGTTTGTTGCCTCGACACGGCTTGTCGGGCCGCAGACACGCACTCTCGCGGAGCCCAGCTACAACGAGACCAGGCCGCGGGGCAGCGGGAGGATGTCGGCGTAGGTGACGATGCCGGGCGCCGCCGCGACGACCTTCGGGATGGCGTTGATCGCCGGCATCGCCGTGAGGATCATCGGCAGCCGCATGAAGTCGCTCATGGTGGTGCCCGCGAAGTCCGGCGGTGGTGAGATGTCCACGCGCAGATCGATGTTCGGGCAGCCCTCGACTTTGATGCGGTGCCCGGTGTCGATCGGCCAGTCGGGTTCGAGCGTCTGACCCTTGCGCCACACGAACTTCAGCTCGACGATGCTGCGGCCCGCCACCTTGCCGTGCCAGCTGAACGCGATTCCCGCGACGCACCCGGCGGCGATGGTCCACGAGCCGAGGTCGACGTCGGCGGTGGTCTCGGCGTACTCGGCCTCGCAGACCACCTCGTCGAACTCCACGCCAAGGACGTCACCGAGCAGGTGCACGGCGTCGATGAACACGTCGGTGGCCTTGGCCGTCATCGCCTGCAGGCCCGGGTGGTCGATGGGATGGGAGAAGCCGACCGGGATCTCCGTCGCCGGGGAGTTGTAGCCGCTGATGTCGGCCTCCTCGATGACGGTGACCTTGTCGATCCGTTCACTGCCACCCGCGGCCACCACCGCCAGCAGATCCACGAAACCGGGGTTGATGCCCGACCCGAAGATCGATGACCCGCCGTGGGCGCAGGCCTCGACGATGCGGTCGCGGCGGTCGCCCAGTGAGTGGCCGGTGATGAACGCCGCGGTGGTGACGACGTTGCAGCCGGACTCCAGGATCCGCGCCAGCTCGTCGACGTCGATCCACATCGGGTTGTAGACCACGCAGTCCGGCTTCAGCGACAGCAGCGCGTCGACGTCGTCGGTGGCGGTGACACCGACGTCGGCCAGCCCGCAGAGCTCACCGGCGTCACGGCCGACCTTGTCCTTCGACCAGGCGAAGCAGCCGACGAGGTCGAGATCGGGGTGTGCGGCGATCGCCGCGACGGACTGCCTGCCGACGTTGCCGGTGGTCCACTGGACGACGCGGTGCTTCACGACGCCTTCTTCACCGGCGCCGAGTAGTTCGGCTTGCCCAGCCCGAGCACGTACTGGCCGATCATGTTGCGGAACACCTCGAGTGTCCCGCCGTAGATCCCGACCAGCGGTGCGAACCGGTAGACGTATTCGGCAGCACCGTCATCCGGCGCGGCGTCGGTGCCTGCGGGCAGCGCCGACGCGGTGCCGAGGATGTCCATCAGGTCGGGCGACACGTCGCGCATGCTCTGCGCCAGGGCGACCCGGCCGAAGATGTTCGGCGTGCTGATCGCCACCTCCATGCGGGCGATGCTGCGGCCGAGGCGGTAGGCGACCGAGTCGTCGTCGATGGCCCGGCGCCCGTCGGGTCCCGGCGTGCCGACCACTGCGGCGGCCCGGTCGCAGGCGGTGACCATGAAACCGCCCTGATGCATCATGATCGAAACATCTTGCAGGCCATCGGCGCTCGCCTCCACCGCACCGTGCTCGGCGTTGAGCGGCTCGCGCAACACCGTCCAGCCGCCGTTCACCTCGCCCAGGCGGTACCTGTCGTCCACCCGGACGTCGCTGTAGTACACGATGTTCGTGCGGTCGCCGTCGACGGTGCGGATGCCCTGGATCTCGATACCCGGCGTGTCCAGCGGCACCAGGAACATGGTGAGGCTCTGGTGTTTCGGGGCGGCGGGGTCGGTGTTGGTGATCAGGAAGACGTACTGGCAGTTGTGTGCGCCGGTGGTGAACATCTTGGACCCGTTGATCACCCACTGGTCGCCGTCGCGCACCGCGCGGGTCTTGCAGGTGGCGATGTCGGAGCCGCCTTCGGGCTCGGTATAGCCCAGGCACAGCCGCACGTGCCCGCTGAACACCCGCGGCAGCACCTCGGCCACTAGTTCGGCGGAGCCGAATCTGGCCACCGAGCGCGCGACCATCGACGTCGTCCCCCACGTCACCCATGGAACGTGCGACCTGCGCTTCTCGAGTTCCCAGATCCTGCGACGCACCCGGCTGAAGCCGCCTTCGTGTGCGGGCTTCCATTCGCCCTCCAGGTAGCCGGCGGCACCCAGCGCCAGATGCACGCCCTCGTCGAAGTTGTCGCCGGTCTCCCGGTCGCGGCGCAGCACCTCCTCGGTGACGTGCTCGGCGAGGAAGGCGCGGGCCTCGTCGCGGAAAAGCCGGTCGTCGTCGGACAGTTCGACGCGTGAGAAGTCCATCTCCGTTGCTCCTACCCTCGCCGTCCGGATGCGGTCTCCCGGGCGGCGACGATGCGGGCGATGCGCTTGGCGCTCGCGCCCGGATCGCCGCCTGCCAGCGCCCAGCCGCGCGCCCGCACCAGATACGCCGTGGCGGCCGCCTCCGCCGACACCCCCAGTCCGCCCTGCACGTGCACCGCCATGGTGGCGGCGCGCGGCGCTTCCTCGGCCATGAACACGAACGCCGACGGCGCCAGCTCGGGTCGTTCGTCGGGTTCGTTGTCGCCGAACCAGGCCGCCCGCCGTGCCAGACCGCGGCCGCCCTGCACGGTGATGGCCATGTTGGCCAACGGATGCGAGATCCCCTGCAGTGTCGAGATCGGGACGCCGAGGGTGTAGCGGGTCTTGGCGAACTCCGCGGCGATCGTCATGGTCTCCTCGACCAGACCCACCAGTGCGGCGGCCGTCAGCACCCGCCACTCGTCGAGCGCACGCTGATACGCCGCGAGTGCGTCCGGGCCCTCGGCGAGCACCGTGCGGCTGTCGGCGGCCGCGGGATCCACCCACGCCATCGGCAGCTTGCCGATGTTGTCGACCCGGGCGGGCCGGGTGTCGAACGTGAGCCGCACGACCGCGTCGCCGTCGCGCAGCACGATGTGGTCGGCGATCGAACCCGACGGAATCAGCCGGACACCCGGTCCGTCCTCTTCCCGCGCGTCGAGTCCGACGATGCGGGTGCCGCTGACGATCTCGGCGGAGTCGGAGCCGAGCGCGCCCAGCCGGGCGAGCAGCCGGGTGGCGCAGACGTGGTCGATCCACGGCACCGGCGCGAGCGACCGGCCGATCTCCTCGGCGACCAGCGTCAGGTCGACCAGCGTCGCGCCGTCACCGCCGGCGTCCTCGGGCACGGCCATGGTGGTGGCGCCCATCGCGCACAGCCGCTCCCACAGGCTCTTGTCGAAACCCGACGCCTCGGCCGCCCGGACGGTGTCGATCGAGCAGTGCGTCGTGAAGAAATGTCGATACGCCTCCTGGACCGCCTCGTGGTCCTCGGACAGGCTGTAGTCCTGTCTGCGCAGTTCGTACCGGTCCATCGGTCAGATCTCCTCGCGTCGGCTGCCGAAGAAGAACTCCGCGGCGTTGTGGTGGAGGTAGTTGTCGAGCACGTCGGGCGGCAGGTCCAGCGCCAGCGCCTCGGGCACCACGCGGCTCTGCCGCAACACCGGCCAGTCGGACGCGAAGATGACCTTGTCGCGCCCGCGGGTGCGCATGTAGTGCAACAGGCTGTCCGGCAACCGCTTCGGCGACCAGGCCGACGTCATCAACCGGAGGTTTCGGTACTTGATGAGCAGCCGGATGGCGACGTCCCACCACGGGTCGGCGCCGTGGATCATGCACAGCTTCAGCTCGGGGAACCGCACGCACACCCGGTCGAGGTGGATCGGGTGCTGCGCCTCCCCGGGGATGGGCGGGCCGGGTATGCCGGTGTTGACACACAGCGGCAGTTCCAGCTCCGCGCACTTCGCGTAGAGCGGGTAGTACACGGCATCGCTGGGCGGGTACATTCCGTCGCCCCAGAAGCTCGGTCCGACAACGGCGTACGCCACCGGTAGGTCGCGCTGCACGGCGGACAGCTCACGCAGAGCGGGCACCGGACGCAGCAGGTCGATTCCCCCGATCGCCAGGGCGAACCGATCCGGCCGCTCGGCCACGAACTTGCGGGCCGTCACCGAAGGCGTGCGCAGGTTGTCCATCAGGATCGCCTTGACGACGCCGTGGGCGTCCATCTCGTCGAGCAGCTGCGGCAGTTCAACCGGGTCGTAGAGCGAATCCGGCCCTTTGAAGTAGTCGTCGCGGACCTTGAGCATGAAGTCGGGCTGCTTGGCCGTCTCACCGAAGTGCACGTTGACCAGGCAGTCGATGACCTGGGGTGTGGCGGCCGAGGTCATGACGGGCTCGCCACGGCGGCGCGCTGCGCCACTTCGGTCCTGGCCCAGCGGTAGTCGGCCTTGCCGTTGCCGAGCCGGCGCACCCGCTCGACGGCGAGGAACTCCTTGGGGGCTTTGAACCGGGCCAGCTGCTCGACGCAGGCGGCGTGCAACGCCGCCGCGTCGAGGGTGCCTCCGGGCTGGGATTGGACGAGGGCGACGATCTCCTGGCCCCAGCGCTCGCTGTTCCGGCCGACCACGACCGCGTCGGCGACACCGGGCTGGATCCGCAGCACCGCCTCCACCTCCTCGACGAACACCTTCTCCCCTCCGGTGTTCACCACCAGCGAGTCGCGGCCGAACAGCCGCATCGTGCCGTCGGGTTCGAGCGCGGCGCGATCCCCCGACACCACCACCCGCTGCCCCTCGACCACCGGGAACGTCCGCCGGGTCGCCTCGGGGTCGTCGAAGTAGCCCAGCGGGATCCGGCCGGTGCGCACCACCCAGCCGACGGTGTCCTCGCCGGGTGACACGAACCGGGTGAGGTCGTCGGAGGCGATCGTGCCACCGACGCGCAGGTCGAACGTGTCCCGGCTGCTGCCCTGGCTGCTGTGGCCGAACGCCACGTTGCCCGTCTCCGAGGAGCCGTAGCCGTTGATCAGGGTGAGCTGCGGCAACAGGTCCAGCAGCGCAGCACGGTGTTTCGGGTTGGTCGCGGCGCCGCCGGTGCCGATCGCGTACAGCGCGGACAGGTCGTAGTGACGCCGCTTCAGCTCCTCGATCAGCGGTGCGGCGTAGGCGTCGCCGACCATCGTCATCAGGCCGACCTTCTCCCGCTCGGCGGTCTCCCAGACCGTCTTCGGATCGAACCTCGTCCGGTCGTCGTAGACGACGACGGTCTGACCGGCCAGCGCCCCCGAGAAGACGGTCCACAGCCCGGCGGCGTGCATCAGCGGGGATACGGCGAACCAGGGTGCCCCAGGGGTGCCGCTCACCCGCTCGTGGATCTCGGCGACCGATTCGTGGTCGGCCCCCACCATCGACGACACGTAGGAGTCGCTCTGCCGCCACAGCACGCCCTTCGGCCTGCCCGTCGTCCCACCCGTGCAGTACATGATCAGGTCGTCCGGCGACCCGCTGATGCGGCGTTCCGGATCACCCTGTGCCAGAGCCGCTTCGAGCGGTACCGCGCCTGCGAGGTCGGCCACGTCGCTGCCGTCGTCCACTGCGACGAGCAGGTCCGCGCCGACCGGGGGCAGCACGTCGGCGAACTTGGCGCCCAGTGAACGGTGGTAGACGACGGCCCTGGGCTTGACGTAGTCGAGCAGCTCCGCCACTTCGCGCGGCGTGTAGTTGTGGTTGACATTGACGGGCACTGTCCGGGACTTCAGACAACCCACCACCATCTCGGGATAGCGGTCGTTGTACATGATCAGCGCGACACGATCCTGGCCGCACTCCCAGTTGTCCAGTGCATCCCGCTCGCAGTGGGCGCCGAATCCCCTGTCGGCGAGGAAGTTCGCGAACCGCCTGCTGTTGTCCGCCAGGTCGCGGTAGGTGGTGCGGCGGTCACCGCAGACGGTCATCGTGCGCTCACCGACGGCGTCGGCGACGGCGTCGACGACGTCGCCTATCGTCCACTCGGCCATGACCGCGGTCAGGCGTTCGCTGTGACGTCGGCGCCGAGGAGGGTGAGCGCGTTGTCGCGCATCACCTTCCGGGTGTCCTCGGCGCTGAACTCGGGGAACTGCGGGATGTCGGCGGTGAAGGTCATCGGATCGGCCAGGCCCTCACCGTGCGGCCAGTCCGATCCGAACAGGATCTTGTCCACACCGATGGTCTCGGCGAGCAGCTTCACGTCGTCCTCGTAGTAGGGGGCGATCCAGACGTTGTTGCGCAGCTGCTCCACCGGGTCCTCCCTGAAATGGTGGGGCGCGGTGTTGGCGGCCTTCTTCAGTCGCTTGATCAGCCGGTGGACGAAGTACGAGCCGTTCTCGATGCTGGCGACCCGCAGGGTGGGATGCCGGGTGAAGACCTGGTGGACGACCATCGAGGCCATCGAGTCGTGGATGGCGCGGTCGTCGAGCAGCACCTGGTCGAGCGGGTCCTTCTTGCCGAAGCCCTCGAACGTCGCCTTGCCGCCCCAGAGTGCCGCGATGGCCAGGTAGCCGCTGTCGGACAGGTGGAACACCACGGGCACACCGGCTTCGGCCAGCCGCGCCCACACCGGATCGTGCGCCGGGTCGCCGAGCGAGCGCGGCTTGACCACACCGGGCACCGGGGCGGGCCGCACGCAGACGATCTTCGCGCCGCGGTGCAGGACGAACTCCACCTCCTCGACGGCCTTCTGCGGGTCGGCCAGCGAGATGATCGGCGCCGACAGGAAGCGGTGATCCGGACGGTCGAAGCCCCAGTCCTCGTCGAGCCACAGGTTGAACGCGTGCACCGAGGCCATGGTGGCGTCGATGTCGTGCTTGAGCGCCTCTTCGACGCCGCACGCGAATGTCGGCAGCATGAACACCGTCTCGAGGTTCTGCCGGTCGAGCACCGCGAGCCGCGCGTCGCGATTCTGGTACTCGGGATGGTCGGCCAGTCGGTCCACCTTCATCAGCGAGGCCGGGTCGACACCTTCGGGGATCTCGCCGCGGAAGAGCAGATCCAGACACCCCGGCTCGATGATCGGGTCGAAGGTGGGGTTCGGGATGAAGTGGTTGACGACGCCACCCATGACGGCGAAGGTGCGCTTGCCCTCGGTGAGCATCTGGACGCCACGGCGCCTGAACTCCTTGGGCAGGTGCCGGGTGAAGGAGTCGATCGGCTCGTAGTAGTGGTTGTCCACGTCGATGGCGCGGTAGTCCAACGTCATTCGGCTGAGTCCTTTCCGGTGGCTGTCGCCTCGCCCATCGGCGGGAAGTTCGGGGGCCGCTTCTCGAAGAACGCCGTGATGCCCTCGATGAAATCGGGCCGCAGCATCGACTCGTGCATGAGCCGCTCGGCCCTCGCGCTGGTGTCCACCACTGTGCTCATGGCATCCCCGTAGAGCTGCTGCTTGATCACCGCCAGCGCGCTCGGCGCACAGTTCGCCGCGATGTCCTCGGCGTAGGCCATCGCGGTCGGCATCAGCTCGTCGGCAGGCACGACGGCCTTGACCAGTCCCAGTTCGGCGGCCTCTTCGGCGTAGAACACCCGGCCGCTCAGCAGCAGGTCCATGGCCGCACCCCAGCCCACCACGCGCGGCAGGATCCACGAGATCCCGTACTCCGCAATGAGTCCGCGGCGGGCGAACGATGTGGTGAACTTCGCGCCCGCGGCGGCGAACCGCACGTCGCACATCAGTGCCTGGGTGAGTCCGATCCCGGCGCAGGCACCGTTGACCGCAGCGATGATCGGCGTGCGCAGCGACGTGACGAAGTGCGGGTGCCGCTCACCGACCAGCTTGGTGACGTCGGTGTCGCCGCCGGTGGAGGCGCCCTCGATCGACGACAGGTCGCCCATGTCGGCGCCGGCGCAGAAGGCGCGGCCACTGCCGGTCAGCACCACCACCCGGACCGCGGGATCGGCTTCGGCAGCGTCGAGCGCCGAGTAGAAGCCAGCCGCGAGGCCGCCGCCCCAGGCGTTCATCCGCTCCGGCCGGTTGAACGTCACCACCGCCACGCCGGTGTCGTGGACCTCGTAGCGGACGACGTCGTCACCGCCGCGCGGACGATCGGCCACGGCTTCCGCGATGCCCTCGGACGCACCGGCCAAGTCGACCTCCTCGGACGTGTCACCAGCTGGACGAATGGACATACTGTACACCTATCGGTAGTGCCTTCCGCAACAGCCTGGCGAGGCGCTGAGTGGCCCATTCGACCCCGTCCGCGCGACGTCGCCTGCGTTCGTCACCTCGACCTCCTTCGTCGATGTAATCCGTCTACGTGAAGTCGCTGCCACCGTCGACGTTGACGTTCGCGCCGGTCATGTAGGAGTTGCGCCGCGACGCCAGAAACGCTGCCACCGGCCCGACTTCGTCCGGCAGCCCCGCACGCGGCAGGTGGGCGGGGTGGCCGAAATGCTCGTCGATCGCGGTCATCAGGGCGTACGGGTCGGCGCCGTCGACGCCGACCGTCGACGCCCAGCCGCGCAGCGCCTCGGTCGCGATGCTGCCCGGCGAGACCACGTTGACCATGATCTCGTCCTTGGCCAGCAGCAGGGACAGATTCTTCGAAATGCTCGTCACCATCGCCTTGGCGGCGGTGTAGGCGGGCAGGATGACGGTCTGTCGTTGCGTGGAGTGCGCGGAGAAGTTGACGATCCTGGCCCACTCCGCGCGCCGCAGCAATGGCAGCGCCGACCGGACGCAGTGCACCATTCCCATCGCGCCCTGGTCGACGGCCTCCCGCCACTGCGCGTCGGTCAGTTCCTCGAACGTGCCCCGCACGGTCGGGCCGACCGCGTTGATCAGCACGTTGAGGCCGCCGCCCCACCGCTGCGCCACGGCGTCGAAGATGCGGCCGACGGCGTCGGTGTCGCAGACGTCGCCGGCCAGGGCGACCGCATCGGGGCTGCCCAGTTCGATCAGCTGCGCCACCGCGCGGTCCAGTGCGGCGGCCGTGCGGCCCACCACCGCGACTCTCGCGCCGTCGGCGGCCATGCACCGGGCGGTCGCCAGGCCCATGCCGCTGCCGCCACCGACCACCACCGCCGTCGCACCGGCGAAGCCGAGATCCACCGCCGTTCACCGCCTCCGGTCGTGCGCCGCCGGCAACGCAGGTCGCGGCGGCGGGTCCCGGCGCACGCACCGGGCACTGTGTCAAAAACCTTACTAGGGCACTTACGGTAGCGAGATTGGAACACGTTCACCCGGGTCGTGCACGAGCCGTCCGCGGGCGGCGCCTCGGCGGGCCGGCGCGCGACGGGAAGGCGACCGGTAAGGTCGACGGTTACGCTCGGACGGCGACACGCAGGCGTACTCGCAGCTCAGGCGGTGGGGGCGGGTAGATTCACGTCGACCGACCCGGTGCCGAGGGCTGCAT
This sequence comes from Mycobacterium sp. NPDC050041, assembly GCF_049541695.1. Taxonomy (NCBI): domain Bacteria; kingdom Bacillati; phylum Actinomycetota; class Actinomycetes; order Mycobacteriales; family Mycobacteriaceae; genus Mycobacterium; species Mycobacterium sp. NPDC050041. The sequence continues at coordinate 64,785 of NZ_JBMVDG010000013.1, read as the reverse complement.
GCGCAGCGTCGATGTGTGATGGAGGTGCCCCTCGTGGCAAAACAGGCGACGGCCGAGAAGCGTCAGCGACGTGAACGGGGTTCGATCAATCCCGAGGACATCATCAGCGGTGCTTTCGAACTCGCCGAACAGGTGTCGATCGACAACCTCAGCATGCCGCTGCTCGGCAAGCATCTGGGTGTCGGTGTCACGAGCATCTACTGGTACTTCCGGAAGAAGGACGACCTGCTCAACGCGATGACCGACCGCGCGCTGCGCCAGATCGTGTTCGAGGCGCCCTATGTCGAGGCGACCAACTGGCGTGAGTCGCTGCACAGTCACGCCCACAACATGCGCACGACGTTCCTGGCCAGTCCCATCCTCTGCGACCTGGTGCTGATCCGCGGCGCGCTGAGTCCCAAGGTGCGCAGGCTCGGCGTCCAGCAGATGGAGAAGGCCATCGCCGAACTCGTCGAGGTCGGACTGTCCGCGCAGGACGCGTTCGACACCTACTCGGCGGTGTCGGTGCACGTCCGGGGCTCGGTGGTGCTCGAACGGCTGTCGCAGAAGACCCGCGAGCTGCACGAGGGCAGCGGCGGCTTCGACGAACCGTCGGCCATCGACCCGGACACCACTCCGCTGATCGCCGAGCTGACGGCCAAGGGCCACCGGATCGGGGTGGCCGACGAGACGAACTTCGAGTACGGCCTGAACTGCATCCTCGACAACGCCGGCCGCCTGATCGAGGAGGGCCGCCGGCCCGCGCGCAAGGCGGCCAAGTCGACCGCCAAGGCCGCGACCCCGCGCCGCAAGGCACCGGCGCGGCGCGCCTGAGGGACGGCGCGGCGCGGCCTCAGACCTCGATGACGACCGCGCCACCCTGACCGCCGCCCGCGCACATCGCCGCCACGCCGATCCCGCCGCCGCGCCGCTGCAGCTCGTAGACGAGGGTGGTGACCATGCGCGCGCCCGACGCAGCGATGGGATGGCCGAGGCTGCAACCGCTTCCGGAGAAGTTCACCCTCTCCTCGTCCAGCCCGTACTCGCGGCACGCCGCGATCGGCACCGACGCGAACGCCTCGTTGATCTCCCACAGCGTCACGTCACCCGGTGACAATCCGGCCCGCTGCAACACCTTTCCGATCACCTTCACGGCGCCGAGGCCGGTGTCGCGCGGCGCGACGCCCGCAGCGGCCCATGCCCGCACCGTCGCCAGCACGGCGAGGTTCTCCGCGGCGGCGTAGTCCGCGTCGACGAGGGCCACCGCGGCGGCCGCGTCGTTGGTGCCGCTGCTGTTGCCCGCGGTGATCGAGAAGCCCTCGATCTCCGGGTGCAACACCTTGAGGCCGGCGAGCTTCTCGACCGTGGTGTCACGACGCGGGTGCTCGTCGACGTGGAAGTCGACGAACGAGCCGTCGGCCTGCGTCACCTTCAGCGAGACGATCTCGTCGAGGAACTTCCCGGCGTCCATCGCGGCGATGGCGCGCTGATGCGACCGGGCGGCCCAGGCGTCCATCTCCTCGCGGGTGATGCCGACCGCCTGTGCGGTGTTCCAGCCGACCGTGATCGACATGTCCTTGGCCGGCGCGTCGGGGGTCTCGACGTGCGTCGGCGGCATCCACCGCTCCTCGAACTTCAGCTCCGGGCCGGGGATGCGCCAGTTGGTCAGCGGCGTCATCGAGAGCGACTGCACGCCGCCGGCGACCAGCGCCCGCTCCATTCCGGATCCGATCTGGGCCGATGCATTGCCGATCGCGGTGAGGCTGCCCGCACAGTGCCGGTTCACCGACTGGCCCGGCACCTGCTCCATCCCAGTGGCGGTGGCGGCGTACCGGGCGAGATCGCCTCCGCCGTAGTGCGACTCGGCGAAGATGATGTCGTCGAACGCCGCCGGATCGACGCCGGACCGCCGCACCACCTCGGGCAGCACGGTGGTGATGAGGGTCTCGGGCGGCGTGTTGACCAGCGTGCCCTTGAACGATCGGCCGATGGCCGTGCGGGTCGCGCCGACGATGACGGGTGTGCCCATGGTGTCGAACCTCGGTGTGTCGGGCCGCCGCAGCGGCGATACTTGACACAAAAGGTATCAGGTGTAACGGGGACCGTTCTAGTCCGTGTCCGGTTCCGGGACGTGGAAGTGCTCGTCACGCAGCCGGAACGCCTCCTTCGTGCCGTGCTCGGCGCGGGTCTTCACGAAGTTGAACTCGCCGGGCGCGAACTGCAGGTTCGTGCCGTACGCGTGGAAGAGGTAGCTCGCCACCTCCTCGCCCTGATAGGCCTGGCTCTGCTCGACCAGCCGGAACGCCTCCTTGGCGATGACCACGCCGTCGGCGGGCATCTTGGCCGCCTTCTCCGCCCAGTACCGCGCCCGCGCGGTGACGGCGGTCGCCGCGCAGGTCTCGGTGAACACGCCGAGGTGCTCGACCGCACCCGCCTCGATGATGTCGCCGGTGAGCAACATCCGGCGGGCCAGCACCGGTCCGAGGCGGTGGAAGAACATGTGCAGGCTGCCCAGCGCCGGTCCCAGGAAGCGGGTGGCGGGCATCCCGATCCTGGTGTCGCGGGCGATCACCGAGATGTCGGTCATCAACGCCATCTCGAACCCGCCGCCGAGCGCGTACCCGCTGATCTCGCCGACGGTGACCTTCGGGAAGCCCATCAGGTTGTGGTAGAAGCCGAAGGATTTGCGGTCCACGGTCAGCCGCCGGCGCTGACTCGGCCTGCGTTTGGCGCGCTCGTCCGCCGGTGAGCTCGCGCCGTACCACCCGTAGGCGTTGTTCATGTCCGCGCCGGTGGAGAAGACTCCCTCCGCTCCGCGCAGCAGCACCACCGTGAGGTCGTCGTCCTCGGCCACCCGGTCCAGGCAGCGGGCGAGCGCGTCGCGCATCGTCGCGTCGTAGGAGTTCCGCTGCGCGGGATTGTTCAGCGTGATGGTGGCGATCCGCTTCTCCGGGTCGGCCTCGAAGCGCACCCGGTCGTCTCCTGCATCCGACGTCGTCATCGACCGGACTCCTCTCGTTGGCGTGTGGTCGGTCGGCGGCGGCCTGCGCCGCCGGCGTGGACGCCGAAGTGGTCGTCGGCGATCAATCTCGCCTCGATGGTCCTGTCCCTGCCGTACTCCAGCGTGGTCCGCCGGGCGGCGGCCAGGTGATTGCCTGCGAGGCGCTCCGCCCGCACGGCATCGCCGTCGACGATGGCGTCGAGCAGCCGTTGGTGATCGCGCAGCGCGGCGCGCATGGTCCGCCGCGCCACCGGTCCTTCACCGTCGTCGCTCCACACCGCCGATTCGTGCGCCGACCAGATGAGTTCAAGCGATCCGATCAGCAGGATCATCGGCTCGTTGCCGCACCGTGCGACGAGGGCTTCGTGGAACCGCCGCGCGTTGGGAACGTAGCGCGACACGTCGTCGAACTGCGCGCTCTGCCTGTCGATCTCGGCTTGCAGGTAGGGAACGACCTCGGTCAGCCGGTCGTCACGGGTGGCGCACATCCCGGCACAGATCGGCTCGAGGTGCGTGAGCGCCCCGCTGACGTCGGCGGGCGTCGCGGCTCGCGACTGCAGCACCATGCTGATCATGTGCGCGGTCCGCTCGGCGGACGGCAGATGCACCACCGCGCCGCCGACGTTGCCGCGGCGAACCGATATCAGACCGTCGGCCTCCAGCATGTGGATCGCCTCGCGCAACGCGGGCGGGCTCACCCCGAACTCACCGAAGAGCTGCTCCTGGCTCGGCAGCACGTCGCCCTCCCGCAGCCGTCCGGACAGGATGTCGTCGCGCAGCCGGGACGCCACGATTTCGGCCACCCGCGGTTGGCGTATGCGTGGCACGACCACCTGCCCACATCCCGTCCGTCGTCGGTTCCGTCGAAGCGCTTTCCTTGCTAACTTGTACAAGATACTAATGGTATTGGCTACTGTAGGGCTAACCGTAAGTTTTCGGAGAGGCGGGACGCGGTGAGTCCAGAAGGTGGCAACCCGGCCGAGGGCGCGGTCCGGGTGGAACACTGCGACGCCGTCCTGCGCATCACCATCGAGCGGCCGTCCCGGCGGAATTCGCTCAGCCACTCGATGGTGGACACCCTGGTCGACACCCTGACCCGTGCGGCGACCGACGACGCCCTGCGCGCGATACACCTCACCGGCGCAGGCGCGGACTTCTGCGCGGGCGCGGACTGGGTCGCGACGAACGAGTCCTCGACGCGACCGCGGACCGGCGACCTGGTCCGGCGTATCCCGCACACCGCGAACCGGGTGGTCGAACTCCTGCACGGCATTCATCTGCCGGTCGTGTGCGGCGTGCGGGGGTGGGCCGTCGGCCTCGGGTGCAATCTCTGCCTGGCGGCCGATTTCACCGTCGCCGCCGAGGACGCCACGTTCTGGGAACCCTTCGTCACCCGCGGCTTCTCGCCCGACTCCGGTGCCACGTGGCTGCTCCCCCGCCTCGTCGGACTGGCCAGGGCCAGGCGCATGCTGCTGCTCGGCGAGAAGGTCGGCGGCGCCGACGCGGAGCAGTGGGGCATGATCCACCAGGCCGTTCCGCCCGCGGATCTGGACGACGCCGTCGAGGACCTCCTTGCCAGGCTCACCGCGGGGCCGACGGTGGCGATCGGGCTGGCCAAGCAGGCACTGGGCGCCGCCGGATCCAGCGGGCTCGGCGACGCCATGACCCGGGAGCTCCACCACCTCGAACTCGCCTGCCGCACAGCGGACTTCAAGGAGGGGCTGGCGGCGTTCCGGGAACGACGTGACCCGGAGTTCCGCGGCCGATGACCACCACCCAGGAAGGGACACCCATGTCCGGCAGGTCCTACGACGACATCGGATACGAGGTCGACGGACACACGGCGACGATCACCCTCGACCGCCCCAAGGCACTGAACGCGTTGAGTCCGCACATGATCGCCGAACTCCGCTCGGCATACCAGGAGGCGGAGAACGACGACGAGGTGTGGCTGCTCATCGTGACGGGCACCGGACGAGGGTTTTGCACCGGCGCCGACGTCACCGAGATCCCGGAGGACGGCCGGGCGATCTACGAGCGGCCCTATCTGTCCACCTACGACCAGTGGGAGGCGCCGCAGGAGGGCACGCCGCCGTTTCGCACCATGGCCAAACCGGTGCTCGCCGCCATCAACGGATTGTGTTGCGGCGCAGGACTCGACTGGGTCACCACCGGCGACATCGTGATCGCCTCCGACCAGGCCACCTTCTTCGACCCCCACGTCAGCATCGGCCTGGTCGCCGGGCGCGAGATGGTGCGGTTGGCCCGGGTGCTGCCGCGGAACATCGCGCTGCGCGTCGCGCTGATGGGCAAGCACGAGCGGATGAGCGCCCAGCGCGCCTACGAACTCGGCATGATCAGCGAGGTCGTCGAGCACGACCGGCTCCTCGAACGCGCCCACGAGATCGCCGACATCGTGAACTCCAACGCGCCGCTGGCGGTGCGCGGCACCCGGCTGGCGATCCACAAGACGCTCGACCTGCCGCTGCACGAGGCGGAGATCCTCGCCGAGACGTTCCGTGAACGCGTGGTGCGCACCGAGGACGCCGTCGAGGGGCCGAAGGCGTTCACGGAGAAGCGGAAACCGAATTGGCAGTGCCGATGACGGGGTCGCCGGACTTCGAGACCATCCTGCTCGACGTCGATGCGGGCGACCACGTCGCCACCATCACGCTGAACCGGCCCGAGCGGCTCAACGCCTTCGACCGGACGATGTGTGAGGAGATGGCGCGCGCTTGGCGCATGGTCAAGCTCGACGATTCCGTGCACGCGGTCGTGCTGCGCGCCGCGGGCGAGCGCGCGTTCTCCGCAGGCCTGGACATCAAGAGCTCCTACGGACAACCCGACAACGTCTGGAACCACGAGGATCCCGGCGAACTGCTCAGCCCCAAGTGGCAGAAGATGTGGAAGCCGGTGGTCTGCGCGGTGCAGGGAATGTGCACCGCGGGCGCGTTCTACTTCGTCAACGAGGCCGACGTGGTGATCTGCTCGACCGAGGCCACCTTCTTCGACTCACACGTCACCGCGGGCCTGGTGTGCGCACTCGAGCCGATCGGCCTGATGCGCAAGGTGGGCCTCGGCGAGACGCTGCGCATCGCGCTGATGGGCAACGACGAACGGGTCGCCGCCCAGACCGCCCTGCGGATCGGACTGGTGACCGAGGTCGTCGACGCCGCCGACCTCTGGTCGCGCGCCCACGACATCGCCGCCACCATCGCCGCCAAGCCGCCGTCGGCGACCCAGGGCACCGTCAAGGCCATCTGGGAATCGCTCGACCGGCCCTACCGGGCGGCGATGGAACAGGGCCTGATCTACACCCGCCTCGGCAATCCGCTCGGCACCGCCGAATTGGCCGCCCGCGGCACCGTACCCACCCGTCCGCCCCGAGTTCGCTAGATGCCCCACCCGCTCAGCAGACGGATCGACGACGTGCTCGCCCTGCAGGCCGAGTCCGGCGCCGTGGAGTTCGACCGGCAGTGGGTCAGCCGGGGGCAGCTGCGCGACCTCGCCCAGGGCATCGGTGCCCTCGTCGCCGCGCACACCGCGGAGCGGCCCGCACAGGTCGGCGTGCTGTTGCGCAACCGCCCCGTGCATGTCGCCGCGCTGCTCGGCGTCCTGATGGGCGAGGCGACGGTCGTGGTGATCAACCCGTCCCGCGGCGACGAACGCACCCGCTCCGACATTGCCGCGCTCGCCCTGCCCGTCGTCATCGGCGAGGCCGCCGACCTCTCGGCACTGGTGGCGCCCGCGCCGCACACCACGCTCGTCGAGCTGACCGGCGTGGACACCGCGCCGAGGGTCACCGCGGCGGAAAGCGCCGGCGCCACCTGCGGAACGCGGCCGGGCGTCGCGGTGCGGATGCTCACCAGCGGCACCACCGGCCCGCCGAAGCGCGTCGACCTCGGCTACGACATGCTGGCGCACAGCGTGATCGGCGCGGACTTCGAGACGGCGGATGCGCCCACCGCACCGCGCAGCGGCGTCGCGATCGTCAACTCCCCCCTGGTGCACATCGGCGGCGTCTTCCGGGTGTTGTCGTGTATCGCCGAGGCCCGCCCGTTCGTACTGCTCGAGCGCTTCGAGCTGGACCGCTGGGCCGACGCCGTGCGGCGCCACCGGCCAAGGGCCGCCTCCCTGGTGCCCGCCGCGCTGCGCATGGTGCTGCACTCCGATCTGCACCGCGACGACCTGAGCAGCCTGCAGGTGGTCACCTCGGGCACCGCGCCGCTGTCGGCCGACGACGCCGACGCCTTCACCGAGCGATTCGGTGTCCCGGTGCTGACGTCCTACGCCGCCACCGAATTCGGTGGCGGAGTCGCCGGCTGGACCCTGGCCGACCACCGGCGATTCTGGGCCGCCAAGCGCGGCAGCGTCGGCCGCGCGAATCCCGGCGCGCACCTGCGAGTCGTCGGTGACGACGGCACCACCCTTGCCTCCGGTCAGCCCGGGGTCCTCGAGGTCAGACCGGCACAGCTCGGACCCCGTGCCGAGTGGGTCCGCACCACAGACCTCGCCCGGATCGACGCCGACGGGTTCCTGTGGATACTCGGGCGGGCCGACCAGGCGATCATCCGTGGCGGCTTCAAGGTGATGCCCGAGGATGTGCGCACTGCGCTGGAGAGCCATCCGGACGTCGCAGGCGCAGCCGTCGTCGGCAGGCCCGACGACCGGCTCGGCGAGATCCCGGTGGCGATGGTGGAGCTGCGCGACCGCCGCGGCACCGACGCCGCCGCGCTCACGCCGTATTTGTCGGACAGGTTGGCGCGCTACGAGATTCCCGCCGAGATCGCGGTGGTGGACTCGATCCCGCGCACACCGTCGGGCAAGGCCGACCTCGGCGCCGTCCGCCGCTTCTTCGACTCGCCCGCCGGCACCACCGGGGTCGACGATGGCGGTTGACCCGCAGACGCTGCCCGCGCTGCTGCGGCGCCAGAGCCGGGTGCGCGGGACACACCCGATGGTGGTCTGCGACGACGACCGGCTGACCTACGCCGAGGCCGCTCACCGGTCGGCCCGGCTGAGCCGCGGCCTGATCGCGCTCGGGGCAGGCAAGGGCACCCACGTCGGCGTCCTGTACCCGAACGGGCCCTCCTTCGTCGTCGCCGCGCTGGCCGCCGCCCGCATCGGTGCGACCGTGGTGCCGTTCTCCACCTTCGTCACCGCCCGCGAACTCGGCGATCAACTGCGCCACAGCGACGTCCAGATCCTGCTGTCCGCCGAGGCGTACCGGTCGCACGACTACCGCGAACGGCTGACCGCGGTGTTGACCGCCGAACCCGCCGGCTCGACTACCGATGTGTTCGACCCCGCGGTCCCCAACCTCCGGCACGCGGTCTTCGGCCTGCAGTCGCTGGACGCCTCCGCCGAGGAGGTGGACGACACGCTGCTGACGGCGATGGAGGACGACGTCGACGGAAGCGATCCGCTGGCGATCGTGTACACCTCGGGGTCGACCGGTGCCCCCAAGGGCGCCGTACACACCCACGCCGCGCTGCTCGGCCACCAGCGCAACCTCAACGCGATCCGCCGCTACACCGCCGACGACACGCTGTTCTGCAACTCGCCGTTCTTCTGGATCGGCGGCTTCGCCTTCGCCCTGCTGGCCACCATGGCGGCCGGGGCCACCCTGCTGTGCTCCAACGCCGAGGACGCCGGTGCCACCCTCGATCTCCTCGAACGCGAATCACCCACGCTGACCAACGGTTTCGCCGCCGGAGTAGCCCACCTGACCCGGCATCCGAGCTTCGGCGGCCGCGACCTCTCGGCCGTGCGCCGGGGCAACCTCTACCCGATCATGGCCCCCGAGGCCCGGCCCGCCGACCCCGAACTGCGCCACAACATGCTCGGCATGACCGAGGCCGGCGGCGTCGTGCTGCTCAGCGGCGACGACACCGACCAACCCGAACACCGCCGCGGTTCCTTCGGCAGGCCGGCGCCCGGATTCGACATCCGGGTGGTCGATGCCGACGCCGCCGCCGCCGTCGGCACCGGCCAACCCGGCGAGCTGTGGATCCGCGGGCCCTACCTGATGCAGCACTACCACCGCCGCAGCCGGGAGGACAGCTTCGAGCCCGACGGCTGGTTCCGCACCGGCGACCTGGTGCGCACAGACACCGAGAGATTCGTCTACTACCTCGGCCGTCTCGGGGCGATGATCAAGACCGCGGGTGCGAACGTCGCACCCGCGGAGGTCGAACGGGCGATCGCCAGGGTCACCGGCGTGCCCGCGCACGTGTTCGGCATTCCCGATGCCGACCGCGGCCAGCTCGTCGCCGCCGTGCTCACCCCCGATCCCGGTGTCGAGGTCGACGAGACCGGCCTCGCGCGCCGACTGACCGCCGAATTGTCCAGCTACAAGATCCCGCGTCGAATCGTGGTGCTGCCCCGCGGCGAGGTGCCGCTGCTGCCGAGCGGCAAGGTCGACATCAGCGGTCTGGCGGAACTCTTCCGATGACACAGACGATCGACCGCGTGCTGCGCCGCCACGCAGGCGAGCACCCCGACAGGCCCGCGGTGATCGACCCGACCACCCGCATCACCTACGCCGAACTCGACCATGACGCAGCCGAACTCGCACGAGTGTTCGTCCTGGCCGGTGTCACCAAGGGCACCCGCGTCGGGGTGATCATCCCCAACAGCGCGCGCTGGGTCACCCTCGCCGCGGCACTGACCCGGGTCGGAGCGGTCCTCGTACCGTTGAGCACGCTGCTGAGCGCGCCCGAACTGGTCGCCCAGCTGCGCACCGCGGCCGTACAGCTCCTCGTCGCGGTCGAGGAGTTCCGCGGCCACCGCTACCTGGACGGGCTCCGGTCGGAAGTCGGCCTGCGGGGCGACCTGCGCCGCCCGCTGCGATTGACGGAACTGCCTGCGCTGCGCAGCATCTGGACCATCGGCCGGCTCGACGAGGTCGACGCCACGGGGCGCGCGACGAGCATGGTGGCGGCCATGGCCGGTGCCGTCGAGCCGAGCGACCCGCTGGTGATCCTGTTCACCTCGGGCAGCAGCGGCGCCCCCAAGGCGGTCATTCACTCGCACGGCAACGCCATCGCCGCCGCGAGTTCCGGGCTGACCGCCAGGTGCATCGGCGCCGACACCCGGCTCTACCTGCCGATGCCGTTCTTCTGGGTGGGCGGATTCGGCAGCGGCGTCGTCTCGGCGCTGGTCGCCGGCGCCACGCTGGTGACCGAGCAGCTTCCCTCCCCCGAAACGACACTCGCCCTGCTGGAGCGCGAGCGCGTCACGCTCTTCCGCGGTTGGCCCGAGCAGGCGGAGGTGCTAGCGCGGGCCGCGGCGGTGGGACAGGCGGACCTCTCGGCATTGCAGCCAGGAAGCCTCGAGGCATTGCTGCCGCCGGAGCGGCGCGCCGAGCCGGGTGCCCGTGCCCGGCTGTTCGGCATGACCGAATCCTTCGGCCCCTTTAGCGGATACCCGGCCGACACCGACATGCCGCGGCCGCAATGGGGCAGCTGCGGGCGCCCGTTCGACGGGATGACCGTGCGCATCACCGACCCGTCGACCGGTGCGGCCGTCCCGGACGGGGTGACGGGCGTGATCCAGCTCCGTGGCCCGCATACCCTGCGGGGCATGTGCGGGCGCAGCCGCGAAGAGCTCTTCACCCCCGACGGCTACTACCCCACCGGTGATCTCGGCCACCTCGACGACGCCGGCTTCCTCTTCTACCACGGCCGCGCCGACGACATGTTCAAGGTCAGCGGCGCCACCGTCTACCCATCGGAGGTCGAACGGGCCCTGCGCGCCGTCGACGGCGTGCGGCATGCGGTGGTCACCAACGTGCTCGACCACCGGGTCGGCGCCGCCGTGGTGTGCGACCCCGCCACGACCACCGTCGCGCAACTCATCGCAGCGGTCCGGAAGTCGTTGAGCGCGTTCAAAGTACCGACCGTGTGGGTGTTACTGGACTCCGACGACGCGATACCCCGCCTGGCGTCGGGCAAGGTCGACGTGCGGGGACTACGAACGCTCCTGGAGAGTGAGGCGGCCACATGAGGACCAAGGGCGCACTGCTGTGGGATTTCCACCAGCCGTGGTCGGTCGAGCAGATCGACATCGGCGACCCCCGGGTGGGGGAGGTGAAGGTCCGGTTGGAGACCGCCGGCTTGTGCCACTCCGATCACCACCTCGTCACCGGCGACATCCCGGCGGCGGGCTTTCCGATCCTCGGCGGACACGAGGGCGCCGGCGTGGTCATCGAAACCGGCCCCGGGGTGCACGATCTCGCGGTCGGCGACCACGTGGTGATGTCGTTCATCCCGTCGTGCGGCACGTGCCCGCCGTGCCGGAGCGGACTGCGCAACCTGTGCGATCTCGGGGCCGGCCTGCTGTCGGGGGCATCGGTGTCCGACGGCACCTTCCGGATCCAGACGGGCGGGACCAACGTGACCGCGATGTCGCTGCTCGGCACGTTCGCGCCCTACGTCGTGGTGCACCGCAGCTCGGTGGTGCCGATCGACCCCGCGATCCCGTTCGAGGTGGCCTGCCTGGTCGGCTGCGGTGTGACGACGGGATACGGCTCGGCGGTCCACACCGCCGAGGTGCGGCCGGGTGAGGACGTGGCGATCATCGGCGTCGGCGGAGTGGGAACGGCGGCGCTGCAGGCCACGGTGCTGTCGGGTGCGCGCAGGATCTTCGCGGTGGACCCGGTGGAGTGGAAGCGGGATCAGGCGCGACGCTTCGGCGCCACACACACCTATCCGGATCTGGTGTCCGCGGCGGCAGGCATCGCGGAGGCGACCGAGGGGGTGATGTGCCGCAAGGTGATCGTCACGGTCGGACGCGCCGACGGCGCGGACGTCGACTCGTGGCTCGCGCTCACGGCCAAGGCCGGCACGTGCGTGGTCACCGCGATGGGCAATGTGCTGGCGAACGACGTCACGATGAACGTCGCGGGCCTGACCCTGCTGCAGAAGAGTCTGCGGGGCAGTATCTTCGGCGGAGCCAACCCCCAGCACGACATCCCTGAGGTGCTCGCCCTCTACCGCGCGGGCCGCCTGGACCTCGACGCGATGGTCACCCGCGAGTACCCGCTCGAACAGATCAACGACGGCTACCGCGACATGCTCGAGGGCCGCAACATCCGCGGCGTCATCCGGTTCACCGACGCGGACTGGTGACGCTCTACGGTGCGGCGTGCGGCACCGGCCCCAGCACACCCGGAGGGCACGGCGAGGGAAGGAACAGGCCGTAGCACCAGCCCGGCGGAATGGGCGGCGGCGGTTTGAACCCCTGGCCCGGCGGCGGTCCTGGCGGGTTCGGCCCGTCCCAGATGTTCTGCGCGACATTGCCCTGCCCGTGGTAGACGAACCAGTACTCGTGGCAGATGCTCTCGTCCCAGCGGACCGGGTTGACCCTCTTGTTCCCGGTCTCCACCGGCGGATCGCCCGGGCACCACGTATTGGGGCCGCTGGGAGGCGTCTGGGCTGCGGCGACACCGGCGGACATACCGAGGCCGGTGAGGGCAAGGGAGGCGGACATCAGTGCTCCGGCGATGAGCCGCTTCCGGTGGTGAGTGGTCATGTCCCGTTCTTTCTCGTCGTGCGCCGGTCGGTCGCGTTGAGCCGAGTCGACACGGCGCCGTGCGCTACCGATCCCAACCCACCGCTGATCTTGAGAGTGTGACACCGCTCGCACGCGTACGTCAGCGGTTTCCAAGGCTGCGCTCACCGGTGCGAGGCGGTCACACGATTTCCTGGCGCCGCAGGTCGGCGATGTCCGCAGCGCCGTAGCCGATCTCGCCGAGGATCTCGTCGGTGTGCTCGCCGAGCAGCGGTGCCCGCCGGCGGATCGTGCCGGGCGTCTCGGACATCCGGAACGGTGTGTCGAGGATCGGCACGTCACGCGGTGCGCCGGGGAACGGCACGCGCTGCAGATAACCCATCGCCCGGACGTGCGGGTCATCGAGCACGTCCTGTGTCGAGTGCAGGGGGGCCGCAGGCAGTTTCGCGGACTCGAGCAGGGCGAGCACTTCGGCCTTCGTCTTGTCCGCGCACCATGCCGACATCAGATCGTTCAGTACGTCGCCGTGTTTCCACCGCTTGTCGTCGTCGGCGAACCGCGGATCGTCGAAGAGGTCCTCCCGGCCCATCAGCCGGCACCACCGCTTGAACATCGGCTGCCCCGCCACCTGCAACAGCACCCAGCCGTCGTCGGCGGTGCGGTACAGGTCGCAGGGCGCCACCGACGCCCCCTGGTTCCCCATCCGGGGTTTGTCGGTGCCGAGCAGTTCACGCTCGATCAGGAAGGCGTTGGAGAGCATCATCGCGGTGGGCAGCAGCGCGCCCTCGACGTGTTGGCCCTGACCCGTGCGCTCGCGGTGGTACATCGCCATCATCACGCCGATGGTCAGGGTCAGCGCCGTGCCGAAGTCGGCGTAGGGCACGACGGTCCGGATGGGCAGGTCGGGCAGTCCCTGCCGGAACACCGCGCCCGACATGACCTGTCCCGCACCGTCGAATCCGATGCGATCGCTGTAGGGACCGCCCTCGCCGTAGGCGGTGGCACTGGCCAGGATGATGTCGGGCCGGACGGCGCGCAGCGTCTCGTAGTCCAGCCCGTTGGCCCGCATGCCCGCAGCGGGCATGTTCGCCACGACGATGTCGGCGCCCGCCACCAGCGTGCGGGTGATCTGTGCGCCGGCGTCGGTGGTGGTGTCCAGCGTCAGCGAGCGCTTGTTGCGGTTGCACTGCAGGAACGTGCCGCCCTCGCCGCCCTCGGTGACCGCCTGCACCCAACGGTCCTCGCCGCCTTCGCGTTTCTCGACGCGGACGACGTCGGCGCCCATGTCGGCCAGCAGTGCGCTGCACCACGGAGCGGCGATGAATCGGCCGAAGTCGAGCACCCGCACACCGTCGAGGACACCCATCACGCGGCCCTCTTCACCGGACCACTCCGCGGGTCAGCAGGTGGGCGATCAACGGTTCCGCGCCTGCCGCGAGATGCTCCGACATCACCTCGCGGGCCAGTGATTCGTCGTGCGCCGCCAGCGCGGCGAGCAGCCTGCGGTGATGGTCGGTGGACTGGGCGGGCCAACCGGCGATCGTCGGGAACACCGCCTCCGGCGCATATCTGGTGATCAGCGACATCAGCTGCGCCAGCTTCGGCGAGTCCGCGGCGACGTTGATGGCGCGGTGGAAGTCGTGGTTGAGCCGCGTCGCTGCCTCGTCGTCGTCGCGGGCATACGCAAGCTCCAGCGCCTCCTGGATGGCGGTCAGCTCGCGGACCTGCTCGTCGGTGACCGCGCCGGCCGCTCGTGCGGCGAGCTCACCGCCGACGTGGGCCTGCAGGTTCGCCACGTCGGCGATGTCACGGCTGGTGACCGGCAGCACCACGAATCCCCGGCGCGGCTGCTGGTCGAGCAGGCCTTCGGCGCGCAGCGCGAACAGTGCCTCACGCACCGGCGTGACACTGATCCCGAGCTCGACGGCGAGCTGGTCGAGGCGGATGTACTCCCCCGCCGGGTAGCTGCCGTCGAAGATGCGCCTGCGCACCAGCCGGGCGACGTCCTCCGAGAGCTGAGGGCGGACAACGAATTCCGGGACGGTCATCGGTCAGACCCGGTAGTCGGCCAGCAGGCGCTTGCTGATGATGTTCTTCTGGATCTCGCTGGTGCCCTCGCCGATGAGCAGGAACGGCGCATCGCGCATCAGCCGTTCGATCTCGTACTCCTTGGAGTAGCCGTAGCCGCCGTGTATCCGGAAACTCTGCTGGGTGACCTCCGAGCACACCTCGCTGGCGAAGTACTTGGCCATCCCCGCCGCGACGTCGTTGCGCTCCCCGGAGTCCTTGAGCCGGGCGGCGTTGACCATCATCAGATGCGCGGCTTCGACCTTCGTGGCCATCTCGGCCAGCTGAAACGCGATCGCCTGGTGCTCGGCGATCGGCTTGCCGAACGTCTGACGCTGCTGCGCGTACCGGACGGCCAGCTCGAAGGCCCGAACACCGACGCCGCACGCCCTGGCGGACACGTTGACCCGGCCCACCTCGACGCCGTCCATCATCTGGAAGAAGCCCTGCCCGGGCGCCTCCCCGAGCACGGTGTCCGCGGCGGCCCGGTAACCGTCGAAGATCAGTTCGGTGGTGTCGATTCCCTTGTACCCCAACTTGTCGAGCTTGCCGGGGATCAGCAGGCCCGGCGCGACCTCGCCGAAGCCTGCCGGCTTCTCGACGAGGAACGCGGTCAGGTTGCGGTGTGGCTTGTCGGCGCCCTCGTCGGTGCGTACCAGCGCAGCCACCAGGGTGGAACTGCCGCCGTTGGTGAGCCACATCTTCTGGCCGTCGATCGTGTAGCCGCCGTCGCCGTTGCGCCGGGCGCGGGTGCGGATGGCGGCGACGTCGGAGCCGAGTTCGGGTTCTGACATCGAGAACGCGCCGCGGGTCTCGCCGGTGGCCATCCGCGGCAGGAAGTGGCGCTTCTGTTCGTCGGTGCCGTGCTGGCGGATCATGTAGGCGACGATGAAATGGGTGTTGATGACGCCCGACACGCTCATCCACCCGCGCGCCAGCTCCTCCACACACAACGCATAGGTGAGCAGCGACTCACCGAGGCCGCCGTACTCCTCCGGGATCATCAGCCCGAACAGGCCCATCTCCCGCATCGCGTCCACGATCGCCTGCGGGTAGGTGTCGGCGTGTTCGAGTTCCTGGGCGGTCGGGATCACCTCTTTGTCGACGAACTGCCGCACGGTGGACAGGATCTC
This sequence comes from Mycobacterium sp. NPDC050041, assembly GCF_049541695.1. Classification (NCBI taxonomy): domain Bacteria; kingdom Bacillati; phylum Actinomycetota; class Actinomycetes; order Mycobacteriales; family Mycobacteriaceae; genus Mycobacterium; species Mycobacterium sp. NPDC050041. Next base: position 49,092 of record NZ_JBMVDG010000013.1, on the reverse strand, counting down.
GGTCTGGACCTCGCTGAGTCCCAGTGTCTGCGCGAGTCTGGTCATGCGTCCGCCCTCTCGAACACGGCCGCCAGCCCCTGCCCGCCGCCGATGCACATCGTCTCCAGCCCGTACCGCCCGCCGCGGCGGTGCAGTTCACGCGCCAGCGTCGCCAGCATGCGACCCCCGGTCGCCCCGACCGGGTGGCCGAGCGAGATCCCCGAACCGTGCACGTTGGTGCGCTCCAGATCTCCTGCCGTGAAACCCCACTCGCGGGTGCAGGCCAGCGCCTGCGCGGCGAACGCCTCGTTCAGTTCGATGAGGTCCATGTCGGCGAGGGTGAGTCCGGCCTTCGCCAGCGCTGAGGCGGTGGCCGGGACCGGGCCGATGCCCATCTCCTCCGGCGGCACGCCGGCGACGGCCCACGACACCATCCGGACCAGCGGCGTGAGACCGAGGTCGGCGGCCCGTTCCGCGGTGGTCACCAGGCACATCGCGGCAGCGTCGTTCTGTCCGCTCGAATTCCCCGCCGTCACAGTGGCTTCCGGGTCGGTCCTACCGAGCACGGGTTTGAGTTTCGCCAGCGACTCCAGCGAGGTGTCGGCGCGGGGGTGCTCGTCGGTGTCGACCACCTCCGTCCCGCTGCGCGTGGACACCGTGACCGGGACGATCGTCTCGGCCAGCAGCCCGTCGGTCTGCGCCCCGACGGCACGCCGGTGGGACAACACGGCCAGTTCGTCCTGCTCCTCGCGCGGGATCGAGTACCTGCGGCGCAGGTTCTCGGCGGTCTCCAACATTCCGCCGGGCACCGGGTGGTGCCTTCCGCCCGCGGTCGTCCTGCCGCGCGCGAGCGCGTCGTGCACCGTGATGCCGCCGCGGGCGCCGCCCCATCGCATGTCGGTGGAGTGGAACACCACGTTGCTCATGGACTCGGCGCCACCGGCGACGACGACGTCGTTGTGGCCGCCGGCCACCTGCATGCACGCCTGGATCACCGCCTGAAGTCCGGACCCGCAGCGGCGGTCGATCTGCATGCCCGGCACCGTCACCGGCAGCCCCGCGTCCAGCGCGATCACCCGGCCGATCGCCGGCGCCTCCATGCTCGGGTAGCAGTGCCCGACGATCACGTCCTCGACCGCGTCGGGGGCGACACCGGTCCGTTCGAGCAGTCCCTGCAGTGCGGCGACGCCGAGGTCGACGGCGGTGAGCGCGGTGAGCGATCCGTGGTAACGCCCGATCGGGGTCCGCACGGGTTCGCAGATGACCGCCTCACGCATCACAGATGCCGTCCCCCGGTGACTTCGAGGACCGTGCCTGTCATGTAGGAGGACAGGTCGGAAGCCAGGAACAGGGCCACCTTGGCGACCTCCTCGGGCTCGCCGGCCCGGCCCATCGGGACCTCGGCCACTTTGGAGTCCCAGATGCGTTGCGGCATAGCCTCGGTCATCGCGGACCGGATCAGTCCCGGCTGAATCGCGTTGACCCGCACACCGAGATGGGCGAGTTCCTTCGAGGCGGCCTTCGTCATCCCGACGATGCCCGCCTTGGCCGCCGAGTAGTTGGTCTGCCCGACCATGCCGACCTTGCCCGAGATGGACGACATGTTGACGATGGCGCCGCGCTTGTTCTCGCGCATCACCGCGGCGGCTGCCCGCAGGCCGTTCCAGGTGCCCTTCAGGTGGACGGCGATGACCTGATCGAACTGGTCCTCGGTCATCTTGCGCAGGGTCGCGTCGCGGGTGATCCCGGCGTTGTTGACCATGATGTCGAACCGACCGAACCGTTCGGTCGCCGCGGCCACCAGCGCGTCGACGTCGGCGCCCGACGTCACGTCGCACCGCACCGCGACCGCGGTGGTGTCCCCGCCCAGCCGCTCGGCGGCGGCCTGGGTGGCCTCCAGGTTGAGGTCGCCGAGCACGACGCGTGCCCCCTCGGCGACGAACTGTTCGGCGATGGCCAGGCCAAGACCCTGCGCACCGCCGGTGACGACCGCCGTCTGACCACTGAGCAACGACACTGACTGCCCCTCTCCTCGACTCCGGAACCGCCCCGGTTCGGGCGATCATATTTCATATACGATGCACGAGAACCGTGGCCCGCGGAAGGAGATGCTCCATGAGTGAAGTCGGCGACGAGGATTTCCGCGAGATCCTCGACCAGACGCGGCACTTCGTGCGCACCGCCGTCGTACCGCGCGAACAGGAGATCCTGGCCGACGACCGCGTCCCCGACGATCTGCGGGACCAGGCCAAGAAGATGGGACTGTTCGGCTACGCGATCCCCCAGGAATGGGGCGGACTCGGCCTCGACCTCTCCCAGGACGTCGAGCTCGCGATGGAATTCGGTTACACCTCGCTGGCGCTGCGGTCGATGTTCGGCACCAACAACGGCATCGCCGGGCAGGTGCTCGTCGGCTTCGGCACCGATGAGCAGAAGGCGCGCTGGCTCGAGGGCATCGCTTCCGGCGCGGTCGTCGCGTCGTTCGCGCTGACCGAGCCCGGCGCCGGTTCGAACCCAGCGGGCCTGCTTACCAAGGCGGTTCGCGACGGCGAAGACTGGGTGATCACCGGGAGCAAGCAGTACATCACCAATGCGCCGACGGCGAACCTGTTCGTCACCTTCGCGCGCACCCGGCCGGCGGACTCGGACGGGCCGGGCATCGCGGTGTTCCTGGTACCCGCCGACGCCGACGGTGTCGGGGTCGGCGCCAAGGACGCGAAGATGGGCCAGGAGGGCGCCTGGACCGCGGACGTCAACTTCGACGATGTCCGGGTCGGGGCCTCGGCGCTGATCGGCGGGGCCGAGGACATCGGCTACCGCGCCGCGATGACCTCACTCGCCCGCGGACGCATCCACATCGCCGCGCTGTCGGTCGGGGCGGCCCAGCGTGCGCTCGACGAGTCGGTCGCCTACGCCGCCTCCGCCACCCAGGGCGGCACGCCTATCGGCAGCTTCCAGCTCGTCCAGGCGATGCTCGCCGACATGCAGGCGGGGGTGATGGCGGGCCGTGCGCTGGTGCGCGACGCCGCCAGGATGTGGGTGACCGGTGAGGACCGCCGGATCGCCCCGTCGACCGCGAAGCTGTTCTGCACGGAGATGGTCGGCAAGGTCGCCGACCTGGCGGTGCAGGTGCACGGCGGCAGCGGCTACATGCGTGACGTGCCCGTCGAGCGGATCTACCGCGACGTCCGGTTGCTGCGTCTCTACGAGGGCACCAGCGAGATCCAGCGGTTGATCATCGGCGGCGGACTGGTACGGGCGGCACAGCGCCGAAGCTGATCCACCTTCGATCGGCACCACACAGACGACTGAGGAGTACGAACTTGAGCGAGAGACTCACCGGCAGGGTCGCTTTCGTGACCGGCGCAGCACGCGGACAGGGGCGTGCACACGCCGTCCGGCTGGCCTCCGAGGGCGCCGACATCATCGCGGTGGACGTCGCGGGCAAGTTGCCGTCGTGCGTTCCCTACGATTCCGCCACGCCGGAGGATCTCGCCGAGACCGTCGATCTGGTGGAGGCGACCGGACGGCGGATCCTGTCCACCGTGGTCGACACCCGCGATCACGACGGGCTCCGCGAGGCGGTCGATGCGGGGGTCGCCGAGCTGGGCCGGCTCGACGTCGTCGTCGCCAACGCGGGAATCACCGCACCGCAGGCGTGGAACACCATCACGCCCGAGGACTTCCGCGACGTGACCGACGTCAACATCACCGGCACCTGGAACACGGTGATGGCAGCCGCGCAGCATCTCATCGACGGTGGCCGCGGCGGGTCGGTGATCCTGATCAGTTCGGCCGCAGGGTTGAAGATGCAGCCGTTCATGGTGCACTACACCGCCAGCAAGCACGCCGTGACGGGCATGGCGCGGGCGTTCGCCGCCGAACTGGGCAAGCACCGGATCCGGGTCAACAGCGTGCATCCCGGAGCGGTCAACACGCCGATGGGCACCGGCGACATGGTGGAGGGACTGGTGCGCGCCGACGCGACGAACCCGGGCCTGATGAACATGGTCACCCCGTTCATCCCCGACATCGCCCAGCCCGAGGACATCGCCGACGCGGTGGCCTGGCTGGCCAGTGACGAGTCACGTTTCGTCACCGCCGCCGCGATCGCCGTCGACTGCGGCTCTACCCAGTTCTGACCGGCGGGGCCTGCTGCGCGAGCGCGCGCCGCAGGAAGCCGATCTGGTGTCCGGCGGCGGTCATGAACCAGTCGTGCCCCGGCCACACGTCGAAGTGGTCGCACGGATAGTGGTGCACCTGCGCGCGGGCCTGCGCGGCGGTCCTGGCCACCGAGTCCGCAGGCACGAACCGATCGAAGTCGGCGATCTGAACCAGGACGCGGGCACGAATCTGCTTCGCCGCCTTACCGGTCCGGATCTTCATCAGTTCGAACCCGATCCCGGCGTCGATCTCGTTGCGCCACGTCGGTCCGGCGATACGGCGGTAACTCTCGTAGGCGCCGTCGAGGGCGAGCGCACCCGACTCCCCGGGCGGCGCCGCCAACGGCATCAGGGACGGACGCCGCCCCCGCGCCACCTGCACCCGGCTCTTCACACCCACCAGGGTCCATCGCAGCGCTGCGAGGAGATCCCGGTGCGCCACCGCCGCACGGCTCGCGGCCAGTCCACTGGTCAACGGGGTCATGGCGATCACCGCGGCGACCTCTGGGCACTCGGCGGCCACCCGTAGCACGTGACTGCCCGAGAACGACGAGCCCCACAGCACGACGCGGCGGCGGTCCACGCCGGGTAGGCGCTGCGCGGCGGCCACAGCGGCCCGGTAGTCCGCCAGCTGTCGGGCGACGGAAACACTCTGGCGCGGTGCACCTTCCGATGAGCCGAAGCCGCGATAGTCGAAGGCCATCACCTGCAGGCCGGCGGCGCTGAACTGATCGGCGAACGGCGCCAGTCCCGAATCCTTGGTACCGCCGAACCCGTGCGCCATCACCACCACCGGACGCCCGCCCGGTGAGTCGAAGTCCGCGCCGCGCGCCGGGAAATGCCAGGCGCTGCAGGTGACGCCCTCCGATTCGAAGGAGATCTCGTTGTAGGTCATGGCTGCTCCTGCGATCGGTCGGGGGCGGTGTTGATGCCGTAGATGGCGCCCAGCCAGACGGCGGCGGCGCCGTCCAGGAGCTGTGCCGGAGTCAGCGTCCCGCCGAGTGTCAGCCGTTCCAGCAGCCGGTCGTTGAACTCCAACAGCACGGTCGCCAGCACCTCCGCGTCGGCACCGGCCGGCGCGACACCCGCGGCGCGGTCGGCACGGATCATCGCCGCGATCGAGTCGACGAAGGCCTCCCGCGCGCTGTCCCAGATCTCGCGCACCGAGGCGCTGGACCCCCGCGCCTCGAGCATCGCCGAGAACAGGTGCCGGTGACGCTCCCAGGTGTCGAAGAGTCCGTCGAGCATCGCCCGCACCCGCGCCGGCGGTGGCTGTCGCATCGCGGTGAAAGTGTCGTTGACGACGAAGGTCTCGTCGACGATGCGCTCCATCAGCGCCGCCACCGCCGCCGCCTTGTTCTCGAAGTAGAAGTAGAACGCCGACCGCGTGACGCCCGCCTGCTGCGCGATGTGGGCGATGTTGACGTCGTCGAGGGTCGTCTCGCGCAGCCATTCGTCGAGGGCGGACAGGATCGCGTCGCGCCGCGCGTCGCTGCGGTTCGGTGGCCGGCGGTCGGTCGTCGACCTCATGACACCACCGGTATCCGCGGTGCGGCTGCGGCTCTCGTTGCGCCCGCGGGTAGCTCGCGGGTCCGGATGTCGTGTTCGTAGTAGAAGTAGTCGACCTGCTGGGTGTGTCGCGGCCGGTCCGTGCAGTGCCCGACGTATCGCTGCTGATCGGCGTCGATCACCCGTTCCATCTCGGCGACCGGCGGCAGCGCGTAATGCCCGATCGCATACGCCGCCAGCAGCCGGGACTGGCACTCGACGAAGGGGAAGAGCGTCGGGACGGCCTGGGCGAAGCCGATGAACGCCAGGTCGGTGATGCCGGGCAGGAACATCCGCTTGTAGAGCCGAATGGTGTTGTCGGGTGCGCTGATGACGTCAGGGTCGAAGAAGGGGAACGTGATGTTGTAGCCGGTGGCGTAGACGATCACGTCGAACTCGTCGCTGGTGCCGTCCTCGAAGTGGACCGTCCCGCCGTCCAGTCGGGCGACGTTCGGTTTGGGGATCACGTCGCCCGAGCCGAGACGCAGCGGCAGCTCCACCGACTGCGTCGGATGGGCCTCGAAGAGTTTGTGGTTCGCCGGTGGCAGGCCGTACCGGGTCGGGTCGGTGCCCATCGCCGGCGCCAGCATCTGCAGCGCCTTGCGCTGCCACGACAGCGGGAGGTAGGGGGTGGTGCGCCACATGGTGTCGCCGGGGCGGCCCGCGATGTACTTCGGCACGATCCAGGCGGATGACCGTGTGGACAGGGTGACGCGGTTCTGCAGCGCCTTGGACGACAGTTCGACGGTGATGTCTGCGGCGCTGTTCCCCAAACCGACGACGAGGATGCGCTTCCCGGTGAGCTCGAGCGGGGCCGTCGGGTCGATGTAATGGTGCGAGTGGATCGACTCTCCGGTGAAGGTGCCCGCGAAAGCCGGGAGCCGGGGGTCCCAGTGGTGGCCGTTGGCGACCACCAGCAGGTCGAAACGGCGCCGCTCCCCACCCTCGTCGAGGATCTCCCAGCCGCCCTCGTCGAGGCGATCCGCGCGGACCACGCCGTTGCCGAACTCGATGTGGTCGAGCAATCCGAAGGTGTCGGCGTAGGCGTCCAGGTAGTCCTTGACGTCCGAGTGGTGCGGGAAGGTGGGGAAGTGTTCCGGCATCGGGAAGTCCTTGAACGACAACCGCTGCCGGGAGGTGTCGATGTGCAGCGAGCGGTAAGCGCTGCTGTGCCCGTTCGGGTTTCCGAATGCCCAGTTGCCGCCGATGCGGTCCGAACTCTCGAACGTGGTGTAGCGCACCCCGTAGTCGTTGAGCATCTTGCCGGCCGTCAGGCCACTGATGCCCGCACCGATCACGGCGACGTGCCGATGCTGCGTGGCCATGCCCACCTCCTGCTGTGATGCAGGACACTAACAGCGCGTTTGACACACGTCAATGAACATTGACGTGTGTCAGATACTGGGCGGCGGCCTGCTCCGCGGAGTCGGCCTCGGCGACCAGTTCGAGCGTCTGCAGGTCGCGGACGGCCACACAGGCGCGGTGCAGCATCGCGAGCACCGGATCCGCGGACCGTCCTCCGGGTTCCGTCGCGGCGAGTGCCGACCCGCAGCTCAGGACAGCCTGCAACATGGCGTACCGGTAATCCTGCCAACAGGTTTCGAGGTCATATCCGGTGACTCCGCGCTCGACCAGCGCGGTGTGATACACCGTGACGAGCTCGTGGTCGACAGCCGACCTGAGCCCGGGCTCCAGCCCGGCTCCGGCCAGACAGGCGACGTCCCGCGCGGGCAGTCCGACCGTGAGTGTCCGCCAGCCGGTCACCCGGACCGCTGCACCGTCGGGAGAGAACAACAGGTGCTCGAGGCGGAAGTCACCGTGTAACAGGCTGTATCGTCCCTGGACCGCCGACACCCACGATCCGACCGCGGTCATCGCCCCGAGAAGGGTGTCGGTGTCCTCGGCGGAGATGCGCGCTCCGAACCGCTCGACGATCCGCTGCCCACTCGCCCGCGCGGCGGCCCCGAGCGCCCTGGCCGCGGCGCTGTCCGGCATCGACGCGACGAGACCAGGGAGACGCAACCATTCGGGCGCGCACCAGGTCGGCGCGTGCAATCCGGCGATGGCCGCGACGGCCACCCGTGCCCGCTCCTCGTCGCAGCCGTCCGAATGGTCCAGCGCGACCGCCGGCGCCGGATCAGCCAGCAGCAACCCGAAATCGTCTGTCTCGGCATCGGTCTCACAGAGGTAACAGTCGGGCACCGGGACCTCCACGCGATCGCGGACCGATGCGTAGAACGCACACTCGCTGCGATGTCCAGAGCCTCCGGGCATCTTCAGAACGAAAGTGTCCGGCAAGTCCGGCTGCGCAGCCGCATACGTCGGTCTCAGCCGGAACGCTCGGTCGTCGGCGGGACCGATCGGCGAAACGTCGACGGCGTCCACACCCACGTCACGGCCTCCCGCACCGAGCACCGCCGCCAGCCAGGAACCGGTGACCTCGGGAAGACGCGGGTGCGGCGGGCTCACGTCGCTGCTTTCTCCGCTCCTGCGGCGGCCCGTTGACGAGCGACGAACCGGATGGCCATTCGCTGCATCAGGCCCGGCGCGAAGCGGGCGAACAACCATCCGGCGTACGCCTGACGGGGTGTCACCAGTAGGGCGCGGTTGCGCTGCACGGCGCGCAACGTGTCGCGCGCCAGCCGGTCTGGGTCGTGGAAGTGCTTGCTGCCCTGGCCGCTTCGGTAGAACTCCCGTCCGTCGAAGCGGCCCACCGCGCCTTTGTCGAGGATGGGTGTCTCCACTGCGGTCGGGCACACGGCAAGTACCCCGATACCGTGCGCCACCGCCTCGCTGCGCAGCGCCAGCGACAGCCCGACCACCGCGTGCTTGGTCATCACGTAACTCGTGATCTGGCCGGCGGCAGCCAGACCGGCCATCGACGCGGTGTTGACGATGTGGCCGCCACCCTGGCGGATCATCTGTGGGTAGGCCGCCGCCACGCCGTGCACGACGCCTCGGATGTTCACGTCGATGATCGCATTCCAATGCGCCAGGGTCAGGAGCTCGGTGTCCCCGGCCCACGTGATGCCCGCGTTGTTGAACATCAGATCGAGCCGGCCGGCGCGTGCGACGACGCCGTCCACCGCGCCTTGCACCGCGGCGGCGTCGGTGACGTCCAGGCGGGCAGACCGTGCGGGCGCGCCCAGCCCGTCGGCCGTGCGTGCGGCGGCATCCGCGTCGATGTCGGTGCAGAGCACCTCGGCCCCGGCGGCTACGAGCGCACGGCACAGCGCGGCCCCGATACCGGAACCGGCACCCGTGACGATGGCCTGTTTCCCGGAGAAATAGGACAACGTGCCTCCCAGTCGCGCCATGCCCAGCCGCCGTGACGATACGTCCACTGTAAGCAATACGGTAGCGACGTGGGGCCGGCCCCGCCTGGGTCAGCCGATGAAACGGACGATCGACTCCGCGACCGCGGCCGGCTTGTCCGATCCGTCGACCTCGACGGTCACGGTCATGGTCGCCTGCACGGCGCCGTCGAGCTGCTTGACGTCGGCGATCTCGGCGCGTGCGCGCAGCTTCGCGCCGACCGGGACGGGCGTGATGAACCGAACCTTGTTGTAGCCGTAGTTGATGGCCATCGCGACGTTGTCGACGCGGTACAGCTGGTGGGTGAAGTGCGGCAGCAGCGAGAGGGTCAGCAGGCCGTGCGCGATCGTGCCGCCGAAGGGGCCCTCGGCCGCGCGCGCCGGGTCGATGTGGATCCATTGGTGGTCGTCGGTGGCGTCGGCGAACAGGTTGACCCGCTCCTGACTGACCTCCAGCCATTCGGTCGGACCCAGCTGGACACCCGATGCGGCGACGAGCTCGTCGAGACCGGCGAACACCTTCATGATTTCTCCTCTCGACGCCGACCTCGGCGGCAACCTGGACCACAAGATAGCCCTTCGTCGCCCGCGTGGGACCACCCGGCACGGCCGATCCGCAGTACCGTGCACACAGCTGCGGTTCTCCGCTCGCGGGCACAAATCGCCTTCAGGCCGCGCCGGTGCGGGCCCACCCCTTCTCCCGCTCGACCGTCGAGTCGTGTGCTGCGACCTGTCCCAGCGTCCTCTTCTGACGGCCCCGGGTCTCGAGGATCACCGCCGAGGGGCAGACCGGCTGGTCGAATCGAATAACCGGCCCGCGATTTACGTCGCCGCCATTTTTTTGGTCGCGTTAATTGGCGATGCTGTCACACAACCGATAGATGTGGGCGTTGACGCAGCGGACAATTGGACGGCAGTAACAGTTATCAGCCGGGTGTGAGCGGAGACACGTTGATTGGTCACCGCGCCGAGTGCCTGATCTGCGCTTTGGCGTCGATGGCGAACGATATTGCCGTAGCGGCGACGGCAAAACGCAAAGACTGTCAACCTATCGTGCTGCCATCGTTTACCGGCGCACCCGGCAGTTTTGATCATGAATGGCACCCCGGCCCGAAGCGTCCCGCGACACCGTCCCGGGAGCGAACGCGGTCACGGCTCGTGCGTCGTCGGCCGCGCCGGTGGAGCACGCGTCGCGGTGGACGCCCCGGGTGACCCTGCATCGTTCGGTACCCGACCGTATCGGCGAAACCTGTGCGTACGCCGAGAATCCGCGCGCAGTGGCGGGATCGGCACCGCCGCCGGTGAACCTTGTGAACGTTCAAGCATCGACGGCGACCGGGCAAACACCACCAGACCGGTCGTACGGCGCCGCCAAGGACCCGCCGGAGGGGCCCGCGGGGTCATGACGCGGTGATGTCCCCCCGGGGCGTTCGACAGTCTGCTCGCATTTCGGGCCGCCCGCCCGGGCCGGCGAATAGGCCCGGGCACTCTTGCAGACGAATCTCACCGCACCCGCCCGGACGCTGTGCGCCACTCTCCAATGGCGGTGAAATCGGCATCCTGGCTCGACTCCAGGGCAAACACGAAAAATTGTGATGTGGCCACTCGGCGGCACCTATCGGCCCGCCGAAACTATTGCAAAGTTCGCCAGCCGGCGCTGATGAGGCAATACGACCAGCGGTGACGAAGATTAGCCGAGATTGCCATCTTTCGCGGGCCGGGTGCGAACTCCGATGCACACTCGTCACCATTAAGCGCAATGCTGGACAAGTCTCTCTTGCTAGCTGGAATTGAAGTCGCCGCGGACGGGATACTCACTAACGCGTATTCGTAACCCCGCGTGATGCGCGCCAGAATCAGCCGCTTCGACCCCGGTGGTCGGCTGCCCGAAGGATGGACTCACATGACCGCTCCCCAGCTAGACACCTTCGGCGCCGTCGGCCTGGGCCTGGAGACGAGCCCCAGCTGGTGGGACCCTGACAGCGAATGCACCATTGTGGTGGCACAGCCGACGGCCGAACCGGAGCTGTGGGGCGAGTATGTTCGCGGCGCCGAACTCAGCTATCGGAAGCACGGTGTGGAGGCGGCCCTGGACGTACCGGCATTGCGTCGTGGAAAAGACACGGCATTGTTTTGCGTGGGAATCAATACCGAGGGGCGCGTGGTCGGCGGCGTGCGGGCAAAGGGTCCCTATCGTAATGTCGACGAATGCCATGCCGTTGTCGAATGGAGCGGTCAACCGGGATTGGACGCGGTACGAAAAATGGTCAGCGATCGATTGCCGTTCGGCGTCGTGGAGATCAAATCGGCGTGGGTGTCCGATGACCCCGAACAGAGCCGTACGTTGACGAATGTGTTGGCGCGTATGCCGCTGCATTCGATGGTAATGCTCGATATTCAATTCGCGGTCGCCACCGCAGCGGCTTACGTGCTCAACCGCTGGCTATCATCGGGAGGTGTGCTGGCGGCCAGGATCCCGGCGACGCCGTATCCCGACGAGCGGTACCAGACCAAGATGATGTGGTGGGACCGTCGCACCTTCGCCAACCGCGCGGACGCCCATCAGGTGTCCACGTTCTTCACCGAGTTGCAGAAGATCGCGGCGTCGACCGGAGTCGCACAGCCGGCGGCAGCCGCCGCGAGCACGTGATGGCCGAAGGAGCCGACCCGGGCAGCCTCGACGATCTCGTCGCGGCCGTCGCCACCCACCTGATGGCGGTCGATGCGGCGACATCGGTGCCGGCCAGTGAACGGGTACTGGCCATCCTCACCGCGTACTTCGGCGTCGAGGCCGGTTTCCTGCGACACAACGACGACCGTGGCCGGGTGTCCCGCCTCATCGCGCAGTGGCCGCCTCGCGACACCGCCGACGCCGGCCTGTCCACCGCCGTGCCGTTGGAGACCGACGCGGACCTCGGCCGTGGCCGGCTGCTCGGCGAGCCCCTCGTCCTCGAGCAGCGGCCCGACGCCCTGTCCCCCTCACCCGCACGGGGATCGATCGAGACGGCCCTGGTGCCCCTGCTGTCCGGTGACGTGACCACGGGCGTCCTCGGCTTCGCCACGACGGGTCACCGCGACTGGAAGCCGACGGAGCTCAACGCCCTCAAAGCAATCGCATCGCTGTTCGCACAGGTGCAGGCGCGCATCGGCGCCGAGGACAGGTTGCGCTACCTCGCCGACCACGACGACCTCACGGGCCTCTACAACCGCCGGGCGCTCTGGTCGCATCTCGACGCCAGGCTGGCCGCGGGCCGGCCGGGGCCGGTGTCGGTGCTCTTCATCGACCTCGACCGGCTCAAGGCCATCAACGACTACCTCGGCCACACCGCCGGTGACTGGTTCATCCGGATCCTGGCCGAGCGCCTCCGCCAGGACGACGCGGACGACAATCTGATCGCGCGACTCGGCGGCGACGAGTTCGTGGTCGTGCCCGCCTCGCCGCTGGCGGCCGAGGAGGCCGAACGACTGGCCTATCGGCTGCAGGAGGTGCTCAGGGAGCGGGTCTCCATCGACGGCGAGATGCTGACCCGGACCGTCAGCATCGGCGTCGCCGTCGGGGTGCCGGGGCGCGACACCACGTCGAACCTCCTCAGTCGCGCCGATCAGGCGGTGCTGACCGCGAAGTCGCACGGCGGCAACCAGGTCGCGGTCTACTCGGCGGAGATGTCTCTCGACAGCGAGTTCCGCAACGACATCGAACTGCACCTGCAGAACGTGATCGAGAGCGGATCGCTGGTGCTGCACTACCTGCCGGAGGTGGACATGCGCACCGGCGAGATCCTCGCGGCCGAGGCACTCGTGCGGTGGCAGCACCCCACCCGGGGACTGTTGTCGCCTGACGCGTTCATCGGCGTGGCCGAGTCCATCAACCTCGCCGGCGAGCTGGGCCGGTGGGTGATGCGCAACGCATGCGCGGAGTTCGCGCGCTGGCGAGCGGCCGGCGTAGGACACGGAATCGTGCTGCGCATCAACGTTTCCCCGGTTCAGCTGGTCACCGACGGCTTCATCGATTCGGTCGCCGACATCGTCGGAGAGTTCGGTCTCGAGCGTGGTTCGGTCTGCCTGGAGATCACCGAGAGCGTCGTCGTGCAGGACATCGAGACCACGCGGATCACGATCGGCGGCCTGAAGGACGTCGGTGTGCAGGTGGCGATCGACGACTTCGGGACGGGTTACAGCGTGCTGTCGCTGCTGAAGTCACTTCCCGTGGACGCGCTCAAGATCGACAAGGGCTTCGTGCAGGACCTCGGCTCCAATCCCGGTGACCTCGCCATCGTGCGCGCGATCATCGCCCTCGCCGAGGCGTTCGATCTGCAGCTGGTCGCCGAGGGGGTGGAGACCGAGGCCGCAGCCCTCGCGCTGTTGCGGCACGGCTGTCACCGAGCGCAGGGATTCCTGCTGTCCCGGCCGTTGCCCGGCGATGCGATGAAGTCGCTACTGGCCGGCGGGCGGGTACCGGTGCATTTCGCGCCCACGCCCAGCGTCTGACCGCAACGCCCTGCCGTCGCGGGGCGTGTGACGCAGCTGCCGGTTCACGGACTGACAGATCAGCGCGCGCTCCGGGAGCGCCGTCCCGGTGTTCAGCAGTTCGAGCCGGGCGAACCGGCTGGCCGACTGACTCACGAGGCACAACTGCGCATATCCGTCGTAGCCGTGCAGTGGCCGCTCACCGGCGGCCAACGCGTGACCGTCGGCCGGAGCGATCGTCACCCCGTGCCGGGCACGGACCGCAAACGGGCCGTCGATGCTGTCGACGACCACACCGGCGACTTCACCGTCCTCGAAGACGACGCGCTCCAACGCGACACCGTCACGAACCCTGATACGCCGGTCACGCGCCTGCCCGGCGAGCCAGTCGGCCAGCGAGGGCGCCGCGGTCGCAGCCGTGGCCACCGCGCCGAGCGGCTTGACCTCGATCGCCCGCCCGCTGAGTGTGCGCATCGTGGTCGTCTGCCAGTCCGACACCCGTGAGTGCAGCAGCCCGTACGGCGATCGGAGGCACTCCGAGGCCCAATTCCTGAGCCGTCCGCCATAGAAGGGCTCCACCCATCGGCCGTCCCGCTCGTCAGGGGTCTGGGCCCGCACCACCCGCGTCGGCAGCTCCAAGTCGCCCGCGACGGGGTCGAGCCTCGCCAGGTCGTCCGACAGGGCCGTGAAGTAGTCGCGCGTCTCGTCCTCGTCGGGTGCGTGGGTCAGCCATCCCCGCTCGAGATGAGAGGGAGGCGGCGCCATGACTTCGTCGGCGATCGGACGCGGCGCCGTGGCGATGAACACCTCGGCGCCGGCGTCGACGGCGACGAGGGCGCTCGCGAGGGCTCCAACGGCCCCCCCGACACAGACGACATCAACTTCTTCGTCCCACATTGTTAACTACCTCGACGTTGCTGATGGACCCGGACTCGAGAACGGCGATCGAAGCGGCCGCGGGAAGCGGCCGTCGATCGCGGCCGAATCATGGTTGATGCGACGGTATTCGACGCTACGGAGGGCTGCCGCCGGACATCGGCGCGACAGCCGGGTAATTCAGTGATTTGAGTCACCACAGCCCGCACTGACCTACGAGGGGTTTTGCCAGGACGGGCCGTGGCAACAGCGCCACGGTATCACTCGAGCGACCTGCGCAAACGCTGCGGTTACCGGTTCGCCGACGCGCCGCCATGCTCGGGCCCATGCCGGGCCCGTTCAGGAGCCTCGAACCGAAAGTCATCACGATCGGGCACTTTACATACCTATGGCATGTTTTGCACCCCCTCAGATGACTTAGAGTATTGACGTGTCGTTAAATCACCAGCGACCGGCCACCCCTCTGGGATTCGGCGGGCGATCAATCCACCAGCAGGTCCACTGCCCGTCCGCCGCACTGCAGAGCGAATCGACCGTACGTCCCGCCGCCGAGGTGGCGCCGTGAGCGATCAGGCCGACCGGAAGGCCGACGCCACCCGCCTGCTGATCGTGCAGGCCGCGGCGCGGCAGTTCTCCCGGCGCGCGTACGGCATGGTCAGCCTCGACGACATCCTGGCCGACGCGGCGGTGACCAAGGGAGCGATGTACTTCCACTTCCGGTCGAAGTACGCGCTCGCGGTGGCGATCGTCGACCATCGGGCCGAACAGAGCCGCGCCGTGGTGGAAGAGGTGCTGGCCCGGCGCCTGCCTGCGACGGAGACGCTCATCGACGTGATGTTCGTGATCGCCGTGGAGGACCTCGGCGACCACCTCGCCAGGGCCGGCCTGAACCTCCTCGAATCCATAGGCCGCACAGACGGACTGGCCACCCGCGTGCACGGTTCGTGGATCACCGGCTTCTCGGGCATCGCGCAACGCGCCATCGACGAGGGTGACCTGCTGGACGGTCGCGACGCCGATGGCGTCGCACGGCTCCTGGTCGCGATGTACCTGGGGATCCGGCAGACGAGCGACCTCGACGACCCCCAGCCGTTCCTCGAGCGGCTCGTCGACGCCTGGGACGTCGTACTGCCCGGCATCGCGCGGCCCGACCGGCTGAACTACCTCTCCCAGTTCGCCCGGCGGCGCGGTGCGCAGGCGCTCAAGCGGGCCTCCCCGCTGCCCGCCGATGACTTATGATCGCCATCCGGGCTGCAGTCCGGAGAACACGAGGCCATCGCCGGAGGTGAGCGCGTATGCCGCGGCAGGCCCGCTCTGAGGCGACGCGGCGCCGAATCGTCGACGCAGCGGTCGACCTCATCGGCGAGATCGGTTATCCCGCAGTCGGTCTGGGGGACATCATCGAACGGGCCGCGCTGACCAAAGGCGCGCTCTACTACCACTTCGACTCCAAGGAGTCACTGGCCGTCGCCATCATCGCCGAAGGCGGGGCCAATTTGCTGGCCACGTTCCACAGCATCAGCGAATCGAACTCGCCGGCGCTGGAGAACATCATCCACGGCCTGTTCATGGTGGTCGATCGCGTCTCCACCGACCCGCTCACGCGCACCGCCGCACAGCTGCTGCGGGTGTTCGGCGGCTTCAGCGAGGTGTCCCGCCAGGTCTACGCGGGCTGGCTCGCCGAGATGGTGGGCGAGGTGCGCCGCGCCTCCACCGAGGGAGACCTGCGGGAAGGCCTCGATCCGGGCGCAGTGGCCGAAACCATCGTCTGCGCGATGCTCGGCGCCGAACTGTTGTCGGGTGTCGACGACGATCTGCGGAACCGGTTGACCCGGATGTGGCAGGTGCTTCTTCCTGCGGTCGTCGCCGACGAGTCACTCGACTACTTCCGCGAGTTCCTCGCCCGCGAGGCTCTCCGCGCGCCGTCGCCACCGGCCGACTAGGCGCTCGACCTCAGAGTTCTTCCACCCACAGCCGCTCGGTGAGGTCCTGGAAGGTGGCAAGCGCAACCGGGTCGTCGCCGCGCAACAGCGCGGACCGGCTCATCTGCGCGCGGACCACCGACCCTTCCCGGTCCACGAGCTCGACGATCATGTCCGCGTGCTCGTGCACGACCGACAACACGGACCCGTCGGCGGGAATCGTGGTGCAGATGTCCGCGAACCGCATCTGCTGGACATCGTCGGCGCTGCGACCCAGCATCGCGGCGAATGCGCCGTTGGCGAACAGGATGGCGCCGCCTTCGGCAACCGCCAGCACGGGCACGGGGAACCGCTCGAGCAGCACCAGCGCCGGCATCTGCTCGAGCAGCTCCCTGGGTGATCGATTGTCCTGACTGCTGCGGCGCCGATCCACGATGCGGGTCCTGTCCATGAGTGAGGTGGAGCCAGTGTGGCCTCCGGCCCGGCGTCACGCCGCGCACAGCAAAGCCTAGTCGGCCGTCATCATCACCGATCGCCGCCGCTGCGGCGGGTGATTGACCAACAATCGCCGCCCTGGGTGTCCGAGGCCCGTTCACCTCACCTGACTAACTAGGTTTACTCTGTGCGTACCCACAACGACGCACAGGAGGTCCGATGGACCTGGACTGGTCACCGGACGACCTGGCCTTCCGCGACGAGGTACGCGCCTTCCTCGACGACCGGCTCACCCCCGAGCTGCGGCAGGCGGGCAGGTTGATGACGAGCGTGTACGCCGACCACGACGCCAGCATGGAGTGGCAGCGCATCCTCCACGAGCAGGGCTGGGCGGCGCCCGCGTGGCCCGTCGAACACGGCGGCTGCGACTGGACCCTGACCCAGCACTACATCTTCAGCCGTGAGACCACCCTGGCGGGCGCCCCGTCGCTGTCGCCGATGGGTATTCGGATGGTCGCGCACGCGATCGTCGAGTTCGGCACCGACGCGCAGAAGGAGTACTTCCTGCCGCGGATCCTGACCGGCGAGGTGTTCTTCTGCCAGGGCTACTCCGAGCCCGAGGCCGGCTCCGACCTGGCCGCGCTGTCGATGGCGGCCGTCGACGACGGCGAGCATCTGCTGTGCACCGGGAGCAAGATCTGGACCACCCACGCACAGGAGGCGAACTGGATGTTCGCCCTGGTGCGGACCACCCGCGCGGCGAAGAAACAGCAGGGCATCACGTTCGTGTTGATCGACATGACCAGCCCGGGCATCGAGATCCGGCCGCTGGTGATGACCTCCGGCGAAGAAGTCCAGAACCAGGTGTTCTTCGACGACGTCCGGGTGCCCAAGACCAACGTGATCGGCCGGATCGACGACGGCTGGACGGTGGCGAAGTACCTGCTGGAGTTCGAACGCGGCGGCGGCGCCTCGTCGCCTGCGCTCCAGGTGCTCGCCGAGGAGATCGCGACCGTCGCCGCCGGCCAGCCCGGTCCGGACGGCGGCAGGCTGATCGACGACGCCGCATTCGCGCTGCGGCTCGCCGATGCGAGGATCCGGACCGAGGTGCTCGAGATCCTGGAGTACCGGGTGCTAGCGGCCGTCGCCGCGGGGAAGAACCCGGGATCGGCGTCGTCGATGCTGAAGGTCCTCGGCACCGAGCTGAGTCAGTCGCTCACCGAACTCTCGATGGTGGCGGCGGGACCACGAGCGCGGGTCTACCAGCCCCACGCGACCAAGCCGGGCGGGCCGATCGCCGAATACGAGCCGCCCGCGGACGGCTACGTCAGCGGCGAGCCATGGCAGGCCGTGGCGCCACTGCGCTACTTCAACGACCGGGCCGGCTCGATCTACGCCGGCAGCAACGAAATTCAGCGAAACATTCTCGCCAAAGCCGCATTGGGGCTCTAGATGGACTTCACGTTGACCAAGGAACAGGAACTCCTGCGCGACGGGCTGTCGAAGTACCTGTCGACGCGCTACGACCTGGAGAAGAGCCGGGCGGCGGCCAAGACCGGCGCCGGCTGGCAGCCCGAGATCTGGCGCGGGTTCGCTGAAGAACTGGGGATCCTCGGGGCGGGGCTGCCCGAGGACGTCGGCGGCATCGGCGGCGGACCGGTCGAGACCATGGTGATCGCCGAGGCGCTCGGCCGTGCCCTGGTGATCGAACCCTACGTCGACACCGCGGTGGTCGCCGCGGGACTTCTGCGGCGGGCCGGCGGACCGGCGGCCGCGGCGCTGCTGGAGAAGATCGTGGACGGCTCGGCGATCGTCGCTCTCGCCGCCACCGAGGCGGCGTCGGGCGATGACTGGCAGCGGGTGGCGACCGAAGCGCGACGCGGCGAGACCGGATGGGAGCTGCACGGCGAGAAGGTCGTGGTGATGAACGCGCCGCTGGCCACCCACCTCCTGGTCACCGCACGCACGTCGGACGACGGCGTGTCACTGTTCCTGCTCGAGCAGGATCGGCCGGGCCTGCGCACGCACGGCTACCGCACGATCGACGACCGTCGCGCGGCCGACCTGGTCCTCGACGGCGTGCAGGTATCGGCGGACGCGCTGATCGGGGCGCAGGGACAGGCGGGGCTGTCACTGGCCCAGGCACGCGACGAGGGCGCGGCCGCGGTCTGCTCGGAGGCGGTGGGCGCGATGCGACGGGTGGTGGCCGACACGGTCGAGTACTGCAGGCAACGCCAGCAGTTCGGTCAACCCATCGGCTCGTTCCAGGCGCTGCAGCACCGCATGGTCGACATGCACATGGAGCTCGAGCAGTCGGTCGCCGCCACATATCTCGCGGTGCTCAGGCTCGGCGCCGAACCGGCTGAGCGGGCCCGCGCGGTGTCGGCGGCCAAGGTGACGGTCGGCCGCGCGGCGCGGTTCGTCGGTCAGAACGCCGTCCAGCTGCACGGCGGGATGGGCATGACCGAGGAACTCGCGATCGGGCACTACTTCAAGCGGTTGACGGCGCTGCAGTACGAATTCGGCTCGACCGACCACCACCTGAAGCGGTACGCGCAGCTGACCCGACCCTGAGGCACGCCGGCTGGACATGTGTCCGGTTGAACCCGTCCATACCGGCGCGCGATCTCCGTCGGCAGTGTCGACCCCCTGAGCAGTGAGCGAATCTTCCATCCGGCGCGAGTGATCCGGCCTTCATTGCGCTGCCATGGCCAACCGACTAACCTGGACACATGTCCAGTGCAGATGTGGTGCACGTCACTTCACTGCGAGACTCACATCTTCGACGCAGGCGCACCTGTCAGCGGGTGTTCACCGCCGCCGCCCAATTGCTCGACGAGTCGGGCGATGCACCCGGTGTCGTCGACGTGTCGCTCCCCGCGCTGGCCGCGCGGGCGCGCGTCGCACCGACCGCACTGCGGGCGCACTTCGACTCCCTCGACGCCATGTTCGCCGAGCTGTACCTGCACCGGATCTGCGCGCTACCGCTCGACGTCGATCCCGCGCTCGGTGCCGCGGCGCGGGTCAGCACCCAGCTCCGTGCCGTGACGATGGTGCTGGCCGACGAGCCTCGGCTCTCCGAGGCGTGCAGCCGCGCCCTGTTGCGCAACGACGATGACGTCGTGGCCGATGTCCGGGTCCGGATCGGCGCCGAGGTACAGCGTCGTATCGCCTCCGCACTCGGCCCGGGAGCCTGGCCGGAGGTGCAGGCCACCCTGGAAACCGTGTTCTGGGGAGCGCTGCTGCAGGTCCGTTCTCGGTCCGTGAGCTGTCAGCGGATGGCCGATCGACTCGACACGATGCTCGCGCTGATCCTGTCCGACGCCGACCACTGACCGCTCCGGCGATCGGCCGTCACGCCGAACCGTCCCGGATCAGCAGCACCGTGTCGCACGACGGCCGTGTCGCGGCGATCAGCCGGGCGTTGGGCTCGTCGACGGTGTCGACCCACCGCTGCGCCTCCATAGCGGCGAGGCCACTTCTCGTGTGCCGGTCCAGCAACCGCCTGCGCCGGACATCCGGCAGGGCGTCGACGTAGTACAGCCGCTCGAGCAGCGGTCGTACCGCGGCCCAGCCATCGGTGGCCAGCGCCAGGTAGTTGCCCTCGGTGACGACGACTCGCGCCCGCGCGGGCACCACCCGCGCAGCCGCGACCGGATCGTCGAGTCTGCGGTCGAAGTCCGGGACGAAGACATCGGCCACCGCGTAGCTGTGCGTGAGGCGCGTGAGAATGGCCCGGTAGCCGTCGACGTCGAAGGTGTCAGGAGCCCCTCTGCGCTGCCGCGCACCCAGACGATCGAGCTGAACCTTCGCCAGGTGGAAACCATCCATCGGCAGGTACGCCGCCGTTGAAGGCGACCGCGCGTTGAGCTCGTCGACGAGGCCGGAGGCGAACGTCGACTTCCCGGCGCCCGGCGGCCCGGTCACCCCCGCGATCAGGCGCCGGACCGGGCGTCCGTCCGCACCGGTCAGTTCGGCGGCCACGGCGCGCCGGGCTTCCTCGCTGGTCAGGGTCGCGGGGGCCATCGGCCTCACGGTACGTCGCCGTATGCCCAGGTGAGAGGCCGGTCGGCGAAGTTTCTCCGTGACGAGTTCGCCAGGGCGGTTTACCTGCGCCCTGGACGGGGGAACCTCAACCGCATGACGGGTCGACATCGACTGCAAGAAGCTCCGGTCCGAATACCTGCGGCGACCGGTCGTAATGCCCCGCGGACCTCGTCTCGGTCCAACGTGGTGATCGGCGCCATCTCCGCATCAGTCGCCGGTGCCGGCGTGGTGGCCGCCGCGGCCGTCCAGTTGCTGGCGCCCGCCGAAGCCCCCGCCCCTCCCGCGGCGTCCACGGCCCCCGCCGCCGCCCATGCGCCGGCTCTCAACCACGAGGGTCGCCTGGTCGCCGTCACCGCCGATTCGGTGACCGCGCGCAGCGCCGACGGCGTCACGCAGACCTATCGCATCACTCCCGACACCACGGCGCTGACGGTGGAGGGCAACCACACCGTGAGCCCCGCAGCGACTTTCGACGTCGATGACGAGGTGGCCATCGTCGCGATCGTGCAGAACGGCACCCCGGTCGCGACCACCGTCGCCGACCGCCAGGTGGCCGGCCTCAACGGGCCGCCGATGGATGCCGTCGACGTCCAGCCCGCGAGCCACACCAGCGCCACCGCCGCGACCAGCTGATCTCCCGTCGGCTCCCTTCGCGTGATCCCATCCGGGCCACCCGCGGTCCCATAGACTCGGCCCGCATGAGGCCGTTACTCGCGATCGTGCTGCTGGCCGGACTGCTCACCGGGTGCAGCACCGCGATCCAGGGCCGTCCCGTCGCCGGTGCGGAACTCACCGCTCCCGTACCCGTCACCGAAGCCTGGAAGCGGGACGTCACCTCGGCGGTCGCCGCCATCGGCAGGGCGCTGGGCACCGCCGGTGAAGCGATGATCAACAGCGAGTACTCCACGGTCCGTGAGGGGTGCAGGGATCTCAGGGATGCCACCGATCTGCTCGAGGCCCAACTGCCCAGCGAGGACGAAGACGTCAACGACGCCCTGCAGAACGCCGTGGACGAATACCGGTCGTTCGCCGACATCTGTGGCAGCCTGACGCCGAACAGCAGTGGCGCCGAGATCGACCGCCTCGAGGCGACACTCGACCGGGCGGACGCCAGCATCCGGGACGCCATGGCACTGCTCGACATCGACATGCCCCGGCGCTGAGCGTCCAGTGCCGGAACGGGTCGCGGTCATCGGAGCGGGCCCGGGCGGCCTGGTCGCCGCGCGCTGGCTGTCGTCGTGCGGCTTCGAACCGACGATCTACGAACGCAATCCGGTTCTCGGCGGACAGTGGTCCGGACTGCCGGGCTGCAGCGGCGTCTGGCCGTCGATGCACACCAACACCAGCCGCATCCTGACGGCCTTCAGCGACCTCCCGTTCGGTGGTCACCTCGTGCATCCGCCGAACGCGGATGTGCTCCGCTACCTGCACCGCTACGCGGGATCATTCGGACTGACCGCCCGGATCAGATTCGGCACGGCGGTCGACTCAGTGGATCGGCAGGGCACCCGCTGGGCCGTCCGGCACGCCGACGGCACCGAGGTCTTCGACCGGGTGGTGGTGGCGAGCGGCAGATTCCATGCCCCGGCCGTCCCGGCCGTTGCGGGTCTCGAGTCGTTCTCCGGTGACCCCGGCGTGAGCTCGACCTATGACTTCCGCGACCACGAGCGGTATCTGGGGAAGCGGGTGCTCGTGGCCGGCGGCGCCATCAGTGCACTCGAGATCGCCTCGGAACTGGCCCAACTCGGCGCGTCGCGCGTCGTCGTCGCCCAGCGGCGGCAACGCTACGTGCTGCCCAAGTTCGCCGCGGGTGTGCCGTCCGATCATCGGATCTTCACCCGCTACGGCACGCTGTCCAACGAGGTCCTACCGCCGGCGGAGATCGACCGCCAATTGAAGGAGATCGTCACAGAGGCCGGTGGCAGCCCGGACCAGTACGGCGCCCCGGCACCCGATCCGTCACTGTTCGCCGCGGGCGTCACCCTCGGCCAGAGTTACCTTCCCCTCGTGGCGGAGGGCCGGATCACGGTGTGCCCGTGGATCGATTCCGTCGCAGGCGCCACCGTTACGTTCGCCAACGGGCACGCCGAACCCTTCGACGCCATCCTGTTCGGCACCGGATTCCAGCTGAGCCTGCCGTTCCTCGGCGACGACGTGAGGGCGACACTCGACCTCGACGGTGCCCACCTCGACACCGACCGCCACACCTTCCATCCCGACCTCCCCGGCCTGGCCTTCGTCGGGATGTGGGACCAGTCCGGCGGGTACTTCGTGCCGCTGGAGTTACAGGCGAGGTGGATCGCCTACCTGTGGAGTGGAATCCTGCCCGCGGTGACCGAAGCAGAGCAGCGCGCATCGGTCGCGGCCCACCGGTCACGTCGCGGCGCGTCGCAGAAAACCCGGATGAACTTGGCGGCGTTGACCTTCGCACGCGCCGCCGGTGTGGAACCGGATCTGTCGCGATGGCCGGATCTCCGCCGGGCACTCCTGTTCGGTCCGTTGGCGCCGAGCTGTTTCCGACTCGAAGGCCCCGATGCGTTGCCCGGCGCGGCAACGAATTTCGCGCAGGACGCCGCGGCGTTCGGCGCGATCACCGGCAACGAACTCACCGGACGCGAACAGCGGTACTGGTCGATGGTCGAGGCGCTCGTCAGGCGCCGTGAGTCAGAGGCAGCGTTCCAGCGCCGCCAGTGACTCGGCGATGAAATCCTCGGGGAAGGGCGGCATCCCACCGACTTGATCCCGGAAACTCTGCGGTGTCCCCGTCCAGTCGTAGGTGAGCGTGACCGCCGTTCCCTCGCCGTGCGGGGCGAGGTCGTAACGCCAGGACCAGCCACCGGGAACATGGGCGCCCGACTCGTCGCGTTGTCCCGGCAGCCAGGCGATCACCCGGTCCGGCTCGAAATCGGTGACCAGGTTGTCCATCACGTAGTGCCCGCCTGCGGCGTCCAGGTACATGTTCACCGTGAAGATCTGTCCGGTGCCGGTGATCGGCGTCGGGTCCACCGCATCGCGCACCCAGTCCCCCGGCTCGGTGTCCTTGTGCCGCGCCGGGTCGGCGAGGACGGCGAACACCGCCGACGGCGGCGCCGCAATCGTCCGGCCTGCGGCGAATCGTTCCGCGCTCACCTGTCGCCCTTCCCGTAGAGCCGGGCGATATCCGGTGAGTCCAGCCAGCCCGAATAGGTCGGCCGGCTCGGCCAGCCGTCCGGCGAATCGAGCCACTCCTCCTGACGGCCGTACGGCAGGATGTCGATCAGCGGAAAACTGTGGCTGAGCTGTTCGGTGCCACGGCCGTTGGTGTGCCAGGTGCGGTAGACGGTGTCCCCGTCGCGCAGGAAGACGTTGACCGCGAAGCCGCCGCCGGGCGGTGCGTCGACGTCGGCGCCGAACGAACTCTCCGACGACGAGTACCAGGCCATCGCGTTCCCCACCTTCTCCCGGTACGCCAGTGCCTCCTCGATCGGGCCGTTGGTGACGACGACGAACCGGGCGTCGTAGCTGTCCAGGAAGTCGAGCCGGGTGAACTGGCTGGTGAAGCCGGTGCACCCGCCGCACTGCCACTGCGCGCCGTCGCTCCACATGTGGTGGTAGGTGATCAGCTGCGAGCGACCGCCGAACACCTCTGCCAGCCGGACCGGACCGTCGGCGCCGATGAGCGTGTACTCGGGCAGTTCGACCATCGGCAGCCGCCTGCGCGCAGCGGCGATCGCGTCGAGCTCGCGGGTCGCCGCCTTCTCCCTTCGCCGCAGGTCGTCGAGGGCGGCGCGCCACGAGCCCTCGTCGGCCACCGGCGGTTTCGCGGTCGATGTGGTGGTCTGGTTCCCTGTCATCACAGGCTCCCTTCCGAGCAGTCGGAATCCTCTTACGACTATCAGACTCGACGGCGAGCCGGGACTCATCGCACACGCCGGTACCGTCGGAGGAATGAAGCATCTCGATGTCGAAGGAATCGGACCGGTGAGCCGCATCGGCCTCGGCACGTGGCAGTTCGGTTCGCGGGAATGGGGGTACGGCGACCAGTACGCATCGGGGCCCGCTCGCGACATCGTGCAGCGCGCCCGTGCACTGGGGGTGACCTTGTTCGACACCGCGGAGATCTACGGGTTCGGCAAGAGCGAACGCATCCTCGGTGAAGCGCTCGGCGACGAGCGCGCCGACGTGGTGGTGGCCAGCAAGATCATGCCGATCGCGCCGTTTCCCGCCGTCGTCAGGCAGCGCGCGCGGGCCAGTGCGGAGCGGCTCGGCGTGGACCGCATCCCGCTCTACCAGATCCACCAGTCCAATCCGCTGGTGCCCGATTCGGTGATCATGCCCGGCATGCGGGACCTGCTGGAGCGCGGCGAGATCGGTGCCGTCGGGGTGTCGAACTATTCGCTCGAGCGGTGGCGCAAGGCCGACGCCGCACTGGGCCGGCCGGTGGTGAGCAACCAGGTGCATTTCTCGCTCGCCCATCCCCAGGCGCTCGACGACCTGGTGCCGTTCGCCGAGCGTGAGAACCGGATGGTGATGGCGTACAGCCCGCTGGCGCAGGGACTGCTCGGCGGCAAGTACGGGCCGGACAACCGGCCCGGCGGCGTCCGGGCGATGAACCCGTTGTTCGGCACCGAGAACCTGCGCCGCATCCAGCCGCTGCTGAACACGCTGCGTGACGTCGGCGCCGAGGTGGGCGCCAAGCCCGCACAGGTGGCGCTGGCGTGGCTGATCAGCCTGCCCGGTGTCGTGGCGATTCCCGGCGCGTCGAGCGTCGAGCAGCTGGAGTTCAACGTCGCCGCCGCCGACATCGAGCTGAGTACGGAGTCCCGCGATGCGCTCACCGCGGCGGCGCGGGCGTTCCGTCCGGCGTCGGGAGCCCGTTTCCTCACCGATCTGGTCCGCGAGAAGGTGGGCCGCTAGGCGTTTGTCAGCCGCCGACGTAGGCGGCGAGGTGCTCGCCGGTCAGGGTGGACCGCTCGGCGACCAGGTCGGCCGGGGTGCCCTCGAAGACGACCCGCCCGCCGTCGTGGCCGGCTCCCGGGCCGAGGTCGATGATCCAGTCGGCGTGCGCCATGACGGCCTGGTGGTGCTCGACGACGATCACCGACTTACCGGATTCCACCAGCCGGTCGAGCAGGGCCAGCAGCTGCTCGACATCGGCGAGGTGCAGGCCGGAGGTCGGTTCGTCGAGGACGTAGACCTCTCCGCTCTCGGCGCCCCGGTCACTCATCCTGGTGGCCAGCTTGAGCCGTTGCCGCTCACCGCCGGACAGCGTCGTCAGCGGCTGGCCGATGGTGAGATAGCCCAGGCCCACCGCCTCGAGATTGGTCAGGATGCGATGCGCTGCGGGCAGTTTGGCGTCGCCGTCGGCGAAGAACATCAGGGCGTCGGACACCGAGAGGCCCAGCACGTCGCTGATGTCCAAGCCGGCGAAGGCGTACCCGAGCACCGATGCGTCGAACCGCCTGCCCTCACAGACCTCGCAGGTGGCGGCGACGCCGGCCATCATCGCCAGATCGGTGTAGACCACGCCGGCGCCGTTGCAGTTCGGGCATGCGCCCTCGGAGTTGGCGCTGAACAGCGCCGGCTTGACGCCGTTGGCCTTCGCGAAGGCCTTTCGGATCGGATCGAGTAGTCCGGTGTAGGTGGCCGGGTTGCTGCGCCGTGAGCCGCGGATCGGGGTCTGGTCGACCACGACGACCCCGTCGCGGCGCACCACGGACCCGTGGACCAGCGAACTCTTCCCCGAGCCCGCGACGCCGGTGATCACCACCAGCACACCGAGTGGGATGTCGACGTCGACGTCGGCCAGATTGTGCGTGTCGGCGCCGCGGATCTCCAGGACACCGGAACGCTCGCGCACCGCGTCCTTCACCGAGGCCCGGTCGTCGAGGTGGCGGCCGGTGAGCGTGTCACTTCCCCGCAGCCCGGCCACCGTTCCCTCGAAGACGATCTCGCCGCCTGCGGCGCCCGCGCCGGGCCCGAGGTCGACCACGTGGTCCGCGATGGCGATCACCTCGGGCTTGTGCTCCACGACGAGCACGGTGTTCCCCTTGTCGCGCAACTGCAGCAACAGTGCATTCATGCGGGAGATGTCGTGGGGATGCAGCCCGACCGTCGGCTCGTCGAACACGTAGGTGACGTCGGTGAGCGCGGAGCCCAGGTGACGAATCATCTTGACGCGCTGCGCCTCTCCACCCGACAGCGTGCCCGACGACCGGTCCAGCGAGAGGTAGCCCAGGCCGATCTCCACGAACGCGTCGAGACCCTGACGCAGCGCCGCGATCAGCGGCCCCACCCGTCCGCCTGCGTCACCGAGGTCGTGCACCCATTCGGCGAGATCGCTGATCTGCATCGCGCACAGGTCGGCGATGTTGCGGCCGTTGATCTTCGACGACCGGGCGGCCTCGGACAGCCGCGTCCCGTCGCATTCAGGGCACGTGGTGAACGTGACGGCGCGCTCGACAAAGGCACGGATGTGCGGTTGCATCGCCTCGACGTCCTTGGCGAGGTAGGACTTCTGGATCTGCGGGATCAATCCGAGGTACGTCAGGTTGACGCCGTCGATCTTGAGCTTGGTGGCCTCTTTGTACAGCAGGGCGTCGAGTTCCTTGGCCGTGAAGTCCCGGATCGGCTTGTCCGGGTCGAAGAAGCCGCAGCCGTTGAAGATCCGGCCGTACCAGCCCTCCATGCTGAAACCCGGGATCGTGAGCGCTCCGCCGTTGAGCGACTTGCTGTTGTCGTACAGCGCGGTCAGGTCGATGTCGTTGACCGCTCCGCGGCCTTCGCATCGCGGACACATGCCGCCGACGATGGCGAAGTCACGGCGCTCCTTGACGGTTCGTCCGCCGCGTTCGATCGTGACCGCACCCGCTCCGCTGATGGAGGCGACGTTGAACGAGAACGCCTGCGGCGACCCGATGTGCGGTTCTCCCAGGCGGCTGAACAGGATGCGCAGCATCGCGCCCGTGTCGGTGGCGGTGCCGACCGTGGACCGCGGATCGCTGCCCATCCGCTGCTGGTCGACGATGATGGCGGTGGTCAGGCCCTCGAGCACATCCACCTCGGGCCTGCCCAGGCTGGGCATGAAGCCCTGGACGAAGGCGCTGTACGTCTCGTTGATCAGCCGCTGCGACTCGGCGGCGATGGTGCCGAACACCAGCGAGCTCTTGCCGGAGCCGGAGACGCCGGTGAACACGGTGAGACGACGTTTGGGCAATTCGACGTCGATGCCCTTGAGGTTGTTCTCGCGCGCCCCGTGCACGCGGATGACGTCATGGGTGTCGGCGGCGGGAACTGCTCTGCTCATCGAGTCAGATGGTGCCACGGCGCGCCGGTCGCGCCGGGAGGCGGGCGGGGTCCGCCGAATCAGTTCCGGGCGGCCACCGGTGCGTCGAACTCCACCGGCAGGCTGGTGGGGCCGCTCATGCCGAGCATCGGCTTCCACGGGGCCGGACCGGTCCGGCGAAGATTCGGCAGCCGTCCCGCCAGGATCCGCAGGGCTTCGCCGAGCTCGAGCCGGGCCAGATTCGCTCCGAGACAGTAGTGCACACCGCCGCCGAAGGTGAGGATCGCAGGCGGGTCGTCGCGCGTGATGTCGAATCGGTCGGGGTCGCGATAGACGGCCGGGTCGCAGTTGGCGGCGAACGTGTTGACGAGCAGGAACGTGCCGGCGGGGAAGGTGTGACCGGCGACGGCGACGTCGGCGTTCACCGTCCGCAGGGTGCTGCACACCGCGGGCGAGTGGCGCATGGTCTCCTCGACCGCGCGCATCGCCAGGCCGGGCTCAGCGCGCAGCATCGCCCACTGTTCGGGGTGGTCGCACAGCACCTGCAGGGAGGCGGACAGCTGGTTGCGGGTGGTGTCGGTGCCGGCCACCAACAGGCTGGCGACCGTCATGCGCAGTTCGTCGGCATTGAGCCGATCGCCGTCGTCCTCGGCACGGATGAGGTCGGAGAGCAGGTCGTCGGTGAGATTGCGGCGCCGCGCGGCGATCATCGTGTCGACGTATGCGTCCAACTCGCCCCAGGCGGCCATGACGGCGGGGATCTCGTCGATGAGATCGACGTCGAAGCTGACCATCTTGAAGATCTCCTCCGCCCAGCGCGAGAACATCTGCCAGTCCTCACGGGGCGCGCCGACCAGTGCGCAGATGATCGGGATCGGGTAGTGCCTGGCGATGTCGGTGACGACATCGCAACCCTTCGCATCGGCGACAGCGTCGGCCAACTCGTTGACCACCGCGACGATCGTGTCGTGCAGCCGGGCCGTCGCGCGCGGTGTGAAGGCCTTCGACACCAGGCTGCGCAGCCGATGGTGGTGCGCGCCTTCGGCGCACATGATGCTGCCGACCACCCGGTCCCAGAGCGGTCCCGAGGTCACCCCTTGGGCCGCGAGATGGATGCCGGGCGGAATGACGAACCGGCTGTCACGCAGGATCGTCCGGGCGAGTTCGTACGACAGCACCTCCGGGCCGAGCGGCCCGATGGCGACCGGTGCCTGCGCTTGGGCTTCCCGGATTCTCGGCAGCACCTCGCGCGGCGTCTCCGTCGCCTCGTAGTGCAGCGTCGGGAGATCGGATTCGAACACACTCGGCGCCGCGGTCTCGACGTTCATGGTGCCTCCTTGGCGAGGAATCTGACGGGTAACCGCGGCAGGGTGCAGGTGGCGGCGGGCCAGGTGATCTCGGGTGTGTGGTCGGTGGCGAGCTCGAACTCCGGTATGCGGCGAAGCCATTCGGTGACCACCAGGCTCAGCTCCATCCGTGCCAGGTGCGATCCCAGGCAGCGGTGGGCGCCCCCGCCGAATCCCCAGTGTCTGTGCAGCTTGCCGTCGAGGACCAGGTCGTCGCCGGAGGTCGCGTCGCTGCCGTCGCGGTTGATCGCGCCCAGACAGAGCCGGACCTCCGCGCCGGCGGGGATCGTGTGGCCCGCCACGGTCACCGGCCGCGTCGTCACCCGTCCGACGACCGGGGCCGGAGGTTCGAGTCGCAGGATCTCCTCCACGAATCCGGGTACCGCAGAGGGGTTGTCGCACAGCTCGACGCGCAGGCCGGGACGCCTGGCCAACTCGAGCATCGCCGCGCCGATCGCCGAGGTGACGGTGTCCAGTCCGGCCAGGACCAGGACGAAGGCCAGGCCGAGCGCCTCGTGATCGGTGAGTGCGTCGTCGCCGGTGAGCAGTCGCGACAAGATGTCGTCGCCCGGGTCATCCCGATGGGAGGTGACCGCCTCGCTGAGGTACTGGAACAACTCGGCGGCGGGCACCAGTGCGGCGGGGTCGGGATCACTGTCGAGGCTGATGCCGATGACGGCGTCCTTCCAGGCGATCAGCCGCTGCCGGTCGCTGAGCGGCAGACCGAGCAGGGTGAGGAACACCTGGGAGGGATACGGGGTGGCGAGGTCGGCCATCACCTCGCACTCGTCACCGCCGAGTGCGATGCGATCGATGATGTCGGCTGCCTGCGCCTGCATCGACGGGAGCATGCGCCCGAGGGTCTGCGGACTGAAGAACGAGTGCAGCAGGCGGCGGTACCGGGTGTGGTCAGGGGGATCGCAGGCGAGCGGAATGAGAGGAACGGGACTGACCATGGTGTCGAACGCCCGTGATGACGAGAAGGATTCGGAGTCGCGCAGTACGGCGAGCACGTCGTCGCGCCGGGTGAGGTAGTACCACCCATCGCCGGTCACCACGGGCCCGAGGTCGCGCAACACGGTCCACCCGGCGCCGCGGTCGCCTGCCATGGGCAGACCCTCGTAGAGGATGTGCGGCAGTGCGGACCGGTCAGGGCACATTTGTCGCGAGGAAGGTCAGCGGCAGATCGAGCACCGAGAGGTCGATCTCGTCGAGATACGTTCCGTCGCCGTCGAAGTGCTGCCGAAAGCGCACGGTCCCGCCGTAACGCGCGGCGACGGATTCGGCCGCCGCGGCCCCCGGGACCCGGATGACGACGGTGTACACACCGTCGCCGTGCTCCGCGAGGAACTCACGCACGGACCCGGCGACCGTGGCCGTTGACCCGGCAAGCGGACTGATCAGCTCGATCCCTCGGTCCCAGTCCAGGTGGACCTGCAGTCCGAGCTCGGTCAGCTGCAGCTCCTGCAGGGTGAAACCGATCTCGCTGAACATCTGCGCCATCGCCTCGTGGCGTTCCGGCGCGACGGCGAACACCACGTGGTGCAGCTGTGCGGCCGGGGCGTCGTCGGTCATGGCCGGACCAGACCGCGTGGCCGGATGAGACCGAGGTCCAGATGGGTGATCCAGCCGGGCGCGGCGTCGCACACGTCGGGGATCGCGTTGATCGCGCCCATGGCGGTCCACGCATAACCAGGGTGGGAGAAGGCGCCGCCCGGCTGTTCGACGCCCTGCAGCGTCAGCTCGGTCGGCGGGTCACCGTCGATCACGATGCGGTACCGCGTTCTGCCCCAGTCCCATGCGGGGTCGAGTCCGTCCGGCCCCGCGGTCAGGTAGATCGCGTGGAACACGATCATGGGCCTGCCGTCGACCCACGCCGTCCACTCGTGATGCTGGGCGGCGACCGTCCCGCGTGCGATCGTGCCCTCGTCGTGCGGGATGTCCTGCGTGGCGGTGGCCGCCCGCAGATCAGCGGTCACCTCGCTGATCTCGACGCCGAGCCCGTCGGCGATCATGTGCATCGACTGCGCGAAGAACGGCACTCCGAGGCCGAGAATCGTCGGCGTGGTGAGGAACTCCTCCTCCGGCTTGCCGAAGCCCAGCCAGTCGATGTGGTCCACCGGCGCATCGGTGAGCACGTTCACCACCTCGTATACCTCGATGCGCTCGATCCTGTCGACCACCCTGGCGAGGGTGAGGGGCAGGATGTCGCCTGCGTAGCCCGGATGTATCCCACCGCCGTGGAACGACACACCTCCCTCGACACACGCGGCCCGGATCTGCTCGCCGTACTCGGCGAAATCGGCACTCGGATAGAAGAATCCACTTGTGGTGACCACGTTCTTGCCCGATCTCAGCAGACGGCAGACGGTGTCGACGTCCATGATGACCGGCGTGTAGAAGACGCAGTCGGCGTCCAGCCCGACGATCGCGTCGATGTCGTCCGTCGCCAGGACGCCGTTCGGTGCGGTCCCGGCGATCTCCCCGGAGTCCTTCCCGACCTTGTCCGGCGTGTGCACCAGCACACCGACCAGGTCGAAGGTCGGGTTACCGGTGAAGTGCCTGACGCCGACCTGCCCGACGTCGCCCGTCATCCACTGGATGACCCGATATGTGCGTGAAGTCCTGTCAGACATCGAGCTTCGACCTTTCAGCGGGCGCTGAGAACGCCACGGGGCAGCATCAGCGGGAGAGTGGTGTACGTGGCGATGCCGGGCGGCGCCGCGACCACGGCGGGGATGGCGGTGATCGCCGGCATCGCCGTGATCGTCAGGCCGAGCATCACGAAGTCGTCGAGTGTCTCGGCTTGGAAGTCAGGCGGCGGCTCGAAACTCAGCGTGGTCCTGATCGTCGGGCGGCCCTGGACCTCGACGGTGTAGCCGAAGTCCATCGGCCAGTCCGGGTCCAGCGACTGGCCCTTGCGCCAGCGGCCGCGCACCTCGATCACCTCGCGTCCGCCGATGACTCCCTGCCAGCGAACATCGACCCCCGCGACGCAGCCCTTGCCGATGGTCCAGCCGCCCGGGAGTTCGAGATCCTCTGTGGTCTGGGCGTAGTCGACGTCGCAGCGCACCTCGTCGAGGCGGGCGCCGAGCGCGTCGGCGACCAGGAGCACGGCCTCGCGGAAGATCCACGACCCCTTCTCGGTGATCGCGGGCAGATCCGGCTGATCGACGGGATAGCCGAAGCCCATCGGCTTCTCGGTCGCAGGCGAGTTGTAGATGGTGGTGTCGAAGGACTCCAGGATCGAGATGCGGTCCACCCGGTCCGACAGCCCCGCCGTGACGATCGAGAGCATCTGCATGAAGCCGGGGTTGATGCCACTGCCGAAGATCGTCGCGTCCCCGCGCAGACAGGCCTCGACGATCCGCTCGCGGTCCGCGCCCAGTCCGTCTCCGGTGATGAACTCCGACGTCGTCACCACATTGGCTCCCGACGCGAGGATCCGGATGAGCTCCTCGACGTCGGCGAACATCGGGTTGTAGACCACGCAGTCGGGCCGCAGTGCGAGCAGGGCGTCGATGTCGTCGGTGGCCGTCACCCCCAGGGCGGGGATCCCGGCGAGCTCACCGGCGTCGCGGCCGACCTTGTCGGCTGACCAGGCGTAGCAGCCCACCAGGTCCAGCAGCGGGTTGGCCGCGATCGCCTGCACGGACTTGGTGCCGACGTTCCCGGTGGTCCACTGGACGACGCGGTGGGTCACCCGCCGGCGGACTTCCTCGACAGCACGCCGCGGCCCACGATCGTCGGCAGGTCGAGGAATGTGCGGATCCCCGGTTCCGCCGCGCAGACGGGGGCGATCGCGTGCACCGCGTGCATGGCGGTGCCCAGGCAGCCCTGATCGGTGTCG
Source organism: Mycobacterium sp. NPDC050041 (assembly GCF_049541695.1). Classification (NCBI taxonomy): domain Bacteria; kingdom Bacillati; phylum Actinomycetota; class Actinomycetes; order Mycobacteriales; family Mycobacteriaceae; genus Mycobacterium; species Mycobacterium sp. NPDC050041. The sequence continues at coordinate 15,881 of NZ_JBMVDG010000013.1, read as the reverse complement.
TCCTCACCGTGGGTGGCGATCCGGGATTCGAGGATCATCGACGGCAGACCCTCGACGGTGACCTTCCAGCCCCGGCCGTTCGGCCAGTCCGGCGCCTGTTCGGCTCCGAGGCGGGTGATGTGCTCGACGGTGAGCGCCCGGCGGCCCTCGATGATGGCGGTGTAGCTGAAGCGCTGCGCGGCCACGGTTCCGGCCTCGATCCGGCCGGCCTTGACCTCGATCGGCGTCTCGGTGACGGCGACCTGCCGTTCCCAGACGTAGTCGTCGATGGTCGCGCCGAGACCCTCGGCCAGCAACATCAGCGGGGCCTTGAACGACAACCCGCCGACGGCCTCCTCGTCCATCGGCACCTTCTCGTCGGGTGGCTTGCCGAAGCCCATGACGTCGAACAGCACGAACGGAACACCGTAGGTGCTGTAGTCCATCAATTCCTGGACCAGCAGCGAGTCGACGCGGCGGAAGAGGCCGGACATCGTCAGCGGCAGCACCTCGGCGGCCCACCCCGGCTGAATGCCGGTGCCGTGGAACGACGTTCCCCCTTCATCGCACGCCGACTGCAGCCGTGCGACCACTTCGTCACCGACGCTCCACGGGTAGATCCAGGCGGTCACCGCCGTCGAGACCACGTTCTTGCCCGATGCCAGCAGGCGGCAGACGTCATCGAGGGCGACCGGCGGGTTCCACTCCCCCTCGGCCATGTACAGCACGCAGTCGGCGTCGAGTGCGACGATCTCGTCGGTGTCGTCGGTGGCCGTGACGCCGACCCGGCCGATGCCGCAGATCTCGCCGACGTCGCGGCCGGCCTTGTCCGCGTTGTAGACCCGGGCGCCGACCAGTTCGAGGTCGGGATGTTCCCGCACAGCTGCGACCGCATGGCTGCCGACGTTGCCGGTGGCCCACTGGATCACCCGCAGCTTCTTCGTCACGGCTGTTGCCCGCCCTGCTGTCCGGCCGCCTCGCGGGCCTGGCGTGCCTCATAGCGGTCGACGAGTTCGCGGAAGCCCAGCCTGTCGTACTTCGGGACCGGCTGGATGCCCCAGTCGTCCTTCGCGGTGTCCTTGCCCTCTGCGCCTTCCGGCGGGCCCAGCGGCGGATAGGGGTACTTGCACTCGAGGGTGTCGTCGGAGTACCGGACCTTGAGCAGCTCACTGCAGATCTGGGTGAGGCTCAACGTCGGATATCCGTAGTAGACGGCCATGAACGGCAGGGTGAAGGCGCCCTCGATCACCAGGGCGACCAAGCACACCAGCACCGCACGTTTGATCCACTTGTGCATGTTTGCGTAGTAGGGCGTGGTGCCGGGCGGCAGATCCTCGGCGGTGGTCTGTTCCTCGGTGGGTGACGGTGTGGTCACAGTCGGTGCTCCTTGGGCTCAGTCTGAGAAGATCTCGCGGTTCACGGTGTGCAGGTACGGGATCGCGAGGAACGGGGTGATGTAGAAGATGTCGTAGAGCCACCAGCCGATGACGGGAAAGATGACGCCGGCGTACCTGACGTCGGCGAACATCGTCATGTTGAAGACATAGACGGTCCAGATGACGACGCCCATCCAGCAGGTGATGATCATCCACTGGTGACCCCACCGCTTCATCTGCAGGAATCCGATTGCCGCAGCGCACCGCATGGCGAAGACGGTGATGATCATGCCCATCACCATCGCCTTCTCGCCGGGGCCCGCCGCACCGCCGACCCACAGCTCGTTGTAGTGCCAGAAGTATCCGGCGTCGAACATGTGGCCCCAGCCGACCATCAGGACCCGGTTGATCAGGGTGTGATTGGCGACGAGATCCAGTGCCCAACCCAGGCTGTTGAGCATTCCGTCGATGAGCACCAGGTAGCCGATCAGTGTGACGATCATCGGCCGCACCGACAGTCCGGCCCGTAACGCCTGGCGCTGCAGCCAGACTCCGCGCATGAAGATCGGGAATCCGATCAGACCGGGCGCCCACATCCCCATCAGTGCGGCGCCGACGATCATCCACTTGTCGGCCCGGCGTTGTGCGGCACGGGATTCGTCGTGGTGGTCCTCGAACGACACCGACCCGCCCGCAGGCACCGCCGCGGCCGCCCCGGCAGCCGAACGCCGGCCGAGCAGCGGCAGGTTCACAGCTCCCACCACCCTCGGCTGAACGACATGTACAGCTGGATCAGGAACATCACCAACAGGTAGCCGTAGATGGCGATCTGGAAGACGATGAGTGCCCGCTTCCGCTTCTTCTCTTTCTGGTCGACCATCGGAGATCCTTCCTAGAGTGGTTGCGCGCTCGAGGTGTCGGCGAGCAGGCTGGCGGCCGCGACCTCGCGCAGGCCGTCGTTGATCGCGCCGTCGGTGCTCAGGGGTGCGAGGATGCTGGCTTCGGCCGCCTCGAGTTCCCCCGCGCCCGCCGCGATCAGCTGCGCCGCCGTGACCAGCACCCGGGTGGACGGCGGCTCGAAGTGGAAGGCCTGGTCGGCCGTGCGGATGGCGATCGCGCACTGCACCAGGCGCCGTGCCGCCGCCGGGTCGATGCCCGCCTCCGCGACGATCACCTCGGCTTCGCGATCCGGCGGCAGATAGCTCATCGGCAGGGTGACGAACCGTTGCCGGAACGACGGTTTGAGCTCCTTGAGCGAGCTGCGGTAGGCCGGGTTGTAGGAGCACACCAGCATGAACTCCTCGGGTGCGTGCACCACCTCACCGGCCCGGTCGAGGTACAGCGCGCGCCGATGGTCAGTCAGCGAGTGCAGGATCGCCAGCGAGTCGTGGCGGGCCTCCACCACCTCGTCGAGATAGCAGATGGCGCCGGTCTTCACGGCCCGGGTCAGGGGCCCGTCGGTCCAGACGACGTCGCCGCCGCTGACCATGAATCTCCCGACGAGATCCGAGCTCGTCAGGTCGTCGTGACAGCTGATGGTGACCACCGGCCGATTGAGCAGCGACCCCATGTGCTCGACGAACCGGGTCTTGCCGCACCCCGTCGGCCCGGTGAGCATCACCGGGATCCTGCGGCTGTAGGCCTGCTCGAAGAGCTGCACCTCATTGCCGTTCGCGTAGTAGGTGACTGGCGTCATTTCTCCCTCGGATCGTCTGCGGTCATGCGCTGACCAGTTCGCGGTGGACGTGTGCCAGCACCCTGGGCAACTCCTCCACCCGCCGGATACGTTGCGAGCGGCGCGGTCCGAAGACCTCGGGCAGCGGATCGACGCGGGTCGGTCCGACCCCGACGTAGTACACCGACACGCCGGCGTCGTTGGCCTCCTCCACCGCGTGCGCGGCGTCGGCCCAGGCGTAGCGCCCCTCGTAGCCCTCGTCGGAGACGAGCCCGTCGCCGATCACGATCAGCAGCCGCCGCTCCGACGGCTGCGCCAGCAGGCGGTTGGTGAGGTGGCGCAGCGGTGCGCCGAGCCTGGTGTACCCGCCGGCGGTCAGTCCGAGGCCGCCCGGCGCGACGAAGCGGGCTTCCTCGAACTCCTTGAGGCAGCGCACCTCCACCCGGTGGCGGGTGTTGCCGGTGAAGACGAAGATGCCGTGCCGCTCACGGGCGTTCGTCATGGCTCGCGACAGCGCGTCGGCACAGGTCAGTTCCAGCCGGAAGATCCGGCCCCCGTGCACACCCAGCGACGAACTGCCGTCCAGCAGCAGGGCGGTGCTGACGTCGCGGTGGCGCGGCAGCAGTTCGCGGAACACCCGCGGTTCTTCGGCTTCTCCGGTCCTGCGGTCCATGTAGTGCCGGACGTACTGGTCGACGTCGAGATCCGAACCGTCCTCCAGGCGACCGGTCATGGCGCGGTGGGTGTGCTCCTCGAACCACTTCCGCAGATCGGCCGACTCGATTCTCGACTCGCCGACCTGTGCGTCGCGCGCCCGCTCCAGCACGGCGACATGATCGGGCAGGAACCTCTTGGTCCACGCGTTCCACTCGGGGTACGGGATCCCCGGGCGGTGCTCCGGGGTGATGTCGAGGTCGCTCTCGTCAGGCCGGCTCGGCGGTGGCAGGTTCGGGTTGCGGACACCGCCGTCGCCTCCCACCGGCACCGAGTGTGGTTGCGGCATCCGCTTCTGAGTGGAAGTCCACGGCAGTCGGCCGAACTGCCGACGGAACTTGTCGACGAGTCCGGCGGGCGACGTGTACGCCGACGGCAGCCGCCCAAGCAGTGGATCGTCGACGAGTTCGGTGCGGCGCTGCGCCATCTCGACGGCCCGCTCGATCATGGAACGAGCGTCCATGTCGGCGTCGCCCGCTTCCAGCGCGGGCACGGCGCGGCGGAGCTCCGGCATCAGGCCAGGCCACCGGGCGGCCACCCAGCCGAGGGCGACGCCCGCCTCGACGAGCGTCAGCGCGTGCAGTTCCCGTCCGGTCAACTCGTTGAGCCGGTAGCCGGCCAGCCGATCCTTCGACGGGGCACACTGCAGTGCGATGCCGCAGGTCAGGGTTCGCCTCGACCAGTCGCGCACCGTCGGTGGATACGGAACGTGCACGAAGGTACGGCCCGCGTTCAGGCTGAAGGCGCGGTGCGTGCCCGTCACGAGCCGCACACCCTCGCGGCGTTCGTCACTCAGCGCCACCGCCGTCAGCGAGCAGCTGCGTTCCATCTCGATTGCAGGCATGTCGGCAAGTCCGGTCACGGTCGGCCACCTCCGGTGACCTGCGGAGGGCGGCGCCCGGTCAGAAGGTCCCGATGTTGGAGAACATCCAGTACCAGAACCAGATGATGAGTCCTGTTCCGCCCCATGCGGCGACGTAGCGCAGAATCTCCCAGATGTAACCCATTGTGCGGCTCCCTCGTTGTGGGTTCGGAGGTCGGTGGCGGGTCGCAGGGGCGGATCGGTGAAGGTTTCACCGGACCTCCAGACCCCGCACCGCGGAGGCGACCAGCTTGGCCAGCACGGCGTCCCTGTTCGCGGGATCGTCGGTCGCGGTGAGCACTCCGTAGATCCCGAGCAGATAGAACACGGCGCTGTAGAAGGCGTCGACCTGTGGGTGCAGCACACCCTCGCCTCGCGCCCGTTCGATCTCGCGGACCAGCAGCACGATCACCGGGTGGTCGGTCCAGCCGTCCGGTTGCGGACGTGACGGCGAGAAGTGCGACGCGAGAATGTCTTTGAAGAGACTCTCACCGAGTCGTTGCTGGAGACCGGTGACCAGCCGAGCGACTTCCGTCAGCGTCGCGGCCAGATCGTGAGGGCTGTCCAGGAACCGGGCGAGTTCGGCTGCGACCCGCGACTCCTCGCGGCGCTCCAGTTCGAGCAGCACATGCTCCTTGGTCGGGAAGTGGAAGTAGAACGTTCCGTGGGCGACGCCCGCCGCGGCCACGATGGTGGACACCTCGGCGCCGGCCATGCCCGACCGGGTGAACTCGGCGACCGCCGCGCCCAGGATGCGCTCCCGCGTCTGACGCCTGCGCGTCTCACGCGTGGTCGGCTTGAGTTGTGCCGTCATGATGCGATCAGTTGTAACGCTTTTACTGATTCAAGTCAATGACTAGCTTCGCTGTGACGATCTCGGAACACAGGAATCCGCTGCAAACGCCATGTCTCGCCTGCACAGCTACGACCAACCCGCCTCGATCACCGATACGTGTCAGTGACTCATATCGGCCACAAAGACCCGGACGCAGCCTGTGACGGCTGCTGTCAATCCGAGAAGATCTCGCGGTTCACCGTGTGCAGATAGGGGATGGCGAGGAACGGGGTGATGTAGAAGATGTCGTAGAGCCACCAGCCGATGACCGGGAAGACCACGCCCGCGAACCGGACGTCGGCGAACATCGTCATGTTGAACACGTAGGTGGTCCAGATGACCACGCCCATCCAGCAGGTGATGATCATCCACTGGTGGCCCCACCGCTTCATCTGCAGGAACCCGATCGCCGCGGCGATGCGCATCGTGAAGACGGTGAGGATCATCCCCACCTCCATCGCCTTCTCCCCCGGACCCGCCGCACCTCCGAGCAACAGTTCGTTGTAGTGCCAGAAGTAGCCGGCGTCGAACATGTTGCCCCACCCGTTGAGCAGGACGCGTGCCAGCAGAGTGTGATTCGCCACCAGGTCAAGTGCCCAGCCGACCGTGTTGATGGCGGCGTCGATGATGACCAGGTAGCCGATCAGGGTGACGATCATCGGGCGTACCGACAGCCCATCGCGGGCAGCCTTGCGCAGCAGCCACACCCCGCGCAGGAACAACGGCAGGCCGAAGACCCCAAGAGCCGCGGTGCCGATCAGCAGGGAACCCGAGATCAACCACTTGTCGGCCTGGCGTTGCGCCTGCTGCGACCGTTCGTGGTGGTCCTCGAACGACAGCCCCGCCTTCGGCGGCGCCGAACTCACCGAGGACTTGCCCCTGCGCCCGCCGCCCCGCAGATTCACCGTTGGCAGATTCACGACCCCTCCTACCGACCGCCGACGGGCTCGTCATTCCGGTGCACAGGCACCGGCCGCCAGACTACTGGCTGACTATAGTCATCAAGCCTGGCGCGATGGAAGGCCGGCGACTCCGTTCAGCGGGTCGGTCAGCGGGCGGACGCCGCCCGCAGGCTGCGCAGGGTCCGGATCATGTAGTCGTCGAGCAACGCCCGGCGTGTCGGCCAGTCGTTGGTGGTGACCAGGAGCGCGTACAGGCCGAGGAGGAAGAACACCGCGCTGTTCATCGAGTTCACGTCGGAATCGATGTCGCCCCGCTCGCGGGCCTTCTCGATCTGCTCGGCGACGAGCACGATGATGGGGTGGTCGTCACCGTCCTCGGCGGGAGGGCGGGTCTGCGAGAAGTGCAGCGCCAGGAAGTCTTTGAACAACGAGTCGCCCAGGCGGCGCTCGAGTCCGATGATCAGCCTGGCCGCTTCGTTCAACGCCGACGGCAGATCGGACTTGGACTTGAGGAACTGGCCGAGTTGTTTGGCGATGCGGTCCTCTTCACGGCGCTCGAGTTCGAGGAGGACGTGCTCCTTGGTCGGGAAGTGGAAGAAGAAGGTGCCGTGGGCGACGCCCGCGGCGGCCACGATCGCCCCGACGTCCGCGTCGGCCATCCCCGACCTCTTGAACTCGGCGATGGCGGCGCCCATCAGGCGTTCCCTCGTCTGCAACCGCTTTGCCTCGCGCGCGGATAGACCGTTCGCCACCGCCCTACCGTTCTGCCGTGTGCCGACCTGAGCAGCCGCATCCAGCACGGCTGAACCATCGACAGTAGCGTCTCCGCCTCCCGGTCCGGGTCGGCTGCGGGGCAAGTGGCTGGTCGTGCCGGTTCTTCGCACGTCCGCGACCGGCCGGCGCTCGGGATCGATGATCGTTCGCGCATTCCACTTACTGACTCAAGTCATCGAATGTAGGGTGGGTCGCAGTCCCGTCGAACGTCCTCAGGAGCAACATGGCACTCGAGCAATTCAACCTGGACGGCCAGGTCGCGATCGTCACCGGCGCCGGACGCGGCGTCGGCGCGGGCATCGCGAAGGTGCTCGCCGAAGCCGGGTGCACGGTGGTCGGTACGGCTCGCACGGAGTCGGAGATCGTCGGCACGATCGGCGAGATCGAGTCCGAGGGCGGTACCGGCCTCGCCCTGGTGGCCGATGCGATCAGCCGTGAGGACGGCGAACGCGTGGTGAATACCGCGATGGAGACCTTCGGCCGAGTGGACATCCTGGTCAACAATGTCGGCGGCTCCACCTACGGGCGATTCCTGGACATCACCGACGAGGACTTCCGGCACACCTTCGACTGGTGTGTCACCTCGGCGTTCATCATGAGCCAGCTGGTGGCTCCGCACATGCTCGACGCCGGTCACGGCTCCATCGTCAACATCTCCTCGGGCTCAGCGCGTTTCGGGATCCGTGCGCTCGCCGCCTACTGTGTGGCCAAGGGCGGCCTCGAGGCGCTCACCCGCGCGATGGCGCAGGAACTCGCACCGAAGATCCGGGTGAACGCCATCGCACTCGGATCGTTCGCCACGGCGGGACTGCAGGGCAGCCTCGACATGATGCCCGGCTCGCTGGAGCGGATGCAGGAACTCACCCCGCTGCACCGGCTGGGCGACGTCGCCGACCTCGGCAGGCTGACCGTCTATCTCTGCACCAAGGACTGCTACGCCACGAACGCGACATTCCACGTCGATGGCGGCATCGACTCGAACAACTCGCCGCTGCCGATCCCGGACTACTGACGCTCTGCTAGTCCCCGAGGTAAGCGTCGGCCCATGCGCCGATGATGCGGCCGGCACGGTGCGCCTGCCCGGGGCCGGTGAGCAGGTGCTCGGCGCCCTCGAGCGAGACGAAGCTGCGCGGGTGTCGCGCGGTGCGGAAGATCTCGCTGGCGTTCGCGATGCCGACGGTGTTGTCGGTCGGCGAGTGCAGGATCAGCAGCGGCATCCGCAGCTCGCGGATCTTGTCGCGCAGGTCGGCCGCCCGGACGTCTTCGACGAATGCCCGTTTCAGCGTCAACGAACGGCGTCCGGCCATCCACTCCGCGCTGCCCTCGGCCAGCACCCGCTCCACCACGGCGTCGTACTGCTTCTCAGCGTGCGCGGGGTCGAACGGGGCGCAGACGGTGACGACGGCCCGCACGCCGGGGCACTCCCTGGCGGCGGCGATCACGGCCGCTCCGCCGAAGGAGTGTCCGATCAGGATGTCGGCCGGGGTGCCGCTGTCGGCCATGAATTTGCAGGCCTGCACGATGTCGGCGACCTTGTGGGTGAACGACCCGTCGCCCCAGTCCCCCTCGGAGTCGCCGAGGCCCAATGCGTCGAACCGCAGCATGCCGATTCCGTCCTTCGCCAGCTGCTTGCAGATGCGCGCCGCCGCGGGCGAGTCCTTGCCGAGGGTGAATCCGTGGGAGAAGACGCCCCAGCCGCGGGGCTCGCCGGCGGGCCGCTCGATGATGCCCGCGAGTGTCGGCCCGGTGGAACTGGAGAAGGTGACGCGTTCGGCCATGCCGGTGGTCTATCACGACTGACGCGGTCGACACCTGTCAACCGTCACCGGACGTACCGCAGGAACACGAGGTTGCGACCGAGCGTGCGGTTGTCGACCAGTTGCAGGCGCGTCGCGAAGGCCGTCGCGCCGAAGAGGCGCGCACCCGTGCCGACCACGACGGGATACACGGTGAGCCTCAGTTCGTCGACGAGGTCGCTGTCGATGAGCGCGTGCACCAGTTGGGCACTGCCGTAGACGACGATGTCGCCGTCGACCGTGCGTGTCAGTTCGGCGACCGCGGTCGCCACCTCGCCGTGCAAGACCGTCGCGTTGTTCCACCGGGGCTGCGGTGATGTCACGGAGACGACGTACTTGGGCATGCTGTTCAGCCTGTCCGCCCAGTCGCCGCTGCGGGCCGGCCACCGCGCCGCGAACCACTCATCGCTTCGCCTGCCGAGTAGCAGCGCCTGCGCCGTGCGGGCCTCCTCGAGCATCAGCCTCGTCCACGCGGCGCGGTCGTCGTCGCCTGCGGCCGAGAACCAGCCGCCAAACGCGAAGCCCTCCTCTCCGGTGGGGTCTTGGATGACTCCGTCGAGCGTGATGTTCTCGCTGACGACGATTCGTCCCATGGATGCTCCTCGATCGGTGTTGGCTGTCCCGTGTACTGACACCGTGACGCCGGCGAAGGTGGCGTCAGTCCGGGCGCCCCCTGCGTCCGTCGGCCGGTGTCCATACAGATGTGTGGGAGAAAGAGACGCGATTGGTGGCCGACGACCCGGCGGCGCGGGCGCGTACCGGAGACGGTGACGCGTTCCGCGAGCTGACGGAGCCATATCAGCGCGAACTGCTGGTGCACTGCTACCGGATGCTCGGGTCGTTCCAGGACGCGGAGGACACGCTGCAGGAGACGCTGCTGGCGGCCTGGCGGGGGTTCGCGACCTTCGAGGGGCGGGCCTCGCTGCGCACATGGCTCTACCGGATCGCCACCAACCGATGCCTCAATGCGCGGCGGACGGCCGGTCGACGCCCCGCGTCGGCTTGGGACGTGCCGGGTGTGGTGCCGCGGGAGCCGAGCCGGCTCGGTGAGGTCGTCTGGCTCCAGCCGTTTCCCGACGCCCTGCTCGAGGGTGTCGTCGACGCGCAGCCGGGTCCGGAGGCCCGCTATGCGCAGACCGAGGCCATCTCGCTGGCGTTCGTGACGGCGCTCCAGCTCCTGCCGCCCCGCCAGGTGGCGGTGCTCGTCCTTCGCGACGTGCTCGGGTTTCGCGCCGACGAGGTGGCCGCCATGCTCGACTCGACCGTCGACTCGGTGAAGAGCGCACTCAAACGGGCGCGGGCCGGCGTTGAGCAGCGCCGGCCGGGGACCGCAGTCCCGCCGTCCACCTCCACCGGCACGGTGGTGGCTCGATTCGTCGACGCGTGGGAATCCGCCGACGTCGGCGCACTGGTGACCCTGCTGACCGACGACGTCTTCATGTCGATGCCGCCGATGCCGTTCGAGTACGTCGGGCGGGATCTGGTCGCGGAATTCTGCGCCGACATCTTCGGTGCGGGACGCCGCTTCGACCTGGTGCCGACGCGGGCGAACGGGCAGCCGGCGTTCGGCGCCTATCTGCGCGCACCCGGCGGCCTCCGGCACGGCACCGGCGTCTACGTCCTCACCCTCGCCGGCGACCGGATCAGCGCGATGACGCGGTTCGACAACTCCGTGCTCCCGTCGTTCGGCCTGCCGCGGTCGCTGCCATAGCCGTCGTCCCCCCCTTGTGCCGGGCCTGTCGCGGCGTGACGATAGGCCGATGCCGGACACCGCACGCATCCTCGTCCTCGGGTCGGGGTTCGCCGGGCTGTGGGCGGCACTGGGCGCCGCCCGGCGGCTCGACGAACTCGGCATGCCCCGGGACGCAGTCGACGTGACGGTGGTGAGTTCGCAGCCGTATCACGACATCCGAGTGCGCAACTACGAGGCCGACCTCGCGCCGTGCCGAATCCCGTTGCCGCAGTTGCTCGATCCGGTCGGCGTCACCCATGTCACCGGCCAGGTGGCGGATATCGATTCGTCAGCGCGACGCGTCGGCACCACCGACGGCGCCACGCTGGGGTACGACCGCCTGGTGCTCGCGGTGGGCAGCCGGGTGGTGCGGCCGGAGCTTCCCGGCCTGGCGGAGTTCGGATTCGACGTCGACACGTACGACGGGGCGATGCGGCTGCAGGATCACGTCCGCAAGCTGAACCCGGACGACCCGGCAGCGGCGACAGCGGTGGTCGTCGGGGCGGGCCTCACCGGCATCGAGATCGCCTGCGAGCTACCGCAGATGCTCGCCGCCGCGCTCGGCGTCACGCCGCGGGTGGTACTCGTCGACCACAATCCGCACGTCGGTTCGGACATGGGCGATTCGGCACGGCCCGTCATCGAGGAGGCGCTGGCCGCGAACGGCGTGGACACAGTCACCGGCGTCCGGGTGACCGCTGTCGGCGAGCGGGGCGTGACGTTGTCGACCGGCGAAGAGATCCCCGCCGCAACCGTCGTGTGGTGTGCGGGCATGCGGGCCAACCCGTTGACCGAGCAGTTCGGCGTGCCGTGCGACCGGCTGGGCCGGCTGCCCGTCGACGACTTCCTGAGGGTGCAGGGCGCGACCGGTGTGTTCGCCGCGGGCGATGTGGCCGCGGCCCGTATGGACGACGAACACCTCTCGGTGATGTCGTGTCAGCATGGTCGGCCGATGGGCCGCTATGCGGGATACAACGTGGTCGGCGACCTGCTCGGCGCCCCGATGCTGACGCTCCGAATCCCCTGGTATGTGACCGTTCTCGATCTCGGTCCGGCTGGAGCGGTGTACACCGAGGGTTGGGATCGCCGGGTCGTCAAGCGCGGCGCGGAGGCCAAAGCCACCAAGCAGGTGATCAACGGCGAGCGGATCTACCCGCCGCTCGACGGTGACCGTGCCGCGCTGCTGGCGGCGGCGGCGCCGGAGTTGCAGGCCGCACCGAAGTGACCAGCGGTCTCTCACTCGTCAACAAACGTTGACGCAGCCACATGTCGTCGTTGGACGCTCGCGTCGGTTCGACGGGGACCACGCCGGCAGCTGCCAAGCTGCAAATGCACAAGACGCGACGGTGTGCACCGGCGGGCCATCGCGGCGCGCCGGTGCCCGCCTCAGGCGGCTGCCGGTGGCGGTTGCGGTTCGAACGGCTCGTACCACCACCAGTCCGCCCGTTCGCCGGTGGGCCCGGGACAGGGCGGTACATCAGGTGGCAGTTTCGTCGGGGGTCGGGCGAGTGACGCCGAACTCAGCTGCCGCCCATCGCAATCGGTCACGACGAGGTGCTGCGCGGGCCCGGTGATGGTGATGCCGCCGCGATGGTGCATCCGGTGGTGATACGGACACACCAGGACCAGGTTGTCCAGCTCGGTGCGCCCGCCGTCCTCCCAGTGCTTGACGTGGTGGGCGTGCAGACCCCTGGTGGCCCCACAGCCCGGCACCACGCAGCACCGGTCACGGTGCTCCAACGCACGACGCAGCCGGCGGCTGATCTGGCGGGTGTCGCGCCCGGACCCGATCACCTGCCCGTGGCGTTCCAACCACACCTCGAACGTGGCGTCACACAACAGGAAGCGCCGCTCGGCGTCGGTCAACACCGGACCCAGATGCAAAGAAGCGACCTGTTCCTTGACGTCCACGTGGGCGATCACAGTGGTGCGGTGTCCGTGCGGGCGCCGCGCCACCTCGGCGTCCCAGCCGGCGTCGATCACGCTCAAGAACGCATCGACGGTGGTGGGCATCGGCGGAACCTGCTCCGACGCGCCAGCGCCCTCGCCGTCGGCGTGGTCGCGTTTCCAGTCAGCGACCATCCCGTCCAGATGTGACTGAACGGCGGCGTCGAGCTTCGCCGCCTCCAGATGGGGCAGCCAGATCCGGTAGCAGGTGCCCTTGTCGTCGGTGGACTTGCTGTATGACGGTGCGGGTTCAGGCCTGGGGTCGGGTTCCGGTTGGGGTGGGGGTTCGAGCTTGATCGCGGTGCGCAACTGGTTCACCGTCGCTGCGGTGACCAACTGGGCGTAGTGCGCATCCGAACCCGGCCCAGCCTTCTCGGCGATCACCCCGACCTGATCGAGTGACACCCGACCGTCACGCAAGAGTTGGGTGCAGCGCGGCAATTCCTCCCACCGCTGCGCGACGGCGGTCACGATTTCAGCGTTCCTCGGTGACGAGCCGGTCTTCCACGCCACCATCGCCGCCACCGACCGCGCGCCCGTCATGCCCCACAACCCGTCGCGATCGATCTCGGCGACGATCTCCACCAACCGCCCGTCGATCGCATTGCGTTGACCGCACAACTCCGCGATCTCGTCGAACAACTCCGCCAACCGGTCCTTCGGCCTCGCCGAAGGAGCGAAAGACGTTGCGCTCGAGGACATGAACCCATCATCGCAGAAGGGTCCTACAATTCTAATTCACGAGAAGCGGGGCGACATGCTCGGGCCGCCATGACTCATTTCGGCTTCTTGTTGCCGTTCCCGTTGCCTCGGCCGTTGCCATTGCCCTTGGGGCGCTTCTGTTCCTGGGTCGCCTGTTCGATCACGGGGGCGGGTGCCGGCTGAGGTTCGAACACCGGTGCCTGGTCGACCACCGGCCCCTGCTCAACCACAGGCGCCTGCTCGACCACGGGAATCTGCTCGGCCACCGGTGCCTGCTGGAGGACGGGCGACGGCACGGCCGTCGCGCTGATCGGGGCGATGTTCGGCGTGCTGACGCTGACGGACTCCGGTCGGGTCGGCGCCGGCGTGGACGGCGATTCCAGGGTGAAGACCACCACCGCGATGGCCAGCGTCCCCATCGCGGCCGCGGCGCCGACTGCCTGCCGGGATCGGTTGTGCGACCGGCGATGTCCCGTTGACGGCAGAACCACTGTGTCGAGCGATGAGTCGGCCCGGGCGACCGGCGCTTCGACAGGAGGCATCACCCATCGACGATGCGGGATGGTGGTGACGGGCGGCGGCACTGCCTTGCCGGTCAACGCTGCCAGCATCGCGTCCGCACTCGCGAAGCGTTGCCGTGGGTCCCGTGACATCGCCCGTTCGACGACCTGAGCCAGGCTCGGATCGAGGTCGGGACGAAGTTGGGTCAGGGGTGTTGGCTGCTCCTCGACGATGGCGCGCGCCAGGGGCGCGATGTCCTCTTGGTCGAAGGGTTTGCGACCGGCGAGCGCCTCGTAGCCGACCACGCCCGCGGCATAGAGGTCGTCGGCGACCGACGCCGGCTCTCCGGCGAGCCGTTCGGGGCTGAGGTAGGCCAGCGTCCCGACGATCTGACCCGTCGTGGTGTGGGCGGCGCCCGGCGTCTTCGCGATCCCGAAGTCTGCCACCTTCACCGCGCCGGATTCGGTCAGCAGGATGTTGCTCGGCTTGATGTCGCGGTGCAGCATGCCTTCGCCGTGTGCGGCCGCCAGCGCGGAGAGCACACTGCGCATCACGGTCGACACCTGAGCCTGGGGTAACGGGCCGCACTCGATCTGGTCGCCCAGGGTGTCCCCCGGCAATCGCTCCATCACGATGAACGGTGTCTTGTCTTCGTCGCCGAAGTCGTACACCCCGACGATATGAGGATGATTGAGCGCCGCGGCCGCGCAGGCCTCGATCTTGAAACGGTCGCGGATCTCGGGTTGCGCGCTCAGGTGGGAATGAAGAATCTTGACGGCGACCGGTCGGTTCAGGCGGATGTCCCAGCCGTCACGCACCTCGGCCATCCCGCCGAAGCCGAGGACTTCTCCCAGCTCATAGCGGTCGCCCAGAAGCCCACGACCCTCCATGGCGAGCAGATTTCCCGCGCTGACGCGTGTGTAAACCCTCAGAGAAAACTTAGGAGTCTGCCAGCTCTGCGTCAGCTGCATCGCCGCCCGGATCATGGTGCCCGCGTCGCAGCCGTTCAGCGAGCCAGATTCTCGAGTCGTGGGTCACGCAGAGCGTCCCCGCGCTAGTCTCTGCCGATGATTGCGGGCGAGAAGGCGCCTGACTTCACTCTCTACGACCACACCGGCCGTCCTCGGACACTGTCCGAGTTCCTGCACGACGGGCCGGTCGTGCTGTTCTTCTTCCCGATCGCGTCCTCCCCGATCTGCACGGCCCAGGCGTGCCATTTCCGGGATCTGAGCGACGAGTTCGCCGCGGTGGGCGCTCAGCGGGTCGGCATCAGCACCGACACCGTCGACAGGCAGGCCCACTTCGCGCAGCAGCGGTCGTTCGATTACCCGCTGCTGTCCGATTCGGACGGCGTGGTGTCCGAGCTCTTCGGGGTGCGCCGAGGCAGGCTCGCCAGGCTGCGTGGCTCCGTCGTGCCGCGTACGACGGTGTGGCGTGGCCGGCACACGCGGCGTCGAGGGTTGCTGGGCCGATTCATGCCGGTCAGACGCGCCACCTTCGTCATCGACACCGACCGCACCGTGCTCGAGGTCATCTCCAACGAGGTGCGCGCATCGGTGCACGCCGACCACACCTTGCGTTTCCTGCAGAACCGCGACGTACTCGAGCGGCGCGACGCCGCGCCGTCCACCGAGACGCCAGGCCGTGACGACACGAGTGTCGAACTGCCGCTGGAGGCTTTCGTCGAAGCGGCCGACACCGCGGAGCCGCCGTATTGGCCGAAACACGATGTGCGGGGCCAGGTCCTGACGTGTTGCGGGCAGAGCCGCTCGGTCGCGGAGATCGCGGCGCACCTGTCCCTACCGCTCGGCGCGACACGGTACCTGGTGGGCGAGCTGGTGACCCAGGGTTATCTGCGGGTGCAGGCCATCCCCGGTGACTCGATGACGATCGCCGAGCGACGTGAACTGATCAGACGGACGCTGCAGGGCCTGAGGGCGCTCTGACGAGCCTTGTCCGCCGTAAAGACGGTCGTACTCACTATTCGATCTGAGTGGAGCTAAGGGGATTCGAACCCCACCGCTGACCTGGACAAATGCTAACGACCAGCGGTTTGGGTCCGGCTCGATTCAGTTCGTTACGGATC
>NZ_JBMVDG010000012.1:0-170303 GCF_049541695.1 Mycobacterium sp. NPDC050041 | reverse complement strand
GGAAACGCCCGGACCCATCCCGAACCCGGAAGCTAAGCCTGCCAGCGCCGATGATACTACCCATACGGGTGGAAAAGTAGGACACCGCCGAACACACATTAAGTCCCCGGCCCTCCGATTTCGATCGGAGGGCCGGGGCATTTGTATTTGGAGACGCTTAAGCTGGTCGGCAATCGCTTTCGCAATTGCGACCGCGTTATTCGAACAATGCCGGCGCGGCGCGACGCTTTTCCAAATCGAGTAGAGCCCTTTTCTTCGCCAGCCCGCCGCCATAGCCGGTGAGGCTCCCATTCGATCCGATGACTCGGTGACAGGGCACGATGATGCCGACCGGATTGTGTCCGTTGGCCAGGCCTACCGCCCTGAATGCGCCAGGTGAGCCGATCTCGCGTGCGATCTCTCCGTAGGTCCTGGTCTCGCCATACGGAATGGTCAGCAGCGCTTCCCAGACCCGCCTCTGAAAGGCGGTCCCGAGCAGATCGAGTTCGAGGTCGAAATCGATGCGGTCGCCGGCGAAGTACGCCTCAAGTTGGCCGACCGCATCGGGAAAGGCATCGTCGTCGGGTTCCCAGCCGTTCCGGTCGGGTTCGTAGGTCTGATCGACCATGCGCAGGTGCTGGAGTCGTCCGTTCACGCCGGCCAGGGTGAGCAGGCCAACGGGACTGTCCACGGTGCGGAACAGGACGGTCATGATGCCTTCTCCTTCGGTGGCCACTGATTGACGGCGTGGTCGAGAGAGGTCCACAGATGCTGGGTGGCGTACGCCCGCCACGGTCGCCAGCGGCTGCTGTACTCGGTGAGGCGCCTCGGGTCCCCGGGCAGACCGAGCTTCTCGGCAGCCAGCCGGACACCGAGGTCGCTGGCGGGGAAGGCATCGGGGTCCCCGAGGCCGCGCATGGCGATCACCTCGGCGGTCCACGGGCCGATCCCCGGGAGGGCGAGCAGTTCCTCGCGGGCCCGGATCCAGTCACAGCCTGCGTCGAGTGTGACGGCGCCATCGGCGAGGGCGTTGACCATTCCGACCAGCGACCGGCGGCGTGCGGTCGGGAACGCCATGTGCGCCGGGTCGAGGTCGGCCAGTTGATCGACACCGGGGAAGACGTGGGTCAGGCCGCCGCCCGGGTCGTCCACCGTCGCCCCGTGTCTGACGACGATGCGGGCGGCGTGCGTGCGCGCGGCCTTCACCGACACCTGCTGACCGAGCACCACCCGGATCGCCAGCTCGACCTCGTCCACGGTGCGGGGTATGCGCTGTCCGGGCGCCTTCGCGACGAGGGCACGGAGCCGGTCGTCGGCGCTCAACGCGTCGATCACGGCTTCGGGATCGGCGTCGAGGTCGAGCAGTCGCCTGCAGCGGGCGATCGCCGTGGCCAGGTCGCGCAGGTCGTCGAGCACGAGGTCGCAACGGACGTGGTCGGGATGTGGTGTGAGCGCGACGATCCCGCAGCCCGATGGCAGCCGCAGGGTGCGACGATAGACGCCGTTGCGCACCTCCTCGACACCCGGGATCGCGCTGGCCGCGAGATGCCCGAACAGGCCCTCGAAGGCGAACGGCGTGCGCACCGGCAGCCGCAGGGACATCGCGCCGGGCGCCGCGGGCGATTGGCCGAATCGTGCGCCTGCCCGTAGGCGCAGCGCCGTGGGCGTGAGGTCGCAGACGGCGCGGACGGTGTCGTTGAACTGGCGGATGCTGGAGAAGCCGGCGGCGAAGGCCACGTCGCTGAACGGCAGGTCCGTGGTCTCGATCAGGATTCGGGCGGTCTGGGCCCGCTGCGCTCGGGCAAGGGCCAGCGGGTTGGCCCCGACCTCGGCCTGCAGGATGCGCTGCAACTGACGGGTGGTGTAGCCGAGCCGTGCGGCAAGCCCGGTGACGCCGTCACGGTCGACGGTGCCGTCGGCGATCAGCCGCATCGCCCGTGCCACCACGTCGCCGCGGATGTTCCACTCCGGTGACCCCGGTGAGGCGTCCGGACGGCACCGCTTGCAGGCGCGGAAGCCGGCGGCCTGCGCGGCGGCCGCGGTGGGGTAGAACCGCATGTTGCGGGCGAACGGCGGACGCACAGGACAGCTCGGCCGGCAGTAGATCCCGGTGGTCAGCACGGCGGTCACGAACCAGCCGTCGAAGCGGGCGTCCTTGGACTGCACCGCCCTCAGACACCGCTCGAAATCCTCGTGCACACCTCGACTCTTACACGTCGCCTCCGACATCACTGGCGGAAAACCGACATGGTCGTGGTGAGCCGCCGCACTGGATCGGAGCGGCGGCTCCTCAGCGGCGGCGCACGCCGGACACCGCCGAGCGAGGTAATCGGCCGGCGCGCGAATGCCCGGTGAATCGGTCGCCGTCGACCGAGACCTCGAAGGCGAGGTTGAGTCGCATCGGTCTGGTCACCGTCTGCCGCCAGCTGATCTGTCGGCCGCCGTCGCCGTCGACGACGATGTCGGTCAACTCGACGGTCTCGTGCTTGCCTGCGGCGCTGCCGGTGAGCACGCCGTCCTGGTCGGCGAAGCTGTACACGACCTGCAGCGATCCCACCGGCGTCTTGATGGTGACGTCCCAGTCGCCCACGATGCCCACGCTCAGAAGGCCTTCGGTTCGCGGCCGGTGTCGGTCCACACTGTGCCTCGGCGCTCATAGGCGAACATCTGCTCCACCGCCAGTGCGATGCGGGGTCCGTAACCGCGATCGAGCAGGTGCAGCGCCAGGTCCAGACCAGAGGTCACCCCGCCCGCGGTGACGAGGTCACCGTCGTCGACCACGCGGGCCTGCACCGGTATCGCGCCGGTGGCCTCCAGCACGTCGACACCGAGATGGTGGGTGTTCGCGTGGCGGCCGTCGATCAGGCCGGCCATGGCGAGTGCGAGCGATCCGCCGCAGACCGTCGCGACGGTGATGTCGGGATTGGCCATCGCCTGCCGCATCAACGGCACCGCTGCGGTCTCGCCGAACCGGGCGAGGAGGACGGGAATCGTCTCGGCGCCCTCGTCGGGATCGCCTTCCAGCGGTCCCGACGCGCCGGGCACGATCACGTAGCCGGGCTTGGCGGGATCGAGCTGGGCGGTGGCCTGCAATGTCAGACCGCGCGATCCGCTGACCACCGGCCGCGGGCCCTCGGCGGACACCAGTACTACGTCCAGATCCCCACCGGCATAGTCGCTTCCAGCCACCAGTACCTCGTAGGGCGCGATGGCATCGAGGGGGTCGAATCCGTCGAACAACACGATCTGTGCATGCATGCAGTCATGGTCGAGGAGTACAGAACACCCGGAAAGGGACCGCGAGGCCACGACACGCCGGAAAATTGCCAGCAGCCGGCGATGCCGTGGCGCGATCGAATTGCGCAGTGGCGTCATCGCTCACTGTGCAGGGCGTCGCGCGTCAGCTCTCGGCGGGCCCGCCGTTCGCCCGGCGCCACTCGGAGACCTTGCGGCCGAACGAGTCCGCGGCGTTGGTGGCGACCCGCCCCACCCCGTCGACGACGCCGGACAGCCCGTCGCGAAGGCCACGGACGAGCGGATCGTCGGACTGGTCGAACCCGTCCCGGTAGGTGCGCGCCGCGGCCCCGAGATCGCCGCTCCACGAGGCCGACTCGTCATCGGAGCGCAGCGGGTAGTCACCGCCGAGCACTGCGCCGTAGCCGCCGGAATCCACCCACTGGGTCAACGCCGCCGCCCGCAGTACCGAGAAGGGATGGGTCTGCAACTCCAGGTTGAGCAACTTGAGCAGGCCGTCGCGCATGTCGCCGGTGCGGTCGTACTCGCGGGCCTGGGCGAGGAACGCCTGCGAGTCCATCCTGTCGAGCCGGCCGCCACCGGCCAACTTCAACTGGACCCGGATGGCGGCATCGAAATCCTGGCTGCACAGCAGGCCTGCCCGGTCCCCCGACAACTCCGACTTGCGCTGCCACTCCAAGAGTGCCGCCACGATCGCCCGCAACGCCCAGCCGCCGATCGGGATGAACCCGAACGACGACGCCAGCCGCATCAGGTGCATCAGCATGGTGCGGTAGACGGCGTGCCCGCTCAGTGCGTGGCCGAGCTCATGGCCGATGACGAAGCGCATCTCCTCGGCGCTCATCAGCTCGTACATTCCCGAGGTGATCACGATGAACGGCTGGTCCATGCCGATCGTGTAGGCATTCACCGTCGGTGACTGCAGCACGAAGAGTTCCGGTTCGACCGGTGCGTCCAGCACGGCGACGCAGTCCTCGAGCAGCGCGTCGAGGTCGGCGAACTGACGGGGACCCACCCGGGCGGCGCTGGCCAGGTACAGCAGCCGGTGCTGGCGCTCACGAAGCATGCCGGACAACAACTTCAGGACCTGGTCGAAACCCTTGAGCCGGCGCAGCGCGGTGAGTGCGATCCGGTCTGCGGGGTGTTCCCAGGCGCGCGAGCTGATGCCCGGGAACGGGCGCCGCGTCAGCGCAGGTGTCTCGGTCATCAGCCGCCCTTCCTCGTCCGTCAGTTCACGCTAGGACATCCGGCGAAGGGTTCGGCGCACCAAATTCGGCGCACGGTAGGCGCACTCGAGCTCAGCCGGTGGACCTGGTGGTGAAGCCACCCGAGAGGTATGCGCTGCGGCAGGCGCGGCGGGCCAGCTTTCCGCTCGTGGTGCGGGGGATGACGCCGGCCTGCACGAATCGCACGTCGGCGACGGGCAGTCCGTGGCGGCTCGCGACCGCGTCACCGATCGCGGCGATCTCCGGCGCCGGGTCGGCACGCCGCGTGCCCGACGCGCGTTCGGCGACGATCACCAGGCGGTCACCAGGCGCGCGGAATGCCGCGGCGTAACCCCGTCGCACCATGGAAGATGCCTCTGCGGCAGTGTGTTCGACGTCCTGGGGGTAGTGCTGTCTGCCGTCGATGACGATCAGGTCGGCCAGCCGACCGGTGACGTACAACTCCCCGTCGAGGTGCACCCCGAGATCCCCGGTGCGCAGCCATCCGGCCTCGGCCGGGACACCGTCGGCATGGCTGCCGGATCCGAGCCGTGACGCCAGCGTCGCGCCGAAGGCGTGGCTGGACTCCTCCGGGCGTTTCCAGTAGCGCCGGGCGATGTTGTGGCCGTGCAGCCATATCTCGCCGACGTGCCCGTCGGCCATTTCGGCACCCGTGCCGGGATCGGCGATCACCGCCCACTGGCTGCGCGCCACCTGGCCGCAGGACACCTGCGGGACAGCGGCATCGGCGTCGGTGTCGGCGTCCACCGCCGTGCGCACCGCCCTGCCCTCGGCCAGCAGCTTGCGGTCGAAGTGCACCACCTCGGCGCGCGCCGACGGTGCGATGGTCGACACGAACAGCGTCGCCTCGGCGATGCCGTACGACGGCTTGATCGCCTGCGGCGGTAGCCCGTACGGCGCGAAGGTCACCTCGAAGGCACGGATCGCCTCGATGCTCACCGGCTCGGAGCCGATGATCATCACGACATTGCTCAAATCGATGTCCTCGCCGGCGTCGGGCAGGCCGCGCTGCGCGGTGTACTCGTAAGCGATGTTGTGCGCGGCGGTGACGACCCGGCCGCGCCGCGATCCGTCCGAGAGTGCCCGGATCCACCGCTGCGGCCTGCGGATGAAGGCGGCGGGCGACAGCAGCGTCGAGTGGCCGCCGTACACGGCCGGGAAGCCGATCATCGACAGACCCATGTCGTGGTAGAGCGGCAGCCAGCTGACCCCGTGGGTGTTGCGGTCCAGCAGGTCGATGGACAGGATCATCTGCAGCAGGTTGGTGCCGACGTTGCGGTGGGTGATCTCGATGCCGACGGGCGACCGCGTCGATCCGGAGCTGTACTGCAGGTGCGACACGTCATCGACGTCGAGCGTAACCGGGGTGAAGGCGGTGCCCGCGGAGTCGGGTACCTCGTCGACGACCACGATTTCCACCGCCCGCCCGAAGTCCCGTTGCGCGAGATAGTCCCGAACACCTGCGGCGGCTGCAGTCGTGGTGAGCACCACCGACGGACGGGCGTCGCGCATGGCGACGTCCAAGCGCTCGGCGTGACCCTGCATCTCCGGGGCGAACAGCGGCACCGCGATCATCCCTGCCTTGACCGCAGCGAAGAAGGCGGCGATGTAGTCGAGACCCTGCGGGGCGAGCACCGCCACCCGGTCGCCGCGCGCGGCGATGCGCTGCAGGGTGGCGCCGATCGCCCGCAGCCTGCGGCCGAGTTGCGACCACGTCAGCTCCACGGCGTGCCCGTCGGCCGCGCCGGTGTAATCGAGGTAGCGGTACGCGACGTCGTCGCCGACGTTGGCGATGTTGCGGTCGATCAGCGAGATCAGATTCACCCCGGGTGGCAGCACGATGCGGCCTTCGGCGCCCAGGCAGTCCTCGATCTGCAGCAACCCGTCGGTCGTCATGCCACCGAGTGTAGTAAGCGTTACGCGCAGTATCACTAACCTGCGGGACGGTGTGACGGATCAGACGGGCAGGGCCAGCCGGGTGGGCTCGTCATGGCCGCGCAGGGTCACCGTGTCACCCAGCGACCAGTGCTCCCGCTCGTCGTCGGTGGCGTTGGACACCGCGTCCGAGGACGCCACCAGGCGGGCGTCGGTGTCCTTCGCGAGCTCACACAAGCGTGCGGCCTCATTGACCGGTTCGCCGATCACGGTGTACTCGAAGCGCTCCTTGGCTCCGACATTGCCTGCCACCACCTCGCCCGCCGCCACGCCGATCCCGGCCTGGCATTCCGGCACCTCGTCACACAGCCGCCGCGCGATCGCGCGCGCGGCCGCCAGCGCCTCGGCCTCCGCGTTCTCGAGGGCGACCGGAACGCCGAACACCGCGAGCGCCGCGTCGCCCTCGAACTTGTTGACGAAGCCGTGGTGGCGGTCCACTTCTTCGACGATCACCGCGAAGAACCGGTTCAGCAGTTCGACGACCTCGACGGCCGGACGGGCGGTGACCAGTTGCGTCGAGCCGATGATGTCGACGAACACGACTGCAGCATGGCGTTCTTCGCCGCCCAGCTTGATCTTCTGCTGCTCGGCGGCCAGCGCCACCTCGCGGCCGACGTGCCTGCCGAACAGGTCGCGCACCCGTTCGCGCTCGCGCAACCCGTGCACCATCGAGTTGAAGCCGCGCTGCAGTTCGCCGAGCTCGGTGCCGTCGAACACCACCAGCTCACAGTCGTAGTCGCCTTCTTCGACGTGTTTGAGCGCCGAGCGCACCACCCGCACCGGCGTCGCCGTCAGCCATGCCAGCAGCCACATCAGGATCCAGCCGAACACCAGCGCGAAGACGGCGAGGATCATCACCGCGACCGCGAACTGTGTCGGCGTGAGGTTCTGCATCGACAGCGTGATCATCGCCGCCAGCAGAATGCCGAGCACCGGTACGCCGGAACCGACGGCCCAGACCATCATGGTGCGGCCCACGAGGCCGTGTGCCAGCCGCCGGGGCGGCCGGCCCGCTTCCAACGCCTGGGCCGCCACGGGGCGCAACGCGAACTCGGTGAACAGATAACAGCTCGCTGACACCACAGCACCCGGAAAGCTGATGCCGAGGACCACCTTCGGTATGTAGCTGGTGTCCACGAGGCCGTACAGCGTGGTGAGCAACACGGTGCCCCCGCCCCACAGCACCAACAGCACGCGCGTCAGGCGCCACGGAGCGAAGAACGTGTTGCGCTGATCATCCCGGGTGGGCGGCCGTTCCTCGATGGCCCACCGCACGTTGTTGATCACCCGCCACGTCGCCCAGAAGACGCCGACGACCAGTGCCGCGGCGATGTAGGCCGGGGCGACGATCGCGGTGATCCAGAGGACCTTCGTGTCGAAGACGCTCGGCGCCGGGAACGTGACGGTCTGCACGAGGACGGCGATCCCGATGCCGATCAGGTTCGCCACCACCACGAACGCGGTGAGTATGGTCTGGATGCGCAGACGCCTGCGGTGCTGACTGTCCGACACCTTGCCCAGGAGCCAGGACCCGTAATCGGGGGTGTTGGTGATCCGCCCGCTCTGCCGGGTGACCGCTTCCAGCACCCTGCCCATCCGCTGTGGCACGCTCATCTTGGTGCTCATCGTCAGGTCAGACTAATTCGCGCCCGCCCGAGACCCTAAGGTTGTCGACGTGCGACTCGTGATCGCCCAGTGCACCGTCGACTACGTCGGCCGTCTCACCGCCCACCTACCGTCGGCCCGCCGGCTGCTGCTGGTCAAGGCCGACGGTTCGGTGAGCGTGCACGCCGACGACCGGGCCTACAAGCCGTTGAACTGGATGAGCCCGCCGTGCCGTCTGGTCGAGGACACCGACGGACCGCTGCCCGTGTGGGTGGTGGAGAACAAGGCGGGCGAGCAACTGCGCATCACCGTCGAGGCGGTGGAGCACGACTCCAGCCATGACCTCGGCATCGACCCCGGGCTGGTCAAGGACGGGGTGGAGGCACATCTGCAGAAGCTGCTGGCCGAGCACGTCGAACTGCTCGGCGTGGGCTACACCCTGGTGCGGCGCGAGTACATGACCGCCATCGGCCCGGTCGACCTGCTTTGCCGCGACGAGACCGGCCGCTCGGTCGCCGTCGAGATCAAACGGCGCGGCGAGATCGACGGCGTCGAGCAGCTCACCCGCTACCTCGACCTGCTGAACCGCGACTCGCTGCTGGCACCGGTCAGCGGGGTGTTTGCCGCCCAGCAGATCAAGCCGCAGGCCCGGACGCTCGCTGTCGACCGCGGAATCCGCTGTGTGACACTGGATTACGACCAGATGCGGGGGATGGACAGCGACGAGTACCGGCTGTTCTGAGCCCGTAGACTCGGCGGCATGCCCAGGCGCCGGACTCCGCCGAGGCGGCCGCGTCCGTTGCCGCCGTCACTCGCCGCGCGGCGGATCGAGACGGGCACGGACGGCCTGGACTACGAGGTGCGGCCGATCGCGGGATCACGCGCCTCGAAGGTCTACCGGTGTCCCGGCTGTGATCACGAGATCCGGGTCGGCACAGCGCACCTGGTGGTGTGGCCGGCGGACGCGGGCGAGTCGGCGGTCGACGACCGTAGGCACTGGCACACGCCGTGCTGGACGAATCGCGCCCGAAGGGGTCCGACGCGACGTTGGTCGTGACCGACGTCAGTGCGTGGTGTCCGCCGCGGGCTCGACGAGCTCGATCAGCACCCCGCCGCCGTCCTTGGGGTGAATGAAGTTGATCCGCGAGTTCGAGGTACCCCGGCGCGGCACGTCGTAGAGCAACCGGATGCCCTGCTCGCGCAGGCGCTCGGTGAGTGCGTCGATGTCGCTGACGCGGTAGGCGAACTGCTGCAGGCCGGGGCCGCGCTTGTCGATGAACTTCGCGATGGTCGACGTCTCGTCGAGTGCCGCCATCAGCTGAACCTGGGAGCTGCCCTTGGGGGCACCGCGCACCGCGAGCATGGCCTCGCGAATCCCCTGGTCTTCGTTGACCTCTTCGTGCAGCACGATCATGCCGAGATGGTCGTGGTACCACTTGATTGCGGCGTCCAGATCCGGCACCGCGATGCCCACATGGTCGATAGCCGTGACCAGGGCCGTGGCGAGGACGGGACGGGCGTCAACTTGATCGGCGGTCATAACGCAAAGGTAACCTAAGGGCCTCGGTTTCGATACTGACGGTCTAGTGGATAGCCTCGTCGGAGCCGCTCTAAACCGTGATGGAGGTTGGTATGACGACGTCGGTGA
The DNA here is from genome assembly GCF_049541695.1 of Mycobacterium sp. NPDC050041. Lineage (NCBI taxonomy): Bacteria > Bacillati > Actinomycetota > Actinomycetes > Mycobacteriales > Mycobacteriaceae > Mycobacterium > Mycobacterium sp. NPDC050041. The sequence continues at coordinate 160,655 of NZ_JBMVDG010000012.1, read as the reverse complement.
TCGTTGCTGGAGCCCGCACACCGGTGGGCAAGCTGATGGGTTCGCTGAAGGACTTCTCGGGCAGTGATCTGGGGGCCGTCGCCATCAAGGCCGCCCTCGAGAAGGCGGGCGTCGCGCCGTCGGCCGTCGAGTACGTGATCATGGGCCAGGTGCTGACCGCAGGCGCCGGGCAGATGCCGGCCCGTCAGGCCGCGGTGGCGGCTGGTATCCCCTGGGACGTGCCTGCGCTGACGATCAACAAGATGTGCCTGTCGGGCATCGACGCGATCGCGCTGGCCGACCAGCTGATCCGCGCGGGGGAGTTCGACGTGGTGGTGGCCGGCGGCCAGGAGTCGATGAGCCAGGCGCCGCACCTCCTGGTGAACAGCCGGGCGGGATACAAGTACGGCGACGTCACCGCGGTCGACCACATGGCCTACGACGGCCTGCACGACGTGTTCACCGATCAGCCGATGGGCGCGCTCACCGAGCAGCGCAACGACGTCGACCAGTTCACCCGCGCCCAGCAGGACGAGTACGCGGCGCAGTCTCATCAGCGGGCGGCAGCGGCGTGGAAGGACGGGGTGTACGCCGACGAGGTGGTGCCGGTGTCGATCCCGCAGCGCAAGGGCGACCCGCTCGAGTTCACCGAGGACGAGGGCATCCGGGCCAACACCACCGCCGAGTCCCTGGCCGGGCTCAAGCCGGCGTTCCGCAAGGACGGCACCATCACCGCGGGGTCGGCGTCGCAGATCTCCGACGGCGCCTGCGCCGTCGTCGTGATGAACAAGGCCAAGGCCGAGGAGCTGGGCCTGACCTGGCTCGCCGAGATCGGAGCCCACGGCGTGGTCGCCGGCCCCGACTCCACGCTGCAGAGCCAGCCGGCCAACGCCGTCAAGAAGGCGATCGCCAAGGAGGGCATCACCGCCGACCAACTCGACGTGATCGAACTGAACGAGGCATTCGCGGCAGTCGCGCTGGCCTCCACCCAGGAGCTCGGCGTCGACCAGGAGAAGGTGAACACCAACGGTGGTGCGATCGCGATCGGCCATCCGATCGGGATGTCCGGCGCCCGCATCACCCTGCACGCCGCGCTGGAACTCCAGCGCACCGGCGGCAAGTATGCGGTGGCCGCGCTGTGCGGTGCGGGCGGTCAGGGTGACGCCCTGATCCTGCGCCGCTGAGGTTGCGCGGCCGCTCGGCGGCACCGCGCTACGACGGGGTGTAGTAGCTGGCTCCCCGATCGGGCACAATGGCGCCCATGACACGTGCTCTCGATCTGCGCTCGGTGGCCGGATGGCTGCGTCTGGTGGGTCTGCTGGAGGCGGTGAGTTGGGTCGGTCTGCTGGTCGGGATGTACTTCAAGTACGTCGGCAGCCCGAGCACCGAGATCGGCGTCAAGATCTTCGGGCCCATCCACGGCGGCATCTTCATCGGGTTCGTCGTGGCGGCGGTGGCGGCGGGCGTGACGTTCCGCTGGGGTGTCACGACGTGGTTGCTGGCGTTGCTGGCCAGCGTCGTGCCGCTGGCCACTGTGATCTTCCTCATATGGGCCGATCGCACCGGCCGGATGGGGTCCGTCACCGCGTCCGCGGCGGGGTCGGCGCCGATCCCGCAACCGGGCCGGACGGCGTCGGAAACGACGTGACAGACTTGGACACGTGACTCGTCCACGACCTTCCGTCGGGCCCGCACTGGCCGGTGCGGTTGACCTTTCGGCGCTCAAGCAGCGCGCCGCCGCACCCACCGAAGCCGCCCCGTCCGGTGGCCCCGGTGGCGCGCACGTCTCCGAGGTCACCGAGGCCAACCTCGAAGCCGAGGTGCTGGTCCGGTCCGGCCAGGTGCCCGTGGTGGTGCTGCTGTGGACGCCGCGCAGCGACGCCAGCGTCGCGCTCGGCGAGGCCCTCGCGGCGCTCGCGGCCGACGACGGCGGCACGTGGTCGCTGGCCCTGGTGAACGTCGACACCACCCCGCGGGTGGCGCAGATGTTCGGTGTGCAGGCGGTGCCCACGGTCGTCGCGCTGGCAGGCGGGCAGCCGATCTCGAGCTTCCAGGGTGCTCAGCCCGCAGAGCAGTTGCGCGGCTGGATCGACTCACTGCTCGAGGCGACCACCGGAAAGCTCTCCGGCACAGGCGATCCCGATCAGCCCGAACAGGTCGACCCCGCGGTAGCGCAGGCCCGCGAGCACCTCGACGCCGGAGACTTCGACGCCGCCCTCTCGGCGTATCAGGCCATCCTGGCCGCCACCCCGAATCACCCGGAGGCCAAGGGTGCGGTGCGCCAGATCGTGTTCCTGCAGCGCGCCACCGCCCACGATCCCGACGCGGTGACGGCGGCCGACGCCGCCCCCGACGACATCGACGCGGCATTCGCCGCGGCCGACGTTCAGATCATGCAGCAGCAGGTCGAGCCCGCATTCGACCGGCTGATCGCGCTGGTCAAGCGCACCGCCGGCGACGACCGCACCAAGGTCCGCACGCGGCTGATCGAACTGTTCGACCTGTTCGACGCCGCCGACCCCGAGGTCATCGCCGGCCGGCGCAAGCTGGCCAACGCGCTCTACTGAACGTCGCCGGAACCGAGTTCGGGTTGCTCGTATTCGAACCACAGCGCGGCCAGCGGCGGCAGCACCATCACCGCCGATGCCGGACGTCCGTGCCAGGGATCGTCGGTGGCCTCGACCGCGCCGAAGTTGCCGATGCCTGAGCCGTGGTACACGTCGGCGTCGGTGTTGAGCACCTCGCGCCAGGTCCCGGTCTGCGGCAGGCCGAGGCGGTACCTCGAGTGCTCGGCTCCGGAGAAGTTGAACACGCAGGCCATCACCGAGCCGTCGTCGCCGTAGCGCAGGAAGCTCAGCACGTTGTTGGCCGAGTCGTTGGCGTCGATCCAGGAGTAGCCCTCCGGCGTGGTGTCGCGCGACCACAGCGCCCGGCGGCTGCCGTAGATGCCGTTCATGTCGCGCATCATCCGCAGGATGCCGTCGGAGAAGCCCTGCTCGTCGAGCTGCCACCAGTCCACGCCGCGCTCTTCGGACCACTCGGCACGCTGGCCGAACTCCTGACCCATGAACAGCAACTGCTTACCCGGATGCGCCCACTGGTAGGCCAGCAGGCCGCGGATCCCCGCCGCCTTGGCGTGGTCGTCGCCGGGCATCCGGCCCCACAGCGTCCCCTTGCCGTGCACCACTTCGTCGTGGCTGATCGGCAGGACGAAGTTCTCACTGAACGCGTAGATCATCGAGAAGGTGATCTCGTGGTGGTGGTAGCTGCGGTGGATCGGGTCGCGGCTGATGAACGCCAGCGTGTCGTTCATCCAGCCCATGTTCCACTTCATCGAGAAGCCCAGGCCGCCGAGATTCGTCGGTCGCGTGACGCCGGGCCATGAGGTGGACTCCTCGGCGATCGTGACGATGCCGGGTGCGACCTTGTGCACCGTGGCGTTCATCTCCTGCAGGAACTGCACCGCCTCGAGATTCTCCCGGCCGCCGTAGATGTTGGGCGTCCAGCCGCCCTCGGGGCGCGAGTAGTCCAGGTAGAGCATCGACGCCACGGCGTCCACCCGCAGCCCGTCGATGTGGTACTCCTGCAGCCAGTACAGCGCGTTGGCCACCAGGAAGTTGCGCACCTCGGACCGGCCGAAGTCGAAAACGTAGGTGCCCCAGTCCAACTGCTCACCACGGCGCGGGTCGGCATGCTCGTAGAGCGCGGTGCCGTCGAACCGGCCGAGCGCCCACGCGTCCTTCGGGAAGTGGGCGGGCACCCAGTCCACGATCACGCCGATCCCGGCCCGGTGCAGCGAGTCGACCAGGTGCCGGAACTCGTCGGGACTGCCGAACCGCGACGACGGCGCGTAGTACGACGTGACCTGATATCCCCAGGAGCCGCCGAACGGATGCTCGGCGACCGGCAGCATCTCGACGTGGGTGAAGCCCTGCTCGACGACGTACTGCGTGAGCTGGTCGGCGAGTTCGGTGTAACTCAGGCCCGGCCGCCACGAGCCGAGGTGCACCTCGTAGGTGCTCATCGGCTCGAACACCGGATTGCGCAGCGCCCGACGGGCCATCCAGTCCTCGTCGCTCCATGTGTAATGGCTCTGCGTGACACGCGAAGCCCGCTGCGGTGGCACCTCGGTGGCGAAGGCCATCGGGTCGGCCCGCTCGGTGACCACGCCGTCGGCGCCGTGCACCCGGAACTTGTACAGCCCGTCGGCGGGGAAGTCGGGCCAGAACAGCTCCCACACGCCCGTCGAACCCAGCACCCGCAGCTGCGCCTCGGTGCCGTTCCAGTGGTTGAAATCGCCGATCAGGCTGACGCCCTTGGCATTCGGCGCCCACACCGCGAACGAGACACCCTCGACCACGCCGTCGGCGGTGGTGAAGCTGCGCGGATGCGCGCCGAGCACCTCCCACAGCCGCTCGTGGCGGCCCTCGGAGAACAGGTGCAGATCCACCTCGCCGAGGGTCGGCAGGAACCGGTAGGGGTCGGCCGTGTGGTGCACGTGCGGGGTTTCGCCGCCGTGGTCATAGCTGACCTCGAGCCGGTAGTCGACCAGCCCGGTGAAGGGCAGCGCCACCGCGAAGAGGCCGGCCTCGATGTGGGTGAACACGTGTCGTTCGCCGCCGACGACTGCGACCACCTCGAGGGCGTGCGGCCGGAAGGCGCGCAGCACCGTGTGATCGTCGTACTCGTGCGCGCCGAGCACCGAGTGCGGGTCGTGGTGTTCGCCGGACAGCAGGCGGTTCAGGTCCGCGGTGTGGGGCCGCAGATGCGGACTGGTGACCTCGTTGGTCACGTCGGGGGCCTTAGCCATGGTGTCGATCACTCCCTACGAAGCAGGTTGGGACGTTGTTCGGCCGGTATCTGGGGCATGTTGAACACATGTGCCACCGCCTTGGCGGGATCGAGCCGCACGTAGTTCGACTGACCCCACTGGTACTCCTCGCCGCTGATCTCGTCGCGCACCCAGAAGCGGTCGTAAGGTTGCATTCCCAATGCGGCCATGTCCAACCACACGGTGGCCTCCTCGGGCCCGAACGGGTTGAGCGTCACCACCACCAGCACCTGGTCACCGGTGACCGGGTCGAACTTGCTGTAGGCCATGACCGCGTCGTTGTCCGGGTAATGGAACGCGATGGTGCGCAACTCGTGCAGCGCCGGGTGCACACGGCGGATCTCGTTGAGCCGGGTGATGAACGGCTCCAGCGACTCGCCGTCGGCGAGGGCCGCCTCGAAGTCGCGGGGACGCAGCTCGTACTTCTCCGAGTTCAGGTACTCCTCGCTGCCCTCCCGGACCGCGCGGTGTTCGAAGAGCTCGAAGCCCGAATACACGCCCCAGGTGGAGCTCATCGTCGCCGCCAGCACCGCGCGGATGGCGAACATGCCTGGCCCGCCGTGCTGCAGGCTCTCGTGCAGGATGTCGGGGGTGTTCACCCACAGGCTCTGCCTGCAGTAGTCGGCGTGCTCGGCGATCTGCTGGCCGAACTCGGTGAGCTCCCATTTCGCGGTGCGCCAGGTGAAGTACGTGTAGGACTGCGTGAAGCCCAGCTTGGCCAGGCCGAGCAGCCGCGCCGGCCGGGTGAAGGCCTCCGCGAGGAACAATACGTCGGGATCCTCGCGCTTGACCTCGCCGATCAGCCACGCCCAGAAGTTCGGCGGCTTGGTGTGCGGGTTGTCGACGCGGAACACCTTGACGCCGTGCGACACCCAGTACCGCACCACCCGGAGCACTTCCTCGTACAGCCCGGCCGGGTCGTTGTCGAAGTTCAGCGGATAGATGTCCTGGTACTTCTTCGGCGGGTTCTCCGCGTAGGCGATGGTTCCGTCGGGCAGCACGGTGAACCACTCCGGGTGGTCGCGGGCCCAGGGGTGGTCGGGGGCGCACTGCAGGGCGAGGTCGAGTGCCACCTCGAGGCCCTCGTCGCGCGCGGCGGCGACGAACCCGTCGAAGTCCTCGATCGTGCCGAGGTCCGGATGGACGGCGTCGTGGCCGCCCTCGTCGCTGCCGATCGCCCACGGCGAGCCCACGTCATCGGGGGCCGCCGTCACGCTGTTGTTGCGGCCCTTGCGGTGCACCTTGCCGATCGGGTGGATGGGCGGCAGGTAGACGATGTCGAAGCCCATTCTGGCCACCCGGGGAAGTGCCTTGGTGGCGGTGGCGAACGTCCCGTGCACCGGATGGCCCTGGTTGTCCCAGCCGCCGGTGGACCGCGGGAACAACTCATACCAGGAGCTGAACCGGGCCAGCGGCCGGTCCACCCACACGCCGTATTGCTCACCGCGGGTGACCAATTCGCGCAGCGGGTACTCCGCGAGCATGTCCATCAGGTCCGGGGCGAGGGCCGCGCCCGCGCGGGTGAACGGATCACCCGGCTCGCGCAGCCGGGCCGCCGCCTCGGCCAGCGGGAACCGATCCTGGCGCGGCACACCCGTTGCCGCGCGGTCCAGCAGCTTGGCGCCGATCAACAGATCGTTGTTCAGCTCGGCCTCGCTCTGGCCGGCGTCGAGCTTGGCGGTGACCGCTTTTCGCCACGTCGCGATCGGGTCGCCCCAGCCGTCCACCCGGTATGTCCACAACCCCACCCGGTCGGGCACGAACTGCCCGTGGAAGACGTCGGGTGTGCGCCCCGGCGCCATCGGCAGGGCCTGTGGCCGCACCTTCGCCTGCGGGTTGACGACCTCCTGGATCGGCACGGGTTCGCTCGGGCTGGCCCGGACCGCCGGTGCCTCGGCGAGGTCGGGGTAGTTGGTGCCGTGATAGCGCACCACCAGGGTCGCCGCCACCGCGTCGTGGCCCTCGCGCCACACCGTGGCCCGGACCGGAACCACCTCGCCGACGACCGCCTTGGCCGGATACCTGCCGTTTGACACGACGGGCGCGACGTCATCGATACCGATACGACCGGCCACCCACCTGCTCCTCACACTGGCGCGGCCACCGGGACCGCGGATGTTCGAGATCGAGGTACGAGAAAGCTCGTACGAACGCCGCGGTGGTCTGATGCCGACACCGCGAAGTCCCTGAGCGCCCTATACCCACCGTAGTGTCCGGCCCAATCAAACGAACACGATCGGATGTGGGCAGCGGACTGCGCCGCCCGGATTTGTCAGTAAGGTTGAGTCACGTGAAAGCCCTGAGAAGGTTCACTGTCCGCGCCCATCTCCCTGACCGGTTGTCGGCGCTGGAACGGCTGTCCATCAACCTGCGCTGGTCCTGGGACAAGCCCACACAGGACCTGTTCGAGGCCATCGACCCGGACCTGTGGCGACAGCTCGGCTGCGATCCGGTCGCGCTGCTCGGCGGGGTCAGCCCGAAACGTCTCGACGCCCTCGCCGTCGACGAATCCTTCCTGCGCCGGCTCGACGGGCTGGCCGCCGATCTGGACGACTACCTGACCCGCCCGCTGTGGTACCAGCAGCAGATCTCCGCGGGCACCGCCCTGCCCAACGGCATCGCCTATTTCTCGATGGAGTTCGGTGTGGCCGAGGTGCTGCCGAACTACTCCGGCGGCCTGGGCATCCTCGCCGGCGATCACCTCAAGTCGGCCTCCGACCTCGGCCTGCCGCTCATCGCGGTCGGCCTGTACTACCGGTCCGGCTACTTCCGGCAGTCGCTGACCGCCGACGGGTGGCAGCGCGAGAACTATCCGTCGCTGGACCCGCAGGGCCTGCCGCTGCGGCTGCTGACCGACGCGGCAGGCGACCCGGTGCTGGTGGAGCTGGCGCTGCCCGATGACAACCCGCTGCGGGCCCGGGTGTGGATCGCGCAGGTTGGCCGGATCCCGTTGCTGCTGCTCGATTCCGACATCCCGGAGAACGACCACGACCTGCGTGGCACCACCGACCGGCTCTACGGCGGCGACCAGGAGCACCGCATCAAGCAGGAGATCCTGGCCGGCATCGGCGGGGTGCGGGCGATCCGGGCGTACACCGAGGTCGAGGGGCTGCCCTCGCCGGAGGTCTTCCACATGAACGAAGGCCACGCGGGATTCCTCGGCGTCGAACGCATCCGCGAGTTGATCGACGCCGGGCTGGACTTCGACACCGCGCTCACCGTGGTGCGCTCCTCCACCGTGTTCACCACCCACACGCCGGTGCCCGCGGGCATCGACCGGTTCCCCGTCGAGATGGTCAAGCGCTACTTCGGCAGCGCGCCGGGCACCCCGGCGGGTGCGAACTCCCGGCTGCTGCCTGGGGTTCCGCTGGACCGGGTGATCGCGTTCGGGGAAGAGGACGATCCGGCGAAGTTCAACATGGCCCACATGGGGTTGCGATTGGCCCAGCGCGCCAACGGGGTGTCGCTGCTGCACGGACGGGTCAGCCGCGAGATGTTCAACGAGCTGTGGCCGGGGTTCGACCCGAACGAGGTCCCGATCGGATCGATCACCAACGGTGTGCACGCGCCGACCTGGGCGGCGCCCGAGTGGATCGAACTGGGTCGGGAGATGCTCGGCGCGGACAACCTCGACTCGCTGCGCGAGCCCGACACCTGGCAGCGGTTGCAGGAGGTCGACTCCAGCCACCTGTGGTGGATCCGGTCGAAGCTGCGACGCGCTCTGGTTGAGGACGTCCGGGCGCGGGTGCGCCGCTCGTGGCTGGAACGCGGTGCCTCCGACGCCGAACTCGGTTGGATTGCATCGGCTTTCGATCCGGATGTGCTCACCATCGGCTTTGCTCGCCGGGTGCCGACCTACAAGCGGCTGACGTTGATGCTGCGTGACTCGGACCGGCTCGAGCGGCTGCTGCTCGACACCGAGCGGCCGATCCAGCTGATCGTGGCGGGCAAGTCACACCCCGCCGACGACGGCGGCAAGGCGTTGATCCAGCAGATCGTGAAATTCGCCGACCGGCCCGAGGTGCGGCACCGCATCGCGTTCCTGCCCGACTACGACATGTCGATGGCGCGACAGCTGTACTGGGGCTGCGATGTCTGGCTCAACAACCCGCTGCGGCCGCTTGAGGCGTGTGGCACGTCGGGGATGAAGAGCGCGCTCAACGGCGGACTCAACCTGTCGATCCGCGACGGGTGGTGGGACGAGTGGTATGACGGCGAGAACGGTTGGGAGATCCCGACTGCCGACGGGCTGGCCGACGAGACCCGTCGGGACGACCTCGAGGCCGCCGCCCTCTACGACCTGCTCGAGAAGTCGGTGACGCGGAAGTTCTACGACCGCGACGAGCACGGGGTGCCGGCCAGGTGGGTGGAGATGGTCCGGCACACCCTGCAGGCGCTGGGGCCGAAGGTGCTCGCGTCGCGGATGGTGCGCGACTACACCGAGAAGTACTACGCGCCCGCGGCCCGGTCGCTGCGCAAGACCGTCGAGCCGGTGAACGGGACGACCTTCGGTGCGGCCGGGGAGCTGGCCGACTACCGGCGGCGTGCCGCCCATGCGTGGCCGAAGATCCAGATCACCGACGTGGACAGCTACGGCCTGCCGGACACACCGCTGCTGGGCTCCGAGCTCACGCTGACCGCCAACGTCCAGCTGGCCGGCCTGCGACCCGACGAGGTCACCGTGCAGGCGGTGCTGGGCCGCGTCGACGACAGCGATGCGCTGAAGGACCCGGCGACGGTGGCGATGGCGCACACCGGAACCGCCGACGGCGGCACCGAGGTGTTCTCCACCACCACCCCGCTGCCGGTGGCGGGGCCGGTGGGCTACACGGTGCGGGTACTGCCGCACCACCCGCTGCTGGCCGCCGACAACGAGCTCGGCCTCGTCACGCTGGCGTGAGCGCCCTCAAGGTAGCGCTCGAGGGCGGACCCTACGCCCTGGCAGCCGGTCCGGACCGGGCGATCTGGGTGACGCTCGTGCACGGCGGCGCCGTCGCCCGGATCGGCGGGGACGGCCGGCCGGACGACGACGTGACGGTGTATCCCGTCGCACCCGGGTCGAGACCGTCACTGATCACCGCCGGCCCGGACGGCGCGATGTGGTTCACCCGCACCGGGGACGACCGGATCGGCCGGATCACCACCGACGGGGAGCAGACCTCCTACCCGGTGGCCGACGACAGCGGACCGTACGGCATCACCGCGGGCCCCGACGGTGCACTGTGGTTCACCGGGACCACGTCCGGGGAGATCGGTCGCATCTCCACCGACGGCCAGGTGACCCGCGAGGCCGGGCTGGGCGGCTTCCCCGCGATGATCACCGCCGGTCCGGACGGTGCGCTGTGGTTCACGCTCAACCAGGGCAATGCCGTCGGGCGGCTCGAACCGGCAGGGGATCTGACGGTGCGCGAGGTGCCGACCAGCGGCGCAGGTCCGGTCGGCATCGCCGCCACCCACGACGACGCGGTGTGGTTCACTGAGATCCTCGCCGAGAAACTGGGCCGCATCCCGATGGACGGGCCGATCGAGGAACTCGAGCTGCCCGGCAAGCCGCACGCGGTGATCGCCGACCCCTCCGACGGGGTGTGGGTGAGCCTGTGGGGGTCCAGCCAGATCGCCAGGGTGAGCGGCGACGGCGAGGTGGTCACCATCGATCTGCCGCCCGGCAGCGAGCCGCACGGGCTGGCGATCGGACCGGACGGGGCGCCGTGGATTGCGCTGGAGACCGGGTTCGTGCTGCGGCTGCCGATCTGACGTTGCGGACGATCTGGCGACTATCCGTAAACCCGTGACGTCGGTCGCGGTAGGTTCGGCGCTGTGACGGATCGGGGACGGTGGTGGCGGGCACTCACAGCGGTGGCCGCGGCGGGATGGATGTGCGCGACGCTGGGCGGAATGACGCCGACCGCGGTCGCCGAACCGGAACCGCAGCCGGTCGCCGCCGACGCGCCGCCGCCGGAGGGTGCGCCGCCCCCCGAGGGCGCGCCGCCGCCCGACCCGGGCCGTGTCGAGTCGACCCCGCCGGCCACCGTCACCACCCCCGACGACTGGGTGCTGACTTTGTCGGCGCGCGACGAGACGCAGGCGATCATCCCGCCGCTCACCACGGCGTTGTCCTCGCGTGAGTACGTCGTGGGCGGCACCTACGACGGCGAGCTGTCCGGACCCGATGAGGGCGAGCCGCCACACGGCACGCTCGAGGTGGGCTACGAGATCGGCTGCGGCATCGACATGAGCACCTCCAACGGCGTCTCGCTGACCGCGACGGCGGGCCTCAACCCGTCGATCGGCCTGATCGGCACCGACCTCATCTCACCGATCCCGGACGGCATCGTCCCCGGGCTGGGCAACAATCTCGGCGGCGGTGTCACGGTCGGCCTCAAGCCCGGCATCATCAACATCGTGCCGGTCACCAAGAAGGAGTTCACCGGCGCCGACCCATGGGTGATGATCAGCAACTTCCGGGTGAAGATCGACGGTTGCGTCGGTGAGTCGTTCATCCGTTCCTACGCGTTCCTGACCCGCTCGACCGATCAGTCCGACGCTGTGCTGGCCTGGTACGGCACCACCAAGAAGGTCTGACGGCGTTTGCCTGAACGGCAACTTTCGTTGCCGTGCTTGCGGTTCCTGCCGAGACTGGCCGGATGAGCGACAACACGAGCGTGTTCCACGAGTTGCAGTTCGCCGACGACTACGCCGACAACCCGCCGCGATTCGTGCCGGGGTACCGGGAGATCCACCGTCTCGCGGCGATCCTCATCTCCGAACGGGCGCCCGAGCGGGCGCGGGTGCTGGTGCTCGGAGCGGGCGGCGGCCTGGAGATCAAGGCGCTGGCCGAGGCGCGCCAGGGGTGGACCTTCGACGGTGTCGACCCGGCGCGGCCGATGCTCGAGCTGGCCGAGAAGACGCTGGGGCCGTTGGCATCCCGCGCCCGGCTGCACGAGGGCTACATCGACGACGCGCCGGACGGGCCCTTCGACGCCGCGACGAGCTTCCTGACGCTGCACTTCCTCGAGGCCGACGAACGCCGCCGCACCGCCGCGGAGGTGCGCCGCCGGCTGGCTCCCGGGGCGCCCTTCGTCGTGGCTCACATGAGCCTCCCGCAGCGGGACGCCGACGAACGCGCGATGTGGTTGTCCCGCTACGCCGAATATGCGCACGACTCGGGCATCAGCCGGGAGATCACCGAACGCGCCCGCGCCACAGTCGATTCCGACGTTCCGATACTGGCGCCGGAACAGGACGAGGCCATTCTGCGGGACGCAGGCTTCACCGACGTCGTGCAGTTCTACTCGGCGTTCACCTTCCGCGGCTGGGTCGGCTACGCCTGATCCCGCAGCCGTTCCAGCGCACCGCGCACCCGTGCGCTGTCGGTGGTCGCCCAGAACGGCGGCAGCGACGCCCGCAGATAGCCGCTGTAGCGCGCCGTCGCCATCCGCGAGTCCAGCACCGCCACCACACCGCGGTCGTCGGTGCCGCGCAGCAACCGGCCGGCGCCCTGGGCCAGCAGCAGCGCGGCGTGGCTGGCCGACACCGCCATGAACCCGTTGCCGCCGTGGGCGGTGACGGCCCGCTGGCGGGCGGTCAGCAGAGGGTCGTCGGGCCGGGGGAACGGGATGCGGTCGATGAGCACCAATGACAGCGACGGCCCGGGCACGTCGACGCCCTGCCACAGTGACAGCGTGCCGAACAGCGACGTGGCCGCGTCCGCAGCGAAGCGCTCCACCAGCGCCGACGTGGTGTCCTCGCCCTGGCACAACACCGGTGTGTCGAGCCGGTCGCGCATGATCTCCGCCGCGGCGCGGGCGGCACGCATCGACGAGAACAGTCCGAGGGTGCGCCCGCCCGCCGCGGTGATGAGTCCCGCGATCTCGTCGAGCTGTTCGGCCGAGCCGGTGCCGTCGCGGCCCGGTGCGGGCAGATGCGCTGCGACGTAGAGGATCCCGGTCTTGGCGTGTTGGAACGGCGATCCGACGTCAATGCCGCGCCAGGCGGCGTCTTTTTCGCCGCCCTTGAGTCCCCATGCGCCTGCCATGGCCTCGAAGTTGCCACCGACGGTCAGCGTGGCCGACGTCAGGACGGCCGTCGAATGCTCGAACAGCCTCAGGCGCAGCAGGCCGGCGACCGACAGCGGCGCCACCCGCAGCACCGCCCGCACGTTGCCGCGGTTGTCCTCGTGATCGAGCCACACCACGTCGGTGCGGTCGGGGATCGCCGGGCCGAAGGAGTCGAGGATGCGCGACGCGGTGTCGCCGACGTCGGTCAGTGCGGTGGCCGCCTCGGATCGCGCCGCGGCCGCCTTCGGATCGGCGGGGGAGGTGTCGATCGCCGAGCGGGCGCGGTGTGCGGCGTCGCGCAGCGCGGTGAGATGGGTGGCCAGTTCGTCGTCGAGCCGGTCCATCCGGCCCGGGGAGGTGTCGTGGATGACCGAGGCGAACGTGGTGGCCGCGGCCTCCAGGCGTTGTGCGAGTTCCGCGTCGATCAACCGCGCGGCCCGCCGGTGGGCGATGCCCAGCGACGTCGCGGACAGCTCCGCGGTCGCCACCGACGTCACCCGGTCCACCAGGTCGTGGGCCTCGTCGACGATCAGCAGCCGGTGCTCGGGCAGCACTGCCGCGTCGGAGATGGCGTCGATGGCGAGCAGCGCATGGTTGGTGACCACCACATCGGAGTGTCCGGCCTTGTCACGGGCCCGTTCGGCGAAGCAGTCGGTGCCGAACGGACACCGCGCCACCCCGATGCACTCGCGCGCAGAGACGCTGACCTGGCTCCACGAGCGGTCCGGGACACCGGGTTTCAGCTCGTCCCGGTCACCGGTCTCGGTGTCCGACGACCATGCGGTGAGCCGCTTGACGTCCCGGCCCAGTGCGGTGGCGGCCACGGCGTCGAACAGCTCGTCCTGCGGCCGATCCTCCGGTTCGGCCGACCCCGTCGACCCGTTGTGGATCTTGTTCAGGCACAGGTAGTTTCCCCGCCCCTTGAGGAGGGCGAACGTGGGCCTGCGGGGGAGTGCGCCCACGAGTGCGTCCGCCAGCCGGGGCAGGTCGCGGTCCACCAGCTGGCGCTGCAGCGCGATCGTCGCCGTCGACACGACCACCGGCTCCTCCGCCGCGACCGCCCTGGCGATCGCCGGCACCAGATAGGCCAGCGACTTGCCGGTACCGGTACCCGCCTGCACGGCAAGGTGCTCGCCGGTCTCGAAGGCCCGCGCCACGGCCTGCGCCATCTCGACCTGCCCGTCGCGGCGAGCGCCGCCAACGGCGGCCACCGCGGCGTCCAGCAGAGCCGTGACGTCGTCGACGGCTCGTGTGCCGGTGGCGTGTGCGTCGGCGCCCGTGATTCCTCCTAGGCCATGCGGGTCGGGATCGCGGGCTCGCCCCGGGAGAGCTTCAGGCCGTCCCACGGCAGGCTGCCGAGACCGGCGGCCACCCGGCTGCGCCCCGCATCCAGCCCGGGGTCGCCGACGGGCTGCCCGGCGCGTACCAGCTCGACGGTCAGCGGGCGGGACTCCAGGCCGTCGGGATCCGCGGGCGGCCTGCCCGCCGGGTGCACCACTTCCTCGACGATGGTGCCCGACGGCTTGGCGAGCCGTAGCGCCTGCTTGCGTCCGCCGTGGGACTCCTTGTGGCTGCTGCGTTTCGCCACCGGCAGACCGTCGACCTCGACCAGCTTGTAGACCATGCCGGCCGTGGGTGCGCCCGACCCGGTCACCACCGACGTGCCGACGCCGTAGCTGTCGACCGGCTCGGCGCGCAGCGCGGCGATGGCGAACTCGTCGAGGTCGCTGGAGACCACGATCCTGGTTCCGGTGGCGCCGAGTCCGTCGAGCTGTTCGCGGACCTGGCGGACCAGCACGCCGAGCTCGCCGGAGTCGATGCGCACCCCGCCCAGCGCCGTGCCGGCCACCTCGACGGCGGTGGCCACCCCGGCGGTGATGTCGTAGGTGTCGACCAGCAGCGTGGTGTCCACGCCGAGCGCGTCGACCTGCGCCCGGAAGGCGGCCGCCTCGTCGGGCCCGTCCGCGGTGGTGTGCAGCAGGGTGAAGGCGTGTGCGCTGGTGCCGAGGGCGGGCACACCGTGGCGGCGCTGCGCCTCCAGGTTCGACGTGCCACTGAAGCCGGCGAGGTACGCGGCGCGCGCCGCGGCGACGGCCGCCTGCTCGTGGGTGCGCCGCGAGCCCATCTCGATCAGCGGGCGGCCCTCTGCGGCGCTGACCATCCGGGCCGCGGCCGAGGCGATGGCGCTGTCGTGGTTGAACACCGAAAGCGCCAGCGTCTCGAGGATCACGCACTCGGCGAAGGTGCCGTGCACCGACAGCACGGGAGAGCCGGGGAAGTACAGCTCGCCCTCGGCATAGCCCTCGACGTCGCCGCCGAAGCGGTAGGACGACAGATAGGACAGCGTGTCGGCGTCGAGGAACTCCGACACCGACTCCAACGCCGCGTCGTCGAAGGTGAACTGCGCCAGCAATTCCACGAACCGTGCGGTGCCGGCCACCACCCCGTAGCGGCGGCCTTCGGGCAGCCGCCGGGCGAAGACCTCGAACGTGGTGCGCCGGTGTGCGGTGCCGTCGCGCAGCGCGGCGGCCAGCATCGTCAACTCGTACTTGTCGGTCAGCAGCGCGGCCGTCACAGCTGCCACGGTAGTGGTCGGCGAGGCGGATCCACCACATCGGTATCCTTGCGGGCATGGTGACGCCGGCGAAGGCCCGACCGGGAACTCGCGAGGAGCGTGACGTCGCGACCGGAGCGGCCACCGACACCCCGTGGGTGACCATCGTGTGGGACGACCCCGTCAACCTGATGACGTACGTGACCTACGTTCTGCAGAAGCTGTTCGGCTACGACGAGCCGCACGCCACCAAGTTGATGCTGCAGGTGCACAACGAGGGCAAGGCGGTGGTGTCGGCGGGCAGTCGCGAGTCGATGGAGGTCGACGTGTCCAAACTCCACGCCGCGGGCCTGTGGGCCACGATGCAGCAGGACCGCTGATCCGCGGTGCGCAAATGGAAGCGGATCGACGGCGCAGGCGGCCCGCGGTTCCGGTCGGCGCTCGCCGAGCACGAGGCGGCGCTGCTGCAGAACCTGGTGACGTCCCTGCTGGGGATGCTCGAGGAGCGTGAATCCTCCTCACCCGCAGACGAACTCGAGGCGATCACCGGTATGCGCACCGGCAACTCTCAGCCGCCGCAGGACGAGACGATGAAGCGGCTGCTGCCCGACTTCTTCAAGCCGCACAACGACCACCCGGCGGGCTCCGGCACGGCCGAGAGCCTCAACAGTGCGCTGCGCAGCCTGCACGAGCCGACCATCCTCGACGCCAAAAAACAAGCGGGACAACGTCTGCTGGACACCCTGCCGGGTGGTGGCGGCAAGTTCGAACTGTCCGAGGACGACGCCGAGTCCTGGGTCGCGGCCGTCAACGACGTGCGCCTCGCGCTGGGCACCATGCTCGACATCGGTGCCGGCGGGCCCGACGAACTGCCGCCGGACCACCCCATGGCCGGCCACCTCGACGTGTACCAGTGGCTCACGGTGCTGCAGGAGTACCTGGTGCTGGCGCTGATCGGCAAGGCCAGATGAGCGGTTCGATCACCGACGTCGGCGGGATCCTGGTCGGCCATCACCACCGCATCGACGACGACGCCACGCTGGGCTCCGGCTGGGCCACCGGCACCACCGTCGTGCTCACCCCGCCCGGCACCGTCGGCGCGGTCGACGGCAGGGGCGGCGCACCCGGCACGCGGGAGACCGACCTCCTGGACCCGATGAACTCGGTGCGTCACGTGGACGCGGTGGTGCTCACCGGTGGCAGCGCCTTCGGCCTCGCCGCCGCCGACGGCGTGATGACGTGGCTGGAGCAGCAGGGCCGCGGGGTGGCGCTCGACGGCGGCGTGGTGCCCATCGTGCCCGGCGCGGTCATCTTCGACCTGCCGGTCGGCGGCTGGGGCTGCAGGCCGACGGCCGACTTCGGCCTTGCCGCCGCGGCCGCCGCGGGCACCGAGGTGGCGCTCGGCACCGTCGGCGCGGGCGTCGGCGCCCGCGTGGGGGTGCTCAAGGGTGGCGTCGGCACCGCGTCGACGATGCTCGATTCCGGTGTCACCGTCGGGGCGCTGGTGGTGGTCAACGCCGCAGGCGACGCCGTCGACACCGCGACGGGGCTGCCGTGGACGGCGTACCTGATCGAGGAGTTCGGGCTGCGCAGACCGCCGGCCGAGCAGATCGGTGCGTACCTCGACCGGCACGCCGAGCACAGTCCGCTCAACACCACCATCGCGGTCGTGGCCACCGACGCCGCGCTGAGCCCGGCCGGCTGCCGCCGCGTCGCCCTCGCCGCCCACGACGGGCTGGCCCGCACCCTGCGGCCGTCCCACACCCCGCACGACGGCGATACCGTGTTCGCGTTGGCCACCGGCGCCATCGAGGTCGCCCCGCCGCCGGACACCCCGGCATCGATGACGCCCGAGATGGCGTTGATCACCAGTGTCGGCGCCGCGGCGGCCGACTGTTTGGCCCGGGCGGTGCTGGTCGGCGTGCTGGCCGCCGAACCGGTGGCCGGAATACCGACATACCGGAGCCTGTTGCCGGGAGCGTTCGGATGAGCAGGAGTGCGACGAGGAGGGTCCCGTGCTGACGATTCGCGCTGACCTGGTCGACGCCATGGTGGCCCACGCCCGCGCCGACCATCCCGACGAGGCGTGCGGCATCATCGCGGGCCCCGAGGGCTCGGACCGTCCGGAACGATTCGTCGCGATGCTCAACGCCGAGCGCTCGCCGACCTTCTACCGGTTCGACTCCCAGGAGCAGCTGCGGGTGTGGCGGGCGATGGACGACGCCGACGAGGTGCCCGTCGTCATCTATCACTCGCACACCGCCACCGAGGCCTACCCGAGCCGCACCGACATCTCGTACGCGTCCGAGCCGGACGCGCACTACGTCCTGGTGTCCACCCGCGACCCCGACGAACACGAGCTGCGCAGCTACCGCATCGTGGACGGCGTCGTCACCGAGGAACCCGTCACCGTCGTCGAGCAGTACTGAGAGAAAGAAACCCCGATGTCTGTCACCGTCTCGATTCCCACGATCCTGCGCACGCACACCGGCGGCGAGAAGCGCGTCACCGCGTCCGGCGCCACGCTGGCCGCCGTGATCAGCGACCTGGAGTCGAACTACTCCGGGATCTCCGACCGGCTCATCGACCCCGACAAGCCGGGCAAGCTGCACCGCTTCGTCAACATCTACGTCAACGACGAGGACGTGCGGTTCTCCGGCGGACTCGACACCAGTGTCGCAGACGGCGACTCGGTCACGATCCTGCCCGCGGTGGCCGGCGGGTGAGATACGACTCCCCGCTGGAGGCGCTCGGCAACACGCCTCTGGTCGGTCTGCAACGGCTGTCGCCGAGGTGGCACGACGAGGACCAGTCCCCGCACGTGCGGCTGTGGGCCAAGCTCGAGGACCGCAACCCCACCGGCTCGATCAAGGACCGCCCCGCGCTGCGGATGATCGAGCAGGCCGAACGCGACGGCCTGCTCGCCCCCGGCGCCACCATCCTGGAACCCACCAGCGGCAACACCGGCATCTCGCTGGCGATGGCGGCGCTGCTCAAGGGCTACACGATGATCTGCGTGATGCCGGAGAACACCTCGATCGAGCGCAGGCAGCTGCTCGAGCTGTACGGCGCCCGCATCATCGACTCACCCGCCGAAGGCGGCTCGAACACGGCCGTCGCACACGCCAAGGAGCTGGCCGCCCAGAACCCGGACTGGGTGATGCTCTACCAGTACGGCAACCCGGCGAACTCGGCCGCGCACTACGAGGGCACCGGCCCGGAGCTGCTGGCCGACCTGCCCGAGATCACCCACTTCGTGGCGGGGCTCGGCACCACCGGCACGCTCATGGGCACCGGCCGCTACCTGCGCGAGCAGGTGCCCGACATCGCCATCGTGGCCGCCGAACCCCGTTACGGCGAGGGCGTGTACGCGCTGCGCAACATCGATGAGGGCTTCATCCCCGAGCTCTACGACCCCGAGGTGCTCACCAGCCGGTTCTCCGTCGGGTCCTTCGACGCGATCCGGCGGACCCGTGAGCTGGTGCAGATCGAGGGCATCTTCGCCGGCATCTCGACCGGGGCGATCCTGCACGCCGCCCTGGGGGTGGCGGCCAAGGCGGTGGCCGCCGGACAGCGCGCCGACATCGCGTTCGTGGTGTGCGACGCCGGCTGGAAGTATCTGTCCACCGGCGCATACGCCGGTAGCCTTGATGACGCCGAGGACGCGCTGGAAGGGCAGCTATGGGCATGAGCGGGTACGGCGGTGCCAAGGGATACGCCGCCGGGCAACCGCCGAAGCCGAAGAAGCGGCCGGCGTGGCTCGTCGGCGCCGTCACGGTGCTCAGCTTCGTGGCGCTGCTCTACGTCATCGAGATCTGGGACAACATCACCGGGCACCGCCTGGACGACAACGGGATCCGGCCGCTCGAGTCCGACGGGCTCTGGGGCATCGTGTTCGCGCCGATGCTGCACTCGAACTGGGACCACCTGATCGCCAACACCGTTCCGGCGCTCGTGCTCGGTTTCCTGATGACGCTCGCCGGGCTGTCGCGGTTCATCTACGCGACGGCGATCGTGTGGATCCTCGGCGGCTTCGGCACCTGGCTGATCGGCAACATCGGCGCGCACTGCCCGTATGTCGGCGTGCGCTGCGAGACCAATCACATCGGCGCGTCCGGCCTGATCTTCGGGTGGCTGGCGTTCCTCATCGTGTTCGGCTTCTTCACCCGCAAGGTGTGGGAGATCGTGGTCGGCGTCATCGTGCTGTTCGTCTACGGCGGCGTGCTGCTCGGGGTGCTGCCCGGCACCCCGGGAGTCTCGTGGCAGGGCCATCTGTGCGGTGCCGTGGCAGGCGTCGTCGCGGCGTACCTGCTGTCGAAACCGGAACGCACGGCGCGCGAGCGTCGCAAGACCCCGGCGAACCCCTACCTCACGTCGTGACGGATGTCAGCGCTCCCGTCGGCATCTTCGACTCCGGCGTCGGCGGTCTCACCGTCGCGCGGGCGATCATCGACCAGTTGCCCGACGAGAACATCGTCTACGTCGGCGACACCGGCAACGGTCCCTACGGCCCGCTGACCGTTCCCGAGATCCGGGCGCACGCGCTCGCCATCGGCGACGACCTCGTCGCCCGCGGCGTCAAGGCGCTCGTGATCGCCTGCAACACCGCGTCGTCGGCGTGCCTGGCCGACGCCCGCGAACGCTACGCACCCGTGCCCGTCGTCGAGGTGATCCGGCCCGCGGTGCGGCGTGCGGCGGCCGCGACCCGCAACGGCCACATCGGGGTGATCGGCACCGCGGCGACCGTCGCCTCCGGCGCCTACCAGGACGCGTTCGCCGCCGCCCGCGACACCGTCGTCACCGCCGTCGCCTGCCCCCGGTTCGTCGACTTCGTCGAGCGCGGGGTGACCAGTGGCCGACAGGTGCTGGGCCTGGCAGAGGGATACCTCGAGCCGCTGCAGCGCGCCGGGGTGGACACCCTGGTGCTGGGCTGCACGCACTACCCGATGCTGTCCGGGCTCATCCAGCTCGCGATGGGCGACGAGGTGACGCTGGTGTCCAGCGCCGAGGAGACCGCCAAGGATCTTCTGCGCGTGCTCACCGAACGCGATCTGCTGCGCCCGCACCCGGATGACCCCGTCGCCGAACCGCCGGTGCGCAGCTTCGAGGCGACCGGAGATCCCGACGCGTTCACCGCCCTCGCGGCCCGTTTTCTGGGGCCCGGACTCGACGGTGTGCGGCCCGTTCGTCGTCACGCCGACGCGAGGATGTGACGGATGATGATCGGCCGGAGCGAAAGCGGTGATGTTTTCGTCCTCGGCGTATCGGGCATGGCAAGCTAGTGGGCGTGCGAATCACCGTGCTCGGTTGCTCCGGTAGCGTTACCGGGCCTGATTCGCCGGCGTCCGGGTACCTTCTGACCGCGCCCGACACCCCGCCACTGGTGATCGACTTCGGCGGTGGCGTGCTGGGCGCCCTGCAGCGCTACGCCGACCCCAACGACGTTCAGGTGTTGCTGTCGCACCTGCACGCCGACCACTGTCTCGACCTGCCCGGGCTGTTCGTGTGGCGCCGGTACGGCCCGACGCCCGCCCCCGCCCGCGGGGTGATGTACGGCCCGGCCAACACCTGGGCCCGGCTCGGCGCCGCGTCGTCTCCCGAGGGCGGCGAGATCGACGACTTCTCCGACATCTTCGACGTCCGTCCGTGGGTCGACGGCCAGGCCGTGAACATCGGCTCCCTGAACGTCCTGCCCCGGCTGGTGTGCCACCCGACGGAGTCCTACGGCATGCGGTTCACCGACCCGTCCGGCGCCTCGTTCGTCTACAGCGGGGACACCGGCGTGTGCGATGCGCTGGTCGATCTGGCGCGCGGCGCGGACGTGTTCCTGTGCGAGGCGTCGTGGACACATTCGCCCGACCGGCCGCCGAAACTGCACCTGTCCGGAACCGAGGCCGGTCAGATGGCGGCCGCGGCCGGGGTGTCGGAACTGCTGCTCACCCACATCCCGCCGTGGACCTCGCGGGAGGACGTGATCAGCGAAGCCAAGGCGGAGTTCGACGGCCCGGTGCACGCGGTGGTCTGCGGCGAGACGTTCGACGTCCCGCGCCGCTGAATCGCCCCGCCCACCGGTTAGGGTTGGCGCGTGTCCAGACGAGAAGACGGCCGCCTCGACGACGAACTGCGGCCCGTCGTGATCACCCGCGGTTTCACCACCCATCCGGCGGGCTCGGTACTGGTGGAGTTCGGCCAGACCCGGGTCATGTGCACCGCCAGCGTCACCGAGGGCGTGCCGCGGTGGCGCAAGGGCTCCGGCCAGGGCTGGCTCACCGCCGAGTACGCGATGCTGCCCGCCGCGACCCATGACCGCTCGGATCGCGAGTCGGTCAAGGGCCGGGTAGGCGGACGGACGCAGGAGATCAGCAGGCTCATCGGCCGGTCGCTGCGAGCCTGCATCGACCTCAACGCCCTCGGCGAGAACACCATCGCCATCGACTGCGACGTGCTGCAGGCCGACGGCGGCACCCGCACGGCGGCGATCACCGGCGCCTACGTCGCGCTCGCCGACGCGGTGACCTACCTCGCGGCCGCCGACAAACTCTCCGACCCGCGCCCGCTGTCGTGCGCGATCGCCGCGGTCAGCGTCGGCGTCGTCGACGGCCGGGTGCGCGTCGACCTGCCCTACACCGAGGACTCCCGCGCCGAGGTGGACATGAACGTCGTCGCCACCGACACCGGCACGCTGGTCGAGGTCCAGGGCACGGGGGAGGGCGCGACCTTCCCGCGCTCGACGCTGGACAAGCTCCTCGACGTCGCGCTCGCCGCCTGCGAGCAGTTGTTCGTCGTGCAGCGCGAGGCGCTCGAGCTGCCCTACCCGGGCGTGCTGCCGGAGCCGTCGTCGCCGCCGAAGAAGGCGTTCGGCAGCTGATCGCCGTGGTCGACGTCCTGGTCGCCACGCGCAACCCCAAGAAGCTGGCCGAACTCCGTCGCGTCCTCGACACCGCAGGGGTGTCGGGTCTGGAGCTGCGCTCACTCGACGACGTGGCGCCCTTCGACGAGGCGCCCGAAACCGGCGCCACGTTCGAGGAGAACGCCGTCGCCAAGGCCCGCGACGCGTGGCGGGCCAGCGGACTGCCCGCGGTCGCCGACGATTCCGGCCTGGCGGTGGACGCCTTGAACGGCATGCCCGGGGTGTTGTCGGCGCGCTGGTCGGGCACCCACGGCGAGGACGACAAGAACACCGCACTGCTGCTGGCCCAGATCCACGACGTACCCGACGAGCGGCGCGGCGCGGCATTCGTGTCGGCGTGCGCGCTCGTCACCGGACCGGACCGGGAGCACACCACCGTCGTACGCGGAGAGTGGCGGGGTCGCATCGTCCGGGCACCTCGCGGTGACGGCGGATTCGGCTACGACCCGGTGTTCCTCCCGGACGGAAACGACCGCACCGCAGCAGAACTCAGCCCCGCCGAGAAGGACGCGGCCTCGCACCGCGGCCGCGCTCTGGCGCAGCTGATCCCGGCGCTACGGGCGCTCACCGGGGGCTGACCCCGAACAATCGCGCCGACTCACCGCAATCAGCCACGAACGCAGGCGCTGCGGCATAACGTCTCTCTCGATGGAGAGGTCAACGCCGCCAGAGCCCGGCCCCTCGACGTCGGTTGCCACGGCGCCGTCGACCGCACCGCCGTCGGCGGCCCTCACCGACATCCCGCAGACCGACGACCAGGAGCGCCCGGGTCGTCAGCTCAGCGGCTGGGTGGACCGCGCCGTCACGGTGATCGCCTTCGCGGTGGCGATCCTGACGATCTGGCAGGTGTTCCGTCCGCTGCCCCAGGGCAGCCAGTACTACCTGATCATCTTCCTGGCCGGCACCCTGCCGCTGGTGTATCTGGTCTACCGGTCGGGGCTGCCCCGCATTGATCCCGAGGACCGGCCCGGTGTCCTCGACTGGGTGCTGGCCGTGCTCACCCTGCTCGTGTGTCTCTACCCCGTGCTGCCGATGGCGCTGGGCTCGGGCGGTGGCGGATACAACGCGTTCCTGGACCGGCAGGGCCTGCTCGAACCCACCGATGTGGTGATGGGCGCGCTGCTCCTGGTGCTCATCCTCGAGGCCTGCAGGCGCACCACGGGGTGGGCGTTGCCGATCGTGTGCGCGGTGTTCCTCGCCTACGGCTACTACGGCGGACTGCTGCCGCAGGGCTGGGACATCGCGCACGCCGGACTGGATTTCGACCAGATCATCGACGCGCTGTACAACTCGGGCAGCGGGTTCTTCGGCACCCCGCTGGACGTGGCCGCCACCTACATCGTGCTGTTCACCATCTACGGCGCGGTGCTCGAACGGTCCGGTGCGGCGCGGTTCTTCGTCGACCTGTCGGTGGCCGCGTTCCGCCGCTCGCGCAGCGCGGCGGGCCGCACGACCGTCGCGTCGGGCTTCCTGCTCGGCACGGTCTCCGGATCGGGCACCGCGACGGCCGTCAGCACCGGCGCGGTCACGTGGCCCATCATGAAGCAGGCCGGTTACACCCCCGAGCGCGCGGGCGGCGTGCTCGCGGCGGCCGGCGTCGGAGCGCTGCTGTCGCCGCCGACGCTCGGCGCGGCGGCGTTCATCGTCGCCGAGTATCTCGAGGTCTCCTACCTCACGGTGCTGGGCTGGGCCACCATCCCGACGCTGCTGTACTACCTCGGCATCCTGCTGGCCGTCGAGATGGACGCCCGCCGGTTCGGCGTGCGGCCCGCCGAGTTCGAAGCGCAGTCGGCGTGGAAGTTGCTGCTGCGCTTCGGCTATCACTTCTCGTCCCTGATCGCGATCGTCGTGCTGCTGGCGCTGGGGGTGAGCGCCACCCGGGCCGTGGTGTACGCCACGCTGCTGGCCTTCGCACTGTCGTTCCTCGACCGCAGGCACCGTCTGACGCCGCACCGGACGTTCGACGCACTGGCGTCCGGCGTGCGCGGTGTGCTGCCCGTCGTTGCGGTCTGCGCGGCGGCCGGGGTGATCACCGCGATGACGACCAAGACCGGACTCGGCGCCCAGTTCTCGTCGGTGCTGGTGCGCGGTGTCGATGCGATCACCGACAACCGCACCCTGATGCTCGCGTTGACGGCGGTGTTCGCCGCGGTCGCGCTGGCCGTACTGGGCCTGGCGATCCCGGTGACGGCGTCCTTCGTGATCGGCTGGGTGATCATCGGGCCCGCGCTGCTCGAACTCGACGTGCCCGCACCCGCGGCGGCGATGTTCGTCTTCTACTACTCGGTGCTCTCGGAGATCACCCCGCCCACGGCCCTTGCGGCGGTGGGCGCGTCGGCGGTGACGGGCGGCAAGGCCATCCCGACGATGTGGCACACGCTGCGCTACGGCCTGCCCGCGTTCCTGGTGCCGATCGCCTTCGTGGTGACCGGTCCGGGTGAGCACCTGCTGGGTCGCGGTTCGGTCATCGGTGTGCTGTGGGTGACCGCGGCGGCGTGCGCCGGCATCGCGGCGCTGTCGATCGCCGTCGGCGGGTGGGTGTTCGGCGTCGGGGAGGCCAACCGCGTCTCCCGGGTGTTCGCCGCCGTATCGGCCCTGCTGTTGCTGTTCCTCGATCCCGTCACCATCGTGGCGGGTCTGGCGTGCCTGCTCGTGGCGGTCGCGCTGGCCATCATCGACAAGAGGAGACGAGAATGAGACGTGCGATCGCGGTGGGCGCGGGACTGCTCATGGTCGGTGCGGCGATCACCGGATGTGGTGGCCGCCAAGACAAACCGGCCGCCGACACCGGCGGTGAGGTGACCTGCGAGGTGTCCGGTGACACCCGGATCGCGATCGCGACCGGCAACGCGACCGGCGTCTACTTCTCGTTGGGAAACGCCTACGCAGAACAGATCTCGTCGGCCACCGACGGCAAGGTCAAGGCCACCGCGGCCGAGACCGGCGCCTCGGTGCAGAACATCCAGCAGCTCGTCGGCGGCGCGTACCAGGTGGCGTTCTCTCTCGCCGACACCGCATCGGACGCCGTCGAGGGCAAGGGCGGCTTCGACGGTGAGAAGCAGCCCATCCAGGCGATCTCGCGGCTCTACCCGAATTACACGCAGGTGGTGGTCCGGTCCGATGCGGGCATCAAGTCCATCGCCGACATGCGCGGCAAGCGCGTCTCGACGGGCTCGCCCGGTTCGGGCACCGAGGTGATCGCCAACAGGCTGATCGAGTCGGCCGGGCTCAATCCGCAGAGTGACGTCGCCGCGCAACGACTCGACCTGACCAAGACCGTCGACGGCATGAAGGACGGTTCGATCGACGCGATGTTCTGGTCGGGCGGACTGCCGACGCCGGGCATCACCGACCTGTTCACCACGCGGCGCGACGCCGTGACGTTCCTCGACATCACCCCGCAGCTGTCCAAGATGCAGGAGATCAGCCCGGTCTACGAGGAGGGCGTCATCCCCTCGGCGACCTACGGCACCCCGGCCGATGCGAAGACCATCGTGGTGCCCAACCTGCTGCTGGTCCGCGACGACATCGACGCCAACCTCGCGTGCGTGCTGACCAAGACTCTGTTCGACCGCAAGCCGCAGCTGGAGCAGGCGGTCGGCGCCGCGAAGGGCATCAAGGTCGAGTCGGCACGTGACACGAGCCCGGTGCCGCTGAACCGCGGGGCGGAGAAGGCGCTGGGGGAGCTCGCTCCGTCGCAGTGAGACGGACACCGCCGGGGTTTGCATAGATGACCTAAGGGGTAGCATCCCCGGCGTGCGTCGTCATCCCGGGATCATCGTCGCGGTGCTGGCGGCCGCGGGGATCAGCGTGTCGCTGATGCAGACACTCGTCATCCCGCTGATCCCCGAACTGCCCACGCTGCTGGACACCAGCGCGGCCAACGCGTCGTGGGCGATCACCGCCACCCTGCTGACGGCGGCGGTCGCCACCCCGGTGTTCGGCCGGCTCGGCGACATGCACGGGCCCAAGCCGATTCTCATCATCTGCACGGTGCTGCTGACCATCGGCTCGCTGATCGCCGCCCTGAGCAGTTCGCTGCTGCTGATGGTGGTGGGCCGCGCCCTGCAGGGGTTCGGCATGCCCATCATCCCGCTGGGCATCAGCGTGCTGCGGGCGTCGGTGCCCGCGCACCGCGTCGGCACCGCCATGGGACTGATGAGCGCCTCCCTGGGCGTCGGTGGCGCTCTGGGGTTGCCGCTGTCGGCCGTCATCGCCGACAGCTTCGACTGGCACGCGCTGTTCTGGTTCGCCGCGGCGCTGGGCACCCTGTCCGGGCTGCTGTTCGCGGCGCTGGTGCCGCGCATCCCGTCGGCGTCGGCCGACCGCTTCGACGGACCCGGCGCGCTGGGACTGGCGGCCGGCCTGGTGCTGCTGCTGCTCGGCATCTCCAAGGGTGGCGGCTGGGGCTGGACGAGCGTGACGACGCTGGGCATGTTCGCCGGGTCGGCGGTGGTGCTCGCGGTGTTCGGCTGGTGGCAGTTGCGCACCCCGATGCCGCTCGTGGACCTGCGGACCACGGTGCGCAGGCCGGTGCTGACCACCAACCTGGCGTCGGTCGCGGTGGGGTTCGCGCTGTTCGCCATGTCGCTGATCGGGCCGCAGGTGCTCGAACTGCCCGCGTCGACCGGCTACGGCCTCGGCCAGAGCATGCTGCACACCGGATTGTGGTTGGCGCCAGGCGGTCTGGCGATGATGGTGTCGGCGCCCGTCGCCGCGCGGATCGCGGCGGTGCGCGGCCCCAGGTTCACCCTGGTGATCGGCGGAGCGGTGGTGTCGGCGTCGTACCTGGCCGGGCTCGCGCTGATCCAGAGTCCGTGGCAGGTCATGGTGTTCAACGTGCTGGTCAGTATCGGGGTTGGACTGGCGTTCGCGAGCCTGCCCGCGTTGATCAACGCCGCGGTGCCGATGTCGGAGACCGCGGCGGCCAACGGCATCAACGCCTTGGCCCGCGCGCTCGGCACGTCGATCTCGAGCGCCGTGATCGGCGCGATTCTCGCCGGGATGTCGGTGACGGTCGGCGGTGCGGTCTTCCCGACACTGAACGCGCTGCGGATCGCGCTGGTGGTGGCCGCGGGTGCGGCGGCCCTGGCGACGGCGATGGCGCTGTTGATCCCGGCCCGCGAGGACGCCATCGCGGACGACGCCGAGACGGCGCCCGCCGGGGCTACAGCCCGAACCGCGCCCTGATGTCGCGGGTCTGGAAGTGCTCGACGACGATGCCGAGCAGGGGAATGGTGCCTGCCAGCAGCACGCCGATGGTCTTGCCGATCGGCCAGCGCACCTTGACCGCGAGGTTGGCGGCGAACAGCAGGTAGACGAAGTAGACCCAGCCGTGCACGACGGCTATCCAGCTCAGCGAGTCGTTGTCGAACGCGTACTTCATCACCATCTCGTAGCAGAGCGCGATCAGCCAGATGCCGGTCGTCCAGGCCAGCACGCGGTAGCCGAGCAGCGCCTTGCGGATCGTCTCGGTGCTCACGCCGACGGGCGTGGGGGCCTGCGGTGTCTCGGGCGCGGTCATGGCTTGATCCTGCCTTCGTGATCGTTCTGGGCGAGTTCGGCCAGATAGGCGTTGTACTCGCGCAGCGTCGGATCGTCGTCGTCGGGGGCGGCGGCCGCCGTGGGCCGTTCGGGGAGCAGGCCGGCGGGGATCTCGGTGACGTCGTCGCCGCGGGTCGGTTCGGGTGGGGCGTCCTCGTAGCGGACGAACTTGTAGTAGGCGTAGACGCAGAAGCCGGCGAACATCGGCCACTGCAGCGCATAGCCGAGGTTCTGGAACGAGCCGGACGCCGACTCGTAGCGGGTCCACTGCCACCACGCCAGGGCGAGGCAGCCGGCGGCGCCGAGGACCACCAGCGCGACAAGCGCCGGTCTCCTACGCCGTGTAGTGGACATGGTCCAACGGTACCGCGCGGCCGTCGCCGAACCGACCCGCCGTCCGACTACGATTGACGAGTCGCGGGCGTGGCGCAATTGGCTGACGCGCCGGCTTTAGGTGCCGGTGTTCGAAAGAACGTGTGGGTTCGAGTCCCACCGCCCGCACTCGCATCTCCAGCAGTCCACGGGTGGCACCCCCGTCCCCTCGCGTCAACATATGTTGACGCGTGCGGGTGTGCACACGCCCAAGGGCGCGCAACCCGCCACCGCCCGCACTCAGTACACGTCGCGCACGTAGCGGTGGCTGCGGATCAGCTCGTTGACATAGGCGTGGGCGTCGTCGGCCGACTTGCCGCCCGCTGTCGCGACGACGTCGTGCAGTGCGCGATCGACGTCGCGGGCCATGTGGTCGGCATCGCCGCAGACGTAGAAGTACGCGCCGTCCTCCAGCCACGCGTACAGATCCGCGGCGCCGGCCAGCATGTGGTGCTGCACATAATCCTTGGGGCGGCCTTCGTCGCCTCCGTCCCGGGAGAACGCCAGATCCAGCCGGCTCAGCACGCCCGCATCGAGGAAGCCCTGCAGTTCGTCGCGGTAGAGGAAGTCGGTCGCGCGCCTGCGGTCACCGAAGAAAAGCCACGACTTCCCGCTCGCCCCGGTGGCGCGGCGCTCCTGCAGGAAGGCGCGGAACGGTGCGATGCCGGTGCCCGGCCCGACCATGATGATCGGCACGTCGGGAGCGGGCAACCGGAAGTGGTGGTTGGGCCGCGGGTGCACCCGGACGGTGTGGCACCGGTCGGCCAGGTAGGTCGACGCGACGCCGCCGCGGCGACGGTCGCGTACCGCGTGCCGCACGGTGGCCACCGTGAGGTGCACTCGGTTCGGGTGCTCCAGCGGACTGGACGCGATCGAATAGTCGCGGAACTGCAACGGCCGCAACGTGTCCAGCACCTCGTCGACGTCCAGGTCCGCCATGTCGATCAGGTCGAGCACGTCGACGTCGGCCGGCGTGTCCCCGATGCGCGACGCGACGAGATCGCGCAGTGCCCGCGACGGTGTCCGGATCTCGAAGTGCTCGCCGAGCAGTTCGTCGAGTGTCAGGTCGTGGCCGTCGACCTCGTGATCCACCCCGACTCCGAGCCGGCTGAGCATCGCCTGCACCAGCGCCGGATCGTTGACGGGATGTACGGCGATCGAATCGCCGGCCGCGTAGGTGATCCCCGAGTCGCCGAGGTCGATCTCGAAGTGGCACACCTCCTTGTCGGAGGCGACGGCGTTGAGCCTGCGGTTGACGACCAGTTGGGCGGCATACGGATTGTGGTGGGTCCACGGGCACGGTGCGGGTGCGTCGGGCGCCTCCGTCGCGACGGCGACGACGCTCGGCGCGACGCCTCCGGTCGCCGCACGGGCCGCCTCCAGCAGCTTGACCATGTCCGGGATCCACGCCTCGGACTCCGACTCGTAGTAGCCGTCGCAGTCGACACGGTCGGCGACGCGAGTCGCGCCCAGTTCGGCCAGCCGCTCGTCGATGATCTTGCCTGCGTTGCAGAACAAGTCGTAGCCGCTGTCGCCGAGGGCGAACACCGCGAAATCGAGGTGGCCGAGCCGTTCGGCGTCCTGCGCGCTCAGCATCTCCCAGAACAGGGTGCCGTTGTCCGGCAGCTCGCCGTCACCCCACGTCGATGCGACGACGACGAAATGGGTGGCGCCGCGCAGGTCGCCGTAGCCGATGTCGTTCAGCTCGGTTTCGGTCACGTCGATGCCGACCTCTTTGAGCGCCGTGGCGAGCTGGTAGGCGACGTACTCGGCCGACCCCATGTCACTGGCGTAGCCGATCACCAGTGAGAACTCCGATCGGTCGGACACCGGTTGTCTCCCCTCGCTTCCCCGCAGCGCACGCGGGCGATCCAAATTAGGGTCACCTTACTTGGCTTCGGGGATCTGTTGGGACTGCCCTGTCGCTCAGCGGGGGGGCTCCTTGCGGGCTCGTATCGGGCCGGGGTTCAGTGGCGGGTGCAGCAGGTCGCCGCGTGCGCTGCCCAGCGCGGTCCGCACCGCCACCAGCAGCCAGGTGCACAGCAGGCCCGCATAGGCGAGCGCCGCCGCGACGCGCAGCGCCGGCAGGCCCGTGTGCAGGGCCAGCTGCGAGGTGCCGGTGACGAAGGTGCCGACGGGGAACGTCAGGCTCCACCACGTCAGGGCGAACGGCATCCCGCGCCGCAGTGTCCGCACGGTCAGCGACGTGGCCAGGGCCACCCACAGCAGCCCGAATCCCCACATCGGCACGCCGTACAGGATCGCCAGCACGTTGAACGCCTGCGCGATCGGCGCGTCCACCGCGAGGTGGGCCTGCGCGCCGAGCGTGCCTGCCGCGGTGATGGACTGGCCGACCGGGCCGAGCACGATCCACAGCGTCGGCACCCGTGCGGTGCCCGACGTGCCGTAGTGGGTGAGCCTGCTCCAGATCATCGTGATGATGATCAGCGCGGCCACCAGCGACATGCCGAACATCGCGTAACAGGCGTAGAGCATGGTGGCCCGTCCGGCGCCGGGCGCCATGTGCGGGATGAGCAGCGCACCGGTCGCCGCCGACACCATCGGCGGGACCACCGGCATCAGCCACCCGCCGAATGCGGCGTCCGGTTCCACCTCGTGCTGGGTGAACATCAGGAACGGGATCGTGACGGCGGTGTACAGCCCGCCCGCGGTGCCGACGGACCACAGCAGCCAGTCGATGTCGACCGCCAGGTCAGTGCCGATCAGCTCGGCGCCGACGAGCAGAGTGCCTGCGCCCACGGTGAGGAAGGCCATCGGTGCGGCGCCGTAGAAGTGGATCATCTGCGGGTTGCGGGCATGACCGCGCGCGATGGTCGGGTGCCGTGCCCAGTTCAGCGACACCGCGACCACGAGCACCAGCAGCAGCGCGGCGGCGAACACCCAGACGCCCTGGGCGAAGGCACGGAGCCCCAGGAGATGCACGGGCAGTGTCGCCGCGGCCGTCGCGACGATGCCGGTGCCCATCACCGACGCGAACCAATTCGGGCCGAGGCTGCCGACCACCTCGCCGGCGACCCCGGTGGGCGCCGGTGTGCCGGTCACTCGGTGGCCACCGGCGCCGTCGCGCTGCTGGCGGGGTCGATGAGGATCTTCGCGTGCGCCTCGGGATCACCTAGTGCGTCGAACGCGGCGGCCACGCCGTCGAGGCCCACGGTGCCGGTCACCAGGGCCGACGCGTCGACCTTGCCGTCGGCGAGCAGATGCAGGGTGTCGTGGAACTCCAGCGGGGTGTAACCGAAGACGAAGCGCAGGTCGATCTCCTTGGCGTTGCCCAACGCGGGCCGCAGATGGTCCTCGCCCATGCAGACCCCGACGACGATCACCCGCGACTGCAACGGCGCGCCGCCGAGGGCGCCGTCGATCATGCCGGGGACGCCCACACATTCGAAGACGACCGGCCGCTTGGGCCCGGCGGCGCCCAGCGCGTCGGCCGCCCGGTACAGGTGCGACCAGCCCGGCAGCCTGCGCAGCTTCTCCATCGACGACATCCCGAGTTCGTAGAGGGCAGGGGCTTCGGTGATGGCGCCCTTCTGGGAGGCGGCGGAGTATGGCGAGTCGACTGCGGGGTCCACCACCACGTCGGCGCCACAGCGGGTGGCGAGCGCCCGGCGACCGGGGGAGAAGTCGCTGGCCACGATCGTGTGCACGCCGCGCGCCTTGAGGTGGCAGATGACCGCGAGCCCCACCGGCCCGCAGCCCAGCACGATCGCGGTGTCGCGCTTGGCGATCTCACTGCGCCGCACGGCGTGCAGCGCGATGGCCATCGGCTCGGTGAGTGCGGCGACGTCAGGAGTGAGTCCGTTCGGCACGACGAAGCTCATCGCCGCCCCGACCACCACCTGTTCGGCATAGCCGCCCGGCGCCTTGGGCGACAGACCAGTCAGGTGGACGCCGCCCTGGGCGCGCAGCAACGGGAAGGACACCACGGCGGTGCCTGCTTTGAACTCCTTCGCGGCGCGACGGCCGCGTTCGGCGACGGTGCCGCAGAACTCGTGGCCCATCACCACAGGGGTGTCGCTGCGCATGAAGTCGGGGTAGCCGACGTCGGCCATCACCCCGACCAGCTCATCGGCGTGGTGGCGGGCATGCAGATCGGAACCGCAGATGCCGCAGCGCGTCACGTCGAGCACCAACTGGCCGTCGGCGGGCCGCGGGTCGGCCAACTCGACGACCTCCAGCACGCCGGCCCGGCAACTCACGGCTTTCATCGCGCACCTGACATGTGAGCAGTATGCAACCCGACGGGCCCGATGTGACGCGATCGTGTGGCCTGCAACCAGATCGGTTGCCGCGGTGTGCAACGTCACCGCCGCCGTGATCGACCTCACCGCGTTCCGCGACGTCAGCGCAGGTGCATCGACGTTGGATGGAGTGATGAACCAACGGGAGACAGGGAGAGGCCGATGAAGCGGCAACTGATGCGACTGCGGTCGTACGTGGAGATGGTGTCCGACGTGAAGGCGATCAGCGAGGCCCTGGACAAGCGCCGGATCACGGCATCCGAGGCGTCGGAGTCGATCAGCCGGCTCTGACCGGTGACCCCGCTCAGGGGCTGAACCACGACTTATGCGGGTAAGTGCGGTGTAGGCTCGCGTCTCGCCATGGACAGCCAGCCCGCCCCCGTCCGTCAGGCCGACGCCGCCGCGGTGCGCAAGGCCGTCACCGGCGCGTCGATCGGCAATGCCGTCGAGTGGTTCGACTTCGCGATCTACGGCTTCCTGGCGACGTTCATCGCGGCGAACTTCTTCCCGTCCGGCGACGACACCGCCGCACTGCTGAAGACGTTCGCGATCTTCGCGGCGGCCTTCTTCATGCGGCCGCTCGGCGGATTCGTGTTCGGGCCGCTGGGGGACCGCATCGGCAGGCAACGCGTGCTTGCCCTGGTGATCCTGTTGATGTCGGCCGCCACACTCGGGATCGGCCTGCTGCCCACCTACTCGGCGATCGGCGTGGCCGCCCCGCTGCTGCTCCTCGTCCTGCGCTGTCTGCAGGGCTTCTCCGCCGGTGGCGAATACGGCGGTGGCGCAGTCTATCTCGCCGAGTACGCCCGCGATCGCCGGCGCGGGCTGACCGTGACGTTCATCGCCTGGTCGGGTGTGTTGGGCTTCCTGCTCGGTTCGATCACCGTCACCGTCCTGCAGGCGACGCTGTCCACCGCGGCGATGGAGGGCTACGGCTGGCGCATCCCGTTCCTGATCGCCGCACCACTCGGCCTGGTCGGCCTGTACATCCGGCTCAAGCTGGACGACACCCCGCAGTTCGAGGCGCTCAGCGCATCCGACGACGTCGCCGCCTCACCTCTTCGCGAGGCCGCCACCACGGCGTTGCGGCCCATCCTGCAGGTGATCGGGCTGTTCGTCGTCTTCAACATCGGCTACTACGTGGTGTTCACGGTCCTGCCGACCTACATGATCGGCACCTTGCAGCTCAGCAGGACCGTGTCGTTCGTCTCGGTCACGCTCGCCAGCCTGGTGGCGCTGGTGCTGATCCTTCCGCTGGCCGCGCTCTCGGACCGGATCGGCCGCAGGCCGCTGCTGATCGCAGGCGCGGTGGCGTTCGCGGTGGGGGCGTATCCGCTGTTCCTGCTGCTGAACTCGGGCTCGGTGGTCGCCGCCGTCGTCGCGCACTGCCTGCTCGCAGCGATCGAGTCGGTGTACGTCGCCGCGGCGGTGACCGCGGGGGTCGAACTGTTCGCGACGCGGGTCCGCTACAGCGGCTTCTCGATCGGCTACAACATCTCGGTCGCCGTGTTCGGCGGCACCACGCCCTACGTCGTCACCTGGCTGATCAGTGAGACCGGGAACAACCTCACCCCGGCGATCTACCTGGTCGTCGCGGCGGTGGTGTCGGTGGCGACCCTGTTCACGCTGCGTGAGTCCGCCGGCCGCCCGCTGGCCGGCGGCCTGCCCGAGGCCCGTCAGTCCGCGGCCTGACGTGCGACGATGACGCGGTGGCAGTGAGGGGGGCGGCGAGGCCGACCAAGGCCGACGTGGCGCGGCTCGCGAACGTCTCGACGGCCACGGTCAGCTACGTGCTCAACAACGTGGAGGGTCAGCGCATCTCGCCGCAGACCCGCGCCGCCGTCCGCGACGCGGCCGACCGACTGGGCTACCGGCCCAATCTCGCGGCCCGCAACCTCGCCGTCGGTGGCAGCGGTGTGGTGCTCTACATCGTCCCGCGCATCGCGCTCGGCGAACTGCCCATGGAGGTCGGCAGCCGGTTGACCACCGCGTTGGCACGGCACGGCATCGTGTTGTCACTGCAGTTCGAGACCGACGATGACCACAACGTGATCGACGCCGTCAACGATCTCAATCCTGCAGCCGTCACCAGCGTGTTCCCGCTCACCGGTGCGGCGCTCGCGACGGTCAGCGCCCGCGGCATACCCCAGATCCACCTCGGCAGCGCCCAACTGCGCGCGATGGGCGCGCTGCACCTGTCCATCGGCGAGCTGCGGATCAGCCACCTCACCGAGCGCGGGCACCGCCGGATCGCCTTCGCCTACTCCGACATCGACCGCCTGCGTCCGCTGGGGGACTACTGGCTGGAGGGGTTGCGCGTCGCGGCCCGTGCCCGAGCCGTGCCCGACCTCGAGGTCGCGACGTTTGCCACCGACGGCTCCGGCGCGGCCGATCTGGTGCGCACGCTGGTCGACGACGGAGTCACCGCGGTCTGCGCCCAGAGCGACGAGACGGCCTTCGTGGTGCTGCACGGGCTGCGCCAGGCCGGCCTGCGCTGCCCGGAGGACCTGGCCGTGATGGGCGTCGACGCCCGCCCGCTCGGCGCGGTGAGCGGACCGCCGCTGACCTCGGTGGGTTTCGACGCCCGGGTGATCGTCGAGGTGTCCGTCGCCGCGATGATGGCCGAGCTCGGGTACCCCACCGAACACGACCCGGGCATCGAACACGTGGCCACGCTGATTCAACGCGAATCGACCTGATCACTAAGCCGACCGCTTAACACATCGGGGGTTACGTGTAACACTTACGCGTGTAAGCTCCCTCTCGCGTAAAGAGAGGCGGATTTCCGTGACCGTGAGTGCCAGCCCCGGCGTCTACTTCGACCCCTACGACGTCGAACTGAACGCCGACCCGTATCCCATGTTCAAGCGCCTCCGTGACGAGGCGCCGCTCTACTACAACGCCCAGCACGACTTCTACGCGGTGAGCCGGTTCGAGGACGTCTGCAAGTCGCTCGTCGACCACGGCACGTTCAGCTCCGCCCGCGGCGCGATCGTCGAACTCATCAAGGCCAACATCGACATCCCGCCGGGCACGGTGATCTTCGAGGACCCGCCGATCCACGACATCCACCGCAAGCTGCTCGCCAGGATGTTCACCCCGCGCAAGGTCAACGCGCTGGAACCCAAGATCCGCGAATTCTGCGCCCAGAGCCTCGACCCGGCGATGGAGTCGGGACGATTCGACTTCATCACCGACTTCGGCGCCATCATGCCGATGCGGGTGATCAGCGCACTGCTCGGCATTCCCGAGGAGGACCAGGAGAAGATCCGTGATCACGGCAACGCGCAACTGCGCACCGAGGCGGGCAAGCCGATGGCGGCCGCGCAGGACGGCCTGGTGGACGGTTCGATCTTCGAGGCCTACATCGACTGGCGCACGGAGAACCCCTCCGACGACATCATGACCGAACTGCTCAATGTCGAGTTCACCGACGAGCACGGGGTCGAGCGTCACCTCACCCGCGAGGAACTGCTGATCTACATCAACGTCGTCGCCGGCGCGGGCAACGAGACCACCACCCGGCTCATCGGCTGGGCGGCCAAGGTGCTCGCCGAACACCCCGACCAGCGCCGCGAACTCGTGGAGAACCCGGCGCTCATCCCGCAGGCGATCGAGGAGCTGCTGCGTTTCGAGCCGCCCGCGCCGCACGTCGCGCGCTACGTCACCCGGGACGTGGAGATTTACGGCCAGACCGTGCCGGAAGGCAGCGTGATGATGATGCTGATCGGCGCGGCGGTACGCGATCACCGGCAGTACCCGCCCGACGGCGACGTGTTCGACATCCACCGCGAGCCGCGCCAGCACCTCGCGTTCAGCGTCGGCACCCACTACTGCCTCGGCTCGGCACTGGCCCGGCTGGAGGGCCGCATCGCGCTCGAGGAGATCCTCAAACGCTTCCCGGAATGGGACGTCGACATGGCCAACGCCGCCCTGTCGCCGACATCGACTGTGCGCGGCTGGGATTCGATGCCCGCCATCGTCCGATGACCAGCGTCGAGTTGACGGTACCCAACGACTGGGAGGACATCACCCCGGTCTGGATGACCGCGGCGCTCGGTGATCGCCATCCCGACGCAGTGGTCGGCTCGGTCAGTGTCGACCTGCGCGACGACGGCACCAACCGGCGGGCCCGGCTGCGGCTCGGCTACACCTCGGGTTCGGGTCCGGAGACGGTGTTCGTCAAGGCGGTCGACCCCGGCCACCGGGATCTGGTGCGGCTCACCAGTGGACTCTTCCACGAGCCCCGGTTGTTCAACTCGGGCGTCGACCTGCCGCTGGAGCACCCGACCGTGTACGCGGCCGTGATCGACGAGCCCCGCGAGGATTTCATCCTGGTCATGGAGGACCTGACCGTGCGTGGGGCCGACCCGCGCGACGCCACCCGGCCGCTGACCGTGGAGCAGGCGGCGACGGGGGTGCGGGGCCTGGCCCGGATGCACGGAAAGTACTGGGGCGCACGGTCGCAGACACCCGAGCTGGAATGGCTGGAACCGTTCGTGCCGTGGGAGGGCATGGGCGCGGCGCCGCTGCAGGCCGCGCTCGACCGATTGGGTGACGACGCGCCCGACGAGGTGATGTCACTCACCATCGGCGAACTCATCGACGACATCTGGGCGCCCTACATCCGCAGCCTCACGAAGTCGCCGCAGACACTGCTGCACGGCGATCCGCACATCGGCAACACCTACCTGCTGCCCACCGGCGAGATCGGATTCCTGGACTGGCAGGTCGCCCGGCGCGGCAACTGGTCGCTGGACCTGGGGTACTTCCTGCAGGGCGCGCTGACCACAGCGGACCGCCGCAGCAGCGAACGGGATCTCCTCGAGGAGTACCGCGGCGCCCTCGGGCTGCCCGCCGACGAGGCGCCGTCGCCCGACGAGGTCTGGCTGCGCTACCGGGCGTCGGTGGCACACGGTCTGACGCTGTGGCTGTGCACCGCCAGCGCGGGCGAACTGTGGCAGCGCCCCGACATCGCTCTGGCCCTGGCGCAACGCTATTCGTTCGCCTACGCCGACCTGCGCACCGCCGAGGCGATCGCCGAGATCGACACCTGACGCGCGGTCACGCCGCCGGATTGCCCCGCCAGGGGCCGGGCATCAGACTCACCGCGACCGCCGAGACCACCGACACCCCGATCAGGTAGGCCCCGATCGAATCGCTGGTCCCGGTGGCGGCGTAGAGAGCGGTGGCGATGGTCGGTGCGAACGCCGAACCGACCACCTGCGAGAGGGTGTAGCCGACCGACACCCCGCTGTAGCGCACATCGGGATCGAACACCAGGCTGAACAGCGACCCGGTCACGCCCGCCGCAGGCGCCATAGCGATGCCGAACACCAGCACGAGGGCAAGCAGGAACAACCCCGGATCGCCGGTGTCGATGAGCGCGAACACCGGCAGCACGGCCACGCCCATCGCGACGACGCCGGCCAGGAACACCGGCTTGCGCCCCACCTGGTCCGACAGCGCGCCGAACATCGGATAGAGCACCACCGCAACCAGTGCGGCGACGAACACACCGAAAAGCGCCTGCGCCCGGGTGATCCCGGCGACCGTGGTGCCGTACGACACCAGGTACGCCACGCAGATGTAGGCGAACACACCCTGAGACAGGTACGCGCCTGCCACCAGAAGGATCTCGCGCCAGTGCCTGCGGAACGCCGCCACGATCGGCATCCGCACCACGGCGGCGCGCTCGCGCACCGCGGCGAAATCCGGACTCTCGGCGATGGACAACCGGATCACCAGCCCGATGACGATCAACAGCGCGCTGGCCAGGAACGGAATGCGCCAACCCCAGGACAGGAACCGGTCGTCGGGCAGCAGCGACACCGCATAGAAGGCGAGGGTGGCCGTCGCGGTACCCGCTGGTGCACCCATCTGCGGAAAGGCACCGTAGAGGCCTTTTCTGGCCGAAGGCGCGTGTTCGACCGCCATCAGTGTCGCGCCGCCCCACTCGCCGCCGACCGCGAAACCCTGTATCAGCCGCAGCAGTGTCAGCAGGATCGGCGCGACCCACCCGATCTGCGCGTAGGTCGGCAGCAGCCCCATCAACACCGTCGACAGGCCCATCAGCAGCAGTGAGTACACCAGCATCCGCTTGCGCCCGATGCGATCGCCGAAGTGCCCGAACACCATTCCGCCCAGTGGCCGCGCGAAGAACCCGACCCCGAAGGTCGCGAACGACAGCAGCAGCCCCATCGCCGGCGAGGCATCGGGGAAGAACAGCTTCGGGAACACCAGCGCGGCCGCGGTGCCGTAGATCAGGAAGTCGTAGTACTCGACGGTGGTGCCGATGAAGCTGGCCAGCGCGACCCGCGGACCCGAGGTGCGCGGCGGCACGCCCGCGGGGTTGACCATGGATCACACTAGCGCGTGATCGCCCGTCCGGCAGAGCTATTCGACGGTTTGGCGCAGCGGCCGGCCCGCCGACTCGCGCATCGTCATGATGGTGGCGAGCGTGATGACGGCGGCGACGATGAGATAGATCGCGGGGGCGAGTTCGTTGCCGGTCCGGTCGGTGAGCCAGGTGGCGATGTACGGGGTGGTGCCGCCGAACAGGGCGACCGACGTGTTGTAGCCGATCGAGTAGCCACTGGAGCGCACCTTGGTGGCGAAGAGCTCGGCGCCCGCGGCCAGCGAGGCCGAGACGAACACCGCCTCCAGCGCGGCCAGGCCGGCGTGGGCGGCGACGGCCGCCGCCAGCGATCCGGAGTTCAGCAGCCAGAACAGCGGATAACTGAACACCGCGAACCCGACCGCCCCGGCGATCAGCAGCGGCTTGCGGCCGATCCGGTCCGACAGCGCGCCCAACGGGAGGATTAGCACGAGCGCCACGATGCTCGCCACCGTGATGGAGACGAACGCGTCGGTCTTGGTGAACCCCAGCGTCTCGGTGAAGTAGCTCGGGAGGAAGGTGAACACCACGTAGAAGCCCACGTTGTGGATGATCACCAGTCCGACGATCTGCAGGATGGGCCGCCACGACGTCGTAACCGCCTCGCGCAGCGGCGATTCGGAGACCTCGCCGGACTCCCTGAGTCGCTCGAATTCCGGTGTGTCGCCCAGGCGGAGCCGGATGTAGAGGCCGACGGCGCCGAGCACACCGGCGATCAGGAACGGGATCCGCCACCCGTAGCTCTCCATCGCCTGCTCGCTCAGCGCGGCCTCGAGCACGGTGACGGTGATGGACCCGAGCAGGAAGCCGATCACCACCGACCAGACGAGGAACGCCACCACGAAACCGCGGTGACGGTCCGGTGCGTACTCGGCGAGGAAGCAGGCGCCGCTGCCGTATTCACCGCCGGCGGAGAAGCCCTGCAGGCACCGCAACAGGAGCAGCAGCACCGGCGCGAAGACGCCGATCGAGTCGTAGCTCGGAACGAGGCCGATGGCGAACGTGGATGCCGACATGAGCAGGATCACCAGGGCGAGCACGCGTTGTCGGCCGATCCGGTCCGCCAGGGGACCGAAGAACAATCCGCCGAGTGGTCGCATGAAGAACGCGGCGGCGAAGATCGCGAACGTGTTGAGCAGGGCGGCGGTCTCGTCGCCAGGCGGGAAGAACTTCGCGGCGATGTAGGTGGCGAGGAAGCCGTAGACGGCGAAGTCGAACCACTCGACGGTGTTGCCGATCGCCGCACCGCGTACGGCCTGACGCACCGCCGCCGGTTCGGCGGCCCTGACATCTGAGGTCATGTCCGGGGGTTCCCGGTGATATTCGGGAACTAACCTGCCGATCGCGCCGGGTCAGCGCGGTGCGGTCGGCGCCCACATGTCGGTGGGGTCGGCCCGGCCGCGCAGCACCTCACGGCTGTGCTCGGCCCAGCGCACGCGTTCGGTGTCGTCTGCTTCGCGCAGTGCGCTGCCCGAGCACAGCACCCGGGCCTCGACGCCCTTGGCGCGGTCGGCCAGCCGTGCGGCCTCGTTGACGGCGTCGCCGACGACGGTGTACTCGTAGCGGTTCTCTGCGCCGATGTTGCCGGCGAACACCGGGCCTGCGGACACGCCGATGCCGAAATCCACTGACAGACGGGCCAACTGGATACTGAGGGTTCTCGCGGTGGTCAGCGCGGCGGTCGCCGGCCGTTCGATGGGCAGCGGCGCGCCGAACACCGCGAGCGCGGCGTCGCCCTGGAACTTGTTGACCAGGCCGTGGTTGTCGTCGACGGCGGCGACCACGATGCGGAAGAACTCGTTGAGAATGTCGGCCACCTGCTGGGGTTCGCGGTGGGTGGCCAGTTCGGTGGACCCGACGAGGTCGATGAACAGCACCGCGGCGGCGCGCACGTCACCGGCGACGGCTTCGGTGCCCTCGATCGCACGGCGGACCACCTCGGGACCGACGTGGCGGCCGAACAGGTCGCGCAACCGGTCCCGCTCCCGCAGCCCGATCACCATCCGGTTGAAGCCGCTCTGCAGGCGGCCGATCTCGGACCGTTCGTAGACGTCGACGAGACGGCCGATCTCGCCGCGCTCGACCTCGGCCATCGCCGCCACCACGTCGCGCACCGGGTCGGAGATCGACCGCGAGACGACGATCATCGCGCGCAGGCCGAGCATGACCGCGACGATGGCGAGCACCAGCACCGGGACCTCCACCGACGCGTCCTGGGAGATCAGCCAGCCGTTGCGGCGCAGCATGGTCAGGGCGACGATGCCGGCGCCGGGCAGGGCGGTGCACACGGTCCACATCAGGATCAGCCGCGCGCGGACACCCGGGACGGCCTCGGCGTGCGCGAGGTCACCGGCCGTCACGGTCATCACCGGGCGCAGCGTGCGCTGCGTGAACAGGAAGGCGGTGGCCACCGTCGCGGTCGTCCCGAACATCACCGCGAAGGCGATCACCGCCAAGACGCCGCCGCCCTTGTCGGCGTTGAGAGAAAGCATCACCGCGGCGGCGA
Organism: Mycobacterium sp. NPDC050041; assembly: GCF_049541695.1. Lineage (NCBI taxonomy): Bacteria > Bacillati > Actinomycetota > Actinomycetes > Mycobacteriales > Mycobacteriaceae > Mycobacterium > Mycobacterium sp. NPDC050041. The sequence goes on along the minus strand of NZ_JBMVDG010000012.1, from coordinate 119,243 downwards.
CGACCCACGGCGTCAACAGGATCGCCGACTGCCAGTGGGTCAGGTTGCGGACCGTCCGCAGGCTGCCCAGATCCCGATCGCCGCTCTCCAGCAGGCGGACGGCTGGCTCGATCAGCAGGACGCCGCCGACCGAGACGGCTGCGGTGCCGACGGCGACCAGCGCCACGGTGGCGATCAGATTCTCCCTGCTGAGCAGGGCCTGGGCGTCGGTCACGCTCTGCGCGCTCAGCGAGACGGCGATCGCGACCACCTCGGCGGCGGTCATCAGGTAGGCCAGCGCGAGTCCGGCGCCGTATCGGGCGCGCAGTCGGCCGGGCGGCGGCACGGCCCCCTCGCCCCGGACCCTCGTCAGTCGCTGGCGGGCAGCGGCTTGGCCTCCTTGAGGCTGAGCGGTGTGTCGCCGACGGCCAGAGTGCCCTGACCGGCCTTGGTCACCAGCACCTCGGCGCCGTTGTCGTCGACGTAGCGCTTGCCCATCACATTGCCGTCGGACAGCGCCGGGTCGAGGGTGGCGTCGGCGGACTTCTCGCCGTCCAGCGGCACCATCGGTGCGCCGCCTGCCCGCAGGTCGTCGAGGCTGTCGGCGCTGCGCACCACGATCACCTGGGTGTCGCAGACCTGGCTCTGCAGGCGGGTGCCGTTCTTGATCATGCTGGCTCCTTCGTGGCCGTCTGGAATTCGTGGATCAGCTCGCGGCGCAGCACCTTGCCGGTGGCGTTGGTGGGTAGTTCGGCGCGGAAGATCACGCGGTCGGGGGTGCGCGAGCCGCGCAGGTGGCTGCGGACGTGTTCGCGCAGCAGGTCCGGGTCGGGGTCGGTACCCGCGGCAGGGACGACGACGGCGACGATGATCTGGCCCCACTGCGGGTCCTCGGGCCCGATGACCGCGACGTCGTGAACGTCGGGGTGTTCCACGAGCACGTCCTCGATCTCGGCGGGTGCGATGTTCTCGCCGCCGCGGATGATGGTGTCGTCGGACCGGCCGCCGATGAACAGGTAGCCCTGCTCGTCGAGCATCGCGACATCTTTGGTGGGGAACCAGCCTTCGGCGTCGAGCACTGAACCGATCTCGGCGTAGCGGCCGGACACCTGGTCGCCGCGCACGTAGAGCTCACCGGTCTCACCAGGGCCGAGCACCGTGCCGTCGTCGGCGCGGATCTGCACCTCGATGCCGGGCACCACCTGTCCGACCGAGCCGAGACGCCGCGCCGCGACCGGATCGTCGGCGCCGAAGGCCGCGCGGTGATCGTCGGGTCCGAGCACCGCGATCGTCGAACTGGTCTCGGTGAGGCCGTAGGCGTTGACGAAGCCGACGTCGGGCAGCAGTTCGAGCGCGGTGCGCACCAGCGGCAGCGCCACCTTCGACCCGCCGTAGGCGAGATTGCGCAGCGTCGGCAACTCGACCGGCTCGCTCTGCAGTGCCGTCACGATGCGGTCGAGCATGGTGGGCACCACGGTCGCGGTGGTGACGTGCTCGTCGCGGATCAGCCGGATCCATTCGCGGGCGTCGAAGATGGGCAGGTACACCATCTTGCGGCCGGCGTAGAGGTTGGACATCGCCGCGCCGACACCGGCGATGTGGTACGGCGGCACGCAGATCAGTGAGGCATCTTCTTCTGCGGCGGAACCGAACTCGACGGTGCCGGTGACGTAACTCGTCAGGTTGTTGTGGGTGAGCTCGACGGCCTTGGGCCGCGACGTGGTGCCGGAGGTGAAGAGCACCACCGCGACGGCATCGGGGTCGGCGAACTCGGCGACCGGTTCGGCGGTGCGGGCGGCCGCCAGGAAGTCGTCGGAGGTGACCGTCTGCCTGCCGGCGTCACCGACGGCGTCGTGGTAGTCGGCGTCGGCGATCACCAGCGCGTCGGGGAGCCGCTCGATCAGCTCGCGTAACCCGTCGCGGCTGAGCCGGTAGTTCAGCGGGGTGAACGGCACGGCGGCGCGCGCCGACGCGAACAGCAGCAGCGGCAACATCGCCCCGCCGGTACCCACATAGGCGACGTGCGAGGCGCCGGAGGCGGTGATCACGCCCGCGCCGCCGTCGGCCAGGGCGCTGAGCTCGCCCGCACTCAGCCGAAGATCGTTGGAGACGACGGCGGTGCGGTCGGGATCGCTGGACGAGGCCATCTCCAACAGCAGCGAGATGCTCATGGCCGGTCCGCCTCGTCGACGAAGATGTCCAGGGTGGGGTTGTCTCCGCCACCGTAGCGGGTCAGGTCGGTGATTCCCGCCGAAGCCAGCACCTCGGAGTCGATGTAGCAGTTGCCGGTGGCCTCGCGCGCCGGGCGGGACAGCACCTCGACGGCGGCATCGGCCATGATCTCCGGGCTGCGGGCGGATTCGAGCGCCTTCTCACCGATGTGAGCGACCGCGGCGGTGGCGATGTAGGTCTGCGGCCACAGGCAGTTGAACGCGATGCCGGCGTCCGCGTACTCGGCGGCCCAGCCCTGCGACAGCAGGGTCATCCCGTACTTCGAGAGCGTGTACGACGGGTGGGCGCCCAGCCAGTGCGGGCTGAGGTTCAGCGGTGGCGCGAGTGTGAGGACATGGGCGTTGGCCGAGCGGCGCAGGTGCGGCAGCGCGGCCTTGGTCAGCAGGAACGTGCCGCGCAGGTTGATGTCCATCATCAGGTCGAACTTCTTGGCGGCCAGTGCCTCGGTCGGCTCGGTGGCGATCGCGCTGGCGTTGTTCACCACGATGTCGATCCCGCCGAAGTGCTCGACGGCGGCCTCGACCGCGCGCGCGACGTCCTCTTCCTTGCGCACGTCGCCCACCACGGGCACGGCCTTGCCGCCCGCGGCCTCGATGTCGGCGACCGCGGTGTGCACGGTGCCGGGCAGCTTGGGGTGCGGTTCGGCGGTCTTGGCCAGCAGCACGACGTTGGCCCCGTGCCGGGCGGCGCCGATCGCGATCGCCAGGCCGATGCCCCGGCTGCCGCCGGAGACCACCATGGTGCGGTCGGTGAACGCTTGCTCGCTGGACATGGGCCTCCTCGGACTTGCCCTCGATGGTATTGGCATTCTCTTTTGACGCAAGTGCCGTAATCATCGATTGTCTCTCACGACCCGCCGAGGTCGGCGCGGGGGTGCCCGGTGTCGACAGGTGGTCCTCACGCGCCGGCAGGACGTGGACGTCGGCGCTCATTTCCGACAAGTGGTATTGGCATTCTCATTTTTTGCAAGTACGTTATCCATCGATGACAGACTCCGTGCAGACCTCCTCGGGCATCCCGCTCGAGCCCGTCTACGGGCCCGCTGACCGGGATGCCGACCCGCCGCCGCCCGGCGGCTATCCCTTCACCCGGGGCAACTTCGCGTCCGGGTATCGCGGGAAGCTGTGGACGTTCCGGCAGTATTCCGGATTCGGCACCGCCGAGGAGTCGAACCGCCGCTACCGGTACCTGCTCGACCAGGGCGGCACCGGGCTGTCGGTGGCGCTGGACCTGCCCACCCAGTGCGGCTACGACTCCGACGATCCCGAGTACGGCGAAGAGGTGGGCCGCGTCGGCGTCGCGGTCGACACCCTCGCCGACGCGGAGATCCTGTTCGACTCGATCCCGTTGGACAAGATCAGCACCAGCTTCACGATCAACGGCACCGCGGCGATCCTGCTCGCCTTCTACGTGGCGGCGGCGGAGAAGGCCGGGGTGCCGCGCGAGAAGCTCACCGGCACGATCCAGAACGACATCCTCAAGGAGTACGCGTCGCGCGGGACGTGGATCTGGCCGCCTGAGCCGTCGTTGCGGCTGATCGCCGACACCATCGAGTTCTGCGCCGCCGAGGTGCCGCGGTTCAATGCGATCTCGGTGGCGGGCGCGCACTTCCGCGACGCAGGCGCCAACGCGGTGCAGGAGATGGCGTTCACCCTGGCCGACGGCGTGACCTACTGCGACACCGTCGTCGAGCGCGGCCGGATGAGCATCGACAAGTTCGCGCCGCAGATCTCGTTCTTCTTCTACACCCACGGTGACTTCTTCGAGGAGATCGCCAAATACCGTGCCGGCCGGCGGCGCTGGGCGACCATCGTGCGCGAGCGCTACGGCTCGACCAGTGATAAGGCGTCGATGTTCCGGTTCGGTTGCGTGTCCGGCGGCGCGTCGCTGTACGCCCCGCAGGCGCAGAACAACGTGGTGCGCATCGCCTACGAGGCGATGGCCTCGGTCCTGGGCGGCGTGCAGTCGATGTTCACCGCCGCATGGGACGAGCCGTTCGCGCTGCCCAGTGAGGAGTCGGCGACGCTCGCGCTGCGCACCCAGCAGATCCTGGCCTACGAGACCGGGGTGACCCGGGTGGCCGACCCGCTGGGCGGGTCGTACTTCGTCGAGGCGCTCACCGACGCCACCGAGGAGAAGATCGTCGAGATCATGCACGATCTCGAGGCGCACGGCGGGATGGTGCGCTGCATCGAGGACGGCTACCTCCAGGGCCTGATCGCCGACGAGGCCTACAAGATCCACAAGGAGGTCGAGTCGGGGGAGCGGCCGGTGGTGGGGGTCAACAAGTTCGTCACCGCCGAACCGCCGCCGGACATCGACACCTACGAACTCGACGCCCAGGGGCGCGATCTGCAGCTCAAGCGGCTGGCGAAGGTCAAGGCCGAGCGGGACAATGTCGCGGTCAAGGAAGCGCTGGCCGCCCTCGCGCGGTCGGCCGAGGGAGACGACAACCTGATGCACAAGCTGGTCGACTGCGCCAACGCGTACTGCACGGTCGGCGAGATGGTGTCCACGCTGAAGTCGGTGTGGGGCGAGTTCCAGCAGCCGGTGGTGTTCTAGATGACCGCGTCGACTCCCGCGCGCGTGCTCGTGGCCAAACCCGGCCTCGACGGACACGATCGCGGCGCCAAGATCGTCGCGCGCACCCTGCGCGACGCCGGGTTCGAGGTCATCTACACCGGCATCCGCCAGCGCATCGAGGACATCGTGTCGATCGCGCTGCAGGAGGACGTCTCGCTGGTCGGACTGTCGATCCTGTCCGGGGCGCATGTGGCGCTCACCGCGCGCACCGTCGATGCGCTGCGGGCCGCCGATGCGGGGGACATCGCCGTCGTCGTCGGTGGCACGATCCCGCAGAGCGACGTGCCGAAACTGCTGGAAGCCGGTGCGGCCGCGGTCTTCCCGACCGGCGCCTCGCTGGAGGATCTGGTGCGTGACGTGCGGGCGCTGACCGACAAGGCGACTCAGTGACGAGTGTGAAACGTCGGCGGTTTTCGGTCCTGAATCCCGCCGAGGATTCACACTCGGCGAAGGAAGTGCGGTGACATGAGACTCGGTGTGATGATCGGGGCCGAGCGCGGCGACATGGCCCGCAAGGTCAAGAAGCTGGTGTCCGACATCGAGTGGGCGGAGGCCGCGGGCCTGGACACCGCGTGGATGCCGCAGGTCCCCGACGACTTCGACTGCCTGTCGATGGTCGCGCTGATGGCCGCGCACACCTCGCGCATCGAACTGGGCACCGCGGTGGTGCCGCTGCAGGCGCAGCATCCGATCGCGCTTGCGCGTCAGGCTCTTTCGGTGCACGCGATGGCCGGGGGACGGCTCGCGCTGGGCGTCGGTCCGTCGCACCACTGGATCGTCCGCGACATGCTGGGCCTGCCGTACGAGAAGCCGGCCGGCTACACCCGCGACTACCTCGAGGTGCTGAGCGCCGCGGTGTCCGGTCCCGGCCCGGTGGACGTGGAGAACGGCAACTTCACCGTGCACAACCCGACCGCTCTGGCTGCGGAGGCACCGCTGCCGGTGCTGGTCGCCGCGCTCGGTCCGGTGATGCTGCAGCTCGCGGGTGAGCACGCCGACGGCACCGTGCTGTGGATGGCCGACGAGAAGGCCATCGGTGACCACATCGCACCGAAGATCACCAAGGCCGCCGCCGACGCGGGCAGGCCCGCGCCGCGCATCGTCGCAGGCATCCCGGTGTGCCTGTGTGCGAACTCCGAGATCGACGCCGCCAAGGAACGGGCGAATCGCATCCTCTCCGAGGCCGAGACGTCGCCGAACTACCAGAAGTTGCTCGACCGCGGCGACGCCCGCAGCGTCGGCGACCTCTGCGCGGCGGGGGACGAGGACTCGATCCTGGCGCGGTTCAAGCAGTTCGCCGACGCCGGGGTGACCGATCTGTCGGTGCGGCTGCTGCCGATCGGCGACACCCGCGACGAGCTGATCGCGTCGAAGTACCGCACGCGTGAGGTGATCGCCGAGCTCGCCAAGGCCGTGCGATGAGCGCTCGCGCGAAGAGCCGAGGGCTGCGATGAACGCTCCGGCTCCGGGGCCGCTCGCGGGCATCCGCGTCCTTGAGGTCGGCGTGATGCTGGCCGGCCCGTACGCCACGATGATGCTGGCCGACCTCGGCGCCGAAATCCTCAAGATCGAGCCGCCCGGCGGCGAGATCTCCCGGCAGGTCAGCGACAGCTACTTCGCCAGCCTGAACCGCAACAAGGCCAACATCTGCCTGGACCTGCAGTCGCCCGACGGGCAGCGCCGGCTCGGGGAGCTGGTCGCGGAATCGCATGCGCTGCTGGTCAACATGAAGCCCTCGGTGATCCGCAAGCTCGGCCTCACCTATGAGGATCTGCGGCGCTACAACGAGAAGATCGTGTGCGTCGCGATGACGGGCTTCGGCCTCGACGGCGGCGACGACCCCGCGTTCGACTACGTGATCCAGGCCGCCACCGGCGTCGCGGCGATGACCGGCGATCCGGACGGACCGCCGACGCTGCCCGGATATTCCTCGGCGGACAACTCCACCGGGCTGACCGCGGCTCTCGGCCTGCTGGCGATGATCGTGTCGGGTCGCGGCGGTCAGGTGGACGTCTCACTGCGCGACGTGATGCTCTCTCAGCTCAACTACCGCGCGGCGGCCTACCTCAACGACGGCGTCGAGCCGCGCCGTTTCCCGAACGGCGCGCATTCGTACTACGTTCCCGCGCAGCTGTTTCCCACCGCAGCAGGGTTCCTCGCGCTGTTCATCACCCATGACGGATTCTGGCGGCTGTTCGCGGCGGAGGCAGGCATCGACGGCTTCCCGACGATGGCCGAGCGTGCGGCCCGCCGCGAGGAGGTGCTGGCGGTCGTCACGGCGGCGCTGCGCACCGACACCGCCGACGGGTGGGAGGCGCGGTTGCGCCCGCTGGGCATCCCCGCCGCAGCGGTGCGCAGCCTGCCGCAGGCGCTCGACGCGACGCCGGAGGCGCTGGTGGACGCGGGACCGTACCGTCTGGTCGGCAGTCCGGTGCGGGTGTCGGGGTACACCCCCGACTACCGGCCGCCGCCGCCCCTGCCGGTGCAGGCTCAGACGTCGTCGTAGTCCACGACGACGACGGCGGTGTCGGGCACCGCCTGGCACGTGAGCACGTAGCCGTCCTCGACCTCGTCGTCGTCGAGGGCGTCGTTGACCCGCATGGTGGCGGTGCCCTCGGTCAGCTTGGCCATGCACGTTCCGCAGTTGCCCGCCTCGCAGGAGAACGGCGGCGTCATCCCGCCGCGGCGGGCGCTCTCCAGCAGCGTCTCTCCGGGGCGTCCGGCCACCGAAACCCGTGCCCGATCGAAGATGAAGGTGATCTCACCCGGTACCGCGGAAGCGTCGGTCATCGGTTCGGCCGTCATCAGACTCCTCTGGGCATCGTCATTCTGGTTATAAGAGAACTCTATTCTCTTCTAATGATAGGCTCTTCTCAAGACGGGTCAGGCACCGGCTCGGTGCGGCACGAGGAGGGCGTAAGCGGCGGTGTGCGAGGAGGCCGACACGTGACTGACCCGGTCGCTCTCGCCTTCGAAGACCGCGAGTTCACCCTGGCACAACTCGACGCGATGGCCAATGGCATGGCCACCACCCTGGAACACCGCGGCGTGCGCGCCGGTGACCGGGTGGCGCTGATGTCGTCCAACCGCCCGGAGTTCGTCGTCGCGCTGCGGGCGATCTGGCGGCTGGGCGCGGCCGTGGTCCTCATCAGCCCGGCGTGGAAGCGCCTCGAGGTCCAGAACGCCCTCACGCTGACCGGTGCGTCGCACGCCGTCGGCGACCAGGCGCTGCTGGCCGAACTGGTACCGATGCTGCATCTCGACGAACCGATCGCGCCGGGCATGCGGACGTTCCCCGCGCCGCCGCCCGGGTCCGACGCACTTCTGGTCTTCAGCTCCGGCACCACCGGGATGCCCAAGGCGGTCCGTCACACCCACCGCGCATTCGCCGTCGCCGTGCGGCAGTGGCGGGATGCACTCAAACTGTCGGCGTCGGACCGGATGCAGATCATGACGCCCCCGTCGCACATCCTCGGTCTGCTCAACATCGCGATGGCATTGGACACCCAGGCGTGGATCCGGCTTCACCGCCGGTTCGACGTCGACGCCATGCTGCGTCACATCGCCGCCGACCGGATCACCATCGAGATGTCGGTGGCGCCGATCGCCCTGGCCATCGCCGGGCATCCGGCGCTCGAGAGCTACGACCTGTCCTCACTGCGCTACATCATGTGGTGCGCCACCCCGGTCACCGGGAGCGTCGCCGACAGTGTCACGCGGCGCGTCGGTGTGCGGTGGGTCGCCGCATACGGCACGAGCGAGGTCCCGGTGATTGCGGCCAATCCCGTCGACGGCGCCCGGCTCGACACCGTCGGCCGGCCCGTACCGGGGGTGAGCGTGCGCATCGTCGACCCCGAATCGGCGGCGGTGCTGCCGGCCGGGCAGACAGGCGAGATCCAGGTCCGCTCCGATGCCGTGATGGCCGGCTACCTGCCCGCCGAGGTGACCGCAGAGTCCTTCAGCGACGGCTGGTACCGCACAGGCGATGTCGGCGTGCTCGACGCGGACGGCTGGCTGCGGATCACCGACCGGCTCAAGGAGATGATCAAGGTGCGCGGCTTCCAGGTCGCGCCCGCCGAGGTCGAGGCGGTGCTGCACGGACACCCGGCCGTCGAGGACTGCGCCGTGTTCGGCGTGCCCGACGCCGCGGACGGCGAGGCCGTGATCGCGGCTGTCACCACCAGCGCGCCGGTGTCGTCGGAGGAACTCGTGGAACTGGTCGGCGACCGGCTCGCTCGCTACAAGCGGCCCCGCCGGGTGGTGTTCGTGCCGGAAATCCCCCGCCTACCGTCCGGAAAGGCGTTGCGCCGCGTGCTCAAGGAGGCTCATGGACGTCCGACTGACCAGTGAACAACAGCAGCTGCGGGACGCTGCGGCCAAGCTCGCCGACGATCTCGGTCCCGGGTCGGTGGCCGACCTCGACGACGACGGCCGCGCCGCCCGGCTGGAGAAGACCGTCGCGTCGACCGGGTGGCGGTCGCTGCGCTCGGACGAGGCATCCGGGGTGGAGGTGGCGATCGTCGCCGAGGAGTTCGGACGCGGCCTGGTCGACGTCCCGTTCCTCGGTCCGGTGCTCGCCGACGACCTGCAGCGCAGGCTCGGCCGCGAACTCGCGTTGCCCGATGTCCGGCCGGCGTCGGTGGACCTGACCGGAAGCCTTGCCGGCGTTGAGCAGTCGCCCGCCGAGCTGAGCGAGCTGTCCGATGACGACCGGGGACGCTGGTATGCGTTGGCGCTCGCGGCGACGACCGCGGACATCGTCGGCGCGGCCCGCGGCGCCCATGCGCTGGCATGTGAGTACGCCAAGGTCCGCGAGCAGTACGGCTCGACGATCGGGTCGTATCAGGCGGTCGCGCACCTGCTGGCCGAGAGCCTGGCGCTGATCGAGGGGTCGATCAGCGTGTCCCGGCACGCGGCGTGGGCGGTCGACGAACTTCCGGTCACCGAAGCTGTCGAGGCCGGCCGGGTGGCCAAGGTCTACTGTGCGCGTTCGGCATTGACCGTGTGCGAGACGTCGATCCAGGTACACGGCGGCATCGGCAACACCTGGGAGTGCTTGGCCCACATCTATCTGCGTCGGGTGCTGGCCGCCACGGAGGCCTGGCCCGTCAAGTTGGAGGAGCTGACCATTGGACTTTCGTGACGGACCCGACGAGGCCGCGTTCCGGGATCGGCTGCGCGCGTGGTTGATCGACCAGAGGGGCAAGTTCCCGACCTCGGGCGATGAGTACTGGGCCAAGGCGGGCGAATGGCACCAGGCGCTCTTCCAGGCCGGATTCTTCGGCACGTCATGGCCGAAGGCCTACGGCGGCCAGGATCTGCCACCGGTCTACGACGTCATCGTCGACGAGGAGATCGCGAAGGCCGGCGCGCCGGCGCGGCCGAGTCTGGGCTACCTCGTCGTCGGCCTGAGCCATCACGGCAGCGAGGAACTGCGGCAACGTTTCCTGCCCGGCATGATCAACGGCACCGAGCGGTGGTGCCAGGGCTTCTCGGAACCGGGTGCCGGGTCGGACCTCGCATCGTTGACCACGACGGCGGTCCGTGACGGTGACGAGTACGTCATCCACGGTCACAAGATCTGGACCAGTTACTCCGATGTCGCCGACTGGTGTCTGGTGCTCGCCCGCACGGAGAAGGATGTGCCGAAGCACAAGGGCATCTCGGCGTTCATCGTGTCGATGCACCAGGACGGTATCGAGCAGCGCCCGCTGAAGATGATCAGCGGAGTCACCCGGGAGTTCGGTCAGGTCGAATTCGACGGGGCGCGGGTGCCCGTCGACAACATGGTGGGCGCCCCGGGCGAGGGCTGGAAACTCGCGATGACGGTGGTCAGCCATGAGCGTGAACCGTCGACGCTGGGCTTCTCGGCACGATACGGAAAGACTGTGCGTCAGTTGGCCTCCCGGGTCGACGGTCCGGCACCCGACGAGCTGTCCTGGGCCTGGGTGCAGACCGAGATGCTGCGGCTGCATGTGCGCCGGCGACTCTCCGAGCAGCTCGACGGCATCAAGCACGGACCGGACGGGTCGCTGGACAAGCTGCTCATGACGTGGGTCGAGCAGTCGGTCGGGCATGCCGCGCTCGCCACGGTGGGCACCGGCGACGAGGATCTCTTCGGCGCCTACATGTACAGCCGCGCGCAGAGCGTGATGGGCGGCACGTCGCAGATCCAGAAGAACATCATCGCGCAACGCATCCTGGGATTGTGAGCGAGAGGAACTGACATGTACGACATGCCCGACGAGATCGACGTCCGCGCCGACGGTGGCCTGCGCATCATCACGCTCAACCGGCCCGACGAGCTCAACGCGGTCAACGACCCGCTGCACGTGGGGCTGGCCCGGATCTGGGAGGCGCTCAACGAGGACGCCGACGCGCGAGCGGCGGTGATCACCGGTGCGGGACGGGCGTTCTCGGCCGGCGGCGACTTCAACTACCTCGACGAACTGCGCAAGAACGAGGCGCTGCGCCAGAAGACGATCAAGCACGGCCGCGACCTCGTCATCGGCATGGTGCGATGCCGCATCCCGGTGGTCGCCGCGGTGAACGGTCCGGCCGTCGGGCTCGGCTGCAGCCTGGCCGCGCTGTCCGACATCGTCTACATGGCCGAGACGGCGTTCTTCGCCGATCCGCACGTGTCGATCGGCCTGGTCGCCGCCGACGGCGGGCCACTGGTGTGGCCGTCGCAGATCAGTCTGTTGCAGGCCAAGGAGTACGCGTTCACCGGTGTCCGGATCAAGGCCGCCCGCGCCCTCGAACTCGGGATGGCCAACCATGTGGTGGCCGACCCGCTGACCGAGGCGATCGCGTGCGCGCAGAAGATCATGGAGTTGCCGCAGCAGGCGCTCGAAGCCACCAAGCGGCTGATGAACATCCAACTCGAGAAGTCGGTGATGGCGTCGCTGGACTACGCCAACCTGTCGGAGTACGTCTCGTTCGGGACCGATGACTTCAACCGGATCGTCGACGGTCTGATCGCCAAGAACACGTAGCCCCGAATGCGTTGACTCGCCGTTCCTGCGAGCGTGCGTGTCTGTTGCCCGACACACCGATAACGGGCAGCAGTCCGCGCACGCTCGCGCCGCATCGGCTGTTCACAGTCGCCGATTCATCCACAACCTGCCGTCACGCACTTCCGCGACGGGTCGGCGCTGTCGAGCATCGGTTTTCATGGACACCGATCTCAGCCGGCTACTGCACGAGCAGGGCGGCGTAGCCACAAGCGGGCAGATCCTCGATCGCATCACCCGGCACGCCTTCGATCGTTTGGTCGGCGACGGCAGCTTGGAGCGGATGTGGCAGGGAATCTACTGCCTCGGCGAACCGACACAAGGCATGCGGCTGCGCGGACTCGACCTGTCGTCGGGTGCCACAGTCGCCGTGTGCCTCGGCACCGCGGCGGCGTGGTACGCCTTCGACACCGAGGACACCGCTGCGTTGCACGTCGTGAACCCGGCGTCACGTCAGCTGCGACCTGCCGAAGGACTGGTGGTGCACCGGCGTGACGGTGCACCGTTGCGCATCGTCAACGGCCGGCCCGCAACAACCCCGACGTGGACTGCGGTCGAGGTCGCGCGGTCGCTGCGCCGCCCGCGGGCACTGGCCACTCTCGATGCCGCGCTGCGAAGCGAAACCTGTACGCGCGCCGGGCTCTGGTGCGCTGCGACCGAACAGGCAGGGAGACGGGGGATCATCGCCGTGCGTGATCTGCTGTCGCTGGCCGATCCCCGGGCCGAGTCGCCGATGGAGAGCGAACTTCGGCTCGTCGTGCTCGACGGCGGCTTGCCCGCTCCGGAACTCCAGTACGAGGTGCACGATTTCGATGGTCGGCTGTGGCGACTCGATCTGGCGTGGCCGGATCAGCGCCTGGCCGTCGAGTACGACGGCATGGAATGGCATGAGGGCGCCGACGCGCTCCGTCGCGACCGCGTCCGGCAAGAGGCGCTGCGCGACATCGGGTGGATCGTGTTGCGAGTCGTCTGGGACGACGTGCGGTACCGCCCGTTCGACATCGTCGGACGCATCGGTCGCGAACTCACGCACGCTCGCGCGGCGTGACCGTGCGTGGTGGTCGGCTCGAGACGGCGTGTCGGCCCGCAGACACGCACACTCGCGGAAATGGGAGCTCGAGAAATTCAGGGCGATTCAAACCGGTAGCGCCCCGGAGTCTTGCCGTTAGCGTTCGAATCGCTGACGTCGGTATGACTTCGAGGGGACGAGACGATGACCGTTGCTACCAAGACCGCATTGCAGGTGACACCGCTGTCCGGATGGACCGGTGCCTTGATCACGGGTGTCGACCTGTCGGTGCCGCTGTCGGACGAGGAGACGGCGGTCATCCGCGCGGCGCTGCACAAGTGGAAGGTGGTGTTCTTCCGCGACCAGACGCTCGACCACGCGGCGCAGATCGCGTTCGGCGCCCGCTTCGGCGACGTGACGCCGGGCCACCCGTACGAAGGCGACTCGGCGCCACCGGAATTCCCGCAGATCCACACGGTCTCACCGGCCGCCTACGACCACCGCTACGGGACCCGGTACCGCAAGAAGCAGAGCCCCAACGGACCGCAATGGCATGCCGACGTCACCCCGCTGATCAACCCCCCGTCGCATTCGATCCTGCGCGCCGAGACGGTCCCGCCGTACGGCGGCGACACCCAGTTCACCAATGTCGCAGCGGTTTACCAGGGGCTGGCGCCCTCGGTGCGGGCGTTCATCGACGGCCTGCGCGCCGAACACCGCTTCGGCGCGACCTTTTCGGCCGATCGGAGCAGCGAGAAGATCGGCGACCTGGTGCGTACCAACCCGCTTGCGTCGATCCATCCGGTCGTCCGTGTGCACCCCGAGACCAGAGAGCGTGTGGTGTACGTGAACCCGTCGTTCACCCGGGAGATCGTCGACCTGTCGCCGCGGGAGAGCCGGCATGTGCTGGACCTGCTGTTCGAGCAGATCGGCCGGCCCGAGTACACCGTGCGCTTCAAGTGGGAGCCGGGCAGCGTGGCCTTCTGGGACAACCGCGCCGCACTGCATCTGGCGCCGCGCGATTTCGAGCACGTCGAGGGTGACCGGGTGCTGCATCGCATCACGCTGGTCGGCGACGTGCCCGTCGGGCCCGACGGCCTGCCGTCCGAGTCGATCTCCGGTGAGTTCTTCGGGGCCGCCTGAGATGGCGACGGTGCTGACCCCGCGGGTGCCCGGCGGCGGCGGGGCCGCGGCCAGGCTCGTCGATCCGCGGGCGGCACACGCCGGCAGCCGTCCCAAACGCCGCGTCCCGCGCCAACTGCAGCGCCTGCTCGGGCCGGTGCTGCTCGTCGGTCTGTGGCAGCTGCTCTCCTCGAGCGGCGCCTTCGACTCCCGCACGGTGCCACCCCCGACGCGGGTGGTGCGCGCCGGGTACCAACTCATCCTGGACGGCTCGCTGCAGGAGCATCTGTCGACCAGCCTGCTGCGGGTCGGGTACGGGCTGGTGTTCGGCATCGCGCTCGGGCTGGGACTGGCGCTGATCGCCGGGCTGTCGCGGATCGGCGAGAACTTCGTCGACGCGAACATGGAAGTGCTGAACGCCATCCCGAACTTCGCCCTGGTTCCGCTGCTGATCGTCTGGTTCGGCATCAGCGAGGTGCCCAAGATCACGCTCATCACCATCGCGGTGGCGGTCTCCATCTACATCAACACGTTCAGCGCCATCCGCAGCGTGGACGCCGGTCTCGTCGAGGCGGCACGGTCGTTCGGCGCCGGCCGCACGGAGCTGATCCACCGCGTCGTCCTGCCCGGGTCACTGCCCGGATTCCTGGTCGGCCTGCGCCTCGGCCTCACCGCTTCGTGGCTGGCACTGATCTTCGCCGAGACCATCAACGCCAAGAAGGGTCTCGGCCGGATGATGACCGACGCGCGGGAGTACTTCCAGGTCGACGTCGTCTTCGTGCTGATCGCCGTCTACGCCGCGCTCGGGCTGTCGTCGATCCTGATCGTGCGCTTCCTGGAAAGCAGGCTGCTCACCTGGAGACGGGCCTATGACGGAGACTGACACGCTGACCGAGACGGTGGTCCTGGTCCGCAATCTGCGAAAACAGTTCGGCGACAGCACCGTTCTCGACGGCCTCGACCTGCAGATCCGCGCCGGTGAGTTCGTCGCACTGCTCGGCCGCAGCGGCTCGGGCAAGAGCACGTTCCTGCGCGCACTGGGCGCGCTCGACGGCGAGGTCGACGGCTTCGTGCGGGTGCCGGAGCGACGGGCCATCGTGTTCCAGGATCCGCGGCTGCTGCCGTGGCAACGGGTGCAGACCAACGTGACCGTCGGCCTGCCGTCGAACGGCGCGGTGCGCCGGCAGGCTCTTGCCGCACTGGCCGAGGTCAACCTGGCCGACAAGGCCAAGGCGTGGCCGCGCACGCTGTCCGGCGGCGAGGCGCAACGCGTCGCGCTGGCCCGCGCACTGGTGCGCGAACCCGAACTGCTGTTGCTCGACGAGCCGTTCGGCGCTCTCGACGCGCTCACCCGCATCAAGATGCACGGCCTGCTGCAGGACCTGTGCCGCAGGCACACGCCCGCCGTGCTCCTGGTCACCCATGACGTCGACGAGGCCATCCTGCTGGCCGATCGCGTCGTGGTGCTGACCGACGGCACCATCTCGCTCGACACCGAGGTGACGGTGCCCAAACCGCGCAAGCGCGCGTCGGCGGAGTTCGCCGGCCTGCGGACCCGGCTGCTGACCGAGCTCGGCGTCACCGACGACCAATGATCTGCCGCACACAGAATAGGAACAACGCATGCCCAGTTCCGGGTGGAAACTCACTGTCGCACTGACGGTCTCTTTGCTGGCCGCCGCCTGCGGCCTCTCCGACGACGAAGCGGGCGAAGCGATCGACTCGGTTCAGATCGCCACCAAGGGGGAGGTGCCGGCAGGCACGAAACTCGTCGTCGCCGAGCAGAATGCGACACAGTCGCTGCCGTGGGACCTCGCCGGCGCGGGCAAGGACACGCCCTACTCGGTCGAGTTCGCCGACTTCAGCGGCGGCGCGGCGGTGATCGAGGCGCTGCGATCCGGCGCCGCCGACATCGGCTCCATCGGCGAGGCGCCGGTTCCCATCGCCGTCGACAGCGGCGTCACCGACCTGGTGACCATTGGGCTGCAGGCCAATCCCGGCACCTCGGGCGGCTACTACCTGGTGGCCCGGCCGAACAGCGGCGTCACCACGATCGAGGACCTACGCGGCAAGCGGGTGGCCTACCCGCCGGGATCTGGCCGCCACATGGTCACCGCCGCCCTGCTCAAGCAACACGGACTGGACCTGCGCACCGATGTGCAGCCGGTCGAACTCGCGGGGGCCGAGGTGGTTCCGACGTTCGCCGCGGGTGCGGTGGAGGCGGCGATCGTGCTGGGGAACCAGTACTACCAACTCGGCGAACCGCCGATCCTCGGCGACGGCAAGGGCATCAACACCGGGATCCAGAGCCTGATCGTGCGGAAGGACATCCTCGACGATCCCGCGAAGGTGGCGGCGATCGGCGACTACGTCGGCCGGGCGGTGGCGGCCAACAACTGGAAGGACACCCACGCCGACCAGTGGATCGACGAGTACTACGTCAAGCAGCAGGGCATCACGTTCGACCAGGGCAAGAAGCTCTACGAGGAGGACGGCATCGCGTCCTACTACCCGATCGACGCCTCGTCGACCGCGCTGTTCCAGACCGTCGCCGACGGACTCTTCGACACCGGCACCACCAAGACCCGCGTCGACGTCACGCCCTACGTCGACGGCCGCTACAACGACATCGTCACGGCGCAGAACGAACTCGACGGTGTACAGCCCCGCCCCATCGAACAGTGATCGACGCCGAGAAGTCCCAGAAATCCGAAAGTTTCGAGAGAAGGAGTCCCGAGTGACACAGGTAGCCCAGGCACTCGACGTGAGGCCGCAGTCCGGCTGGACCGGCGCCGAGATCCACGGCGTCGACCTCACCGCACCGCTGAGCGACGCGCACGTCGCCGACATCCGCGCGGCACTGCTGAAGTGGAAGGTGGTGTTCTTCCGTGACCAGTTCATCGGACACGACGACCACCTGCGCTTCGCGTCGGCATTCGGCGATCCCACGCCGGCGCACCCGCTGTTCGATGCGATCCCGGACCCCCAGTACCCCACGATCTATCCGATCTTCCGCGACCGTTTCAAGTCCCGGTACGGCGCCAGCCGCGGCTTCGACCGGGCGAACTGGCACGCCGACGTGACCGCCGCGGTCAATCCGCCCGCGGCGTCGATTCTGCGGGCGGAGGTGATCCCGCCCTACGGGGGTGACACGCAGTGGTCGAACACCGTTGCCGCGTATGAGGGATTGTCTGAGCCGGTGCGGCGGCTCGCCGACGGTCTGCGTGCGGTGCACCGGTTCTCACCACCCGACGGCACCACCGCGACGGACGACTACCGGCAACGGGTCAGCCGGCGGCCGCTGCTCACCGAACATCCGGTGGTGCGCGTGCATCCGGAGACGGGGGAGCGCGCGCTGTACGTCAACCCGGGTTTCACCAGCCACATCGTCGGGGTGTCGCCGCACGAGAGCCGTCGTCTGCTCGGGCTGTTCTACGACGAGCTGGCGCGTCCGGAGCACACCGTCCGGTTCAAGTGGGAGCCGGGCAGTATCGCGTTCTGGGACAACCGATCGACGGTGCACCTCGCGCCGTCGGACCTCACCACCGACGACGACCGCAGGCTCTACCGCGTCACGCTGGTCGGCGACGTGCCGGTCGGGCCGGATGGCCTGCCGTCGGTCGCGCTGGACGGCGAGCCCTTCGACGCGATCTGACGCTGCGTTCGCCGGCTCAGGTGAGTTCTTCCGAGCGCTGGACCGTGCCGGTGATTCCGCCTGCGGTCTGGCAGGCCAGCAGCACCGCCGCGCGGCCCATCGCCTCGGGCGGCTCGACCATCTCGGGCGGGATCTCCATGCCTGCGCCGCCGGCCTGCCAGCCCTCGGTGAGCACCACGCGCGACGGGCTCAGACAGTTGACGGCGATGCCGTCACCCTTCAGGTCGGAGGCCAGCCCGAGGTACAGCCGTTCGACCGCCGCCTTGGACACCCAGTAGGCGTTCGACCCGGCGTCGACCATGCCGACGCCGGTGGTGGTCACCGCGATCAGCGAGCCGCCGCCGCGTGCCCGCACGTGTGGGATGACGGCCTTGGTCACGAGGAACACGCCGGTCAGATTCACGTCGAGGCAGAGCTGCCAGCGTTTGAGCGGGGTGGATTCGACCGGTCCCAGCCACAGCACGCCCGCGTTGGCGACCAGTACGTCGATCCCACCGAACTCCGAAACAGTGGCGGCCACAGCGGCTTCCACCGATTCCTCGTTGGTGACGTCACACGGGACGGGAAGCGCGCGCCCGCCCGCCGCGGTGATCGCGTCGGCGACGGAGCCGATGGTGCCGGGCAGCTTGCCCTGCTCCTCGGAGCGGGCGGCCACCGCGACGGCCGCGCCCTCGGCGGCCAGCGCCTTGGCGACGGTCGCGCCGATGCCGCGGCTGGCGCCCGCGACGAACGCGACCTTGCCCGCCAGCGACGAATTCACCTGGGCGGGAACCGCAGAGCTCCGTCGAGGCGGATGACCTCGCCGTTGAGGTAGTCGTTCTCGATGATGCTCTGCGCGAGCTGGGCGTACTCGGTGGAGCGGCCCATGCGCTTGGGGAACGGCACCTGCGGCGCCCAGTACTGCTCGAGCTGGTCGGCTGCCTTGCCGTAGGCAGGCGTGTTGATGGTGCCGGGCGCGATGCTGACCACGCGGATGCCCAGCGGCGAGAGGTCGCGGGCGGCGACGAGGGTCATGCCGAGCACACCGCCCTTGGCGGCGGCGTAGGGCAGCTGGCCGACCTGGCCCTCGTATCCCGCGATCGACGCGGTGTTGATGATGACGCCGCGGGCGCCCTCGTCGAGCGGCTCGCTCGTGGCGATCGCCGCCGCCGACAGCCGCATCACGTTGAACACCGCCGTCAGGTAGAACTCGATGGTCCGCTTGAACCCGTCGAGGTCCAGCGGCGAGCCGTCCTTGCCGATCAGCCGGCCACCGCTGGCGGGGCCGCCGTGGGTGTCGACCGAGATGCGCAGCGGGCCGAGCGACTGCGCCTCGGCGATCGCGGCGTTCACCGACTCCTCGGACGTCGCATCGGTGTGCACGTACCGCACGCCCAGCTCGGATTCCAGCTCGCGGCCCTTGTCGTCGGCGACATCGGCGACCACGACCTTGGCGCCCGCGCCGTGCAGGCGGCGGACCGTCGCCTCACCGAGTCCGCCGGTACCACCGACGACGATCGCCGCGCTTCCCGCGATCTGCATGCGATTCCCCTTCTTGCAACTGACACTCTCAGACTGAGAGAATAACATTCTCACCCCAGTCAAGAGGAGTCCGCGATGCCCGAGGCCGTGATCGTCAACGCACTGCGCATCCCCATCGGCACCGCGATGAAGGGCACGCTGCGCGACACCGACGCCTACACGATGGCCGACCATGTGGTGTCCGCCGCCGCGGCCGACATCGACCGGTCGCGCGTCGACGACGTGATCCTCGGCGAGGGTCTCTACGGCGGCGGCGTCATCGCCCGGCACGCCGCCATCACCGCCGGCCTGCAGTCGGTGCCCGGGCTGTCGAACAACCGGCACTGCGCGGCCGGTCAGGCCGCGGTGCAGAGCGCCGCGGCGAGCATCCGCGCCGGCATGGACGAGCTCATCATCGCCGGCGGGGTGAACTCGGCGTCGACGTCACCGCGCTTCAAGCGGCGGGTGAGCAGCGCAAAGGACGCGGAACTGGTCGACTGGTTCCCGCCCACGCACCCGAACCGCCCCGACGCACCGAACATGGACATGTCGATCACCGTCGGCTGGAACGCGGCGGTGCGGGCCGGGGTGAGCCGCGAGGAGATGGACGAGTGGGCCTTCGGCTCGCATCGCAAGGCCATCGCGGCGATCGACGAGGGCCGCTTCAAAGAGGAGATCATCGCGATCGACACGCCGCACGGCGTCTTCGATACCGACGAGCACCCGCGCCGCGACACCAGCCTCGAGAAATTGGCGGGCCTCAAGCCGCTGCACCCCGAGATCGACGGCTTCTCGATCACCGCGGGCAACGCGTGCGGCGCCAACGACGGCGCGGCCGTGCTCACCATCGCCAGCGACCGGTTCGGCCTGCCCGCGCTGGCGACCGTCCGGTCATGGGCGTCGGTCGGTGTCGACCCGGCATTCACCGGCCTGGCGCCCGTCGAGGCGATCCCCAAGGCGCTCAAGCGGGCCGGACTCGCCGTGTCCGACGTCGACCTCTTCGAGATCAACGAGGCCTTCGCCGCCATGTGCGTGGCCACCATCAAGCTGCTCGGCATCGACCCCGAGAAGGTCAACGTCAGCGGCAGCGGGTGCTCGCTCGGCCACCCCGTCGCCGCGACCGGGGCGCGGATGCTGGTGACGCTCGTGCACGAACTGCGCCGCCGCGGGGGTGGCGTCGGTGTCGCGGCCATGTGCGCGGGCGGCGGAATGGGCTCGGCGACCGTGATCGAGGTGGCGGCCCCCTAGGCTCCGCTGATGTCGCAAAGCCGGATACACCCCGGAATGGATGTCGACGCGCTCGTCGCCGCGGCCCGCGGCGGATCGGCCCGCGCGGCCGGCCGCCTGCTGAGCCTCGTCGAGAGCTCGCGCCGCGAGGAGGTGCTCGCGGCGGTCGGTGTGCACGACGCGCGCGTCGTCGGATTCACCGGTCCGCCGGGTGCAGGCAAGTCGACGACGGTCGCCGCGCTGGTCGGGGTCTACCGGAGCCGCGGCCTGCGGGTGGCGGTGCTGGCCGTGGACCCGTCGTCGCCGTACAGCGGTGGCGCGCTGCTCGGTGACCGGATCCGGATGGCGGCCCACATCAACGACCCCGACGTGCTGATCCGGTCGGTGGCCACCCGCGGCCACCTGGGCGGACTCGCCGCCGCGGTGCCGGCCGCGATCCGGCTGCTGGCCGCCCTGTCCTACGACCTGATCGTGCTCGAGACGGTCGGCGTCGGCCAGTCCGAAATCGAGATCGCCGCGATCGCCGACCCGACGGTGGTGGTGCTCAACCCGGGCGCCGGCGACGCCGTCCAGGCCGCCAAGGCCGGCCTGCTCGAGGTCGCCGACCTGGTGGTGGTGAACAAGGCCGACCGGGACGGCGCCGACCAGACCGCCCGCGACCTGCGCGGCGAGGTGAGCGTCCCGATCCTCAAACTGGTCGCCGCGCAGGGCGACGGCATCACCGAACTCGCCGAGGCGATCGACGCCCATCACCGGTCGGACACCGCCGAGCGGCGCGCCGCCCGCGCCCGCACACAGATCCTGTCGCTGGCGCAGACGCTGCTGCGCACACATCCGGCGCTGAACGAGCTGGCCGAACGCGTCGCCGCGGGCAGTGTCGACCCGTACACCGCCGCCGAGCGGCTGTTCGCCGCACCGGGGGAGTCAGCCGGGTAGGTCGACGATCCGGCGCATCGTCTGCAGCAGTTCGGCGCGCAGGGTGTCGTCGTCGATGTCCACCACGAGCGGGTGCATCACCGCGACGCTGATCACGCCGGACAGCATCGCCGCATGCAGCCGGGCCCGGCTGCCGGTCTCGTCGCCGAGCATCGCTGTGTAGAGCCGGTCGATGAACCGTTGGAACGGCTGGTGCTCGGCCAGCAGCCGCACGATGACCGGATCGAACTGCAGCACGCTGACCGCGGTGCGGCGCTCGATCGCGAGGTCGACGACCCGGCGCAGCAGTAGCTCGCGGGCCTGCACCCGATCGGTCTCGGCCTCCGCGGCCTCCAGCACGTCCTCGAGCCCGCCGAGTTCGCGCTCGGTCAGTGCGATGACGATCTCGTCCTTGGTGCGGAACTGGTGGTAGACAGCGGCTTTGGTGACCCCGATGCGGTCGGCGATCATCTGCAGCGACGTCGCGCTCACCCCGCGCTCGGAGATCAACGCCAGCGCGGCGTCCAGCACGCGCAGCTGTGCCGCCGAACGCGGGATCGCGGCGAACCGGCCGTCGGTGGCGGAATCTGCGAGCACCCCGTCAGGGTAGCCGGGCGGCTACGGAACGGTCAGTCCAGCGATTCGCCGGTGGCCGCGGCGTGCCCGGCGCGCAGCCCGAAGACCATGGCCGGACCGAGGGTGCCGCCCGCGCCGCCGTAGGCCTTGCCGGTGGCACCCGCCATCGCGTTGCCCGCGGCGAACAAGCCGGCGATCGGCGTGCCGCTGACGTGCAGTACCCGGCCGTCGCGATCGGTGCGCGGGCCGCCCTTGGTGCCCATCGCGCCGATCGACACCGGCACCGCGTAGAACGGCGCGGTGTCGATGGGTCCCAGCGTCTGCAGGGCCGGCGAGCCCGCGCCCTGGTCGCCCCAGTAGCCGTCGTAGACACTCGAGCCGCGGCCGAAGTCGGGGTCGACCTCGTCGGCGACGTGCTGGTTCCACGCCTCGAGGGTGCGGGTCAGCCCGTCGGCGGCGATGCCGGTCTTCTCCTGCAGTTCGGCCAGGTCTGCGGACTTGTTGAACCAGTCCGGCGCAGGCCCGTCGGGCTCTATACCGAGGAAGCCGTACTTCTTCAGGTGCAGCGAGTCGAACACGATCCACGCCGGGTCGTTGACGTACCCGCCCTTGGGATCGAGGTACTGGAACGGGCCTGCCATCGAGTTGTACTCGCCCGCCTCGTTGACGAACCGCCGCCCGGCGCGGTTGACGATGATGCTGCGCGGGCGCGTGCGTTCGAGGCGCACACTGCGGCTGCGCGGATGGCCGTCGATGGTGTCGCCGGGGATCTGCACGATCGGCACCCACCACGCTTCGCCCATGTTGGCCAGGTCGGCGCCGTGCGCCATCGCCATCCGCAGGGCGTCGCCGGTGTTGTTGGGCGGTGAGACGGGGCCGCGCATCGGGCCCCGCAGGAAGGCCTCGACCAGCGCGGGGTCCCACTCGAACCCGCCGCTGGCCAGGACGACGCCGCGGCGGGCCCGGACCCGGATGTCGCTGTCGCCGTGCTCGATGCGCACCCCGGCGATGCGACCCTGTTCGGCGATCAGCTCGACCGCCCGCGCCTGCGTGGTCGGTGCGACGCCGGCGTCGAGCAGCCCCTTGAGCAGTCCGGCGATCAACGCGGTACCCGCCACACACGGTTCGGTCAGGGACTCGTCGGCCGTCGCGTGGATGCGGGCCCGGGTCTCGGCGTCGATGCCCACGTTGCTGAAGTCGGCCGGGAACGCGGTGATCCGGTCGTGCCAGTCGCCCAGCTTGGCCAGGTCGAACGGCTTGGCGTTCAGCGAGCGGCCGCCCGCCGGCCGCCCGCCGGGCAGTTCGGGTTTGTAGTCGGGGAAGCCCTCCGCGACGACGAATCGAAGGTCGCTGTGCGCCTCGACGAAGTCGAGCATCGCCGGGCCGGTCCGCACGAACGTCTCGACCAGGTCGTCGTCCATGTAGCCCAGTGACTGGGCCCGCAGGTAGCTCAGCGCATCCTCGGCGGTCAACGCGCCGTCGGGCGCCCGATCGTGCGCGGGGATCCACACGATGCCGCCGGACACCGCGGTGGTGCCGCCGACGGTGGCGGCCTTCTCGTACACCTCGACCGCTGCGCCCTCGGCGGCCGCGGTCAGTGCCGCGGTCAGCCCGGCGCCACCGCTGCCCAGCACCACCACGTCGGTCGCGTGGTTCCACTCGGTCACCGCAGTCGTCTCCTTCCGGGGCGATCCTCTAGGACAGGATCGTGGACAGTTTGGCGGCGGCCTCGATGACCGCCGTCCGGCCTTCTCGCACCACGTCTTCGCGGTGCGAGATGAGATTGATGCAGGTGGGCGGGGACGGGGGCCGCCGGCGTACCGGCACGGCCAGGCCGAAGGTGTTGGGCTCGACCTCGCCGTGGGTGATCACCCAGCCCTGCTCGCGGGTCTGCGGCACCAGGTCCCGCTCGCCCGGTCGCGGCGGCATGCTCGACAGCAGGGCGATGCCCGCGGCGCCCCGGTCGAGCGGATAGCGGCTGCCCTCATGGAAGGACAGCTGATAGTAGACGTGGGTGGGGGCGATCACCGCGATCGCGACCTGCTGGTCGCCTTCGGCGATGAGCAGCGACACCGTGGCGCCGAGTTCGTCGGCCAGCCCGCGCAGCACCGGCACGCTGAGCTGACGCACGTTGTTGTCGAACGACGCTCCGAGCAGCGCGAGGCCCGACGCCGGCCGGTAGCGCCCGTCCTCGCCCTTGGTGATGTAGCGGAACTGCGCCAGGGTGCCGAGCAGCCGGTAGGCGATCGTGCGGTGCACGCCGACGAAGTCGGCGACCTGCTGCACGGTCAGCCCGGTCGGCGACGTGGCGACCGCCTGCAGCGCCGAGAGCCCGCGCGCGAGGGTCTGGGACCCGGCGGCGAGCTTGTCCGGCGGATTGGGGCCGTCTCCCTTGACAGACGTCATTGCGAGAGTGATGCTCTTAACATAGTGCACATAACGGTGCGATATTAGCACATATTGTTCGCACTGAACGAGAACGTCATTTCCGCCATCCGACGCGACAGTACGCCGGGAAGGGGACCATGTCCGAGCACGAGAGCGTGTGGAGCGACCTTCAGGGCGTCCCGTTCTCGCAGGGGTACATCGATGCGGGCGGCGTGCGGACCCGTTACCTGCACGCCGGCGATCCGGCCCTGCCGACGCTGATCCTGCTGCACGGTTCCGGCGGCCACGCCGAGGCCTACGTGCGCAATCTCGAGTCGCACGCGGAGCACTTCTCGACGTGGTCCGTCGACATGCTGGGCCACGGATACACCGACCGGCCGGGCCATCCGCTCGAGGTGCGCCACTACGTCGACCACCTGCGGGCCTTCCTCGACGCGATCGGCGTGCAGCGGGCGCACATCAGCGGCGAGTCGCTGGGCGGCTGGGTGGCGTCGCGGTTCGCGGTCGACCACGCCGACCGCCTCGAGCGGCTGGTGCTCAACACCGCGGGCGGCTCACAGGCCGATCCGGAGGTGATGAAGCGGATCATCACCCTGTCGATGGCCGCCGCCGAGAACCCCACGTGGGAGACCGTGCAGGCCCGCATCAAGTGGCTGATGGCCGACAAGTCGAAGGGCTACGACGACATCGTCGCGAGCCGGCAGCGGGTGTACCGGCAGCCCGGCTTCGTCGACGCGATGCGCGACATCATGGCCCTGCAGGACCCCGACATCCGTGCGCGCAATCTGATGAGACCCGATGACTACGGCGCGATCACCGCGCCCACCCTGGTGCTGTGGACCAGCGATGATCCGACGGCCGATGTCAGCGAGGGCAGGCGCATCGCGGAGATGATCCCCGGCGCGCGCTTCGAGGTGATGCCCGACTGCGGACACTGGCCGCAGTACGAGGACCCGAAGACGTTCAACCGGTTGCACCTCGAGTTCCTCCTGGGGCGGCCGTGATGAACGAGGCCGAGGTCGTCATCGTCGGCGGCGGTCCGGTCGGTCTCACGCTGGCCAACATCCTCGGCCTGCAGGGCGTGCGCACGCTGGTCGTCGACGAGCGCGACAGCCTGATCGACTACCCGCGTGGCGTCGGCCTCGACGACGAGGCGCTGCGCACCTTCCAGGCGATCGGCCTGGTCGACAGGGTGTTGCCGCACACCGTGCCGAACCAGATCCTGCGCTTCTTCGACCGCAACCGGCGGCTGCTGGCCGAGATGGCCCCGCCCGACGCGCGTTTCGGCTGGCCCAAGCGCAACGGATTCGTGCAGCCGATGGTCGACGCCGAACTCCTGGCCGGCCTGGACCGCTTCGACCATGTGCAGGTCGCCTGGGGCAGCCGGATGGAGGATTGCGCCGAGACAGCCGACGGCGTCACGGTTCGGCTGTCGAGCGACCAGAACCCCGTCACCGCGAGGTATCTCGTGGGTTGCGACGGCGGTCGCAGTGCCACCCGCCGGCTGATGGGAGTGTCATTCGAGGGCACCACCTCGGCCACCCGGTGGCTGGTCGTCGACGTGGCCAATGATCCGCTGGGCCACCCCAACAGCGAGGTCGGCGCCGACCCGGAGCGGCCGTACGCCTCGATCTCGATCGCGCACGGAATCCGCCGGTTCGAGTTCATGATCCACGCCGACGAGTCCGACGAGCAGGTCGAGGAGCCGGCGTTCATCGAGCGGATGCTCGGACGTTTCGTCCCGGACCCGCAGCGGGTCGACGTGATCCGGCACCGGGTCTACACCCACCACTCCCGCATCGCGGGCGCCTTCCGCGCCGGCAGGATGTTCCTGGCCGGCGACGCCGCGCACCTGATGCCGGTGTGGCAGGGACAGGGATACAACAGCGGCATCCGCGACGCGGCCAACCTCGGCTGGAAGCTGGCCGCGGTGATCAAGGGCCAGGCCGGCGATGCGCTGCTCGACACCTACGACGTCGAGCGCCGCAAGCACGCCAGGGCGATGATCGACCTGTCCACGATGGTCGGCCGCGTCATCTCGCCGACCGACCGCCGCGTCGCCGCGCTGCGGGACAGGCTGATTCGCGGCGCTAGCATCGTGCCGACACTCAAGCGCTACGTGCTCGAGATGCGGTTCAAGCCGATGCCGCGCTACGAGCAGGGCGCGGTGCACCACGACCATGCACCGACGCCGACGTCGCCGGCCGGCACGCTGTTCATCCAGCCCCGCGTCGATACCCGCGAGCAGTCGGGTGTGCTGCTCGACGACGTCCTCGGCACCGGATTCGCGGTGCTGTGCTGGAACAACAACCCGCGCGCCCTGCTCGGTGAGCGGATCTTCGGTCGCTGGAAGGCGTTGGGCGCCACGTTCGTCGCCGCGCGGCCGGTGACCCAGCTGCACTGGACCGGACACGACGACCCCGACGTCGTGATCGTCGGCGACCCGACAGGCGCGGTGAAGGCGTGGTTCGACGCGCACACCGAGTCGGTGCTGTTCCTGCGGCCCGACCGCTGCATCGCCGGTGCCTGCATCGCCCAGCGCGCACCCGAGACGAGCGAAGCGCTCTTCGCGGTGCTGCATGTGACCCAGAGAGGAGGCAACGAATCAGATGGGAACCTCCACAACGGAAGTGGCGCTGTGCTGCATGTCGCACAGTCCGCTGTTGAATCTTCCGGGACCGTCGCAGGAACTCCTTGACGACATCGGGGCGGCCATCGCGGACGCCCGCGACTTCGTCACCGCCTTCGACCCGGAACTCGTGGTGATCTTCTCGCCGGATCACTACAACGGCTTCTTCTACCGGCTGATGCCGCCGTTCTGCATCGGCACCTCCGCCCGCGGTGTCGGTGACTTCGGCACGCACGCCGGGCCGCTCGACGTGCCGGAGGCGATGGCCAACGACTGCGCGACCGCGGTGTGGGAGGCCGGTGTCGACGTGGCCATCTCGGCCAGCATGGATGTCGACCACGGCACCGTCCAACCGCTCGAGAAGCTTTTCGGCGATCCGACATCGCGTCCGGTGCTGCCGATCTTCATCAACTCCGTCGCCACGCCGCTCGGCCCGCTCAAGCGGTCCCGGATGCTCGGCGCGGCGGTGGGCGGCTTCCTCGCCGGTCTGGGCAAGCGGGTGCTGGTGATCGGCTCGGGCGGGTTGTCGCACGACCCGCCGGTGCCGACGCTGGCGACGGCGCCGCCCGCCGCGTTGGACCGCATCGTGCACGGCGCGCCGATCAGCACGGAGGCGCGGATGGCCAGGCAGGCCGCGGTGATCGACGCCGCGCAGCAGTTCGCCCATGGCGAGAGCCGCCTGCAGCCGTTGAACCCGGTGTGGGACCAGACCCTGCTGGAGATCCTCGACGAAGGCTGGCTCACCGACCTGGACGGCTGGTCCAATACGTTCATCGCCCGCGAAGGCGGGAACTCCGGCCATGAGATCCGCACCTGGGTGGCGGCGTTCGCGGCACTGCAGGCCGCAACCGGGGAGTACCGGACCGAACAGCGGTTCTACCGGGCGGCACCGGACCTGATCGCCGGCTTCGCGATCCGCACGGCGGTGCAGGCATGACGTCTGCAGCGGCGGGCACAGCGGGGTTCGACACCGAGGTCGACGTGCTGGTGATCGGTTCCGGCGGTGGCGGGATGACCGCCGCGCTGACCGCCGACGCGGCGGGACTCGACACGCTGGTGGTCGAGAAGGCGTCGCAGTACGGCGGGTCCACGGCGCTGTCGGGCGGCGGCATCTGGGTGCCGGGCGCACCGTCGCAGCGCCGCGCGGGTTACGTCCCCGATCCCGACGAGGTCTTCACCTACCTGCGCACCATCACCGGCGGACTGGTCAGCGACGCGCGGTTGCGCGCCTACGTCGACCGCGCGCCCGAGATGATGGAGTTCCTCGAGCAGCGCAGCCCGTGGTTCGAATTCGTCTGGAAGCCCGGCTACGCCGACTACTACCCGGAACTGCCCGGCGGTTCGGCGCTCGGCAGCACCATCAACGTGCCTGCCATTGACCTGCGGGTGCTGGGCGACGAGGAGCAGCAGCTGCTTGCGCCGCTCGCCCTGGCGCCGAAGGGCATCTGGTTCGCACCGAAGGATCTTCGGCTGTTCTACCAGGTCCGGCAGAACTGGCGCGGCAAAGCCGTGCTGCTCAAACTCATCTGGCGGATGGTCCGGGCCCGGGTGTTCGGCGACCGGATGGCGGCGATCGGCCAGTCGCTGGCCGCGCGGCTGCGGCTGGCGATGAAGCAGCAGGACATCCCGCTGTGGCTGGACGCACCGATGAGCGAGCTCGTCGCCGACGACGAGGGAGCGGTGATCGGGGCCGTCGTCGAGAAGGACGGCCGGTCGGTGCGCATCCACGCGCGCCGCGGGGTGATCATCGCCGCCGGTGGCTTCGACCACGACATGAGCTGGCGCCGCGAATATCTGCCGGAGCTGGAGAAGGACTGGAGCTTCGGTAATCCGGCCGCCACGGGAGACGGTATCCGGGCCGGACAGAAGGTCGGCGCGGCCGCCGAGCTGCTCGACGAGGCCTGGTGGTTCCCGGCGATGTGCTGGCCGGACGGACGGCTGCAGTTCATGCTGAACGAGCGGATGATGCCCGCGCAGTTCGTCGTCAACGGGGCAGGGGAGCGCTTCATCAACGAGGCGGCGCCCTACATGGACTTCGCCCACGCGATGATCGAGGGGCAGCGCACCGGTGTCGACCACATCCCGTGCTGGCTGGTCACCGACATCCGCTCGTTCCACCGCTACGTCGTCGGTGGGCATCTGCCGCTGCCGAAGATCCCGTTCGCCCCGGTCCCCACCGGATGGAAGGTCCCGAAGGCCTGGCTCGAGTCGGGTATCGTCAAGGCGGGCAACAGCTTCGAGGAGCTCGCCACCGAGATCGGCGTGCCACCGGCGCAGCTGCGCCGGACGGCCGAGCGGTTCAACGAGCTGGCGCGCGGCGGCCACGACGACGACTTCAACCGCGGTGACAGTGCCTACGACAACTACTACGGCGACCCGACACTGCCCAACCCGAATCTTCATCCACTGGGCAAGCCGCCGTACTACGCGTTCCAGATCATCCTCGGGGACCTCGGCACCTCAGGCGGTCTGCGCACCGACGAGTTCGCCAGGGTGCTGCGCGAGGACGACACGGCGATCGCCGGCCTCTACGCGGTCGGCAACGCATCGGCCGCGGTGATGGGCCGCAGCTACGCCGGGGCAGGCGCGACCATCGGCCCCGCCATGACGTTCGGCTATGTCGCCGCCCGGCACATCGCCGGCGGCGACACCGCCGACATCCCCTCGACCCCCCACCACTCGACCCTCGACAGTCCACGGAGGTAACCATGAAGATCTCACTGTTCTACGAATTCCCGCTGCCGCGGCCGTGGTCAGACGACGACGAGCACCAGCTCTTCCAGCACGGCCTCGACGAGGTGGAGGCCGCCGACAAGGCCGGCTTCTCCACCGTCTGGCTCACCGAGCACCACTTCCTGGAGGAGTACTGTCACTCGACCGCTCCGGAGATGTTCCTGGCCGCGGCGAGCCAGCGCACCAAGGACATCCGGCTGGGCTTCGGTGTCATGCACCTGCCGCCGCCGATCAACCATCCCGCCCGCATCGCCGAGCGTGTCGCGACGCTCGACCACCTGTCCAACGGCCGCGTCGAGTTCGGCACCGGCGAGGGCTCGTCGGTGGCCGAGCTCGGTGGCTTCAACATCGACCCGGCCGACAAGCGGGCGCAGTGGGAGGAGGCGCTGGAGGTCGCGATCCGGTGCATGACCGAGGCGCCGTTCTCCGGTTTCAAGGGTGAGCACGTGGAGATGCCCGCCCGCAACGTGATCCCCAAGCCGCTGCAGCAGCCCCACCCGCCGGTCTGGGTGGCGTGCACCCGACCGTCGTCGGTGCAGATGGCCGCCCAGAAGGCCATCGGCGCACTCAGCTTCGCCTACACCGGACCCGAGGCGCTCAAGGAGCGGGTGGACGGTTACTACCGGGAGTTCGAGGAGAAGGGCACCCCGATCACCCCGGCGATCAACCCGAACCTGCTGGCCATCGGTGGCGACCTGTCGATGATGGTCGCCAAGAGCGACGACGAGGCGCTGAAGAAGCTCGGGATCGGCGGCGGCTTCTTCTCGTTCGGGATCATGCACTACTACATGACCGGGATGCACACCCCCGGCCGCACCGGCGTGTGGGAGCTCTACGAGCAGGCGGTCAAGGAAGACCCGACGCTGGCCTACGGACCCGGCCGTGGCGCGATCGGTTCGCCGGACACGGTGCGGGAGTTCCTGCGCGGCTACGAGGCGAGCGGTGTCGACGAGATCATCCTGCTGCTCAACCCGCGCAGCCACGAGGGCACCATGGAGTCGATCGAGATCATGGGCAGGGAGATCCTGCCCGAGTTCATCGAGCGCGACCAGAAGGCAGTGGCGGACAAGGCGAAACGCCTCGCGCCCGTGATCGAGAAGGTGGAGTCGCGCCGCGAGGCGTCCGACGCGCCGCTCTTCGACGAGACCTACTCCTTCGGCGGCCTGCCGACCGGCCGCGGCGGCAAGTTCACCGCCGGTGAGATCCCCGAGGCGATGGCCGAGATCAACGAAGGCCGCGTCAAGGCGGCGCAGGCGGAGAAGGCAGCGCGCGAGCAGGCGGTCTGACGGCGGTGAGCGAGGACGGCGAACGGTGGCGCTACGACGGCAAGCGGGTGGTCGTCACCGGCGTCGCGTCGGGGATCGGCGCGCATGTGGCCCAGCAGGTCACGTCGCTCGGCGGTGAGGTGATCGGGCTCGACCTCCGGCCGCCCGCGGTGCAGATCGCGTCGTTCATCGACCTCGACCTGTCCAGCGAGCCGTCGATCGACCACGCCGCCGCATCGATCGGTGGCAGGGTCGACGCGCTGTTCAACGTCGCAGGAGTGTCGTCCGGCATCGGTGATCCGCTCCGGGTGGTCACCATCAACTTCCTCGGCACCAGGCGATTCACCGAGGCGATCGTCCCGGCCATGCCACCCGGGTCGGCGATCGCCAACGTCTCCTCGCTCGCTGCGTCCGCGTACCGCGAGAATGCCCCTGTGACAGCGGGTCTGCTGGACACGGCGACGATCGACGAGGGCATCGAGTGGTGCACGGCCAACCCGGAGGCCCTCGCCGACGGCGGCGGGTACCGGCTGGCCAAGGAGGCCATCATCCTCTACGGGATGGCCCAGGTGTGCGCGCTGGGCGCCAAGGGGATCCGCATCAACTGCACCGCGCCGGGGGTCACCGACACCCCGATCCTCGACCAGCTGCGCGCCGCCTACGGCCAGGACTTTCTCGACGCCTTCCGCACGCCGCTGGGCCGGGTGTCGACGCCCGACGAACAGGCCGGCGTGCTGGTCTTCCTCAACAGCGCCGCCGCGAGCTACATCACCGGCCAGGTGATCTGGGTGGACGGCGGCATCATCGGCGAGAGCGACCTCGCCGGATCGGTCCCGCGCCGTACCGTCGACAGCGCACAGGGGTGAAGTGATGGCGAGCCTGAACGACTTTCGCAGACTCGGCGACGACGTCCGCAACTGGGGCCGCTGGGGTGACGACGACGAACTGGGCACGTTGAACTTCATCACCGCCGAGAAGGTGGCCCAGGCCGCCGGTTTGGTGCGACACGGCAAGGTCTTCCCGCTGGGGGTGGACTTCGGCTCGTCGGGCCCGCAGGGCGCATTCCAGTACCGGCCGAACCCGATCCACGTGATGACCGTTGACGGCGGCGACGCCGAGACGCTGGTCAAGTACGGGCCGGACTGGTTCAAGAACACGGTGGCCCAGCAGCTCTCCGGATATTTCGTCGACAACCCGTTCCGGTTCAACGACGACATGGTCATCATGCCGCTGCAGGCCGCCACCCAGTGGGATGCGTTGTCGCACGTCTACTACGACGACAAGCTGTACAACGGCTTTCCGGCGAATTCGGTGACCAGCCTCGGCGCCTTCCACTGCGGTATCGACAAGGTGGACCCGAAGGGCATCACCAGCCGCGGGGTGCTGCTCGACCTGGTCCGGCACCGTGGCGCACAGACCTTCCTCGAGCACGGCAATCCGATCACGCCCGAGGAACTCGACGACGTCGCCCGCGCCCAGGGCGTCACGGTCGGACGCGGCGACGTCGTGCTGATCCACACCGGCTGGTGGGCCCGGTTCCTGGAGAACCGCGACGGCACCGAGCCGTACTCCGGTCTGGACTGGCGGTGCGCCTCGTGGCTGCACGACCACGAGATCGCCGCGATCGCCGCGGACAACCTGATGGTCGAGGACCCGGTGTCGGGCATCGAGGGCACGATCCTGCCGCTGCACATGCTGTGCCTGCGCGACATGGGCCTGATGCTCGGCGAGTACTGGGACCTGACCGCGCTGTCGGCCGACTGTGCCGCCGACGGCGTCTACGAATTCCAGCTCATCGCACCGCCACTGCGCTTCACCGGCGCGGTGGGCTCACCGGTGAATCCGATCGCCATCAAATGAGGGGGAGGACATGACCGTGACGGATTCGGCTGCGGCGCAGACTGACAGCACGCAGCGACCGCTGGTGGTGGGGCTCGGCGGGACGCTGCGGGAGAACTCGTCGACCGAACGCGCGGTGCGGCACTGCCTGGAATCCGTCGAGCGTGAAGGCGGGCGCATCCGCATGTTCGCCGGGCCGGACCTCGACCTGCCGATGTATGCCCCGCATCGACTCGAGCGCACCCCGAGAGCACTCGAACTCGTCGGGGCGTTGCGCGATGCCGACGCCGTCGTGGTGGGGTCGCCGGGCTACCACGGCGCCGTGTCCGGGCTGGTGAAGAACGCGCTGGACTACATCGAGGACCTGCGCGAGGACGCGCGGGTGTATCTGGACGACACGCCGTGGGGTTGCATCAGTTGCGCCTACGGCTGGCAGGCCGCCGTCGGCACCCTGGGCCAGCTGCGGTCGATCGGCCACGCGCTGCGGGCCTGGCCGACGCCGCTGGGCGTGGCGATCAACTCGGCCGACCGGATCTGGGACGAGGCGGGCGTCCTCGTCGACGAGTCGGTGCGCAATCAGCTCGACATGCTGGCGAGCCAGGTGCTCACCTTCGCCCGCGCGCACAGGAACACGGCGTGAGTTTCGAGCGGCGATCGACGACGGTCGACGGTCTCGTCACCGCATACCTGGAAGCCGGCGACGGAGACCCGGTGGTGCTGCTGCACGGCGGCGAGTTCGGTGTCACCGCTGAGATCGGTTGGGAGCGCCTGATTCCCGCGCTCGCGACGAAGTACCGGGTGCTCGCCCCCGACATGCTGGGGTTCGGCGGCTCGGCCAAGGTGGTCGACTTCACCGACGGCCGCGGGATGCGGATCCGTCACATCGCCCGCTTCTGCGAGACCCTCGGCGTCCCGGCCGCCCACTTCGTCGGGAACTCGATGGGGGCGATCAACCTGCTGGTGGACGCCACGTCGGAAGCGCCGGTGCTGCCGGTGCGCAGCCTGACGATCATCTGCGGAGGCGGCGAGATCCGGCGCAACGAACATTCGGCGGCGCTGTACGACTACGACGCCACCCTGCCGGGTATGCGGCGCATCGTCGAAGCGTTGTTCGCCGATCCCGCCTATCCCGCGGACGACGACTACGTGCGGCGTCGCTACGAGTCGAGCATTGCGCCAGGAGCATGGGAAGCGCTCGCCGCAGCGCGTTTTCGCCGGCCGGGCTTGGAGCCGCCGCCACTGCCGTCGAGTAGCCGCGCCTATCACCGGATCACCGTGCCGACGCTGATCGTCGAGGGCGGCGGCGACAAGCTGCTCCCTGTCGGCTGGGCGGCCGAGATCGCCGGCCAGATCGCAGGCGCCCGCTCCGCGGTGGTCGACGACGCCGGGCACTGCCCACAGATCGAGCAACCCGCGGCGGTCGACGCCCTGCTGTCGGACTTCCTGGCCGACGTCGCCCACAGAGAGGTGCCCGCAACATGACCACCGGTGAACTCGAGGGCAAGGTCGCCGTGATCACGGGCGGAGCGTCGGGCCTCGGCGAAGGTCTGGTCCGGCGCTTCCACGCCGAGGGTGCCACCGTGGTGTTCGGTGACATCGACAGCGGGCTGGGCAAGGCGCTGGCCGGCGAACTCGGTGCGCGCGCGACGTTCATCGAGACCGACGTCGCCGACATCGACCAGGTG
This sequence comes from Mycobacterium sp. NPDC050041, assembly GCF_049541695.1. NCBI lineage: Bacteria > Bacillati > Actinomycetota > Actinomycetes > Mycobacteriales > Mycobacteriaceae > Mycobacterium > Mycobacterium sp. NPDC050041. The sequence goes on along the minus strand of NZ_JBMVDG010000012.1, from coordinate 84,893 downwards.
GGCGCGCTGATCTCCACGGCCGTCGCGGATTTCGGCGGCCTGCACGTGATGATCAACAACGCAGGGGTCTCGGGGAAGATGTTCCCGAAGTTCCTCGACGACGACCTGGCCGACTTCCACCAGGTGATGGCGGTCAACGTGCTGGCGGTGATGGCGGGCACCCGCGACGCCGCGCGGCACATGTCCGAACACGGCGGCGGCTCGATCATCAACCTGACGTCGATCGGCGGCATCCAGGCCGGCGGCGGCGTCATGACCTACCGGGCGTCGAAGGCCGCCGTCATCCAATTCACCAAGTGTGCCGCAATCGACCTGGCACACTGGGAGGTCCGGGTCAACGCCATCGCGCCGGGGAACATCCGCACCGCGATCGTGCGGAAGTCGGCGACGGGCGAGGACGCTGCGCGACTCGAGGAGTTCGAGGCGAGGATCCGTGCGCAGATGCGCAACGACCGCCCGCTCAAGCGGGAAGGCACCGTCGACGACGTCGCGGAGGCGGCGCTGTACCTGGCGGGGCACCGGTCCCGCTACGTCACCGGAACCATCCTTCCGATCGACGGTGGAACGGTGGCGGGCAAGGTCATCGCGCGTAAGGAGAAGCCGTCCTCGTGACGGCGGCGTCCCATAAATCAGTCGCTTGACTTAAAGGCTGTGACCGGGTTCACTATGAACGTGACCACTGCGAGAGTTGCCCGCGCCGACCGGGCCAGCGGTACCCAGGAGGCGATCCTCAAGGCGGCCGAGCGGCTCTACGCCGAACACGGGGTCTTCGCGGTGTCGAACCGGCAGGTCAGCGAGGCCGCCGGGCAGGGCAACAACGCCGCCGTCGGCTACCACTTCGGCACCAAGGCCGACCTGGTCCGCGCGATCGAGGAGAAGCACCGCGGACCCATCGAGCGGTTGCGCGAGAAGATGGTCGCCGACCTCGGGCCCGCGCCGGACATGCGGGACTGGGTCAGCTGCCTGGTGCGCCCGCTCACCGACCATCTCGAGGCGCTCGGCAACCCGACCTGGTACGCGCGGTTCGCCGCACAGGTGATGACCGACCCGGCCTACCACAGCATGATCGTCAGGGACGCCCTGTCGTCCGCGTCACTCGTCGAGGTCATCAACGGCATCGCCGCCTGCCTGCCGGAACTGCCCGCCGATGTGCGTGCGGAACGAAACGTCATGGGCCGCAACCTGTTGATGCACAGCTGCGCCGACCGGGAACGCGGAATGGCGCAGGGCACCGGGGTGCCACGGTCGTCCTGGTCCGGGGCGGCGTCCGGCCTGATCGACGCGATCGTCGGGCTGTGGCTGGCCCCGGTCTCCGAGGAACCCTGATGAAGATCACCGTCGACCAGGACAAGTGCGTGTCGTCCGGCCAGTGCGTGCTGAACGCCGCGGACGTCTTCGACCAGCGAGACGAGGACGGCGTCGTCGTCCTGCTCGTCGACAGCCCGCCGGCCGACCTGGCCGGACCGACCCGCGACGCGGCGGCAGCCTGCCCGGCGCTGGCCATCCACATCGAGGAGTGAAGCACCCACCATGTCGGACACCCTGACCGGAACCGAGGCCGACGTCGCGGCCGAGATCCCCGATTACCCGATGGAACGCGACGCCCGCTGCCCGTTCGCGCCGCCATCGCTGATGCGCCAGATGAACGAGTCCACCCCGCTGTCGCGGGTGCGGATCTGGAACGGCAGCACGCCGTGGCTGATCACCGGTCACGCCGTCGCGCGTGAACTGTTCGCCGATGCCCGCGTCAGCGTCGACGACCGACGTGAGGGCTTTCCGCACTGGAACGAGCACATGCTCTCCACGGTGAACAAGCGGCCGCGCTCGGTGTTCACCTCGGATGCCGAGGAGCACACCCGATTCCGGCGGATGCTGTCCAAGCCCTTCACCTTCAAGCGGGTCGAGGCGCTCCGCGCGACCATCCAGGAGGTCACCGACGAGTGCATCGACGCGATCCTGGCCGGCCCACAGCCCGCCGACATCGTCGCGAAGCTCGCGCTCCCGGTGCCGACCAAGGTGATCAGCGACATGCTCGGCGTGCCCTACGAGGACCACGAGTTCTTCCAGGAGCACGCGAACGCCGGGCTGGCCCGCTACGCTGCCGCGGACGCCATGCAGAAGGGCGCGATGAGCCTGCATCAGTACCTCATCGACCTCGTCGAGGAGAAGCAGGCCAACCCGGCCGAGGACGCGGTGTCCGACCTCGCCGAACGGGTGACCGCGGGCGAGATCAGCGTCAAGGAGGCCGCCCAGCTGGGCACCGGCCTGCTCATCGCCGGACACGAGACCACCGCCAACATGATCGGCATCGGTGTGCTCGCTCTGCTCGAGAACCCCGAACAAGCGGCGCTGCTGCGTGATTCGGACGACCCGAAGTTCATCGCGAACGCCGCCGAGGAACTGATGCGGTACCTGTCCATCATCCAGAACGGCCAGCGCCGCGTCGCCATCGAGGACATCGAGATCGGCGGCGAGACGATCCGCGCAGGCGAAGGCATCATCATCGACCTGGCACCGGCGAACTGGGACGCGAACGCCTATCCCGAGCCGGACAGGCTGGACTTCACCCGCAGCGCCGGACAGCAGCTGGGCTTCGGCTACGGCCGCCATCAGTGCGTCGGAGGGCAGTTGGCGCGCGCCGAGCTGCAGATCGTCTTCCACACGCTGCTGCGCCGCATCCCCACGCTGAAGCCGGCCATCCCGCTCGAGGAAGTGCCGTTCAAGCACGACCGGCTCGCCTACGGCGTCTACGAACTGCCCGTCACCTGGTGACCGGCCGCTAAACCCCTCGACCACAGCCCGATTGGAGACAACGATGTCCACGCCGACAGTTCCCTCACCAGCCACCCTCTACCCGCCCGAAGGCTTCGGCGCACCCAAGAACCGGCAGGGCCACTCGACCGGCAGCATCGTCGGTCTCCCCGCAGGCACCGAGATCTTCTCCGCCGACAACCACATCTCGGTGGCCGACGACATCTTCTACGAACGCTTCCCCGAGGAACTCAAGGGCGCCGCACCGCGCATCTGGTACGAGGACGGCGCCTACATGGTGGGGATGAAGGGCAAGGCCTGGACCGGTGGCGACTTCGGCCGCGTCCTGATGCAGTACGACGACCTGGCCGGAGCCGCGTCGAACAACATCGAGGCCCGCATCCGGGAACTCAAAGAGGACGGCATCGACAAGGAACTCGCGTTTCCCAACGCGGTGCTCGCCCTGTTCCACTATCCCGACAAGTCGTTGCGGGAGCGGGTCTTCCGGATCTACAACGAGCACATCGCCGACCTGCAGGAGCGCAGCAACGGCCACTTCTACGGCGTCGGCCTGATCAACTGGTGGGACCCCAAGGGCACCCGCAGCACGCTCGAAGAACTGAAGTCGTTGGGCCTCAAGACGTTCCTGCTGCCGCTGAACCCCGGCAAGGACGACGAGGGCAACATCTACGACTACGGCAGCACCGACATGGACGCCGTCTGGGACGAGATCGAGGCGGCCGGACTGCCGGTGGCCCACCACATCGGCGAGACCCCGCCGAAGACACCGTGCCAGCACAACAGCGTCGTCGTCGGCATGATGGTCAACGTCGACTCGTTCCGCGAGCAGTTTGCCAAGTACGTGTTCTCCGGCATCCTGGACCGGCACCCGTCGCTGAAGATCGGCTGGTTCGAGGGCGGGATCGCCTGGGTGCCCACCGCACTGCAGGATGCCGAGCACATGCTGGCCTCCTACCGGCACATGTTCAATCACGAACTCGAGCACGACGTGCGCCACTACTGGAACGACCACATGAGCGCGTCGTTCATGGTCGACCCGCTCGGTTTGGCACTCATCGACCGGATCGGCGTCGAGAACGTGATGTGGTCGTCGGACTACCCGCACAACGAGAGCACGTTCGGCTATTCGGAGAAGTCGCTGGCGACAGTGGTCGACGCGGTCGGGCCGGAGAACGCCGCGAAGATCATCAGCTCGAACATCAAGAACTTCCTGGGAGTCTGATGACCGCCACCTTCGCCACGTCGAGCGGACTCGCGCAGCTCGACATCCCCGACCTGCCCGACCGCGAGCGGATGTACCGCGAATGTGGTGCGCGACTACGGGACTCCATGAAGGCCAAAGGCGTCGGCGCGCTGGTTCTGCTGGGCAACGGCAACGTCGTCTACGCGACCGGCGCCAGCTGGCCGCTACTGGATGCGGGTCTGTCCCATGTCGAGCGGCCGGTGGCCATCGTGCTGGCCGACGATGAGCACCCACACCTGTTCATGCCCTTCAAGGAAGGCAGCGCGTTCGACACCGAGGTGCCGACCGATCACGTCCACGGGCCGCTGTACCTCGAATTCGACGAGGGCGTCGAGCACTTCGGCCGGGTGTTGGCGGCGCTGGCACCACCGGGAACCACCATCGCGGTCGACGAACTCACCGGTGCGATGCGCCGCGCCGCGGACCGCCTGTTTCCTGCCGGCCCGCCCTCGGACGCGGCGCAGGTGATCGGCCCGGCCAAGCTGGTCAAGACGGTCGACCAGATCGCGGCCGTCCGGAAGGCCTGCCGCATCACCGAAGAGGCGGTCGCCGATGTGCAGGGGTCACTTGCCGCCGGTGTGCGCCAGATGGACCTCTCCGCGCACTTCGTCCGCCGCGCCTTCGAGCTCGGCGCCACCACGAACATGATCGAAGCCATCTGGCAGGTGATGCCGACGACGCGGGACAGTGGCGCGGTGTGGACCACCACGGGCGATCTGGCACTGCCGCTGTTGCCGACGCAGCAGGAACTGGCCGACGGTGACGTGCTGTGGACCGACATCAGCATCACCTACGAGGGGTACTGCTCGGACTGGGGACGTACCTGGGTCGTGGGGCGAGAACCCACGCCCCGCCAGCAGGACCAGTTCGCCAAGTGGCGCCACATCCTCGACGCCGTGCTCGCGGTGACGAAGGCCGGCGCCACCTCCGGTGACCTCGCTCGCGCGGCGATCGAGGCCAACGGCGGAACCAAACCCTGGCTGCCGCACTTCTACCTCGGCCACGGTATCGGCACGAACGCCGCCGAAATGCCGATGATCGGAACGGATCTCGGCCAGGAATTCGACGACAACTTCGTGTTCCCCGCCGGTATGTTGCTGGTGCTCGAACCCGTCATCTGGGAGGACGGCACCGGGGGCTACCGCAGTGAGGAGATCGTGGTGATCACCGAGGACGGGTGTCAATCGATCACGGACTACCCCTACGCGCCGTACGGGCAGACACTGATAGGCCTACAAAAATGAGTGAAGAGATCGTTCCCGACGACCTGGCCCTGCGGACCGGCCGTCGCCAGCGGGTGCTTGCGCAGATGGCGGCGCAGGACCTCGACATCCTGGTGCTCGGCCGGCAGGCCAACGTCCGCTATGTCACCGGCGCCCCACAGCTCTGGGTCGCCGGCACCCGGCCGTTCGCGCCGATCTGCGTACTGGTCCGAGCCACCGGAGACATCCACCTCAACAGCAGCTGGGACGAGGGCATACCGGAGGAGATCGGCCACGACCACCTCTACGGCCTGGCGTGGAATCCGATGACGCTGATCGAGGTGCTCAAGACCATCGACGGAGCGGCCGAGGCCCGCCGCGTGGGTACCGACGCCATGTCCCCGACGTTCGCGCAGCTGCTGCCCCTGTCGTTCCCGAACGCCGAATTCGTGGACGGCGAGATCGCGATGAAGGCAGCGCGGCGGGGCAAGACCGTCGACGAGCTCCTGGTGCTGCGCCGGGCGCTCGCGGTTGCCGAACGTGGCCTTGCCGCAGCGGTGTCCGGGCTCGCCGACGGCATCACCGAGCAGGCACTGAACGGTGTGCTCATGGAGGCGATGGCGGCCGGCGGGTTCAGCACCTCGGCCACCCAGGACGGGGTGTGGGTCACTTCGCGCGAGCATGCGTGGCGGGTCGGACGCCGCGACGGCCGGATCGCCGAGGGTGATCTGGTGGCGCTCGCCGCCGGTGCACTGGCCGACGGCTATGTCGGCGAGGTGGGGCGCACCTACCCCGTCGGCGAGGTCAAGGGCGCCGACACGCTGTACCGCCGCTCGAATGACCTGTGGGAGCGGCTACTCGACGCGTGCCGCCCCGGTGCACCCGCCAGCGCTCTGTTGGACGCATACGAAGCTGCCGGGGAGGCGTTGCCACCCATTCCGGTGGCTCACGGCCTCGGGCTGGGTTTCGACCCTCCGGTGGTTTCGCCCGATCTGCCGGCCACCTCTGCCGCCGAACGGCTCGACCCCGGGACGGTGCTCGCCGTCACGTCGTACGTGTGGGAGCCGGGCGTCGGCGCCGTCTTCCAGCGGGATGCCGTGCTGGTCACCGACTCCGGTCCGGAGGTGCTGACCACCAGTTCGACCTACACGGGTGCGACGGTCGGCGTCTCGCATGGCTGAACGGCCCTCGCCGGAGGAGATCATCCTCTACGAGAAGGACCCGAAGACCAAGATCGCGACGATCACGTTCAATCGGCCGGAGTTCCTCAACGCTCCGACGTCGGCGGCCCGGTTGCGGTACGCCGACCTCTGCCGCGCGGCCACCGTCGACAACGACGTCAAGGTGGTGGTGATCCGCGGCGTCGGGGACAACCTGGGCAGCGGCGCCGACCTCCCGGAGTTCATGGAGGGCAACGACAATCCCGAACTGCGGTTGGCCGAGCTGCGCCTCGAGGACGACGGCGTCGGTGACGTGACGTATCCACCGAAGGGCACCTTCCGCAACGGCGCGACGATCAGCGCCTGGTACGCCAACGTGCAGGCGGGCAACCGGCCGCTGCAGGAGCTGAAGAAGATCAGCATCGTCGAGGCCAAGGGGTACTGCTACGGCTGGCACTTCTATCAGTGCGCCGACGCCGATCTGGTGATCTCCAGCGACGACGCGCTCTTCGGGCATCCGTCGTTCCGGTACTACGGCTGGGGACCGCGAATGTGGACCTGGATCCAGATGATGGGGCTGCGCAAGTTCCAGGAGATGGTGTTCACCGGGCGGCCGTTCACGGCTGCGGAGATGTACGACTGCAACTTCCTCAACCGCGTGGTCGCGCGCGAGGACCTGGAGGCCGAGACCGCCAAGTACGCCCGGGCATGTGCCCGTAACCGGCCGGTGGACACGGTGTTCCAGCAGAAGCTGTTCTTCGAGGTGTTCAAGCAGCACCAGGGGGAGTACATGGGCAGCCTGCTGTCGGCGTTCTTCGAGTCGATGGGCAGCGGCGTGGCCAACGACGACGCCGACGACCTCGACATGCACGAGGCCATCGGCAGCGGCCTGGCCGGCGCGGTGAACGACAATGACAGCAAGTTCCCGCCCGACTTCCGGCTGAGCAAGTCGAACCGCGCGAAGAAGGAGTGAGCGTGCCGCCGCTGGCCGGCTACCGCGTCATCGACCTGTCCACCGGTATCGCCGGCGCCTACTGCACGAAGTTGCTGGCCGACGGCGGCGCCGAGGTCGTCAAAGTCGAACCGCCGCAGGGTGACCCGCTGCGTCGATGGTCGGCCTCGGGCGCCGATATCGCCGCCGGGGCGGACGGCGCGCTGTTCACCTTCCTCGCCAGCTCCAAGCACAGCGTGGTGGCCGATCCCACGGACGGGTCAGACGCGGAGTTCGTCCACGAGCTGCTCGCGGGCGCGGACGCCGTGGTCTGGTCGCGCGGCTCCGAGCTGGCCGAGCACCCCGCCTTCGCGCCGGCCGACGTGCACCGCCGCCATTCCGGGCTCGCCGTCACGGCGATCACGCCGTTCGGACTGACCGGACCCTGGCGCGACCGGGCGGCCACCGAGTTCACCCTGCAGGCCTGGTCGGGCGGGATCGTCGGACTCGGCCGGGGAGCCGCCGACCGCGCGCCGGTGTACGTCGGCGGGCAGGTCGGCGAGTACCTCGCCGGCGCCTACGCCGCCGCCGCCACCCTGGCCGCGCGGCACCGCGGCGGCGCCCTTATTGACCTGTCCATGCTGGAGACGCAGATCCTCGGGCTCACCTACTACCCGGTGACGTTCCACGAGATGCTCGGCCGACCGTGGCGCGACGCCCGCCGCCTCACCGTCCCGGGCATCGCGCAGGCCGCCGACGGACTCGTGGACATCGGCTGCGGCACCGCGCAGCAGTGGTTCGACCTGTGTGCGATGACCGGACACGACGACTGGATCGACGAGGACTCGCCGCTGTCCATCACCCAGCAGGCCAACGAGAAGGCCGAGGAGCTGTACGCCTGGGTGCGCAGCCAGGCCGTCGACGACATCCGCGACCTCGCCACCGCGTTCCGCATCCCCAACGCGCCGGTGGCCAACGGCGCCAACATCACCGGACTCGACCACTTCCGCGAGCGTGGTTCCTTCACCACCGATCCACGCGACGGGTTCGACCGCCCGGGCCCGCCGTACCGGACGTCGCCGCCGCTGGTCGGTGCGCCCCGGCCCGCCCCGCGACTCGGCGAACACACCGAGACCTATCGCCGGAACGGCATTTCCGGCGCTCAAGAGCGTGGCTCGAGCACCGGGAACGGCCCCCGCAATCGGGAGGTACCCCCGGTTCCGGCGCAGTTGCCGTTCGAGGGCATGCGGGTGGTGGACATGACGACGTTCTGGGCCGGGCCGTCGTGCACGCACATGCTCGCGCTGCTGGGCGCCGAGGTGATCCACGTGGAGTCCACCCGCCATCCGGACGGCACGCGCCTGATCGCCGGCATCCCGGCGACCGAACCGCAGTGGTGGGAGCGCTCGCCCATCTTCTCGGGGCTGAACACCAACAAGAAGGGCCTCACCCTCGACCTGCAGTCCGAGCGGGGCCGCGCCCTGCTCGACCGGCTGATCCCGACCTGCGACGTGATCGTCGAGAACTTCACCCCTCGGGTGCTCGACCAGATCGGACTGGACTTCGCGAAGGTGCAGTCGCTGCGGCCCGACGCGATCATGGTGCGGATGCCCGGCTTCGGGCTGGACGGGCCGTGGCGCGACAACCCGGCATTCGCCTACGTCATCGAGGCCGCCGCCGGGATCAGCTGGCTCACCGGCTATGCCGATCGCAACCCGAACGAGCCGTACTCGGTCGGCGACCCGAACGCCGGGATCCACGCGCTCAACGGTCTGCTGCTCGCCCTCGAGCACCGCCGCCGCACCGGCGAGGGCGTGCTGGTGGAGGCCGCCATGGTGGACGCCGCCCTCAACGTGGCCGCCGAACAGGTCATCGAGTACTCGGCGTACGGCGCGGTGCTGCAGCGGGCGGGCAACCGCGGCCCCACCGCCGCACCACAGAACCTGTACCGCACCAGCGGGATCGACGAGTTCGGCCGCGAGGACTGCTGGGTGGCCGTCGCCGTCGCCACCGACGAACAGTGGGCTGCGCTGGTCGACGCACTCGGCCGTCCGGAGTGGGCGACGGCCGCGGAGTTGGGCACCGTCGCGGGCAGGCGGGCACACCACGACCTCATCGACGATCGGCTCGGTGAGTGGACGGCGCAGCGGAGCGGCGACGACGTCGTCGAAACACTCTGGTCCGCCGGGGTTCCGGTAGCGAAGGTGATGCAGCCGCACCGACAGACCGAGCTGCCGCAGCTGGCTGCACGCGGCTTCTTCGAGGACGTCGGTCACCCCGTCAACGACCCGACGCCGCACAGTGCGCTGCCGTTCCGGCTCTCACCGGGGCCGCAGCGGTTCCATCGCCATCCCGCGCCGCTGCTCGGCGAGCACAACGTCGAACTGCTCACCGAGCTCGGGCTGTCCGCGGCGGAGATCGCCGAGCTGGAGGCCGACGACGTGATCGGGCACGCACCGCCGTCGCACCGGCCCCGCAAGGTCACGCGCTGAGCTGTTTGGTTAGCTCACAGACATGACCATCGACCCATCGCAGATCCTGCTCACCGGCCGCACGGCCGTGGTGACCGGCGGGGGAGCGGGCATCGGCCGCGGGATCGCCGCGGGCCTGGCGGCTTTCGGCGCCCGAGTCGCGATCTGGGAGCGTGATCCGGACACCTGCGCGGCTGCAGCGGACGCGATCGGCGCGCTGGGCGTCGTCACCGACGTGCGCGACGCCGCACAGGTCGACGCGGCGCTCGAGCGCACCGCCGCGGCACTCGGCACGGTGCGGATCCTGGTCAACAACGCCGGCGGCGTGTTCCCGTCCCCGCTGCTCGACACCAGCGAAAACGGCTGGGACGCACTGTACAAGGCGAATCTGCGGCACGTGTTGCTGTGCACGCAGCGGGTGTCGCGGCAACTGGCGGCGGCGGGCCTGCCGGGCAGCGTCATCAACGTCACGTCGATCGAGGGGGTGCGTGCCGCTCCCGGGTACGCCGCCTACGCGGCGGCGAAAGCGGGTGTCATCAACTACACGCAGACCGCGTCCTTCGAGCTGGCGCCGCACGGCATTCGGGTCAACGCGCTGGCGCCCGACATCACCGTCACCGAGGGCCTGCTGGCGATGTCTCCCGGCGGTCTGCCCGACAAGCTGAACCACACGGTGCCGCTCGGCCGGCCCGGCCACGTCGACGAGATGGCCTCGGCGGCGGTCTTCCTGGCGTCCGACATGTCGAGCTACATCACCGGCCAGACCATCCACGTCGACGGCGGAACCCATGCCGCGGGCGGTTGGTACCGCCATCCGCAGACGGGCGCCGCGACGCTGGGCCCGGCTTAGCCGCGGAACGGCATTGCGGATCATCGGCGAGCGCGCGGTGCAACGGAAGTTGCTGCAGCAGTTACTTGTCGGACCCTTCTGCGATGATGGGGTCATGTCCTCGAGCGCAACGTCTTTCGCTCCTTCGGTGAGGCCGAAGGACCGGTTGGCGGTGTTGTTCGAGGAGATCGCGGAGTTGTGCGGTCAACGCAATGCGATCGACGGGCGGCTGGTGGAGATCGTCGCCGAGATCGACCGCGACGGGTTGTGGGGCATGACGGGCGCGCGGTCGGTGGCGGCGATGGTGGCGTGGAAGACCGGCTCGTCACCGAGGAACGCTGAAATCGTCACCGCCGTCGCGCAGCGGTGGGAGGAATTGCCGCGCTGCACCCAACTCTTGCGCGAGGGTCGGGTGTCACTCGATCAGGTCGGGGTGATCGCCGAGAAGGCCGGGCCGGGTTCGGATGCGCATTACGCCCAGTTGGTCACCGCAGCGACGGTGAACCAGTTGCGCACCGCGATCAGGCTCGAACCCCCACCCCAACCGCAACCGCAACCCGACCCCAGGCCTGAACCCGCACCGTCATACAGCAAGTCCACCGACGACAAGGGCACCTGCTACCGGATCTGGCTGCCGCACCTGGAGGCGGCGAAGCTCGACGCCGCCGTGCGGTCACATCTCGACGGGATGGTCGCCGACTGGAAACGCGACCACACCGACGGCGACGGCGACCCCGCTGGCGCATCCGAGCAGGCGCCGCCGATGCCCACGACGGTCGATGCGTTCATGAGCCTCGTCGAGGCCGGCTGGGACGCCGAGGTGGCGCGGCGCCCGCATGGGCAGCGCACCACTGTGATCGCCCACGTGAACGTCATGGAACAGGTGGCGTCTTTGCATCTGGGTCCGGTGTTGACTGACGCTGATCGCCGCTTCCTGTTGTGCGACGCCACCTTCGAGGTGTGGTTGGAACGCCACGGGCAACCCATCGGCTCCGGACGGGACACCCGCCAGATCAGCCGCCGGCTGCGCCGGGCCCTGGAGCACCGGGACCGCTGCTGCGTGGTGCCGGGATGCGGAGCCACCCGCGGATTGCACGCCCACCACATCCTGCATTGGGAGGACGGCGGCTCCACCGAGCTGGACAACCTGGTCCTGGTCTGCCCGTATCACCACCGGATGCATCACCGTGGCGGCATCACCATCACCGGACCTGCGCAGCACCTCGTCGTGACCGACAGGGACGGAAAGCAATTGAATTCGGCGTCATTGGCCCGACCCCCGACAACACCCCCACCCGATGTACCACCCTGTCCCGGGCCCACCGGCGAACGAGCTGACTGGTGGTGGTACTCACCGTTCGAACCGCAGCCGCCACCGGCAGCCGCCTGAGTCAGGCACCGGCGAAACCGGCGAGTTCTAGGGGCGGTCGAGGCCGGGCTCGCCGAGCTTCTGCCGGATGGCCGCCCACGGATCGGAGTAGCGGCCCGGCACGACGCGGGCGGCCGAGTGGCGCTTGATGTACACCCGGGCCAACGGCGCCAGCACCGGCAGCACGTAGCGTGTCCACCCCGCCTGGCTGCGCATCTCGGCGAGCATGTCCGGCCACGAGTGGTGCTGGAAGCCCAGCGCTTCCTGCGCCCGCGTGGTGTCCATCCAGTCGGTGACGAACCACGCCTCGTCTTTGTCCGGGTCGCCGGGACGACCGGGCGGCAACGCGCCCGCCATGCCGCGGGCGCCGGCAAGCGCCCGGCCCACATCGCCGTAGCGGACCTTGTGGGAGTCGTCGCCGGCGATCAACAGGATCTCGCCCACCACGTCGGCGGTGGTCGCGGCGGCGAACGCCCACGCCACATCTCGCACGTCGACACTGTGCATCCGGTTGTCGGTCGGCAGTGCGCTCTCGAAGAACAACGCGTCGGTGGTGAACGGCATGGCCTTCGGGTCGGTGCTCAGCACACCGCCGAGGCGAAGCACCACCCACGGCAGCGTCGAGGCCCGCACCAGTTCCTCGGCCTCCAGCTTGTGGCCGCCGTACAGGTCGGTCGGATGTGGCGGATCCTCCGCGCGCACCGGCTCGGTGTACCGGTGCGGGTTGCGTGCGCCGTAGACGGCATTACTCGACGCCTGCACGAAACGGGGTGGCGAGGCCAGCTTCTCCGCGGCGCGGACCAGGGTCGCGGTGGCGTCGACGTTGACCTTGCGGGCGATCTTCGGGTTGCGGTAGATCGGCGGCGGAATGACCGCGGCGAGATGGATGATCGCCGCGGGCGCCACCTCGCTCAGCAGCTTGTCGACCTCACCCGGGTCGGTCAGGTCTGCCCAGCGGGCCTCGGCGCCGTCGGGCAGGGCGGCCGCGGCGTTGCGATTGGCGTCTGTCCCGAGGTCGGTGGCCACCACCCGCCGCCCGAGCGCCGCGAGGCGCCGGACCGTCTGCGATCCCACCAGCCCAAAACCACCGGTCACCAACACCGGATCTGACATTGTTCTCCTATGACGACGGGGAGGCGGCCGTGATCGGGTCACCTGAGTATGTCGTTCTCTTTTCAGGAGAGTAACGTAACCGCTGATCAACGGCCATCAGGGGGAGCGATGAGCGACGACCAGGAGTGGGTACCCGCGGAGCGTCCCGAAGTTGCGAAATGGGACCCGGAATTCACGGCGACGATCGCGAAGACGGCGGGCGCCGCCATCAGGCGCTATTTCCGCTCGGAGGTGCGCGGGCTGGACAGCATCCCGAGCACCGGTGGCGCGCTGGTGGTATCGAACCACTCCGGCGGCATGCTGACGCCGGACGTGCTGATCTTCGCGCCTGCCTTCTACGACAAGTTCGGATTCGACCGGCCGGTGTACACACTGGCCCACTACGGCGTGTTCGTGCCGCCCATCGGCAGCCTGCTGCGCCGCCTCGGGGTCATCGGAGCCAGCCGCGAGAACGCCGGCAAGGCACTGCGCGACGGCGCGGTGGTGTTGGTGTTCCCCGGTGGTGACTACGACTCGTACCGGCCGACGTTCGAGAACAAGATCGACTTCGCCGGGCGTACCGGTTACGTCAGGACCGCAATAGACGCCGGCGTGCCGATCGTGCCCGTGGTGTCGATCGGTGGACAGGAGACGCAGCTGTTCTTGGCCCGCGGCGACTCGCTGGCCAGAAAGCTGGGACTCAAGAAGATCCGGTTGGAGATCCTGCCGGTCACGTTCGGCTTCCCCTTCGGCCTCTCGGCGATCTTCCCACCCAATCTGCCGCTGCCGTCGAAGGTCGTCGCCCGCGTGCTCGAACCGATCGACGTGGTGGCGGAGTTCGGTGAGGATGCCGACGTCAACGTCGTCGACGCGCATGTGCGGTCGGTCATGCAGGACGCGCTCGACGAACTGGCCCGCGAACGCCGCTTCCCGATACTGGGCTGAGCCGACCCCACCGATCCAGTCCAAGACCGGCTAGGAAGGAACGATGGCCGACATCCTCGGGTTCGTGCAGACCCTGTACCGAGCACGGTTGATCGCACCGATGCGACCGGACCGCTACGTGCGGATGGCGCTGGCGGGACGGCGGGTGGGCCTGACCGCGACCATGGGCGTGGCCGCCGCCGCCCAGCGCTGCCCTGACCGGGCCGGGCTCATCGACGAGATCGGCACGCTGACCTGGCGGGAACTCGACGACCGGTGCGACGCGCTTGCGGTCGCCCTGCAGCGGCTTCCGGGCGGCACCCCGAAATCCGTTGCCATCATGTGTCGCAACCACCGGGGGTTCGTCGAGGCACTGGTGGCGACCAACCGCGTCGGCGCTGACATCCTGCTGCTGAACACCTCCTTCGCCGGTCCCGCACTGGCCGACGTCGTCGAGCGTGAAGGCGCCGACGTGGTGATCTACGACGAGGAGTTCACCGCGGTGGTGGACACCGCACTCGCGGCCGTGCCCGATGCCGTGCGGATCCTGGGCTGGACCGACGCACCGGTCGACGACGGCATCCGCTCGGTCGAAGGTCTGGTCGAGGCGAACGCCGGGAAGCGGCCCGCGCAGGCGACGAGCAAGAGCCGGATGATCCTGTTGACGTCCGGCACCACCGGCGCCCCGAAGGGGGCACGGCGCGCCGAGGGTGGCGGCGGCGCGGGGGATCTGAAGGCGATCCTCGACCGCACGCCGTGGCGTGCCGAGGAGACCACCGTCATCGCCGCACCGATGTTCCACGCCTGGGGGTTCTCGCAGCTGCTGTTCTCCGCGCTGATGGCGTGCACCATCGTCACCCGGCGGAAGTTCGACCCCGAGGCCACGCTCGCCCTCGTCGACGAGCACCGTGCCACCGGGCTGATCGTGGTGCCGGTGATGTTCGACCGGATCATGGACCTGCCCGACGAGGTGCGGAACCGATACAGCGGCAAGACGTTACGGTTCGCCGCTGCGTCCGGATCGCGCATGCACCCCGACGTGGTGATCCGGTTCATGGACCAGTTCGGTGACGTCATCTACAACAACTACAACGCCACCGAGGCCGGCATGATCGCCACCGCGACCCCGGCCGACCTCCGTGCCGCACCGGACACCGCCGGAAAACCGGCGCCGGGCACCGAGATCCGCATCCTCGACGCCGAGTTCCGCCCGCTTCCCGCCGGGGAGACCGGAGGGATCTACGTACGCAGCGGCACGCTGTTCGACGGCTACACCTCGGGGGCCACCAAGGACTTCCACGAGGACTTCATGGCCTCGGGCGACCTCGGCTACCTCGACGACGCAGGCCGGTTGTTCGTCGTCGGGCGCGACGACGAGATGATCGTGTCCGGCGGTGAGAACGTGTATCCGATCGAGGTGGAGAAGGCGCTGATGAAGCACCCCGACGTGGCCGAGGCCGCGGTGATCGGGGTGGACGACGCCGAGTACGGCCAGCGCCTTGCGGCATTCGTGGTGCTCTCGGGCGACGCCGACAGCGGCGCCACCACACCGGACACCCTCAAGCAGCACGTCCGCGAGAACCTGGCGAACTACAAGGTGCCGCGCGAGATCGCCGTGCTCGACGAGCTACCGCGGGGCAGTACGGGCAAGGTGCTGCGCAACGATCTGCGCGCGCATCTGGACTAGCCGGCCGCCGGGGCCGGTTTCATCGCGGTGGTGACCTCGGTGAGTCCCGGCAGCCCTGCGGCGCGGCGGATCTCGGCCAGTTCGTGCACCATCGCGTCGGTGGCCTCGTGCACGTCGTCGAAGGTCCGGTCGTCGGACAGCACCGAGATGTCGACCTGGTCGACATAGCTCCACACGGTCATGTTGAACGCACTGGCGGGTGACAGCACGCCGACGGAGTAGATCTCGGTCACCGGGGCGCCGCCGATGTGGCCGCGTTCCCGGGGTCCCGGCACGTTCGAGACGGCGACGTTCATGATGCGGTTGTGCGCGGCGCGTTGGGACTGCCAGCGAAAGGCGCCCGGTGCGACTGCGGTCGGCAGGAATTCCATCATCCTGCCCTGCAGGCCAGGGCCGAGCAGCTCGTTGAACTCCTTGGCGCTGCGGGCGGCCTGCGACGTGAGCCGCACCCGTTCCAGCGGATCGTCGACGTGCACCGGCAGCGACACCGCAAGCCCGCTGATCTCGTTGCCGGTGACCCGGTCGGCGGAGCGGTTGGTGCTCACCGGGACCGAGGCCAGGATCGGCCGGTCGGCGCGACCGTCGTAGCGCAGCAACAGTTCTCGCAGACCCCCGGCGGCCATCGCCAGCACGATGTCGTTGAAGGTGACCCCGAGGTGTTTGGCGGTCTCCTTCACCTCGGTCAGCGCCACCGACGCGGTCGCGAAGGTCCGCACCGGTGACACCACGTGGTTGAGGAAGGTCGGCGGGGTGTCGAACATCTTCGCCATGCCGGTGTCGTCGTGCTTCTCGCGCGAACGCCGCCGCACCCGGGCGATGCCGCGGGCCGCGTCGCGCACCAGGCCCGGAATCTCCGAGATCTGGTGCATGTGGTCGCGGGCCGCCTCCCGCACCAGCTCTGCCGTCGTCGGCAGCTCGCAGGTGGCGTACTCGTCCTGCTCCGTGCGCGGCGCGCCCGCGAGATCCATAAGGCGCGCCAGCAGATTCGCCGAGGCGACCCCGTCGGCCAGGGTGTGGTGCACCTTGCCGATCAGGGCGTACCGGTCGTCGGCCATGCCCTCGGCGAAGTAGAACTCCCACAGCGGACGGCTGCGGTCGAGCGGTGTGCCTGCGATCTCGCCGATCACCCGGTCGAGTTCGCGCCGCCCCCCCGGCGCCGGGACGCGCACCCTGCGCACGTGGTAGTCCAGGTCGACCGGGCAGTTCTCCAGCCACATGGGATGGTGCAGGCGGAACGGGATGTCGATCAGCCGGTAGCGCAGCGGGTCGAGCATGTACAGCCGGCGACCAATGGTGCTGCGGAACACGTCGAACGAGAATTCCGCATCGCCGTCGTCGGCAGGGTCGGGCACGTACTCGGCGGCGTTGATGACCGCCACCTTCATGGTGTGGGTGTGCAGGTTCGGGGTCTCGCTGTACAGCAGCATGGCGTCCATGCCGTTGAGCCGCTTCACGCCCCACCTCGTTTCTGCCCCACACATCGCGCCGCGCTCCTGCGGTGGGGTTCCCCGCGGCCCCAGGAAACCATGCAACCATCCCGGCGCGGACGGCCGAGGGGTTTAGGCCGAAGTGCCGAATGCCCGGGTGCGGACGGCGTCCGCACCCGGGCATTCGTGAGGAACTACTTGAGGCAGCTGCCGCCGTCGACCGGCAGCGTGACGCCGGTGATGTAGCGGGCCTCGTCGGAGGCCAGGAACAGCACGGCGTTGGCGATGTCCTCGGGCTCGACCCAGCCGATGGGCAGCGTGTGCATGAACTCGCCGACCACCTTCATGTCATCGGGGCCCGGGTTCTCCAGGTCGGGGCGGAACAGCTTCATCGTGCCCTCGTTCATGAACAGCGGCGTGTTCACGTTCGTCGGGTGCACCGAGTTGACCCGGATGTTCTTGGCGCCCAGTTCGACGGCGAACGTGCGCATCAGGCCGACGACGCCGTGCTTGGCGGCGACGTAGTGGCCGGTGTGCGGGTAGGCCTTCAGGCCACCGACGGAGCTGGTGAGGATGATCGAGCCGCCGCGCTCGCCCGCGAGGATGTGGGGGACACCGGCCTTGACGGTCTTCCACACGCCGCCGAGGTTGACGTCGATCATGTCCGTCCAGTCACCCTCGCTGGTCTTGTCCAGCGTCTCGCCGCCGTTGCCGATGCCTGCGTTGGCCACGATGATGTCGAGGCGGCCGAACTCCTCGACGCCCGCGTCGACGGCCGCCTTGAGGGTGTCGTAGTCGCGGGTGTCGGCCTCAGCGGTGTAGATGCGGGCGCCGGCGTTCTTGACCAGATCCGCGGTCTCGGCCAGATCCTCGGGCGTGGACAGCGGGATCCGGACACTGTCGATCTGCTTGCAGATGTCGACGGCGATGATGTCCGCGCCCTCCTGGGCGAGTCGCACCGCATGTGCGCGACCCTGTCCGCGTGCGGCGCCGGTGATGAAGGCGACCTTGCCCTCTACGCGTCCGGTCATTGATTCCTCGATTCTTCACAGGTGACTTCGTGGTGTGGTCGTGGCGCCGACGGTCGCGCCTGTCGCAGTGGCTGGTGTCGGCGGCATGTTGGGCGATTGCACAGCACTTCTCACGGGCACTCTGTCATCGGTGTCCGATTGTGTCAATGAGGCGCTCATTCGGCGCAATTTGTACTCTCCGCTTACGAGAATCGGATTCTCAATAAGAGGCGGCTCCGGCGGTGGTGCTCACGGTGTGAACGCCCTCTCGGCAGCCGAGAACTTGGTTCTCCGCTAGCTGGCGGCGAACCCGTGGGAGCAGAAGTCCCACACCTCGTCCGCGCCGATGGGGTGGATGGTGGCGTCGTCGTTTCCGCCGCTGGACTGGGCGACGAACATGACGGTCTGCATCGTCATCGCCGCCATCCGCTTGGGGTTGATCCCGTCCCGCAGCCGGCCGGCCTCGCTGGCGTCTTCCATCAGCTCGGTGAGCAGGGCCAGCAACGGCGCATGAGCGATCTTCACCTCGGCCGGATGGGACACCAGCAACCGTGGTGCGAAGTCGGTGAACAGCGGCCGCTTGGCGCCGGGATCGGGCCTCGACGACTCGAACAGCAGCTGGATGGCCACTTTCAGGCGTTCGATCGGATCGGAGTGGCTGGCCGTCGCGGCGCGGATCTGCTCGGCCGACCGGCTCAGCGCGTCTTCGAAGAGCGCCAGCAGCAGCTCGTGTTTGCCGTCGAATTGCAGATAGAAACTGCGCAGCGACTGTCGTGAACGGTCGACGACCTCTTGCACGGTGAAGTCGGTGCTGCCTTTTTCGATGATGATCGCCTGGGCGGCGTCCAGGAAGCGCTGGACCCGCTGTGCGGCGCGCAGCTTGGCGGTCTTGATGGACCGCTCGACCGCGCGCTGCTTCCAGGCCGGCTCTTCGCTGGGGGTGCTCACCGGCTGCTCAGACGCTTGCCGACTGGGGAGAACATGGATGAACTGTACCGGAGAACGCCTTGGCATTGTGGTCCTGGACCCCCTCGCGACCGACGTGCCTGAGATTGTAACTTTCTCACGATGAGAATAGTATTCTCATTCTGAGGAATAGAGAAGGCTTTCCACATTTGCGAGCGCCCCGGGAGTGCCGTGCAGCTGTCGTTTGACGCCGATGTCGAGGCGTTCCGGGCGGAATTCGCCACCTTTCTCGACGGACATCTTCCCCCGCACGCGGAGGCCGTCGAGCGGCCGCGGTCCACCGCGCACATCCCCGACTGGGCGCGGGCGTGGCAGCGCAAGCTGTTCGACCACGGCTGGCTGCTACCCGGACACGCACCGGAGTTCGGCGGCCGCAACGCCACCCTGCTGCAGCAGTACGTCCATCAGCTCGAGCTGTCCCGGCGGCGGATCTACCTGAGCTTCAACCCGCAGGGCGTCGGCATCATCGCGGCATCGCTGATCTCGTTCGGAACACCCGAGCAACAGCAGCAGTGGGCGGTGCCGATCCTCAAGGCGGAGAAGACCGCCGCGCTCGGCATGAGCGAGCCGGGCGCGGGCTCCGACCTCGCATCGCTGCGTACCCGGGCGGTTCGGGAGGGCAGCGGCGACGACGCGGTGTTCGTCGTCAACGGACAGAAGGTGTGGACCTCGGGCGCCCACGACGCCGACATGGTGCTGACGTTCGTCCGCACCGACCCGGACGCGTCGAAGCACCGGGGGATCAGCGTGCTGATGATCCCGACCGACCTCCCCGGTGTGGTGCGCAGACCGTTCGCGTCCGTGTGCGACCGCGACGACCTCGACTTCAACGAGGTGTTCTTCAACGACGTGCGGGTGCCCGCCGCCAACCTGATCGGACCCGAGAACGACGGCTGGCGGGTGGCCAACGGTTCGCTCGGCCACGAGCGGAACATGCTGTGGCTGAGCTACGCCGACCGGTTGACCGACCTGATCGACGATTTTCGGCCGAGCACCGCTCTCGAGCGTGACCGCTACGCGACGCTGGCGATGGACACCGAGGCGCTGCGCCTGCTCGGCTCCATCGCGCTCGCCCGCGCCGCACATGGCGACGAGGACCCCGCCGCGCTGTCGGTGCTCAAGCTGCTCGGATCGGAGGCCAACCAGACGGCCACCGAGCACGCGCTGGCCGCCGCGGGCGCCGACGGTCTGGCGCATCCGACCACCATCGGCCCGTACACGCCGCTGAACATCGAGGGCCACTCGTGCGGGTGGTTCGAGCGGTACACACGGAGCTTCGCCGGCACCATCGCCGGCGGCACCTCCGAGATCCAGCGCAACATCATCGCCCAGCGGGCGCTCGGCCTGCCCCGGACCTGATCGACCACCGAAACAGAGGACGCCACCGTGTACATCGACTACGACGTCGCCGACAAGATCGCCACCATCACGCTCAACCGGCCCGAGGCGGCCAACGCCCAGAACCCGGAACTGCTCGACGAACTCGACGCGGCCTGGACCAGGGCCGCCGAGGACCCCGAGGTGGTGGTGATCGTGTTGCGCGCCAACGGGAAACACTTCTCGGCCGGTCACGACCTGCGCGGTGGCGGCCCGGTGCCCGACAAGATCACGCTCGAATTCATCATCAGCCACGAACACCGGCGCTACCTCGAGTACACCCTCAAGTGGCGCAACACGACCAAGCCGTCGATCGCGGCGGTCCAGGGCCGCTGCATCTCCGGGGGACTGATGCTGTGCTGGCCGTGCGACCTGATCGTGGCAGCCGACGACGCACTGTTCTCCGACCCGGTGGCGCTGATGGGCATCGGCGGTGTCGAATACCACGGCCACACCTGGGAACTCGGGCCGCGCAAGGCCAAGGAGATCCTGTTCACCGGTCGGCCGCTGACCGCCGAGGAGGCGGAGAAGACCGGCATGGTCAACAAGGTGGTGCCACGGGCCGACCTCGACGCGGAGACCAGGGCGCTGGCCGAGCAGATCGCCACGATGCCGCCGTTCGCGCTGCGCCAGGCCAAGCGCGCGGTCAACCAGACTCTCGACGTGCAGGGCTTCTACGCCGCCATCCAGTCGGTGTTCGACATCCACCAGACCGGCCACGGCAATGCGCTCAGCGTCAGCGGGTGGCCGGTGCTGGTGAACCTCGACGACATGAAGTCGAACGTCAAGTAGCGCAGCGGCCTAGAGCTGTGCGAGCCGCGGCGCCGAGCCGCGGGCCCGCAGCCCCGCCCCGGCCTTGCGGGTGAGTTCCTTCGAGCTGCCGAGCAGCCCGTCGAGCACCAGTGCGCGCTTCACGTGGTGGTGCAGTTCGTGCTCCTCGGTGAAGCCGATACCGCCGAGCACCTGCTGGCAGTGCCGGGCCGCGGTCAGCGCGGCCTGTCCAGCTGCGGCCTTGGCCAGCATCGCGGTCAGGTCGGGGCTCTCGTTGCCGTGCAGGCCCAGTGTCGCCTCGGCGCCCTCGATGGCCACCAGCGTCTCGGCCAACCGGTGCCGCACGGCCTGGAAGCCCGCGATCGGCCGGCCGAACTGCACCCGGTCCAGCGCGTGCTGCCGGGCCAGCGCGAGCATCGCCCGAGCCGTGCCGCACAGCCACCAGCCGACCGCCTTGCGGGCCTCGCCCAGGCGCATCGTCTCGCCGTCGGGGATCACGCGCAGCGGCAGCCCGCCCAGCGTCTCGTTCCCGCTCGCCTCGCCGCGCTCCCAGATCACCCAGGCGCCGCCGGCGTACGGCAGCGGCGGGGTGCCGCCGGGAAGGCCACCGATCGTCTCCAGCAGCACATCATTGAGAATCGACGCGTGCGTACCGGTTTCCCCCAGCAGGCGGAACACCAGCGGGATCGCCACGTCCGGCAGGTCGGCGAGCATCTCGGCCCAGCCCAGTTCGGCCAGCGCGGCGTCGAGGTCGGCGCCCGAGCGCGACAGCATCGACTTGCGCAGGCCGTCCTCGAGCAGGCCCAGGTCGACGTCGGTCTCCGTATCGGATGGCGAGGTCATCGTCATTCCTTCCCCAGGTCGAGCAGGCGGCGGGCGATGATGTTGCGCTGCACCTCGGCGGTGCCGCCGTAGATGGTGGCCGCACGCGAGTACAGGTACTCGGTGCGCCACTCGCTGTCCTCGAGTTCGATGACGCCGGGCAGCAATTCGCGCGCCGTGTCGTAGAGCCGCTGTTCTGCGCCGGACAACAACACCTTGTCGATCGAGGTCTCCGGGCCCAGCTTGTGACCGTCGGCGAGCCGGTACTGGGTGGCGCGGGACCGGCACCGCAGGGTGTGCAGGGCCAGATAGGCCTCGCCGAGATCGGAGTCGGTGACCTGCCCGAGGTTCTTGACCTCGCCGATCAGAGCGTCGAACCGTGAGTACAGGTAGGCGATGCGCTGCCAGAAGCAGGTGGACCGTTCGTAGGGGAGCAGATCCATCGCCAGCCGCCAGCCGTCACCTGGCTTGCCCAGCATCCGGCTCGCGTCGACCGCGACGTCGTCGAAGTACACCTCGCAGAACTCGTCGACGTCGTGCATGGTCCGCAACGGGCGCACAGTGATGCCGGGGGTGTCGAGGTCGACGAAGAAGGCGGTGATCGCCTCGTGATTGGGGGTGTCGGCGTCACCGGTACGGGTGAGCAGCACGCACCGGTGCGAGTACTGGGCGAAGCTGGTCCACACCTTCTGCCCGTTGATGATGTAGCGGTCGCCCCCGGATTCGGGATCGAGCACCGCGCGGGTGGTCAGCGACGCCAGGTCACTGCCCGAGCCCGGTTCGGAGAACCCCTGGCACCACTGCTCCTCGCCGCTGAGCAGTTTCGGCACCATCTCGGCGGCGAGTTCGGCTGGGGCGTAGTCGATCATCGTCGGCGCCAGCACCTCGAGCATGGAGTAGGGTCCGGGCTCGGCCAGCCGCCGGCCCACCACCTCTTCACCCACGATGGCCCGCAGCATCGCGGGGCCGCCGAGCCCACCGGCGTGCTCTGGCCAGCCGTAGCGGCTCCAGCCGGCGTCGTACAGCGCCCGCTGCACCCGCGCGAACTGACGGACGTGTCCCTGCAGGGAGTGGTCGTCGGAGGGGGCCAGGTCGGGGTTGTCGGCGAGCCAGGTCCGCAGTGCCGTGCGGAACGTAGCGGGCTCGAAGAGATCGGTCACGCGCTCGGCCTGCCGATCGCATGCGGCCGGCCGTGGTCGTGGTCGCCGCTGCGTCGGATGAACGTCATGGCACGCGTCTTGATCCGCCAGCCACCGTCGGTGCGGACGTAGGTGTCGTTGTAGTAGCCGATGCGCATGTCGTGCTTGGAGTGCTCGATGAAGCACAGCGGCTGGGTGCCGCTCGCGGTGTCCGCCCCGTCGACGAGGTCGACCAGTGCGGTACCGGTCATGAAGAGCCCCTTGGGGGCCGCATCGACGAGGACGGGGAACCGGTCGAGTGTGTACGTCTCACCGAACGCGCTGTAGGTGCCGTCCGGCGTGAACACGCTGACCAGCCCGTCGATGTCGCCCTGGGTGATGGTGACGGCGTACTTGGCCAGTACCTGTTGGATCTCGACCAGGTCGGATATCCGCTTGTCGTCAGTTGGCGCTGTCATTCTTGAAGACCTTACCGCCCTTCATTACGAAGTTGACACGTCGTGTAACGGTGATGTCGGCGATCGGGTCGCCCGGCACCGCGATGATGTCGGCGAGATAACCTTCGGCGATCCGGCCGAGCCTCGTCGAGTTGATCAGTTCGGCGGCCACCACCGTGGCGGCCTTGAGCACCGCGGCGGGTGGCATCCCCCAGTCGACGAGCGTGACCAGTTCGTCGGCGTTCTTGCCGTGCGGGATGGCCGGTGCGTCGGTGCCGACGGCGATCTTCACACCGGCCTCGTAGGCCGCCTTGATCGATGTGCGGGCCTTCGGGAACATCTCGGCGGCCTTGTCCTGCAGCTCCTTCGGAGCGCGTGAGACGTCCATCGCCTCGGCCAGTCGCCGGGTGGTGACCAGGAACCGGTCGTTGTCGACCAGCATCTGGATCGCCTCGTCGTCCATCAGGAAGCCGTGTTCGATGCAGTCGATGCCGCACGCCACCGCGTGCTTCACCGCCTCGGCGCCGTGCGTGTGGGCCGCGACCCGCAGCCCGCGCCGGTGCGCCTCGTCGACGATGGCGCGCAGCTCCTCGTCCGAATAGTGCTGTGCCCCGGCCTCTCCCGTCAACGACATGACGCCGCCCGAGACGCAGACCTTGATCAGCTGCGCGCCGTGCTTGATCTGGTAGCGGACCGCCTTGCGGATCTCGTCGACGCCGTTGGCGATGCCCTCCTCGACGGTGAGCTCGAGGGCGCCGGGCATGAACGCGGCGAACATCGTGGGGTCGAGGTGCCCACCCGTGGGGGTGATCGCGTGCCCGGCCGGGATGACCCGCGGCCCCTCGATCCACCCCGCGTCGATGGCCTTGCTCAGCGCGACATCCAGGAGATAGCCACCGGTCTTGACGAACAGCCCGAGGTTGCGCACCGTGGTGAAGCCCGCGCGCAGGGTGCGGCGTGCGTTGCCCACTGAGCGCAGCACGCGCGTCGCGGGATCGTCCTGCACCTGGGATAGCCCAGGGTTCTCACCCCGGCCGCCCATGAGCAGGTTGACCTCCATGTCCATCAGGCCCGGCAGCAGGATCGAGTCGCCGAGATCGAGGATCTCCCCTTCGGGTTCGCCCCCGACTCCGACGATCGTGTCGTCTTCGATCCTGACGATTCCCGGCCGGACGATCTCACCGGTGTCGACGTCGACCAGACCCGCCGCTCTGAGGGTCAGCACGACTAGACCACCGGCTCCTTGATGAGCTTGATGTAGGCCGCGCCGCTGTCGAGCACGCGCGGCTGCTTCCACACCTCGATCGGGAAACTCACCATGACGATCGACTGGCCAAGGTGCACCAGTGCTTTGGCGTCGTCCGGCATGCCCTCGAGCGGGAACCGGGCGTCGACGTAGACCATGATGTCCTCGAGGCGGGCGATGCCCGCGTCGTACAGTTCCTGCATCTCGGCCATGGTCGAGTTCAGCCGCTTCGCGTACCGCTCCTCCTCGGTGGGCAGGCACCAGTCGGCGAACCGCTCGAGATCGGCGAACTCCTCGGGCAACTTAGACATTCACTGAATCCTTCGCTGAGTCCTCCGACGTGGTGGCGGCGTGCTTCCCGTTGGGGGAACCGTTCCCCTTCGCCAGCGACTCCTTGTACCTGTCAACGTACTGGTGAGCCGTCATGTGCAGGTGGCGAAGCAGGATCTCCTGGTCGCACAGGGGGAAGTCCGTCACCACCCGGGTGCCGATCTGGGTCTGGGTGGCCTCGAGGGTGTTGGCGTCCTGGAACGCGTACTCCTTGAACGTCACCGCGGCCAGTTCCTGGGAGAGCCGCTCGCGGAGGTTCTTCGGCGGCACGAAGTAGAGATCTGCCTCGAAGATGTGCTTGTCCACCGCGGTGGGCCAGTAGTTGTAGGTGAGGTACCACCCCGGGGCCCAGAACAGCAGGGTGAAGTTCGGGAAGAACTCGAACGAGTCCGTGCCCCAGGACTTGTGCCGCCCGGGGTTGATGGCCGGCGGCAGTTCCTCGGGCAGGATGCCCTTGATGTCGGGACGATCCCACGGCCCGAACAGGCCGCTGTGCAGGATCCGCTCGATCGGCTTGACCATGCTGAGGTCCTTCGGCGGCGACATGCCGCCCCACGACGACACCATCGAGTGGTCGCCCTTGATGTCGTAGGCCAGTGCCTCGAAGCCGAACTTGGCCAGCTTCTCGGCCTCCTCCTTCTCCGCCTGCTTCATGTGCAGGATCGGCGCGTGGTAGAACTCGGTGAACGCGTCGATGAAGAGCTTCCAGTTCGCGTTGATCTCCGAGCGGTAGCTGTAGTGCTCGGTCATCTCGTGGAACGGATAGCCCTCGAGCCCTTCGGCGAACTCACCGAGGTACTCCCGCAGCGGCGCGGCGTCGTCGTCGTAGTTGACGAAGATGAAGCCCTCCCACACCTCGCAGCGGACCGGCACCAGGCCGTAGTCGGACTTGTCGAGGTCGAAGAACTCACCCTCCTGCTGCACGAAGGTGAGGTCGCCGTTCAGCGCGTAGCGCCAGGCGTGGTACTTGCAGGTGAACTGCCTGCAGACGCCGGACACCTCTTCGCCGGGGAAGTCGCTCCACACCAGCTTGTTTCC
This sequence comes from Mycobacterium sp. NPDC050041, assembly GCF_049541695.1. Lineage (NCBI taxonomy): Bacteria > Bacillati > Actinomycetota > Actinomycetes > Mycobacteriales > Mycobacteriaceae > Mycobacterium > Mycobacterium sp. NPDC050041. Next base: position 58,650 of record NZ_JBMVDG010000012.1, on the reverse strand, counting down.
GCGGTGCCGGCACAGGTTGTGGAAGGCGCGGACGACTTCCTCTTTGTCCTTGACGATGATCACCGAGGTACCTGGACCCACCGAAGGCAGCTCACGGGTGAAGTAGCTGCCCTTCTTGGGCAACTGCTCGACGCGGCCGATCTTGAGCCAGGTCTTCTTGAAGATGGCCTGCTGTTCGAGCAGCCAGTGCTCCGGATCGATCGAGTCCTCGTAATTGACCGGCGCGGTGCCGAGTTCGGGCCAGTTCTCGGTCCAGCTGCCTGCTGCCGGTTTCTGGAAGAACGCCATCAGTGTGTTACCTCTCCTGCTTGTCGAGCTGGACGCCGAACGTGTTGAAGGCCATGGCCAGCATGTTGTAGGTGCCGACGGTGAAGATGAGATCCATCCGCTGACGCTCGTCGAGACGCTCGCCGAGCGCGGTCCAGGTCTCGTCGGTCAGTCCGTTGTTGTCGTCGAGTTCGTCGACCGCGGCGAGCACGAGCCGGTCGAAGTCGTCGTCGGCCTCGCCGCGACGCACCGACTCGATCTCGTCGTCGGTGACGCCGAGCATCTTGGCCATCGACGTGTGGTGCGCCCACTCATAGGGGGATTCGCGCCGGTGTGCCACCCGCAGGATGGCGAGTTCGCGCAGCCGCGGGTCCAGCGTGGAGCTGAACAGCAGGTGCAGGTTCAGCGGCATGAACGCCTTGGTCAGCGCGGGGTGGTGGACCATGGTCGACATCGCGTTGCCTGCCCCATCGGGGTTCTGGCGGGCGCGCGGGAGGAAGCCGCGCAGCGATCCGACGACCTCGTCGTCCCATTGTTCTGCCGGCAACGGGGCCAGGCGCACGGTCTCTCCCTTCGTATGCGACCAGCGAGCGACTCTCACTTAGGAGAATCCGGTTCTCATTTCTGACTAAGAGGTTTCCATCTTTCGCCCCGATGGTCAATAGCAGACGTGTGACCAGCGGCGCAGCCGCCGGTGAAACCTGTGGTCGATCATGGTCTACGTTGATTCTCGCCGGGCGAGAAGCTAGTTTTCTCAGTAGGAGAACACAGTCGGGCAACACGTCACCGGCCCGCGCGGCCGGTATCGGAAGGAACCGCGATGAACTACGACGACATGATCCTGATCAGCGTGGACGATCACATCATCGAGCCGCCGGACATGTTCAAGAACCATCTGCCCGCGAAGTACCGGGACGAGGCGCCGCGACTGGTGCACAACCCGGACGGCTCGGACACCTGGCAGTTCCGCGACACGGTGATCCCGAACGTCGCCCTCAACGCGGTCGCGGGCCGGCCCAAGGAGGAGTACGGCCTGGAACCCCAGGGCCTCGACGAGATCCGCAAGGGCTGCTGGGACCCGAACGAGCGGGTCAAGGACATGAACGCCGGCGGCGTGCTGGCCACCATGAACTTCCCGTCGTTCCCCGGCTTCGCGGCACGGTTGTTCGCCACCGAGGATGCGGAGTTCTCGCTGGCGCTGGTGCAGGCCTACAACGACTGGCACATCGACGAGTGGTGCGGGTCCAACCCCGGGCGGTTCATCCCGATGGCGATCCCGGCGATCTGGGATCCGCAGCTGTGCGCCGACGAGGTGCGCCGGGTGTCGAAGAAGGGCGTGCACTCGCTGACGTTCACCGAGAACCCCTCGACCCTGGGCTACCCCTCCTTCCACGATCTCGAGCACTGGAAGCCGTTGTGGGAGGCGCTGGTCGAGACCGAGACCATCATGAACGTCCACATCGGCTCGTCGGGGAAGCTGGCGATCACCGCCCCGGATGCGCCGATGGACGTGATGATCACGCTGCAGCCGATGAACATCGTGCAGGCCGCGGCGGATCTGTTGTGGTCCAAGCCGATCAAGGAGTACCCCGACCTGAGGATCGCGCTGAGCGAGGGCGGCACCGGGTGGATCCCGTACTTCCTCGACAGGGTGGACCGCACCTACGACATGCACTCGACGTGGACCCATCAGGACTTCGGCGGCAAGCTGCCCTCGGAGGTGTTCCGCGAGCACTTCCTGACGTGTTTCATCTCCGACCCGGTCGGAGTGAAGAACCGCCACGAGATCGGCATCGACAACATCTGCTGGGAGATGGACTACCCGCACAGCGACTCGATGTGGCCCGGCGCGCCCGAAGAACTCGGCAAGGTGTTCGACACCTACGACGTGCCGGACGACGAGATCAACAAGATCACCCACGAGAACGCGATGCGCTGGTACCACTTCGAACCCTTCAAGCACATCCCGAAGGAGCAGGCCAATGTCGGGGCGCTGCGCAAGGCGGCCGAGGGACATGACGTGTCGATCCAGGCGCTGTCGAAGAAGGAGAAGACGGGCGCCAACTTCGCCGACTTCGCGGCCAATGCGAAAGCCGTCAGCGGCGCCAGGGACTGAGGCCGGCGGCGCACCACCGGCGCGGCGACACGATCCGGTCGCGCCGGTGCACAGAGTTCGATGACGAGGACGGAGATTGCAGTGTCGGGCGGAATGAGCTTCGAGCTCACCGAGGACCAGGAACTGATCCGCAAGTCGGTACGGGAACTGGCCTCGAAGTTCGATGACAGTTACTGGATGGATAAGGACCTCGCGCACGAGTTCCCGCGCGAGTTCTACGACGCCATCGCCAGTGGCGGCTGGCTGGGGATGACAATCCCCGAGGAGTACGGCGGGCACGGCCTCGGCATCACCGAGGCGACCATCCTGGCAGAGGAGGTGGCCCGCTCCGGCGGTGCGATGAACGCCGCCAGCGCCATCCACCTGTCGATCTTCGGCATGCAGCCGGTGGTGGTGTTCGGCTCCGACGAGATGAAGGCCGCCACGCTGCCCCGGATCGTCGACGGGTCGCTGCACGTGTGCTTCGGCGTCACCGAACCCGGTGCGGGACTCGACACCTCGCGCATCACCACGTTCGCCAAGCGGGACGGCGGCGATTACGTCATCAACGGCCGCAAGGTGTGGATCTCCAAGGCGCTCGAGTCGGAGAAGATCCTGCTGCTGGCCCGCACCACGCCCTACGACGACGTCACGAAGAAGACCGACGGCCTGTCGCTGTTCCTCACCGACCTCGACCGCGACCACGTCGACATCCGGCCGATCAAGAAGATGGGCCGCAACGCCGTCAGCTCCAACGAGTTGTTCATCGACGATCTGCGCGTGCCGGTCGAGGACCGGATCGGCGACGAGGGCAAGGGATTCCAGTACATCCTGCACGGGCTCAACCCCGAGCGGATGCTGATCGCCGCCGAGGCGCTCGGCATCGGACGCGTGGCGCTGGACCGTGCGGTGAAATACGCCAACGAACGGGTGGTGTTCGGCCGGCAGATCGGCATGAACCAGGGCATCCAGTTCCCACTCGCCGATTCGCTGGCCCGCCTCGACGCCGCGGAACTGATCCTGCGCAAGTCGACCTGGCTCTACGACAACGGCAAGCCGTGCGGCCGCGAGGCCAACATGGCCAAGTACCTCTGCGCCGACGCGGGATTCGGCGCCGCCGACCGTGCCCTCCAGACGCACGGCGGCATGGGGTACTCGGAGGAGTACAACATCTCCCGCTACTTCCGCGAGTCGCGGCTGATGAAGATCGCCCCGGTGAGCCAGGAGATGATCCTGAACTTCCTGGCGGCGAATGTGCTCGGCCTGCCCAAGAGTTACTGATGAGCGGGTATTTCGATCTGACCGGCCGCGCGGCGCTGGTCACCGGAGCCGCGGGCGGCATCGGCTCGGCGGTCGCCACCGCGCTGGCCGAGGCCGGCGCGGCGGTGCTGGTCACCGACCTCGACAAGGACGCGGCGGCCGCGGTCGCCGAGCGCATCGCGAACGCGGGCGGCACGGCGCAGGCCGCGGCGCTCGACGTGTCGGATCCCGACTCGGCTGCGGCCGCCACCCAGCAGGCGGCCGCCCTGGCCGACGGCGCGCTGCACATCGTGGTCAACAACGCCGGGGTGACCAGGCCGTCGATGTTCGGCAAGACGACCCAGGACTCGATGCGGCTGCTGTTCGACGTGCACGTGCTCGGGGCGTTCACCGTCACCCAGGCGGCGCTGCCGTACGTGCCGACCGACGGCACCGGGCGGATCATCAACGTGACGTCCGCGGCAGGCCTGACCGGCACGCTGGGCCAGGTGAACTACTCGGCCGCCAAGGCGGCGATCATCGGTTTCACCAAGTCACTGGCCCGCGAACTGGCCATCAAGAACATCATGGTCAACGCGCTGGCACCGCTGGCGGCCACGCCGATGACCGAGACCATCCGCACCAACGAGAAGTTCGCGGCCAACATGATGAACCGCATCCCGCTGAAGCGGTGGGCCGAACCATCCGAGGTGGCCGGCGCGTTCGTCTTCATGGCCTCCGACGCCGCGTCCTACGTCACCGGCCAGGTGCTGCCGGTCGACGGCGGCATGGTCATGTGATGATCGGACACGATGACTGATCAGGCGCCGCTCGCCGGCATCACCGTGGTGACGCTGGAGCAGGCGGTGTCGGCGCCGATGTGCACCCGGGTCCTCGCCGACTTCGGCGCCCGGGTGATCAAGGTGGAGAACCCCAACGGTGGCGACTTCGCCCGCCACTACGACGACGTCGTCAAGGGCCAGGCCGCCCACTTCGTGTGGTGCAACCGCGGCAAGGAGTCGGTCACGCTCGACCTCAAGGCCGCAGGCGGCATGGAGGTGCTGCACCGGCTGCTCGACGGCGCCGACGTGCTGGTGTCCAACCTGGCGCCGGGTGCGATGGCGCGGATGGGCCTGGCCGCCGCGGACCTGGAAATCCGTCACCCGCAGGTGATTCCGGTCGAGATCGACGGTTACGGACCCGGTGGTCCGATCTCGGAGAAGCGGGCGTACGACCTGCTCATCCAGGCCGAATCCGGAGCGTGCGCGGTCACCGGGTATCCCGGCATGCCGGCCAAACCCGGTCCGCCGGTGGCCGACATCTCGACCGGGCTCTACGCGGCGCTGTCGATCGTGACGCTGCTCTACGCCCGCGGGCACCGCAGCGGCGGCACGGCCCCGTCGGTGGCCGTCAGTCTCTTCGACACCATGACCGACATCATGGGCTATCAGCTGACCTACACCCAGCACTCCGGCATCGACCAGGAGCCGCTCGGCATGAGTTCGCCCGCGGTGGCGCCCTACGGTTCGTTCCCCACCGGTGACGGCCAGACCGTGGTGCTCGGCACCACGAACGACCGTGAGTGGCAACGGCTCGCCCGCGAGATCATCGACCGGCCCGATCTGGCCGACGACGCGGCGTACGCCACCAACTCCGACCGCGTCCGGCGCCGCGACGCGCTCAACGACGCGATCGGAACGTGGTGTGCGCAACACGATCTGGCGCACATCCAGAAGAAGGCCGACGCCGCCGGGATCGGCAACTCCCGCTACAACCTGCCCAGCGAGGTCGTCGCACACCCGCACCTGGCCGCCCGCGACCGGTGGCGGCCGGTGGACACCCCGGGAGGCGAGATCATGGCGCTGCGCCCGCCGCCGGTGATCTCGGACTTCGAGCAGCCGATGGGCGCGGTGCCGGGGCTGGGGCAGCACACCGACGACGTGCTCAGCGGGATCGGCCTGACCGCCGAGGAGATCGCCGCGCTGCGCGAGCAGCGGGCGATCGGCCCGGCCTACCAGTAGTTCTCGAGTGGATCGGAGCAGTCTCATGCGCGAAACGGTGATCGTCGAGGCGGTGCGCACGCCGGTCGGCAAGCGCAACGGCGGCCTGTCAGGGATGCACGCGGCGGACCTGTCCGCGATCGTCCTCAACGAACTCGTCGAACGCGCCGGTGTCGACCCCGAGGTGATCGACGACGTGGTGTGGGGCTGCGTCTCGCAGGTCGGCGACCAGTCGAGCAACATCGGCCGGTATTCGGTGCTGGCCGCGGGCTGGCCCGAACACATCCCCGGCACGACGGTGAACCGCGCGTGCGGGTCCAGCCAGCAGGCGCTGGACTTCGCTGTGCAGGCGGTGATGTCGGGTCAGCAGGACATCGTGGTGGCCGGCGGTGTCGAGGTGATGAGCCGGGTGCCGCTCGGCGCCGCGAGGTCGACCGGAATGCCCTACGGCCCGAAAGTGCTTGCGCGCTACCCGGACTTCGGATTCAACCAGGGCATCTCGGCCGAGCTGATCGCCGAGAAGTGGGGCTTCTCCCGCACCCGGCTCGACGAGTACTCGGTGCGCTCGCACGAACTGGCCGCCGCCGCGCAGGACGACAAGGCGTTCGACGCGCAGATCGTGCCGGTGTTCCCGGACGGTGCCGAGCCATTGGTCTCCGACGAAGGTGTCCGGCGGGGCAGCACGGTCGAGAGACTCGCCGGGCTCAAGCCGGCGTTCGCCGAGGACGGCGTCATCCATGCCGGCAACTCGTCACAGATCTCCGACGGCGCCGCGGCGCTGCTGGTGATGTCCGAGGACAACGCGATCGCCCTCGGCCTGACCCCGCTCGTGCGCTACCGCGCCGGCGCGGTCACCGGTGCCGATCCGGTGCTGATGCTCACCGGGCCGATCCCGGCCACCGAGAAGGTGCTGCACAAGGCGGGCGTCGGGATCGACGAGATCGGTGTGTACGAGGTCAACGAGGCGTTCGCACCGGTTCCGCTGGCGTGGCTTGCCGACACCGGCGCAGACGAGGCCAGGCTCAACCCGCTCGGCGGGGCGATCGCGCTGGGCCACCCGCTCGGCGCATCCGGCGCGGTGCTGATGACCCGGATGATCCATCACATGCAGCACAACGGAATTCGCTACGGGTTGCAGACCATGTGCGAGGGCGGCGGCACCGCCAACGCCACGCTGGTCGAACTCGTCGCCTGACGCTAGGAGACCCATGCAGCGGAACCTGTTCACCGAGGACCACGAGGCGTTCCGGCAGCTCGCCCGCGACTTCGTCGAGAAGGAGGTGGTGCCGAGCTACCCGGAGTGGGAGAAGGCCGGCCGGATGCCTCGCGACGTCTTCAAACAGATGGGCGCGCTCGGCATGCTCGGCATGGCGATCCCGGAGGAGTACGGCGGTTCGGGCATCCCCGATTACCGCTACAACGTGGTGTTGCAGGAGGAGGCGGCGCGGGCGCTGGTGACGCTGTCGACAGTGCGCACGCAGCTCGAGGTGATCCTGCCGTACTTCCTGCACTACGCGAACGACGAACAGCGCAGTCGCTGGTTCCCCGGTCTGGCCGACGGGACCCTGCTGTCCGCCGTCGCGATGACCGAGCCCGGAACGGGTTCGGACCTCGCCGGGGTGCGCACCACCGCGGTGCGGGACGGTGACGACTGGATCGTCAACGGCGCCAAGACGTTCATCACCGGCGGGATCCAGGCCGACCTGGTCGTGGTGGTGGCCCGCACGTCGACCGACCCGGACAACCGGCGCAAGGGGTTGTCGCTGCTGGTGGTCGAGGACGGTATGGCCGGCTTCACCCGAGGCCGCGAGCTCGAGAAGATGGGCTGCAAGGTGCAGGACACCGCCGAGCTGTCCTTCGCCGACGTCCGGGTGCCCGCGGCGAACCTGCTGGGGGAGGAGGGCGAGGCGTTCTCCTACCTCGGCCACAACCTGCCGCAGGAGCGGCTGACGGTGGCGGTCGGTTCGGTCGCCCAGGCCCGTTCGGCCATCACCGCGGCCATCGGGTACACCCGTGACCGCAAGGCGTTCGGCACGCCGGTGGCGTCCTTCCAGAACACGAAGTTCGAGTTGGCCTCCTGCTCGACGGAGGTGGAGGCGGCCCAGGCGATGCTCGACCGCGCGGTGGCGCTGCACGTCGACGGCGAACTGTCGCCCGCCGACGCGGCACGGGTCAAGTTGTTCTGCACCGAGATGCAGGCCCGCGTGGTGGACCGCTGCCTGCAGTTGTTCGGCGGCTACGGGTACATGATGGAGTACCCGATCGCCCGGCTGTACACGGACGCGCGGGTGGCCCGCATCTACGCGGGCACCAGCGAGGTGATGAAGGTGATCATCGCCAAGTCGCTCGGCCTGTAGAGCCGCGTCCGTCAGGCCTTGACCGCGGTCAGCAGCAGGTACTCCCAGTCCATGCTCTTCGACGCGTCCAGCACGCTGTCACCCACCTCGGCGATCTCCGCGTCGAGCGCCGCCACCCGGTCCGGGTCGCCTTCGATGTTGCGGTAGACCGCGATCGTCGGCCCGTAGGTGGCCTTGAAGTAGTCGCGGAACTCCGCGCCGTCGGCGAAGTGGTCGACCTTCAGCATCCTGCGCTCGGTGACGACGTCGGTGACGCGGTCGCCCAGGAGGGCGCGGACGTGATCCTCCCGGCCCCACAGCGGCGGGGGCTGCGCACCCTCGGGGGGTGGCGGAGCGTACGGCTTCATCGCCGCCCACAACTTGCCGATGTGCCCCTCGGGTGTCCAGGAGATCAGCCCGATCCTGCCGCCCGGCTTGCAGACTCGCACCATCTCGTCAGCAGCCTGCTGGTGGAACGGTGCGAACATCACGCCGATGGACGACATCACCACGTCGAATTCGTCGTCGCCGAACGGCAGTTCGTGCGCGTTCGCCTCGCGCCACTCGAGGTCGACGCCGCGCTCGGCGGCCGACCGGGCGCCGGCCTCCAACAGATCCGGGCACAGATCGCTGGCGACGACACTCGCCCCGGTCTGCGCGGCGGGGATCGATGCGTTGCCGGTGCCGGCCGCCACGTCCAGCACGCGGTCGCCCTTCGCTATCCCGGTTGCGGCCACCAGCACGGGCCCGAGAGGCGACACCAGCTCCGCCGCGAGCCTCGGATAGTCACCGGTGGCCCACATGGCGCGGTGTTTGGTCGCCACCGCTTGATGGTCGACGGTCGATGATGGGTTGGTCATGGTGGCCTCCTCGGTGTGTCTGCGCCCCCACATCGTGCGCTCGCCAGCGCGGGCTCGGGGCGGGTTCTGCCACCTTGGTCGCGGCACCCGCCGCACGTGACCAGCGTGTGATCGGCTCCCGAAACCTTTGTCTGATGAGACTCTTGTCACACCGGTCAAACCAACCTACTGTGTGTTCAGTCGGTTGGTTGAACGAAGGAGTTCGGTGTCCGCGCTGCAGTCGCCACGGCCCTACGCCACATTGCTCGCCAAGGGTGAGGACCGTCGTCAGCGCATCCTCGGAGTCGCCGAACGGCTGCTGGCCCGCAACGGCTGGCGCAACACCTCGCTGGCCCAGATCGCTCGCGAGGCGGGCGTCACGCCCGCCGGGCTGCTGCACCACTTCGAATCCAAGGAACAGCTGCTCAACGCGGTGCTCGACGCCCGCGACTTCGACGATGACACCCACGCGGACCGCTCCGGCGACCTGTTCCAGGAGATCGCGCGGGTGGCCGAACGCTTCCAGCGGGCGCCCGAACTGGTGGGCACGTTCACCGTGCTGCTGGTGGAGAACATCGCGCCCGACGCGCCGCTGCACGACCGGCTCGTCACACGGCACCGAGCCGCGGTGGACATCGTGGCCGAGATCATCCGACGCGGTCAGCTCGCCGGTCGGTATCGCCAGGGGATCGACGCGGCCACCAAGGCCGTCGAGATCCTCGCCTTCGTCAACGGAATGGAGACCTCATGGTTACTCGATCCTTCGATACCCCTGACCGAGGCGTTCAAGGGGTACGCCGAGATGCTGGCCCGCGAGTTCACCCCCGTGGCGGACCACAGCGTGGTGATGGCGAAGTGAGCGTGGAATTCGACATGAGGTACCGGCTCGACGTCGTCGCCCCCTCGGTGTGCGACGCCGTGAAGTTCGCCGGCGGCTGGCTCTACGACCGCGCGATGGCGGGCTGGGACGTCACCGTGCTGCTCGATTGCGACGGCGAGGACGTGCGGCCGCTGGAGATCCTCGGCGCGGTCGTGATGGATCTCGAATCGGTGCTGCAGTCATGGGCCCAGCGGCCTCATCCGCAGACCGTCGCGGTGTCGGCCGACATGTTCGCCGCCGACCCCCGGGTGCGCATGCATGTGCTCACCGCGCTGAACCAGGGCATGACCGAGGTCACCCTGTGGGGTGAGCAGTGGCCGGCCGAGCTGGAGAGCAACGTCGACGCGGTACGGCACGAACTCAGCGCGGCAGCCCGGGCGTTCAAGGCCCAGGCGCTGACCGCCGTGGGCGACCCGGACGGCGTGGGCTACATCGAGACCTTCCGCTGCGGCGAGATGGCGTGTCCCTCGGTGGCCGCGGATCTGATCCCGGCCGGCTGACGCGGATCACCGGAGGTCGATGACCACCTTGCCGACGGCCTGACCGTCGGCCACCCGACGCAGCGCCGACGCCGCGTCGGCAAGCGGGTAGACCGCGCCGATGTGCGGGGCCACGCGTCCCGACTCGAACAGCGCCCGCAATTCGCTCTCGTTGCGGGTGTATTCGCCGGGGTCGACGTCACCGAACTGGAATCCGACGATCTGCACGCCCTTCACGAGCACCAGGTTGAGCGGGATGCGCGGGATCTCACCGGAGGCGAAGCCGACCGTGACGAAGCGGCCACCGCGGCGCAGCGACCGCAGGGCGGGCTCGGACAGGGACCCGCCCACCGGGTCGACGACCGCGGCCGCGCCGTCGGGAACCACGGCGCGCAACGCTTGGCGCAGCCCGCCGGCACGGTGGTCGACGACGTGGCGGGCCCCGTGTTCGGTGGCGGCGGCCAGCTTCTCCGCGGAGGAGGCGACCGCGACGACCTCGGCGCCCAGTGCCGCGCCGAGCGTCACCGCGGCCAGCCCGACACCGCCACCGGCGCCCAGCACGATCAGCGGGTCGCCTGCGCCGATCCGCGCCGTCGAACGCAACGCGTGGTGGGCCGTCCGATAGGCCACCCCGAACGCCGCCGCGGTCGGCATGTCCACACCGTCGGGGATGCGCTGCACGCCGTCGGCGGCCACCGCGACCTCCTCGGCGAACGCCCCGTACATCCCGGTGCCGCTCACCCGGTCGCCGACCGCGACATCCGTTGTATGCGGACCGCATTCGACGACCGTGCCGGCGAACTCGCTGCCCGGCACGAACGGTGGCGCGACGCTGAGCTGGTAGTCGTCGGCGATCAGCAGCACATCGGGGAAGTTCACCGCGGCGGCCTCGACCCGCACCCGCACCTGCCCGGCCGCCGGAACCGGCGCAGGCATCCGTTCGATGCGCACCACCTCCGGCGGCCCGTACCGCGGGCAGACGGCGGCTCTGATCGTCGTCACCGGTAGTCGGTGGATTCGGCGAGATCGGCGGCCGAGGCCATCAGCGCGGGCACGATCGGACCGAACGCCTGCAGCTTCTCGTCGTCACCCGCACGCTGGTAGCCCTGTTCGAGCACGATCGCGAGCTTCCACCGGGCCAGCACCAGGTAGTAGTCCAGATCGTCGACCTGCCGTCCGGAGACCTCGGCCCAGTGCGCGACGACCTGGTCGCGCGACGGCATCCCGCGCATGTCGACGTAATCCATCTCCGACGGTTGGGGATCGGCCGTGTCGACAGGCCAGCTCTGCACCATCCACGCCAGGTCGAGCTTCGGGTCGCCGACGGTGCCCATCTCCCAGTCGACGATCGCCGCCATCCGAGCCGGTGCGCCGTGCCGGTACATGACGTTGGCGAACTGGTAGTCGCCGTGCATCAGGCCGGGGACGAAGTCGATCGGCCGATGGGCACGCAGCCACGCGGTGGCGGTGTCGAGGCCGTCGATGTCGCGGCCTCTGATGCGGTCGAAGAATCCGGTCCAGCGGTCTACCTGTCTCTCGTGGAATCCGTCGGGCCTACCCAGATCGGCGAGCCCGCGACCACGCCAGTCGACCTTCGACAGCAGCCCGATGCCCTCGGCGAGCTGGTAGGCAAGGCCGGGCCGGGCGGCGGGGTCGGAACCGAACGGCTCGGGCCAGTGCCGTTGATCCATCGGCGACCAGCCGTCCACGAATCCCATCAGGTAGAACGGCCGGCCCAGCACCGCCGGGTCGGCGCACACCCCGATCGCGGCGGTGTGCGGCACCTCGGTGCCGTCGAGCGCCTCGATGATGCGCCACTCCCGCAGGATGCCCCTGTCCCGGTCGGGCGGGGCGCCGGGCGGGGGCATGCGCAGCACGCAATTCGTTGCGCCGCGGCGGATCTCGTAGATCACGTTCTGCGTTCCGCCGGACAGGAAGCGGGTCTCGAGCGGCTCTCCCGCACCGGGCAGCGAGGCCTCGTCCATCCATGCGGTGAGTCGCGCGGTGTCCAAGCCGCTGTCCGAGTCGCTCACAGGTTGCCGACCTCGTTCTCCAGGAAGTCGGCGTACTTCGCCCGGGCCGCCTCGCGCTTGCGCGGAATCCACTCGGTGGGCCAGACGTCGTCGGTGGGCCGGTAGTCGCGCAGTACCTGCTTGGCCACCGTGGTCTTGTGCACCTCTGTCGGCCCGTCGGCCAGGCCCATCACCGCGGCGCCGGTCACCATGCCGAGGAACGGCATCTCGTTGGTCACCCCGAGCGCGCCGTGAACCTGCATGGCGCGCCAGGCGATGTCGTGCAGCACGGTCGGCATCGCCACCTTGACCGCGGCGATGTCCTTGCGGACCTTCTTGTAGTCGTTGTACCTGTCGATCTCCCACGCCGTGTAGAGCACCATCAGCCGGAACTGCAGCAGCTGTGCGTAGGAGTCGGCGATGTAGCCCTGCACGAACTGCTTGTCGGAGAGCCGGCTGCCCTGGGTCTCCCGGCTGAGCGCCCGTTCGCACATCATGTCGATCGCTCTGCGGGCCAGGCCGATCGTGCGCATGGCGTGGTGGATCCGACCGCCGCCGAGCCGGGTCTGCGCGATGACGAACGCCTGACCCTCACCGCCGAGCAGCGCCTCCGCGGGCACCCGGACGTTGTCGTAGTGAATCAGGGCGTGGCTGCCCTCGTTCTCACGCTCGCCGTACAGCCCGATGTTGCGCACGATGTCGACGCCGGGGGTGTCGGTGGGCACCAGGAACATCGACATTCCCTGGTAGGCGCTGACATCCGGGTTGGTCACCACCATCACGATGAGGAAGGACGCGGTCGCGGCATTCGACGAGAAGAACTTCTGGCCGTTGATCACCCAGTCGTCGCCGTCGCGCACCGCGCTCGTGCGGAACAGCGTCGGGTCGGCACCGGCATGCGGCTCGGTCATCGAGTAGCAGGAGAACATCTCACCGTCCAGCAGCGGGCGCAGATAGCGCTCCTTCTGGGCGTCGGTGCCGTAGTGCGCGATGATCTCGGCGTTGCCGGTGTCGGGCGCCTGGCAGCCGAAAACGATGGGAGCCCACTGCGAACGGCCGAGGATCTCGTTGAGCAGCGCCAGCTTCAACTGCCCATAGCCCTGACCGCCGAGGTCGGCGCCCAGGTGCGTGGCCCACAGCCCGCGGCGGCGCACCTCCTCCTTGAGCGGGCCGATGACCTTGCGCCGGTTCTCGTCCAGCGGCGTGAACTGCTGGTGTGGGAAGGCGAGGTCGAGTGGTTCGACCTCCTCGCGGACGAACTCGTCGGCCCAGTCCAGCACCTTCTGGTACTCGGGGTCGGTCTCGAAATCCCACGCCATCGTGGTCTCCTTCGTTATCGGGATTCGGCCCGGTTGTGACCGGTGATCAGTGCCGTGATGTCCGCGCCGACGACGGCGGCGAACGAGCGGTCGCCGAAGGCGCCTGCGGCCCAGTGCCGGGCGCCCTCACTGACGAGGGTGTGGGCCAGGTACGCCAGGTGGGTGACGTCGACGTGGTCCGCCAATGCGCCGTTCTGCTGGGCCTTCTCGAACAGTTCGGTGAACATCCCCGCCTCGTCGGCGACCGGTTCCTCGCCCGCGAGGATCCGGTGCTCGTGCCGATAGCCCTCGAGGATGGCGGCGATGACGAGTTCGGGGGGGTTGCGCCCCATCGACTTCTCCAGATCCGCGAGCGCGGCGGCGATCGCCTGGCTCAGCTCGAACGGCCTGTCGATCATCGCGAGCACCGTCCGCCGAGCAGACTGCGTCGACATCACGCCGACTTCGAACAGCACGTCCTCTTTGCGGGGGAAGTAGAAGTAGAACAGCGCCTTGGAGACGCCTGCGGCCCTGCAGATGTCGGCGACGGTGGTCCCGGCGTAGCCGTTGGTGCGCCACAACGCCATCGCTGCCTGCACCAGCATGCGCTTGGTCTCCCGCGACCGGGCCTGTTGTAGCGACGCTCGGCGCTGACCACGGTCAACCATCGACCGACCGCCCGTCACCGCCATGAACGCCGAATCTAGCAGTATTCTCGCATTTCACAAGAGTTGACCGATGACCAACTTCAGCCGTACCGTCGACGTGTGCCCGAGTCGCCGTTCGCCGGTCCGGTCCGCCAGTTCGGCTACGTGGTGGACGACTTCGATCGAGCACTGGACGGGTGGCTGGCCGCCGGGGTGGGTCCATGGTTCGTGCTGCGCGGACTGCGGCAGGCGGGGCTGTACCGCGGTGAGCCGTGTGAGGTGACGCTGTCGATCGGGATGACCAACATCGGCGACATGCAGATCGAGGTGATCCAGCAGGAGGACGACGCGCCGTCGGTCTACTCGGAGTTCCTGGCCTCCGGCCGCCACGGGTTCCATCAATTGGCATGGTGGGTCGACGATGTCGACGCGGCGCTGCGCAGCGCCGCGGACCGGGGATGGCCGGTGGTGTGGTCCGGCGGCCAGGACGTCGGTGTCCGGTTCGCCTACGTGGAGCCGCAGGCGGGTCCGGCGGAGATCTACGAGATCACCGAACGCAGCGACGCGATCGTCGGCCTGGACGCGATGATCCGCGCCGCCGTCACCGGCTGGGACGGCAGCGATCCGGTGCGCAGACTGAACTGACTGTCGCGCACACTCGCGGCGAAGTGGTGCTAGGTGAGGTCGGCCGCGAGCGAGGCCACGAATTCCTCGGTGCGACGGCGCGATTCCCGCCGTGCCGCGGTGTCGGCGCCGAGGGGAACCACCCGGGCGGCGAGGTCGGTGACACCGGCGTCGCGGTAGCGGCGCAACCGGGCGACCACCGCCGACTCGTCACCGGCCGCCATGGTGTCGCCGACATCCTGTGCGTCGCCGTGCTCGAGCAGGCGGACGTAGTTGGGGGAGAAGTCGGCGTGGCCGAGCACCTCGCTGGCGTACGCGCGGGCGTCGTCCACCTCGCTCGCGGCGCACAGCGCGACCGGGACGCCGGCGACGATCCGGGGCGCCGGGCGGCCCGCGCCGTCGGCCGCGGCGGTGATCCGGGGGGCGATGTGGCTGTCGATCGTGCGCTCGTCGGCCATCCACAGGATGGTGCCGCCGGCCCGCTCACCGGCCAGGCGCAGCATCACCGGTCCCAGCGCGGCGATCAGCATCGGGGTGGTGAAAGTGTCGGTGACGTCGATGGTTCCGTGAACGCGATGGCCGCCGTTCTCCACGTCGACCGCCCCGGGACCGGACAATGCGGCACCGAGCACGTCGAGGTACTCGGCCACCTGCCGGGCCGGCCGATCGTAGGACAGGCCGAGCTGTCCGTCGATGATCCAGTAGTGCGAGGGCCCGATGCCGAGTGCGAACCGTCCGCCGCACGCCACCTGGGTCGTCAAGGCCTGCTGCGCCATGATCAGTGGGTGCCGGGTCTGGATGGGCACGACGGCCGTGCCGAGTTCGATGCGCTCGGTGACCCGGCCGAGCAGCGCGACCGCTGTCATCGCATCGAGATAGCCGGGCACCTGGGGGAACCAGAACGACGCGAATCCGGCGTTCTCTGCGGCTGTTCCGTCGGCGAGTAGGCCGTCGAGCCGTTGCGCGCGCGGGCGTTCCCGGTCGGAACCGACCATCAGACCGATTCTCATCGCGACTCGCTACGGCACATGGCGATCCCATTCATGCGGCACGACGGTGTGGAAGGGCGCGACCAGCAGAGGCTCCGCATCACCGTCGGCCCAGCGCTGTTCCAGCGCGGGAGCCAACCGCCCGGCGACCGTCACCGGGTCGTCGTCGGTGAAGCAGTACGTCAGCAGCTGGCCGTCGTCCGCACTGGCGAGACTCGCGTCCACCCGGTGTGAGGTGGCGGACCAGGTTCCTGCCACCCCCTCGACATCGGTGAGTCCGGTCGGCGTCCGGTCCCCGGTCTCCAGGATGAGCACCACCCCACGAAAAGGCCACCACGGCAGCACATCGGCGCCCACCTTGATCCGTGCGGCCGCCTGCTTGTCGGTCACGGTGTAGACGCCGCGCTGAACCGGTGGCAGCAGCGCCAGTTTGCGACCCCCGTCGCCGAGCGCTGTGGACAGTTCGTTGAACGCCGTCAGGCCGGTCCGGTCGGTGAAGAAATACGTCATCACGTGATCGATCGCCTCGAAGCGCTCGTCGCCTGCCGGGCGCGCCGCGCGGCACTGCGGGGTCGAGACCAACCGCACCGACGCCCGCACACCCGGCAACCGGTGCTGCTCGGGCCGGTGGTCGAGGGTGTGCCAGCGCAGGTACTCGGCGTCGCGGCCGTCCGGGTGGCGGCGCGCCATCGAGACGAACAGGGTGCCGATGTCGCCCCGTCCGGCGGCGAGTACGCCGTCCAGTTGATCCGACGGTGTTCCCGGCAGTGTCACTGCGCGCCTCCAGCGGTGGGGGGTTGGGACTCGGCGAGTGCGAGCTCTGGGTGTCGCGCCGCGACCATGCGCCGGAAGCCCTCGCGCCATGGCACTTTCGTCCGGCCGAGAATCTGGTGCATGCGCGTCACATCGGGCCACAGCGGCGTGTGCGCGTCGGCACGGTAGTCGAACACCGGCTCGACACCGACCAGCGACCCGAGGTAGGCGCAGTAGTCCTCGACGCTGACGGTCTCACTGCCCGCCCAGTTCACCACCACCGGCGGCGTGCCTGCGACCTCCATCGCGCGGATGCCGAACTCGACGTAGTCGTCCTCGTAGATGGGGTTGTAGTTGTTCGGACGGTCCGGATGCAACCGAATCGTCTTGCCGGCCAGCATCATCTCCAGCCGATCGGCGGGTGCCCCACCTTCGGGCCCGTATGTCGAGCAGATGCGGATGATCGTGAGTGGGATGTCGAACCGCTTCGCGATCCAGGTGCAGACCGATTCGGCGGCGACCTTGGAGAAGCTGTAGTTCGCACGCAGCGGAACCCCCGGCGGGTCGTCCTCTCGCAGCGGCCGCCGGCCCTGGTAGCCGTAGATGGAACCGGTCGAGCAGAACACGAAGCCCTTGACGCCGCGGCAGTGGTGCAGCAGATCGCCGGAGTGCTGGGCGTTCGTGGTGAGGCAGCCGGCCCAGTCGTCGGTGCCGGTGTCGACGGCGGCGTGGAAGACGTACGTGAAATCGTCGGGCAGCGCGGAGAAGTCGCCGGTGCTCATGTCGAGCGCCAGGGGAGTGATCCCGGCGGCGGACAGCTTCTCCCGGTCCGCGGGGTCCCGCAGGCGGGCGGCGCCCCACACCTCGTTGCGTCCGGCCAGGGCACGGGCGATCGGGAAGGCGATCTTGCCGGTGGCGCCGGTGACGAGGATCTTCTCCGAGTCGAGCATTCCTTCAGTCTTAGCGCACCTCGACCAAAATGTTAAGTACTTGATACGTTGCGGTGGTGCAGCTGTGTGGGGCGCGCTTCGGCCATGGGAGGATCGTGACGTGACGGTGGTTCTGGTGCACGGCAATCCGGAGACCGACGCCGTCTGGGGTCCGCTCGTCGCCGCGCTCGGGCGTACGGATGTGGTGCGGTTGTCGCCGCCGGGATTCGGCGCTCCCCTCCCGGACGGGTTCCCGGCGACCTACCTCGCCTACCGTGACTGGCTCGTCGAGGAGCTGGAGCGGATGGATCAACCCGTCGACCTGGTCGGACACGACTGGGGTGGAGGCCACGTCGTCAACGCCGTGATGCATCGGCCCGAGCTCGTGCGCAGCTGGGCGAGTGACGTCGTCGGCCTGTTCGATCCCGAGTACGTGTGGCACGACATGGCCCAGGGGTTCCAGACGCCGGGGGATGGCGAGCAGTTGGTCGCGATGATGCAGGACGGATCGGTGGAGGACCGGGCGCAGCAGCTGGCCGCGTTCGGCGTTCCGCACGACGTGGCGACGTCGTTCGCCCGAGCGCAGGGCCCGGAGATGGGCCGGGCCATCCTGGCGGTCTACCGGTCCGCGCGCCAGCCGGTGCTGGCCGACGCCGGGAAGGCACTGGAGAACGCCGCGGCCCGGCCGGGACTGTCGCTGCTGGCCACCGAGGATCCCTTCGTCGGCACCGAGGAGATGCGGCGCCGGGCGGCCGACCGGGCCGGCGCCCGCACCGAGGTGCTCGACGGCTTGGGCCACTGGTGGATGGTGCAGGATCCCGCCGCGGGCGCCGCGGCCCTCACCCGGTTCTGGGACTCGCTCGACGGGTGACCGGCCGGGGCCGGTCCTCACACCCTCGCTGGTTTCGGAGCGGCGAGCTCTGCGAGTGCGGACATGAACAGTTCGTCCATCTGCGGGCTGAGTTCGGCCAGGACCGGCGCGCTGGCGTAGCTCGCGGAGCCGAAGACGCGTTCGAGCACATCGGTTCCCGTGGACGCGCCGATGGAAAGGCACAGACACGCAACGCCTTCGGTGCGCAGCTCCTCGAGGGCCTTGCTCGCGTCGGCTTCCGCGTAACGACCTTCGTATCCGTCGTCGTAGGGAAAGCCGTCCGAGAGCACCAGCAGCAGCCGGTTCGGCGTGCCCGCGTTGTTCTTGAGGACCTCTCCCGCGCCGCGGATCCCGGCGCCGAGACGGGTGTAGCTCGCCGGCTCGAGCTGGTTGAGCCGGGCCCGACCGACGGCGCCGAAATTCTGGTCGAACGTCTTGATGGCCGGCAGGTGCACGGCGTGGCGGCCCTGGGATCGGAACGCGTAGACGGCCACGCGGTCACCGAGTTCCTCCAGTGTCACGGCCAGCGTGGCGGCCGCCCGTCGCTGGTGGTCGTGCACGGCGAGGCCGTCCGCGTCGGCGTCGACGGCGGACCCCGAGGCGTCGATCAGGATGAGCACACCGAGATTGCGGGCGAGTTTGCGGCGCTCCAGGTAGACGTGTTCGGCTCCGGAGAAGCCCGACTGCAGGTCGACGAACAGGTCGATGAGAGCCTCGATGTCGAGGTCGTCACCGTCGGCGCGGCCGCGCAGGACCTTGGGGCCGAGTCCGACCCGGGCCAGGCGGCGCCGCAGCACGTCGTCGTGCGCGACGCCGGCATCGGAGACGTCGGCGGTGACGGTCAGGGGGAAGTCGATCACCCGGCACCAGTCGGGCTTGTACCGGTCGTTGAAGACGTCCCACTCCGGGTACAGGGCGCCGCCGACGCCCACCGCGGCGCCGGGTTTGCCGTCGTCGGTGAACTGGATCCGGGTGGGGAGCGGACGGGCGTTCGCGCCGATCTCGTGCACCCGACGGGTGGAGCGGACCGTCATCTCCGCGCCCGCGGCGCCCTCGCCGGGGGAGCGTGATCCGCCGAACATCTTGCGCATGTAGTCCGACATGGACTGGTTGTTGAAGATAGGGCTCTCGAAGAGCTTGAGGATCTTGCTGTCCCCGGCCTTGCCCCCGTCCTCGTCCTCGTCTTCGTCGCCCTCCTCCGATTCGGGCATGTCGATGGGATCGAACTTCAGCTGGAGGTCTTTGTTGGTGGCCTGACCACCGGGTCCGGCGGGCACCGCGAGCAAGCGGGAGGGTTTGATGGCGCCGAACCACTCCGGTGGGTCGGCGACCTCGGCACGGCTCCTGGCCACCCGGAGTGACTCGTCGGAGGTCGCGGTGCTCGGTTGCCCCGAACTCAGGAGCGCGGGATCGAGTGCAATCCGTTGCGCCAGTTCGGCGAGTGTGCGTCGACCTTCGAGCGCCAGGTAGCGACGAGCGAGGGTGGCGCGGGCACGCAGCCCCTTCACCATCCGCGGATCGAGGCTGCCTGCGCCGAGAAGCGCTGCCTGGAGCAGCATCTCGCGGCGCTGCTCCTCGACCGAACCCCCGGCCGAGACGAAGATGAACTGGCCGTTGGTGTGCGCTGGCTGGCCGGCGGGCGCCTCTGTGACGTCGACGGACCGCCCCGCGATGTAGGTCGCGAGGAAGCGGAACCGGTCCGGGCTCTCCGGACCCGGGGCGTCGGTCACGTCGGGGGTAGGACCGTGTTGACGAGTTCGTCGAGGGCCCGGATGACATCGGCATCGTCGGAGAGCACCTGCACGACAGCCGCGTGGACGGCACTGCGCAGATTCAGCCCTTCGGCGGCAAGGCCGCCGGCGAGGATCAACATGCGGGTGGACGACACTTCGCGCAACGGCGAACCGTCCAGATTCCGGATGGCGTACGCGAGTTTGACCAGAGCGCGGGCGGTCTCGGTGTCGATGCCGGCTTCATAGGCGACCACCTCGGTCTCGACCTCGGGGGAGGGGTAGCCCAGCTCGATGGCGATGAAGCGCTGACGCGTCGACTCCTTGAGGTTCTTCAGCACGCTCTGGTAGCCGGGGTTGTAGGAGATGACCAACTGGAATCCGGGCGCCGCCTGCAGGGTGGTGCCGAGGCGGTCGACGGGTAGCTCACGGCGGTGATCGGCGAGCGGATGGATCACCACCGTGGTGTCCTGGCGGGCCTCGACCACCTCGTCGAGGTAGAAGATGGCGCCCTCGCGCACGGCGCGGGTCAACGGGCCGTCCACCCAGACCGTCTCCCCGCCCTTCAGCAGGAACCGGCCCACCAGATCCGCCGACGTCATGTCCTCGTGGCCGGCGACCGTGATCAGTTCCCGGCCCAGCTGATAGGCCATCGCCTCGACGAATCGTGTCTTCCCGCAACCGGTGGGGCCTTTCAGCAGCACCGGTAGACCTCGGCGGGCCGCGGCCTGGAAGACCTGCACCTCGTCGCCGACCGCACGGTAGAACGGCGCGTTCGGCACGGGGGCGATCACCGCAGAAGTACTGTTGCGCATCTACTCTCCTCGCTCGATCGGAACGTTCACGGGCAGCTTGACGCCGTCGGGGAGGACGAGCTCACCGTCGTGGTTGATGTAGCCGGAATTCGTCAGCGGCATCGGTAGCGCCGGGTCGGGGCACGGCCGGTCGGTGTCCTCACCGCAGATGCCCATCAGGAAGTACGAACGCTTCAAGATGTCGTCCGGCCACGGGTCCTGGTGCATGGCGAAGAACTGCGCCGGGATGTTGTAGAAGACGAAGAAGAACGCGCTGCAGGCGGCGAAGATCGCCAGGAATCGGGTGAGCTGCTGCCTGACGAAACCGCCTCGTACCTGGTCGAGTCCACGCTCGACGAAGGTGCGGCCACGGTCGTCGGTGAAGTAGCGCATGCAGCACAGGCCGGCCTGGACGCCGCCCCACATGAGCCCTTCGTACAGCGGCCACTGGTAGTAGGTGCCGGCGTTGACCGACAGCGCCTGGATGGCGCCCGGATAGGTGAACAGGCCCATCGGCATCAGGAACAGGCCCTCGATGACGAAGTCGAAGAAGAACGTCCAGGCGATCACCACACCGATCAGGCCGAAGGTGTTGATGTTGGGGAATCGCCTCTTGGCCAGGCGCATCACGGCACAGCCCAGCATCGTGCACAGCAGGACGAAGAAGTAACCCGGGGCGTTCATCAGGACGGGCTCGGCCATCATGGCGCCCGGTTCGCCGTACGACACCCATCCCGGAATGTCCTGGACCCAGGAGCCCATGTTCCACATCCAGGTGTTGTACGTGCTCCAGGTGCTGAAGTAGTTCAGCAGCGGATCCTGGAACCACAGCAGGCCGCAGGAGACGAACAGCATGCCGTCGAGGGTGATTCGCCGCTCCCTGCGCCACGGCCGGATGAGGAACCACCAGATGGCGACCGGTAGCCCCACCACGATCACGGCTGTCCAGGTGAACAGGATCGCCTTCATGAACGTCGGCGGATCGCTCGGGCCCGCGGGCACCCGCTCGAAGTTGGGCCCGCTGATCCAGCGGATCCACACATAGAGCTGGAAGGCGAGGATCACCCCGCCGACGGCGGCCCACACCCGCACCGGCGTGATCTTCTTCTGTGGCTGCGCACCGAGTGCCGCTTCGCTGAGCGATTCGGTGAGAACGGGTTTCCTCTTGCTGGACAGATCGCTCACGACACCGTCTCCTCCGCACTTGTCGATCCCATGGACCCCACAGCTCCCCTCTGAAGTGGCCGATGCGTCGAAAATATACCAGTGAGTATCTCAATGACCAAGGGTTCGAAAAAATTCTGTGGAAGAATTGCCGCATGGTCGAGCCGATGACGCGCGAGCGACGCCTCGAGCGCACGCGCTCGCTGCTGCTGGATGCCGCGGAGCAGGTGTTCGCCGAAAGAGGTTTCATTCCGGCGACTCTCGATGACATCGCCAAGGCGGCCGGCTACTCCAAGGGTGCGATCTACAAGTACTTCGCCACCAAGGAGGAGCTGTTCCTGGCCGCGAGCGACCGGTACTGGCGGCGGTACTTCGACAACTTCGCCGAGATCATGTCGTCGTCGGACCACATCGGGCCACGTGAGCTCGAAGACATCGGCGAGCGGTGGCGCCAGTTGAGCCGTGACCGCGGCGCCGAGCATGCGGCATTGGGCGTCGAGTTCAACCTGTACCTGCTGCGCAACCCCGAGGCGCGGGAACGCGTGGCCGCCAAGCGATCCGAGGTCGTCGACCAGCTCGCCCGCTACATCGTGGAGGGTATCGAGAGTCTCGGCGCGACGCTGTTGATCCCGGCGACGACGTTCGCCCACATCATCATCGCCACCACCGACGCGGTCGAGCTGGGCAGCCACCTCGATGACATCGACCTCTATCAGCCGATCGTGGAGATGTACGTCTCCGCCGTCAAGATGCCCTGACGGGTCACTCGCCTCGTTCGATGGGCACGGTCTTGGGAACCTCGGCGCCCTCGGGGAGCACGAGTTCACCGTCGTTGTTGATGTAGCCGGACCATCTGCTCGGCAGCGGCAGAGTCGGGTCCGGGCACGGCATCTCGGTTCCTTCGCCGCAGACGCCGCCATTGAAGTACGACCGCTTCAGATGGTCCTCGGGCCAGGGGTCGGCATGCATGGCGAACCACTGCACGGGAATGTTGTAGAGAACGAAGAAGCATGCGCTGACCGCGGCGAAGATCGCCAGGAACCGGACGAACTGCTGGCGGACGAACCCGCCGCGGACCCGGTCCAACCCGCGCTCGGCGATCGTGCGGCCGCGATCATCGGTGAAGAAGCGCAGACAGCACAGGGCCGTCTGGACGCCGCCCCACATCAGCCCCTCGTACACCGGCCACTGGTAATACGTGCCGGCATTGAAGGACACCGCACGAATCGCGCCGGGATAGGTGTAGAGCCCGGTCGGCAACAGGACCAGCGCCTCCATCACGAAGTCGAAGACAAAGGCGATCGCGAAGGTCGCCAGGATCAAACGCAAGTTGGTGATGTTGGGCCAGCGCGACTTGATCTTGCGCATCACCGCGCATCCGATGATCGTGATCAGCAGGACTCCGTACGCGTACCCCACCGAGTTCGTCAGCAGCGGTTCGGGCACCATGCGCCCTGGTTCGTCGGGTGAAAACCATCCGGGGATATGCGGTGTCCAGGCGCCGCGGTTGAACAGCCAGGTGTTGTAGGTGCACCACGTGTTGAAGTAGTTCAGGAACGGGTCCTGGAAGAACATCAGGCCCATCGACAGCACCAGCATGCCGTCCAACGTGATCCTTCGCTCGCGGCGCCACGGCCGGATGAAGAAGTAGTAGACGGCAAACGGCAAGGCGACCCAGAGAATGACCGCGTTCGCGATGAGCGGGATCTTCATGTGCAACGGCAGTGGGGTCGGCCCGGCCGGCACCTGCTCGAAATATGGTCCGGTGACCCATTTGGTCCACACGTACACCTGCAGGAGCAGGATCGCGCCGCCGAATGCCGCCCAGATCTGGACGGGCTTGCTCTTGGCCTGCACCTGGGCGCCGAGTTCGGCCGTTCCGCCGAGTGACTCGGTCACTGCGGGCTTCTTGTTCGACAGATTGCTCACGACGCCTCCCTGGACCCCCGCGACCCCACGCGGCTCATGGCGAAAGATACCAGTCAGTATCTCGGCGGCCAACAAGTTTCTCAGATTCTGTGGCACACTTTTTTTCATGGTCGAGCGCTGGACGCGGGAACGACGGCTCGAGCACACGCGTTCCCTGCTGCTGGATGCGGCCGAAGACGTCTTCGCTGAAAAAGGTTTCACGCCGGCCACTCTCGACGACATCGCGCACGCGGCGGGGTACACCAAGGGCGCGATCTACAAGCACTTCGCTACGAAGGAAGACCTTTTTCTGGCCGTCAGCGACCGGTACTGGCGGCGCTATTTCGACAACTTCGCGGATGTCATGTCATCGGCGGAGCAGATCGGGTCGCGCGAACTCGACGAGATCGCAGCGCGGTGGCGCCAACTCAGCCGCGACCGGGGTGCCGAGCATGCCGCGCTAGGGCACGAGTTCACCCTGTACCTCCTGCGCAACCCCGACGTCCGCGAGCGGGTGGCCGAGAAAAGGTCAGAGGTCGTCGAGGCACTCGCGAAGTTCATCGTCGAGGGCATCGACAGGCTCGGCGGGACGTTGCTGATCCCGCCGTTGACCTTCGCTCAGGTGCTGGTCGCCACCAGCGACTCCGTCGTTCTGAGCAGCGAACTCGACGACGTCGACCTCTACCGGCCGATGGTGGCGATGTACACGTCGGCGATCAAGCTGCCCTGACGGATCCGACCCCTCAGGCGCGAGCGGTGTTCTCGACGATGATCTCACGGGCCGTGTCGTAGAAGGCGCTGATCAACGTCGAGAACGACAGCTCGAACGGATAGATCATGTGCACGGCCAGCGGGTCGGGCCGCCACTCCGGCAGGACGGGCACGATGGTGCCCTCACGCAGTTCGGTCGTGCAGATGATCTGGGTGGGCATGGCGCCCACGCCGAGCCCCTCGAGGATGTACTGCTTGCACACCTGGAAGTTGTTGGCCCGCGCCCGCACCTGCGGCGCCACCTCGCACCGCATGTCGTCCCTGCTGATCGTCAGCTTGCGTGCGCCGCCGAATCCGAAGTCGATGAACGGCAGGCCGTCCAGGTGTGCCGGCATGGTGAGTGGCGCGCCCAGTTGCGCCACGAAGCGCGCGGAGGCGCAGAGGAACAGGTCGAGGTCGAACACCTTGCGGGCGATCAACGTCGAATCCTGAAGCGGCCCGGTGCCGAACACGACGTCGAACCCGTCCTTGACGGGATCGACCAAGTTGTCGACGAGCCGGATGTCCAGCCGGGTGTGCGGATACCGCCGCAGGAATGTGGCGCCGACACGGGACGCGTAATCGGTGCCGACGAACACCGGAATGGCGACCCGCAGCTCGCCCTGTGGCTCATGCCTGCTGCCCTCGACCAGTGCGCGGACGCCGTTGGCCTCGGTCAGGATGCTGACCGCGTGACCGTAGATCTGTTCACCGAGGTCGGTGACGGTGAGCTGATGTGTGTTCTTGCGCAACAGCTTGATCCCGAGATCGGCCTCCAGCTTCGCCAGCTTGCGGCTCACCGTGGACTTGGGCATGCCGAGCAATGTCGCGGCTTTCGACAGACTGCGGGCCTCCACCACTTTCCCGAACACCAGCAGCGCGCCGAGGTCGAAGGACAGGTGCTGTTCCATTCGGGCTCCTGACGGCGGCGGGTCGTCCCAAATATGCAACAGCATGTTGCGGTTTCGCACCTGTTTCACCGATGTGCCCGGCGGTAGCTTCGGCACATCGTCGCGCCACCGGCGACGCGTTCAGTGCAGGAGGATCACATGAGCTCCGAAGCCCTGGTGAGCAAACCCGAGAGCGGTCACTGGACCGACGCGTACCCCGACCTCGGCCGCGGTCCGGTGTCCCTCGAGGACTGCGTGTCCGAGGAGTTCTACAAGAAGGAACGCGAACACGTCTTCAGGAAGACCTGGCTGTACATGGGGCGCGTCGAGCAGGTGCCGCGCTCGGGGTGCTACTTCACCCGCGAGCTCACGTTCCTCAACACCTCGATCATCGTCGTGCGGGGCAAGGACGGCGTGATCCGCGCGATGCACAACATCTGCCCGCACCGCGGCAACAAGATGCTGTGGGAGGACGACCCGTTCCAGGAGGTGAGCGGACGGGCGCCACTGCTCTACTGCCGCTTTCACGGCTGGCGCTACCACCTCGACGGGTCACTGCATTCGGCCACCCGCCAGGACCTGCTGCTGGACTTCGACGCCGACAGCTGCCGCGTACCCGCCATCCAGTGCGATGTGTGGGAGGGCTTCATCTTCGTCAACCTCGACCCGAACAACACCGATCCGCTGCGCTCGTTCCTCGGCGACCTCGCGCACGGCATCGAGGGGTACCCGTTCGACGGGCCGCACCAGGTCTACCGCTTCAAGGCCGAATTGCAGTGCAATTGGAAGATATTCGTCGACGGCTTCGCCGAGAGCTACCACGGCCCGTACCTGCACGCTTCGTCGTTCGGCAGCGTCACCGCAGAAGCCCGGGAAGCGCTCAACAAGCCGAATCCGTTCACCGACGCCCTGGCCTACCGGCTCAGCGATCCGCACCGGATGTACTCGTTCTCCGGAGAACCCTCCCGGCGGACGCCGTACTCGAAGCCGATCGAATGTGTCATGGAGGCCAGCGCGGCCGGCCCCTGGACCAAGCGCACCGAGCGCGGACCCCTGCCGCCTGGGATGAATCCGACCCGCTCGGAGAAATACGGCTTCGATTCGTTCCAGTTCTTCCCGAACTTCGTGCTGATCTTCGGGGCGTCCGGCTTCACCGTGCACACCCATTGGCCGACCGGGCCGCACTCGCACATCTTCGAGACCGAGATGTTCTACCAGCCACCGAGAACACACAAAGAGCGGCTGGGTCAGGAACTCACGGTCACCTACCTCAACGACATCATCCTGGAGGACGCCAGCCCCTCGGAAGGACTGCAGGCGATGCTGAACAGCGGTGCGCTGACGCACTTCACCATGAACGACGAGGAGATCCTGCTGCGACACCTGCACAAGATGGTCGGCGACCACGTCGAGGCGGGCGAACGCGCGAAGGGGAACCGCCGATGAGCACGGGCACGACGAGTCCGCGCCCGGTGACCACCGCACTGCCCGAGGGCTTCTCGCACCTCGAGCACCTGGTCGCGGACTGGGCGATCGAGGACGGCCACCAGCGTTACGTCAAGCGGGTGAACACCTCGATGGACGAGATACGGGCCTTCTACGACCAGGTCTTCCCGGTTGCCGAGGACGCGGTGGCCTACGTCGACAAGTTCGACTACGCCGAGCCGCTCCCGGACGACGTCGCGAACCTGCGGAACCTGTTGTACTCCTTGATCACCGTCTCCCTGGCGGTGGAGCTGTGGAACCAGCCGCGGGTGAAGCACTCGGCCACCACGATCCTGACGAGGTCGAGTTGAGTGACATGAGCACCGCCGCCGATCAGTTGCAGATCCGCGACCTCACCCCGCGGATCGGCAGTGAGATCACCACCGATGTCGAGACATTGCTCAGTGGCCGGGCGGCAGCGCAGATTCGCGCCACGCTCGAACAGCGCGGAGTGATCTTCTTCCGGGGCCTGGAGATCACCGACGAGCAGCAGGTGGCGATCGCCGCAACGCTGGGCACCGTGGTGGCAGGAGAGGGCCAGGACGGCATCTACAAGATCTCGCTGGACGACACGGTGAACCAGCGCGCGAAATATCTGAAGGGCTCGTTGTTCTGGCACTTCGACGGCTCGCTGCAGCCCTACCCGAACCTGGCGACACTGCTGCGGGGAGTGACGCTCTCGGACACCGGCGGACAAACCGAGTTCTGCAACACCTACGCCGCCTACGACGACCTTCCGCAGCCGGAGAAGGACCGGATCGCCGACCTGCGGGTGGTGCACAGCGCGGAACGGTCGCAGTACTACGTGACACCCGAGATGAGCTACGACGAGATCGCGTTCTGGCAGGAATCGGCGACGAAGGAATGTCCGGTCGTCTGGACACACCGGTCCGGACGCAAATCGCTGCTGTTGGGTGCCACGGCCGATTACGTGCAGGGCATGCCGGTGGAGCAGAGTCGCGCACTGCTTGCCCGACTTCGTGATTGGGCGACGCAGCCGCAGTACGTCTACCGGCACGACTGGCAGGTGGGGGACCTGCTGATCTGGGACAACACCGGCACCATGCACCGGGCCCTGCCGTACGCCGCGGACAGCGGCCGCCTCATGCACCGCACGATCCTGGCGGGGGAGGAGCCGCTGCGGTGAAGCTCGGCATCGCCACGCCTGTGGTCACCAATGTCGCGGGCGCCCGGCTGGGGTGGGAGCGGGATGCCGGGATCGAGGCGATCGGGCGGGTCGCCGAGGCCGCGGATCAGCTGGGCTACCACCACATGACGTGCAGCGAGCACATCGGACTTCCCGCCACCGAGACCGGTCGCCGTGGCGCCCGCTACTGGGACCCGCTCGCCACCTTCGGTTACGCGGCGGCGCGCACGCACCGGATCCGGTTCGCCACCATGACCCTGGTGCTGGGCTACCACCATCCGCTGGCCGTCGTGAAGCGTTACGGCACATTGGATCATGTCAGTGGCGGGAGGTTGATACTCGGCGTCGGCGTGGGCTCGCTGAAGGAAGAGTTCGATCTGCTCGGCGCGCCATTCGACGATCGCGGCGCCCGTGCCGACGATGCCCTGCGGGCGTTGCGGGCGGCGCTGCCGAGTAACGAACCGGCCTATGACGGTGAGTTCTACTCGTTCGGTGGGCTGACCGTCGACCCGTGCGCGCTTCAGCCGCAGGTGCCGATCTGGGTGGGAGGCCGCACCAAGCGGTCCCTGCGGCGGGCGGTCACGCTCGCCGACGGATGGTGTCCCTACTACGTCTCCGCCGCGCAGGCCGCCGAGTGGCTGGACGACGTGGAGTTACCGCCGGATTTCGAGATCGTCATGCCCGCCGAACGCGCGCTCGACCCGGTGGGGGAGCCTGATGCGACGCGACAGTCGCTGGATGCCCTGGCCGCCTGCGGCACGACGACCCTCTCCGCGCGCTTCGTCCACCGCTCACTCGAGCACTACCTCGAGCAGCTGCACGCGCTCACCGAGCTGAACCGCACGGAGACGACCTGAGCCGCGCACACCGGATTCGGTTCAGGCGGAGCGGGTTCGGGCGCCGGCCCGACGCGTCAGGTAGTCGATCTGCAGATGGATCGAGTAGAGCACCAGCGGCGGAAGCACGATGAACGGCACGTTCTCGGCGATGAACTTGAACCCGAGGCCGTAGGCGCCCTGGCCGATGTTCTCGAAGCCGGCGCCCACCTCCGCCAGGAAGTAGACGGCGGTGCTGCTCATCAGGATCGCGCACCCCACGAAGGCGAACCACAGGCAGCGGATCCGCGCTTCGTCGGACAGGGTGGTCCGGACGAGTCGGGTCCACATCACGAAGACCATGGTGCCGGTGAGCACCCCGACCACCTCGAGGGCGAAGATCCAGGTATTGCCGCTGACATAGCGGGTGTCGGCCAGCGCGTACTGCCACCACAGCCACTTCCACCCCGGATCGTCGGTAGGTGTCCAGAGGCCGAGCGGATGCCCGATGAGGAACATCAACTCGTAACCGATCTGGCTGCACGCGGTGTAGGGCAGGTAGAACAACGTCAGTTCGGCGGCCTTGTCGAGACGGGTCCGCCGTTCACCCGGTGCATCCCAGAGCAGGACGAAGGGCAGCAGGATCACCGGGATGCCGAACAACATGTTGGCGATGACGTCCACCGCGAAACTCGGCGGGATCAGGCCGACGCCGACGCCGATCGTCATCCCGACGAACATCACCGTGGTGAAGATCGCTGTGGCCGAATATATCCGGAGCCGGTGCGGCGCCCATGGCTTTGCGAAATTCGTTTCGTGGCCGGTGATCGCGTCGGTGGACAACTCAGGCTCCCTTGCTCGCCGCTGCCACGGCGATGGATTTCGTGTCGGTGTAGCCGTCGATCCCCTCGCGGCCGAGTTCGCGGCCGTAGCCACTGGCCTTCACGCCACCGAACGGGGCGAACGGGTCCATCGGGTACCCCTGGTTGACGCCGAACGTGCCGGTGCGGATGCGTGCGGCGATGTCGACGCCGGCGTCGGTGTCGTCGGTCCACACCGAGCCGGCCAGGCCGTAGTCCGAGTCGTTGGCGATCGCCACGGCCTGCTCGACACCCGAGTAGGGCAGCACCGTCAGCACCGGGCCGAAGATCTCCTCGCGGGCGATGCGCATCGAGTTGTCGGCGTCGGCGAACAGCGTCGGCCGGACGTACCAGCCGCGGTCCACGCCGTCGGGCATCGAGGCGCCGCCGACCACGAGGCGGGCGCCGTCACGGGTTCCGGCCTCGATGTATCCGCGCACCCGTTCCTGCTGGCGCTGCGCCACGAGCGGACCCACCTGCGTCGCGCTGTCGGAGGGGTCGCCGACCACCAGTGCGCTCATCTCGGCGGCGAGTGCGTCGGTGTATTCCGCGGCGCGCGCGGCGGGCACCAGGACGCGGGTGAGCGCGTTGCAGATCTGTCCGCTGTTGGACAGGCTGGCCGAGCGCACACCCGCCGCGACCGCACCCGGGTCGGCGTCGTCGAGCACGATCGCCGCCGACTTGCCGCCCAGTTCGAGGCTGACCCGACGCAGATCTCCGGCGCACGCGGCGGCGACGGCCCGGCCCGCCGGGGTCGACCCGGTGAACGACACCTTGTCCACCCCGCGGTGGCGCACCAGGTGCTCGCCCACGGTTCCGTCGCCGGGCAGGATGCCGACGACACCGGGAGGCAGGTCGGACTCGGCGATGATCTCGGCGAGCAGCAGGGCGTTGAGCGGCGACTCCGGTGCGGGTTTGACCACGACGGTGCACCCCGCGAGCAGCGCCGGGATCAGCTTGGTGACGATGAGGAACTGGGGCATGTTCCACGGCACGATCGCGGCGACGACGCCCACCGGCTCACGCCGGATGTGGATGTCGGAGCCGTAGCGGCCCGGCCTGTCCTCCCGCCACGGGTACGTCTCGGCGAGGTCGGCGAACGCGCCGATCATCGACCACGGCAGCGCGACCTGCGCGCGCTGGGAGAAGCTGATCGGGGCGCCGATCTCGGTGGTGATGAGCTCGGCCATCTCGGCGCGGCGCTGCTCGTAGGTCTTGGCGAGCCGGCGCACCGCCTCGATGCGCTCGGCGGGCTCGGTGGTCGGCCACGGGCCGCTGTCGAACGCCTCGCGTGCCGCGGTGACCGCGAGGTCGACGTCGGCGGGCGCCGCGGCGGCGACGCTCGTGACGACCTGCTCGGTGTGCGGTGAGACGACCTCGATCCGCCCGTCGGTGCTGGGCGTGTGCCAGGTCCCGCCGATGAACAGTTCGTCATACCGCACGCCGCGCGCTCCATTCCGTGGTCGGCAATATCAACTACTTGCGATTGCCCGGCCGAGCATATACCGTCGGCACTGTCGGTTCCTAGAAATCGCCCAAAAAGCCGCTGTGCGTGGCGGTTTGCCTACACAATCAAGTCGGCGCTCGAAGGCGGGCGGCCTGGGGCGGATCGACAACCGAGGAGGAGACGATATGGCCCGGTTTCCGAAGCCGCCGGAAGGCAGCTGGACACAGCACTATCCGCAGCTGGGCACCGGGCCGGTGTCCTACGAGGATTCGATCGATCCGCAGTTCTACGAGATCGAGCGCAAGGCGGTGTTCAAGCGCGCCTGGCTGAACGTCGGCCGGGTGGAGCAGGTGCCGCGCAAGGGCAGCTACTTCACCAAGGAGCTCAAGGTCGTCAACACGTCGATCATCGTCGTGCGGACCGGCAAGGGCGAGGTGAAGGCGTATCACAACATCTGCAGGCACCGGGGCAACAAGCTGGTGTGGAACGACATGCCGCTCGAGGAGACCAGCGGGGTCTGCCGCCAGTTCACCTGCAAGTACCACGCCTGGCGCTACGACCTCGAGGGCAACCTGACCTTCGTGCAGCAGGAGGGGGAGTTCTTCGACCTCGACAAGAGTCGCTACGGATTGGTGCCGGTGCACTGCGACGTCTGGGAAGGCTTCATCTTCGTCAACTTCGCGAAGGAACCCGAGCAGCCGCTGCGGGACTTCCTCGGACCGATGATCACCGATCTCGGAGGCTATCCGTTCGACAAGATGACCTCCCGCTTCCAGTACCGCTCAGAGGTCAAGGCGAACTGGAAGCTCTACATGGATGCGTTCCAGGAGTTCTATCACGCACCCGTACTGCATGCGAACCAGTCGCCCACCGCCTACTCGAAGGCCGCGGCCGAGGCGGGATTCGAGGCGCCGCACTACCGGATCGAAGGTCCGCACCGGCTCGTGAGCACGTCCGGTGTCCGGGCCTGGGAGATGGCCGACGAGATGCGCAAGCCGATCGAGGACATTTGCCAGAGCGGGCTTTTCGGGCCATGGGACGCGCAGGATCTGGGTCAGATGCCGCCGGGGCTCAACCCGGCGAAGTGCGATCCGTGGGGACTGGACTCGTTCCAGCTCTTCCCCAATTTCGTGATCCTGTTCTGGGGGCAGGGCTGGTACCTGACCTACCACTACTGGCCGACGTCGCACAACACCCACATCTTCGAGGGCACCGTGTACTTCCCGCAGCCGCGCACCCCCCGCGAGCGCATCGCCCAGGAGCTGGCCGCGGTGTCCTTCAAGGAGTACGGCCTGCAGGACGCCAACACCCTGGAGGCCACCCAGACCATGGTCGAGTCCCGCGTGCTCGACGACTTCCTGCTCTGTGACCAGGAGGTGCTGATCCGCCACCTGCACACCGAGACGGCGGCCTGGGTCGAGGACTACCAGCGCAAGACAGCGGAGGTGTGAGGTGACGACAGCCGAAGCGGGCGTGACGAGCAAACTACCGCCCGAATTCGCCGACCTGGAGCCGTATTCCGATTGGTGCCTGGGCACCGAGGCGGAGCGCTACGACAAGCGGTTGAGCAGTTCAATGCGTGACATGCAGGCGTTCTACGACGCGGTCACCGCGCGTGCGGAGGAGGCGATCGCCTACTGCGACAAGTTCAGCCTCGACGATCTGCCCGAGGACGTGCTCAACCTGATGCATCTGCTGTACTCGATGATCCAGGTGTCGTTCCCGGTCGAGTGCTGGAAGCAGCCGAAGGTGCCCGACACGGGGGCCACCAGTCTCGACTGCGTCGTCGAACCGGTGCCGTGATCGACGGGCCATCCGGCGCCGGTCCGACCGTCCTTCGGGCGGCGCGCTGGGCCGACGTCGCGGCCGGCGAGGTGCGCTCACCGGCCGTCGTCGTCGTCGACGGGAACCGGATCCAGGCGGTGAATCCCGAGCGGGTTCCTCAGGACACGGCCCAGGACATCGACCTCGGGGACGTCACCCTGCTCCCCGGTCTGATGGACATGGAGCTCAACCTGCTGATCGGCGGCCCAGGCGGTCCGGAAGGCCTGCCCAGCCCGATGCACGGGGTGCAGGACGACCCCGCCTACCGCACGCTGCGCGGCGCGGTGAACGCCCGCACCACGCTGGACGCCGGCTTCACCACCGTCCGCAATCTCGGGCTGATGGTGAAGACCGGCGGCTACCTGCTCGACGTGGCACTGCAGCGCGCCATCGAGCAGGGGTGGCACCCGGGCCCCCGCATCTATCCGGCCGGGCATGCCGTGACGCCCTACGGCGGGCACCTCGACCCGACCGTGTTCCAGCGCCTCGCGCCCGGGATCATGCCGCTCTCGGTGGCCGAGGGCATCGCGAACGGCGTGGACGAGGTGCGCGCCTGCGTTCGGTATCAGATCCGCCACGGCGCCAAGCTGATCAAGGTGTCGGCGTCGGGCGGCGTGATGTCGCACAGCACCGCGCCCGGCGCACAGCAGTACTCCGACGACGAGTTCGCCGCGATCGCCGACGAGGCACATCGCGCAGGGGTCCGGGTGGCCGCACATGCGGTGGGGGACACCGCCGTTCGCGCGTGCATCCGGGCCGGCATCGACTGCATCGAACACGGCTTCCTGGCCTCCGACGAGACGATTCAGATGATGGTGGACCACGGGACCTTCCTGGTGTCCACGACCTACCTGACCGAGGCGATGGCCGTCGACCGCATCGCGCCGGAACTGCGGCGCAAGGCCGAGGAGGTGTTCCCGCGGGCGCAGGCCATGCTCCCGAAGGCGATCGCGGCCGGGGTGCGCATCGCCTGCGGCACCGACGCGCCCGCGGTCCCGCACGGCCAGAACGCCAAGGAACTGCGCGCGTTGGTCGCGCGCGGGATGACGCCCATGCAGGCCCTGCGCGCGGCGACGATCACCAGTGCCGAGCTCATCGACGCCGACGACGAACTCGGCCGCATCGCCCCGGGCTACCTCGCCGATCTCATCGCCGTACCCGGTGACCCGTCGGTGGACATCTCCACCACGCTCGATGTGCGCTTCGTGATGAAGGACGGCCGCGTCCACAAGCGCGCCGGATCGTCTGAGAGCTAACGTCGAGCGCACCGCAGAGCGACTGGAGAGGCTGGCATGGAGCAGACCGACAACATCCTGTGGCTGCTCAAACAGGCCTGGTACTTCTCGCTGACGTCGGTGAACGACGCGGTCAGCGAGCACGGGGTGAGCACCGCCCAGATCGGCGTGCTGCGCCAGCTGTCCGACGAACCCGGCCTGTCCGGCGCGGAGCTGGCCCGGCGGTTGCTCATCAGTCCCCAGGGCGTGCAGCTGGCGCTGACCGCGCTCGAGAAGCGGGGGCTGGTGCAACGCAAACAGGACCCGCAGCACGGCAGGATCCTGCAGGCGTTCCTCACCGACCAGGGCCGCAAGGTCGCCGCAGCCGTGGTGAACGACGCCATCGCCGCGCATGACCGGGTGTTCGGCGTGCTGACCAAGGCCGAGCAGGAGACGTTGCGCCAGCTGCTGAGCCGCGTCGTCGAACAGGGCACGGGCCACGAGATGCGCATCGATCACGTGGACGAGTAGTGGCATGTATCAGGTACTTGAGATTAATGACAAGTACTTGATATCATTGGCGACGATGAGCGAGCACACCGATTCGGACGGCTTTGCCGCACTGCGCATCAAGCGGATCGTGCGTGAGACCTCCGACGCCGTGTCACTGGTACTCGACGTGCCGGAGCACTGCTCTTCGAGCTTCCGGTACCAGGCCGGCCAGTTCCTGACGCTGCGGGTCACCGTCGACGGCCGTGAACTGCGTCGCTGCTACTCCATGTCGTCGGCGCCGGTCGAGGACGATCTGCAGATCACCGTCAAGCGCGACCCCGGCGGGCTGGTGTCGAACTGGCTCAACGACACCGCGGCCGAGGGCGCGGAGATCCACGCCGCCCCGCCCGAGGGGCGCTTCCTGTTGCGCGAGAACGGCGATGCCATCGTGGCCTTCGCGGGCGGCAGCGGGATCACCCCGATCATGTCGCTGATCCGCACGGCACTGGCGACGACGTCGCGACCGATCCGGCTGTTCTACGCCAACCGCAGCCGCGACGCCGTCATCTTCGCGGACGCGCTGAACCGCCTGGCCGAGGAGCATGCCGACCGGTTGTCGGTGACCCATCATTTCGACGACGAACGCGGTGTCGTCACGAAATCCGCCATCGAGACCTTCCTCGACGGCCTCGTCGACGGTGCCGACCACTACATCTGCGGGCCTGGGCCGTTCATGGACGCCGTCGAGGCGACGGTGCTCGGGACCGGTGCGCCACATGACCGGGTGCACCTCGAGCGGTTCACCGTGGCGGTGGACGAGGCGGAGGCGGCCGGTGCGGCGGAATCGTCCCAGGGCACCGAACAGGTGGTCATCGAACTCGACCGGCAGACCACCACGGCGGACTACCGGGCGGGAAACACCCTGTTGCAGACCGCGCGGACGGCGGGACTGCGCGCACCGGCGTCCTGTGAGACGGGCTCGTGCGGAACCTGCATGGCGCGAATCGTCGACGGGAGCGCGCGGATGCTCAACAACGACGCGCTCGACGACGACGAGGTGGCCGAGGGCTGGGTGCTGACCTGCCAGTCGCTGCCCACCAGCCGCACAGTCCACGTGGTCTACGAGTAGGAACGAGGTATCACATGGCACGGGTGGCGGTGGTGACCGGCGGTGCGTCGGGCATGGGGGAGTCGACGTGTCACGAACTCGGGAGGCGTGGCCACCGGGTGGCCGTGCTCGACCTCGACGGCGATGCGGCGCAACGGGTCGCCGAAGAACTGCGCGCCGAGGGGGTGACCGCACTCGGTGTGGCTGCGGACGTCTCGGACCGAGCCGCAGTCGAGGAGGCGTTCGCCAAGGTTCGCAGCGAGCTGGGGCCGGTGCACATCCTGGTCACCAGCGCGGGCCTGGTGGACTGGGCGCCGTTCGTCGAGATGACGGTCGAGGCGTGGCAGCGGCTCATCGACGTCAACCTCACCGGTACGTTCCACTGCTGTCAGGTGGCCATACCGGACATGCTCGAGGCGGGGTGGGGCCGCATCGTGATGATCTCCTCGTCGAGTGCGCAGCGCGGATCGCCGGGGATGGCGCACTACGCCTCGTCCAAGGGCGCCCTGCTTTCGCTGACCCGGTCGCTGGCCCGCGAATTCGGCGCGCTGGGCATCACCGTCAACAACGTCCCGCCGTCGGGCATCGAGACACCGATGCAGCACAAATCCCAGGCCGCCGGCCTCTTGCCGCCCAACGAGCAGATGGCCGCGAGCATCCCGGTCGGTCATCTCGGCACAGGTGACGACATCGCCGCCGCGGTCGGCTTCCTGTGCTCGGAGGAGGCCGGGTTCATCACCGGCCAGACCCTCGGTGTCAACGGCGGATCGGTGATGTGATGCACCGGGCGATCGGCGACCGGACGGTAGACACGGAAACGCAACGACGACAGGGAGGTTCGCATGGCTAAGTGGCCGAAGCCCGCCGAAGGCAGCTGGACCGAGCACTATCCGGAACTGGGCACCGGACCGGTGTCGTTCCGCGATTCCACCTCGCCGGAGTTCTACGAACTCGAGCGCGAGGCGATCTTCAAGCGCGCCTGGCTGAACGTCGCGCGCGTCGAGGAGCTGCCGCGGGTGGGCAGCTACCTCACCAAGGAGATCCACGCGGCGAACACGTCGGTGATCGTGGTCAAGGGCCGCGACGAGCAGATCCGGGCCTTCTACAACATCTGCCGCCATCGCGGGAACAAGCTGGTGTGGAACGACTTTCCCAGCGAGGAGGTCAAGGGCGCGTGCCGGCAGTTCACCTGCAAGTACCACGGCTGGCGCTACGGTCTGGACGGCGAGCTGAAGTTCGTGCAGCAGCCCGGCGAGTTCTTCGACCTCGACACCACGAAGTACGGTCTGGCACCGGTGCACTGCGATGTGTGGAACGGCTTCGTGTTCATCAACCTCGACCCCGAGCCGCGCCAGAGCCTGCGCGAGTTCCTCGGGCCGATGATCACCGCGCTGGACGACTACCCGTTCGAATTGATGACCGAGCGGTACGACTTCGTCGCGCACAACAACAGCAACTGGAAGATCTTCGCCGACGCCTTCCAGGAGTACTACCACGTGCCGTCGCTGCACAGCCAGCAGGTGCCCACGGAGGTGCGCCAACCCAACCAGACCTTCGAGTGCGGTCACTTCCAGATCGACGGGCCGCACCGGCTGGTGTCCACGGCGGGCACCCGGCGCTGGCTGCTCGCCCCGGAATACATGTATCCGGTGGAGCGCGCCACCCGCAGCGGTCTGGTGGGCCCCTGGCGCACACCGGAGACGCACTTCTCGGCGGGGCTCAATCCCGGCGGCATCGAACCGTGGGGCATCACCAACTTCCAGATCTTCCCCAACCTCGAGATCCTGATCTACCACGGCTGGTACCTGCTGTACCGCTACTGGCCGACGTCGCACAACACGCACAAGTTCGAGGCCTACAACGCCTTTCACCCGGCCCGCACCGTGCGCGAACGCATCGAGCACGAGGTCGCCTCGGTGGTGCTCAAGGAGTTCGCGCTGCAGGACGCCGGCATGCTCGGCGGCACGCAGGCGGCCCTGGAGTACGACGTGGTCGAGGACTATCCGCTCAACGACCAGGAGATCCTCGTGCGCCACCTGCACAAGGTCGCCGTGGACTGGGTCGAGGACTACAAGAGCGAGCGCTCGCCGGTGGGGGTGTGAGCATGGCCGGATCGCGGCTGCCCAGTGCGTTCGCCGAATTCGAACCATTCGCCGAGAAGTGGTGCCTGGCCACCGAACCCGAGCGCTGGG
Organism: Mycobacterium sp. NPDC050041; assembly: GCF_049541695.1. Taxonomy (NCBI): domain Bacteria; kingdom Bacillati; phylum Actinomycetota; class Actinomycetes; order Mycobacteriales; family Mycobacteriaceae; genus Mycobacterium; species Mycobacterium sp. NPDC050041. The sequence goes on along the minus strand of NZ_JBMVDG010000012.1, from coordinate 20,572 downwards.
AGGCCCGGCTGAGCACCCCGATGCCGGAGATCCGCAGGTTCTACGACGCATTCTCCCCGCGGTTCGAGGAGGCGATCGACTTCTGCGACAAGTTCCCGCTCGACGACGTCCCCGACGACGTGCTGAACCTGCTGCACCTCATCTATTCGATGGTCATGGTCTCGATGGCCGTCGAGGTCTTCGGTACCCAGAAACCCGCCGACTCCGCCGACGCTGTGATCGACCGCGTCAGCGCGCCGGTGCCCTGACAGACAGGACACGCATGACCCTTCTGACGATCAACAAGCTGACCGAATCGGTGGGCGCCGAGGTGACCGGTGTCGATCCGGACCGGTTGGCCGGTGACGACTCGCTGGGCGAGGCGGTGCTCGAGGCGCTCGAGGACAACGGCGTACTGGTGTTCCCCGGTCTCGGGTTGCAGCCCGAGGTGCAGGTCGAATTCTGCCGGCGTCTCGGCGGGATCGACCACTCCTCGGACGGGCACCATCCGGTGCCCGGCATCTACCCGGTGACGCTGGACAAGTCGAAGAACTCGTCGGCCGCCTATCTTCGCGCGACCTTCGACTGGCACATCGACGGCTGCACGCCGCTGAACGACGAGTGCCCGCAGAAGGCGACCGTGCTGTCGGCCAAGCAGGTGGCCGCGCGCGGCGGTGAGACGGAGTTCGCGAATTCCTACGCCGCGTACGAGGCGTTCACCGACGAGGAGAAGGACCGCTTCGGGGCACTGCGGGTGGTGCACTCGCTGGAGGCCTCGCAGCGCCGGATCACTCCCGATCCCTCACCGGAACAGGTCGCGAAGTGGCGGAGCCGTCCCACCCACGAGCACCCCCTGGTCTGGACGCACCGCAGCGGCCGGCGGTCACTGGTGCTCGGCGCCTCGGCGGACCACGTCGTCGGCATGGATCTCGACGAGGGCCGCGCCCTGCTGGCCGAACTGCTCGACCGGGCGACGCAGCCCGGCCTGGTGTACAGCCACCGCTGGTCGGTCGGCGACACCGTGATCTGGGACAACAACGGTGTCCTGCACCGCGCGGCGCCGTACGACCCCGATTCCCCCCGGGAGATGTTGCGCACCACGGTGCTCGGCGACGAACCGATCCAGTGACCCGCCTTCCTCCGCTGCCCGACGGCGACTGGACCGAGGAGAGCCGTGCGGCGTTGCGGTCACTGTTGCCTGCCGAGCGTCGCAACGCCCGCGACGCGGGCAACGTGCTCTCGACGATGCTGCACCACCCCGGGCTCACCCACGCCTATCTCACGTTCAACGCCCATGTGCTGCGCGAGTCCACCCTCTCGGACCGGGTGCGCGAGATCGCGGTGCTGCGGGCGGTGCAGCGCCGTGGGTGCGACTACCTGTGGCACCACCACGTCCCGATCGCCCACCGCGCCGGCCTGACCGACGCCGAGATCGACGGTGTCCACGCCGGCGCGCCCGCGGACGAGACCGATCGGCTGGTGGTGACCGCGGTCGACGAACTGCACGACCGCGACGCCGTCACCGACGCCACATGGCACGCGCTGGGACGGGTCTTCGACGACCGTCAACGGATGGACCTCGTTTTCACCGTCGGCTGCTACGACCTGCTGGCGACCGCGGTCAACACCTTCGAGATCCAGGATGAGGACGAACCGGCGAACCGGGACGGGGCCGCGCACTCCCCTCGTTGACGGCGCGCAACCGGTGTGAAAACCTGATACGCAAAGATGAGAATCACATTCTCGCTAGATCTGAACGGAGTCACACATGGCGGAAGACCTCACGGCGGTCGACTTCTTCCGGGACGCGCGTGTGCTGGACGATCCCTACCCGTTCTACGACGCGCTGCGCAACAAGTGCCCGGTCAGCCGCGAGGACAAGTACGGCGTCACGATGGTGACCGGGTGGCAGGAGGCCGTCGACGTCTACAACGACGCGGACAGCTTCTCGTCCTGCATCTCGGTCACCGGACCGTTCCCCGGCTTTCCGGTGCCCCTCGACGGGCTGGAGAACTCCGATCTGACCGACCTCATCGTCGAGCACCGCGACGAGATCCCGTTCAGCGACCAGTTGCCGACGCTGGACCCGCCGACGCACACGAATCACCGCGCGCTCCTGATGCGGCTCATCACGCCCAAGCGTCTCAAGGAGAACGAAGACGCGATGTGGCAGCTCGCCGACGACATCCTCGACGACTTCCTCGCGCCGGGTGAAGGTGAGTTCATCAAGGGCTTCGCCGCGCCCTTCACGCTGCGCGTGATCGCCGACCTGCTCGGTGTGCCGGAAGAGGACCGCGGCGAGTTGATCGAGCGGCTTGCCAGGGGCACCCATGGCAGCGGGCTCGGCAACGCGGACAAGACGCTGACCAAGACACCGCTGGAGTACCTCTACGACGTGTTCGCGACCTACGTCGAGGACCGTCGCCGCGAACCGCGCGACGACGTGCTCACGGGACTGGCGACGGCGGCGTTCCCGGACGGGACGATGCCGGAGGTCGGCGACGTCGTGCGGGTGGCGACGAACGTCTTCTCGGCCGGCCAGGAGACCACGGTGCGGCTGCTGAGCACCGCGCTCAAGGTGATCGGCGATCAACCCGACGTCCAGCGCAAGCTGCGCGAGGATCGCAGCCTGCTGGGCAATTTCATCGAGGAGTGCCTGCGCATCGAGAGTCCGGTCAAGGGCGACTTCCGGATGTCGCGGGTGCCGACCACGGTGGGCGAGGAGGCCCTCGGCGCCGGGTGCACCGTGATGGTGATCAACGGTGCGGCCAACCGCGATCCGCGCCGTTTCGAGGATCCCGACAGCTTCGACCCCGAACGCAAGAACGCCCGCCAGCACCTGGCGTTCGGCCGTGGCATCCACAGCTGCCCGGGCGCACCGCTGGCGCGTGCGGAGACCAGGGTGGGGCTCGAACGGCTGCTCGACCGCACGACCGACATCCGGATCTCAGAGGAGAAACACGGTCCGATGGGGCAGCGGCGGTATTCCTACATCCCGACCTACATTCTTCGCGGCCTGACCGAACTGCACCTGGAGTTCGACCTCTGATGCGCGTCGCCGTCGACGAGGACCGCTGTGCCGGGCACGGGATGTGCCTGACGCTGTGCCCCGAGGTGTTCGACCTGACCGACGACGGGTGGGCGGCGGCGGATCCCCCCGATGTACCGGCCGGGCTGGAGAAGGCGGCGCAGGAAGCGATCGACAACTGCCCGGAACGCGCCATCCACCTGATCGACTGACCGAAAACCCCCAAGAGACAAGGACCCCGGCATGCCCAAGGGCTATGTGATCATCACCGAAGACGTCAAGGACGCGGCAGGCATGGCCGAGTACGGCAAGCTGGCCAGTCAGACGATGGCCAATGCGAAGGTGTTGGCCTTCGGACCTGCGACGGATGTCATCGAGGGGCAGTGGCACGGCACGCAGACGGTGCTCCTGGAGTTCGAATCGGTGGACGCCGCGAAGGAGTGGTACTACTCCGACCAGTACCAGGAGGCGCTCAAGTTGCGCCAGGCTGCGGCCGACTGCAACGGTGCCGTCTTCTCCGGATTCTGAGCCGTCGCTACGCCTTCTCGGCGGCCACCACAGCCCGGTAACCCCGGCGGGCCAACGTGTTCCACAGCGCAGTGCCTATGCTGCTGTCGGAGACACCGACCTCCAGCGACGCGCCGACCAGCGCGCCGGTGCGCACCATCATCATCGCGCGCGCGGTGGGGTCGGCGTCGCCGTGTCCCATGTCGCGCAGCACGGCGGCCAGGAAATCGGTCACCCATTGGCGGTGACTGACCGCGAGCTGATGGGCCGGATGGCTGGGATCGGCGAATTCCGCAGCGGCATTGATGAATTCACAGCCTCGGAAGCCGGGTATGTCGCGGTAATCGTCGACGACATCGGCGATCGCGGCCAGTACCCGGGACGGCTCGTCGCGGAATTCGTCGCGCAGGGCCGACAGCGTCGCGCGAGACCGCTCCGCGCGGCGCCCCAGGTATGCCGCGATGAGGTGGTCCTTGGTCGGGAAGTGCTTGAAGAACGTTGCGCGGGCAACGCCGGCCTCCGACACCATTCTGTCGACTCCCACCGCGCGCACGCCGACGGAGAAGAACAGCGAGTCGGCGACGTCCAGTATCCGATCGCGAGGGCTTCGCGCATCGGTGACCGTGCTGTGAGGCGGTGTCGTCACCCTTCCGAGACTAGTTGTCGGGGCAGCGCCTGCCATTGACGCGTTCACCCGGGGGAGTCGAGGAATTCGAGCAGCACCTGCCTCATCTCCTCGGGCTGTTCTTCGTAGATCCAGTGCCCCGACCCTGCGATGACCTTGGCAGTGACGTTGGACGCGTACTGCCGCACCTGGGTGGGGACGAAATCGCCGAGACTGCCGTCTGCGCCGATGGCCAGAACAGGCATGTCCAGCTTGGTCTTCCGGTACTCGGCGGTGTCGGCCATGTCCTGCGGCAGTGTGCGGAACCACGCGAGGTTGGCGTTCAGATGCGCCGGATCGCTGAGGTATCGGGCGTAGATCGCGATGTCCTCGGGTGTCACGGCACCCTTCTTCGTCGCGATCGCGTCGACGAACTTCGAGATCCACAGCTCCTCTCTGCCGGCGATGAGGTCCTCGGGGAACCCGTTCGGCAGTGTGAAGAACCCGAAGTGCCAGGCGCCGGGGCCCTGCGGTGTCAGTGAGGGGAACGAGTAGATGCTGGGATCGGGAATCGGTGCTTCGCTGAGCACCAGCTTCGTCACCTCGTCCCGGTGGGTGGCCGCGTATGCGTAGGCGACCATGGTCCCGATGTCGTGACCGACGACTCTGACGTCCTTCTCGAGGCCCAGTTCGACGAGGAGACCGTGGATGTCGGCTGCGAGCGTCTTCTTGTCATATCCACCTGGCGGCGCGTCACTGCCTCCCGCACCGCGAAGGCTGGGCGCCACCACGGTGTAGCGCACTGCAAGGGCGGGCAGGACGTGGCGCCACTCGTACCACGTCTGTGGATAGCCGTGCAGCAGAACCACTGTCGGGCCACTTCCGCCGATCACGTAGTCGATACCCACCTCGCCGACAGAGATCTTGTCCCGGGTGAACCCGTCGGGGACCTGCTCGTGCGACGACGCTGATTCGAGCGCGGACGATGACGACATGCTGACTCCCGTCGTGGGTAGACAGACCGATCTGTCTACCCCGGACGGTAGTGCGGCTGCGCGTCTTCCACAACTGCAGTTTCACGAAGCCGGGCTGCCGGTCGCGGTGACTGCTCGCGACGGAGTCCGGATCAGCGCAGGACGCGCACCGGGACGTGGGACCAGCCCGCGACGTTCTGCATCGCCACCCGTCGGCAGTCGTCCCAGATCACCTCGTAGCGGGGCATGAAGTCCAGCAGCCGTTCGAGGGCGATCGCGCTCTCCATCCGGGCGAGCGCCGCACCGAGGCAGCTGTGCACCCCGTACCCGAAGCCGAGATTCTGCGCCTCGGTCCGGTCGCGGTCGATGTCGAAGGTGTCGGCGTCGGTGAAGGCCTCGGGGTCGCGGTTGGCCGACCCGCCGAGCAGGAAGACCGGCTTGCCCTCGGGGATCGTGACCCCGTGCAGTGTCACCTCTTTCATCGAGCGGCGCACGTTGTACTGGGCGGGCGCCTCGTAGCGCAGCAGTTCCTCGACCGCGGCGGAGATCTTGCTGCGGTCGTCGAGCAACTTCTGCCACTGGTCGGGATTCTGCGCGAACGTCACAGCGGCGTTGCCGATCAACTTGGTGACGGTCTCCGCGCCCGCGCCGCCCAGAAGTGTGGCGAATCCGGCGATCTCGAAGTCGTCGAGGCTCTCCATCTGACCGTCTTCGCGCTGGATCTCAGCCTGCACCAGCCGGGTGAACATGTCGTCCTGCGGTTCGGCCCGCCGCTGCTGGATCAGCTCGTAGTACAGGCCCATCGCCTCGGCGATGGCCTGCATGCCCTCCTGGGACATCTCGACCTGGCCGGGCTCCCGGTGCAGCGACGTGTCCACCCACTGGCGCACCTGCTGCCGGCGGTCCTCGGGAACGCCGAGCATCCGGGTGATGACCTCCACCGGGAAGAACGCCGAGAACTCCTGCACGACGTCGAAGTGCCCGGGATCGGCGGCGCGGAAGCACTGATCGATCGTCTCGATCACCATCGGCTTGAGGTTCGCGATCGCGCGTGGCGTGAACACCTTGTTGACCAGGCTGCGCATCTGACGGTGCTCGGGCGGGTCCATCAGGATGATCATCTTCATCGGAAGCGGTTCGCCGGACTTCACCATCGCCAGGTCGAGGCCGTACGCCGAGGAGAACGTCTCCCAATCCTTGAACGCCGCCGCCACATCCGCGTGCCGGGACAACGCGTAGAAGTCCTGTTCCTCGTTGTAGTAGACCGGCGCCTCCTCACGCATGCGCCGGTAGATCTCCCAGGGACTGTTGAAGTACTCCTCGGAGAAGGGGTCGAACACGAGCTTCGATGTGGTCATTCACTCTCTCATTTCGCCGCGGTGGGTGCCGGTGAGTCGGTCACTCGTCGCGGATGGCGATGGCCTGTCGCGGGCACTGCCGCACGGCCTCCTTGATCTGCTCTTCGTTCTCGGGCGTCACGTCCTCCTGCAGCACGTGCAGGTAGTCCTCGTCGTCGAGGTCGAAGACCTCCGGGATGATGCCCATGCATACCCCGTTGCTCTCGCAGAGGCCGAAGTCGACCTCGATCTTCTGGGTCATGCGCGGTCCCGCTCCGCTTCTCGCTTGGTCACCGCACCACCCGCACAGGCACGTGGTGATAGCCGGCGACGTTCTGCATCGTGACGCGCTGCAGGCCGTCGAAATCGACCTCGAAGCGCGGCATGAAGTCGAGCAGGTGCTCCAGCGCGATGACGGTCTCCAGCCGGGCCAGCGCGGCGCCGAGGCAGCTGTGGATGCCGTAGCCGAGACCGAGATTCTGCGCCTGCGCGCGGTCGCGGGTGATGTCGAACGTCTCGCCGTCGTCGAATGCCCTCGGGTCGCGGTTGGCGGCGGCCTTCATCAGGAACACCGGCTTGTGCGCGGGGATCGTGCCGCTGGGCACTTCGGTCTCCTTGAGCGTGTAGCGCACGTTGTACTGCACCGGGCCCACGTAGCGCAGCAACTCCTCGACGGCGGCCGGCACCAGGCTGCGGTCGTCGAGCAGCATCTGCCACTGCTCGGGATGGCGCGCGAACTCGACCACGGCGCTGCCGACCAGCTTGGTGACGGTCTCGGCGCCTGCGCCGCCCAGCAGCGCGACGAAGCCGGTGATCTCGACGTCGTCGAGCCTGCGCATCTCGCCGTTCTCGCCGGGGATCTCCGCGGCGATCAGGCGGCTGATCATGTCGCCCTGCGGGTTCTGCCGCCGCTCCTGCACCAGGCCGTAGTAGTAGACCCCGGCGTCGATGTTGGCCTGCATGTTCTCGTCGGACAGATAGAGCTGTCCCGGCTTGACCTCGAGACCCTTGTCGATCCAGTGCCGCACCTGCTGGCGGAATTCCTCGGGAACGCCGGCCATCCGGGTGATCACCTCGACCGGGAAGGGGCCGGAGAAGTCCTGCACCACGTCGAAGCCGTCGGGATCCACCTTGGACAGGTAATGCGCCACGAGGTCGACGACCGTCTCACGCTGAGACTGGATGGCCCGGGGGGTGAACGCCTTGTTGAGCAGGCTGCGCATGAAGCGGTGCTCCGGCGGGTCCATGAAGATGATCGACTTCTGGAACCCCTGGCCGGACTTGATCATGGACAGGTGACACCCGCGGGTGGACGAGAACGACTCGTGGTCCTTGAGTGCCGCCGCCACGTCCGCGTGCCGGGTCAGCGCGTAGAAGTCGTCGTCTTCGTCGTAGTAGATCGGGGTCTCGTCGCGCATCCGGCGGTAGATCTCGTAGGGGTCGTCGAAGTACTCCTGCGAGTAGGGGCTGAACACCAATTTGGGCTTGGTCATGGAATCCTCCTCGGCGGCGAGATCAGGGCCGGCACGTTACGGAAATCTGAGAGACTGTAAGTCTCAAAATTATCATCGAAGTATGCGCCTATTTCCGGCGAATCGCCCGAACCGGCGGCCTCACGCACGAGTTCCCGCGTCCACCAGTGCGTCCAGCAACCCGAGGTCGCCACCGAGCTCGGCGACGGTGTCGCGGACGACGGCGATGTCCTTGCCGACGAATTCCCCGACCGCGGACGCGAACGCCCCGGTGGAACCGGCGGCGGCGATCATGCTCAGCACCCGGCTCTGAGAACTGCCGTGGGTCAGCGCGGTCAACAGCGGACCCTCGCCGACACCCAGCCGGGCGCCCAGCCTGGTGCCTTCCCGGACGAGCCCGATCTGCGCGGCGAACAAGGTGTTGTTGACCAGCTTGACGAGCTGCCCGGCGCCCGTGCCTCCCGCGTGCAGGATCGGGTCGCCGTAGGCGGACAGCAGCGGAGTCAGTCGGGCCACTGCGTCGTCTGGCCCCCCGACGAACAGCGTCACCGAGCCCGCGGCGATGTCGTGCGGGCCGCCGCTGACCGGTGCGTCGACGACCTCGACGTGGGAGAAGCGCTCCGCGATGGCCTGTGCCGTGCGGGGGCTGCCGGTGGTGTGGAGGACCAGCGTTGCGCCCGACCGCATCCCCTTGACCAGATCGCCGTCCAGGCACAGCTGCCTGACCTGTTCGTCGGTGAACACACAGACGACGACGACGTCGGCGCCGTCGGCCGCACCCGCCGGATCGTCGACCGGTGTGGCGCCCAACGCCTGCACCGCAGAACGCTTCTCGGCCGTCCGGCCGACCGCGCGCACGGTGTGGCCCGCGGCGACCAGACGAGCCACCATCGGTGCGCCCATCCGGCCTGCGCCGACGAAACCGACGTCGGTCATCGCGGGTGATCCATGTGTTGCAGGGCGGTGTCGGCCGCGGTGAACACCGATCCCTCGGCCGCCTTGGAGGCGGCGGCGAGGCTTGCCGCGTGGCGGACGTCTTTCTGCAGCAGCGCCCCGGCGATGGGCGCCAGTCCCTCCACCGTGCCGCCGAACATCGAGATGCTGTTGACCGCCTTGCTGGTCGCCGAGCCGCGGACCAGCACCTCGCACAGCTTGTCGCGGGCCACGCCCAGTGAGTCGCCGAGTTCCAGCGCGCTCAGGGCGCTGCCCAGGTTGGCGCTGAACAGCAAATTGTTGAGGATCTTGGCGACCTGACCGCTGCCGAGCGGGCCGAGGTGCACGACGGGGTCGGCGTACGTCGCGAACACCGGCCGAGCCTTCTCGACGTCGGCCTCGGCGCCACCGACCATCACCAGCAGCGTGCCGTCGGCGGCGGCAGGGCCACCCCCGCTGACCGGTGCGTCCAGCACCGAGACATCCTGTTGCGCGGCGAGTTCGGCGATCTCGGAGCAGGTGTCGGGGTGCACGGTGCTGTGGATGGCGATGACGGCGCCCGGCGCCAGTCCGGCCAGCACCCCGGTCTCGCCGGTGAGCACCTGACGCACGTCGTCGTCGCCGACCACGCAGAGACAGACCAGGTCGCTGGCCGCGGCCAGTTCGGCCGGGGTTTCCGCGACCTTGGCGGCGGTGTCGGCGAACGGCTCCACCGACGCGGGCCTGCGGGCCCACAGCGTGAGTTCGTATCCCCCCTCGACGATCCGCCGTGCCATCGGCGCGCCCTGGCTTCCCAGCCCGATGAATCCAACTCGCATCAGCCGGCCTCCACTTCGATTCCTGCCGACCGGCTTTCGCGGGCGACCTCGACATTGACGACGCACTGTTCGACGAACGACAGCACCCTGAGGTGATAGGCCGCGGCGCGAAGGCCGAGGCTCAGATTGTGGCCCGCGTCGACGACTTCGCTGGTGGCGAATCGCGGGGCCGCAGTGAACGCCGCACCGATCTCGGCCAGCGCACCGGGATCGGACCGCCAGACGCGTTCGTGATCGGCATGGCTGAACTGCACCGGCACCCGCACCTGCGCGGCCAGCGCGGGGAAGTCCCGGTGCGGCCAGTCCCGCACCATGTCGGCTTCGTAGGGCGCGCCGGTCGACGAGTTCGTGATGCCGCTGAGCACGTCCGCGGGATACAGCTCGGCGGGTTCCCACAGCAGTGCCCGCAGCCCGGGCGGACGGTGGGTCGCCGACGCGTTCCGCAGGATGTCGAGAGCCGCGTCGTGATAACGCAATCCGGTGCCCGCGAGCTCCAGCCCGAGCAGTGCGGCGGCGCGCGGGTCGTCACTCGCGGCCATCCGCAGGGCGAGTTCGCAGCCGTTGGAGTGGGCGAGGACGAACAGCCCCGCTCCCCGCGGGCGGGCGCCGAGCACCTTGTCGACCGCGCCGTAGGCCAGCGCCACCCGCTGCTCCGGCCTGGCGATCGCGTCGGGGTAGGCCGCCGAACTGCCGTAGCCCGGGCGGTCGAGGGCCACCATGGTGAAGCCCAGTGCGGCGCCGAGGCGCAACAGTGACAACCGGGGATGGCCGGGGCAGTCGAAGTACGCCGCGGTGCTCGCACCTCCGTGCAGTGCGACGACGACGGCCCGCGGATCCTGTTCCGGTTCGGCGACCAGCGCCGACATCGGGACCAGGTCGCCGAGGCTGTCGACCATCACCACCCGCGGCCGCGGCGTCGTCATCACGCGTCGGTCCGCAGCAGCAGCACCCCGCTGGGCGTGAGGCCACCGCTGCTGGTGACCGCCACCCGGGCGCCGGACACCTGCCGCTCGCCGGCCTCACCGCGCAGCTGGGTGACCGCCTCGTGGAGCAGGCCCATGCCGTGGGTGCGTCCGTGAGAGAGCTGCCCGCCGTGGGTGTTCAACGGGATCACGCCGTCGCGGGCGATGTTGTGGCCGCCGTCGAGGAAGTCCTTCGCCTCGCCGATCCCGCAGAAGCCGAGCGCCTCCAACCACGACAGGCAGTTGAAGCTGAAACCGTCGTACAGTTCGGCGACGTCGACGTCGCTGGGCCGCAACGACGTCCGGGTCCACAGGTGGGCGGCCTGACCGAGTACCTGCGGCTCATGGGTCAGTGTGGTCTGATCCCAGTCGGTGCGTTCGACGATCTGCGTGCCCACCGCCTCGATGTACACCGGCGGCTTCGCCAGGTCGCGGGCCGCGTCGACAGCCGAGACCACCACGGCGACCGCGCCGTCACACGGCACGTCGCAGTCGTAGAGCCCGAACGGTGTGGTGATCATCCGCGCCGACAGGTAGTCGTCCATGGTCATCGGATCGCGGTAGATCGCGGTCGGGTTCAGGCCGGCGTTCGCCCGCTGGTTCAGGGCGATCCAGCCGAGCGTCTCGCGGGTGGTGCCGAAGCGGTCGAAGTGCCGATGTGCGTTCTGCGCCAACGTGTGTGCCGCTGACGTCGCTCCGAAGGGCATCTGCCAACTGGTGGTGCGGGCGCCCCCGGGCGGGGACATCCTGCCCTCCTTAATCAGCTGACCAAACGTCGCTTCCCACAGTGTCCGGAAGCACAGCACGTGGCGCGCCATGCCGGTGGCGACGGCCATCATCGCCGCGATCACCGAGCCGCCGGGGCCGAACGTGTCCATTCCGCCGTTGATCCATGTGGGCCGCAAACCGAGTGCGCCCTCCAGCGCGTTGACGCCACCCTCGCCCATCCCCGCGATGTCCAGACCGGGATAGGTGGACAGCCCGTCGATGTCGTCGAAGGTCAGGCCGGCGTCGGCGACGGCTGCTTCACAGGCGTCGATCGTCAGCGACAGCGGGGGCACCATCAGCCGGCGGCCCAGCCGGGAGGCCCCAACGCCGGTGATCGCCGAGTGCTCCTCGAACTTGTCGCTGCGCAACATCGGACGCACGTGCTTGCCGAAATCCGTTGGCGCGATCTCGTCCGTCGGCAGCACCGGCTGCTGTCCCGCATCGGCCGCAGGCCTGAAGACCGGCAGCCACACGTCGGCCACCTGCTGGAACGTCACGTCGACCGGTTGGCCGATCGCCACCGTCTCGGGATCGGCGTCGACGATGTTGGTGGTCAGCCGGACGCGCGGATCCTCCAGGATCGCGACCTCGGCGACGACGTAGGGCGGCGGCAGGTCCGGGAAGCCGAAGCGGTGGTTGACGGTGAACCCGGCGATCGTGCCCTTCCCCGACACCGCGCTCGGCTCGAGCTTGCGGCTGCGGCAGTAACGGCAGATCGGTTGCGGCGGATGGATGTAGGACTCGCAGTCCTGGCACTGCTGCAGACGCAGCACGCCGTCGGCGCCCGAGGTCCAGAAGAACTCGTTCTGCGCCGTCAGCTGGGGTACCGGCCGTCCCGGGATGTCCGTCATCTCACATCCCCGGCATCATCTGTGCTTCGCGCACCACGTCGGCGTGGTCGGGGTCGGACTCCTCGACACGTGGCATCCCCTCGCCTGCCGGAGGCAGCGGCGAGCGCTCATCGGTCACAGCCATCTCGATGATGGCGTGCACCGGGCAGTCCAGCAGTGCCCGTTTGACGGCGGGCTGATCGTCCGCCGGCACGGTGCCGTTTCCCACCAGCGACGCATAACCCCAGTCGTCGAGCGAGAAGTACTCCGGGGCATGCTTCGCGCAGGCGCCGAAACCGTCGCACATCGTCCGGTCGAGACGCACTCTCACGGTGTCATCACCGCCTCCACCTCGTAGGGCCGCATCGCGTTGTACACCGTGGAACCACATGAGCTGCAGGAATTCTCGAGGTGACGGGCGACCTCCTGCGGGAAGCTGCGCAACAACGTGGCCGCCACGTTCGTCGCGGCGTCCAGGGTCGCGCAGGCGCCGCGTCCGCGCAGCACCACCGACCAGCGTTCCAGGCGCGCCAGGTCTTCCGTGGTCGCCGCGCCGTCGCGCAGCGCACCGGTGACGGCGGCCATCGCCGCGGTCCCGTTGAAGCACGAGCCGCACTGACCGGCGTTCTCCCGGTCGAAGTACGACATGACCGAGGCCGCGACCGCGATCGGGCACTCGTCGGTGATCAACGACACCGCGCCGCAGCCCAGGCCGCTGCCCACCCGCTGCATCGTCTCGTGGTCGAGCGTGGTGTCGAGCACGTCACGGTTCATCAGGCCGGTGAAGTAGCCGCCCATCAGCACGCCACGCACGTCGTCCGCGGGCACGCCGTACACGTCGAGCAGGTCGGTGAACGCTGTGCCGTGCGGCAATTCGTACAACGCCGCCGGCCTGCCGCCACCGGTGACCGTCGCCAGGAAGGTGCCGGGCGAGGTGGACGTCCCCGCGGACCGGAACGCCTCCGAACCGTGCCGCAGCAGGAATGGCAGATTGGCCAGGGTCTCGACATTGCTGACGGCCGTCGGCAGCCCGGCCACTCCCTGTTCGAACGGCCGAGGCGGCTTGTCGCTCGGTTTGGCGGGCCCGCCGTTGAGGACGCGCACCGCGGCGGTCTCCTCGCCGGCCACATAGCCCGCCGCCACGGTCACGACGGAGACGGGCGGTCCGTCGGAGCGATCGCCGAGTTCGGCCAGCGCGCCTGCGGCGACCTCGGCGGCGCGACCGTCCGAGATGTACAGATAGGCCCGGTCGGCGCCGACGATCCGGGCGGCCAACCGCAGGCCGTCGAGCACCAGGTGTGGCCGGTGCCGCAGCAGCCAGCGGTCCTTGACCGACGCGGGCTCGCCCTCTTCGCCGTTGGCGATGATGATGGCGCCGCCTGCGCGGCGGCCGTTGTCGCGCACGGTGCGGAGCTTGACCGCGAGCGGGAACGCGGCGCCGCCGCGGCCCAGCAGACCGGACAGGTCGATGACGTCGAGCAGGCCGTCGGGGTCCGCCAATGGCTGATACCCGCCCAGGGCCGTATAGGCCGCGAGATCCTCGGTGCCGGAACCCACGTCGTCGCGCAGCAGCCGGGCGACGGTGCCGGGCCAGCCCGCGACGGTGAGTTCGGGTGTCGCGGCGGTGGTGTTCATGACTGCCTCCCGTCACTGCCCGTGGATAGGCTGGCGGACATGAGAACCGCGGTGGTGCGTGTCGGTGTCGACCCGTCCGGGGAGCTCGGTGCCGAGCAACTGCGCGACGGGGTGACGGAGCTGCGCAGGCTGGCGGCCGACGTCGGCGCGGAGGTGCTGGCCGACGACCTCGCGGCGCTGCCGCCTGCCCGCCGTGAGGTCGAGGTGCTGATGCTCGCCAGTGCTGCCGAAGAAGTGATGCGCACGGCGGTGGGCCTGTGCGTCACCGCGTTCGGCACGGAACCGACACCCGGCGTGGTGACGTTCATCAGCCGGGGCACCGATGACGACGCCGTCGGTGTGCTCGCCGGCTTCGGCTTGACCGGGGCGATCGAGCGCACGCCGGGGGACGAGGGGTGGGACGTCGTGCAGGTGACTCTGGCCAAGGGGGACCTCGAGCGGGTGCCGGAGAGCCGGGTCCACACGGCGCTCGAGGCCTCGCTCAACTGCGAGGTGCGCATCGTCACGCGCTGACGAGTGGTCATCTCCGGCCGACCGGAGATGAACTCAGGAAGTCCAGGATCGCCGGAGCCGCCTGCACCCACGTGTCGAACATGTTGAAGCGCTTCACCTTCCCCTGTGCCCGCTTCTCGCTCGCGCGCTCCCAGGCGTCCTCCGGCCACGGCGGATCGATCAGGGTCGAGCCCTTGATCAGGCAGCTCACCTCCAGTGACGTCCGCTTGGGATGGTCGAGGTCGTTCTCGCCGCCGCGGATGATCAGTGTGGGCACCGTGATGTTGTCGAACATCTCGTCCTCCACGCCGGGGATCGTCTGGCCGGGCTTGGGCACGAAGGCGTTGAGCCAGCGCAGCATCAGCTTGAGGAACTGGTCCGGGTCCAGGGCGAGCAGGCGGTCGTGGTTGTCGGGGTTCTCCGCGATGCGTTCCCGCCACTCCGACACTCCGGCGACACCGGCCATCCCGGTGCCGCGGACGGCGAGGATGCTCGGCACGATGTAGTAGGAGCCGAGCACGAAGGAGCCGTAGACACCGCCGACGATGTTCCACACCACCAGCTTCTTCACCAGTTCGGGGTAGAGCATCGTGGTCAGCATCGAGTCGCGCGCACCGCCGGAACCGCCTGCGAGGATGCACGGCCCGATCTCCAGCGCGTCGATCAGCGCTCGCAGTGTGTCGGCCCGCATGTGCGATTCGCTCTGACCGTAGAACTGCACGTCGGACTTGCCGCAGTTGGGCCTGTCCCACAGCAGCACCCGGTAGCCGCCCTCGACCAGTTTCTTGGCCAGCGGCTTGAGGCCGGGGATGTCCTTGCTGAACCGGCCGCCGGGGGTGAGGACGATGAATTCGCCCTCCTTGCCCAGGATTTCGTACACGACGTTACCGCCGTTGATCTCGATCTTCTTGTTGGGCAACTTCTCTCCGATTTCTGGGCGTGAGGACCGCGTCAGGCCTGCACGAGGACGTCGTTGCCGACGACCCGGACCGGGTAGGTGCGGATGCTCCACTCCGGCTTGACCGCGGTGGTACCGGTGGCGAGCTCGAAACCCCACTGGTGCCAGGGACAGAAGATGAACTCCTTGTCGCGCACCATCACCGCGTCACCGGGGACACTGTCGTCGGCGACGTTCAGCCCGCGCGCCCGCCCCGAACACAACGGACCGCCCTCATGTGGACAGTAGTTCGCGATGGCATAGAAGGTGCCGTTGACGTTGTACACCCCGACACCGTGCCTGCCGATGGGTACCAGTTTGTGTGTGCCCGAGGGGATCTCGTCGACCGTGGCGACGACGTGTTCACGCCCCTGTGCGAGCCGGGGTTCGCGCCCCGCCGGCGGGCGGGGCGCCTCGCTCTGCTCGGTCATAGGTCAGAAGACCCGGACCTGTCCCTCGAGCGCCGGGACGGTCTCGGGGAGGTGGTATGTCGCGATGCCGTTGCGGAACATGATCGCCTCACGGGCGTGCTCGGGCAGGTGCTTGACCAGCCAGCGCGGGTCGTCGAACGTCCAGTGCGGGTAGTCACTGGAGAACAGCAGGATCTTCTCGCATTCCATCCACTCGAAGGCCCGGGTGAGTTCCGTCTTGTCCTCGGGATAATCCAGCGGCTGGGTGGTGAACTTGATGTGGTCCTTGACGTACTCGCTCGGCTTGCGCTTGATGTCCAGCCAGGACTTGCGGGCCTCGTAAATCGCGTCCATCCGCCACATCAGCGGCAGGATCCAGGTGAATGCGTGCTCGACGAAGACGATCCGGAGGTTGGGATGCCGGTCGAACGTGCCGTCGAAGATCAGGCTCATCACCTGGTTCGCCGCCAGCAGCGAGTAGGTGACCATGAAGTCGTGGTTGTAGCTGGGAAGTCCGACCGGCGGCATGGGCAACTCGTCGTAGTGGCTGCGCGACAGGTGGCAGCTCACGGTGATGTCGTGTTTGGTGGCCGCGGCCCAGATCGGGTCGTACTTCGGGTTGCCCCATGACGGGCGCGGCTCGGCCTTGATCAGGATCTGCGCCATGAAGGGATGGCCGGCCCAGCGCTCGATCTCCTCGACGCTGCGCTCGGGCTCCTCGATGGCCAGGCAGATCGACCCGCGCCAGCGTTCGTGCCAGTTGTTGTGGCTGTCGAGCCAGTGCTTGTCCTGCCAGTCGTTGAGCGCGCAGTTCATCGCGTGGTTCGCCTCGGGGATCCGCGCAGGATATGCGGCGGGCTCCAGGATCGCGATGTCCGCGCCCGCCTCCATGATCAGCTGCTTGAACGCGAGATCCGGATCGCTGCAGGGGAATTCACCATCGGCGGGGAAGGCGTCGACGCGCATCGCGTAGGAGTGCGCGTAGTCGGGGGCGTCGTAGTAGATCTGGTCGCCGACCTTGTGGGAGCCGAAGTAGCGGCTGCGCCACGGCTCGGGGATGTACTGACCCAGCTCGCCGGTACGGGGTGCGGGGTGGACGTCGGAGTCGACGCACCGGACCGCGATGCGTTCGGCAGCGGGAATCCTCGGATTGGCTGTGACGGACGGGATCGTTGTCATGATCGCTCCTCTTCTACCTCTACTGTGCAGCACTTGCGGATGCGATGACAGGAATTTCGATGCCGTACAGCTCCGCGGCATTGCGCCAGCACAACTTGTCGCGCTGCTCGGCGCTGTATGCGCTGGGCACCGACAGGTCGTTGAGCTGCCAGTGCGGATAGCTCGACCCGTACATCACCATGTCGTCCTTGCCGGTGAAGCCCGCCCACTCACCGGCGAAGCCGACGTCGCCCGGGCCGTCGAGCGCACCCTGGATGAAGTAGGTGTGGCCGGGCAGGTAGTCGCTCGGCATCCTCGGCGCCCACGGCGTCTGCTCGAGGTGGGGCCTGCCGAAACAGTCCATCCGCCACATGAACGGCGTCAGCATGTCCGCGGCGCCGTCGGCCCAGACGAACTTCAGCGCGGGCATGCGCTCGAACACCCCCTCGGCGATCATGTTCATCAGGTGATAGAGGAAGTTCAGCGCCGTGAAGCCGACGAACTGCTCGTAGGTCCGGGTGATGCCGTTCGGGGTGGGCGGCAGCATCACCCCCGAGCCGACCTCGAAGTGCACGGCTACCGGCAGTCCGGCGTCGACGGCCGCCTCCCACAGCGGCCAGAACTGCGGCTTGCCGTACAACTCGCGTGACTGCAGCGGCACGCCGATCTGCACCACCCGAGGGTGGTCCTTGTACTTGGCGATCTCGCGCAGCGCACCGGTGATGTCGTCGGGATTGACCCGGATGGTGCCCCGGAATCGCTCGCCGTGTGCGCTGTCGTCCAGCCAGCGCGTCACCATCATCTCGTTGTGCCCGGCGGCCAGCGCGGACCCGAGGTGGCGGTCCGGCATGATGCCGCGGCCCATCGGGTGCAGGATCGCCACGTCGACGCCACGCTCGTCGAACAGGTGCCGCGCGACGATGTCCGGGTCCGAGCCGGGGTACTGCTTGTCGGGACCCGTGGTGCCCTTGGCGTATTCGCCACCGGGAGCGCCGTACCAATCCATCTCGTAGTCGGGAAAACCCCGGCTGCGGAACGGCTCCCGCAGGAAGTTCTGCCGCAGGTCCTTGTTCGACTTGCAGAAGATGTGCACGCTCGCATCGATGACGGGTGTACGGCTCCCGTCGGGGTGCTCCATGACCAAGGCTGACCTCCGTGTTCGTCCGGTTCGCGCGGGCTGCGCAGCCGTCGAAGACGGCGCGCGGCAGAGCCGGACCTGCCCCCAGTGTAAATGCTAGTTCTTCAAAGGCAAGAATTCTGTTCTCTTGCCGGATACCCGTATCTGTGCAGGTGAGCGTGCCTGCTGGTCAGTCGCCCAGCAGACTGCTTAGGTAATCTCATGACCGTTACGGGAGAACCCGGCGACACGTTACGAGAATGCTATTCTCCTAAGGTCGTGACATCGCACCAGGAGGCGCCGGATGCTACTCGAGTTCGATGCCGATCAGCGGCTGTGGCAGGAGACCGTGCGCGACGCGGTGACCAAACAGTGCCCACCCTCGTTGGTCCGCAGCGTGGCCGAAGACCCTGACTCACCCGAGGGTGATCCCACCCCGCTGTGGAAGCTCTACGTCGACGCGGGCTGGACCGAGCTGACGGACCAGGAGAACACCGTCGAACTCGCCATCGTCTGCGAGGAGCTGGGCCGCGCCACCGACCCGACGCCTTTTCTCGCGACGCTGACGCAGTACGCGCCGTTGGCCGCCGACCGGTACGACCCACAGCAGGCGGGCGCCGCGGTCTACTCCGGAGTGAGCGCCCACCGCGACGCCGAGGGCTGGGTGCTCGACGGCATCGCCCGCAACGTCGTCGACGGTGACCGCGCCGACCGCCTGGCCGTGGTCACCGAGGCGGGCGTGTTCCTCGTCGACGCCGCAGAGGTGTCGTCGCGCCGGAGCCCGGTGTTCGACCCGGTGTTGCACGTGGCCGAGGTGTCGTTTCCCGGAGTGCGGGTCTCCGACGCCGCCCGGGTGCACGTCGACGCGGAGAAGGCGCACCACCTCGCGCTGACCGGCATGGCGATCACGATGGTCGGCGCCTGTCAGCGGATCCTGGACCTGGCGCTCGACCACGCCAAGCAGCGTCACCAGTTCGGGGTGCCCATCGGTTCGTTCCAAGCCGTTCAGCACAAGGCGGTCGACATGCACGTCGCCATCGAACGTGCCCGGGCGCTGTCGTATTTCGCCGCGCTGACCATCGCGGCCGACGACCCGCGCCGCCGGATGGCGGCGGCGATGGCCAAGGCCTCAGCGGGTGAGTGTCAGTCAATCGTGTTCCGGCATGGCCTGCAACTGTTCGGCGCCATGGGCTTCACCTGGGAGAACGACCTGCAGTTCGCGCTGAAGCGGGCGAAGGCCGGTGAGCTGCTGCTCGGCGGCGCCGCCGAGCACCGGGCCCGGATCGCCGAGGAGTACAGGGGTTTCTAGATGCAGCTGACATTCGACGCCGATGTCGAGGAGTTCCGGGCCGAGTTCTCGGCCTTCCTCGACGAGCACCTGCCCGACGAGGCCGACACGCTCGAGCGGCCGCGCTCGGTGTCGCACATGCCGCAGTGGGCCCGCGACTGGCAGCGGTTGCTGTTCGACAACGGATGGCTGCTGCCCGCGCAGCCGCCGGAGTTCGGCGGCCGCAATGCGTCGGTGCTGCAGACGTTCGTCCATCTCGACGAGCTCTGCCGGCGCCGCATCTACCACAGCTTCAACCCGCAGGGCGTGAACATCGTTGCGGCGTCGCTGATCTCGTTCGGATCCGACGAGCACAAGCAGCGCTGGGCGGTGCCGGTGCTCAAGGGTGAGATCACCGCGTCGCTCGGGATGAGCGAGCCCAGCGCGGGCTCGGACCTGGCGTCGCTGCGCACCCGGGCCGTGCGCGACGGCGACGACTTCGTGGTCAACGGACAGAAGGTGTGGACCTCCGGCGCCCACGACGCCGACTTCCTGCTCACCTTCGTGCGCACCGACCCCGACGCGCCCAAGCACAAGGGGATCAGCGTGCTGATCATCCCGACCGACCTGCCCGGCGTCGTCTGCCGGCCGTTCGCCGACCTGTGCGGGGAGGAGAACAAGGACTTCAACGAGGTGTTCTTCACCGATGTGC
The DNA here is from genome assembly GCF_049541695.1 of Mycobacterium sp. NPDC050041. Classification (NCBI taxonomy): domain Bacteria; kingdom Bacillati; phylum Actinomycetota; class Actinomycetes; order Mycobacteriales; family Mycobacteriaceae; genus Mycobacterium; species Mycobacterium sp. NPDC050041. Next base: position 632 of record NZ_JBMVDG010000012.1, on the reverse strand, counting down.
GGGTGCCCGCGGAGAACCTCGTCGGACCCCTGAACGGCGGCTGGAAGGTGGCCAACGGATCACTCGGCCACGAGCGCACCATGATGTGGCTCGGCTTCGCCGACCGGATCGACAACATGATCGCCGACTTCCAACCGCACACCGAGATCGAGCGCGACCAGTACGCGTCGATGATCATGGACTATCAGGCGCTGCGGGCGATGGGGTCGGCCGGCCTGGCCCGTGCCGCCCGCGGGGAGTCGGACACCGCATCGGTGTCGGTGCTCAAGCTGTTCGGATCGGAGGCCGAGATGCGGGCCGCCGACATCGCGCTGACCGCCGCCGGGGCCGACGGGCTGGTGCATCCCTCGACCACCGGCCGCTACGAGCACATGAATCTCGACCACTACTTCGCGAGCTGGTTCGAGCGCTTCTCCCGCAGCTTCTCGGGGACGATCGCGGGCGGCACGTCGGAGATCCAGCGCAACATCATCGCCACGCAGGTGCTCGGACTGCCCCGCGGCTGAAACGACGTCGGGGGGGGGGGGGGGGGCCCCCCCCCCCCCCCCCCCCCCCACAACCCCAGGTAACATTCGGCAAGCGAGAAACAAGCAAGGTGGCCGCGGCAGGGGGCTTCCCGCGGCGGCGCCGGC
>NZ_JBMVDG010000011.1:0-174508 GCF_049541695.1 Mycobacterium sp. NPDC050041 | reverse complement strand
TACGGCAACTCGCTGGAGTGGGCGACGAGCTGCCCGCCGCCGCGGCACAACTTCACCGAGCTGCCCCGGATCCGGTCCGAGCGCCCGGCGTTCGAACTGCACTACCCGCACATGGTCGAGCGGATGCGTGCCGAGGCGCACGTCGGCCGCGACCACCACGCAGACGAGCCCACACCGATCGACGCGTCCAGTTGATGGACTGCACCTGATTCGACGCCGTGGTGATCCCGATGTCGACCATTGCTCGCCGCGTCCCCACCGCTTACTTGTAACTTGTAAGGCGGAAAGCAAGTTGGCGGTTTCAAGCCGGTAACGAGGTGGGGTCATCTGTTACGGAGTTCTGGTACCCGCCGCCCGAGTGATCGACCCTGTCACCCGCGGCGCGTGCTTGACGGGTACACCCAACCACACTCACCAAGCCCTCGGAGATGTCCGCGTTCGCGCTGATATTCGCCCGGGTCGGTCTGCGATGTCGCACAATCGCGCCTATTGTGAGGACGAGGTTCGCTAGGCGGTCGGTGACCATGATGCGATACAACGAGGCGATTCCACCGTGAATCTTCCGCGGTGACCGACCGAGAAGCCCCTCGGTCCGAATGGTATGCGCAAGCGATTTTCGCGCGGCTGTGCGTGACCTCAGTGCAGACACCAGCCAGAGAGGTACAGAGATGACGTCAACACCGAAGGCGCGTTTCTACTGGCTGGTTCCCGCTGCGTTTCTGGCGCACTGTGCCGAAGAGCTGCCCCGATTCCCGCGTTGGGCGACAAGGCATTTCGGAACCACAACCACGCAGTTCTATCTGGCGTCGCACGCGATCCTGGTGCCGTCTGTGTTGTCGGCCGGCGCCTGCGGCGCGAACCGGCCCACAAGCCGACGTGCCGCGTTTTTCGCCACATCGGTGGCGGCGGCGCTGGGTATCAACGGCGTGTTTCACATCGCCACCACCCGGCTTTTCGGTGAGTACTCACCGGGGGTGATCACCGGCGCCGCTGCGGTGCTGCCTGCGGCGGTCTACACGCTGCTGCGCACCAAACGTGACAACTTGCTAACCGAGGAGCAAATCCTCGGCGCCTTCCTGACCGGCACCGCGTTGTCAACGGGCGCGATCGCCAGCCTGTACGTCGACATGCCCCGGCTTGGCGGGACAGTGACAAGCGGCTAGACGGCGATGAGGCTGGTTTCACTCCGGGCCCTGATGCCCGAATCCGAACGGGTCGTCGCGTTGAGAATTAGTCGTCGAGCTCAAAGCGCTCGACGTCGGTGCGCTGCTCGGCGTTTCGGGCTGGTAGCAGTTTGCGCGTGAAAAAGGCGCCATCCGCTCCGACGATGGTGTTGCGTTGCTCCAGTCAATGGCTGCAATGCAAGACGTTCGAAGACTCAACACCGCTGGTGCGCACCCGACTGTGGATCCGGCGCCGGAATCGTGCCGAATCGCCAAGCGGGTTTGACAGTGCATATGCTCACATGCGTATAGTCGCATGTATGGCAGGCCGAGAGTACGAAATGCCGGCGAACAAGACGTTGGCGCTCGAGCTCGCCGACCTTCTTCCAGGTAGTGACGAACGCTGCGCCGACCGCCTGACGCGCGACCTGGCCGCCAACGCGATCATCGAAGAAGCCCACGTCATCCACGGCGACACGCTGAAACCGCGCCTGTGCGTCCATTACGACGCCAACGCGGCGACGGCGGTCGACGTGCAGCGGCGCGCATGGCAGGCGGCCGAGACGATCAACTCGCAATACGGCCACCTGCGCTGGTTGATGACCGACACACACGACGACGAAGCAAGCCGCACAGCGCTGGTCGATCGCCTGACCTCGGTGCCGGGCGTCGTCGCCGCCGCAGCCACAACCAACTCGGTGGAGTTGGAGTTCGAGCGGACGACGGTGACCGCCGAGGAACTCGTCGACGTCATCGCCGCAGAGGTGGCGCCGTCACCGACCGCCGCGCCGAGCACCGGGGACGACCACGTCGACGGCACGACCGCAGACGGCGGAGCGCACGGCGACCATGACCACGGTCATGGCGGGATTTTCGGGGAGCGCAGCGAACTCGTCTTCGCGGGGCTGTCCGGGACGTTGCTCCTCGCCGGATGGCTTCTGGCGACGTTCGCGGATACCCCACGGCCCGCCGAGTTGGTGGTCTACTCCCTGGCCTTCTTCTTCGGCGCGTTCTTCACCGTGCAGGAGGCGTTTGTCAGCGTGCGGCAGGGCCGGTTCGAGATCGACTTCCTGATGCTGGTGTCCGCGGCAGGTGCGGCGGCGCTCGGTGAAGTTGCCGAAGGCGCCCTGTTGCTCTTCCTGTTCAGCGTCGGTCACGCCCTGGAGGGCTACGCCATGGGTCGCGCCCGCAGGGCGATCGAAGCGCTCGCCGAACTTGCTCCGAAGACGGCACTGGTACGACGCGGCGGCACGGGCGACACGGTCGAAGTGCCCGTCGCAGACCTGCGCATCGGCGACATCGTCGTCGTGCGACCCAACATGCGGCTCGCCGCGGACGGCTTCGTCGTGGCCGGTACCAGCAGCATCGATCAGGCTCCGGTGACCGGCGAGAGCGTTCCCGTCGACAAGAGCCCGGTGCCAGACGTGGCGGCCGCCGCCGCGTCACCCGAACTCATCGACGCGTCGGCCCGGGTGTTCGCCGGGACGATCAACGGCGCCGGCGCCATCGAGATCCAGGTGACCCGAGTGGCCGCCGACTCCACGCTGGCCCGGGTCGTCCGCTTGGTCGCCGAGGCTCAGACCAAGACCACGTCGACGCAGCGCTTCACCGACCGGTTTCAACGCATCTTCGTGCCGGCGATCCTGGCCGGGGTCTTCCTGTTGCTGTTCGCCGGACTGGTTGTCGACGAGCCGTTTACTGCCACCGTGTATCGGGCGCTCGCCGTTCTGGTGGCTGCCAGCCCGTGTGCATTGGCGATCGCCACGCCCAGTGCAGTGCTGTCGGCGGTGGCGCGAGCGGCCAGGGCCGGAATCTTGATGAAGGGCGGCGCCGCGCTGGAGGAGCTCGGCCGCGTCGAGGTGCTGGCCTTCGACAAGACCGGCACTCTCACCGAAGGCCGACCGCGGATCGCCGACGTGATCGCGACCGCAGGTGCAAGCGAGCTCGAACTGCTCACGGTCGCGGTCGCAGTAGAGGAACAGAGCGATCACCCACTCGCGCGCGCCATCGTCCGCGATGGCCGCGAGCGCCTGGCTGGCGCCGTGGTACCGCGGGCGACCGATGTTCGTGCCGTGATCGGCCGCGGCATCGCCGCGTCCGTGGATGGGGTCGAGGTCCGCATCGGCAAGACTGAACTGTTCACCGACGCCGCCCAGCGTCCGCCGACGGCTCTGGCCGCCGACGTCGAGAGACTCGAACAGGCGGGCCGCACCACGATGCTCGTACGCGCGGGCGACCGCTGGCTGGGTGCGATCGGTTTGATGGACGTGCCTCGGCCGGAGGCGTCGGCGGTCATCACACGTCTCGCGGAACTTGGCATCGGCAACACCGTCATGCTGTCGGGTGACAACCAGCGGGTGGCCGATGCCGTCGCAGCCGAAGTCGGCGTCGCATACGCGCGTGGCGATCTGATGCCGGAGGACAAGGTGGCCGAGATCGCCGCGCTGCGAGAGCGCTACGGCCGGGTCGGCATGGTCGGTGACGGTGTCAACGACGCCCCCGCCATGGCGGGAGCGAACGTCGGGATAGCGATGGGCGCCGCAGGGTCCGACGTGGCGTTGGAGACCGCCGACGTTGCGCTGATGGCCGACGACCTCAAGGCACTGCCGTTCGCGGTGAATCTGAGTCGCCGTTCATCACGGGTCATCAAGCAGAATCTTTGGGCGAGTCTCGGCATCGTCGCGGTCCTGATCCCGGCGACGATCTTCGGGTTGGGCATCGGCCCCGCCGTCCTCATCCACGAAGGCTCCACGCTTATCGTCGTCGCCAATGCGCTTCGACTTCTCGGGTTGTCGATGCCGTCGGTGACTCCAGCAGTGTCGCGTGTTGGTGCGCGTCAGGGAACCTCGCCATGACAATCGACATGTTCAGCGCTGCAAGTGAATTCGAACACGCCGATGTCGAAACGGCTGTGGTCTTCGTCGACATGGCCGGGTTCACTGCGTTCACCGAAGCCCATGGCGATCATCGTGCCGCCGAACTTGCGGACACGTTCGCCACCGTAGCCGAGATGGTCCTCGGGCCCGGCGACGAGTTGATCAAGACCATTGGCGATGCCGTGATGATCACAAGTCAGGACGCTCCCGCGGCGCTGGCCTTGCTCCGCAGACTCCACGACGAGACCCGCCGCATCCCGGGCTTTCCGTTGTTGCGTGCCGGCATCTGTGCGGGCCCAGTGGTGAAGCGGCGCGGAGACGTCTTCGGGTCGACTGTCAACACAGCGGCCAGGCTCGCCGCCGTCGCCCAGGCAGGCCAGATCGTCGTCAACGATGAGGCCGCGTCCGCGCTTCGCGGGGCCGACCCTCTCGCGGCAACATCGTTGGGGCCGCTTCAGTTGCGAAACGTCGGCCCGCTCGTCGAGGCATTCGCTCTCGACGTCGGAATCCGTCATCAAGAGCACGTCGACCCAGTTTGTCGGATGCATGTCGCGACAGACACCCAACAGTTGACGATCACGCACCAGGGCGCTCGATACCGGTTCTGTTCGATGGCCTGTCTGCGCCAGTTCGCACGTCGCGTCGGTGGTGAAACCACGTCGTCGGGTGATAGGGACCCTGAGAACCGCTCAGTCGTTCGTCGGTAGCTTCGCACTCGGCATGCTGACGTCCTTGCCGGGCGGGTGGAATGTCGAGTCGACGTGGACTCGTTCAATGTCCTTGTAGGGCGGTACGGACGAGCATCTTATGCTGCTGATGTTGCTCGCCGACAAAGTCGCCGAGGACCGGACCGGTCACGCCATCGCAACTGTCGGACCCGCTGCTCATTGGTATCCATCGACCCGGGACGTCCCGTCCCGATCAGGAGCTGACATGGCCAATTCGACAATCGCACCGCATGCGCCGCCGCTCGACCTTCCCGCGGCGAAGGACGCAGTCTGGGTTGCCGGCACGGCGGTCTTAGCTGTAATCGTGCTGTACTTTTTCGGCCTCGATCAGGGCGCAACATCGATGTTCGGCAGCAACGAGCATCTCTACGAGTTTCTGTACGACGGCCGTCATCTCCTCGGCTTCCCGTGCCACTGATCGGGGACAACTGAGCATGGAGAAGCGGATCGTCGCGCGTGGCCTGGTTGCCGGCGCGCTGGCGGGGCAGTTGTCATTCGCGTACGCCCGGCTGTTCGTTACGCCGGTAATCGGCCGCGCTGTCGCCTACGAGGAGGGCCGCAACGAGGCGGCGGGGTCAACGAGCACGGTGTCGAGATGTTTACCCGCGGGGTACAGGCCAATATCGGCATGGGCCTTGGCGTGCTGGCGTTCAGTGTCGCCATGGGGGCACTGTTCGCGGTGGCCTATTGCGTCGCCTATGGGCGCATCGGAAATCTCTCACCGCGCCTGCTCGCAATCCTGTTGGCCGCCGGGATGTTCCTGTCGCTGTACCTGGTACCGGCAGTGAAATACCCCAAGAACCCTCCGGCGGTAGGGCAGGAAGAAACTCTTCAGCAGCGTACCCTGCTGTTCGTGCTGATCGTGGTGCTCTCGGCCGTCCTGATGGTATCGGCGGTGTGGTTGAGCCGGCGGCTGTCACCACGCTTGGGCAACTGGAATGCAACGCTCACCGCTGCCGGATCGTATGTTGTAGCTATTGCGATCGTCATGCTCATGCTGCCGACGTTCGACGAGACACCAAACGCACTGCGCAACGACACCGGCGCCATCGTCTATCCGGGATTCGCCGCCGATGACCTCTATGAGTTCCGGTTGCATACGCTGGGGACCAACTTGGTGATGTGGGCGACGATCGCGCTGGTGTTCGCCGCGCTGGCGGCGCGGTTGTTTCGCGAAAGTCCTTCCGAACGGCCAAGCGGTTCGGATGCGGGCATTTCATAAGCGCTCGGCAAACACCGGGTCAGAGGTCAAATCTGCCAGTCCTGGGCTCCGTCATTCTCGTCGTAGATCCCGACGGAGTTCTTGACGACGACCGGGTCCCCGCTGCCGAAGTTGTCGTAGAACCACTGTGCATTAGCTGGACTCAGGTTGGGACACCCGTGGCTGACGTTGCGTTTGCCCTGATCGGCGACTGACCATGGGGCGCCGTGAACGAAGATGCCCCCGTTGCTGATCCGGACCGCGTCCTGGACTTTGAGCCTGTAACCCTCGGCTGAGTCGATCGGAACGCCGTATGTCGAGGAATCCATCACCATGTCCGCGAACTTTTCCAGCACGTAGTAGGTGCCATTGGGGGTCTCGTATCCCGGCTTTCCCATCGATACCGGGATTGTCTTTTCGAGCTTGCCGTTGCGCATGATTTCCATCTGGTGGGTGGAGTCATCGATGGTCGCCACTAATGAGTCGCCGGTGCGGAAGCTCGACTTCGTCCCGCCGGCATCGATGTTGATGGTGGCGTTTACCGGCCAGAAATCTATGGGGCGCCATCTGAGTTGGGTGTCGCTCATCCAGTAGAATTTGCCGGGCACCGGAGGGTCGGACGAGATGTGAACGGCCTGCTCGGCTAGAGGGCGGTCGGCGATAGGCCGTTGAAAGTTGATGACGATGGGCTTGGCGACACCGACCATCGAGCCCTGCACCGGATTGAACGTCGGGGGAGCGAAGACTGGCGGCCCCATGTAGGGCGTCGGGTTCTGGCCGGCCGGCGTATCAGCGGGTATCGACTGCGCCGGTCCTGGCAGCGGGTCGGCAGATAGAGGCACACCGGGCATCTGCGGCATGGACGCCGGTACCGAAAGCGGATCGCCAGGTGCAGGAGGCGTGGGGGCTGGCGGCTCGGCCGGAGCCGACGTCGCGTTGAGCATCAAGACACCTGCGAATACGACCGTCATCGTCGCGACCATCGGCTTACGCGAGGAATGCTGCATGGACTTCCCCTTCCCTCCACTCGTGCCCGCATGGCGATAGAACGATGCCCTCTGCATGTACGTACCTGCATAGTAGTTGATCGGCTCTCGAGAACGGCCCGCGGTCGAGGACTCCAAACCACTTCTACTAGTATACGTAGTAGATAAGTAGGTGCGCGGGAGGCAGGTCGGATGAGTGTTGAACGCTGCGGATAGCTTCACGGCTATCGCCACGTCCGGGCCGGTGCTCCTGGCTTTGCTCGTGTCGGTGATGGCGGGCCTTGTGTCGTTTGCGTCACCGTGCGTCGTCCCGCTGGTGCCCGGCTACTTGTCGTATTTGGCCGCGGTAGTAGGAGGGGACGCGGGCCCGCGAACCGAGCGGTCGGGGAGCGCACGTCTGCGGCTCGCAGGAGCAGCGGGCCTCTTCGTCGCCGGCTTTACTTGTGTTTTCCTGATGGGAACTGTCGCCATCCTGGGATTGACGACGGCGGTCATCAGCAACCAGGTGTTGCTGCAACGCATCGGCGGTGTCGTCACGATCATCATGGGCCTGGCGTTCATGGGCTTCATCCCCGCATTGCAACGCGAGGCTCGGTTCACGCCGAAAGCACTGTCAACGCTGGGCGGCGCACCACTTCTCGGTGCGGTTTTCGGACTGGGTTGGACCCCGTGCTTGAGCCCGACGCTCACCGGCGTGATCGCGGTGGCGTCCGCGACCGAAGGAACGAACGTCGCCCGCGGGTTGGCGCTGGTCGTCGCCTACTGTCTAGGCCTTGGCATCCCGTTCATTGTTCTGGCGTTCGGCTCCACGCATGCAGTAGGCGCGTTGGGCTGGCTACGGCGAAACACCCGAGGAATTCAAGTCTTCGGTGGCGTGCTGCTGGTCGTCGTGGGTCTGGCGCTAGTGACTGGATTGTGGAATGAGTTCATTGCATGGGTTCGGGATGCATTCGTCAGCAACACCACGCTCCCGATCTGAAGGGCGCCGTCTTGCACACCGCAGTGTCAGCTGCGCAGCCCGCGACGGCAGAGCGTTACTGGAGAAGCTGCTGCGGACAACTGTTGAAGCGGGTGTGCTCTGGCTGCAGCGCAATCCCGTTTGCGTGGGATCCGAGTTGTGCCGTCGCGCGCGCCACCGGAGGTCACTGAGGTGAAGCGCCACAGACAGCGGGAATGTCGACGGCTTAGCCAGGTCTCCGCGCCGGAACGCAATGCCATCGCAGATCGGGGGTCTTCTGCACGAATAGGTGACATCTGAGTTGGCTTGCCCGGAGACCACGCAAGGAAGGTAATCACAGAGAAGGACGCACAACGACCGGTCTTGCCGCTCGCGCCACCAATCGCGACAGCCGTCCGCACTGCAGATGGCATCGACCGCGCGTTGTCGTGCCCCCAAGGGGACGACTCGTGGCAGGCCGAGGTCCGCCTGTTCGTCCGTCTAGTTCTTCAACGCTTGTTCGACCGCCGTCGACATGTCTTCGTAGGTTCTGAATTCCAGTTCCTTGCCGTTGAGGAAGATGGTCGGCGTGCCCTGCACGCCGAGAGCCTCACCGTCGGCGACGTCCAAGTTGATGCGTTCGAGTGTCGCGGGGTCGTTGTAGGCGGTGTCAAACGCCCCCATGTCGATGCCGAGTTCGTTGGCGAAGCCTCGGAAGGTCGCATCGGCCGGCTTCTGTTGTTCGCCCCACTGGGTCTGCGTTTCGTACATCTTCTTGTACATCGGCTCGAATTTGCCTTGTTGAGCGGCCGCCTCCACCGCCCGGGCCGCCCGCTCCGCATTGAAGTGCGACTTGATGGGGAAATAGCGGACGACGAAGTTGACCCGGTCGCCGTACTCGGAGCGCAGCTGTTCGACGAGCGGGAATGCCGCGCGGCATGCTTCGCATTCGAAGTCCAGGAATTCGACGAAGGTGGTGTCGCTGTTCGGCACCGTATTGAGGCGGCGACTATTATCGCGGACCAGCTGACCGACGTCTTCGGCCTGCGTCTGCGCCAGAGCCGGTTCGTCTTGATCGCGAACTGAGAGGTATACGCCCGCTCCGATCACCAAGGTGATGACCGCGAAGGCGGTCAGCAGTATTCGCGTGGCAGGAGCCATCAGAGCACGTCCTTCTTACGGTTAGGCATCGCCGATGCGGCTTGACTAGCGGAAAAGGCCGCGTCTGCTCCGAGTGCAAGGGGTCGCGTCCCACGGTGGCTGAAAGCGCGCGTTATCTGCATCGGCCTCGACTATATACGGAGTGAAACCGTAGGTCGTCCGCACGCTGTGGGCTGGTGGACCGGCCGCAACGAGCGCCGTTCTGCGACGTGATCCAAGCCGAACACCACATCAGGTATAGACATATGCGCATATCGCTATGTATTGTGTCACGCATTAAGTAGGAGGGCCGCATGGTCAAAGCAGGCTGGGGCCTGGTCCGCGCGTCCGTGCGCAGTTGGAGGAATTCCTGCACACCGATCACGGCATCGACCACACCACGCTGCAAATCGATCACAACCCAGTCCCGGCCGACGATCACTGCGCCGAAGCGCACGGACCGAGCTACCGAAGCGGACGAGACGGCGGCTGACGACATGGGCGAGCCTGCGTGGACACCTTTCGAACACATTGACACTCACGCAGTCGTGATCTTCGCGGACTTGTCCGGATTCACCGCGCTGACCGAGGTCCACGGCGACCACCACGCTGCCGAACTGGCGGACGCCTTCGCCGGCATGGCGGCAGATGCGCTCGGCCCCGGCGACGAGGTGATCAAATCAATCGGCGACGCTGTCATGGTCATCACGGGCAACGCGCAGGCAGCGCTCGGCTTCCTAATCCGCCTTACTGAGGCCACGCGCGGTGCTGGAGGCTTCCCGTTATTGAGCGCTGGTGTCAGTTCGGGGCCCGTTGTGCGCCGACGTGGCGACGTCTTCGGCGCCACGGTCAACCTCGCCGCTCGTCTTGCCGGCCAGGCGAGCGCCGGCCAGATCCTCATCGACCCATCAGTTGCCGCGGCGAACGCCAACTTTGGGCTGCCGATCGCAACATTGGGTGCGATGCGTCTGCGAAACATCGCCGAACCCATCGAGGTGTACGCCGCCGATGTCGCCAGCACACATCAGGGACACGTGGATCCGGTATGCCGCATGCACATTGCGGCGACAGGCACCGCCGTTACTGTGACCCACGATCACCGGGTGTACCGCTTTTGCTCGAGCTTGTGCGCGACGCGGTTCAGTCGGCGCCCTGAGGACTTCGCAACTTCAGAATCTCCGGTCCTCGACCGCGCTCAGCCATAGGACCGGGTCACATCACATCGACGGAAGGACGAGACATCATGTCCGTTGCAGCATTGGCGCTCTACGGCGTCTTCCTCGCCACCGCCTTCGGGCTGCGCAGCTACCGACAATGGCGGCGAACGGGATCGACGGGGATGCGCGGGATCCACGGGCGACCGGGTTCATGGGAATGGCTCGCTGGGATGGGCTTCGTGATGGCGATCCTGGTCGGCGTCGCGGCGCCGGTCCTGCAACTGGTCGGGATCCTCGCGCCGATCGAAAGTCTCGATCACCGCGTCTGGGGAATCGTAGGCGCATGCGCTGCCATTGCGGGCGTCGCGGCGACGTTGGGGGCGCAGGAAGCCATGGGCGATTCCTGGCGTATCGGCGTCGACGTTACGGAGAAGACGCAGCTGGTGGACAGCGGAGTCTTCCGGTGGGTTCGCAATCCGATCTTCACCGCCATGCTCACTTTCGGCGCCGGCGTGGCCCTGATGGTGCCGAACATCCTGACGCTCATTGGCTTTGCATTGCTGCTGGTGTCCATTGAATTGCAGGTGCGCGTCGTGGAAGAACCCTATCTGCGGTTCACGCACGGTCGGCGCTACGTCGACTACGCCGCAACGGTCGGCCGGTTCCTCCCTGGCGTTGGACGCACGTCAACGGCCGGTAACTCGGTCGCCGAGCACTGACACCGAGGGGCCGACGACTTTAGTCGGTACAGCGTTGTGTGAATACACGAAATTCTGTACCATCGTCGGTGATGGAGACCGTAGTGCGTCGCGATGCGCTGGTGCGGTTCGGCTACGCGTTGTCGGACGCTACCCGAACCCATATCCTGCAGAGTTTGTGTCGCGGTGGCCGCTACCCGTCCGACCTGGCCGATGACATCGGTGTCTCGCGCCAAACCGTCTCCAACCATCTCGCGTGCCCGCGGGGATGTGGCCTCGTCGTCGCGATCCCCGAAGGTCGGCGCACACGCTATGAGTTGGCCGATTCTCGAATCGGCCACGCGCTCAACGACCTCGCTGGGGTGGTGTTGGCGGTCGACCCCGGTTGTTGCCCGGCCAGCGATGAGAAGGAGTGTTGCTGATGAGCGATCTGGGCGTGCCGGCCGCGCGCCCGATGATCACCGACAACCGACGGCGAGTGCTATCACGTCGAATCCGCCTGTTCGTCGCGGCGACCATCACCTACAACGTGATCGAGGCCATCATCGCGCTCGCCGAGGGGACACGCGTCTCATCGGCAGCCCTCGTCGGGTTCGGGCTGGACTCCGTCATCGAGGTCTCGTCCGCTGCGGCGGTGGCATGGCAGTTTGCCGGCAAGGACCCCGAGTCCCGAGAGAGAGCCGCCTTGCGGGTCATCGCGTTCTCCTTCTTCGCCCTCGCCGCCTACGTCGCCGTCGATGCGGTTCGGTCGCTGTTCGGCTTCGGTGAAGCCCGGCACTCGACAGTGGGCATCGCTCTGGCAGCCGTGAGCCTGGCCATCATGCCGGTGCTGTCCTGGGCGCAGCGGCGAGCAGGGCGCGAACTTGGCTCGCTATCGGCCGTCGCCGACTCCAAACAGACCCTGCTCTGCACCTACCTATCGGCGGTGCTGTTGGTAGGGCTTCTCTTGAACAGCTTCTTCGGGTGGTCGTGGGCTGACCCGCTGGCCGCCCTCGTCATCGCCGCCATCGCCGTACGGGAAGGCCTCGAAGCCTGGAAGGGACGAACGTGTTGCGCCGCCCCGCTGCCGGCAGCCGAGGCGGCGACCGACCGGCACGACTGCCAATGCTGCGATGAGGAATAGGGGCGTGTTCGAATGAATCGGCTCAGCCCACAGGCACGCGCGCTATATCACCGAGAGATGGCGGCGGCGACGGCTGCAGCCTCAACTGAGCAGCGCTGGCGGCATCTTGAACGGGCGCACATCATCTCGCAACCGAATCCGTTGCTGCACACGCTCAATCACGTCACGATGCTTAAACTCGCGCTGCGCGAACATGATCGCCGTGAGGCGCTCGGCCAGGTGGTGCGCATCGTCGTCGCTGCACCGGGCTCGCTGACCGGCCGTTATCCGCAGGGTAACACCGGCCGGGTGGACGCCGGACTGATGACGTCGATGACCGTCCCGGCCGATCTCGCGGAGCAACTCTCGGCGTGAGGTCTGCACCGTCGGCCGGGGGAGACGCCGCGCGACGCGCAACCACGTCGGCGAAGGCGCCTGCTTCGGCCGTCGTGGCCGCACTGCTGGTCAGCACGGTGACGCTGCTGCTCGGATACATCGGCTTCGGTGTCGTCACGATGCTGATCTTCACGGCTGGTTTCATCGGCGGGTTGGTGCTGTGGCTGGTCCTTCCGGCGCGCGGGACTTGGTCGGACATCAAGGTGCCGTTCGTCAGCTGCCTGGTCCTCTTTCTTCTGCACCGCGTCGAGGAGAAACAGTTCGGGTTCTTCGCCTACCTTGCTGACGTTACGGGCGTACCGAAGCCGGATGTCGCGTCGTTCGCCGTACTGGCGCTCGTCGGGCTCTCGGTAGGCGCGTGGTTGGTGGTGCCTCTTTTGATGAAACGAGCGAGCCCCTTTGGCCGCTATCTAGCGTGGACCTTCTTCGCATCCATGGGTGTCACGGAGCTGGCTCACTTCCTCGTGTTCCCGTGGCTCAACGACTCCACAACCTCCTATGTCCCCGGCATGTGGACCGTCGTGGTGCTCGCACCGGTCGCCTGGTGGGGTATGAGCCGGCTGGCACGCGGGCACCGGGTACCTGCCGGGCGGTGAGCTCAGTGCCGAGCGTCGCGGCCCCGCGAGGTAAGGGCAGCTGTGCTCGTCGAGCCGCTGCTCAACCTGACCGGGAGCGTTCTCGTCGACGCGTCGCCGCCCGGCCCGCCGCCGCCGAACGTGGTGCGCGTCGAGCCCGCACGCTGGCGCTCCGTGTTCGTCGAGCGGATGCGCGAGGCTGGCATGATCGCCGCGGCCGAGGCCGACGTCACCGACGACAACGAGCTCGTGCGCGACTGCCGCGTCACCGAGGCCGCCACGGTCGTCATGTGCGGCCGGCTCACCGGCGATGCCGAGCTTGAGGCACACGGCTGGGAGTTGGCTGAGGCTCTCCCCGCCGAGGATTGCGTCACCGCGCCCGGCGTGTTGCTCGGTCCGGTTCTCGGGCTCGTCAACGACCACGTACGGGGCGTGGCGCGGGAGCGGCTCATCGAGTGCTTGGGCGACGCCATCCTGACGTGGGCGCCCACACCGGACACACCGGAGGGCCTGACGTGATCCACAGCGGCGTGCTGCCGCCTCGGCGAGCGATCCCGACGCGGCCGTCGACCTGCGACCGCCCGAGTGGCGGTTCTGATCGGGCTCGTGGTGCATAGGCTTGAAGCTGGCGCGACACAGCACGAATCGAGGTGACCCATGTCGGAACCAACAACCGATCGGGCAGCAATAGCGGCCGACTTGGAGCGCGCCCGCGCCGACCTCCATCATCTCCTGGCCGCCGCAACCGATGACGACTGGAACAAAGCCACTGTTGGCACACGATGGACGAACGAGCAGCTGCTATTCCACATGGTGTTCGCCTACATGCTCGTGCGACGACTGCTGATCATCGTGCGCATACTCGGGCGACTACCAGTCCGCGTCAGCCGAGGCTTTGCGCGGATGCTCGACGTTGCCACGCCGCCGTTTCATGTGATCAACTACTACGGGTCTTGCGCGGCCTCTCTCTTCTACAACCGTCGGCGCATGGGCAAGAAAATGGACCGCGAAATCGGCAAGCTACAGCGGTCGCTCGACAGAGAGAACAACACGTCCCTGCGCCGAGGCATGCATTACCCGCCCGGCTGGGACCCCTTTTTCCTCGATTACATGACGCTCGCCAACGTCTACCGCTACCCAGGCCAGCACTACGACCACCACCGAGGGCAATTGACACTGGCCCGCATGTGACCCGCGAGAATATCTAGGCACCCCCCACCTGACTGCCGAGCAGAAGTCAGGGATTTTTTCGAGCGGCCGTTTCCATCGGCCGGGATGCCAGCAAACCTCGGGTGGGCTACATTGCGCCACAGGCGAATTAGGACACGACGGTGGCGCCGAACCGTGCGTTTCGGTGCCGCACCGGGCGAGCGCCGGCGCGGGGGTGTCATGCTGGTTTGGTGAGAACGACGCCCGCCGCACGGAAGCGAGCCGACCTGCGTATCGAATTACTCACGTCGCCGGGATGCCCCAACGCCGATGCCTCCAGGACGCTGGTCAACGAATGCCTGGCCACACTTGGCATCCAAGCGCCGACTATCGACCGCGTCGGCCGCTACCCTGTCGCCGACCGTGCTTGTCGATGGTATAAACGTCATGCGGGGCGAGATCGGCGGGCCAATCGGCGACGCGTGCCGACTGGACTTGCCCACACCGCGACGCGTTCTCGACGCATTGCGCCGCGCCGATCGGCCGCGGTCATCAATGCCCGAGCGGTCGTCGGGCAGACCGCATCTGTCGCCGAGGTCGCCGACCAACTTCCGGCCGCGATCCGCGAAATACACCAGGGCGTGCTGCGGGTCTTTTGCGATAAAGGCCAGGCTCATCGCGACGACTTATCATCGACGGCGACCGCAGTCGGCGTCGATCTCGATGACGCGCTGAATCAACTCGCCAGCGCCGACCTCGTGCACACCGCCTCCGATGGACAGGTCGACGTCGCCTACCCCTTCTCTGGCCGGCCCACGGGCCACACCGTCCGCCTTGCCGACCACCGCTCGGTCGCTGCGATGTGTGCGATCGACGCGCTCGGCATCCCACTGATGACCGGCGGCGACGGCATCATCGACTCGACCGACCCCGACTCGGGCACACTGATCCGCATTCAACGCCGCGGCCACGAATGAATGTGGCAACCAGCCACCACCGTCGTCGTCATCGGCCACGCTGACTGCTGCGGGACCTTGGCCAATACCGTCTGTCGATCAATCACCTTCCACACCAACTCCGAGCACGCGCAGTCTCACCTCGGCAATCATCCCGACCTCGATGGCGTCATCCTCGGCCAGTCTGACGCCATCGCCCTCGCCGACCAAGGCTTTGGATCCCTGCTGGCGAGCTGACAAACCGACTTATCTTCGCCACAACTCAAGCAAAACTCCTCGGCGAACGGCCTCGAACGCCCACGGACCCGTGCAACATGATGCAGCAGGTCAGAGCCACCATTCTGCTCTAGCCGCTACACCTCGGCGAACGCCGACAGACCGCCCTGAACGGGTTTGGTCTGCCTCCAGAGCAGAAGGCCGCAGGTTCGAATCCTGCCGGGGGCGCCCCACAGCCGCGCGATTGGTCAGGCGAGCCGCACGCTGCGATGCACGTCGATCGGTGCAACGCCGAACATCTCGTGGAACGCGCGGTTGGCGTGGGAGCTGTCGGTGAATCCGGCGGCGTGCGCCACATCGGTGATGGTCCCTCCCTCTCGCGCCACTTCCATCGCGCGGATGAGCCTTGCCCACCGGACGTAGGCGGGAAACGACAAACCGATGTCGCGGGCGAATAAGCGGCCGAGCCGGTCGGCCGACAGGTGAACGGCGGAAGCGACGTCGGTCAGACGCACCGGGCCGCCGAGCAGGTCGGGCAGCAGCGTGATGGCGGCCGCGACAGCGGAATGCGTCTCGGCCCGTGTGGTGACGAGGTCATCAGGCCCAAGGAGATGGGCGAGCACGGCATCGGCGGCCGCCGAGAGATCCTCCGACAGCGGCGGCGCTGCCGGAAGCCGCTGCGCCGCCGTGACCCAGGCGGAGACGTTCACCTTCGCGTCCCGGTCGACGAGAGCCTCGACGCGGCGCCCGCGTGCGCTCGTGGGATCCAGATACATCATGACTCCGGTCGCCGCGCCGGCATCGACAGAGTGCATGACGCCCGACGGAATGACCCCGGCGCGGGCGTGGACGCTACGGCCCGAAGTGTCGGTGAAGAGCACCCGTTCATCGGAGGCCACGGCAATCTGTACCGCCGCGTGCGAATGACCGTGCGCGGCGCCAAGGCGACCGCCGTAGATCAGCCGGCCTGGCTCGATCACCGCTGCACCCGACCATGTCACGTCTTGAGTATGCCAACTCGGCGCCGACGCCTGAATACGTCGAACCACGCTCGGCAAAAAGGTCGCCGGATCTGTACATGCGCCGACCTACTCGCACTCTCGACACTGAGAACATGACGAAGACATTTGTTCGCTACGGCTACGTCCCGGTGATGCTGATCGGGATAAACGGTGCTGCCATCGGCCTGGCGCACGCGCCCTGGGCCGAGCTGTGGATGGCGGCGCTCATCGTTGCGGCGATCGGCCTGTCGTTCGTTGCCGAGCGAACCTTGCCCTACTCCGACGAGTGGAACACGTCGGTCGGTGATGATCGCCGCGACGTGGCACACGCTTTCATCAACGAGACGTCTCTGCTACTCACAGTGCTGGTGATTCCGCTCATGGCCGCGCTGTCACCGTTCGGTGAACGGTGGCCCGCGGGGCTGCCATTCGTGGTGCAGGTGCTGGTCGCGATCGTGGTCACTGATCTCGGGGTGACCGCCGCGCACCTGGTCAGTCACAAGGTGGGATGGCTGTGGCGCTTTCACGCCGTGCATCACAGCGTCAAACGGTTCTACGGCTTCAACGGCTTGATGAAGCACCCACTGCACGGGGCTTTGGAACTTGCGGCCGGCACCGTGCCGCTGCTGCTGCTGGGAATGCCCAAGGCCGTGGCCGAGGTGCTGACCGTGTGCATTGCGGTGCAACTGCTGTTGCAGCATTCCAACGCCGACTACCGCATTGGTCCGCTGCGCAAGGTGCTGGCGCTCAATGAGGGCCACCGCTTTCATCACCTGAAGTGGGCAGGCATCGGTGACGTCAACTTCGGTCTGTTCACCCTCGTCTGGGACCACGCGCTGCGCACATTCTCCTTCGACCCTCAGCGCCGATTCAGCAGCGACGACCTCGGTATGGCCGCCAAACCGAACTACCCCGTGGGATATCTGGCGCAGCTCGCCGAGCCATTCCGCGCGAGCGGCGCTTGCCAGCTCAAGGGCAGCGCCAAAGACCACGGCGTCCGGGATGCGGCGACCCATTCATGACGAGCACCGTCTACACCAACGCCACCGTCCTCACCTGCGATCACGCAGACACCGTCGCCGAAGCGGTGGCCGTCACCGAGGGCCACATCACCGCCGTGGGCGACGACGCCGCCGTTCGTCGTGCGGCCGGAGCGGACGCCGATGTCGTAGACCTCGACGGCGCCACCGTGCTGCCCGGCTTCGTCGACACCCACCCCCACCTGTTGCACTTCGGGGTGATCGCCGAGCCTTTGGTCGACCTGGCCGATGCGGTCGACCACAGCGACATCGCCGCGCGCATCACCTCCCGCGCGCAGACGACGCCGGTCGGCGAGTGGATCATGACGGCTCCAGTGGGGGAGCCGCACTACTTTCTGAGGCGCTCGTACCGTGACCTCGCTGAGGGCGTCCTGCCCGATCGAGTCGTGCTCGACCGCGCCGCACCGCACCATCCGGTATTCATCCAGGCGTGGGCTCCGGTCATCCCGAACACGTGTGTACTCAACAGCGCCGGATTGCAGCGGCTGGGCATCGACCGCCACACGGCCGACCGCATCGGCGATGTCTGGGTCGAGAAGGACACCAGCGGGGAGCCCACTGGCCGACTTCACGGTGCGGTCACCTTGTACTACAACAACGACGACTACATGAACAGCTTGCTACGGCGCCTACCATTGCTGCAGCCCAACGCTTTCGAGCCCGGCGTGATTCGCGCGATGCGGGACGCCAACGCACTCGGCGTAACCACTGTCTATGAAGCCCACGCGATGGACTTCTCCCACATCGAGCTCTACCGGTGGCTGCGCAGCACCGATCAGCTCACCGTGCGGGTGCAATGTGCACCGGAAGCGCACATCTACGGCATGCCCGACGATCAGCCACTGGACGTCAAACGCCTGCTGACCCGGCTGCAACGCGCCACCGACATGGTTGACCGCGACGACGACATGCTGCGCGTCGACGGCATCACCGTCGGGCGCGGCGGGTCCTGCCACTCTGGACAACTACTGATGCGTGAGCCGTACCGAGGACCATTCGGCGCCATGACCACAGGGCGATCCTTCGTACCTGCCGACACGGTCGAGAAGATCATGCGGTTCTGCCTGGAGAGTGGCCTGCGCTTGAACATGATGATCGCCGGCAACGGTGAACTCGCCACCTACCTCGACCAGCTCGAAAGCCTCGACGGGCCGCTGCGCGCGGGTGACCGCCCTTGGATCGTGCAGCACGCCGCGATAGCCGAACCTCACCAGATCAGGCGCCTCGCGGCCCTGGGACTCGGACTCACAACCACCATGTCGTTCTCCTGGGGTAAGGGAGAGCTGTTCGCCGAGCGCGTCGGACAACACATCCTCGAACATCTCGTTCCGCTGCAGCGTTTCCTGGCGGCCGGGATGACCGTAGGGTGCGGCACGGACTGGGGACCCAAGAACATCTTCGAACACCTCGCCTTGGCTGTCGAACCGCGCTACGGCGCCACCGGACGTCCCGCCGCTACCGCCGGAATCTCACGCACCGAGGCACTGGCCATGTGGACACGCACCGCTGCCCAGGTCCTGGGCTGGAACGGAATAGGATCACTGGTTGTCGGACACCACGCGGACTTGGTTGTCGTGGACCGAAACCCATTGACCTGTCGGCTCACTGACCTGCCGGATACCCGTGTGCTGGCCACCATGCTCGGCGGCCGCACCGTCACCGGGAGCATGACCGACACGGGTGCAACCACCACGCCTGCATAGCGAGACGAGTAACGCGTGCCTAACGACTCGAGTGCCGCGGTGTGTCGGCGTCATTTCGCCACTTCATCGTCCATAGGGTCGTCGGGCGGTGCAGCCGTAGCCACCGCCGAGTCATCGCCACGAGGTAGGTCAGCACGATGCCGACTGCCACCGCGGCCACTACGCCGAGCAATCGGTGCTCCCCGAAAAGCGGATACACCTGGTAATGCGTCAGGTAGATGAACAGTGACGCCTCGGCGATCACGCCGGCGGTGACCGTGAACGCCGACGGGCAGCGGATGGCGGGCAGCCAGATCAGCAGCGCCAGCCCGATGAACACCATCGCCTCGCGGTTGGGCTGGCCGAAGTACCCGACGATGCCGACGGCGAGGACCGCGGTCACGGCGAGCCGCTGCCACACCGTCGACGACTTCGAGGCGGCCCAGCCGATCGCGAAGAACCAGAACGCCATCATGGTGAACCATGCGGCCTTGCCAAGCGCGATACCGAAGACGTCCCACCGCAGCGCCATGCCCAGGGCCAGGAATGCCGCGGCGACGCCGAACGGCCACCGGCGTTCGGCGCGGTCGCCCCACCGCGTCGCGCACAGCAGCGCCAACCCCACCAGCACCCACACCAGGACCTCGACAAACCACAGCCGCCCGGCGGTCATGCTGTCCTCGGATCCGAGGAACTTGTTCGCCAGCAGCAGATTCGAGGCCTCGTAGTCGTCGGTGACGACTAGCGCAAACGCCACCCACGCGATGGCAGGCACGGCGATCCAGCCGATGGTGCTGGCCAGGTGGCGCACCCGGGTGGCAGGCGGCAGGGGCGTGAGGCAGAAGCGGCCGAAGTTGTATCCGGCGACGCCCAGCAGGATGTGTGCGCCGCCCCACAGCACCCACAGCTCGGCGTGCGATCCGGCGACCAGGACGATCGCCGCCGCACGCAGCGCCACGCTGGTCTCGAGCGTCGTTCCCCACCAGCGGCGGGTCTTGCCGGCGGACTCTAACTGACTCAGCGGTAGCCGCTGCCAGTCGGCGGGCAGGTGCCCGAGTGCACGTTCGAGCCGCACCGACATGGCGACGTAGGACAGCGAGTTGCCACCGAGGTCGACGAAGCTGCTGCGGGGGTCGATGTCGGCCGCGTCGATCTGCAGCACGTCGGCGAACAGGCCACGCAGGTCCAGACGGGCGTCGTCGGTCGTCCGCTCGGCGGCCCGCTCCCGCAGGGCGCGGTAGTCCGGCTTGGCGGTCGGCAGCCGCGGAATCTCGTCGACGTCGACCACCCGGATCGCCGCCCGGGGAAGCCCGGACGCGTCGGTCGCCGCGGCTGCGACGTCACAATCTTTGGGACGGTCGGCGGCGCCGACGATCAGGAGGCCGTCACCGTCGGTGCATATCGCGTCGACGCCGTCGGCATGCAGAGCCGACTCGACGCGTTGCAGGTCGATGCGCAGTCCGTACAGCTTCGCGAACCGGTCGCTGCGGCCGACCACCTCGTAGAGGCCGTCGCGACGCCGGTAGGCGAGGTCGCCGGTGCGCAGTTCCTCGACGCCGGCACCGGAGGCGAGGTCGGTGGCGGTGTGGGCGTAGCCCATCATCACGTTCGGCCCGCGGTAGAACAGTTCGCCTGTGCCATCGGGCATGCCGTCGACCGGATCGATCCGGAACGAGCCGCCGGGGATCGGAACGCCGATCGACGAGGGATGGTCGTGGGCGAGCTCCGGCGGCAGGTAGGCCATGCGCGCGGTGGCCTCGGTGGCGCCGTACATGACAAAGAACCGCCACCCCGAGCGTGCGCCGAGATTGGCGAGCCGCCGAACCCTGTCCGGGTCGAGCCGTCCGCCGGCCTGGGTGACGTAGCGCAGGTTCGGCAGGGACATCGCCTCAAAGCCGATCCGGTCGAGCAGTTCGAAGGTATGCGGAACGCCCGCGAACGACGTTGCGCCACTGGCGCGGAACGACTTCCAGAAGTCGCCGTCGATGACGGACAGTTCGGTGAGGACGAGTCCGGCTCCGCGCAGGAGGTGACTGTGCATCACCGACAGCCCGTAGCAGTACGACATCGACAGAGTCGTTGCGGCCCTGTCGGTCCCGGTGATGCCGAGGTAGGTGGCGATCGACTCGGCGTTGGCGGCGAGGTTGAACCGGGACAACCGCACCAGCTTGGGGGAGCCGGTGCTGCCGGACGTCGAGAGCAGCAGGGCCAGGTCCGGGTGGAGTTCGGGGGTGGGACGGTGGCGTGGTCTCTCGGTGATGGCGCCGTCGGCGACGATGACGTCCGGGTGGTAGGTCTCGACGACCGACCGGTGGTCGCCGCCCGCCGGGACGGGCAGCACGACGTGGTGGCCGGCGAGCGCGCCGAGGTAGGCCACCAGCGTGGGTAGGTCGTTGCGGGTCTCGAGCAGGACGAGCTTGCGCCGCGCGCCCAGTTCGGCGGCCCGAGCGGCGACCCGAGTTGCGAGTTCGGCGTAGCTGACGGTTTTCTCGGCCGTGATCACCGCGACGTCGTCGCCGTAGCAGGCGAGGTGGTCGACGTGTCGTTCGAACATCATGGCGCTGTCATCGGCCGTCGCGTGGGCGGTCACCGAACACGACGGCGGCGCCGGTGACGTGGATTCGGACCTTCGCATCGACGGTCGGTGGCGCGACACTGTGCTGGCGGACGGTGATCGGCGCGGCGACGCCGCCGAGGTCGACGGTGAGCATGACGTCGTGGCCGCGGAACTCCGACGCCAGGACTGTCGCCATGCCGTCGCCGAGGTCGTCGTCGGAGACGGCCGTCGCCTCGAGTTGCTCAGGGCGAAGCATCAGCGTGCCGCCGCCGTCGGGGACGGAGCCGCGGACCGGTAGGCGGCCCAGCGCCGAGGTGGCGACCCCGCCGGCCACCGTGCACGGCAACAGCACGCAGTCGCCGAGGAATTCGGCGGTGAAGCGATCGTTGGGTTCGCGGTAAACTTCTTGCGGTGTACCGACTTTGGTGAACCGGCCGTCGCGCATGACCGCGACCTGGTCGGCGATCGACAGTGCCTCTTCCTGGTCGTGAGTGACGATCAGGGTGGTGACACCGGCATCGGAGAGCAGTGCGGCGACGGCCTTGCGGGTCGACGCCCGCAGCCCGGTGTCCAGGGCGCTGAACGGTTCGTCGAGCAGCATGAGCGCGGGTTGGCGGGCAAGGGCGCGGGCGAGGGCCACCCGCTGCTGCTGCCCGCCGGAGAGTTCGTGCGGGCGGCGCCCGGCGTAGGACTCGTCGAGGGAGACGGTGGCGAGCAGTTCGGCGACGCGCTGCTTGACGTTGCGGCGGCCGGACAGCCCGTAGGCGATGTTCTGACCCACGGTCAGGTGTGGGAACAGCGCACCGTCCTGCGCGACGTAACCTACGTCGCGGCGGTGCGCGGGAGTGCTGCGTCCGGCGGCCGCCACCTGGCGTCCGGCGATGGAAATCGTTCCGCCGTCCGGGTTCTCGAATCCTGCGACGAGGCGGAGCAGCGTGGTCTTGCCGCAGCCGGAGGCGCCGACGACGGCGGTGATGGTGCCCGCGGTCACGCCGAGGTCGATGCCGTGCAACACGGTCTGGCTAGCGAAGGACTTGACCAGGCCGCTGACGTCGAGTGCGTTCGTCATAGCGCGGCCGCCCTGCTCGACTGCTGGAACAGCACGACGGTGACCGGGAGCGCGAGCACGACGAGCAACAGCGCATACGGTGCGGCGCCCGCATAGGCCAGCTCGCTCGACAGCGACCAGAACCGCATCGCCAGGGTGTTGGTGCCCGTCGGCGCCAGCAGCAGGGTGGCGGTCAGCTCGGTCGCCACGGCGACGAACACCAGCGAGGCGCCAGCGGCGGCCGCAGGTGCGGTGAGCCGCAACGTGATCCGCAACAGCGTGCGGGCGGGTGATACGCCGAGCGAGCGCGACGCCTCCTCTAGCGTCTGCGGCACCTGGGCCAGACCCGACCGAAGGTTCACCATCGCGCGGGGCATGAACATCAGCACGTAGGCCGCGAGCACCAGCGTCGCCGTCTGGTACAGCGGCGGCGCGAAGCGGATCGCCACGGTGACGAGCGCGAGCGCGGTGACGATGCCCGGCATCGAACTCGTCACGAAGTTCGAGCCCTCGACGAAGCGGGCGCAGAACCCGCGGTGCCGCACCGCGATCCAGGCGAAGGGGAAGGCCAGCACCGTCGTCAGCGCCGCTGCCGCGGCGGCCAGCGCCACGGTCTGCGCGGTCGACGGCACGATCTCGCCGATCGTCCACACGTCGCTGCCGCCGATCCACAACCACCGCACGATCGTCCACACCGGAACCCCGAGCGACAGGACGCCGAGTGCCGCGAGGGCCGCCAGCACGGGCAGCGTCATGCCACCCAGGCGGTGGGGCGGCGACGTGCGCTGAGCGCCCGAACCGAGCCGGGCGTAGCGAGCGTTACCGCGGACCCCCGCCTCGCCAACGAGCAGCACCAGGCACAGCAGCATGAGGACGCCCGCGAGCGTGCTGCCCGCCGCGCCGTTGAATGTGGCCTGGAACTGCTCGAAGATTGCGGTGGTGAACGTCGAGAAGCGCAACATCGCGAACGCGCCGTACTCGGCCAGCAGGTGCACGCCGATGAGCAGTCCGCCGCCCAGCACGGCGAGCCGAAGCTGCGGCAGCACCACGCGCCGGAACACCGACGCCGGGCTGGAACCGAGCGTGCGAGCGGATTCCTCGATCGCCGGGTCCAGGCGACGGAGCGTGGCGGCGGCGGGCACGTAGACGAACGGGAAGTACGACAGCGACGCGACGAGGATGCCCGCCCAGAAGCCGTGCAGGGTGGGGACGACGCTCACCCAGGCGTAGCTGTTGACGAACGCGGGCACCGCAAGGGGAGCGACGAACAGCGGCCGCCACACCGCCCGGCCGGGGACGTCGGAGCGCTCCACCAGCCACGCCGCGCCCACGCCGAGCACGATGCAGATCGGGACCGTCACGACGACGAGACCGACGGTGTTGACGAACAGTTCGAGCACGCGCGGCCGTGCGAGCAGTTCCCACACCCGCGCGGGCCCGAGCGACACCACCGACCAGGCGACGTACCCGATCGGAACGAACGTCGCGACCACCAGCAGCACCACACCGGCGGTGAGAACCGGCCCAGGCCGGGTGGCGGCTGCCCGGCCGGGCACTTCCGACGGCGGCACGGCGTCGATCAGGGCCGCGTCGACAGCCGTCGCGGTGGGGGTGACCATGTCAGCCACCCATCTAGAGCAGGCCCGCCTTCGTCATCAGGTCCGTGACCTTCTGCGCGTCGAGGTTGGACGGGTTCACGGCGGGTGCCTGCAGGTCGGCGAGAGGCACCAGCGCGGGGTTGGCCGGCACGCCGCTGGCCACGGGGTACTCGAACGAGGTGCCCTTCTCGAGCACTTCCTGACCGGCCCTGCTGGTGATGAAGGTGAGGAACTTCTGGGCGTCTTCCTTCTTCGTGCTGGAGTTCAGGATGCCGCCGCCGGAGATCGAGACGAAGGCGCCGGGATCCTGGTTGCGGAAGTAGTGCAGCGCGGTGTTGCGCGAAATCTCCTTGGTCTGCGACTGATCGCGGTACCAGTAGTAGTGGTAGATGATTCCGCCCTCGACCTGGCCGTCGTTGACGGCGCGCAGCGTGGCGATGTTGTCGGAGTAGATCTCGGCGCCTGACTTCATGCCTGCCAGCCACGCGCTGGTGGCCTGCTCGCCGGTGAGTTCGAGCATCGCCGCGACGATGGCCTGGAAGTCGGGCTTGACCGGCGGGGCGCCCCAGCGGCCCTTCCACTCGGGCTTCTCGAGATCCATGATCGATCGCGGCAGCTGGGCCTCGGTGAGCTTGGTCTTGTCATAGGCGAACACCGTCGTGCGCGCGGCGACGCCGGTCCACTTGTTAGTGGCGGGGCGGAACTGCGGCGGCACCTGGGAGATGGTGGCCTGGTCGACGTCGGTGAACAGGCCGTCCTTCTCGACGGCGGCCATGGCGGGCGAGTTTTCGGTGAGGAACACGTCGGCAGGCGAGGAGTCGCCCTCGGCGATCAGCTGGTTGCCCAGTTCGGTGTCACCGCCCTGGCGGTAGGTGACCTTGATGCCGGTCTCCTTGGTGAAGGCGTCGATCCACTCTTTGGTCAGCGACTCGTGCTGCGCGTTGTACACCAGCAGGCCGTCCTCTTCCTCCGACGACGAGCAGGCGGCGAGACCCGCTGCCAGCGCGACGGCGGCCCCCAGTGCGGTGATGCGACTCCAACGACTACGACGGGCTGACATCGACCGGCCTCTCTGCAAGGTCAGGATTACCTAACGAACATACCTTTCGCCGATCGCGTGATCGACAAGTGCATCGGTGACCTCTGCTCTCCCCTTTGTGGCGGGCTCAGTCGTGTTCGGAGCGGTCCCTGGGGCGTGCGTCTTGGCGCGGAAGCTGAAGTTGCCCGCAGGGTGGATTCATGGTCGACCGTCGCGATGGCCGGTAACTGTGCGATGGGAGCAGCGCTGGCCAGTGACCAGCAGCCGCGGTGCCGCCGGGCGCCGAACAGCATCGTCACATCACTTGATTGGTGTACCCCGCTCCAGTCAGGCGCCGGCCGCAGGCGGGCGGCCGGTCGCAATCTCCGACAGCCAGGCGACATCGCGACGTTCTACGCCGATGTCTCGCACGCGGGGATCTACATCGGCGACGGCATGATGGTTCACGCCTCGACATACGGCACTCCGGTGAGGGTGGCGCCCATCCACAACGCCCGCCGCGACTGAGACGTCTTGGTCGCTCGCTCAGGAAACAGAGGTCAGGATCCGCGCCGAGGCGCCGTCGTCGTCGGAGGCGTACATGGCGTCATCCGTGGCGACATACATGTGGCCTCCGCCCGCGGCTAAGAGCGCCTGAGGTCGCGACGGCGGACCCCGGCTGCCAGGTCTGGCCGCCGTCGGTGCTGGTGTGAAGCCTGCCCCGGCGTCAGCACCGATGAGGTGTCCACTGTCGGGCCAGCTGACGAGTATCAGCTGTGGTGCTCCGCTGACCGTAGAGAACGTCGAGGCGCCGCCGGTGCTGCGCAGCAGCCCTCCGCGGGCCGTTGCCACAACCTCCTGGGCGTTCGCCGGCGACACAGTGAGGTCGGCGGCCGTAACGTCGGTGCGCGTCTGCCAGGACCGCGAGTCGTCGCTGACCATCACCGCGCCGGACTGGCTGTCCAGCCCGTACATGCGCCCGTGGCGATACTCCAGTGCGTGAAAATCGGCACTACCCTTCAGCGACACCGATTGCCACGATTGCCCGGCATCAGTGGTCCTGATCAGACCAGGGTGCGGGGGCTGTTGTCGGTCCGCCGGGTGGGGGTAGCCACTGGCCAGAAACTCGTCAGCGCCGGTGACGGTGAAGCCCATGAAGTCCTGCATCGAGTCGCCGACGCGTTGCGGGGCGTCATCCTCGGTTATCCGAAATAATCCGTAGTGGGTTGCCACATAGAGACGTTGGTCGGATGGATTGATGCCAAGGCCATGAATGTGTGTCATTCCCGGCACGACCGCCGGGGTGTCCTCGACAGGGCCCGAGAAGGCGACCACCAACGCCGCGGCTGCATTCATCGCAACGACATTCCAGCGCTACACGGTACTTCCCCTCATCACGGCCGACCGATGTACGTAACGTGATAGTAGATTGGGGTGGAGCGCGAGCGCGTCCCGCCGGCACAAAGGGGAGCGGTGCGGCCACCTGCGACGTGGCTAGGAGCGCTCTTCATCAAATCTTTATCGGAAGACGAGGCGACGCATACTCCGCCCCAGGAGGCTGGTCCCGAGCCGCGCATAACGCGTGTCGGGTGAAAGCCCGCTATCACCGAGAATGGTCTGGGAAGGATGTGCGATGCAGCACAAGCGAGTTGGGTATGGGCTCATGGCCGCAGTGGCGGTGGGCGTGGCTGTCAGCGCCTGTTCGAATACGGCGAGCGATACTCAGGCGTCGTCCAGCACTTCGGCCGCGGCGTCGGCACCATCGACCAGCGCCGCAAGTAGCGACGCCGCGCACAACGACGCTGATGTGGCGTTCGCGCAGGGCATGATCCCTCATCACCAGCAGGCAATCGAGATGAGTGACATGCTCCTGGGCAAGCAGGGCATCCAGCCGCAGATCGTGACGCTGGCCAATCAAATCAAGAACGCTCAGGCCCCGGAGATCGATCAGATGCAAGGCTGGCTGCAGCAGTGGGGGGCCGGTTCAACGCCCGCTTCGAGCAGCACACCCATGCCGGGTCACGACATGTCCGGCGGGGACATGAGTCAAATGCCGACGGGCAGCGGTCACGGAATGATGTCTGACGCGGACATGGCGGCTCTGCAGAACGCACAGGGTACCGAAGCCGGCCGGCTGTTCTTGACGCAGATGATCAAGCATCACGAGGGTGCGATCACGATGGCTCAGCAAGAGATCGACAGCGGGCAATTTCCCGCGGCTGTCGACATGGCGCGCGCCATCGTCTCCTCGCAGCAACAGGAGATCACCACGATGCAGGGCCTGCTGAAAACTCAGTGAGCTGAACTGTTTAATGGCCGACCGTTCGTCACGCGCCTTCCGTCGCCGGCGCATCGTCGTGGCGGCGCGCGGTCGGCATGGTGAGGGTGAACGTGGCGCCGGTGCCCGGGCCTGCACTTGTTGCGGTGATGGTTCCGCCGTGCGCTTCGACGAGTGCCTTCGCGATTGCAAGCCCGATTCCTGCGCCGCCCTTTCCGCGGTCGCGGGCCGCGTCAGCGCGGTAGAACCGTTCGAACAGCCGAGGAAGATGTTCGGCTGCTACTCCCTCTCCGCTGTCCACGACAGATATTGACACCTGCTCTGCGACACGCATACAACGAATTTCGACGCGTCCGCCGCGAGCCGTGTGCCGCAACGAATTGTCGAGCAAGTTGCCTAGGACTTGAGCCAGCCGCTGTTCGTCTGCCCACAAGCACGGCAATCCGGGGTCGACGTGGACATCGAGTGCGACACCCTTATCGGCATAGGGTTCGCGTGCGACGGCGGCGCAGCGATCGGCAAGCCGTCCGACGTCGATGAGGTCGTAGGTCATCGAGACGGAGCTCTCCTCCGCCTTGGCCAGGGCGGACACGTCCTCGGAGAATCGCACGAGCCGCCGGGTCTGATCGCGCAACATCGCCGCGGTCTGCGGCGTCAACGCGCGAACCCCGTCTTCGAGCGCCTCGACGTATGCCTCGAGCACCGCGACGGGTGTGCGAATCTCGTGCGCCAAGTCGCCGAAGAGGTGCTGTCGCGTCGTTTCGACAGCCTGCAGTCGGGACGCCATCTCGTTGAAGGCAACGGCGAGCGCATCGAAGTCGTCGCCGAGTCGAGGAGAAGACACGCGGATTCCGTAATGACCGTCAGCGATGGCGGTCGCCGCGGAGGAGACCTCGGTGATCGACCGCTGCAGTCGTCGGCTGACATACCAGCTGACCGCCAGTGCAGCCAGCGCCGAGACCGCCAGGGCACCTCCGATGGATATCACGGTCGCGTAGCCATACGCTTCCTCGGCGTGAATTTCTTCGAGTGAATTAGCCGGCACCCCGGCCCGATGCAGATGTTCACGAAACAACGGCGGTCCCACGACAGCGGCCACCACGGAGGTGGTCGCCGCTCCGGCGACCAAGACGATGGCCTGGGCCGCGAGGAGACGCAACCCGATACCAGGACGACGGCTCCACCGGCTTCGTCGTCGAAGTGCAGCGATGGAAGCGGTGGTCACTGTCCGGTACCCATCCTGTAACCGACTCCGCGCACCGTAGCGATGTAGCGGGGCTGCGCAGCGTCGTCGCCAAGTTTGCGACGAAGATGGCCGATATGGACGTCGACGAGGTGTTCATTGCCGACCCACGGACCTTCGCGAACGATCTCGAGGAGTTGCAGCCGAGTCAGCACCATCCCGGGGTGCCCGGACAGCGCCTCCAGAATGTCGAACTCCGTGCGGGTCAACAAGATCGAAACACCGTCGATGCGCACTTCGCGGGCCGCCACATCGATGCTCAGCGGTCCGAACCGCCGCGGCGGTGCAGTGTCACGTCCAGGTGCCGCAAGGGGTGTCTGCAGCACGCGCGGGCGCCGCAGCATGGCCCGGATGCGCGCCACGAGTTCTCGTGGACTGAATGGCTTGGTGATGTAGTCGTCAGCGCCGACGGTGAGGCCGAGCACGGTATCGATCTCGGTGTCGCGAGCTGTCAGCATAACCACGTAAGCGTCGGAGAACGTGCGCAACTGTCGGCACACCTCCAGACCGTCGATGCCCGGAAGTCCCAGGTCGAGGACGACGACATCTGGGTCGAGCTCTCGTGCGACAGCGATCGCGTCGACGCCGTTATCGGCCACGATCGCCTCGAACTGTTCCCGCTCCAAGTAGCTTGCCACGACCTCGGCCAGCGCTACTTCGTCATCGACCACCAGCGCGCGGTAACCCTTTGCCTGTTCAGGCGGCGGTCCGGTCGGGTGCTCCATCGCATTCATGGTGCCCGCTGGCCGTGCAGTTGTGGTGGGGCACGACTGATGCATCGTCGATCTTCAGCAGATCTTCATAGAAGGCATACCTGTTGAACGGTGCAATCTACGCAAGCTGAGCATGGAAGGAGGTGCAGCACCATGCATTGGTGGTTGAGCTTTTGTCCCGACGGCTTCGGATGGCAGACATGGTTGACGCTCTGCGCAGGACTCCTCGTAGTGTGGGCAAGTGCCATCGGGGGCACGGTTGCCCTGTTCGGCTCTCTAAGACCACCGCGGGCTTCCCCGCGTTTACGACGCGACTAGTGAATGTGCCGACAGCGACCGCATCCGCACTCACTGAACTCGAGCGGGCTTGACGAGGCGTTGCCAGTCGGGTGTGGCGACGCCGCTGATGTGCCACCGAGACCCGGTAGGCGAGCTCAGTATTCGATCAAGCGGGTCACGTAGGGCGTCATGCCAGACGTGCGTACCGGCGCGACACGCACAACGGCCCCGGTATAGGGCGCTTCGAGCATCATTCCGTCCCCGAGATACATCGCTTCATGCTGACTCGCGTTGGGGCCGTAGAAGATCAGATCACCTCGACGCATCTGGGAGGAGGGAATTTTGCGGCCGGCGTTGTATTGCGACCCCGAGTAGTGGTCAAGCTTGATGCCGACGCCGGCGAACGCGTAGAGCATCAGGCCCGAACAATCGAAGCCAACGGTGCCGGCGCCTTGATCGATGCCACGAGAAGGTCCGCTGGCGTTGCCCCCGCCCCACGAGTACGGCACCCCGAGTTGAGACATGGCCCGGCGGATGACCAATTCCGAGGCTTGACGGCCGTAGAGCCGAGGAATACGCCCATTGGTGAAACCAGGGTCGGCGGGAGCGGCCGCTGGCGAAAGAACGCCGAGCTTGGTGAGGAAGTTGCGTCCCATCTCGGCAGTCATCTGGGTCGAGGTGGCCATGATCTTGAGGACGGCGTTGATGATGGCGATCGGGTCGCCGGCGACATCTGCGCTGGGCACCATCGGCTCGCCGCACCGTGTCGAGCGCCCGCGGTTGGGTCGCTGTGGAGTGTCGTCGAACGTTGAGGTCGGTGTCATGTGCCCGGCAACCCAAAGCCGGAGCCGTCAAACGCAACGGACGCGACCTCCTTTCACCGCTGCAGGTACCGGCAAGTGGACTGAGGACGGCTACATTGGGAACGGCAATAGCGTCGCGGCGTGTGTGCCAGCCGACGTTCGAGAGCGGGAGTCCGGCGATATGGAACACCGAGGGTTCGGTGACCTCGAAGCGGTCGTGATGGAGCAGGTTTGGGATTACGCGGCCCCCGTAACGGTGCGCGATATCTTCGATGAAATGTCGCGTCACCGTCAGATTGCCTACACAACGGTGATGTCAACGATGGACAACCTGTACCGCAAGCGTTGGCTCACCCGGGAGCGCAGCGGCAAAGCCTTCGTATATCGCCCCTCTATGAGCCGTGAGGAACGCTCGGCCCGCCTGATGAAGGCGGCGTTCGATTCCGGCGGCGATACCAGCGCGGTGTTGTCCTTCTTCGTCGATCAGATGAGCGAGGAGCAGTCCGCGCAACTGAGGGCGGCACTAGGCAAGGGCCGGCGATGATGACCGCGGCGATGTGGCTTGCGCTCTACGGCGGTGCGCTGGGCTGGCTGGCGCCTCCCGTGTTGCGCAGAATGACCAGCGGCGGGGTGAGCCCCCACATGGGGGTCGCCGCTTGGTTGGCCGCGCTCGGCGCCACCCTCATCGCCTGGGTGGCCACCCTCGCGTTGATCATCGTCGCCGTTGCGGACGGTGTGCACGATGCCGAGGCGTTGACGTTATGCCTCGAACTGTTCGGCTTGTCCGACCACACGCCGCTGCCGGGACGCATCGGGTCGATGGCATTGATCGCCGGGGGCCTGCTGACTTTGTCCATCGTAGCGATACGGGTCGGCCGCTCGATCGCAGATTTGCGCGCACGCAGCCACGAACATGCACATGCTGCGCGGATTATCGGACGGCCCACGAATAGCCCCTACGTGGTGGTCGTTGACGCTGTCCGACCAGCCGCATACTGCGTGATCGGGCGACCCAATGCCATCGTTGTTACCTCCGCGGCCATCGATTCCCTGGACCGCGCGCAGCTCGAAGCGGTTCTCGCCCACGAGGACGCCCACATCTCGGGCCGACACCATCACATCCTCATGGTGCTGCGCGCGCTGACCTTCACACTCCCTCGGATCCCACTGTTCGCCAGTGCGAACGCCGCGGTGGCCGAGCTACTCGAGATGTGCGCCGATGACGTTGCCGCACGCAGCGTCGGGACCCGCCCCTTGCTCGGCGGTTTGCTCACACTGGCCGGCCACGGAGCGCCGTTGCCCGACGGGTTGGCGGCCGCAGGAACAGCAGTTATCAGCCGCGCACTGCGACTGGCGATACCCACACAGAGGCACACCCAATGGCGCCACCGCGTCGCCCTAGGCGCAGCGATGACCGTCATGCTCGCAACCCCAGCGCTGATCCAAGTGCTCTGTCACCACTGAGCCACAGTCGTCGCAGAAGTGGCCCGGTTTGCGTCATGGACACCGGTGGTTCGGCGACGACCGACGTCCTATTGCGAACAGCTCGGGGATTCAAGCAGGAGCAAGTTCTCAACAAACATTTGGGAACCCGTCAGCTTCGGGAAACCGGCGAATGAATTATCTACGGAGTAACGCCGTAGGTAATACGCAAAGACGTGTCGCGTCGCCCCCGGGGCCTACATGACTCTGGAACGAAACGCCTCGTTACAACATGATCAATGCTAACGAGGCTACCAAGGCCGCGTACGTTTGGAGGGCTGTGGATCATGCTGAGCTTCATCGGGTTTGCCTCAACGCTCGCGCTGTACCGATTGGACCGCAAGGGGTGTCTCCAGTCCGCGGCGGCCGTGAATGGCGCGAACACTACTTGAGTAGTAGCGGCAGCAGGCGTTGTTTGACATCTCCGCGACAGGGCGCGTCGGTTGGCTTGTCATCTACGTAATTGCTACGTAGATGACGTACAATAGGCGAAACCCGGCAGTCCTGACTGGAAACAAGTTCGGACGTCGCCGGTGCCACCGATGAAGGAGCCCACACGACCGACGAAATCGGGCGCCGGAACAGCGGGCTAAAAGTGAATGCTGGCACCGGCCGCATCCGCTTGCTGCTGTGCGAGCCGCGACACATCTACGCCGCGGCGCTGGCTCGACGACTGCGTGCCCTCGATTTCGTTGTTGCTGTCACGTATTCCGATTCTGCCGCGCTCGAGGAGCTGCGCTGCGGCGACCCCGACGTCGTGCTGGTGTCCGTTGGTACAGATGGAGCGCGGCTCGCTAACCTGGACCGTCTTCGGCAGGTGGCTCACGTCGGTGTCGTCGCACTTACCGATGCAGAAATCACCCCTTTGCTGCCACATGAGACAGTTCCGGTTGCACGCGATGTGGGCCCCATCATCACTCGCATTCGTCGGGCACTCAGGTACGTCGACGTCGGTGCGGAGTCGGGGCAGAACAATGGTGCATTGACGCTGCGCTCCATCGGCGACCTCGTTGTCGACATGAAGGCACACCGCGTGCACCTCAGCGGCAGCACCTTGGCGCTCACGCGTACTGAATTCTGCATCCTCGCCGCGCTGTCCACATGTCCGAATGAACCGCTGACGTGGCGGCAGTTGGAAGAGATCGTCTGGGGCACCGATGCTGGCGGTAGCCGAGCCGCATTGGGTGTCCATGTCGGCAAGCTGCGTCGCAAGCTCGGTGAGGACCCGTCATCCCCTCGATATCTCCATACAGTGCGTGGCGTGGGTTACTTTCTCGGCTGCTGAGTCACGCAGGGCGCGTCGGTCATCCGGCACGGCCACAGAACACGGTCCGGGGGAATGCGGCACAGGCTGCGTCAGGTCTCGATGATGCGAACGACGTACGGTGTCATCCCCGACTTCCGCACCGGTGACACC
This sequence comes from Mycobacterium sp. NPDC050041, assembly GCF_049541695.1. Taxonomy (NCBI): domain Bacteria; kingdom Bacillati; phylum Actinomycetota; class Actinomycetes; order Mycobacteriales; family Mycobacteriaceae; genus Mycobacterium; species Mycobacterium sp. NPDC050041. The sequence goes on along the minus strand of NZ_JBMVDG010000011.1, from coordinate 141,069 downwards.
TTGATGGGAACACCAGTCTGCTGTGCCTCGAGCATCTGGCCACCTCCAAGGTAGATGGCTTCGTGCTGGCTGCCCCCAGGTCCCCAGAAGAGTAGATCCCCTCGTTTGGCCTGCGAGGGGGGCACTTTGCGTCCGGCATCATATTGATCCCCGGAGTAGCGCGGAAGCAATATCCCTACGCCGGCGAACGCGTACCTCGTCAAGCCGGAACAATCGAAACCAACGGTTCCCGCACCGGAGTCGACACCGCGGCTAGGCCCGTTGAGACTGCCCCCGCCCCATGAGTACGGAATTCCGATCTGTGTCGCGGCTCGCCGAATGACGTACTCGACTGCCTGCGCGCCGTACACTCGGCCGCCTCGGACAGTAGAGGAAGGACTCGCTGCCGGACTGAGAATGCCCAGGCTGGTCAGGAACTTGCGGCCCATGTCCATGGTCGTCTGTGTCGCAAGAGCACTCGCCTGCAGCGAGGCGTTCGCAATGGCGACCGGGTCACCCGGCGCGCCTGCACTCGCCATCCGCGGTAGCAGCGGATCCCACACTCCAGCAGTGGGTTCAGCCCAAGCGACGGGGGAGAATGCGATAGACAGTGAGGTGAGCAACCCAAGACCGCAGCCGACCCGGCGCAGTACCGCACCGAATTGCCTGAACTCGAATGGCGACGTGTGCCCGTCGACGCTTCGGCGGGCCATATGTGCGCGTTGCGCAAAAAGTTTCACGCCGACTCGTTTCTTCGTGCGCCGCCACGTGCCGGTTTCGCGCGTCATGCTCAACCATGGCCCGCGACTCATCCGAATGTGCAGCAATGACATACGTAGCAATTACGTAGAAAAGCGTAACTCACACCCGCCCCGTAAGTAACATCTGTAACAGAACTACATGAGTGGAATTCCCATCAACACTGGTCCCGGCATCGTCTGGTGGCATGCCTTGCGCCGAGGCGAGGCAGCCAAGTGCTGCGCTCAAGCAGCATTCGCGGCCCAGGACAATATGTTCTGGCGCCCGCGCGTGAGGAACCTCGCAGGTGGAGAGTCACCCAACACGGGGGATCCAACTCCGGATAACCTGCGAAAACGACGGTGTCGGGGCGTCTTTCAGGTCGGGGATACGTGAGGGTCGGCAGGCAGCCAAGGCGTAATCGCGATGTTGAATGATCTCTGCGACGTGGACATGCAAGCGTTGCTCGGAGGCATCCCGTGACGAGTCCGTGGGCTGACCACGTTCGCACGGCGCATCGTGAGTCGGCGGGCGGCCCCTAGGTGTCTAGGCGGCAGCCTCAGAGGTTGGTAATTCTTCGATGAAGATTTGGTTAAAGGGCGGGGCGTCGGAGTCGGATCGAAGCGCGCGGCGACATTACGTGCGAAGACGAGTCGAGAAGCGACGTATCTCCGCCGGCGATCCTCCCTAAGTATCAGCACCGGGGGAGGTCGCCCCGAGTGGCACTTGCAGCCTCACACTTGCGCATATACCCCAGGGGGGTAAGCTGTCACCGGATATACCCCATGGGGGTATAATTTGAGAAGGACGGAGATGATCTCGTGAGCACAAGCAAGTACGCCGTCACCGGCATGACCTGCGGGCACTGCGAGCAGTCGGTGCGCGAAGAAGTCGGCGAGGTCGCCGGGGTTCAAGATGTCCAGGTCAGTGCCGCAACGGGCACGCTGGTCGTGACCGCCAGCGGTCCGGTCGATGACGCGCAAATCCTGCATGCCGTCGACGAGGCCGGCTATTCGGCGGTGCGTGTCGCATGAACGCCACGGGGCGGTTGGCCGCTTTCGGTGCCGGACTTACTGTGGCGTTCACGGCTGCGTACTTCAGCGCAGCGGCGGTCGTACCCGACGCCCCGCCGACCGGTACACAGAACCTCGGCGCGGATCCGGCTGACCACAGCGGGCCAACCCAGCAGGTGCTACCGGTATCCCCTCTGTCCGCTGATTCGCCTGGGTTGTCGCTAGCTCAAGGCGGATACGCGCTCAGCGCGGTACGGGCACCCGGAGCCCCCAGCGGTCCTGGCAGCTTGAGCTTCACCATCGCTGATCCCAGCGGCACGCCGCTCCTGGACTACGCCACCGTCCACGACAAGAAACTGCATCTCATCGTCGTCCGTTCCGATGGTCAGCATTTCGCGCACGTCCACCCAGTCCTGGACCAGACAACCGGCTTATGGTCGACGCCCTGGATGTGGAAGGCCGCCGGGACCTACCGGGTGTTCGCGGACTTTCAGCCCGCCCAGGCCAACAGCACCAAACTCACGCTCACCCGCACGGTAGACGTGGCCGGCGAGGTGGCCCCGGCGCCCCCACTGACCACACGCACCTCGGATCAGATTGCCGGGTACACCGTGGAACTCGACGGTGCGCTCATCGCGGGCGTGTCGAAGCAGCTCACAGCGAAGATCACCCGTGACGGCAAGCCGGTGACGGCACTGATGCCCTACCTGGGGGCATACGGGCACCTCGTCGCGCTGCGTGAAGGTGACCTGGCGTATCTGCACGTGCACCCCGAGGGCGCTGAGCCGGTGGGGGACCGCACCGGTGGCCCTGCTGTGTCGTTCGCGGCGACCGCACCCACCGCCGGTCGCTACCTGCTCTACCTCGACTTCCAGGTCGACGACACCGTGCACACCGCCACGTTCGTCGTCGACGCCGCACGCGGCGACACCAATAACCCCGCGCCAAAACCGTCGCGCGACGCCGGCCATGCCGGCGGGCACGGATGACCTCCGTCCGGCCCAGAAGAACTGAAAGGCACTAACACACATGACGACATCGACACCCGTGTCCGGCCTGAGCGTTGAGCTACGCATCGCCGGAATGACCTGCGCCTCCTGCGCCAACCGCATCGAACGCAAGCTCAACAAGATTGATGGCGTCGCGGCAACAGTCAACTACGCGACGGAGAAGGCCACCGTCACGGTGCCTGACGGATACGATCCCGCACAGCTAATCGCCGAGGTGGAAAACGCCGGGTACAGCGCCGCGCTACCCACACCGGAGAAGCCCGCCCCGCCTGGGGAAACAGGCGAGACCAAAGACCCCGACATGGTGTCCCTGCGCCACCGGCTGACCGGTTCGGTGCTGCTGTCGGTGCCGGTCATCGCGATGGCGATGATCCCCGCGCTGCAGTTCACCTACTGGCAGTGGGCGTCGCTGGTGCTGGCCGCGCCGGTGATCGTCTGGGCGGCGTGGCCGTTTCACCGCGCCGCCTGGGCCAACCTGCGCCACGCCACGGCGACGATGGACACGCTCATCTCCCTGGGCACCTTATCGGCCTTCCTGTGGTCGCTGTACGCGCTGTTCCTCGGGACCGCCGGCACCCCGGGAATGAAGCATCCGTTCGAACTGACACTCGCACCGTCTGACGGCGCCGCCAACATCTACCTCGAAGTCGCCGCTGGCGTGACGACATTCATCCTTGCGGGGCGCTACTTCGAGAAACGGTCCAAGCGGCAGGCCGGTGCGGCGCTGCGCGCCCTACTGGAGATGGGCGCTAAGGAGGTGTCCGTGCTGCGCGACGGCGCGGAATCGAAAATCGCCGTCGGGGACCTGTCGGTGGGCGACCAGTTCGTCGTGCGCCCAGGAGAGAAGATCGCCACCGACGGGGTGGTGGTATCGGGGACATCGGCGGTCGATGCCTCGATGCTGACCGGCGAATCGGTCCCCGTGGAGGTCGGCCCAGGTGACAGCGTGGTCGGTGCGACCGTCAACGCTGGCGGCCGCCTGGTGGTGCGCGCTACCCGCGTCGGTTCCGACACCCAGCTGGCGCAGATGGCTCAGCTGGTGGAGAACGCCCAAACCGGCAAAGCCCAGGTCCAGCGGCTGGCCGATCGCATCTCCGGCGTCTTCGTGCCGATTGTCCTCGCGATCGCGGTAATCACACTCGGCGCATGGCTGGGCGCGGACTTTTCAGTCGCGGCCGCCTTCACCGCCGCGGTGGCGGTCCTAGTAATCGCCTGCCCCTGCGCGCTCGGCTTGGCCACGCCGACCGCACTTCTGGTCGGCACCGGTCGCGGCGCGCAAATTGGCGTGTTGATCAAGGGCCCTGAGGTGCTGGAGTCCACTCGCAAGGTCGACACCATGGTGCTGGACAAGACCGGCACCGTCACCACTGGGAAGATGACCCTGGTCGACGTCATCACCGCCCCGGGAACCGAACGCGTGGACCTGCTCCGGCTGGCCGGCGCATTGGAAAACGCCTCGGAGCACCCTATCGCCCAAGCCATCGCCATCGCCGCCACCAAAGAACTCGGGACGCTACCCATCCCTGAGGATTTCGCCAATGCCGAAGGCATGGGCGTGCAGGGCGTCGTCGACGGCCACGCCGTCGTCGTGGGACGCGAATCACTGCTCGCCGACTGGTCTCAACGCCTGAGCCCAGAGTTGGTGCGGGCGAAAGAAGCGGCTCAAGCGCAAGGCAAGACGGTGGTCGCTGTCGGCTGGTACGGTCAGGCTCGCGGCGTACTCGTCGTCGCGGATACGGTGAAACCGAGTAGTGCTCAGGCGATCTCACAGATGCGCGAGATTGGCCTGACGCCTGTGCTGCTCACCGGCGACAACGAAGCCGTCGCCCGCCAGATCGCCGCCGAGGTCGGCATCGACACCGTGATCGCCGAGGTCATGCCGAAAGACAAAGTCGACGTCATTGTCCGGCTGCAGTCCGAAGGCAAGACTGTGGCGATGGTCGGCGACGGCGTCAACGATGCGCCCGCATTGGCTCAAGCGGACCTCGGCCTGGCGATGGGTACCGGAACCGACGTCGCGATCGAGGCCTCCGACATCACCCTGGTGCGCGGCGACCTGCGCAGCGCCGTCGACGCGATTCGGCTATCCCGCAGAACATTGTCGACGATCAAGACGAACCTGTTCTGGGCGTTCGGCTACAACGTCGCCGCCATACCGGTCGCAGCCCTGGGCATGCTCAACCCCATGCTCGCCGGCGCGGCAATGGCGTTCTCCAGCGTCTTCGTCGTGGGTAACAGCCTTCGACTGCGCGGCTTCAAATCCACATCCTCTGCCCCTACTCACTAAACCGCTTCCAAAGGAGAACGCATGTCCGACAACAAGAAACTGACGTCGCGCTGCTGCTGCAGCGGCTCAACACAAGACCTCGACACGACGGTCATCAATCCTGCGGCCACAAACCTCCTCGACCCCGCAACGGACGGGACGACATGCCCGGTGATGCCCGGCACGCCGGTGAACAAGACGACCGCCGAAGCCGCGGGCCTGTTCCGCGACTACCGCGGCCGACGGTACTGGTTCTGCTGCAAAGGATGTGGACCGCGGTTCGACCGAGACCCCGACAAGTACGGCAGCGCGGCGTGACTGACATTCGGACCCCGCGCCGCATCGCTCCTATCGGCGCCCCCGCTCACAGGACGAAGGATCTGCCATGACTCACGTCGACGAGAACGTCACCGACTGCCCGGCATCGGGTTCGGTCCACCACGGCTACATCACCGATAAGGACAAATACCTCAAACGCTTGAAACGCATTGAGGGCCAGGCACGCGGCATCAGCCGGATGATTGAGGAGGAACGCTATTGCATCGACATCCTCACCCAAGCTGACGCGCTGACCAAAGCCCTGCAAAGCGTCGCGCTGGCGCTGCTCGACGACCATCTCCGGCACTGCGTTCGAGACGCTGCTGCCGCCGGGGGACCGGCCGCCGACGCCAAACTCACCGAAGCATCCGAAGCCATCGCCCGACTCGTGCGGTCATGACCCACACCGGCAGTGCACCGCCGCCGCCGCGCTGCTACACACCCGCGCGAACCGACACGTGAGACTCCTCAAGGAGAGCACAACATGACTAACCACGACGAGCACGCCGTAGCGACATCGCACGCCGGCGTTCACGCAGACCATGACGGCCACGGCGAGCACGCCATTCAGGACACCAACGTCCACCACGACAACCATGCTGACCACGGAGGTCATGCCGGCCACGGCGCCGATCATGCTGCTGTGTTCCGGAAGCTGTTCTGGATCAACCTCATCATCGCCGTCCCGGTCATCGCGTTCTCGACCATGTTCGCAATGCTGCTCGGCTACGCAGTGCCCGACGTCCCCGGCGGCCGCTGGATCGCGCCACTGCTGGGCACGGTCATGTACATCGTCGGTGGTCGCCCCTTCCTCACCGGCGCCGTCAGCGAAATCCGCTCCCGCAAACCGGGAATGATGCTGCTCATCGGTCTGGCCATAACCGTCGCATTCTTCGCCTCCTGGGGTGCCAGCCTGGGCCTGCTCCACCACGAACTGGAGTTCTGGTGGGAACTTGCGCTGCTGATCGTCATCATGCTGCTCGGCCACTGGGTCGAAATGCGCTCCCTGGCTCAGACCACCTCCGCACTGGACTCACTGGCCGCGCTGCTTCCCGACGAGGCCGAGAAGGTCGACGGCGACCGCGTCATCACCGTCGCGCCCGCCGATCTGCAAGTGGGAGATCTGGTGGTCGTGCGACCCGGTGGCAGCGTCCCCGCCGACGGCAGAATCGTCGACGGACGTGCGGACATGGACGAGTCGATGGTGACCGGTGAATCGCGGGCGGTGGCCCGCGGCGTCGGAGATGCGGTGACGGCTGGGACTGTCGCCACCGATTCCGGACTGCGGGTTGAAATCACTGCCACCGGCGAAGATACCGCCTTGGCGGGAATCCAGCGCCTGGTCACCGAAGCGCAGAATTCGTCCTCGCGAGCCCAGCGCCTCGCCGATAAGGCGGCGGGCTGGCTGTTCTGGTTTGCCCTAGCGACCGCAGCCATCACTGCCGCGGTGTGGTCGATTGTCGGAGATCCCGACGCCTCCGTCGTCCGGGCGATCACGGTGCTCGTCATCGCGTGTCCGCATGCGTTGGGCTTGGCGATACCGCTGGTGGTGTCGATCGCCACGGAGCGCGCCGCGCGAGGAGGTGTGCTGATCAAGGATCGCCTGGCCCTGGAAAGTATGCGCACCGTCGACGCCGTCCTCTTCGACAAAACCGGCACTCTGACTAAGGGCGAGCCGACCGTGACCGCGATCGAGGCTCGCGGTGACCTCGACGACGACACTGTGCTCGCCCTGGCGGCCGCCGCCGAGGCTGACAGCGAACACCCCTTGGCGAGGGCCATCGTGGAAGCCGCCGAGGAGCGCGCACTCACTGTGCCGCGCGCCAGCGGCTTCTCATCCTCTCCGGCGGTTGGGGTGACTGCCACGGTTGGAGAGCGCGAGATCCGGGTGGGCGGCCCCCGCCTGCTCGACGAAATCGGCGGACAGGAAGTCAGCACCGCCAGCGCCTGGCGTGAGGAGGGTGCGATCATCTTGCACGTCGTCCGCGACGGCGCAGTGCTCGGCGGGCTGCGCCTGGCCGACGAGATCCGCCCCGAATCCCGCGCAGCGGTCGATGCCTTGCACAAGCTCGGCGTCGAGGTCGTCATGATCACCGGTGACGCTGAGGCCGTCGCCCTTGCGGTGGGCCAGGAACTCGGCATCGATCGCGTGTTCGCCGGCGTACGCCCGGAGGACAAGGCGTCGAAGGTGTCTGCTCTGCAGCATGAGGGCAAGAAGGTGGCGATGGTCGGCGATGGTGTCAACGATGCTCCCGCGTTGGCGCAGGCCGACGTGGGCATCGCGATCGGCGCCGGCACGGATGTAGCCATCGCCTCTGCCGGTGTGATCCTGGCCAGCTCCGACCCGCGCTCGGTGCTGTCGGTCATCGAGCTGTCGCGTGCCAGCTACCGAAAGATGAAGCAGAACCTCTGGTGGGGTGCCGGATACAACCTCATCGCAGTGCCTCTGGCTGCCGGTGTGCTCGCACCGATTGGATTTGTGCTCCCGATGTCAGTCGGCGCAATCCTGATGTCTATGTCGACGATCGTCGTGGCGCTCAACGCGCAACTGTTGCGCAGCCTCGACCTGAGTCCCGAGTCAAGCACCCGCGCGGTCCTCGATCGCTGATTCCGCGTAGCCCGCCGCAGAGTGTGCTTCAACCCCGCACGGGCACCTCAGCGTCATCCGCCGTGATCGTGATCGCCGTGACTTTCCTGCGAGGGAACCGTAGATGGCGGCGGAGCCGCCGGCGGTGCAGGCGCCGTCAGCTCCTCGGCAGGCTCAATCACCGCCGGCGGAATGACCGACTCTGGATGGCCAACGTCGGGGCTGTCCACCGGCCCGGTTTCCGTGCCGGGATGGCTTTCCTCCGCCGGTTCGGCGCCAGTGCCGTGGTGGTCACCGGGGGCATCCTCGTTCGCCGTCCCATGGTGATCGGCGTCTGCGCTCGCTGGGGCGTGATGGCCGTGCCGTATCCCCGAAGCGACTCCAATGGTGGACGCCAGCGCCACGACACCGGTTGCGCCCAAGAGGATAACGGCGCTGACGAAGGTTGATACGTGCTCGCCTTGCGGACCTCGGTATAACACCCACCCAGCACCCATCACGACGTAGATCTGTAACAGGAGTGCGCAGAGGTCGGCGGCTTGCACTAACTCCGGCTCCCCTGCGTTCGGGCCGAACGGGGATCCAGCAGTCCTCGATAAGGCCCATAGCGCAATGGCTCCCACGTTGAGCAGGATGCCGGCGGCGAGCACTGGAGCTGTAGTTCGGGTTAGCACCACCCGTGCCCAAATAAGTTGAGACGACGCGATCGCGGCGAAGAACAGCCCCGCGAGCATCCACTCTCGCCAATGATTCGGCACGACGGCGAAGTGGATCACCGAAGCGCCGATAGAGGCCAATGCGGCAAGGCGAGCCGCCAGCCTGCTGTCCGTCTTCGTCGCTGTTGTGGGCGCCACTCGTCCGATGATGACAGCACCGTCTGGGCCGGCAACTATGCGACATCAGATCTCAACTTGACCGAGATTCTTCCGTCATCCTTTCCGTCAGCGCGCCACTCCCCGCCAGAGCGGTTCTTCTAGCGTTCAGAGGTCCTGGCTAAGCAGCGAGGGGCGGCGGCGACCATCAGCGGCCGCCACCTACTGTAGATCTACGTCAATCACGGCTAGGGCTTCGCGCGCATACAGTTGCCGCCTTCTCGACTCGTACAGAGCGCGGCGCGAGTGCCAGGCGTGGCCACCGCCAGGATGCTCGCCGAGGACGCCGACCTGCACCACCTGGCCGTACCCGCCGCTCACGATCAAATCCAGACCGGCGATGCACCCGGGTAAGGACCGCACCGATCCGACCCCAGGAGGCGACGGTCTGGGACATGAGCATCGCCGCCGCGGACATCAGCACACTTCCCGTCACAGCCAGTTAGGCACCTATGCCAAGTCGTGGTGCGGCACCGGCGCGCCCGCGACAACACGGCAGGGCCCAGCACCGTCAGCACATCGCGTTCGCGAGCAGGCACACGGCCAGGCTCATCGGTTGGAAGTCCCTGCGCCGCGGCGCCGGATCACGTCTTCGAGCCCCGCTAGTTCCTCTGGGCTCATTTCGTCGACGAAGTGCATCAGAACAGCGGTGGTGTCCTCCTCGCTGTTGCGGAGGGCTTCGCGCATCAGTCCAGCGATGTGTTCGGCGTGGCTCAGGGTGGTGCGGTAGCGGTAGGCCTTGCCTTCGCGTTGCCGTCGCAGATGCCCTTTGCGGTGAAGGTTTTCCATCGTCGAGAGCACGGTGGTGTAGGCGACTTCACGGTCGGCGCGCAGCTGATCGACCACCTCCCGGACGGTGCCTTGTCCGTCGGTGGCCCACAGCTGGGCCATCACCACGGTTTCCAGCTCACCGAACACCCGCACCGATACCACCTCTTCCCGTGCATGGCTCTTCGCTGCGGCCGGTCTTCGTCGGCGGGGGTCCTGGATCGCGATTACCGGCGCGACGCGCGCCAACTACTATCTCGGTACCGAAATAGTAGCCAAGGCGTTCTTGAACGGAACCGCCTGAGGGCGCGCTTGAGCTGGGCTCTTGTGCCGCTTGAGTGCTGCGTTACATCTTCCCCGCGCAGCATGGGCACGGTTCCTTCATGTCGGCGCAACACGTGCACTTGTCCATCGGCATCGCCATCATCGTCATCATTGCCTCGCTGCAGCACCACATCAGCGGCTTCGCGCCGCCAGCGCTATAGATGACGGCCATGGGGTCCCCGCCGGTGGCGTCGAAGTAAATTTTGCCGGTCGCCGTCTGACCCTGAGCCAACGTGGCAGCGGAGATGCCTTGCGGAGTCGCCAATTGCCACAGCACCGGGTAGCTCCCGCCGTCAGATGTCGCGTTGAAGTTGGGGATCACTGGCGTCGAGGTGCCCGAGATCGCCGTCACCGTCGCGGTCGCCTCCCATAGCTGCCCGGCCACCGGGAATCCAGGCGCCACGTCACTGCTTTTCTTCAAATCCGTTACCGACCAGTCCTGCATGCCACCGCCATCAGCGACCTGCTGATGCGACCCGAAGCGGTGCGCACAGTTCTCCGCCGCCGACGCTACCCCGGCAAAATTCACCCCCAGCATCGCCGCCATCGCCACCACAACCGTCATCAGAGAGAACTTGCGCACGTCTGGCTCCTTTTACCGCGCCCCGGTCACCGACCGCCCGGCATCTCCTATGTTCGTACCGAGATAGTAGATGATGCTCGAAGTCGATCGGCATGGCGTGGTGGCTAGGTAGCTGCGCTCATCCGAGTCCGAAGGTTTCCGTGTTCGCGACGTCCACCTCCTGCTCCTTCGATCCCGGTCAGCTGAAGATGAGGGTGTCGACGAGCACGTAGGCGGCGACGGCGAACACCAGGTAGGCGAACCAGCGCTGCAGCCGGGTGGCGTTGGTCTTGGTGCCGAAGTATCCGGCGACCAGTGAGGTGGCCATCGCGGCGGCGACGAAGGCGGCGGTGACCTGCCAGTCGACGTTGATTCCCTGGAGGTGAGAGAAGACGCCGGTGACGGAGTTGGCGACGATGATCAGCAGCGAAGTGCCGACGGCCGTAGATATTTCGACACCGAGGACCACCACCAGTGCCGGGATGATGAGGAAGCCACCGCCGACGCCGAACAGTCCGGTGAGCAACCCGACCAGGAGTCCGGCACCGACCGATCGGGGTGCGCAGCGGCGCCAGTTGACCTGGCCGGCGTCGACCTTGCAGGCCGTGCCGGTGGCGCCCTGGTCGGTCAGCATGCGGATACCGGCGACCACCATCACCACCGCGAATCCGATCATCAGTACCGACTGGGGCAGGTGCGCGCTGATGGCGCTACCGGCGACCGTGGCAGGTATACCGCCGGCGGCGAAGATTGCGGCCATGCGCCACCGCACCTGCTTGGCGCGGATCTTGGGCAGCATCCCGACCGCTGAGGCCGCGGCGACGACGATCAGCGAGATGGGTATCGCCTGCTCGACGTCGAAACCCATCCCGTAAACCAGCGCCGGAACGGCGAGAATGGACCCGCCGCCGCCGAGCAGACCCAGCAGTACGCCGATCAGCGCACCCAGGGCCAGGCCTATCGCGATCGCCATGACAGTTCCGCTACCCGTTCGATCGGCGCCGCATCATCGCGGCGCCGTACCCATCCCACGTCGCCTTCCCACACCCCCGGCAGGTAACGGCGTAACACATCCTGTGAAGTCTTTCCTTCGTGTGTCTTGTCAGACTGCGGTGTGGACGTCGGCCCAAGCGTTGTACCCTCCGACCATGTCGGAGACCTGCCGAATACCGTTGGCGCGCAGTAACGATGCAGCCACACTGGAACGCCAGCCACCGGCGCAGTGCACGACGATCGGCTTGCCGACCGGCACCTCGCCGAGGCGCAGACGCAACTGGGCAAGCGGGATGTGCAGGGAGTCGGGGATGGCGCCGCCCTCGCGCTCACCCGGGTTGCGGATGTCGATCAGCGTCACCGCTCCTTCGGCCAGCAGCTCGTCCAGTTCGGTGACCGTCGTACGCGGTGCGGCCTGCACGAGGTCGGCGAGCGCAGCCGGGAACTGCCCGCGGCTCACGTTGAGATAGCCGATGGCGTCGTCGAAGCCGATACGCGCCAGCCGCAGCGCCGCCTGCTGCTCTTCACCGGGATAGGTGATCAGGGCGATCTGCTCACCAACGTCGGCGACCATGCCGCCCGTCTCGGCGAACCGGCCGTCGAAGCCGACGTTGACCGTCCCACGCAGGTGCCCGGCGGCGAAGTCCTCCACGCTGCGGGCATCGAGCACCCGCACCCCCGCATCGAGCGCTGCGCGGATCTGCGGGGGTCTCATCTCGGGCACGGTGCGGTCGGGCTGCAGCAAAGGGTGGACGCGCTTGTTCATCGCCGCGTCGGACGCGAAGTACGCCGGTGCGGCGGGCTGACCCGCGGTCAGCATCGCGACGAAGGCATCCTCGGGCATCGGCTGCACCGACGGATTGCTCACCCGCTGTTCACCGATGGTCGAAGTGAGTTCAGTCGAGAGGTTCTTTCCGCACGACGAGCCGGCCCCGTGCGCGGGCATCACGGTCACGCTGTCCGGCAGCAGCATGAGCTTGTGGTGGATCGTGCGGTACATCGCTCGAGCCAGGTCACTGGTCGAGCTGTCACCGATATTGGCCAGATCTGGGCGGCCGACGTCGCCGATGAACAGCGAGTCACCGGTGAGCACGGCCACCGGCTCGGCCCCGGCACGCTCACGAACGAGCACACTGATCGATTCCCAGGTGTGGCCCGGCGTCGACAGAATCTCCATGTCCACCTCACCCAGCGACACGTGCTCCCCGTCTGCCAGCCGGCGTATCGGGTAGTCGGTCTCGGCGGCCTCACCGAACCCGATCCACGCGCCGGTCGCATCAACCAATTCCAGGTGCCCGGAGACGAAGTCGGCGTGGAAGTGGGTGTTGATCACCCCTTCGATCGTCAGCCCGAACTCCGCTGCGTCGGCCAGGTAATCGCTGATGTCACGGCGCGGATCGACCACCACCGCGCGGCCGGTCGTTTCATCGCCGATCAAGTACGACGCATGCGACAGACACTCGATGTAGTACTGCTCCAAGATCATCGACCATTCCTCTCAAACCGAGTCGGGCACCGATTCGCGGCGGCCCGCTGTACATAGCTACGATACCCCCCGGGGTATCTAGTCCCAGTCGACCCTATACCCCTGGGGGTATGCCGCTGTTGTCGACGAAGATACCCCCAGGGGTATAGACTTGCAAGCGGCGGGGCATCCACTTGTGCCCGGCGGCGTTTGACACCGGCCCTTTTGGGGCGGGAGAGAGGACGGGGACGGGATGGTTGACCAGCCTGCCGAATACCCCCACGGGTAATCTGGTAGCGGCGACGAAAGGAATGACCATGGTCGGAGACCAAGAGGCGATCGATGCAGTTCTGAACAGATTGCGTCGGGCGCAGGGCCAGCTCGCCGGCGTCGTTTCGATGATCGAGCAAGGACGTGAGTGCAAAGACGTCGTCACACAGTTGGCCGCTGTTTCTCGCGCGCTTGACCGCGCCGGCTTCAAGATCGTCGCGACGGGATTGCGAGACTGTGTCACCGGTGAGCAGTCCGGCGCCGACACTCCGATGACCGAAGCGGAACTGGAGAAGCTTTTCCTCGCGCTCGCCTAGCCTCGGCAGAGGACTGATCGGAATTGCGGGCCGTCGAGACGGGCACCTCTGGCCTGACATGCACGTGATTCCCGCTGACCAGCGGCGAATCTGCAGCTGGTCGTTCGCGGAGCGTCAGCGCTCGGTCGTCAGCCGGTCGAGTAGCGGCCGCAGGTCTTCGGCCAGCAGTGCCATGAGGTAAACCGCGGCGACTCTGTGTTGGCGGTCGAGGACCATCGTGGTGGGGACCACGCTGGTCGGATAGTTGCGTCCCAGGGTGATCAGGCTGCGCAGCGATGGGTCGTAGATGGAGGGGTAGCCGACGTTGCGGTCGGTGACGAAGTCACGTGCGGTGTCCCTGTTGTCGCGTACATCGATACCCAGGAATTGCACCCCTCGGTCGCGATATTCGGCGTAAACCGTTTCCAGTTCGGGAGTTTCGGTGCGGCATGGCGCACACCAGGAGCCCCACACGTTGATGACGACGACCCTGCCAGTGAAGTCCGAGAGCTGAATCTGTTCGTCGGTGAACAAGTCTGGTCCGCGCAGATCGCCTATGGTGCCTCGTGTGGAGGGGGGGTCGTAGAAAATCGCGGTCTTGCCGCCGGGAGAGACGAAGTCGAACGTACCGCCTTGTGCCACAGCGTTCTCGCCGGTGCTGCATCCGATCAACAGCGCTGTGGTCAGTACGACCAGGCCTGCGATGACGGCGCCAGATCGCCTAGGGCTACTCACAGGTCCTCCTCGAGGGCCGATTTGGTATCCACGCGTTGCGAGCGAGACTGTTCAACTCTCAGAAGGCGAGGCCGCTGACCAAGATGAAGATGCCGAGACCAATCAGAACTATCGGGAAAAGAACGTGTTCCCAGCGCTCGAGGACCTCGGCGATCGGCGCGCGGGTGGCGACGAATCTGGCGGCGAGGACCAGGACCGCGACGAGCACCAGGAAGACGACGCAGTACGCGACCACGGCCGCGGGCCCCACGCTGAGGAAGACCGGGACGTAGACGCCGATGTTGTCTCCGCCGTTGGCGAATGTGACTGCAGCGACGGTCAAGACGCCGACATTCTTGCCCGCGACTTTCGCGTCGTCGTCGTCATCATCGTCACGCCAGGCTTCCCATGCCGCCCACAGTCCCAAGGCCAGGGGGATGAGCCCGAAGTACGGGGTGATCTCCGGCGGCAGAAACGCTTCGGCGCCCAACGTGACGAGGACTGCCGCGCCAAGAATGCCCGCGAATCCCAGGTACTGGCCCGCGGTGATCCGGGCCGTTGTGCCGCGTTGTCCTGCGCCGCGGGCGAAGAACAACGAGAGCACGATGATGTCGTCGATATTTGTGACGATGAACAGGCCGACCGCGGGCAGGATCGACGACAGGATCATGCTGCTGCTCCCGTGTTGCCGGTCTCGCTTGCGCGCAGGCTCGCCATAACGAGTACGGCAGCGCCCGTGACGACGAAGACGTCAGCGAGGTTGAAGGTGGGAAACCACCCTGTGTGCAGGTAATCCGTGACCACACCATCAGCGGCGCGGTCGATGAGGTTGGCTACGGCGCCACCCAGTAGGGCGGCCAGTGCCACCACGAAGGGCAACGCCGCGTTGCGGGTGAATCGGAAGGCGAACACCGCGAGTGCGATCACGATCACGCTTGTGACGCCGAGCAGAACTGCTGGGGGCACAGTGTTGCCGAGACTGAACGCCACCCCGGGGTTGTAAGCTAGTCGAAGTTGGAGTAAACCGAATTCTCTTGTGCTGCCGTCGGTCAGCGTGCGGTTGGCCCACGACTTGAGTATCAGGTCCAATCCGGCGGCGGTCACCGCCACGGCGGCCAGGGTGATTCGCGCTCGGAGCACACTTGTTCGGTTGCCGGTGGGGTCGCCGGCTGTCACGACGGCGCGCCCACCGCCGAGGTGCGTAATTTGTTGGCTGGCTGTCGAACCGCTGCGGAGGTCAGCGGTTTGGTACGTCCGGCGCGCACGCCGTTGGCGATGACGATGATCTCGGCGAGTTCGTGGACCAGTACGACGGCCGCGAGTCCAAGGATGCCGAACAGCGCCAGCGGCATCAGCACGATGATCAAGCCGAGGGAGAGGCCGACGTTCTGCAACATGATCCCTCGGGCTCGGCGGGCATGGCTGAACGTCTGCGGGAGGTGGCGCAGGTCTTCGCCCATCAGCGCTACGTCGGCGGTTTCGATGGCGACGTCAGTGCCCATCGCGCCCATCGCGATGCCGACGTCGGCGGTGGCCAATGCGGGAGCGTCGTTGACGCCATCGCCGACCATCGCGGTCGGGCGTTGGGTGCGTAGCTGTTCGATCAGTCGCGCCTTGTCCTCGGGGCGCAGTTCGGCGTGCACGGCTTCGATCCCGACGTCGCGGGCCAGCGTGGTGGCGGTGGCCTGGTTGTCACCGGTGAGCATGGCTACGTGGTAGCCGTCGCGCCGCAGTTGAGAGATCACTTCGGCGGCCTCGGGGCGCAGCTCATCGCGCACGGCGATGGCACCGATGACGCGGCCGTCGTCTTCGACGAGGACTGCGGTGGCGCCGGCCTGCTGCATTCGGGTGACGTCGCCAGCCAGTGGGCCGGGGTCGAGCCAGCCGGGGCGGCCTAGCCGGATGGTGTGCCCGTCGCGCCGTCCGGTGAGCCCCGCACCGGTGACGGCTTCGACGTCGGAGGCGGGGGTGACCTCGCCGGCCGCGGCCAGTATCGCGGCGGCGAGCGGGTGCTCGCTGCGCGATTCCAATGCTGCGGCCAGGTCCAGCACGTGTTCGCGCGTAGTGCCGCTGGTGGTCGCGACCTCGATGACCGCGGGCCGGTTGGCAGTGAGCGTGCCGGTCTTGTCGAGGGCAATGCCGCGGATTCGGCCGAGCCCTTCTAAGGCAGCGCCGCCTTTGACCAGCGATCCGAGCTTGCTGGCGGCGCCGATGGCGGCGACCACAGTGACTGGCACCGAGATCGCCAGGGCGCACGGTGATGCAGCCACCAGCACCACTAGGGAGCGTTCGATCCAGGTGGCCGGGTCACCCATCAGGCTGCCCATCGCCGCGATCACGGCCGCGGCGATCATGATGCCAGGTACCAGCGGCTTGGCGATGCGATCGGCGAGGCGTTGGGAGGCGCCCTTGCGGGACTGCTCGGCCTCGACGATGCGCACGATGCGAGCGAGTGAGTTGTCCTGGGCGGTGGTGGTGACTTCGACCTCCAGTACCCCGGTGCCGTTGATGGATCCGGCGAACACTTCATCCCCGGGTCCGGCTTCCACGGGGACCGACTCGCCGGTTATGGCCGAGACATCGAGTGCCGTGCGGCCCTGCCGGACGATACCGTCGGTGGCGACACGCTCGCCCGGCTTGACCAGCATGCGGTCGCCGATCTCTAGTTCGGCAGGAGCAACTGTTTCTTCGCCGCCGCCACGCAGCACGGTCGCCTCGTCGGGCACCAGCGACAACAGGGCGCGCAATCCGCGGCGGGTGCGTGCCAACGAATACTCCTCCAGGCCTTCGCTGATGGAGAACAGGAAGGCCAGCATCGCGGCCTCACCGACCTCGCCAAGGATCACCGCGCCCACCGCGGCGATGGTCATCAAAGTGCCGACGCCGATCTTGCCCTTGGCCAGCCTCCTGAGGGTTGACGGTACGAAGGTGTAGGCGCCGGCCAGCAGCGCGACCACTTCGAGGGCGAGAACGACCGGCTCGGGGGCGTCAGCGAATCCGGCGATCAGAGCGGCCAGCAGGAATACGCCCGATATGGCGGCGAACTGCAGTTCCCTGATTTCCCACAGTCGTTCGGGCTCGTCCTGATCGTCGGCGCTGCGGGGTTCGTCGTTGCCGCAGCCGCAGGCGTCGCTCATCGGGGGGACTCCTCGTTGTCGATCGTCGCGACCCTGCGGGCGCGGGTTCCGTAGTTGGGGCAGAGCGCCACCGTGTTGCCGGTGGCAGCCAGCAGCGTCTCCGCTGAGGCCAGCAGATCCATCAGTTCCGGGCGGGTCAGCGAATAGAACATCTGGCGGCCTTCGGGCCGACCGATCACCAGGCCGCAATCCCGCAGACACGCCACATGGGCCGAGACGGTGGACTGCGCCAAGCCCAGCTCGCCGACGAGATCGACGACACGTGCCTCCCCGTCGGCCAGGCGGCGTACGATCGCCAGCCGGGCTGAGTCGGAGAGGCTGTGAAACAGCGCCACCGCAGCGTCGAGGCTGGAGGCCCCCGGGGCGCTGCCAGACGGGCATCCATCGGACTTATTCATCGCCATACGACGATGATAAACGGTTCTCAGCGATACTGCACTTCGGGGGGTGGGTCGGTGCCAGCTGCGAGCGGGCATTGCCTGTCAGGGTGCAGCCACCGCCCCGAGTGAACGGGTAGAGCATCTGGTGGAGATAGGTGCTGGGGTAGCCGGGGTTTGGCGGCCATGCCGAGTTGGGTGGAGTCGAAGCGGCGGGTGGGGTCGTAGGAGTAGGTGCGCAACAGGTGGTCCCACAGCAGGGTGACAGGCCGAAGTTGACGTCGCCGATGCCGGCCCATTTGAGGTGGTGGAAGCGGTGACCTTCATTGAGGGCCACGGTGGCCAGCGCACGTCGACCGGTGACAGTTAGCGCCGGGACGACCGTCAATCCGGAGCGAACCGCCCGAAGATGAGCGGACCGTCCCCGCGCGGACTCCGGGTCAGAGAAGACCACGGTGCCCTGTTCGGCGCCGACCTCAATCCGATGCTGTGCGTCCGCGGGCACCACCAGGTTCCTGCCTCGATGCCGTTTGCCAGCCGCGTCGAGCACCGTGACGGCCGTTGTCGCGAAAGACACCTGGACGGCATGGTGGGCATGGGCATCGGTGACGCCTATCGACCCGGTGGAGGCCAACACTCCCGGACGTAGCAGGGCGTCCCCGCCCCAACGCGGTCCTACGCCTCAGTACTGCCGCTATTCATCGTCATAGAACGATGATAGCGTCACAGATAGATTGTTCATCGCCACCCGCGAAGTGCGATGGGTGCCGGGGAGAAAAGGGGTCCTGTGGTGTTGATGAACTGGGCCGAGACCGCCTTGATCAACTCGCAGCCTCGGCGGTGGCTCCAACGCTTTTACGAGGTGCCGGTACTGCTGCGAATCGGGGGCCGGCTCTCGCCGGGGAGCGCAGCACTCGAAATCGGCTGCGGATCGGGCTACGGATCAGAGTTGGTGTTGCAACGCTTCGGCGCCGACCGGATCGATGCACTCGATCTAGATCCGGCGATGATCGATCGGGCACGAAAGCGGCTGGCGTCTTATGGGAACCGGGTAAGCCTGGTGAGTGGCAGCGCCACCGATCTTCGGGCCGCGCTCAACGCTGACGACGACGCCTACGACGCAGTGTTCGACTTCGGCATCATCCATCACATCCCGCAGTGGCGTACCGCGGTGGCCGAAGCCGCGAGGGTGCTCGCGCCCGGCGGGCGGTTCTACTTCGAAGAGGTCACCGCCCATGCCCTGGACCGCCCGACCTACCGGCGACTGTTCGACCACCCGATCGGCGACCGATTCACTGCCGAACAATTCGTCGACGAAGTGCGCCGGCAGGGCCTGCTCATCCTCGGATCGGTCACCCGTATTCAAGGCGATTACCTGCTGGGCGTGGCCCTCAAGCCGGTGGCCGAGGGTGGTGGACGGTGATGGCCGCCGCCGCAGTAAGCCTGTTCCTGGGAATGATGCTGTTATGTGGGCTGCTGCGCACCCTGATCCAGCGTCACCGCACCGGTGACAGTGGGAACCGGCGCACGCTGTCACCGCGAGGCTCGCTGGGATGGTTTGCGCTGACCACGACCGACATCGGTTACCTCGCAGTCGGTGTTGGCGGCCCGCTCGCGCACTGGCTGGGCCTTCCTCCGGTGAGCTCCCTGCATCCTCCCGTCCAACTGCTCGGCGTCATCCTGGCGGTCATCGGCATCCTGGCCGCTTTCACAGCCCGGATGGCGATGGGCTCATCGTGGCGGATCGGTGTCGACGACTGTGAACGCACCAGTTTGGTCACCACCGGCCCGTTCCGGTGGGTGCGCAATCCGATCTTCACCGCAGTGCTCGTCGCGTTGCTCGGCCTGACGCTCATGGTCTTCAACGTGGTCGCGTTGACCGGTTGGGTCCTTACTGTGTTCGGTATCGAAACCCAGGTACGGCGAGTCGAAGAGCCGCGCTTACACCGCCTCCACGGCGAGCCCTATGCCCAGTACGCCGCAACCGCCGGCCGATTCCTCCCAGGGATTGGGCGTCTACAAGTTCGTGACAATCTGTCGTACAGGTCGACCGCAACGACAACCGACGCGAGTGGAAACGGCCAGCCATGAACGAGATCACCAACGAGGCCGCAACGTTCGCTTTCGTCGATCTGTCCGGCTTCACCGCCCTGACCGAGATGTGCGGCGACGAGGAAGCCGCACACCTCGCCGGGCGGCTGGTGGATCTCACCCAAGACGCGCTCACCCCTCATGTCGACCTGGTGAAAAGCATGGGTGACGCAGTGATGCTGTACGCCCCCAGTCCCGACCAGATGATGGCGACGATCGTGGCGTTGGCCGACCGCGCCGCTGCCGAAGACGGCTTCCTCGTGCTCCGAGTCGGAATTCACCACGGAAGCGCCGTCCGACGCAACGACGATTTCTTCGGGCACGCGGTCAATACCGCCGCGCGCGTCACGGCACTCGCCGGCGCCGGCCAGGCAGTAGTCACCGAGCCGGTAGTAGACGCATGCGAAAACGTGGGTCTGACGGCATACCCATTGGGCATCACCGCGCTTCGCAACATCACGTCCCCGATGGCGATGTACCGCGTGTCGCTGCCAGCGCCCCGGTACCCCGTTGATCCCGTTTGTCGTGTTCGAATCGACCCCCGCACAACCAGTCATCACTTGCGTCACGACGATCAGGACATCTGGTTCTGCTCCGGCCGTTGCGCCGAACGGTTCTCCAAGAATCCGTCGAACTACACAACCGATGCCGCCAGATGAGGGACCCGGTCGGCCCGGGCTGCGCCGCGCCGAAAAACGCCACCGGCGGGCACCTGCCATGGCCGGATCGGACTCTCGGTCGACGTCCTGCTCTGCGGTGACGGTGCCGTTCATCTGCACAAGACTTGCGTGCAGCATCGGTATCCGCACATTCGTGCTTCCGGAAGCTTGTGTCGGTGTCAGTATGCGACTGTGCGTTGCCGCGACCAGGATGTAATCAGTGGTTTCGCGGTGAGTTGAGTGCTGCGCATGGATAAGCCAGAGATGGCGCCTAGGGCGAAGCACTGAATCGAATGCGGCGGCTCCTCCGAGACACCGTCGTCGTCCTCCAGGCTCGCCTATGAGTGCCAGAGGTGGCGCGGCGGTTCTGGCGCACGATGTTGGCGGCGCCACCGACCTACCGGTTCCTCTGTTCGCCGTGCTGATCGGTGCAACGGGGATCACGGCGCTGACATTCGCCATCGTGGCGTTCGCGTGGAAACAGCCGCGCTTCGATCCGGCTAGGCCGGGTCGTGTACTGCCGCGTTGGGCAACCGACGTCGTCGACTCCCCGGGCATTCGGTCGTTCTCAGCGATGGCAGCGCTGCTGTTCACCGCCCTGGTGGCGGTCAGCGCCCTGGTCGGCCCGCAGGACGGCGAGAACCCGTTGCGCGGAGTCTTGTATGCGTTGCTATGGGTCGGACTGGTCGTTATCTCCGTCGCTTTCGGGCCCGTCTGGCGAGCCATTTCACCTATGCGGACCCTCTATCGACTCATCGGAGCGGTCCATAATTCGGAGTCCAGCCGAACAACCCGCGGTCTCCGCTACCCGCGGAGTTGGGGATTCTGGCCGGCCGCAGCCGGTCTGTTTTCCGTTGTGTGGCTGATGTTGGCAAGCCCGAATCTTGGCACGCTTGCGGCTATCAAGTATTGGTTACTCGCCTACGTCGTGGCGATGACTGTCGGTGCCACGTTGTTCGGGCAACGCTGGTTCACTCGCGCGGACCCGTTCGAGATTGCCAGCGTGGTCGCCTCGCGGCTCTCGCCGTTCCGCCGAGATGTGGTCAGCCATCGAGTCATTTTCGGTAGCCCATTCGATCACCTGCTGTCGATGCCTGTGCGGCCGGGAACCCTTGCCGTGATCGCGGTGCTGCTGGGCTCGATTGCCTTTGACAGCGTCTCGGCGATGCCGCTGTTCGAGAACTTCGTTTACGACCATGAAGCGGCTGTTCCCCTGGTGTCCGAGGTGGTCGGCGGTGCCGTCCTGCGCACAACCGGCCTGTCGCTGTGCATCGTGACTGTGGCCGGTACGTTCTGGGCCGCGGCACGAGCAGCGGGCGGTTCGGACAGGCAGTTACGCAGGCGACTGCCTGGTCAGATGGCTCATTCTCTGATTCCGATATTCATCGGGTACTTCCTCGCCCACTACTTGTCTTACTTGGTCGAGGAGGGCCACGACACACTCATCCTGTTGACCGACCCTCTGGACAGGAACTGGGTCGTGTTCGGAATGACCTCGGCCGACGGCAACAGATGGTTATCACAGAACCCGGCGGTGCTGTCGACCATCAAGATCTCGTGCGTTGTCGCCGGCCACGTTGTCGCCGTCATCGCCGCACACGACAGCGCTCTCCGGCTTCTCACGGTCGAGCGTCGGGTGACCGGGCAGTTGCCACTCATGCTCACGATGGTGGGGTACGCCTTCGCGGCTCTCTATCTGCTCTTCGGTAGCTAATGGCTGCACCGTGCAAAGTGCAGATTTCGCTCTCTTCCGGGCGGATCGCACACCGGCGGAAGCCTCCTAGATCGTCGGCGTCTTCCCTCCCTTTTATAGGGCCAAAATCGGGCCAAATTTTCAGACCAGGTGCTCTGGTGGGTCCAAATCCACCCGCTCGCAGGCCTCTGACCAGCACAATTGCATCAGCTTGGAGGCGGGAACCGCCTCACACGCGGAAGGTCGCTGGTTCGAAACCAGCCGGGACCACCACAAAAATCGCAGTTCAGAGGCGCAGCCGAGGCCTGACGACGGGTTTTGGGCGGCTGATGCCCGAGGCTGCTGGGCCATATGAAATCGAAGTGCCGGTCGTGGTGGCACCGTCGGTTATCGGACGTTGTCGGCCGCGCTGCGGCTCGTGTCGGGTTGCAGCGGCCTGCACGTACGACCCGGTGGTGCTCACGCCTACCCGGACCCGGTGCCCGCATGCGTTCGACCGCTGCAGCGTCGAGGAACCGCAATTGCTGCCGGTCGCGAGCGGTCACATCGTGGCGTGCCACCTGGTGAAACGTGCGGCCATCAGCCGACCGGACGGGAAGGCGACGTCAACCCCCGAGACCGCTCCAGCGGCTGTCTGCGCCGACCGTGTAGACCGCGCACTGCGCGATCGATGAGCCGTCGAGGGAGCCAGACCTCAGCACGGATCGCTGAGCGACGGCGGTGTGGTGCTCTCGGTCGATCCCTCTGTGTCAGCTGACCTTTCACTGCGTGCGTGGTGCGGGGTAGGGCTCGAGGAGCTGGTCGACGGGCGCATGGTCGTCGACCAGTGGTACGGCGTCACCGATCCAGCCGTTCAGGTCCTTGCCGGTAGCGAGCACCCAGCCCGTCTCCCGCGTGTTCAATTCTGCTTGAGTGGCAGGCAGATCAATCGGCCGGTTGGCGGCCACGACCACAAGATTGCCGCCATTCGGTTCAGCTGCCGGGTCGATTCCGAGGTCTCTGAGTTCACCACCGACCACGACATACTCGAAGATCTGCAGCAGGGTGGCAACCTCCGCGCGGGCGAACGACAGGTCGCCGTGATCGATGAGGTTGGCAACGTAAACGCCTTCGGAGTTCAAGACGCGGCGGATGTCGGTCATGGCCTCCAACGTCGTGAGATGCCATGGCACGCTCACACCTCCGAACGCATCGCCGACGATGAGATCACGGCTTCCGGTTCGGAGTCGGCGTAGACCGAGCCTGCCGTCCTCGACACGGATGTCGATGCCGGCTTGCGGCACACCGAGCTCATCTCGGTCGATGCGCACCACCTCGGCGTCGACCTCGGAGACGAGGCTCTGTGTGCCTGGCCGGGCGGTCGCGAGATAACGGGGAAAGGTGAGGCCGCCTCCGCCCAAGTGGTAGGCATCCAGCGGTTCGCGAGCGGGAAACGCAGCATCGACGATCGCGGCAAGGGCGCGAATATAGGTGAATTTGAGGAAGGTCGGATCGCCGATGTCGACGTACGAGTGCCGCACACCGTCGAGCATCAAGGTGCGTCCGCCGTCTCGCTCAGGATCTGCGACGACCCGGGCGCAGTGGTACTTCGTCTCAGCATCGCAGCGGCCGGGTGCAACGTAGCTCGCGAGCCCGGCCGTGACCAGCACTAGTGCCAGTGCCGCGGCGCTGACACTGCGGAATCCGCGTGTCCGCCACTCGAACAGGCCCGCGCCGACGACCAGAAGCGTCCCGAGTCCGACGAGGATGACGGTGATCGGTAACCGCGACAGCAGGACGAAACCCGTCATGACGGTGCCTGCGATGGCACCAGCGGTACCTAAGCCTGATAGTTGTCCGACGACGGTCCCGGTCTCTGCAAGTGTGCTCAGACGCAATTTGGTCACCATGGGTGTGACCGCGGACAACAGCGCGCCAGGGATCAGGATGGTCAGCGACGCAATCAGCAGCAAGCCCGGTGCCGCCCACTCGGCAACGCTTCGGAGCAGCGCGGGCGTGAACGCCACAACGGCGCCGGATGCGGCGAGTGCGGGTCCGATCAGCCGGTGCGGATCTATTCGGTCGGCGATACGCCCACCCGTCCAGGAGCCGAGAGCGATTGCACTGAGCGCGATTCCGATCACCAAGGTGCTGGTCTCCAGCGTCAAGCCGAGGTACGGAGCGAGCAGTCGCAGAGCGGTGATCTCCACCACGAGCACCGCCGCCGAAGACGCAAAGACGAGAATTGCCGCGGCACGAGATCCCAGCATGGGGCGCTGCGCTGGCTGCGGCTGCCGGGGCGGCGGCAGGTTCGTGTCGTTCACAAGTCCCATCTTCGCAGGCCGCTGGCAGTGATCTGAGCATCGCTGGTGAAGTCGATCAGATTGAAGCCTTCTCGACAGGACGCGGACAATGCTGGCCTTCTGGCGATCTCGCGGGTCCTGACGACACAGAAGTGTGCGGCGCCGGCGGCGGCTCATGGCCCGAAAGTCGGGTAGTTCCGCCGGATGGCACTAGCGGACAATGTAAATCGTCGCGAACAGTGCGATCCACACGATTACCAGCCGATACCACCAAGACCGAAGCCGATGCTTCGTGTACGCGCCGCCGGCCGACGCGCGACCTGACCACGTTCAGGAGACGATCCTCCGCAGCGGCGATGTGGGTGACAACCGCGCACCTGCCATCAGCCCAGCGAGAGCGGCCGATATCGACGGCTTGGGCGACCAGCGCAACGCAGCAACGGCCCAGCCGACGGGGGAGCTCAGCTGCGGGTCGGAGACCTGGCCTGGTACCGCGGCTGACAGCGCGGGCTTCGCGTCCGCGAAGTGGTCGATGATCGCCGGAACGAACGATGTCATGTCCTGTGGCCCGCGGCTGGTGACCAGGTTCCGGTCCTTGACGACGTCTCGGTTCAGCCAGGTGGCGCCGGCGTTCACCAGATCATCGCGGATGCCGGGCCACGACGTGAGCGTCCGCCCGTCCAGCAGCCCCGCCGACGCCAGCACCCATGGACCGTGACACAGCGTCACGATCGGCTTCTCACTGTTGTCGAATTCCCGCACGAATTGCCGCGCTTCCGCGGACTGCCGTAGAAGGTCCGGGTTGATGAATCCGCCCGGCAGCAGCAGTCCGTCATAGTCGTCCGGATCGGCCTCGCCGATCGTCTTGTCCACGCCGACCCGCGTGGCTGGCATGTGGAGGTTCACGCCGCGTATTCGGCCGCGCCGCAGGGAGATGACGTCCACCTTGGCGCCTGCCAACTGCAGCGCGCGCATCGGTACCGTCAGCTCGACCTTCTCGAATCCGTCCGCCACCAGGGCGGCGATTCTGCGGCCCTGCAGCCGTCGCTTGTTGGACATGTGTACCTCCTCGCCGTGTTCAGACCACTGTTCCCACTGTTACGGGGGTCTACCTCGTCCCGGCAGCTTCAATCTTCATCTGCGAAGTTGTGCTCGCAGTAGGAGGAGCGCACTGATCGTGCAGGCAGGCACGGCGCGGATGCGCTGACCTGATGCGCACTTGTCATGAAAAGTCATGTCTCTCTGCATTATTTGGGCCACCGAGGCCAGTTTTCGCCGAAAGGCGGGGGGGTAAGCCGCGGTATCCCATTCATTCGACAGGAGGCGCTATGAAAGCGATGACCTACCGCGGTCCATACAAGGTCCGCATCGAGGAGAAGGACATCCCGGCGATCGAGCATCCCAACGATGCGATCGTGCGGGTGAAGTTGGCGGCGATCTGTGGGTCCGACCTGCACCTCTATCACGGCCTGATGCCGGACACCCGGGTCGGCCACACCTTCGGACATGAGTTCATCGGAGTCGTGGAGAAGGTCGGTTCGTCGGTGCAGAACCTCAAGCCGGGCGACCGGGTGATGGTGCGGTTCAACATCTACTGCGGATCCTGCTACTTCTGCGCCAGGGGGCTCTATTCCAACTGCCACAACGTGAACCCGAACGCCACCGCGGTCGGCGGCATCTACGGGTACTCGCACACCTGTGGTGGTTACGACGGCGGGCAGGCCGAGTTCGTGCGGGTGCCTTTCGCCGATGTCGGTCCGTCCGTGATCCCCGACTGGATGGAAGACGAGGACGCGTTGCTGTGCACCGATGCACTGTCGACGGGCTATTTCGGCGCGCAGCTCGGCAGCATCGTCGAGGGTGACACCGTCGTCGTCTTCGGCGCCGGACCGGTCGGCCTGTACGCGGCGAAGAGCTCGTGGTTGATGGGTGCCGGCCGCGTCATCGTCGTCGACCACCTGGAGTACCGGTTGGAGAAAGCCCGCACATTCGCGAACGCCGAAGTCGTCAACTTCGCTGAACACGACGACATCGTGGTGGAGATGAAGAAGACCACCGACTACCTCGGCGCCGACGTGGTGATCGACGCGGTGGGTGCGGAAGCGGACGGCAACCTGCTCCAGCACATCTCCACCGCGAAGTTGAAGCTTCAGGGCGGATCTCCGGTCGCCCTCAACTGGGCGATCGATTCGGTCCGTAAGGGCGGGACCGTCTCGGTGGTCGGCGCGTACGGGCCCATGTTCAGCGCGGTGAAGTTCGGCGATGCCATGAACAAGGGCCTCACCATTCACATGAATCAGTGTCCGGTGAAGCGGCAGTGGCCGCGACTCTGGTCACACATCGAGAACGGGTACTTGAAGCCCAACGACATTGTGACGCATCGCATCCCGCTAGAGCACATCGCCGAGGGCTATCACATCTTCTCCTCGAAGTTGGACAACATCATCAAGCCGGTCGTTCTCGTAAGCCAGAACTGAAACTCAAGGAGAACCGATATGACTCAGACATCCGAACGCGTGCCCGCCTACACGCCGGACCACCCTCCGGTGCCGGACAGCGACGATTTGCGGTCCCGCATTCCCGGTTGGGGCGCCGACCTGAACAAGGAGGACCGGCCGTCAGTCCCCAAGCTCAAGATGCTCGAGACCGGTGCCCATTGGGACTTTCCCGAGCGCCAGCCTGAGAAGTGGCCGCGCGAGCGGTCCATCGAGCATCGCTTCCTCACCCCGGTGTTCGGAACCGCCCAGCCACCCAGTGGGCTGTCGGGCGTGATGCGCAAGTTCGCCTACAAGTTCAGCGAGGGCCGCGCCGCGCACTGGCTGATTCTGCTGTACGCGGACCGGGTCGACGCCGCCGAGCATCACCTGCGCTCCCTGCTGAGCCTCCGACCCGACAACCCGATCACCGAAACCGGCGTCAAGGCCGAATTCACCCACAACGGCATCAAGTCGCGTCTCGGCCGGAAGCGGGTCGATCTGGCGCACGCGTGGGCGGATCCGGTCATCGTCGCCGGCCCCTGGATCGTTGCCATCTACGCGGTGAGCAGGGTGTTCAAGCGGAGGAAATAGGGGAGGGTCGCGACACCGGGCCCCGGTGCCGACGGATGTCGACAAGCGGGGGCCGGGCCCGTTTCGGCGCGCATATTGCGGGTAGGCGATATGTAGCGGTGCGCCGAACTTCGATCGGAGCAGTGCTGAACAGTGATTCACTCTGCTCGAAGGGGGGCGGCGCGCGACCGGATCCCCCCGGACGGGTTCCCGAGATGAGGTCACGCCCGAATCGGCGTGACAGGCGGAGGGGCGCTGGTCTCGACAAACACTATGGACGTCAATCGGGCGATCGCTGACGATCCTGGGGCAACCAGGTCTGCAGGCAGTCTGGCAGCGCTGGCAGAGATCAGCTTTCCGTCGCTGGATCCGATGGAGATAACGGCGACCGCGGCGGACGGCGCCGAGGCGCTGGGCGTGTGCCGCGTGGAGGCGAGCTACTGCTCAGTCGACGAGATCATGAAGCTCTGCCCACCCGCGCAGTCCGAGCGCCCGGAGTTGACGGACATACTCCGGCGGTCGAGTTGGAAGGGTGAGATCTCGCTCCGGCAGGGAGATTGGGGCCGCGCATTCCCACTGAGTCATCGCGACGTCGTCCATGGGTGCCTGGTCTTGGGTGCCCCGGACGCGCCCACTCCCCATCACCTCCTGCTGCTGGAGGTCTTGGCGCAACGGGCCGGTGCCGCACTGGCATGCGCTGACCTACATCAGCGCAACGTTCGGCGGGCGCGCCAGCTCGAGGAGTCCAACGACCATCTGGCCAGCACCGTTGCGCGGCTTCAGGCCCGGACGCGTGTCCACGAGTTCCTCGAAGCGGTGTTGGCCGATGGCGCGGGACAACAAGGCGTCGTCGATGCCCTCCATCGACTGACCGGACGCTCGGTCTGCGTAGAGGACAGGTTCGGCAATCTGCTCACCTGGTCGGGTCCGGGCCGACCGGTCCGCTATCCGAAGCCGATGCCCCACAAGCGCGACCGGTTCTTGCGCACGCTGTCCACGCAGGCCGGTCCGGTGCGAACCGAGAATCGCGTCTGCGTTCTGATTCAGCCGCACGCCGAGATCCTCGGCGTCGTGGCGCTCATCGACGCCGGCGACGACGTCGACGAGGACCAACTGTTCGCCCTCCGGTACGGCAGCACGGTGCTGGGTCTCGAGCTGTCTCATCGACGCAGCCTCGCTGAGATGCAGCTCAATCCGCGGCGCGAACTCGTCGATGACCTGCTGGCGGGTACCGACGCCGAGGGGGCGTACGCGCGCGCCGAGGCGATGGGTCACGACTTGCGCCGTACGCACTGTGCAGTGGCCGTCCACAGCGGGCGTGGAGTGAACAAGGCCGATATCGCGGCCGTCGGCCGTGCCGCAGGCAACCTGCACCTGAATCATCTGGTAGGTCAACAGGCAGGCCTGATCGTCTTACTCGCCGATGGTCCCCCTGCTGTCGAGGCGCTGTACAGAGAGGTCAGTCGACAGCTCGGCCACTCGGCGATTGCCATCGGGATCGGGTCGTGTTGCGATGCGCCGAGCGACATTCCACAATCCTTCGTCCGGGCCCGCCGCGCGCTGAACATCCGACTGAACTCGGCCGACCCCCATGGCGTGTCCGACTACGAGGAGCTGGGTTTCTATCACCTGGTGGATGCCGCGCACACCGCCGGCGTCGCCGATGAGTATGTCCGCCAATGGCTCGGGGCGCTGATCGACTACGACTCCGCGAAGAACTCCGATCTGGTGTTCACCTTGAGCCACTACCTGGAGTGCGGCGGCAATTACGACGAGTCGGCAGCGGCGTTGCATGTTCACCGCAGCACGTTGCGGTACCGCCTCGGCCGCATCGAGGACCTGACGGGTTTCGACCTCCGCAACGTCGACACGCGCTTCAATCTGCATGCCGCAACGCGCGTGTGGCGCTTTCTCAGCCCTCGAGCGTGAAATCTGTTGGCCGAAACTGTCACCACAGCGCGAGGAGTTCCGCCTCGAGTTCGGGCACGCTTGCTACCAATGCTGATCAACGGACAAGGGGTCTCATGACGGGCATCGGGGCGGCCACGTCATGACGAGTGGTGCGCCGTCATCCATCCTTCTCCTCGCCGATCCCGGCGCCCCGGCGGCGATCGCCGAACGCCTTGCCGAGTCGCTGCCGGATGCCCTCGCGTCCGAACGTGACCAGTGGGACGTGTCTGTGCGATCTCACCCGTACCCGGTCGACGAACACGCCGATGTCGTCGAGGTGGTCCGGACCGTCGATCCGGGGAGTGAAACCCAAGACGTCGTCATCTACCTGACCGATCTACCGCGACGTCTCGACACGACACCAGTCGTCGCGGACATCAGTTTGGAGAACCGGTTCGGACTCATCTCGATCCCCGGACTCGGCGGCCTGTTCATCGACCGCCGCGTGAAGAATGTGGCGCAGACCGTCGTGGCCGAGGTGACTCAGCAGCCGGACAAGCAACACCGTTCGATGAGACAGCTGACGCGGATGCAGGACGACGATGTGGTCCGCTACGTCGCACCGACCGGATTATCGCGTCTGCGGCTCCTGACGGGCATGGTCTACGCGAACCGCCCGTGGCGACTTGTGACCGGCCTGTCCAAGGTCGTCATGGCCGCGTTCGCCACCGGCGCGGTCAGCCTGGCGTACCCGACGATCTGGCAGTTGTCCGACACGATGGGCCCGTGGCGGATGGGCGTCGCGACGATCCTGGCGACCGCTGCGATGATCGCGTGGCTCGTCGTGGACCACGAACTCTGGGAACGGCCGAAGTCCGCCGGCGAACGCGAACTCGCGGCCTTGTACAACACCGCGACCGTCATTACCCTGACCATCGGCGTCGCCATCTTCCACGTCGGGCTGTTCCTCCTGCTCCTTGTCACCGCGTGGTGGACACTCCCGCCACAACTGGTCGCCGAGAACATCGGCCACTCCGTCGACCTCCCGACCCTGTTGCGGATGGCCTGGCTGGTCGCGGCCATCGCAACCTTGGGCGGCGCGCTCGGATCGGGGATGGAGGACGACGACGCGGTGAAGGCGGCCGCATACGGCACCAGACAGCGCCAGCGGTTCGACAAATCGAACTGACGGGGTACTGCTGCCGCACGTCGGCACCGGTGCCGGCGGTTGTGCCCGGCCCCCGCGATACGATCGAACGCCTGCACCGGTGGTTCCGGTCGATACCCGGTTTTCGGAGAAGCATTCGGGGGTAACGCTCGCATCGTGGAAAGCCCGCCAGGTGACCTGGTCGTCGCTGAGGACGATCGGCACATCCAGGAGAACGGACGTTCGCATCGGCATCCCTGGCAACGGCCCCTATGGGTGGTCGGCGCACTCCTGGGCCTCACGATGTGCGCGGGCTATATGGAGCAGTCCGTTACCCACCCCTATCTGGACCTGTCGGTGTTTCGTGACGCCGGCTACGCCATAGTCCACAACCTGCCGCTGTATTCCGAGCAGTTCCCAAGCGCGTCGGGATTCCGGTTCATCTACCCGCCGTTCGCGGCGATCCTGTTCGCTCCGATGGTTGCCGTGCCGTTCGCCGCGCTGCAGATCGGGTGGAGCGCTCTCAACCTGTTCCTGCTGTGGTGGATCCTGCGCACGGTCCTCGCCCGACTGCGCGTGCCGTCAACCAACTGGGCCGCCGTGGCCGCGCTCGGACCGGCGCTGGTGCTGGAGCCGATCAGGTCGAACTTCGAGTTCGGGCAGATCAACATCGTGCTGATGGCGTTGGTGGTGGCCGACTGCTTCGGTGTGCTCCCGCGCAGATTCCGCGGCATAGGCATCGGCATCGCCGCCGGCGTGAAGATCACCCCGGCGGCATTCGGCCTGGTGCTGCTGCTCCGGCGTGACTTTGCTGGCGCGGCAAGGGCGCTGGCCGCCTTCGCTGCGACGGTGGCGATCGGATTCCTGGTTCGTCCTCAGGCATCGCTCTACTTCTGGGCGACGGAGTTCTTCCGCACAGATCGCGCAGGCAATCACGACTTCGACCGCAACCAGGCGCTCACCGGTCTGATCACCCGACTGGGTGCCACCGGACTCGCCGGCACCGTCCTCTGGTTGCTCGGTGTCGCGATGATCGTCGCGGCGGCTGTGTTCGCTGGTCACCGCTTCACTCAGGCCGGAATGCACGTCGCCGCTGTCGCCGTCGTGGCACTGGCCGCCCTGCTCGCCGCGCCGATGGCGGTCACCCACCACTGGGCCTACGTCGTCATCTTCGTCCCGCTGGTCTTCACCCCAGAGCACCGAAGCTGGCGACCGTGGCTGGCAGCGGCCGGTGTCGTGTTCGCGGTCGGCCCGTATTTCGCGCTGCCGCGCGCCGACACCACGGGCGCAGAGGCCGTGATTCGCCAGGTCGTCGGCAATGCGCAGGTCATCACCGGTCTCGCCCTGATGGTGGGCGCCGTGATCGCGGCGTGCCTCATCCGGCGTGACCAAAACAGCGAAAACTGCGCCGCGGCAGGCTAGCTCAGTGGCGTCGTCGCCAGATGATGATGCCTGCCGCCACCGCGACCGCTACCACGATGGCCGCCACCGGCACCGCCTTCTGCGGGTTGTCGGCCACCGCATGCTGCGCGGTGTGTGCCTTGTCGACCGCGGCGTGCTTGGCCGAATCGACCTTGGCCTTCGCCTGCGCCTTGGTGTCCTCGACCTTGTCCTTCGCCTGCTGCTTGACGTCGAGCTTCGCCGACAGTGCCTCGACCGTCTCGCCGAGCTCGTGGCGGGTGGCCTCGATGTCCTTCTCGATGTCCTCGACGCCGGCGTCGGGGCCGGGCTCGGGGCGATTGGGCTCAGGTGCGGTCATTTGCGCGCGTCCTTCACTTCCTGGATGTCGGCCTTGACGGTCTCCGCGGTCCGCGGCGCCGCGGGCGTGACCTGCTCGGCCTGTTTCTTGCTCATCAATGCGGCGATACCCGCGACGACGAACAGCACCAGCGCGACGATCAGCGCGGCCGCCCAGACGTCGAGCACCAGTGACAACGCCGCCACCGCGGCTGCGATCACGGTCATCAGCCCCAGGACAGCGAACAATCCGGCGACGCTGATCAGCCCCGCGCCGATGCCGGCGTGTTTGGCCGATTCCTGAAACTCCTTCTGCGCCAGCTTCAACTCGTCGCGCACCAGCCGCGACGTCTGTGCCGACAGCTGGCTCATCAATTCGCCGACCGACGCGTCTGCGCCCGGCTTCGATTCCACACTCATGGCACACCCAATCTCCGTTTAGCCTGCTGGACGTGGCATGCCCCCGCCGGACGCCGTACAAACCCCCGGTCGCCCGCTGATCGCGTGTCTGTTGGACGCAGCGTCGGCTAGTGCGCCGAGCGGGCCGTCTCGATCAGGTCCTCGGCGATCTTGGCCAGCGGCACGTTCGCATCCTGCGACAGCTTCCGCAGCAGTGCGAACGCCTGCACGGCGTCGACCCCGTAGCGCTCCATCACCATGCCCTTGGCCTGGCCGATGATGTCTCGACTGGCCAGCGCCCGCTTGAACTGCTCTTCGCGCCGCGCCGAATTCCACGCCACCGACGAGTGCGCGGCGAAGGCCAGGCCGATGTCGCGGGTCTGTTCGCCGAAGACGCCGGGTTCCTCGGCGTAGACGTTGAGTGCTCCCATCGTCTCGCCGGCGATGAACAACTGGAACGACATGATCGTACGAATCGGCGTCTGCTCCAACGCATCCCGGCGGTACATCGGGAAGCGGTCGTCATGCTCGAGATCGTCGACCAGAACCGTCTTCTCGTCCCACGCCGAGGTCAGGCACGGCCCCTCGCCGTGACGCTGCTGGATCTCGTCGAGCATCATCGGCCACTTGTGACTGGCCGCGGGGGTGTCGATGTGGCGGGCGTCGCGGGTGACGGTGATGCCGGCGTACTGCGCGCCGGGGATCTCGACGGCGGCGTGTTCGACGAGCTCGGCGAGCACGGTCTCCGAATCCGTGTCCGAACGGCCGTGCAGTTCCTGCACGATCTCGGCGATGCGGAGGTGGGTGCCCTCTGCCCCCGTTGGCTCGTTCACCAGCACCATCCTGACAGCGTCTCCTCCGATAGGTTGCTCAACAATACGCGTTGCACCACGGGGAGGATGCATGAAGAACCCAGGTCACACCCCCCGCGGCGCGATCACCCGCCACGCCACCGGCCCGGGCGCTGCCGAGGCGTTCGTGCTCATGGCGATCGCCACGATTCTGCTGACCCGGCTGTACCTCCAGCTGACCGGTTACCCCCAGGTCGGAGGCGGTGACCTGCACATCGCGCACGCACTGTGGGGTGGCGCGCTGATGATGCTGGCGCTGCTGCTGGGCTGGCTGACGCTGGGGGCGGGCACGCGCATCGTCGCCGTCGTCATGGGCGGGATCGGGTTCGGGCTGTTTCTCGACGAGGTCGGCAAGTTCGTCACCAAGGACAACGACTACTTCTACGGCCCGGCCGCCGAGATCATGTACGTCCTGGTGGTGCTCATCCTGGTCGGCGCGCGGATTTTCCGGGACTTCCGGCCGCTGTCGGGTTGCGAATGTCTGGCCTCGGCAGCCGCAATCGCCGCCGACGGGCTGGCTCGCGGTCTGGCCGACCACCGCCGCACCGTCGGGCTGGTGCTGGTGGAACGTGCGCAGCAGCAGGGAGCTGACCCCGCCGACGTCGATCACGTCCGGTCGCTGCTGCGGTCGGCCGACCCGGCGGGGGACCGGGTGCACCGCCTGCAGCAGTGGGCACCGCGGCTGGTCCCGGGCTTCCTGCGCAGTCCCCGATGGATAACGGTGGTCGGCTGGCTGCTCGTCGTGGGCGCACTCGGCAGCCTGGTGCTCGGCCTGCTCGGCATCGCGCTGGGCGGCTGGGACTACCAGGACGACGACCTGACGCTGCATCTCGACGGGGCCGGCGTCGCGTCGATCCTGCTGGTCGTCAGCGCGGCACTGACCGCCGCGATGGCGGTGCCCGCGATGATCGCCCGCAGGCGTACAGCCGAGGTGTGGCCGCTGCGGTGGTTGCGGAACGCCGCCCTGCTGTTCACCTTCCTCAACGCGCTCGTCGACTTCGCGACCGTTGGTTTCGCGGCGCTGATCGGACTCGCGATCGGCGTGTTCACCCTGGCGGTGCTGTCCTACCACCTCGATGTCGCGGCGCGCGCCGAACTCCCCGCCGCCGGGCCGGTCGTCCCGCTGCCTACAGCGCCGTGAGATAGCGCCGGGTGATGATGCGCTGCATCCGCGACGTCACCGGCGCCGCCAGCCTGCTCCACCAGGTGCCGTGCCGGGAGAACGCCCGTACCTCGGCGTACACCTGCTCGGTGGCCGGGTCGAAGCGCACCGAGAACAACTCCTCACCCGACTCGGCATGGCCGGGCAACGTGCCGTAGGCGAACCCGTGCCGGTCGGGCTCGTCGATCACGTACACCACCCGGCACGGCGCCCGCACCGGCCCGACACCGACCACCACCTCGGACCCCACCGCGGCGACCTCCGAGCTCGCGTCGACCCGCACCCCGGCCCCGCGCAGCATGCCCCACCGCATCACCGCCGCGCCGGCCTCGTCGAAGCGCTGCCTGCCGTGCCCGATCACCGCCGACTCGACCACGTGGTGGTAACCCGCGGGCAACCGGCCGGCCGTCGCGCCCACCTCGTCGTAGGTCAACTGCAGTCCGGCGAGGTCGCTGAGCTTCACCCCGCCACCTTCTCACCCGCGGCGTACGGTCGTTGTCGTGGCCAACGAAACCGTCGCAAGCGCATCCGGAACGTTCTCCCTCGGCGGCGATCTGACCGTCAACCGGCTCGGATTCGGCGCCATGCGATTGGCGGGCAAGGGCGTGTGGGGCCCACCCGCCGACCCCGACGAGTGCATCCGGGTGCTGCGCCGCGCCGTCGAACTCGGCGTCGACTTCATCGACACCGCCGACTCCTACGGGCCCTATGTCTCCGAGGACCTGATCCGCCGGGCGCTGCACCCCTATACCGACGGGCTGGTCATCGCGACCAAGGCCGGCCTGCTGCGCACCGGACCCGACGAGTGGACGCCGCTCGGCTTCCCGGCGTACCTGCGTCAGCAGTGCGAGACGAGCCTGCGCCGCCTCGGCGTCGACACCATCGACCTGTTCCAGCTGCACCGCATCGACAGCAAGTTCCCCGCCGAGGACCAGGTCGGCGAACTCCGCAAGCTGCAGCAGGAGGGCAAGATCCGCCACATCGGCCTGTCCGAGGTGGACGTCGACCAGCTCGCGGCCGCCCAGAAGGTCGCCACCATCGTCTCGGTGCAGAACATGTAC
This sequence comes from Mycobacterium sp. NPDC050041, assembly GCF_049541695.1. Taxonomy (NCBI): domain Bacteria; kingdom Bacillati; phylum Actinomycetota; class Actinomycetes; order Mycobacteriales; family Mycobacteriaceae; genus Mycobacterium; species Mycobacterium sp. NPDC050041. The sequence continues at coordinate 105,361 of NZ_JBMVDG010000011.1, read as the reverse complement.
AACGTCAGCACCCGCACCGCCGAACCACTGCTGGACAAGGTGACCGACGAGGGCATCGGCTTCATCCCGTGGTTCCCCCTCGCCGCGGGCCCGCTGGCCGCTCCGGGTGGGCCGCTGCAGCGCATCGCCGACGACCACGGCGCCACGCCGTCGCAGCTCGCCCTGGCGTGGTTGCTCAAGCGCTCGCCGGTGGTGCTGCCGATTCCCGGCACGTCGAGCGTCGCCCACCTCGAGGAGAACGTCGCCGCCGCACAGATCACGCTGTCCGACGACGAGTTCGAGACGCTCAGCCGTGCCGGCGAAGCCGGCTGACCCCGCGACCCATACGGTGGCGGGGTGAGCACCGACTCCACGCAGACGTCGACACCGGCGACCGGCGGCGGTTTCAACCCGCCGGTCCCCACCACCCGGGGCGGGCCCGACTACGGCAGATTCGTCGCCGCCGTGCGCACACTGCAGGACGACGCCCGGTCCGTCGACGCGCCCGACGAGGTGATCAGCGAGGCCGCCGACCTCATCGAGCGGGTCTCGGCACTGCTGGCGCCGCACCGCGCCGACGAGTGGCACGCCCCCTCGGGCCGCCGGATGGATCTGCCCAACCGCGGGAACATCCTGCAGGTGCCGATGCTGCTGCGCCGCACCGACGACGACCGGATCACCGGAGAAGCCGAGTTCCGCCGCTTCTACCTGGGCCGCAACGGCGCCGCGCACGGGGGAGCGGTGGCACTGCTGTTCGACTCGGTGCTCGGCTACGCCGCCTACAAACTCACCCGCAGCCGCTACCAGCGCACGGCGTTCCTGCACGTCAACTACCGCAAGATCGCCCCGGTGGAGCGCAAGTTGCAGGTCGACGCCGGCATCGACCGCATCGAGGGCCGCAAGATCTTCGTCACGGGCCGACTGCTCGACGGCGAGCACGTGCTGGCCGAGGCCGAGGCCCTGTTCGTCAAGCTCAACCCGGGACAGCCGTGAGCACCCCGCAGGAGCGCGACGAGACGGCCCCCGAGAGGGACACCGCAGAGACGGACACCGACGACGAGTCGCGGTTCTCCGCGGTCAAACGCCGCTGGGCGCGGTGGCGGGACCGGCTGCGCGAACGTCCTCGGGTCGAGTTCTTCTACCGCATCGCCGTCGGGGTGATCGGGCTGGCCGTGTTCGGCCTCGGCATCCTCGCCATCCCGTACCCCGGACCCGGCTGGGCCATCGTGTTCATCGGCCTGGGCATCCTGGCCACCGAGTTCGACTGGGCGCGGCGGCTGCTGGCCTACGCCAAGGAGCGCTACGACAAGGTGATGGACTGGTTCCACCGCCAGGGCGCCGTCGTCCAGATCCTGGGTGGGCTGCTCACGGCGCTGGTGGTGTTCGCGACGCTGTGGTTGCTCGGCGCCGTCAACTGGACCGGAGAACTGTTCGGCATCGACCATCCCTGGCTGAACAGCCCGATCGGGTTGGGCTCCTAGGGGCCGGCGGGCGCTTCGAGTGGGTTCAGGGCGTGCCGTGTGACCTCGATGGCACCCCGATAGCATGGTCGCGACCTGAGTTTTCCGACCACCCTCGACACAACGGAGAGTCCGCGATGAGCGCCGCCGCCAGTCCCGCCCCAGCAGCCCCGATCCGGGTGCCTGCCGGGACCACCGCCGGGGCGGCGGTCCGGGAGGCGGGACTACCCGGCCGGGGCGCACCGGACGCCGTCGTCGTGGTCCGCGACGGCGAGGGCCGGCTGCGCGACCTGGCCTGGACGCCCGACGCCGACGCCGACGTCACGCCGGTGACGGCCGACACCGAGGACGGCCGCAGCGTCATCCGGCACTCGGCCGCCCATGTCCTCGCCCAGGCCGTGCAGCAGATGTTCCCCGAAGCCAAGCTGGGCATCGGCCCGCCGATCACCGACGGCTTCTACTACGACTTCGACGTGCCGCGCGCATTCACTCCGGAGGATCTGGAGGCGCTGGAGAAGCGCATGCGCAAGATCGTCAAGGACGGCCAGCTGTTCTCCCGGCGCGTCTACGCGTCCAAGGACGAGGCGCGCGCCGAACTGGCCGCCGAACCCTTCAAGCTCGAACTCGTCGACGACAAGTCCGGCGATCCCGAGGTGATGGAGGTCGGCGGCGACGAGCTCACCGCCTACGACAACCTCAATCCTCGTACTCAGGAACGTATCTGGGGCGACCTGTGCCGGGGCCCGCACATCCCGACCACCAGGTACATCCCGGCGTTCAAGCTGACCCGCAGTTCGGCGGCGTACTGGCGAGGCGACCAGGAGAACGCCAGCCTGCAACGCATCTACGGCACGGCGTGGGAGTCGCAGGAGGCGCTGGACCGGCACCTCGAACTCCTCGAGGAGGCGCAGCGCCGCGATCACCGCAGGCTCGGGTCCGAACTCGACCTGTTCAGCTTCCCCGACGAAATCGGTTCGGGCCTACCGGTTTTCCACCCCAAGGGTGGCATCGTCCGGCGCGAGCTCGAGGATTACTCCCGCCGCAAGCACATCGAGGCGGGCTACGAGTTCGTCAACACCCCGCACATCACCAAGGCGCAGCTGTTCCACACCTCCGGACACCTCGACTGGTACGCCGACGGGATGTTCCCGCCGATGCACATCGACGCCGAATTCAACGAGGACGGCACGGTACGCAAACCCGGCCAGGACTACTACCTCAAGCCGATGAACTGCCCGATGCATTGCCTGATCTACCGGGCGCGGGGGCGGTCCTACCGCGAACTCCCGTTGCGCGCGTTCGAGTTCGGCGCGGTGTACCGGTACGAGAAGTCCGGCGTGGTGCACGGCCTGACCCGGGTGCGCGGCCTGACCATGGACGACGCCCACATCTTCTGCACCCGCGACCAGATGCGCGGCGAGCTGGCGTCGCTGCTGCAGTTCATCCTCGACCTGCTCGGGGACTACGGCCTTGCCGACTTCTACCTCGAGCTGTCGACCAAGGACCCGAAGAAATTCGTCGGCTCCGACGAGATCTGGGAGGAGGCCACCTCCACCCTCGCCGAGGTGGCCGCCGAGTCGGGCCTGGAGCTGGTGCCCGACCCGGGCGGTGCGGCGTTCTACGGCCCGAAGATCTCGGTGCAGGCCCGCGACGCGCTGGGCCGCAGCTGGCAGATGTCGACGATCCAACTGGACTTCAACTTCCCGGAACGCTTCGAACTCGAGTACACCGCCGCCGACGGCAGCAGGCAGCGCCCGGTGATGATCCACCGTGCGTTGTTCGGCTCCATCGAGCGGTTCTTCGGCATCCTCACCGAGCACTACGCCGGCGCCTTCCCGGCGTGGCTGGCGCCGGTGCAGGTGGTGGGCGTGCCGGTCGCCGACGCGCACGTGGCCTACCTCGAGGAGGTGGCCGCCGCGCTGCGGGCGCGCGGAGTGCGCGTCGAGGTGGATTCCAGTGACGACCGGATGGCCAAGAAGATCGTCAACCACACGAATCAGAAGGTGCCCTTCATGCTGCTGGCCGGCGACAAGGACGTCGACGCCGGTGCGGTGAGCTTCCGGTTCGGCGACCGCACGCAGATCAACGGGGTGCCGCGCGACGAGGCGGTGGCGACCATCGTGAAGTGGATCGCCGATCGCGAGAATGCCGCCCCGACAGCGGATCTGGTGAAGGTGGGCGCGCAGACGTGACAGGTGACGCGAGCCACGCAGACAACCGCTCGATCGTCGACCACGGCGTCGGCGACCCCGACCATCTGCAACGGCTGTGGACGCCGCACCGGATGAGCTACATCGCCGAGGCCCCCATGAAGAAGGGGTCCGGCTCGTCGATGTCGTCGCAGCCCTTCACCGACATCCCCACCATGCCCGACGAGGACGGCCTGGTGGTGGCGCGCGGCGAGCAGGTGTACGCGGTGCTCAACCTCTACCCGTACAACCCCGGCCACCTGATGGTGGTGCCGTACCGGAGGGTCTCCGAGCTCGAGGACCTCACCGACGCGGAGAGTGCCGAGCTGATGTCGTTCACGCAGCAGGCGATTCGGGTGATCAAGGCGGTGTCCAGCCCGCACGGTTTCAACGTCGGGCTCAACCTGGGCCACTCGGCGGGCGGATCGCTGGCCGAGCACCTGCACATGCACGTGGTGCCGCGGTGGGGCGGCGACGCCAACTTCATCACGATCATCGGCGGATCGAAGATCATCCCGCAGCTGTTGCGGGAGACCCGCGAGCTGCTGGCCACCGAGTGGGCGGGCCAGTCGGAGCGCGCCGGGGCTGCGACGCTGGGTGAGCGCAGCGACGGGGGGTCGGGGAACTGAGCAACTTCTATCTGATGACGCGCGCGGCGTACACGAAACTGTCGCGTCCGATCGCCAAGGGCGCGTTGCGCGTCGGGCTCACCCCCGACAGCATCACCATCCTGGGTACGGCGGGCACCGTGATCGCGGCGTTGACGCTGTTCCCGATGGGACAGCTGTGGTGGGGCGCCTTCGCGGTGGCGTTCTTCGTGCTCGCCGACATGCTCGACGGCGCGATGGCCCGCGAGCGCGGCGGCGGCACCCGTTTCGGCGCCGCACTCGACGCGATCTGCGATCGCATCGCCGACGGTGCGATCTTCTGTGGTCTGGCATGGTGGGCGGCGTTCGGGATGGACAACCCGGCACTGGTGGTGGCCACCCTGATCTGCCTGGTCACCTCCCAGGTGATCTCCTACATCAAGGCGCGCGCCGAGGCCAGCGGCCTCAAGGGCGACGGCGGCCTCATCGAGCGGCCGGAACGGCTGGTCATCGTGCTGATCGGCACCGGGCTCTCGGGCGTGCCGTTCCTGCACGTGCCGTGGCTGGTGCAGGTGGCGATGTGGGTGCTGGCGGTCGCCAGCGTGGTGACCGTGCTGCAGCGGCTGCACTCGGTGCGGCTCTCGGCGGGTGCGATGGATCCGATACCCCCGAAGGACGAAGCAGGCGCCGCGGACGAGGGCGCCGACGACACCGACCGGGGCGGGGAACCGGAGACGAGCGAGCGGTGAGTCTCGGCGGCCGGCTGACGGATCTCGGCTATGCCAGCGGCTGGCGGCTCGTGCGCGCCATGCCGGAGCTGGTGGCGCGCAACGCCTTCGATCTCGGGGCGTGGTACGCCGCCCGCGACGGTGGGCCCGAGCAGCTGCGCAAGAATCTGGCACGGGTGATCGGCACGTCCGCCGACGACGTTCCTGCGGCGCTCGTCGAGGCCTCACTGTCGTCCTATGCCCGCTACTGGCGCGAGGCGTTCCGGCTGCCGACGATGGATCACGAGAAGATCGGCCGCCAGCTCGAAGTGCAGGACATCGACTACGTCTGGCAGGCACTCGAGGCCGGTCGCGGCGTGGTGCTGGCGTTGCCGCACAGCGGGAACTGGGACATGGCCGGTGTGTGGCTGGTGCAGAATCACGGGCCCTTCACCACCGTGGCCGAGCGTCTGAAGCCCGAGTCGCTGGCCAACCGGTTCATCGCGTACCGGGAGAGCCTGGGGTTCGAGGTGATCACCCACACCGGTGGTGAGCGACCGCCGTACGACGTACTGCGGGAACGGCTTTCCGACAACGGCGTGGTGTGCCTGATGGCTGAGCGGGACCTGACCCGCACGGGCGTCGAGGTCGATCTGTTCGGGGAGGCGACCCGGCTGCCCGCCGGGCCGGCGAAACTGGCGATCGCGACCGGGGCGGCGCTGCTGCCGGTGCACTGCTGGTTCACCGATGACGGGTGGGGGATGCGGGTGTTCCCGCCGCTGGACGTGTCGTCGGCCGACGTCACCGTCGTCACCCAGGCACTCGCCGACCGGTTCGCCGACAACATCGCCGCGCACCCGGCCGACTGGCACATGATGCAGCCGCAGTGGCTGGCGGACCTGTCGGAGGCACGTCAGGCTCGCCTGCGGGAGGCGCAGTGAGAATCGGCATGGTGTGCCCGTATTCATTCGACGTGCCGGGCGGGGTGCAGTCGCACGTGCTCCAACTGGCCGAGGTGATGCGCGACGGCGGCCACACGGTCGGCGTGCTGGCGCCGTCGTCGCCGCACGTGGAACTGCCCGACTACGTGGTGTCCGGCGGCAAGGCGGTGCCGATCCCGTACAACGGTTCGGTGGCGCGGCTGCGCTTCGGCCCCGCCACCCACCGCAAGGTCAAGAAGTGGTTGCAGCAGGGCGAATTCGACGTGCTGCACCTGCACGAGCCCAACGCCCCGAGCCTGTCGATGCTGGCGCTGCAGGCGGCCGAGGGGCCGATCGTCGCGACGTTCCACACCTCGACCACGAAATCGCTGACGCTGTCGGTGTTCCAGGGACTGCTGCGGCCGTACCACGAGAAGATCGTCGGCCGCATCGCCGTGTCGGATCTCGCGCGGCGCTGGCAGATGGAGGCGCTCGGGTCCGACGCGGTCGAGATCCCCAACGGAGTCGACGTGGCGTCGTTCGCCGAGGCGCCGCTGCTGGACGGCTACCCCAGGCCGGGGCGGTCGGTGCTGTTCCTCGGCCGCTTCGACGAACCCCGTAAGGGGATGGCGCTGCTGCTGCGGGCGTTGCCCGCGCTGGTCGAGCGGTTCCCCGACATCGAGATCCTGGTCGTCGGCCGCGGTGACGAGGACGAGTTGCGGGAAGACGCCAAGGATCTCGCCGGGCACCTGCGGTTCCTCGGACAGGTCGACGACGCGACCAAGGCGTCGGCGATGCGCAGCGCCGACGTGTACTGCGCGCCCAACACCGGCGGTGAGAGCTTCGGCATCGTGCTGGTGGAGGCGATGGCCGCTGGCACGGCGGTGGTCGCCAGCGACCTCGATGCGTTCCGCCGGGTGCTGCTCGACGGGGCGGCCGGGCGGTTGGTGACGGTCGACGACGCCGACGCGTTGGCGGCCGGGCTGGTCGAGGTGCTCGACGACGACGCCGTCCGGCGGCGCTACATCGACGCCGCCTCCGACGCCGTCCGCCGCTACGACTGGTCGGTGGTGGCGCGGCAGATCCTGCGGGTCTACGAGACGGTGGCCGGGTCAGGGCGCAAGGTGCGAGTGGCGGGCGAGGGGGAATCGCCGCGGGCCGCGAGTGCGGCGGCCAGGAGCAGGGCGGCCGGTGAAGCGACGTGACCGGATGGCTCGTGATCGTCCTCGTCGCGATTCTCCTGGTGACGCTGCTGTTGGTCGGCGGCTGGGCCTTCCAGACCGCCAACCGGCTGGACCGCCTGCACGTCCGTTACGACCTGAGCTGGCAGGCGCTGGACGCGGCACTGGCGCGCCGGGCGGTGGTGGCCCGCGCGGTGGCCGTGGACGCCTATGCCGGCGCACCGCAGGGCAAGCGGCTGGCTGCGCTGGCCGACGTCGCCGAGCGGGCGCCCAGGTCGGCCCGCGAGGCCTCGGAGAACGACCTGTCCTCGGCGCTGACGATGGTCGACCCCGCGGCGGTTCCGGTGCCGCTGCTGGCCGAACTGGCCGACGCCGAGGCGCGGGTGCTGCTGGCACGGCGGTTCCACAACGACGCGGTGCGCGACACCCTGGCGCTGCGGGAGCGTTTCGCGGTGCGCCTGCTGCGGCTCGGCGGCACGGCGGCGCTGCCGACGTATTTCGAGATCGCCGAACGCGCCGAGGTGTCGGCCGACGACGCCGGGCCGGTCAGCCGCCGCACGTCGGCACGCGTGGTGCTGCTCGACGATTCGGGCGCGGTGCTGCTGTTCTGCGGCTCCGACCCGGCGTCGGTCGACGCCGACCCGCCCCGGTGGTGGTTCACGATCGGGGGCGCGGTGGCTCCCGGTGAGGAGCTGCCCGACACCGCGGTGCGCGAGGTGTTCGAGGAGACGGGCCTGCGCATCGACCGGTCGCAGCTGATCGGGCCGGTGTGGCACCGGGAGGCGACCATCGACTTCAACGGCTCGGTGATGCGCAGCGTGGAGTTGTTCTTCGTGCACCGGACCCGGCGGTTCGAGGTGTCGGCGGTCCACCGCACGGACCTCGAGCGCCGCTACATTCACGGCCACCGCTGGTGCGATGCGACAATGATCGGAGAACTGGTGGCCGCCGGAGAGGCGGTGTATCCCCGGCAGCTCGCTGAGCTGCTGGCGGAGGCGAACGAACTGGCGGACGGGTCCGTCCACCGCGAGTTGCTGTCGATCCGCTGAACTGCGGATCTAATCGATTTGGCAGCTCGTTTAGACTGGATCAGTAGCGCTTCGGAGGAGATAGTAGTGGAAACCGCATCGAACGGGTCGACGAACGGATCCGCACAGACGGGTACCGCCCGGGTCAAACGCGGCATGGCCGAGATGCTCAAGGGCGGCGTCATCATGGACGTGGTCACCCCCGAGCAGGCGCGCATCGCCGAGGCCGCAGGCGCGGTGGCGGTGATGGCGCTCGAGCGGGTGCCCGCCGACATCCGGGCACAGGGCGGCGTCTCGCGGATGAGCGACCCGGACATGATCGAGGGCATCATCGACGCCGTCACGATCCCGGTGATGGCCAAGGCCCGCATCGGCCACTTCGTCGAGGCGCAGATCCTGCAGAGCCTCGGCGTCGACTACGTCGACGAGTCCGAGGTGCTCACCCCGGCCGACTACACCAACCACATCGACAAGTGGAAGTTCACCGTGCCGTTCGTGTGCGGCGCCACCAATCTCGGCGAGGCGCTGCGGCGGCTGACCGAGGGCGCGGCGATGATCCGCTCCAAGGGTGAGGCCGGCACCGGCGACGTCTCCAACGCCACCACCCACATGCGCAAGATCGGCGGCGAGATCCGCCGGCTGACGTCGCTGTCGGAGGATGAGCTGTTCGTGGCGGCCAAGGAGCTGCAGGCGCCCTACGAACTGGTCGCCGAGGTGGCGCGGGCGGGCAAGCTGCCGGTCACGCTGTTCACCGCGGGCGGCATCGCGACGCCGGCGGACGCGGCGATGATGATGCAGCTCGGTGCCGAGGGCGTGTTCGTCGGCTCGGGCATCTTCAAGTCGGGCAATCCCGCCGAGCGCGCGGCCGCGATCGTCAAGGCCACCACCTTCTACGACGACCCGGACGTGCTGGCGAAGGTGTCGCGTGGGCTGGGCGAGGCCATGGTCGGCATCAACGTCGAGGACATCGCGCAGCCGCACCGGCTGGCCGAACGCGGCTGGTAAGCCTTGATCGAACAGATCCTCGACCTGGAGCAGCTCGAGGTCAACATCTACCGCGGCGGTGTGTTCAGTCCCGAATCCGGTTTCCTGCAGCGCACTTTCGGTGGGCATGTCGCCGGCCAGTCGCTGGTGTCCGCCGTGCGGACCGTCGACCCGCTGTTCCAGGTGCACTCGCTGCACGGGTACTTCCTGCGGCCCGGTGACGCCAAGGCGCCGTCGGTGTACATCGTCGAGCGGCTCCGCGACGGCGGCTCGTTCTGCACCCGGCGGGTCAGCGCGATCCAGCACGGCGAGACGATCTTCTCGATGTCGGCGTCGTTCCAGGCCGACCAGAGCGGCATCGAACACCAGGACGTGATGCCCAGCGCGCCACCGCCCGACGACCTGCCCAGCTTCCGCTCCGGCGGGGCGTTCGACGACGCAGGATTCGCCCAGTTCGCCGAGTGGGACGTCCGCATCGTGCCGCGCGAGCAGGTGCACCGGTTGCCCGGCAAGGCTTCTCAGCAGCAGGTGTGGTTCCGCCACACCGACCCGCTGCCTGACGATCCGGTGCTGCACATCTGCGCCCTGGCCTACCTGAGCGATCTCACGCTGCTGGGATCGGCGCAGGTGAACCACCCCGACGAGCGCAAGCACCTGATGATCGCCTCGCTGGACCACGCGATGTGGTTCATGCGGCCGTTCCGCGCCGACGAGTGGCTGCTCTACGACCAGTCGTCGCCGTCGGCGTGCGGTGGTCGTGCGCTGACGCAGGGCAAGCTGTTCAACCGCTACGGCGAGATGGTCGCGGCGGTGATGCAGGAGGGGTTGACCCGCTTCAAGCGCGACTATTCGCCGGCGGGGGAGTGAGCCCCCGGATCGGGGTGCTCGCATTGCAGGGCGACACCCGCGAGCATCTGGCGGCGCTGCGGGAGGCAGGCGCCGACGCCGTGACGGTGCGGCGGCGCGGTGAACTCGAGGCGGTCGACGCGCTGGTGATCCCGGGCGGGGAATCGACCACGATGAGCCTGCTGTTGCGCGAACTCGACCTGCTCGACCCGCTGCGCGCCCGCCTCGCCGACGGCATGCCGGCCTACGGGTCGTGCGCGGGGATGATCCTGCTGGCCACCGAGATCCTCGACGCGGGTGCGGCGGGCAGGCAGGCCGACCCGCTCAAGGCGATCGACATCACGGTGCGGCGCAACGCCTTCGGCCGTCAGGTCGACTCGTTCGAGGGGGACATCGACTTCATCGGTCTCGACGGTTCGGTGCACGCGGTGTTCATCCGGGCGCCGTGGGTGGAACGGGTCGGGCCCGACGTCGAGGTCCTGGCCACTGCCGCGGGCCATCCGGTGGCGGTGCGGCAGGGTCCGGTGCTAGCGACGGCGTTCCATCCGGAGATCACCGGCGACCGCCGCGTGCACAAGCTCTTCGTCGACTCCCTCTAGCTTCAGCGCGATTTGTGGAGCCGCAACCGCGGTGAGCGCGGCTGCGGCTCCACAAATCACTCAGGAGGCGGGTAGGACGTGGTCGGCGACCTTGTCGGTGGACAGGCACAGCGAGCAGACGAACGCGTCGTGGGTGGCGCACTTCATCATGTCCGGCCGCTCGAAATCGTGATGGCAGACATGGCATTTGAGGTGCTCACCGGACGGGTTGCCCAGCTCGTCGTACATCGGCAGGTCGATGCCGTCGTCGGTGCGTCGCAGGTAGTACTTGCCCTTGGTCGCGACGGCGAGGATCGGCGGCAGCACCAGTCCGAGCACCATGGCGACCAGCGGTGAGTACGGCCGGATCGCCTCGCCGAGCACGCCGAAGAACGTCAGCAGCGACACCCCCGCGGCGACGAACAGCGAGACGAAGCCCACCGGGTTGACCGCGTAGAGCATGCCGCGGCGGAACTCGGGTTGCAGCGGCGAGATCTTCAGCAGGTACTTGTTGAACACGATGTCCGACGCCACCACCACGACCCAGGCGATACCGCAGTTGGCGTAGAAACCCAGGATCGAGTTCAGGAACGCGAACATGTTGGCTTCCATCAGGATCAGCGCGATCACCAGGTTGAATGCGAGGAACACCAGCCGGCCCGGGTAGTGCTTGGTGACCCGGGTGAACGAGTTGGTCCACGCCAGCGACCCGGAGTAGGCGTTGGTGACGTTGATCTTCACCTGGCTGATCACCACGAGGATCACCGCGAGGGTCATCGCCAGCCACGGCGGCAGGAAGTTCCGGTAGATCTCCAGGAACTGGTGCACCGGCTCGTTGGCGTTCGCCACGGCGCCGTCGAAGACGTTGGCGATCAGGTACACCGCCAGGAACAGGCCGACGACCTGCTTGATGGCGCCGAAGATCACCCAGCCGGGTCCGGCGAGGAACATCCAGGTCCACCAGCTGCGGCTGTTCTCCGGCGTGCGGGGAGGCATGAACCGCAGGTAGTCGATCTGCTCGGCGATCTGGACGATCAGCGACAGACACACGCCTGCCGCCAGCAGGGTCATGCCGAGGTCGAAGCCGCCGGTGCCGCTCTCACCCTGGTAGGCGAAGAAATCGCCGACCGATTCCGGATGGCTGACCACCAGGTAGACGAACGGCGCGACCATGAGCACCAGCCACAGCGGGGTGGTCCAGACTTGAAGCGTGGACAGCACTTTCATGCCGTAGATCACCAGCGGGAAGATGATGATGGTGGACAGCGCGTAGCCGGCCCAGAGCGGGATGCCGAGACCGAGTTCGAGACCCTGGGCCATGATCGAGCCCTCGAGGGCGAAGAAGATGAACGTGAACGTCGCGAAGATGACGTTGGTGACCACCGAGCCGTAGTAGCCGAACCCGCTGCCGCGGGTGATCAGGTCGAGGTCGATGTTGTAGCGCGCCGCGTAGTACGCCACCGGGAATCCGGTCACCATCACGACGACCGCGAAGATCAGGATTCCCCAGAGCGCGTTGGTGGTTCCGTAGGCGATGCCGATGTTGGCGCCGATCGCGAAGTCCGCAAGATAGGCGATGCCGCCGAGGGCAGAGATGCCCACCACCCGGGTGGACCACTTGCGGTAGCTGCGCGGCGCGAAGCGCAGCGTGTAGTCCTCCAGCGTCTCCTTGGTGGCGGTCATGGTGTCGAGGTCGGCCTCGACCGCCTCGTTGCGCCGCACCTCGTCGCTGAGCTCTTGGGTCATTCGGCAAAATTAGGGCGACTTTGTTTCCGGTCTGTGACGGCGATGTTCCGTCTGCAGCAATCCGTGTCGCCGGTGTCGCCGGCCCGGATCAGCGGATCGGCAGACCCGTGACCGCCCGCCCGATCACCAGCCGCTGGATCTCGCTGGTGCCCTCGAAGATGGTGAAGATCTTGGCGTCGCGGTGCATGCGCTCCACCGGGTAGTCGCGGGTGTAGCCGTTGCCGCCGAGGATCTGGATCGCCTCGTCGGTGACGTAGACCGCGGTCTCGCTGGCGACCAGCTTGGCCATCGACCCTTCGGCGTTGTCGAACGTCTTGCCGTTACGGGCCATCCAGCCGGCGCGGTAGACCAGCAGGCGCGCCGCGTCGATGCGGGCCTTCATGTCGGCCAGCTTGAACGCGATCGCCTGGAACTCACCGATCTTGCGGCCGAACTGTTCCCGCTGCCTGGCGTAGTCGAGTGCGTACTCGTAGGCGGCCTGTGCCACCCCGACGGCCATCGCGCCGACGGTGGGCCGGGTGCGTTCGAACGTGGCCATCGCCGCCTGGCCCTTGGAGCTCTTGCCCTCGCGCGCCCTGGCGATGCGCTCGTCGAACTTCTCCTTGCCGCCGACGATGAGCCGGCCCGGGATGCGGACGTCGTCGAGCACCACCTCGGCGGTGTGCGACGCCCGGATGCCGTGCTTGAGGAACTTCTGGCCCTGCGTGAAACCCGGTGTGTCCGGCGGGATGATGAACGTCGCCTGGCCGCGGGTGCCCAGATCCGGGTGCACCGACGCCACGACGATGTGGACATTGGCGATGCCGCCGTTGGTGGCCCACGTCTTGGTTCCGTTGAGCACCCACTCGTCGGTGGCCTCGTCGTAGCGGGCCTTGGTCAGGATGGCGCCGACGTCGGAGCCGGCGCCGGGCTCCGACGAGCAGAACGAGGCGACCTTCGGGTCGTCGACGGTGCCGAACATCTGCGGCAGCCACTCGCCGAGCTGCTCGGGCGTGCCGTTGGCCGCCAGTGACGCGGCGGCCAGCCCGGTGCCCAGGATCGACAGCGCGATGCCGGCGTCGCCCCAGAACATCTCCTCGAACACCACGAGCAGGCCGAGGCCGGTGGGTTCGCCCGCCTGCTCGGCGAACAACTCCATCGAGTACAGCCCGACCTTGGCCGCCTCCTGGATGATCGGCCAGGGCGTTTCCTCGCGCTCGTCCCACTCGGCGGCGGCCGGGCGGATGACGTCGGCGGCGAAATCGTGGACCCAGTCCCGGACGTGGATGAGGTCGGGGGACAGTTCGAGGGAGAACGACATGAGCCGATCTTACTCCGGAGTAAGTTCGCCGCAGTAGTGGCTGTGGCGCATGTAACAGGAGTGAGGTGGGGCGGTCCGCTGACGCCGCGCGGCCCGCGTCGCGCGTTGCCCCCTCACCGCCGGCATCGCGGCACGTAGAATCGTCGGGTTGCCACCGATCGAGCAGAGCACCGACCAGAGCGAGGTAGTCCCCGATGAGCGGCCATTCCAAGTGGGCCACCACGAAGCACAAGAAGGCGATCATCGATGCCCGGCGCGGCAAGAACTTCGCCAAGCTGATCAAGAACGTGGAGGTGGCCGCGCGCGTCGGCGGTGGCGATCCGGCCGGTAACCCGACGCTCTACGACGCCATCCAGAAGGCGAAGAAGAACTCGGTGCCCAACGACAACATCGAGCGCGCGCGCAAGCGGGGCGCAGGCGAAGAGGCCGGCGGCGCCGACTGGCAGACCATCACCTACGAGGGCTACGGCCCCAACGGGGTGGCGGTGCTCGTCGAGTGCCTCACCGACAACCGCAACCGGGCCGCGGGCGAGGTGCGCGTCGCGATGACCCGCAACGGCGGCAACATGGCCGACCCCGGTTCGGTGTCCTACCTGTTCTCCCGCAAGGGCGTCATCACGCTGGAGAAGAACGGCCTGGCCGAGGACGACGTGCTCGCCGCGGTGCTCGACGCCGGCGCCGAGGACGTCACGGATCTGGGCGACAGCTTCGAGATCCTCTCCGAGCCGACCGATCTCGTCGCGGTCCGCTCCGCCCTTCAGGAAGCCGGTATCGACTACGACTCCGCCGAGGCGGGATTCCAGCCGTCGGTGACGGTGCCGCTGGACGCCGAGGGCGCGCGCAAGATCATGAAGCTCGTCGACGCGCTCGAGGACAGCGACGACGTGCAGGACGTCTACACCAACGCCGACATCCCCGACGAGATCCTCGCCCAGATCGAGGAGTAGCTAGAACGTCAGCTGCACCTGGTAGTCGCGGTGGGTGAACACCCACTCGCCGGCATCGCGGCGCAGTTCGTCGACGTACTCGCCGACCAGTCGCATCGCTTGGCCATCGCGGAACTGCATGATCTCGAGATTGCTCGACCGCGCCCGGGCCCGGTCGCCGTCGATCTCGATGGCCGCGACCTGGACGAAGAACGCCATCTTCTCGACGGCGCCGAACACCTCGCTCCAGTGGGTGCGCAGTTCGTCGATGCCCTGGCACTCACCGCCGGCGCCGGTTCGACGGCCGTCCTCGGCCCAGCACCCCAGATAGGCCTCGAGGTCCTGCCGCACCACGGCGTCGCTGTAGAGCTCGAGCCGCTCGCGCACGGATTGCCGGTCGTGGGCCGGGCCGGTGAACGCCATGAGCGCATGGTAGATCGGTGCCCACGCGCACGAGGGCGAGTGCGTCAGGCGCGTCCGTTGATGGTGACGAACTCGTCCTCGTAGTCGACGGTGTCGTCGAACGCCCGGCCGCGCTCCTCGGCCTCCGGGCTCCCGGTGAACAGGCCGGCCGCCACGCGGGCGGTCTCGGTGTCCCGGCCGCGGCGAGCCGGCCGTTCGGCCTCGGCAGGCGCCGGTTTGATGCGCTGGGCGGGCACCACGGCGTGCGGGGTGCGCTGCACCCACGAGACCATTCCCTCGCGCACCGCGCACCGCAGGTCGAACAGGGCCCCGGCGTTGGGGGCGCTGACCATCATGCGCACCCGCACCACCCCGCCGACGGCGTCGGTCACCTGCAGCACGCCGCGGCGGCCGTCCCACTGGTCGCTGGCGGCCAGCAGGCGGTCCAGTTCGGCGCGCATCTCGTCGAACGGGACGGAGAAGTCGACGTCGAACTCGACGGTGCCCATGATCTCGGTGGCGTTGCGCGTCCAGTTCTCGAACGGGGTGGTGGTGAAGTAGGTGCAGGGCAGCACAAGCCGGCGCTCGTCGAAGAGTCGCACCACGACATAGGTCAGCGTGATCTCCTCGATGCGGCCCCACCACTGGCCCTGTTCGAGTTCCACCACGTCGCCCACCCGGATCGCGCCGGAGAAGGCGATCTGCATGCCGGCGAACACCGCGCCCAGCGACGTCTGCGCGGCCAGGCCGGCGACCACCGACAGCACACCGGCGGAGGCGAACAGTGTGGTCCCGATGTCGGAGAACGACGGGAACGTCATCAGGATCGCCGCCATGCCGAGGATGACGACGACGGCGATGGCGAGCCTGCGCAGCACCGTCACCTGGGTACGGATCCGGCGCCACACGCGGTCGGCGTCGGTCACCTCGCCTTCCTCGCCGCCGCCGTAGCGGGCGATCATCCGGCGTTCGGCCACCATCACCAGGCTGGTCAGCAGCCAGGTCACGGTGGCGATGTTCACGATCAGCATCGTGTGGTCGACCCAGCCGCGCCACGGGTCGGCGTCGTGGGAGGTGCGTTGCACGGCGACCGACGCCGCGAAGACGATCAGCGTCGCCCGCAGCGGCCTGCGGGTGAGCGTCGCGACGTCGCAGAGCACCGCACTGCGGCGGCCGATGCGCCGCACCCCCCAGGTGAGGACGATTCCCACCAGGTACGCGGCGACCACGGCGCCACAGGCCCAGGCCAGGGTGACGGCGACATTGGTGGCGGACTCGAATTCGTTCTCGTCTGGCATCGGGGTGAAATCAGCTCCACGGATCGAGGTCAGGTCCCCCGCGACGGTAGCGGCGGTTGCGCGAGACGTCACATCGCGCGACGGGCGGCTGCCCGGATATCACCCGGAATTCGCTCACTGGCAGCACAATTGCCGCGTGGCGGTAGTCGTGACGGATCCCAACGGTGTCCAGTGGAACCTCAAGCGCAAATGGTGGCCGTTCGGCGACATCGGCGACTGGGCCGACATCGACTTCTTCGGCTGGTTCGCACTGCTGATCGCCGCACCCTTCCTACTGGTGTGGCCGTTCTGGCTGGCGACGAAATTCCTCGGCCTGCAGCGGTGGCGGATCATCATCGAGCGGGCCCATGCCCAGGTCGGCGACGAGTTGGTGCGCGGCTGGTCGGCCTCGGGGCGCAGGCTGAACGACCTGGCTCTGGAGATCGGCCAGGGCAGCCGGTCCGGGCACTTCACGCTCTGACCTGGACGCCGCGACGCCCGCGTGTCGTCACCCGGCCCGGCAGCGCGGGCGCGCTAGGGTGTCGAACAGCTGTTCGGGAAGGGGCTGGCGTGCGCGTGATGGGAGTCGACCCCGGGTTGACCCGTTGTGGGCTTTCGGTGATCGAGAGCGGCCAGGGTCGCCAGGTGGTCGCGCTCGACGTCGACGTGGTCCGCACGGCCGCCGACGAGCCGCTGGCGCGCCGGCTGATGGCGATCAGCGACGCCGTCGAGCACTGGATGGACACCCACCGGCCCGATGTGATCGCGATCGAGCGGGTGTTCGCCCACCAGAACGCGTCCACCGCGATGGGCACGGCACAGGCCGGCGGCGTGATCGCGCTTGCCGCGGCCCGGCGTGAGATCGACGTGCACTTCCACACCCCCAGCGAGGTCAAGGCCGCCGTCACCGGCAACGGCCGGGCCGACAAGGCGCAGGTCACCGAGATGGTCACCAGAATCCTTGCGTTACAGGCGAAGCCGACGCCGGCGGACGCCGCCGACGCCCTGGCGCTGGCGATCTGTCACTGCTGGCGCGCGCCGATGATCGCGCGGATGGCCGCCGCCGAGGCGCTGGCGGCCGAACAGCAGCGCCGATACCGGGCGACGCTCAAGGCGAAGACGAAGAAGGGTTCGTCCCCGGCGCCGTCGCGGAGCACGACGTGATCGCGTCGGTGCGCGGCGAGGTGATCGACATCGCTCTCGACCATGTGGTCGTCGAGGCCGCGGGCGTCGGCTACAAGGTGATGGCCACCCCGTCGACGCTGTCCACGCTGCGGCGCGGCGCCGAGACCCGCCTCATCACGGCGATGATCGTGCGCGAGGACTCCATGACGCTGTACGGCTTCGCCGACTCCGAGGCCCGCGACCTGTTCCTCACCCTGCTCGGCGTGTCGGGTGTCGGTCCGAAGATCGCGCTCGCGACCCTCGCGGTGCACGATGCGCAGGCGCTGCGCCAGGCACTGGCCGACGGCGACGTCACCGCGCTCACCCGGGTGCCGGGCATCGGCAAGCGCGGCGCCGAGCGGTTGGTGCTCGAACTGCGCGACAAGATCGGGCCGGTCAGCCCGGCTGCGGGCGGTTCGGCGGTCGGCGGTCACGCGGTCCGGGCACCGGTCGTGGAGGCCCTCGTCGGCCTCGGCTTCGCCGCCAAGCAGGCTGAGGAGGCCACCGACAAGGTGCTCGCCGACGATCCGGGCGCGAGCACGGCGGCCGCCCTGCGCGCCGCGCTGTCGATGCTGGGTAAGAAGTAGCGATGGGCCGCTTCGCGAACAGCCCGGAGGACTCCGAGTCCGCCGAGGCGCCCGACGAGCGCGAGGTCTCCGCGGCGCTGACCGTCGGCGAGGGCGACGTCGACGCCAGCCTGCGGCCGCGCTCGCTGCGCGAGTTCATCGGCCAGCCCCGGGTGCGCGA
Source organism: Mycobacterium sp. NPDC050041 (assembly GCF_049541695.1). Lineage (NCBI taxonomy): Bacteria > Bacillati > Actinomycetota > Actinomycetes > Mycobacteriales > Mycobacteriaceae > Mycobacterium > Mycobacterium sp. NPDC050041. The sequence continues at coordinate 87,340 of NZ_JBMVDG010000011.1, read as the reverse complement.
ACAACTGCAACTGGTGCTCGAGGGTGCCAAGAACCGTGGCGGCACACCGGATCACATCCTGCTGTCGGGCCCGCCGGGGCTGGGCAAGACGTCGCTGGCGATGATCATCGCCGCCGAACTGGGATCGTCGCTGCGGCTGACGTCGGGTCCTGCGCTGGAGCGTGCCGGCGATCTCGCTGCGATGCTGTCCAACCTCGTCGAGGGTGACGTGCTGTTCATCGACGAGATCCACCGCATCGCCCGGCCGGCCGAGGAGATGCTGTACCTGGCGATGGAGGACTTCCGCGTCGACGTGGTCGTCGGCAAGGGTCCCGGCGCCACGTCGATTCCGCTCGAGGTGGCACCGTTCACCCTCGTCGGCGCCACCACCCGGTCGGGCGCGCTGACCGGCCCGCTGCGCGACCGGTTCGGGTTCACCGCGCACATGGACTTCTACGAACCGGCCGAACTCGAACGCGTGCTGGCCCGGTCGGCGGGCATCCTCGGCATCACCCTGGGCGGCGATGCGGGCGCCGAGATCGCGCGGCGCTCGCGCGGCACGCCGCGGATCGCCAACCGGCTGCTGCGCCGGGTCCGCGACTACGCCGAGGTGCGGGCCGACGGCGTGATCACCCGCGACATCGCCAAGGCCGCGCTCGCGGTCTACGACGTCGACGAACTGGGCCTCGACCGGCTGGACCGGGCGGTGCTGTCGGCGTTGACCCGCAGCTTCGGCGGCGGACCGGTCGGGGTGTCGACGCTGGCGGTCGCGGTGGGGGAGGAGGCCACCACCGTCGAGGAGGTGTGCGAGCCGTTCCTGGTGCGCGCCGGCATGGTGGCGCGCACCCCGCGCGGCCGGGTGGCCACCGCGCAGGCCTGGACCCACCTCGGCATGTCACCGCCGAGCCGGGCCACCGCACTGGGGCAGCCCGACCTGTTCGAGTAGGAAAAGCACGAGATAGGCGGCGGCGCAGGCATTTTCAGGTGCGGAAGACGGCCGCCCCGCTGTGCCGGATCCGGTTGCCGCCCGCCCGTTTCGCCTCGTACATGGCAGCGTCGGCGGAGTCGACGAGATGGCCGACCATGCGCCGGGTGGTGTCGCCGTCGATGCTGAGCAGGGTCACGCTGGCGACACCCAGGCTCGCGGTGACGCCCCACGGGTTGGCCGCGACCGCCCGGCGCAGTCGCTCGGCGGTCACCTGGGCCTCGCTCGCGGGCGTCGTCTCGGCCACGAGGAACTCCTCGCCGCCGACGCGGGCGACCACCGACCCGGCGGGACTGGCCCGGCGCAGGCTGTCACCGACGGCGATCAGTATCCGGTCGCCGATCGCGTGGCCCTGGGTGTCGTTGACCTTCTTGAACCCGTCAAGGTCGAGCATCACGACGGTGAAGCACGGCGGCGGATCCCCGGTCGAGGCGGCGATGAGTTCCCGCGCGCCCCGGTTGAATCCGCGCCGGTTCCGCAGTCCGGTCAACGGGTCGGTGTTCGCGTTCAGTGCGTCGGCGCTGAGCAGGTGGACGAGCACCTGACCCGAGAACGGCACGGCGAGCACGCCGACGGTGACCACCAGCAGCTTGGCGGCCGCCATGGCGACGTCACCGGCCGCGGCGATCTCCCAGGCGGCGAACAGTGCCGTGCCTGCGGCCGTGCACAGCGTCAGCGTCAGGTACCGCACAGAGTGGAAGAACGCGACGTATCCGGCCAGGGCGGCGAAGGCCATCGAACCCAGCAGCGCCGTCTCGGGATTGACCTCCATCAGGCAGGACGCGGCGATGCACCCGTTGGACAGGACCGCGAACGTGGCGGACTGCTGATGCGTGGGCCACCGGGTGAACCACATCGTCGCCATCACGGCGCAGCACACGGCCACGAGCACCGCCATGGCGCGGCCGACGGGGGAGTGCGGGCCGGACGGACTCCACAGCATCAGCACCGGGACCGCGCCGAGCGCGGCCACGATGGTGCCCATCATGAACCGGGTGAAGCGCTGCAATTGACGCGCGCCGAGATATTCGGAGAGCCAGTGGAAGTTGTCGGGTTGCCCCCACCACTGGCGAATCCGTCCCACTACTCGCGCCCCCGTACGGTTCGCCGCGCAACTGCCCGCGCGTCGGCGTTGGTACGGGATGTTACCTATTCAACGACCGGTTTGCTGAACATCAGCAATGTGTCAGCATCCGGCATCTGCCGGTGACGTCACAACAATCCGAGCAGCTGCAGATCAGTGGCGTACTTGACGATGACCGGCGGAGTGACATGCGGAATGTCCTTGTCGGCCCCGATTTTGGCCTCCTGCACCGCCGTGCGGAATCGATCCGTCGGTGCGAGCGAGCCACGCATCGGCTTCTCCGGCTGCTGATAGTTGTGCAGCAGCGGCAGGAGCGAATACTGACGTTGTTGCTGTGGCAGCCCGCGAATGGCCGTTTCGAACCGGTCGAGCCAGGTGCGGTAGTCGTCGATGCGGCTGATCGGATAGCCGGCCTCCACCAGCCAGTCGACGAACTCGTCGAGCCCGAGGCCGTCGTCGTAGGGGTTCATCACGTGGTAGGTCTCGAAGCCCGCCCCGCGCTCGGCCACCGCCTGGGCGCCGAGGGTGTCGATGGCCTCGGCGATGAATTCGACCGGCAGGCCGTCGTAGTGGGCGCGGCTGCGCCCGCCGTCGGCGTCGCGTTCGTAGAACGACGCAGGCGCGATGCCGGTCGCCACCAGACTCAGGATGGTGCGCGTGAACATGTCGGGGAGATTGAGCTGCCCGGCGTAGGTGGTGTCGGCCAGGATCATGTCGCAGCGGAACACCGCGACCGGCAGGCCGCACAGGTCGTGCGCCTCCCGAAGCAGCACCTCGCCTGCCCACTTGCTGTTGCCGTAGCCGTTGGCATAGCTGTCGTCGATCCGGCGCACCGGGCTGATGACGCGGATGTCGCCGTCCTCGGTGAAGTTGCCGGGTTCGATGCCTGCGCCGACACCGATGGTGGACACGTAGGTGAACGGCTTGAGCCTGGCGGTGAGCGCGAGACGGATCAGTTCGGCGGTGCCCACCACGTTGGGCCCGAACAGCTGGCTGTACGGCAGCACGTGGTTGACCAGGGCGGCGGGATCGACGATCAGATCCACGGTGTCGGCCAGTCGGCGCCAGGTCTGTTCGGACAGGCCGAGACTCGCCTCGCCCTTGTCACCGGCGATCACCTCGAGGTGATCGGCCGCGAGGTGGCGGTAGTGCCGCAGCAGCTCGGGGTCGCCGCTGTCGAACGTCTGATCCAGGCGCTGCCGTGCGGCGTCGTCGTCCTTGGCGCGCACCAAGCAGATCACCGTGCCGCCGACGAGTGACATCCGCTCGAGCCAGTCCAGCGCCAGGTAGCGGCCGAGGAATCCGGTCGCACCCGTGAGCAGGACTGTGCGCACCTCGCCGCGGGGTGCGGGCAGGGACGCGGCGTCGGCGAGCGTACGGGCGTCGATGAATTGGTCGAGGGTGAGGTCGCGGGCATGCGCCTCGGCCGTGTCGGGGCCGTGCACCGCGGCGAAGCTGGGCCGCCTGGTGCCCGAGGTGCGCTCCGCTTCGATGTAGCCGGCCAGCGCCTGCAGATCGTTGGCCGGGCTGACGATGACGCCGACCGGCACGTCGATGCCGTAGATCTCGTTGAGCAGGTTGGCGAAGGTGAGCGCGGACAGCGAGTCGCCGCCGAGGTCGGTGAAGTGCGAGTCGGGCCGCACGTCGGATGCCGCCGCGCCGAGCAGAGCGCCCGCCGCCCGGCCGATGGTCTCCAGCGCCGGCCGGCCGGCACCGTCGCGGCGCAGCGCACGCAGCTCGTCGGCCTGTCCCTCTGCGAGGTCGATGTAGAGCTGCTCGAGCCGTTCGCCGTAGTGCTGCTTCAACTTCGGGCGGGCCAGCTTGCGGATGCCGGTGAGCAACCCGTTCTCCAGGGTGAACGGCTGCGGTTCCACGAGGAAGTCCCTGGGGATCTCGTAGGACTGCAGCCCGGCCGCCTTCGCGGCGTCCTGGAGGGCGGTGGTGAGCAGCGCCTTGAGCTCGGCCGGCTCGTGCTCGGCGAGCACGTCCTCGGTCGGCACGACGACGGCGAGCAGGTAGGACCGCGCGCTGTTGCCGTAGATGTAGATCTGGCGCACCGGTGCGCTGGTCGCGAACACCGACTCCACCTTGGCGATCGTCACGAATTCGCCCTGCGAGAGCTTGAGCACGTTGTTGCGGCGGTCGACGTACTGCAACCGGTCGGGTCCGAGCTCGGCGACGATGTCGCCGGTGCGGTAATAGCCCTCGGCGTCGAACATCTCGGCGGAAAGCTCGGGCCGGCGGTAGTAGCCGGGGAACAGCTGCTCCGACTTGACCAGCAGCTCGCCGCGCGGGTGCGGCCGGTCGGTGTGGAAGTACCCGAGATCGGGGACGTCGACGAGCTTGTAGTCGATCACCGGTGGCCGACGGACCACGCCGTCGACGAACACGGCGCCGGCTTCGGTCGAGCCGTAGCCGTCGACGAGGTGCATGTCGAGCAGCCGTTCCACCCAGGCCTTCATGTCGGCGGACAGCGGCGCCGAACCCGTCATGGCCCCGACGAAGCGCCCGCCCAACAGGTTCCGGCGCGTCTCGGCCAGCACCTCGTCCTCGGCGGTGGACCGGTCTGCGCCGTCCGCGGTGCGCCGGTCGACCTCGCTGGTGACCTCCTGGAAGATCATGTCCCAGATTCGCGGGACGAAGCTGAGCTGCGTCGGCCGGCTCAGCGCGAGATCCTCCAACAGGGTGGAAAGGTCGCTCCTGGCGGCGAAGTAGACGGTGCCGCCTGCGGCGAGCGTGCCGACGAGGATGCCGCGGCCCATCACATGGCTCATCGGCATGAAGCTCAGCGTGATCGACGGGACCACGGGGTTCTGCTCGTGAAAGCCGTTGTTGTTGGCGGCCTTCCACATGTCGGCGACCTTGCGCTCGGGGTACATCGCACCCTTGGGGGCGCCGGTGCTGCCCGAGGTGTAGATGAGCAGGCTCAGCGGGTCGGCGTCGTCCAAGGGCGCCGTCGTCGCGGTCGGCAATCCGGCGCCTCGGGCGACCTCGTGGATGAGCGTCTCGACAGGCACGTCTCGACCGCCGTCGGCCAGCCGGCGCTGAGCGGCCTCCAAGGCCTGGCGCTGTGTCGTCACCTCTGGCCGGTAGTCGAAGACCACCAGGCGGGCGGGCTGATGTCCGGTGAGGACCAGCTCGACGGCGTCGTCGAGCATGTCGATGCCTGCGGCGATCAGGGTTGGTTCGGTCTCGGCGACGATCGGCCGCAGCTGCTCGACCGGGGCGCTGGTCTGCAGCGGCACCGATACCGCGCCGAGCAGCATGGTGGCGGTGTCGACGACGGTGTAGTCGACGCTGGTGAAGCCGAGGATCGCGACGCGGTCACCGGAGTGAACGGGCTTGTCCTGCCAGACCGCGGCCAGGTTCTGCACGCGCGCCCAGAGCTCGCCGTAGGTGACGGTGTCGAACGACGGCAGCAGCTCGGCGGTGGTGTCGCCGGTGGACGGGTCCTCGACGAGGCGCACTGTGCGCTGGGCGAGTGCGGGCCGGTCAGCGTAGCCGGTCATCACCGTTTCGATGACCTCGGGCAGCCGGAGGCCGGGCGCCGCGGCTGCGGCGCTGACGTCCGCGAGCGGGGTGGTGGCGGCGAATTGCGGGTCGGTGGCGGTCAATTCGGCGATACGGCGAGCGAGCCGCTCGTCGGGGGTCTCAGTGGACATGCGCGATCTCCAGTGCAATCGGTGCAGATTGTGACGCGACGCTGCGCCTGATCAGAACTACGTTAGTAAAACTAAGGTTATTCCTAGATCAGCTGTACATAGGCTGTCAATGTATTGTGATGTCGCTCTCGTGGGTCGTCGGATCGGGCACCCCGCCGCGGCGTCGCACCAGCGGCCGGAACCGGCGAAACAACAGGTGGCGCGGGTCGCGCGGCAGCGTTACAGCAGGGCACCGGACGGGTACTCCCGCCTCAACAAAGGAGGCACCATGAAGGACTACGACAGCACGGACACCCCGGCGCGCGTTCGGGGAGGACGGATGCGCATTCCGCGCAGCCGAGGTGCGACCAGCGGATTCCTGTTGATCCTGCTAGGCCTCTGGGGTGCGCTCGTCCCCTTCATCGGCCCGTACTTCGACTTCGCCTTCACCCCGGACCAGGTCTGGGCGTGGACGACGGCCCGCGGGTGGCTCGAAGTCCTGCCCGGCGTGGTGACCGTGGTCGGCGGCTTCCTGATGTTGACCTCACGCAATCGCGCGACGGCGATGCTCGGCGGCTGGCTGACCGTGGCGGCCGGCGCCTGGTTCGTCGTCGGGCGCGCACTGGCCGGTCCGCTCGGCCTCGGCAACGCCGGCGCGCCGGTGGCCACCAACGACACCAAGCGGGTCTGGCTGGAGCTGACCTACTTCTACGGCCTCGGTGCACTCATCGTGTTCCTCGGCGCGCTCGCGATCGGCCGGTTGTCCGTCCGCAGCGCGCGTGACATCGCCTATGCGCAGCGGCCGGTAGATGCGCCGCTCACCACCAACACGGGTTCGCAGCCCGTCGTCGACCAGCACGGCACGCACGAGCCGATGGTCGGGCAAGGCCCCGTCGGCCAGCAACCGATCGGCCAGCAGCCGATCGGCCAGCAGCCCGTCGGCCAGCCGACCGGTTACGGGCCGACCGGTCAGCCCGTGGAAGCCGCCCCGCGGCGTCGCGGTCTGCTCAGCCGGCTCCGCAACCGGGGTAGTGGGAACACGCTGGCTCACCGCTGAACCGCTGTGCAGTCACGGCCGCCGAGCATTGCGCTCGGCGGCCGTTCTGTGATCCTTCCCACACCAGCAGACCGAACGAGGGATGGAACTTTGTGTTCCACAACACCTTTGATGGTGGTTAGCCCGACGAAGTGGTTACCTGACGGTGGTGACGCACTGTAGTGCCGTCCCAAGAACAGGAGGCTTTCGATGACCACGCCACTTCGTCTGCACGGTCTCTCCGAGCAGGTGCACCGGGCGCTGTCCGAACGCCTGAACCCGTCGGCGGCACAGCAGAGCCATGACGAGATCGCCGAGATCGCACTGGGCCGTTGGTCCTGCGTGCTGTTCAGTGCCCTCGGGTTGCCGAGCCGCGACTGGGTGCAGGTCGCCTGCTGGGCCGACGAGGCCGACGAGTTCGCCCTCGAGGCGCTCGGCTCCTACATCGACGTGATGGTCGCGGCGCGCTGCGCGGGGCCGGCCGACGACCTGCTGTCCGACCTGATCGCCGCCGAGGTCGACGGCGACGGGTTCACCGCCGACGAACTGCGCGCCATCATCGTCGCGCTGCTGACCACCTAGTCGCGCGTCAGCCGGTGTAGACCATCACGTGCTTGATGCGCGTGTAGTCCTCCAGGCCGTACATCGACAGATCCTTGCCGTGGCCCGATGACTTGAACCCGCCGTGCGGCATCTCGGCGACGAGCGGGATGTGGGTGTTGATCCACACGCAGCCGAAGTCCAGCGCGTTCGACATGCGGATCGCACGGGACACGTCCCTGGTCCACACCGACGACGCCAGCCCGTACTCCACGCCGTTGGCCCAGCCGAGCGCCTCGTCCTCGTCGGAGAAGCTCTGCACCGTGATGACGGGGCCGAAGATCTCGTTCTGGATCATCCGGTCGTCCTGCAGCAGGCCGCCCACCACGGTCGGTTCCACGTAGAAACCCTTGTCGCCCTGCCGGTTTCCGCCGGCAGCCACCTTCGCGTGGCCGGGCACGTCGTCGAAGAAGCTCAGCACGCGCTCCATCTGGTTGACGTTGTTCACCGGTGGCACCCAGGCGTCCTCGTCGTCGGCGGCCCTGCCGAACGTCGTCGTCGCCGCCTTCGCCTGCTCGGCGAGTGCCTCGGTCAGGTCGCCGGCGATCGAGGCGGGCGCGAGCACGCGGGTGGCCGCGGTGCAGTCCTGGCCGGCGTTGAAGTACCCGGCGGTCGCGATGCCCTCGGCCGCGGCCGCGATGTCGGCGTCGTCGAACACGATCACCGGCGCCTTGCCGCCGAGTTCGAGGTGGGTGCGCTTGAGGTTGCCGCCGGCACTGACCGCCACGGCCCGGCCGGCCGCCACCGACCCGGTGATCGCGACCATCTCCGGCGTCGGGTGGGAGACCAGGTTGGCGCCGGTGACGCGGTCGCCGGTGACGACGTTGAGCACACCGGGCGGCAGGTGCCTGGCCGCGAGTTCGGCCAGCATCACGGTGGTGACCGGCGTGGTGTCGCTCGGCTTGATCACCACGGTGTTGCCCGCCGCGATCGCCGGGCAGATCTTCCAGATCGCCATCATCATCGGGTAGTTCCACGGCGCGACCTGGCCGATCACGCCGATCGGCTCCCGGCGGATCCACGACGTGTGATCGGCCATGTACTCGCCTGCCGACCGGCCTTCCAGGACCCGCGCGGCGCCGGCGAAGAACCGGATCTGGTCGACCATCGGCGGGATCTCCTCGGCCGCCGTCACGTGATCGGGCTTGCCGGTGTTGCGGCCCTCGGCCCTGATCAGATCGGCGGCGGCCTTCTCCACCTCGTCGGCCAGGCCGAGCAGTGCTTTCTGCCGGTCGGCGGGGGTGGACTTCTTCCAGGCCTTGAAGGCCGTCGACGCCGCCGCATAGGCGTTGTCGATGTCCTGCTCGTTGGACACCGGGGCGGAGCCGTACTCCTCGCCGGTGGACGGGTCGACGAGCGGCATCGTGGCGCCGGACACCGAGTCGACGAGTTCGCCGTTGATGAAGTTCTTCACCGTGGTCATAGGGGCTCCTTTACAGGTCGGCGAGGATGAGGGCGAGCACGTCGAGTCCCTCGACGAGCAGGTCGTCGGAGATGGCGAGCGGAGGCAGGAACCGCAGCACGTTGCCGTAGGTGCCACAGGTCAGCACGATGACCCCGGCGGCATGGGCGGCGGCGGCGAGTTTCTTGGCGAGGTCGGCGTCCGGTTCGGTGGTGCCGGGCTTGACGAGTTCCACGGCGATCATGGCGCCGCGGCCGCGCACGTCGCCGATGCGTTCGTCCTCGGCCTGCAGCCGGTGCAGCCGGTCCTTCATCAGCGTCTCGATCTCGCGGGCGCGCGCGACCAGCCCGTCGGACTCGATGGTCTCGATGGTGGCCAGGGCGGCGGCGCAGGCCAGCGGGTTGCCGCCGTAGGTGCCGCCCAGCCCGGAGACGTGCGGCGCGTCCATGATCTCGGCGCGGCCGGTGACCGCCGACAGCGGCAGACCGTCGGCGATGCCCTTGGCCGTGACGATGAGGTCGGGCGCGATGCCTTCGTGCTCGCAGGCGAACATCGCCCCGGTGCGCGCGAAGCCGGTCTGCACCTCGTCGGCGATGAACACGACCCCGTTGTCGCGGCACCAGTCGAGCAGGGTGGGCAGGAAACCCTCGGCGGGCACGATGAAGCCGCCCTCGCCCTGGATCGGTTCGATGATCACCGCGGCCAGGTTCGGCGCGCCGACCTGCTTGTCGATAACGTCGATGGCGCGCCGGGCGGCCAGCTCGCCGTCGGTGGCCAGCTCCTTGCCGAACTCCGCGTCGCGGAACGGGTAGGACAGCGGCGCGCGGTAGACCTCGGGGGCGAACGGGCCGAAGCCCTGCTTGTAGGGCATCACCTTCGCGGTCAACGCCATCGTCAGGTTGGTGCGGCCGTGGTAGGCGTGGTCGAACGACACCACGGCCGACCTGCCGGTGTAGACCCGGGCGATCTTGATCGCGTTCTCGACGGCCTCCGACCCCGAGTTGAACAGTGCTGAGCGCTTCTCCTCGTCGCCTGGGGTGAGCCGGTTGAGTGCCTCGGCGACCGCGACGTAGCCCTCGTAGGGCGTGACCATGAAGCAGGTGTGGGTGAACTCGGCCACCTGCGTGCGCACCGCGTCGACCACCCGCGGCGACGCGTTCCCGATGGTGGTGACGGCGATGCCCGAGCCCAGGTCGATGAACCGGTTGCCGTCGACGTCCTCGAGGATTCCGCCGCCGGCACGCGCCGCGTACACCGGCATGGTGGTGCCCACGCCGCGCGACACGGCTGCTGCCTTGCGGTCGATGAGCGCCTGCGACTTCGGCCCGGGAACGGTGGTGACGAGGTGGCGGCTCTGCTCGAGACTGGTCACGGCACGACTCCTGCGATCACGGGGCGTTTCTGAAGGCACGGCGAGGGGGTTTCGGCTTCGGCACCGAGCCTAGTCGGCGATCGGCCCGACGCGACTGTAAACGGCGCCCGCCGACCCGACGCGCTAGGTAATTCGTATCAGAACGGGCGAAAAATTGCGATATCGGTGGCGAACACCGGCATTGTGTGACGGGATCGTCGAACGCCGGGCACCGAGCCGGACTGCGCGGTGCTGCCCCGGCGTCGTCCTGCGCAGGATCGGTCCGATCGGCTCCATTTCAGGGGGCGCAGGCCGTCGCCGTGCTGAAGCGAACGCACGGGGCAGTCTGCTGCCAGCTGCCGGAATGGCACACTGGACAACTACGAGGCATCGCGACCTGACTGAACCGGGGCGCCGTCGCCGCACAAGCCGACACGAAAGACTGTTGCCGTTATGGACCTGGTCGTTTTCCTGCCCCTGCTCATCATCCTGGGCGCATTCATGTTCTTCGCCTCGCGCCGCCAGAAGAAGGCGATGCAGGCCACCATCGATCTGCACGAGTCGCTGCAGATCGGCGACCGGATCCACACCACGTCCGGCCTGCAGGGCACCGTCACCGGCATCACCGACGACAACATCGACCTCGAGATCGCCCCCGGCGTGGTCACCACGTGGATGAAGCTCGCCGTGCGGGACCGCATCACCTCAGACGCCGAGGACTACGACGACGTCGATGACATCGACGCGCCCACCGAGCTCACCTCGTCGGCCACCGAGGTGACCGAGAGCGCTCCCGTCGTCGACTCCACCGCCGATTCGGACCGGCTGAAGAAAGACTGACAGCAGAGCACTCAGCCCCACCACGTACTCTTTGCCGTGCTGAGCAACTGATCTCGATCTCGAGGAGACCCAACCAACGTGGCATCGTCTTCGGCGCCGGTGCATCCTGCCCGCTACCTGACGCTCTTTCTGGTGCTGCTCGTCGGCGTCTACCTCCTGGTGTTCCTCACTGGGGACAAGAAGCCCGACCCGAAGCTCGGGATCGACCTGCAGGGCGGCACCAGGGTCACCCTGACCGCGCGCACCCCGGACGGCTCGCCGCCCACCCGTGACGCCCTGGCCCAGGCCCAGCAGATCATCAGTTCCCGTGTCGACGGCCTCGGTGTCTCCGGTTCCGAGGTCGTGGTCGACGGGGAGAACCTGGTGATCACGGTGCCGGGCAACGACGGCAACGAGGCCCGCAACCTGGGTCAGACAGCGCGGCTCTACATCCGCCCGGTCATCCAGGCGATCCAGGCCCAGGCGCCCGGCGAAGGCAACGCCGAGGGACAGCCGCCGTCCGAGGGCGCACCCGGACTGCCCGGCGGACCCGAGGGCGCTCCCGGCCTGCCCGGTGGACCGGGCGGCCTGCCGCCCGGCATCCTGCCCGGCGGGCCCGAAGGCCTGCCGCCCGGCGTCGTGGCGCCGGCGCCGCCTGCCGGTGAGCAGCCCGCACCACAGCCGCGGCCCTACCCGCAGCAGCCGGCGCCGCCAGACCCCACCACCGAACCCGCGCCCGCCACCCCGCGCCAGCAGGCGCCGCCCGCACAGAACGCCCCGGGTCAGGCCCCGCCGGGCCAGGCGCCGCCGGGCCAGGCCCCGCCCGGTCAGGGTGACGAGCGCAAGGACCTCGCGCAGCGCATCTCCGACGAGAAACAGCTGCGGCAGAGCGCCGACCCGTCCATTCAGCTGCTGGCCCTGCAGTTCCAGGCCACCCGCTGCGGCGACGAGGACGTGCTGGCCGGCAACGACGACCCGAACCTGCCGTTGATCACGTGCTCCACCGACGGCCAGACGGTCTACCTGCTCAACAAGTCGATCATGAGCGGTGAGCAGATCCAGGACGCCACGTCCGGGCTGGACCAGCAGCAGGGCCAGTACGTCGTCGACGTCCAGTTCAAGGACGAGGGCGCCAAGATCTGGGCCGACTTCACCGCGGCCAACGTCGGCACCCAGACGGCGTTCACCCTCGACTCGCAGGTCGTCAGCGCGCCCGAGATCCGCGAGGCGATCCCCGGCGGCCGCACCCAGATCACCGGGTCGTTCACCAACGACACCGCGCGCGAGCTCGCGAACGTGCTCAAGTACGGGTCGCTGCCGCTGTCGTTCGAGTCGTCGGAGGCCGAGACGGTGTCGGCCTCGTTGGGGCTGCAGTCACTGCGCGCCGGCCTGATCGCCGGCGCCGTCGGCCTCGCCGCGGTGCTGCTCTACTCGCTGCTCTACTACCGCGTACTCGGTCTGCTCATCGCCCTGTCGCTGGTGGCCGCGGGCGCGATGGTCTTCGCGATCCTGGTGCTGCTGGGCAGATACATCAACTACACGCTCGACCTGGCCGGTATCGCCGGTCTGATCATCGGTATCGGCACTACGGCCGACTCGTTCGTGGTGTTCTTCGAACGCATCAAGGACGAGATCCGCGAGGGCAGGTCGTTCCGCTCGGCGGTGCCACGCGGCTGGGCGCGGGCGCGCAAGACGATCCTGTCGGGCAACGCGGTCAGCTTCCTGGCCGCCGCGGTGCTGTACTTCCTGGCCGTCGGGCAGGTCAAGGGCTTCGCGTTCACGCTCGGCCTGACCACCATCCTCGACGTCGTCGTGGTGTTCCTGGTGACGTGGCCGCTGGTGTACCTGGCCTCCACGTCTCCGACGCTGGCCAAGCCCAAGTACAACGGGCTCGGCGCGGTGCAGCAGATCGCCCGGGAACGACGCGCCGCGTCGCACGCGACCACGGGACGGGGACAGTAGATGGCGGCCATCAACCGGAACACCAAGAAGTCGTCGACCGCGGTCGAGGCGGCTCCCGCCGAAGCGGGGTCGACCGCGCCGAAACACGGTTTCTTCGTCCGGCTCTACACCGGCACCGGCGCCTTCGAGGTGATCGGGCGCCGCAAGCTGTGGTACCTGATCAGCGGCGGCATCGTGGCGGTCTGCCTCCTCAGCATCGTCATCCGCGGTTTCACCTTCGGCATCGACTTCGAGGGCGGCACCAAGGTGTCGATGCCGGTCAACGGCGTCAACGGCACGGCGACCACCACCCAGGTCGAGACCGTGTTCACCGACGCCGTCGGCAGGCCGCCGGAATCGGTGGTCGTGGTGGGCAGCGGTGACTCGGCGACGGTGCAGATCCGTTCCGAGACGCTGAGCAACGACGAGGCCGCGAATCTGCGCAGCGCGCTGTTCGACGAGTTCCAGCCGAAGGGCGCCGACGGCCAGCCCAGCGAACAGGTGATCAGCGACTCCGCGGTGTCCGAGACGTGGGGTGGCCAGATCACCCAGAAGGCGCTCATCGCACTCCTGGTGTTCCTGGTGCTGGCGGCCCTCTACATCGGTGTGCGCTACGAACTGTGGATGGCCGTCGCCGCGATCGTGACGCTGTTCTTCGACCTGATCGTCACGGCAGGCGTGTACTCACTGGTCGGCTTCGAGGTCACCCCGGCGACGGTGATCGGCCTGTTGACGATCCTCGGCTTCTCGCTGTACGACACGGTGATCGTGTTCGACAAGGTGGAGGAGAACACCGAGGGCTTCGAGCACACCACCCGGCGCACCTTCGCCGAACACGCCAACCTGGCGATCAACCAGACCTTCATGCGGTCGATCAACACCAGCCTGATCTCCGTACTGCCGATCCTCGCGCTGATGGTCATCGCGGTGTGGCTGCTCGGCGTCGGCACCCTGATGGATCTCGCGCTGGTCCAGCTGGTCGGCGTCATCGTCGGCACCTATTCGTCGATCTTCTTCGCCACCCCGCTGCTGGTGACGCTGCGCGAGCGCACCGACAAGGTCCGCACGCACAACCGCCGGGTGCTGCGGCGCCGGACGGGTGCCGCAGCCAAGAGTTCGGCGGCGGCCGCCGACGCCGGCGCGGCGGATGACATCGACACCGAGGCCGACGACGCCACAGAAGCCGACGACAGAAAGGCCGAGCAGACCGAGTCGGTCACCGCATCGGCCGGCACCAAACCCGCTGTGGGCGCGCGACCGGTGCGCCCGACCGCCAGCAAGACCGGGCGGCCTGCGGGCAAGCGGAGCCCCCGGCGGTAGACGCCGATGGCAGCCCTCAAGCGGCGCGCCGTCGCGCTGGCGGCGGCGCTGTCGATCACCGCGTTGCTCGCGTCCGCGTGTTCGGGCAGCTCGGCCGACTCCATCGACTACGCCGTCGACGGGTCGCTGAGCACGTACAACACCAACACGGTGACCGGCGCCGCGTCGGGCGGACCGCAGGCGTTCGCCCGTGTCCTCACCGGGTTCAACTACCACGGGCCCGACGGTCAGATCGTCGGCGACCACGACTTCGGCACCATCTCGGTGTTCGGCCGCACGCCGCTGGTGTTGGACTACCAGATCAGCGACAAGGCGGTGTACTCCGACGGCAAGCCGATCACCTGTGACGACCTGGTGCTGGCGTGGGTCGCCCAGTCCGGCCGGTTCCCGAGCTTCGACGCCGCCAACCGGTCCGGCTACAGCGACATCGCCTCGGTCGACTGCGCCCCCGGCCAGAAACGGGCCCGGGTGTCGTTCGCGCCCGACCGGGGTTTCGTGGACTTCGGCCAGTTGTTCGCCGCCACCGCATTGATGCCCTCGCACGTCCTCGCCGACGAACTCGGCGTCGACGTCACCACCGCGCTGCAGTCCGGCGATCTGGGCACCATCGACCGCATCGCGCAGGCGTGGAACACCACCTGGGATCTGCGGCCCGATGTGGACCTGAAGAAGTTCCCGTCGTCGGGGCCCTACAAGCTTGAGTCGGTGACCGGCGACGGCGCGGTAGTGCTGGTGGCCAACGACAAGTGGTGGGGCGCCAAGCCGGTCACCGAGCGCATCACGGTGTGGCCGCGCGGCGCCGACATCCAGGACCGGGTGAACGAGGGCACCTTCGACGTGGTCGACATCGCGGCGGGGTCGTCGGGCACGCTCAATCTGCCCGAGGACTACGTCCGCAGCGACAGCCCGTCGGCCGGCATCGAACAGCTCATCTTCGCGCCCGTGGGGCCGCTGGCCGCCCCGCCGGCTCGCCGTGCGGTCGCGCTGTGCACCCCGCGCGACGTCATCGCCCGCAACGCCCAAGTACCCATTGCCAATTCGCGGCTCAACCCGGCCAACGAGGACGCATTCGGCACCACCGAGAACGTGCAGGAGGCGGCGCAGTTCACGACGGCCAATCCGGTTGCCGCGCGGGCCGCGCTGAACAACCGGCCGCTCACGGTGCGGATCGGCTACCAGACACCCAACGCGCGACTGGCGGCCACCGTCGGCGCGATCGCCAAGGCGTGCGCACCGGCAGGCATCACCGTTCAGGACTCCGCCGGAGCGGCGATCGGCCCGCTGTCCCTGCGCAACAACGACATCGACGTCCTGCTGGCGAGCACCGGCGGCGCGGCGGGCAGCGGTTCGACGGGATCGTCGGCGATGGACGCATACGCGCTGCACACCGGCAACGGCAACAACCTGCCGCGCTACTCCAATCCACGCATCGACGGGGTGATCGGCGCGCTGGCCGTGACGTCCGACCCCAAGGAGCTCGCCCGGCTGATCGGCGAGGGCGCGCCGGTGCTGTGGGCGGACGTGCCGACGCTGCCGCTGTACCGCCAGCAGCGCACGCTGCTGACTTCGGACAAGATGTATGCGGTGAGCAGTAATCCGACGCGCTGGGGCGCGGGCTGGAACATGGACCGCTGGCGGCTGTCGCAGTGACCGGCGGGCAGGAGCGACGGGGGTACCTCCCGCCCGAAGGGCAGGGGGCCGACCCGGGAATTGGCACCGGCGGGCAGGAGGAGCGGAGTGAGATCTCCCGGCTCGTCGCGACGATGATGCGCGAGGTTCCCGACTTCCCCGAGCCGGGCATCCAGTTCAAGGACTTGACGCCGCTGCTCGCCGACGCGGGCGGGCTGTCCGCGGTCACCGACGCGCTGGCCGTCACCGCCGACGGCGCCGACCTGATCGCGGGCATCGACGCCCGCGGTTTCCTGCTCGGCGCCGCGGTCGCCATCAGGCTGGGCACCGGGGTGCTGGCGGTGCGCAAGGGCGGCAAGCTGCCGCCACCGGTGCACACCGAGACCTATCAGCTCGAGTACGGCACCGCCACGCTGGAGATCCCCGCGGACGGCCTCGACCTGACGGGGCGCACCATCTTGATCATCGACGACGTGCTGGCCACCGGGGGAACGGTTGCGGCCGCGAACAAGCTGCTCATCAGCGGCGGCGCGACCGTGCTGGGCGCCGCCGTGGTGCTCGAACTGACCGCACTCGGTGGCCGCGAGGTGGTGGCCCCGCTCCCGGTCACCAGCTTGCACACGGTGTGAGGGATATCCTCGACACGGACGGGGACGTGGGCAGGAGGTGTGACAGTGGCTGATGACGGGTCCCTGACGCAGACCCAGCCGATGCCGGTGGTGTCACCGGAGGCCGAGCAGGCCGCGCCGCCGGAGGCCCCCAAGACGACGTCGAGCGCGTCGCGGCGCGTCCGCGCCCGTCTGGCGCGCCGGATGACCGCCCAGCGCGGCACGCTCAACCCGGTGCTCGAGCCGCTCGTCGCGGTGCACCGCGAGATCCACCCGAAGGCGAATCTGCAGCTGCTGCAGCGGGCCTACGAGGTGGCCGAGGAGCGGCACGCCACCCAGTTGCGGCGCTCGGGCGACCCGTACATCACCCATCCGCTCGCGGTGGCCAACATCCTCGCCGAGCTGGGCATGGACACCACCACGCTGGTGGCCGCCCTGCTGCACGACACCGTCGAGGACACCGGTTACACCCTGGACGCGCTAACCGCCGAGTTCGGCAGCGAGGTCGGCCATCTCGTCGACGGTGTGACCAAGCTGGACAAGGTGGCGCTGGGCACCGCCGCCGAGGGCGAGACCATCCGCAAGATGATCATCGCGATGGCCCGCGACCCCAGGGTGCTGGTGATCAAGGTCGCCGACCGGCTGCACAACATGCGCACCATGCGCTTCCTGCCGCCGGAGAAGCAGGCGCGCAAGGCCCGCGAGACGCTCGAGGTCATCGCGCCGCTGGCACACCGCCTCGGCATGGCGACCGTCAAGTGGGAGCTCGAGGACCTGTCGTTCGCGATCCTGCACCCGAAGAAGTACGAGGAGATCGTGCGCCTCGTCGCCGACCGGGCGCCGTCGCGCGACACCTACCTGGCGAAGGTCCGCGCGGAGATCAACGCCACGTTGAGCAAGTCCAAGATCAACGCCGTGGTCGAGGGCAGGCCCAAGCACTACTGGTCGATCTACCAGAAGATGATCGTCAAGGGCCGCGACTTCGACGACATCCACGACCTGGTGGCCGTGCGGATCCTGTGCGACGAGATCCGGGACTGCTACGCCGCGGTCGGCGTGGTGCACTCGCTGTGGCAGCCGATGGCAGGCCGGTTCAAGGACTACATCGCCCAGCCGCGCTACGGCGTGTACCAGTCGCTGCACACCACCGTCGTCGGACCCGAGGGCAAGCCGCTCGAGGTGCAGATCCGCACCCGCGACATGCACCACACCGCCGAGTACGGCATCGCCGCGCACTGGCGGTATAAGGAGTCCAAGGGCCGCAACGCGGTTCCTGCCGGGCACGCCGCCGCCGAGATCGACGACATGGCCTGGATGCGCCAACTGCTCGACTGGCAGCGGGAGGCCGCCGACCCCGGCGAGTTCCTGGAGTCGCTGCGCTACGACCTCGCGGTTCAGGAGATCTTCGTGTTCACCCCCAAGGGTGACGTGGTCACACTGCCCACCGGTTCCACGCCGGTGGACTTCGCGTACGCGGTGCACACCGAGGTCGGTCACCGGTGCATCGGTGCGCGCGTCAACGGCCGGTTGGTGGCGTTGGAGCGCAAGCTCGAGAACGGCGAAGTGGTCGAGATCTTCACGTCGAAGGCGCCCAACGCCGGACCGTCGCGCGACTGGCAGAGCTTCGTGGTGTCACCGCGGGCGAAGGCCAAGATCCGGCAGTGGTTCGCCAAGGAGCGCCGTGAGGAGGCGCTCGAGGCCGGTAAGGACGCCATCGCCCGCGAGGTGCGTCGCGGTGGACTTCCGTTGCAGCGGTTGATGAATGCGGAGTCGACGGCGGCGCTGGCGCGCGAATTGCGCTACGTCGACGTGTCGGCGCTCTACACCGCGGTGGGGGAGGGCCACGTGTCGGCCCGTCACGTGGTGCAGCGTCTGCTGGCCCAGTTCGGCGGCGACGAGGCGGCCGAGGACGAACTCGCCGAGCGGTCCACACCGGCCACCATGCCGATGCGCCAGCGCAGCACCGACGACACCGGCGTCGCGGTGCCCGGCGCGCCCGGGGTGCTGACCAAGCTGGCCAAGTGCTGCACCCCGGTGCCCGGCGACAACATCATGGGCTTCGTCACCCGCGGTGGCGGGGTGAGTGTGCACCGCACCGACTGCACCAACGCCGATTCCCTTCGGCTGCAAGCAGAACGGCTGATCGACGTCGAGTGGGCGCCGTCGCCGTCGTCGGTGTTCCTGGTCGCGATCCAGGTCGAGGCGCTCGATCGGCACCGGTTGCTGTCCGACGTCACCCGGGTGCTGGCCGACGAGAAGGTCAACATCCTGTCGGCGTCGGTGACCACATCCAACGATCGGGTGGCGATCAGCCGGTTCACCTTCGAGATGGGCGACCCGAAACACCTGGGCCACCTGCTCGGCGTGGTGCGCAACGTGGAGGGCGTCTACGACGTGTACCGCGTCACGTCGGCGGCGTAACCGGGCGGCGCGCCCCGGCCGCGGCCGGCACCGACCACCAGCAGCACGCCGCCGATCACCAGTGCCACGACGACGGCCCCTGCGGCAAGCAGTCCGATCCGCCATGTCGTCGAGTTGTCCTGCAGCGGAACGGTTTCAGTGGTCGACGACTCGAGGGTCAACGGGAAGGGCAGCGCCCCGCCCTGCAGCGCCGCGGCGAGGTCGCGGGCGTCGCCCTCGGTGAAGTTCCCGGCGATCTGCGTGCGTCCGCCGGACATGGCCTCCACGATCTCGGGTGCGCTGAGGACGGCGGTGTCGAGTGTGAAGGCCACCTGCGTGCCGATGTTGGAAGCGGTGAACTGCGCCCAGCGGCCGGCCCCCGCATTGTCGAATTCGAGGTCCACCACCCATCGGCGGCTTCCTTCGTCGTATTCGTGGCCCGCGCTCTGGATGCTTTCGCCGTCGATGATCGTCTTGCCGAGCAGATAGACCGTCTTGCCGTCTTGGGAGCAGGTGACCAACGGCTGGTCCGGGTCGTCACGGCCCGCCAATGCGTCGTGGTCGCCGCAGCGGGTGGCCTGGAACTGCAATGCCAGCAGCTGGATCGACGGGTCGGCGCTCTGCCGCAGTTGTTTCTCGTCGGCCACCGCCTGCGGGCTCGGCGTCTTCGGCCTGTCCGTCGGTCCGCCTGCCGACTGCGCTTCGGTCGCGTGGATGACCGGACGCAGATCGAGTCGCCCGGCCGCACCGATGTCGTCCCACTCGTCGTCGGTGCCGGGCACCGACAGGATGATCGCGTCGCCGCTCACCGCCGCCTGCGCGCCGCGCCCGCCCCGGGCGGCGGCGCGCGCCTCGAGGACGCCGCGGGCGCGTTCGAGGGAATCCGCGGAGGCCGACGATCCCGGCGCAGGCCGCAGCGTCAGCTCGGTGCGTTCCCCGGAGGTGGCGCCCGGCGCCCACCGGTCCCGGGTCAGCAACAGCGCGAACGCATACCCGCAGACGATGACGGCCAGCACCACGATCACGAGCAAGCGCAACGCACGCTTCGGAGCGGGCGGCGGCGCCGGCTGCCACGGACCGTGAGTGGTGCCGGGAGACGGCCACGGGCCGCCGGGTGGTGGCGCCATGCTCATCGGACCGTCCCCTCACTGACCCGCGAACGGGGTCACACCATTACACCCCGGCCGGCGGGGGACGCGCGGCGGCGAATCCCAGACCACCGGCGGGTGTCAGTCCAGCCGCGCCTGCGTGATCGTGACCTCACGTGCGGGCGGGCCGTCGTCGCCGCCGTCGGCGACACCGCCGGCGGCGATCGCGTCGAGTGTCGCCAGACCCGTCTCGTCGACGGTGCCGAACACCGTGTAGGTCGGCGGCAGCTGGGAGTCCGCGTACATCAGGAAGAACTGGCTGCCGTTCGTGCCCACACCCGAATTCGCCATGGCCACCGTCCCGCGCGGATAGGTCACCGCCTGCTTCAGCGCCGTATCGGACAGCCGGTACTGATTGGTCGGGTACTCGTTCGGGAAGCGGTAGCCCGGCCCGCCGGCGCCGGTGCCCGACGGATCGCCGCATTGCAGCACCTTCAGCACCGGGGAGGTCGTCAGCCGGTGACAGGTGGTGCCGTCGAAGAAGCCCTGCTGGGCCAGGCTGGCGAAGTTGTTCACGGTGCACGGCGCCTTGGCGTTCTCCAGCGTCAGGCCGATGTTGCCGCGGCTGGTCTCGATGCCGGCACCGACCGTCGCCGGCTCGGTGGGCACCCTGCCGGTCCGTGGCGCGGTGACCCGCTTGCTCGCCGCGGCAGGCGTGGCGGGGTACTGGCAGTTGGTGCCCGGCGGCTGCGGCGGGTCGAACGCGGGCAACGCCAACCCGGATGGCGGCGGAGCGGCGGTGTAGACCGGGCCACTCGGCCGGTTGTCGATCTCCTGTGACACCGCGACGAGGAAGAGCACCATCAGCACGACGAAGACGATGCTCAGCACGGTCGCGACGTAGCCGACGATCAGCCCGGTCAACGCGAGCCCGCGGCCGTCCTCTCCGGTGCGCTTGATCTGCGCCAGCGAGATGTGGCCGAAGATGATGCCCAACGGCGCGAACAGGAAGGCGCACACCAGCGCGGCGATCGCCATCGCGTTCGTCGACCGGGGCGGCGGTCCGGGATAGGGCGGATACCCGCCGTAGGGCGGCGGCGCGGTCACGTCGGGTGTGCCGGACTCAGTCGAGCAGAACCGAGGTGACCTTCACCTCGTTGGTCGGTGCGCCGTCGTCGGCCCCACGTTCGCCGGGGACGACGCCCGCCGCGGCGATCTTGTCGAGGGTGGCCAGCCCGGTGTCGTCGATCTTGCCGAACACCGTGTAGTTCGGCGGCAGCTGGGAGTCGCCGTAGACCAGGAAGAACTGGCTGCCGTTGGAGCCGGGGGCGCCGGTGTTGGCCATTGCCAGGGTGCCGCGCGGGTAGACCACCGGGCTCTGCAGCGCCGGGTCGTCGGGCTGGAACTGGTTGGTCGGGTACTCGTTGTCGAAGCCGTAACCCGGTCCGCCGGTGCCCTTGCCGGTCGGGTCGCCGCACTGCAGCACCTTGAGGCCGGTGGACGCGGTCAGCCGGTGGCACACCGTGTCGTTGAAGTAACCCTGCTGCGCCAGACTGGCGAAGCTGTTGACGGTGCACGGCGCCTTGGCGTTGTCGAGCACCAGGCCGAGGTTGCCCTGATTGGTGGTCATGCTGACGCTGACCTCTGCCGGGTCGGTGGGCACCGCACCGGCGCGGGGCGGGTTGACCTTCTTGCTCGCGGGCTCCTGGCCGGCCGGGTATTCACACTTCGAGCCCAGACCGGCGGGTGCGGCGAACGCCGGCAGCTGGGGCAGGCCGTCTGCCGACGGCGTCGGTGCGGCCGGGGTGGTCGAGCTGCTCGGTGCGGCCGAGGCGGTGTCGGCGTTCGAGTCGTCCTTCAGGAAGAGGAAGCCGAGGACGGCGGCGCCGGCGACCACGAGCACACCGACCACCGATCCGATGATCGTCAGCTGGCGCCGCCTGCGTTCCTGTTGTGCCCGCCGCTCCAGCTGTCGCTCGAGCTTGCGCTTGGCCGCTGCACGTCGTTGTTCGTTGGTGGGCACCGCCGGTAGTCCCTTCTCGTTTCCGCCGCTCGTCGCGTCCGGTCGGCACCGAGTGTGCCAAAGGTTGCTGAGTGGACGGTGAACGACCCACGGGATCGGCGCGGGAGATCCGGCATGGGAAACTCGTGGACGTGTTGATCACCGGTTTCCCCGCGGGCATGTTGCAGTGCAACTGCTACGTGCTGGCCCCGCGGCCGGGATCGGACGCCGTGATCGTCGACCCCGGCCAGCGGGCGTTCGGCCCGCTGCGCCGCATCCTCGACGAACAGCGCCTCACCCCGGCGGCGGTGCTGCTCACCCACGGCCACATCGACCACATCTGGTCGGCGCAGAAGGTCGCGGACATGTACGGCTGCCCGGCGTTCATCCACCCCGACGACCGGTACATGCTGACGGACCCCGTCAAGGACTTCACCTCGGGCTTCCTCGGCGGCCTGGGCCGGATGGCCTTCGGCGCGGTGTTCCGCGAACCGCGGCAGGTGATCGAACTCGACGCCGACGGCGAGAAGCTCGACCTCGGCGACATGGTGGTGACCGTCGACCACACCCCGGGTCATACCAGGGGTTCGGTGGTGTTCCGGCTCGAGGGCGACGCCACCGAGGTGGCGCTCACCGGCGACACCCTG
The DNA here is from genome assembly GCF_049541695.1 of Mycobacterium sp. NPDC050041. Classification (NCBI taxonomy): domain Bacteria; kingdom Bacillati; phylum Actinomycetota; class Actinomycetes; order Mycobacteriales; family Mycobacteriaceae; genus Mycobacterium; species Mycobacterium sp. NPDC050041. The sequence goes on along the minus strand of NZ_JBMVDG010000011.1, from coordinate 64,808 downwards.
TTCCGCCGGTCGGTGGGCCGCACCGACCTGCCCGGCGGCAGCGGCCGCGACCTGCTGGGCTCGATCCTGACCAAACTGTTGGTGCTCGACGACGCCACCGTGGTACTGCCGGGCCACGGCGAGAAGTCCACGATCGGCGACGAGCGCCGCACCAACCCGTTCCTCAGAGGCTGACAACGTGACGGATCCGTCTTCATTCCAGGCGCCCAAGGGTGTCCCGGATTACCTGCCGCCCGAGTCGGCGGGGTTCGTCGCCGTGCGCGACGGCCTGCTGGCCACCGCCCGGCGCGCCGGATACGGCGACGTGGAGCTGCCGATCTTCGAGGACACCGCGCTGTTCGCCCGCGGCGTCGGCGAGTCGACCGACGTGGTGTCCAAGGAGATGTACACCTTCGCCGACCGCGGCGACCGGTCGGTGACGCTACGGCCCGAAGGCACCGCGGGCGTCATCCGCGCGGTCATCCAGCACCGGCTCGACCGCGGCGCGTTGCCGGTCAAACTCTGTTATTCGGGGCCGTTCTTCCGGTACGAGCGACCGCAGGCGGGCCGGTACCGGCAGCTGCAGCAGGTCGGCGTGGAGGCCATCGGTGTGGACGATCCCGCGCTGGACGCCGAGGTCATCGCGATCGCCGACAGCGGCTTCCGGTCGCTGGGCCTCGACGGCTTCCGGCTCGAGCTCACCTCGCTCGGCGACGACACCTGCCGGCCGCAGTACCGCCGGCTGCTGCAGGAGTTCCTGTTCGAGCTCGACCTCGACGAGGAGACCCGGCGCCGCGCGGAGATCAACCCGCTGCGGGTGCTCGACGACAAGCGGCCACACGTCCGGGAGATGACGGCCGACGCACCGGTGATGCTCGACCACCTCTCCGACAGCGCCGGGCAGCACTTCGAGACCGTGCAGGCCCACCTGCAGGCACTCGGCGTGCCGTATGTGGTCAACCCGCGGATGGTGCGCGGTCTGGACTACTACACGAAGACCACCTTCGAGTTCGTCCACGACGGGCTGGGCGCCCAGTCCGGGATCGGCGGCGGCGGGCGCTACGACGGCCTGATGCGCCGCCTCGGCGGGCAGGACGTGTCCGGGATCGGCTTCGGGCTCGGGGTGGACCGCACGCTGCTGGCGCTGCAGGCCGAGGGCAAGCAGGTCGGACGGGCCCGGGCGGTCGACGTGTTCGGGGTGCCGCTCGGGGAGCGGGCCAAGCTCCGGCTCGCGGTGCTGGCCGCCGAACTGCGCGGCGCCGGGGTGAGCGTCAACCTGGCATACGGCGACCGCGGGCTCAAAGGCGCGCTGCGCGCCGCCGACCGGTCGGGTGCGGTGCTCGCGCTGGTCGCCGGTGACCGGGACATCGACGCGGGCACCGTCGGCGTGAAGGACCTCGCCACCGGTGCGCAGGTCGACGTGCCGATCGACGGCGTGGTCGCCGACGTGCTGACCCGTCTGGGCTGACTCTCTCATCGACCGTGCGGCGTGTTGCCGCTTGATCGGCAGGTGGACGACGACACGCCGCACACTCGCCCGCGCGGAACCGGATTCAGTCGGGGCATTCTGGCGCCGCTACGCCATCACCTGCGCTGACACCCGCATCCGCGCGAACCCTCCACCGGCGCGGGGCGTCGCGGTAGGGTCCGGTCACCGACCCGCCGGAGGTGCCGATGTCGCTGATCGCGCTCGAGGAGCACTACGCGTGGGACCCGGCCAGCGTCGGGAACGTGGTGGGCACATGGCTGCAATCCCACGACACCGTGGCCTACGACAGGCTCTACGACCGCGGCCCCCTGCGGCTGGAGCAGATGGACGCCGCAGGCATCGATTTCCAGATCCTGTCCCTGTTCGATCCGGGCGTCCAGCAGGAGGACGAGGTCGCGCGCTCCGTCGAGTTGGCGCGCCTGGCGAACGACGACCTGGCCGAGGCCGTGCGCGCACACCCGGATCGCTTCGGTGGTTTCGCCACCCTCGCGACCCAGGACCCCGGTGCGGCGGCGGACGAACTCCGCCGATCGGTCACCGAGCTCGGACTGGTCGGCGCACTGGTCAACGGGCACAGTCGCGGCCGGTATCTCGACGATCCGGCCTACGAGGATCTCTTCGGACAGGCCGAGGCGCTCGGGGTTCCGATCTACCTGCACCCCACCACGCCGCACCCCGCGGTGATGGACGCCTGGTTCGCACCCTACGTCGATGCCGGCCTGCACCTGGCGTCGTGGGGCTTCGCCGTCGAGACCGGCACGCACCTGCTGCGGCTCATCTATTCGGGCCTGTTCGACAAGTTCCCGAGACTGCAGATGATCATCGGCCACCTCGGGGAGATGCTGCCGTTCGCCGCGTACCGCACCGACCGCTACTACGGGCTCGGCGGCTCGGGTTCGGCGAACCGGCTGCAGCACCTGCCGTCGGAGTACCTGCGCCGCAACGTTTTCGTCACCACCAGCGGGAACTTCTGTCCGTCGGCATTCGCGTGCACGCTGGAGGTGATGGGCGCCGACCGGGTGATGTTCTCGGTCGACTACCCGATGGACGACAACCAGGCCGGAGCCGCCTTCCTTGCCGCATTCCCGATGGACGACGCCACTCGGCGGATGGTCGGCTCCGGTAACGCGGTGCGGCTGTTCGGTGCTCGCCTGCCCGCACGGCTGGGCTGATCAGAGCGCGAACACCTGGCCGTCCCTGGCCACGGTCACCGGGCCCGTGTAGTGCTTCCCGATCGCGGCGAGCCACTGCGAATCGGGTAGGTCGGTGGGGGAGTAGTGGCTCAGCACGAGGTGTCCGGCGTTCGCCGCCGCCGCGACCTCACCGACCTGCTCGGCCGAGGTGTGTGACCGCACGAGATAGTCGGGCGGGAACCTGTCGTTGTAGTAGGCGTCGTCGAGGCTGAATTGCGCCTCGTGCACCAGGATGTCGGTGTCGCGGGCCAGTTCCACCAGATTGTCGGACTTGGTGGTGTCACCCGAGAACGTCACGGAGACCGGCGACTTCCTCATGTCGAAGCGAAAGCCGAACGCCGGGTACACGTCGTAGTGCGAGACCAGCGTCGCGGTGACGGTCACGTTGTCGTCGGACATCACGGGGAAGGGCGCGGTTCTCGGTGATCTGTCGACATGACTGGAGCCCGGTGGCACCGCGATCTCGTGCACATCGATCAGATCCTCGATGTCGACGGTGCCCATGTCGCGGATGAAGATGTTGCTGGTGTAGGCGTAGGCCTGCAGGAGCGCCCGGCTGGTCGCGGCCAGTCCCGGAGCGGGTTCAGCGGGGTTGACCGTGGCCGGCTGCGGGTCACCGACCTCGCTCGGCGGCAGGCCGCCAGCAGGCCCTGGACCGTAAACCCGCACCGCCGCCTTGCCTTTGGCCGCGGTGTAGCCACCGGAGAGGAAGAAGCTGTAGTAGTCGACGATGTGGTCGGTGTGCAGGTGGGTGATGAACATGCTCTGTAGATCGTCGAACCGGAAGCCCGCGTCGGTGAACGCGTTCAACGAGCCCAGCCCGCAATCGATCTGATAGACGGCGGCGCCGATCTTCAGTGCCGACGAGACGCCGGTCCTGTGCGGAACGGGTGGTGGCCCCGCCTGTACTCCGAGGGTGACCAGCGCGTTCTCGGGCAGCGTCTGCGCCAGGGGCGGTGCCGCCGAACCGAGGCCCGCCGAGCCGACGGCGGCGCCCCCGACCACCGCCGACACCGACGCCGTGATCATGGCCCGGCGTGACAACGCGGACAACGGCTGTGAGCACCCGCAACCGTCCGCATCGGCCATGAGCGTGATGCTAGGTCACCGCGACGCCGCCGTGACCCGAACGTGGACAGTCTCGGCCGTCAATAAACCGCTATCGACCGGCGTGCACGAGATCCGTCAGCACCCCGTCGAGCTTGCCGACGCCGTTGAACGGCGTGCCGCGCAGCAGGTCCCGCGCGCCGCGGGGAGTAACCGCCACCAGTTTGGACGCGCTCGACGTCATCTGCATCCTGCGCTCGAAACGGACCTGATCCAGCGGCGCGACGACTTCGCCGTCCGCGTCGAGGTACACCCGGTGTCTGCGGTCGAACACGGCCACCGGGCGCATGGTGCTCAGCGGCATCGACCGCGCCCGCTCGATGGACTCGTTGATCCGATTCATCACCAGCAGCGAGACCACCCCGATGGCGAAGAAGAAGCCGCCGATCACCAACGACCGGAGCGAGAGCGTGCCGGTGAAGGCCGAGAACAGCGATACGACGCCGAACCCGCCGAAGACCAGGCTGAAGATCGTCAACACCAGCACCATCACCTCCGGCGCCGTACGGCCACGGTCGATGACCAGCACCTTCGGGCCGTCCTCGGCGACCACGAATCTGCCGGAATCCGCAAACACTGATGGTTCGGTCACGCGGAGAGTGTGCCCGCTCGACGGGCGTGATCGTGCGCGGATGCCCGGATTCAGCCGCGTGTCGTCCAACACACGCCACGCAAGCGGGGGCGCACCCGGCACACTCGCGGGTGGCACCTGCAGGTCAGATGGCCATCGCGGCGCGCACGTCGGCCTCCGACGCCGATCCGCCGGCCCCGCTCGAGGTGACCCGGCCGGCCTCCAGGATGTAGTAGCGCTGCGACGATTCGAGGGCGAAACCGATGTGCTGCTCGACGAGCAGCACGCCGAGATCGCCCCGCCCGGTCAGCGCGGTGATCGCCGCCTCGATCTCGGCGACCACCGACGGCTGGATGCCCTCGGTCGGCTCGTCGAGGATGAGGCACGTCGGCGACGTGATCAGCGCACGGGCGATCGCCAGCTGCTGACGCTGACCGCCCGAGAGCAGGCCCGCTCGCCGGGTCAGCAGTTCCTTCAAGGCGGGGAACAGGTCGAGTTGCTCGTCGATCAGTTTCCTGCCGTTCTTGCGCCCGTCGGCGACGACCTGCAGGTTCTCCGCCGTCGTCAGCTGCCCGAACGACTGCTGGCCCTGCGGCACGTACGCCAGGCCGCGCGCGACCCGGGCGCTGGGTCGCAGCCTGGTGATGTCCTCACCGTCGAAGAGCACCGTGCCCGCAGTGCATTTCAGCAGCCCGACCGCGGCGCGCAACAACGTCGTCTTGCCCGCGCCGTTATGGCCCATCACCGCGGCGACCCCGTCGGACGGCACCTCGAGGCTGACACCGTGGATGACCTCCGACCGGCCGTAGCCGGTGCGGACGTCGATGAGTTCGAGCATCAGTCGCCAACTTCCTCGATCAGTTCGTCCGGTATGCCTTCGGCGCCCGCCGCGGCGGTGCCGAGGTACACCTCCTGCACCTTGGGATTGGCCTGGACCTCGGCCACCGAACCCTCGGCGATCACCTGGCCGCGCGCGAGCACCGTCACCGAGGTGGCGAAGGCGCGCATGAAATCCATGTCGTGCTCGACGACCACGACGGTGCGCTCACCACCGATGCGCCGCAAGAGGTTCCCGGTTTCCTCGCGTTCCTCGGTGCTCATCCCGGCTACCGGCTCGTCGAGCAGCAGCACGTCGGCGTTCTGCACCAGCAGCATGCCGATCTCCAGCCACTGCTTCTGCCCGTGGGCGAGCACTCCAGCCGGCTTGCCCGCCAGGTCGGTCAGGCCGATGGTCTCCAGGGCCTCCTCGATGGCGGGCAGCACTCCGGAACGCCGGCGCAGCAGCGTCCACGGTGAGCGGCCCGCGCCCGCCGCGATGTCCAGGTTCTGCAGCACCGTGAGCTGTTCGAACACGCTGGCCGTCTGGAAGGTGCGACCGACGCCCTGCCTGGCGATTCGATGCACCTTCTTGCCGAGCAGTTCGACCCCCGACTTGTTCACCGAACCCGAGGCGGCAACCAGGCCGGTGATGGCGTCGATCACCGTGGTCTTGCCGGCCCCGTTGGGTCCGATCAGGAATCTCAGGTCGCCCTGGAACAGCGTCAGGTCGACGTCGCTGACCGCCTTGAACCCGTCGAAATCGACCGTCAGCCCGCGTACTTCGAGGTACTCGGTGCCCATGCCGATGTTTCCGCCTGCCACCGGCTGCGGCTGCGCCTGCGCGGTGGTCATGTCGCGGCTCCCACTCTGGTGTCGGGTTCTGGCTCGCAGACCTGTTCCGACGGCGTCGGATTCGTGTGCGGCGCATCGGGTTTGCGCCGCCGGTAGCGGCGGGCCAGCACGCTCAGGCCGGCGAAACCGGCCGGGAAGAAGCCCACCACGACGATGAACAGCAGGCCCTGGGCGTAGATCCACTCCGACGGGAAGCGTTCGGAGAACAGCGTCTGCGCCCAGGCCACCCCGATCGCGCCGAGCACCGGGCCCAGCAGTGTGGTGCGGCCACCGATCGCCACGCCGATCAGGAACGCGATCGACGGCAGGATGCCCACCTGCGACGGCGCGATGAAGCCCACGATCGGGGTGAACAGCGCGCCCGCGACGCTCGCGAACAGCGCCGCCACGGTGTACGCCACCACCTTGATGTTGGCCGGGTCGTAGCCGAGGAAACGCACCCGCTCCTCACCGTCACGCACGGCCACCAGCAGTTCGCCGTATCGGCTCTGCATCAACTGCCGGACCACCGCCACCACGACCAGCAGGGTGGCCGCGGCGATGAAGAACAGCATTCGCCGGTTCACCGGGTCGTTGAGGGTGAAACCGAAGAAGGTGCGGAAGCCGCTGAGCCCGTTGCTGCCACCGAGACCCGTCTGGCCGACCAGCAGGATCGCCAGTGCCGCCGCCAGGGCCTGCGACAGGATCGCGAAGTACGCGCCCTTGACGCGGCGCTTGAACACGCCGAGACCGAGAACGGCGGCGATGCCCGTGGGCACCACCACGATCGCCAGCAGGGTGAACGCAGGCGAGGCGAACGGCGCCCAGTAGGCCGGCAGTTCGCGCACGCCGGCGATCTGCATGAAGTCCGGCACGTCGTCACCGCGGATCTGCGCGTCGGCGATCTTGAGGTGCATGCCCATCATGTAGCCGCCGAGGCCGAAGAAGACGCCCTGACCCAGAACGAGCATTCCGCCGCGGCCCCACGCCAATCCGATGCCGACGGCCACGATCGCGAAGCACAGGAACTTCGCGAGCAGGCCGAGCCGGAAGTCCGACAGCACGGCGGGCGCCGCGACGAACAACACGAGCGCCGCGACCCCGAAGGCCGCCCACGTCTGCCACCGTCCGATGATGGTCCTCATACGAGACTCCTGGTCCGGACGGTGAACAGGCCCTGCGGGCGGACCTGCAGGAAGATCACGATGATCACGAACACGATCACCTTGGCCAGCGACGCGGTGGTGTTGTACTCGATGAACGAGTTCAAGAAGCCCAGCGCCAGCGCCGCGATCACCGTGCCCTTGATCTGGCCGAGCCCGCCGACCACCACCACCAGGAAGGCATCGATCAGGAAGCTCTGTCCGATGGTGGGGCTGGTGGAGCCGATCAGCGTCAGCGCGACACCGGCCACCGACGCCAGGCCCGAACCGATGAAGAAGGTGGTGATATCGGTCTTGCGAGAGGAGATCCCGCTCGTCTCCGCGAGGTCACGGTTGGCGACCACCGCGCGGATGCGCCTGCCCATCGGGCTGGCCTTGAGCAGGGTCGCGAGCACGGCCACGCAGGCGACCGCGAGCACCAGGATGAAGATCCGGGTTCTCGGCACCACCGCGCCGAAGATCTCGACGCCGCCCGACAGCCACGCCGGGGCCACCACGTTGACCGCGGGGGCGCCGAAGATGTCGCGGGCCACCTGCTGCAGGACCAGCCCCACGCCGAACGTGACCAGCAGGGTGTCCAGCGGCCGGTGGTACATCCGCTGGATCAGCGTCACCTCGAGCAGCGCGCCCATCGCGCCACCCACGACGAATCCGACCGCCAGCGAGATCAGCAGCGAAGCACCGGCACTGGTGACGAGCTGCTGCACCACGTACGCGGTGTAGCAGCCGGCCATGATGAACTCACCGTGGGCCATGTTGATGACCCCCATCTGACCGAAGGTCAGCGAGAGTCCGAGTGCGGCCAGCAACAGGATCGAGCCGAGGCTCAATCCCGTTGCCAGCTGCCCGATCAGGACGTCCATACGGTGTACTTTCCCCGTCGCTTCGTTCGCCCGGAATCAGCTGGACAGGCCGGCGGCCCACGGGTAGGACTTCAGATACGGGTCCGGCTCGATCGGGCCGGGCGACTCCCAGATCGTGTAGATCAGCCCGTCGGGCCGGATCTCGCCGATGCGGGCGGTCTTGGTGATGTGGTGGTTCTCCCCGTCGATGGTGACCTTGCCCTCCGGTGCGTCGAACGAGACACCGCCTGCGTTGTCCTGAATGGCCTTGACGTCGAACGACTTCGCCTTCTCGACGGTGTTCTTCCACAAGTAGACCGACACGTAGGCGGCCTCCATCGGGTCCGAGGTGGGCTTGTTCGCGCCGTAGGCCTTCTTGTAGGCCGCCACGAACGCCTTGTTCACCGGGGTGTCGATGGTCTGGTAGTAGTTCCACGCGGTGAGCTGGCCGGTGACGTTCTGCACACCGATGCCGCCGACCTCCTCCTCGGCGATCGACACCGACACCACCGGCATCGCCTGAGGGGTGAGCCCGACGTTCTTGTACTCCCGGAAGAACGCCACGTTGGAATCGCCGTTGAGGGTGTTGAAGACGGCGTCCGCGTCGGCGGTGCGCACCTTGTTGACGATCGTCGAGAAGTCCGTCGAGCCGAGCGGGGTGTAGTCCTCGCCCTTGATCTCGATGCCGTTGGCGCCGGCGTATGCCTTGATGATCCGGTTGGCGGTCTGCGGGAACACGTAATCGCTGCCGACGAGGTAGAGCGACTTGACGCCGCGCTGCTTGAGGTAGTCCAGCGCGGGCACGATCTGCTGATTGGTGGTGGCGCCGGTGTAGAAGATGTTCTTGCTCGACTCGAGGCCCTCGTACTGCACCGGGTAGTACAGCAGCGAGTTGGCGCTCTCGAAGACCGGCAGCATCGCCTTGCGGCTCGACGACGTCCAGCCGCCGAACACCGCGGCAACACAGTCACTGCTGATGAGCTTCTCGGCCTTCTCGGCGAAGACGGTCGGTTCCGACGCGCCGTCCTCGCCGATGAGCTGGATCTGCTTGCCGGACACGCCACCGGCGGCGTTGATCTCGTCTACCGCGAGTTTGATGGCGTCGCGGACGGTGACCTCGGAGATGGCCATCGTGCCGGACAGCGAGTTCAGCGACCCCACCTTGATGGTGGGACCCGAGGTGTCCGCGCACGATTCGGCGCCGGCGGCCTCGGTGTCGCCGGCACGGGTGCCGCAGCCCGCAAGCACCATCGCGGTGGCCAGCGCGATGCTTCCCGTCGCCAGAGCGGACCGGGTGAACGCAGCACGTCGAGGTAGTCGCATGAACAGCCTTTCGTCATGTCAACTGCGGTCTCTCCGAAATATCTCTGCCGGGGAACACGCAGGTGGGGCACCGTGGCGGTGTCGAATCGGCACGTTAGAGCGCTGGTGTTTCTTCGAAATGTCACCGTGTGACGAACCGGTTAACCTGTTGGTCAGCGTGTGTTGTCCTGTCCGACACCGGGTACCGCGCGCGGCTGTAACGGTCGGGTAGCTTGGGTCGATGTGACGGACATGCGAACAGCGACGATGCGGATCGGGGCGGCACTGGTGGTGGCGGCCGCGGGATGTGCGGTGAGCCAGGCGACGTCGGTCGCCCAGCCGGCCGGGCAGAAGGTCACCTACACCCTCGCCGTGGCCGGGCCCGCAGACTTCACGTTGACCTACCTGACCGCTCAACCGCCGAGCATGGACGCCTACAACGCCGACGCGTACGCCTACATCAAGCGCGACAAGCTGACGATCGCGCCGGGCGCGCCGTGGGTGTTCGAGACGTCGCTGGAGGATCCGCAGTGGGCGTTCCTCCAAGTGAGCAGCGCCACCCGCGGCGGTGTGGCGGCGCCCAACGCGCACTGCGAGGTCACCGCCGGCGGCCAGGTCATCGTCGCGCAGGACCATCCCTACAGCCCGCAGTGCTTCGGGTCGCAGTGGTAGCGCGGTAGCGGCTCAGCCCGCGTCGACATGAGGCCGGGTCGGGCCGGCGGTCACCGTTTCGGACACCGGGCCCCGGGTACCCCGGGCCGATGACCGTTCCCGTCCCCACCACCGACGTCACGATCGAGGTCGACGGTCGTCACCACACGGTGCGCATCGACAACCGAGTCACGCTTCTCGACCTGCTGCGCGAGCACCTGCACGTCACGTCGCCGAAGAAGGGGTGCGACCACGGGCAGTGCGGATCGTGCACCGTGCTGCTCGACGGCCGGCGGGCGATCAGCTGCCTGACGTTCGCCGTCGCGCAGGACGGCGCGCGGGTGACCACCGCCGCGGGGCTGCCGGAGGGGGACGCCCTGCACGAGATGCAGGAGGCGTTCGTCGAACAGGACGCGTTCCAGTGCGGGTACTGCACCCCGGGTCAGATCTGTTCGGCGGTGGCCATGCTCGACGAGGTGAAAGCCGGCCAACCCAGTTTCGTCACCGAGGACCTGGAGGCCGACCCCGAACTCACCGACGACGAGATCCGTGAGCGGATGAGCGGGAACCTGTGCCGCTGCGCGGCGTATCCGAACATCGTCGCCGCGATCCGGCAGGCGGCGAACCCGTGATCCCGTTCACCTACCAGCTCGCCGACAGCGCCGAAGACGCCGTGCGCACTCTCGCCGGGCGCAGCGACGCGGTCTTCCTCGGCGGCGGAACCAATCTCGTCGACCACATGAAACTCGGTGTGGTGGAGCCGAAGCTGGTGGTCGACATCAGCCGCCTTCCGCTGACCGGCATCACCCCGACCGCCGACGGCGGGCTGCGTATCGGCGCGAACGAGCGCAACACCGAGGTGGCCGTGGACCCCGTCGTCCGCAGCCGCTACCCGGCGCTGGCACGCGCGACGCTGTCCGGTGCGTCCGGTCAGTTGCGCAACCTCGCCACCACTGGCGGAAATCTGTTGCAGCGCACCCGGTGTGTGTACTTCCAGGACGTCACGACGCCGTGCAACAAGAGGGAGCCGGGCACCGGCTGCTCCGCGATCGGCGGTTACGTGCGCTATCACGCGATCCTCGGCGCATCCGAACACTGCGTGGCGGTGCACCCGTCCGACATGGCGGTGGCGCTGGCAGCGCTGGACGCCGTGGTCGTAGCGCTCGACGGAGACGGTGAGCACCGCATCCCGGTCACCGACTTCTACCGGATGCCTGGCGACCACCCCGAGCGCGACACCGTACTGCCCGACGGAGCGCTGATCACTGCTGTGGAACTGCCGCCGCCGCCCGCGGGGGCGCGGTCGGAGTACCGCAAGGTGCGTGACCGGGCGTCCTACGCGTTCGCGTTGACGTCGGTGGCCGCGGAGTTGGTGGTCGAAGACGGAGTCGTCAGCTCGGCGCGGATCGCACTGGGCGGAGTGGCGCACGGCCCGTGGCGCGCCAGGGTCGCCGAACGCTCCCTGATCGGCGCGGCGGCCACCGAGGCGAACTACGCCCGCGCAGCAGCAGCCGAGATGGAGCAGGCGAATCCTCTGCAGGGCAACGAGTTCAAGATCGGACTCACGCGCGGGGCGATCACCGCGACACTGCTGGCGCTGGGGGGTGACGGCGCATGACCGCCGTGCGGATCAACGAGATCGGCACACCGGTGCGCCGGCTCGACGGGCGTGCGAAAGTCACCGGCACCGCGCCTTATGCATTCGAACATCCGGCGACGCAGCCGCTGTATGTGCATCCGGTGCAGGCGACGGTGGCCCGCGGCCGGGTGACGGCCATGGACGTCGCCGCGGCCCGCGACCTGCCCGGCGTGGTGGACGTGCTGACCGTGTTCGACGCGCCCGCGCTGGCCGACGACTCCGACGGGGAACTGTCGATACTGCAGGACGCCGAGGTGCACTTCCGAGGGCAGCTGATCGGCGGGGTCGTCGCGGAGTCAGCCGAGACGGCGCGGCAGGCCGCCGGTCTGATCGGCGTCGAGTACGACGTCGACGGCCATGACACCGAACTGCGCGTCGGCGATCCGAAGCTGTACACACCCGAGAAGGTCAATCCGTCCCACCCGCCGGACACCGCGGAGGGCGACGTGGCGGCTGCGCTGGCAGCGGCCGACCATGTGGTCGATGAGTGGTACTCGACGCCGATCGAGCACAACAACCCGATGGAACCGCACGCCTGCATCGCGGTGTGGGAAATCGGCCCGCGGGTGACGCTCTACGACTCGATCCAGGGCACGCACGCTGCGCGCAAGAGCCTGGCGCCGATCTTCGGGCTGGAACCCGAACAGCTTCGGGTGATCTCACCGCACGTGGGCGGCGGCTTCGGCTCCAAGGGGTCGCCCCATGCGCACGAGGTGCTGGCGCTGCTGGCCGCCCAGCGCACGGACGGCCGCCCCGTGAAGCTGGCGCTCACCCGTCAGCAGATGTTCTCCCTCGTCGGGTACCGCACACCGACACACCAGCGGATCCGCCTCGCCGCCGACCGGGACGGCCGGCTCACCGCCGTCTCCCACGATGCGGTCGAGCTGACCTCGGCGGTCAAGGAGTACGCCGAGCAGACCGCCATCGTCTCGCGGATGATGTACGCCTCGCCGAACCGCAGCACGTCGCACCGGCTGGCCGCGCTCGACGTTCCGGTGCCGTTCTGGATGAGGGCACCGGGTGAGTGCCCGGGCATGTTCGCGGCGGAGGTCGCCATCGACGAACTGGCGGCGGCCGTCGGCATGGATCCCATCGAACTGCGTGTCCGCAACGAACCCGACGTCGACCCGGAGGACGGGAGACCGTGGTCGGGCCGCCACCTGGTCGAGTGCCTGAGGCGCGGCGCCGACGAATTCGGTTGGGCGCGGCGCGATCCGGCTCCACGAGCGACCCTGTCGGGGGAGTGGTGGGTGGGCACCGGGGTGGCCGCGGCGGTGTACCCCGCGATGATGATGCCCGGCAACTCGGCCCGGATCTCCTGCACCGGGCCGGACCGCTACGTCGTGGCGATCGGCGCCGCCGACATCGGCACGGGCACCTGGACCACCCTGACCCAGATCGCCGCGGACGCCCTCGGTTGCCCGATGACCTCAGTCGAGTTGCAGATCGGCGACACCGACCTCCCCGAGGCGTCGGTGGCCGGCGGTTCGTCGGGCATCAACTCCTGGGGACGTGCGATCGTCCACGCCGTGCGCGCGTTCCGCGAGCGGCACGGCGACGCGCCCCCGGCCGGCGCAGAGGTCACCGCCGAGGCGCCGGACAACCCGGAATCCGAGGACTACAGCATGTACTCCTTCGGTGCGCACTTCGTGGAGGTCCGGGTCAACCGGTTCACCGGCGAGATCCGGGTGTCGAGGATGCTCGGGGTGTTCTCGATCGGGCGGGCGATCAACCCGGCGACGTTGCGCTCCCAGCTGATCGGCGGCATGACCATGGGGCTGTCGATGGCGCTGCACGAAGAGAGCGTGCGCGATCACCGCTTCGGTCATGTGGTCACCCAGGACCTGGCGACCTACCACATCAGCGCCCACGCCGACGTCCCGGCGATCGAGGCGCGGTGGCTCGACGAGGTCGACGAGCACGCGAATCCGATGGGCTCCCGGGGTGCGGGCGAGATCGGCATCGTCGGCGCGGCCGCCGCCGTCGTCAACGCCGTGTATCACGCGACCGGCGTCCGGGTCCGCGATCTGCCGGTGACGTGCGACGCGCTACTTGACATCTGATCGAACACAAGTTCGAATGGACAGGTGCGGTGGGACAGGCAGGGTGTCGGCGTCGATGACGGAGCGCTGCCGGGCCTGCAGCGCATCGGCTTCGTCCGCAGCGTCCGCACCCCGCAGTTCGACGGCATCACCTTCCACGAGGTGCTGTGCAAGTCGGCGCTGAACAAGGTGCCGAACTCCACCATGCTGCCGTTCCAGTACACGGTCAACGGGTACCGCGGGTGCTCGCACGCCTGCCGGTACTGTTTCGCCCGCCCCACCCATGAGTACCTCGACTTCGACAACGGCGCCGACTTCGACTCCCAGGTGGTGGTCAAGACCAACGTCGTCGACGTGCTGCGGCGCGAACTGCGCAGGCCGTCGTGGACCAGGGACACGGTGGCGCTCGGCACCAACACCGACCCTTACCAGCGAGCCGAGGGACGCTATGAACTCATGCCGGGAATCATTGCCGCGCTGACGGATTCGGGAACACCGATGTCCATCCTCACCAAGGGGACGCTGCTCCGGCGTGACCTGCCGCAGCTGGCCGAGGCGGCGCGGCGGGTGCCGGTGAGCGTCGCGGTGTCGCTCGCGGTCGGCGACCCGGACCTGCACCGCGACGTCGAACCCGGGACGCCGTCGCCTCAGGCCCGGCTCGGTCTCATCGCCGCGATCCGCGACGCCGGGCTGCCGTGCCATGTGATGGTGGCGCCGGTGCTGCCGCATCTGACCGACTCCACCGAGCACCTCGACGGCCTGCTCGGACAGATTGCGGCCGCAGGCGCCGACAGTGTCACGGTGTTCGGGCTGCACCTGCGTGGTTCCACCCGCGGCTGGTTCATGTCGTGGCTGGCGCGCTCACACCCGCATCTGGTCGGGCGCTATCGCGAGTTGTACCGCCGCGGTGCGTATCTGCCCGAGGACTACCGCCGGTCGCTGCACGAGCGAGCGGCGCCGCTGATCGCCCGGCACGGTCTGGCGAGGGACCGGCGGATCACGACGCCGGACATCGTCCCTGCGGTCGCCGCGGCGGCGCCGGTACAGGCGACCCTGTTCTAGGAGTCAGGCCTTGTTGCGCTTGACGTCCTTGAACGGCACACCGCGGTCGGCGGCCTGTTCGCGGGGGAAGCCGAGCACCCGTTCGCCGATGATGTTGCGGGCGATCTCGGTGGTCCCGCCGCCCAGCGACGCGGTCTGCCGCGACAGGTAGCGGTCGCCGTAGCGGATCAGCCGGTCGCCGGCGTCCACCACGCCGGCCGCGCCGGACAGCGCGACCGCCGTGTCGATCTCGAACTGAATGGACTCGGCGTGGGTGATCCGGATGATCGATCCGGCTGCCGGTGGCAGCGACCCGTCCAGCACACCGTGATAGACGTGGTCGATCAGCTGCTCCTGCACCGCCCGCCGCACCAGCGCTCGGCCGGCCATCTCGCGAGCGCGTTCGCTGTCGGACTGGCCGGTCTCCGCCAGCAGTGCCCGGTAGTCGACGGGCTGATCGGTCACACCCTCCGGGCCGATGCCGCTGGCGAACTCCGAGCCACCGCCCACCGCGCGCCGCTCGTGGTAGAGCTGCCGGGAGGCGACCTCCCAGCCCTTGTTCACCTCGCCGACCACCGCGTCGTCACCGAGCTCGAGGTTGTCGAAGAACTCCTCGCAGAACTCGTCGCCGCCGTCGACCTGCTTGATGCGCCGCATCGTGATGCCCGGTGCGTCGAGCGGCACCATGAACATCGTCAGCCCTTCGTGTTTGGGCACGTTCCAGTCGGTGCGGGCCAGCAGCAGGCCGTAGTCCGCGGCGAAGGCACTGGTGCTCCATGTCTTGGCGCCGTTGATCACCCACGTGTCGCCCTTGCGGTCGGCCCGGGTGATCACCCCGGCGAGGTCGGATCCGCCGCTGGGTTCGGACAGCAGCTGCACCAGGATCTCGTCGCCACGGATCACCCCGGCGATGTGCGCGCGTTTCTGCTCCTCGGTACCGGTGTCGAGGATCGTCGCCGCGCAGATCGTGAACGTCGGCGTGTTGAGGATGATCGGCAGCTCGTAGTCCTTGGACACCGCGTCGAACGCCCGCTGGTAGGCGATCGGGTAACCCAGGCCGCCGTACTCGCGCGGGAAGCAGATTCCGGCGAATCCGCCTGCGTGCAACTTCTTCTGGAGTTCCCGGGCCCGCAGCCACGGGGCCTCCTCGCCGCGGTCGGAGTCCGGCGGGTTCGCCGGGTCGATACGGGGCATGTTGTCGGCCAGCCAGGCCTTCGCCCTCGCCCTGAACTCATCGACGGACTCGCCGACCGCCGGAGTCGCCTGATCCTGCGATGCGGTCTCGGTCATGACGCGGACTCCAGTTCCTCGGACAGCGCATACACGCGCAAGTTGTGGTCTTCGGGCGTGCCGAGCATCGACCGGTAGAGCGTGGCGCGGCGCAGGTACAGGTGCAGGTCGTGTTCCCAGGTGACGCCGATGCCGCCGTGCAACTGGACGGCGTGCTGGATCATCGGTGCGGCGTGTTCTCCGACATAGGATTTCGCCACGCTGACAGCGAACGCCGCGTCGGGGGAGCGGCCCGCCACCGCCGCGACGGCGGCGCGGGTGGCGGCCCGGCAGGCCTCCAGCCAGATCTTCAGGTCCGCGAAGCGGTGTTTGAGCGCCTGGTAGGACGCCAGCGGCCGGCCGAAGGAGTGCCGGTCGAAGGCCCACTGGATGGTGAAACCGACCACGGTGTCCAGGATTCCGACCACCTCGGCGCACTGCAGGATCTGCGCGACCTGAGCCTGCCGGTCGATCAGCGCAGCGGTGTCGGCCGGCGTCCCCACGGTCGCCGACTCGCCGACGGTGACGCCGTCGAACTCGACCCGCGCGTAGCGCTTCACCAGGTCGACCGAACGTTGCTCGGTGATCGAGACACCGGCCGCGTCGGTCGGTACCAGGAACTGCCGCAGATCGTCGCCGACGCACGCCGTGACCAGCAGCACGGCGCTCTGCGCGCCCGCCTCCACTCGGTCCTTGACGCCGTCGATGCGGTAGCCGTCATCGGTCGGCGTCGCCGTCACCTTGGCGTGCAACGGATTCCAGGATGTACCGGGCTCACAGACCGCCCACGACGCGACCGTCTCACCGGCGACCAGCGCTTCGATCAACTCGGCGTGGCGTTCGGAGTCGGATGCGTCGACCAACCCGGCCAGCACCGTGCTGACCGGATGCAGCGGCCCCGGGGCGACGGTGCGGCCGATCTGTTCGGCGACCAGTGCGAGGTCCGCGACGCCGTCGCCCGACACGCTTCCTCCGCCGAGTTCCTCGGGGACCAGCAGGCTGGTCCAACCGAGTTCGGCGGCGCGACGCCACCACCCCGGGTCGAAGGAGGCGCCCTCGGCGTGCAGTTCCCGCACCCGGGTCAGCGACGCCTCCTTCTCCAGGAAGGCCTGCGCAGTGGAGGCGAACAGCATCTGTTCTGGATTTGCCACTTCGGTCATGAGATCCGTTCAGCCTTCGTGGGGGTGGGGGTGGCGGTGCTCAGCGCACAGGTCAGGCGATGACGAGCGCGGGCACGTCGGGCTTGAACACCTTCTTGTTCGGCACCTTGAACAGGTCGACCAGGTTGCCGCCCATCACCTTTCGGATGCCCTCTTCGTCGAGGCCCTGCGCCTCCAGGTCGCCGACCAGGTTGATCGGGTCGGCGAGGCCCTCGGGGTGCGGCCAGTCGGAGCCGAAGATGACGCGGTCGATACCGCACAGTTCGCCCATCTTCTTGAAGTCGTCCTCCCAGAACGGCGCCACGTACACGCCGCGCCGGAACGCCTGGATCGGGTCCTCGGGGAACTCCTGCGGCATCTTCGAGTAGACGTCCTTGAACTGGTAGAACAGGTACGGCACCCACGACGCGCCGTTCTCCACGGAGAGGATGCGCAGATCGGGGTTGCGGGTCAGTGCGCCGTGGCAGACCATCGCCGCCATGGTGTCCTCGATGGGCCGCTTGCCCATCGAGACCATGCGGAACGCGGTCGGCTTGAACGGCAGGTACTCGTCGGCGGGCTCCCAGTCGTTGAGGTACTCCGCGTAGCCGCTGTCGGAGGCGTGCATGCAGACCGGGATGCCGGCCTTGACGCAGGCGTCCCAGAACGGGTCGAACTCGGGCAGGCCCATCGACCGGGTGCCGCGGTAGCCGGGTACCGGCGCCGGGCGCACCAGCACGGTCTTGGCGCCGCGCTCCAGACACCACTCGAGTTCCTCGAGGGCCCGGTCGACGACGCTCAGGTTGATGACCGGGGTGGAGAAGATCCGGTCCTCGTAGTTGAACTGCCAGGTCTCGTACATCCACTGGTTGAGGGCGTGGATGATGTCGAGGATCGCGTCGGGGTCGTCCTTGAGTCGCTCCTCGACCAGGCTGGCCAGGGTCGGGAACATGATCGTGTAGTCCAGGCCGAGGCCGTCGAGTACCTCGAGGCGGGCCTCGGGATTGCGGAACGCCGGGATGGCCTTCATCGGCTTGCCCATGATCTCGCGGAAGCTCTTGCCGCCGCTGCCGTGGCGGAAGTACTCCTCCTGGGCACCGGGCTTGGCGACCACCTCGAACGTGGGGTTCGGGATGTAGTCGCTGATGTGGTTGCGCACGACGATCTTGGTGCGGCCCTTGACGTCGATGTAGTCGATGATGCCCTTGCGCTTGTCCGGCAGGAATTGCGTCAGTGCTTCCTGCGGCTCGTAGAAGTGGTTGTCAGCGTCGAACACGGGATATGACAGATCGCGTGACGGCATGTCCGCCTCCTGGAAGTCTTGTTGGCTGCAAGTGGTAATGAAGTTACCACTTTCGTGCGGGTGACGAAACCGGCCTCAGGTGTAACGCCGTCAGGTGGCTCGACCTGACTGCGCGAGCAGGCTGCGCGAGCAGAAGTCGAAGATGTGCCTGCCTTCGATCGGCACGCCGTTCAGTTCGGCGCCCAGCACCCGCAAACGCATGGCGCCCAGCACGTTCTGCATGATCAGCGCCGCGGTGCTCTCGACGTCGACGTCGTCGCGGAACGTACCTTCGGCGATCCCGCGGCCGATGATGTCGCCGATCAGCCGGTGCAGGGGCGACAGCACGCGGGCGTAGTCCTGCGGCAGGCTCTCGGAGAGATGGTCGTTGTAGAAGGTCAGGCCGCGGTTCACCCGGTCCTGCATGCTGCTCTCGGCGGGCGTGCAGATCCGGTCGATCAGCACGCGCAGCGCCTCGACACCGCCCAGGCCGTCGGTCTGGGCCCGCCAGTGCTGGGTCGACTCGGCCATGATCCGCTCGATGAGCGCCAGCAGGAGTTCGTCCTTGGTGGAGAAGTGCTGGTAGAACGACCGCAGCGAGGTCTTGGACCGTTCCACCACCTCCAGCACGGTGAAGTCGGTGCGGCCCGTCTCGCCGAGGATGGTCAGCGCCGACTTCATGAACCGCGCGGCGCGCGCTTCGGAGTCGACCCGGCCCGGGGTCGCCGCCCGGCCGTTCGCGTTCGCCATGGGAGCACCCTTCCCGTCCGGCTGCAGCTGCGAGAATGACGTTACCGCTTTTGTAGAGGCTCGTGCGCCTTCCGGTTACTGTGTTCCTCGCACAAGGCCGACGGCGCACCGACGCGACATCACGGAACGAGGGGTCAAGACCTATGACGACGGAATCGACGGAGTCCGCGCAGGCGCAGTGGACGATCGGGATGCTGCTCGACCTGTTCGACGCCGAACCGGCCGCAGACAACCGATTCACCGTGCAGACCGGCATCGCCGGAGTCGACGAACGCCAGGTCGTGGAGGGCACGCAGATCCTCGGCGCCGCGATCGTCGCGGCGGCCAAACGCTTTCCGGAGAAGTCGGTGCGCTCGGTGCACGCGGTCTTCGCCCGCGCGGTGCTCGTCGGCCCGCCGGTGGAACTCGAGATCGACGTGGTGGCCGAAGGCCGGTCGACGGCCACCGCCGTGGTGTCGGCGTCGCAGAACGGCAAGCGCGCCATCACGGTGACGGTGTTCACCGACGTGCCGTCAGGTGACGTCATCCGCCACCACCTGCCGCGTCCCGAGGTGGCAGGCCCCGACGACGCCAACGAGGCCTCGATGCCGATGACCGGCCGCCAGGTGCGGCTGGTCGACGTGGTGGACGTGAACAGCCCCGACGAGGTCGGCCCGCCGGAGCTCTACGCCTGGTTGCACTACGACCCCGTCCCCGCCCGCGACGAGCTGGCCAAGGCGCTCATCGCGTATTTCACCGGCCACCTGGGCATTTCGACGACCATGCGGGCCCACGAAGGGATCGGCACCGCGCAGGCGCACCTGACGGTGTCCACCGCGCCGATGACCGCCACCGTCAGCTTCCACGAGCCGGTGCACTGGGACGGATGGCTGCTCTACTCCCACGAGAGCACCCAGGTGGGCGCGGGCATGTCCTACGTCCGCGGGGCCGTGCACACCGAGGCGGGCGAACTGCTGGCCTCCTTCAGCCAGGACGCGCTGATCCGACCGCTGCGGACCACCGACACCGGCATCGCCGAGCACTCCAGGCTGTAGCCGCTGGCACCGCTGCCGGACTTCCGGCACGCTGGATTCGGTGACCGACGCAGCAGACCTCGAACAGCGCGTCGACGACCTGCTCGCCCGGCTGCCGATCGGCGAGAAGGTCGCGCTGATGTTCCACACCATGGCCGTGATCGGTGATCCGGGCGACGGCTTCGAGGGGATGCCGCTGCCGTCCCTGCAGACGCTGCTCGACCTGGGGCTCCGCACCTCAACCTGCTCGGCCCCAGCCCGGACGGCCGCGAGTTCGCCGACTGGACCAACGGCGTGCAACGCCGCGCTCTGCAGCGGCCGCACCGGATACCGGTGACCTTCTCGACCGATCCACGGCACCACTTCACGGACAACCCGCTGGCACAGATGATGTCCGGGGCGTACTCCCGGTGGCCGGAACCGTTGGGGCTGGCGGCGATCGGGTCGGCGGAGCGTGTGCGCGAGTTCGCCGACATCGCCCGGCAGGAGTACCTGGCGGTCGGGCTGCGCGTCGCGCTGCACCCGCAGATCGACCTGGCCACCGAGGCCCGCTGGCCGCGCATCAACGCGACGTTCGGCGAGGACGCCGACCTGACGTCACTCCTGGCCGCAGCCTATGTCGCCGGACTGCAGGGTGATTCGCTGAGCACCGCGTCGGTGGCCGCGATGGTCAAGCACTTTCCCGGCGGCGGGCCGCAACGCGACGGCAGGGACCCGCACTTCGCATGGGGCCGGGAACAGGTCTACCCCGGCGGGGCGCGGGAGTACCACCTGCGGCCGTTCCGGTCCGCGCTGGCGGCCGGCGCGGCAGAGGTGATGCCGTACTACGGCATGCCAGTCGGAACCGACTGGGACGAAGTGGGATTCGGCTTCAACCGGTCGGTGATCACCGGTGTGCTGCGGGAAGAGCTCGGGTTCGACGGCGTGGTGTGCACCGACTGGGGTCTGATCACCGACAACCCCCGACTCGGCGACCTCGGCACGGCGCGGGCCTGGGGCGTCGAGCACCTCGACCGGCACGAGCGGATGCTCACGGTGCTCGATGCCGGCGTCGACCAGTTCGGCGGCGAGCACTGCACCGACGTCCTGCTGGACCTAGTCGCCGACGGCCGTGTCAGCGAAGCACGGATCGACCGGTCGGCGCGGCGGCTGCTGCGGGTGAAGGTCGCGCTCGGCCTCTTCGACGAGCCGCTCGCCGACACCGAACACGCCGCCGTCACGGTCGGGCGTGCCGACTTCGTCGCCGCCGGGCGCCGTGCGCAGCAGGACGCGCTGACCCTGCTGACCAACGGCGCGGTGGGAAAACCGTTGCTGCCGTTGACACCCGGCATCCGGCTCTACGCCCCGGAGCTGTCGCCCGACGACGTCGCGGGCCGCGCCACCCTGGTCGACGACCCGGGGCAGGCCGACGTCGCGCTGCTGCGGCTGGCCACGCCGTACGAGCCGGCCGGCGCCGGCATCGCGGCGATGTTACACCACGGCTCACTGGAGTTCGCCGCCGAGGTGCTGCAGCAGGTCGACGACGTGTGCGCCGCGGTCCCCACCGTCGTCGACGTCTACCTCGAGCGGCCCGCCGTGCTCACGCCGATCGTCGATTCCGCGGACGCGATCATCGCGAACTTCGGCGTCGCCGCCGACGCCCTGGTCGAGGTGCTGTTCGGGGAGTCGGCGCCCCGCGGATCGCTGCCCTTCGACCTGCCGCGTTCGGACGCCGCGGTGGCGGGGAGCCGGACGGACGTCGCCTTCGACACGGCCGACCCGGTGTTCCGGTTCGGGCACGGCCTGCGCTACCGCTGAGGCGGCCGGCCTCAGCGTCCCGCGACGTCGACGTCGTACGCGTGGTGCACGACGTCGTGCAGGTGGTACACGGCGATCGAGGCGACGGTGAATTCGCTTCCGTTGCTGCGCAGACCGCGACGCGACCAGCCGTCCGGCGGGACCGCGGCGTAGGTGTCGGCGACGATGACCGCGGCGTCGAAGAGTTCGCCCGCCACCACGGCCGGGCTCTGCGCCGCGTAGTCGTCGTCGCGTGCGGTCCGGTCCTGGTCCCAGTTGGGGAACAGTGGTTCGGTCTGGGTCAGCATCGACTGCACGCGGGTGTAGAAGATCCGGTGGACGTCGCGCACGTGACAGCCGTACTCGAGGGTGGACCACACCGCCGGCCTGCGCCGGATCGCCGCGTCGGCCGTCCCCAGCCGGCGCAGCCACTCGTCGGCATCCGAGCGGATGCGGTCGGCGACGTCGAGATGCGATACAGCACCGGCGTCGAATCCGCATTCCGGGCAGGGCCGCGACAGCACCCAGGTCCAGTCCTTGGTGTCGGGTTCGAGCGCGCCGTCAGCCATCGGCGAAACCGCCTGACACCGCGGCGCTCAGGACGTCCAGCGGCAGCCCGCCGAAATCCAGTGCGCGACGGTGGAATTCCTTGAGGTCGACTCCGCGCTCCAGCGTGGTGTCCCGCAGCCGCTGCCAGATCCGCTGACCGATCGCATACGACGGCGCCTGCCCGGGCCAGCCAAGGTAGCGGTCGAGTTCGAAGCGCAGGTTCTCCTCGGCCATCGCGCTGTGGGACTGCAGGAAATTCCATGCCCGCTCGGCGTCCCAGGTGCCGCCGTCGGGAGCGGTCATCCCGCAGTGCACGCCGATGTCGATGACGACGCGGGCGGCGCGGAACCGCTGCGCGTCGAGCATGCCCATCCGGTTGCCGTCGTCGTCGAGCCAGCCGAGTTCGGCCATCAACCGCTCGGCGTAGAGCGCCCAGCCCTCGCCGTGGCCCGAGACGAAGCAGCCCAGCCTGCGCCAGCGGTTGAGCCTGTCGGCCAGCACCACCGCGCGTCCGATCTGCAGGTGGTGCCCCGGGACGCCCTCGTGGAAGACGGTCGTCGTCTCCTGCCAGGTGTGGAAGACGTCCACCCCGTGCGGGACGGACCACCACATCCGGCCGGGCCTGCTCAGATCCTCCGAGGGCCCGGTGTAGTAGATGCCGCCGGTGTGCGTCGGTGCGATCCGGCATTCCAGGTTGCGCAGCGCCGGGTCGATTTCGAAGTGGGTGCCCGCCAGCGACTCGACCGCCCGGTCCGAGAGGTCCTGCATCCACGCCTGCAGCGCGTCGGTGCCGTGCACCACGTACCGCGGCTCATGTTCGAGCTGCCTCAGTGCGCCGGCCACCGACGACCCCGGATAGAGCCGGTCGGCGATCGACTTCTGTTCGGCCACAATGCTGTCGAGGAGCTTCAGTCCCCACTCGTAGGTCTCGTCGAAGTCGACCGCTGCGCCCAGGAAGCTCCGCGACCACAGCCGGTACCGGTCGCGGCCGACCGCGTCGTCCGGCTCGGCCTGCGGGGCGATGTCGTCGCCGAGCGCCCGGGCCAGCTCGTGGTAGGCGTTCGCGGCGTTGGCGGCCGCCTGCTGCAGGTCCTCGTGCAGCGCGGCGCTCTGCGGCGCCGCGCCCGCGACCATGTCGACCAACAGGTGCTGGATTCCCGCGGCCTGTTCGATGCCCCGCGCGACCTGGCGCACCGCGGGCGCGTGACCGCCCTCGGCGGCGGTGCGCAGGGCCTGCGCGTAACCGGCCACCCGGTCGGGCAGCCGGGCCAGGCGCCGGGCGATCAGCACCCAGTCGTCCTCGGTGTCGGTGGCCATCAGGTCGAACACGTCGCGCATGGACTGCAGCGGCGAGGCGATCACATTGAGCTCGCCGAGGTCGAGGCCGGCGTCGTTCAGGTCGACCAGCACGCCGAGGCGCTCCCGCATGGCGGCAACGGTCACCCGGTCGGTCTCGTCGACCGGCCTCACCCCGTCGAGCTCGCGCAGCGCGGCCCGCGCGGCCTCGGCGCGGGCGCTCACCCCGTCGGGGGAGTAGTCGGTGATGTCGTCGTCGTGACCGACGATGCCCATTTCTGTTGCGGCGCAGGGATCCAGCGCCGCAACGGTGTCGAGGTAGCGTTCCGCGACGGCGTCGACGGCCGTGGCCGCCCTACCCAAGGTCGGTTGCGGCGAAGGTATCGCAGGACGCCGGATCGCCGGTCCGGTAGCCCTCGGTGAACCACTTCTGCCGCTGCTCGGACGACCCGTGCGTCCACGCCTCGGGGTTCACCCGGCCGGTGGCGGCCTCCTGGATGCGGTCGTCGCCGACGGCCGACGCCGCCGACAGGGCGTCGGCGATGTCCTTGTCCGTGAGCGGTTGCAGGTACGTCACATCGGTGCCCGGCTGCTTGGTGATGGCGGCGTAGTGCGCCCACACGCCGGCATAGCAGTCGGCCTGCAGTTCCGTGCGCACACCGCCGCCCGTCGCACCCTCGGGATCCTGCTGGGCCCGCACCAGCGAGCCCTGCAACTGCTGGACGTGGTGGCCGAACTCGTGGGCGACGACATACTCCTGCGCCAACGGCCCACCGCTGGAACCGAACTGGTCCTTCAGCACGTCGAAGAACCCGACGTCGAAGTACGCCGTCTGGTCGCCGGGGCAGTAGAACGGTCCGACCTCGCTCGATGCCGCTCCGCAGGCGGTGTTGACCTGGCCGGTGAACAGCTTGACCCGCGGCCGGGTGTAGTCCGGCAGCAGCTGCGGCCAGATGCCGTCGAGGGAGTTCGCCGTCGCGATCACCCGGCACTCGGCGATGCGGTTGGCGTCGGCGCCGGTGCGGCACTGGCTCGTGTCGAAGCCCTCCGCCTCGGCGCCGGGTGCGCCCTGCTGCGGCATCACCGTGCTCGGGTCGACGCCGAGGAACAGCGCGACGACGAGCACGATCAAGCCGAGTCCACCGCCACCGACCGCGATGCCGCGGCCCGGGCCGCGACCCCCTCCGCCGGTGGATGTGGTGCTCGTGTCGATCTGCATACCTTCGTTGAAGGTCATCGCACACCTCATCTGTACTGGCCGAAATGCTCGGCGATACGCCGCGTTCAGCTTGCCACACTACGATTCAGGCGTGTCCGTCGTCGCCGAAGTGCCCACCGTCGCGCACACGACGCTCGGCAGGCTGCGCGGCACCACCGAGGGCGGCGTCGCCGTCTGGCGCGGGATCGAGTACGCCCGCCAGCCGGTCGGTGAGCGCCGGTTCACCGCGCCGCTGCCGCCGCAGCCGTGGACGGGGGTGCGCGACGCCGTCGAGCACGGACCGTTGCCGCCGCAGGGCAGGTCCTTCGTCGGCGGCGGCCGCGACGACCCGAAGATCCGCGACGAGGCCTGCCTGACGCTGACGGTGTGGTCGCCGGCCACCGGTGGCCGGCTGCCGGTGATGGTGTGGATCCCGGGTGGCGCGTTCGTCTACGGCGCCGGCCAGCTGCAGCTCTACAACGGGTCGCGGCTGGCCGCCAACGGCAACGTCGTCGTGGTCAACGTGACCTACCGGCTCGGCGTCTTCGGCGGCTTCGAGCTGGGCGACCTGGGGCACGGCTTCGACGACAACCTGTGTCTGCGCGACCAGATCGCCGCGCTGCGCTGGGTCCGCGAGAACATCGCCGCGTTCGGCGGCGACCCCGACCATGTGACGGTGTTCGGCGAATCCGCGGGCGCCACCTCGGTGCTCGCGCTGCTGGCCAGCCCGGCCGCCCGTGGGTTGTTCCATCGCGCGATCGCACAGAGCCCCGCACTGCCACTCATCGCCGACCGGGAGATCAGGGCCCGCCGGTCCGAGCGGTTCCTGCAGCTGGCCGGCGTCGCTCCGGATTCGCTGAAAGCGTTGCCGCAGCGACAGTTACGCCGCGCGGCGGGACAGCTGCAGCTGGAGAGCGCCGCCGAGAGCCCGACGCTCGCCTACGGGCTCACCCACGGTGTCGACCTGCTGCCGCAGCACCCGATCGACGCGGCACGGGCAGGCGCCGTCGCCCCGGTGCCGCTGATCATCGGCACCAACAGCCACGAGGCGTCGATGTTCGCGTGGGGCAAGCCGCCGATGCTGCCCACGACGGTGGCCGGCGTCGAGGCCTACCTGCGTCGCAGGCCGCCGGACGCGCGGGACCGGCTGCTGGCCGCCTACCCGGAGTTCCCCCGCCGCCGCGCGCTCATCGCCTTCGGGTCCGACGTCATGTTCGGCGCGCCGACGTGGGCCTTCGCCGACGCCTACAGTGCGCACGCGCCGACCTACGTCTACCGCTTCGACCACACCACCTGGACGCTGCGGGCACTGCGGCTCGGCGCCACCCATGGCAGCGAGATCGTGCACATCCAGCACAGCTACGCGTCGTACCTGGGTCGCAAGATCCATCCCCTGGGCAGGCGGGTGCAGCCGGCGGTGGGGCGGCGGATGCAGCGCACCTGGCTGGACTTCGCCACCCGCGGCTGGGCGCCGGGGCAGGTGTGGCGCGAGGACTGGCCGCGATACGACGCCGAGCAGCGTCGCACGCGGGTGATCCGGTCCACCCGCGACGTCTCGGTCGACGATCCGGACGAGGTCCGGCGCAGCGCCTGGACGGGGATGTACTAACCGGCCGCCGGATAGCGCTCGTCGGTGTAGCGGCGCAGGTTGTGCAGGAACCGCTGGAACAGCCAACCCATGACGGGCTTGCCGAGCGTCATGCCGAGCCGCGCGGCGGCGCCGTTCGGTTTCATCGCCATCACCCAGGTGAGGTGGCTGCCGCCGGGCGTAGGCACCACGCGGTACTCCTCGGCAAACGCCGCGATGCTGCGGGTCGAGGCCTCGTTGAAGCGGAAGGCCAGGTGGCTGAACGGCGTCCAAGCCAGGAACTCCTCGTCGCCGACGATGCCGCCGCGCATCTCGACCCGGCGGGTGGTGCCCACGGCGCGGGGTTCAGGACTGGTCCACGTCACGTTGGTGATCACCGTCGCCCACTGCGGCCAGGACGTCTCGTCGGCGAGCACCTCGAACACCTGCTCCGGGGTGATCGCGAGGTCGACGGTGCTGACGAAGCGGTACGGCGCCGTGTCGACGAACGTCAGAGGAACGCGCTCGCAGGGGAACATGGGCATACACCCTAGGGCACGGTGTCTAGCCGGGACCGTCGCTGGCCGCGGCCAGCAGGGGCACCAGCACGTCGCTGACCGGCGTCGCCACCCCGTAGCCCAGCGCCTTGCGGGCGATCACGCCGTTGCGGATGTCCCACTCCAGCGGCCGGTGTGCCTCGCGGTCGGTCAGCATCGAGGTGGTGATGTCCGGAGGCGACTGCCGCAGCATCCCGAGGATCTCGTCGGCAACGCCGTCGCCGAGGGTCGCGCCGTCCGCGCGTGCCACCGCGAGGCACTCGTCGAGGTAGCGCCGCGCCAGCGCGTCGACGTCGTCGCGGCGGAACATCCCGGTCCGCCGGCCGGTGAGCACCATCAACCCGATGACGGCGTTGACCAGCAGCTTGTGCCAGGCGGCGGAGATGAAGTCCGGATCGAGCTCGACGGTCATCCCGGTGGGCCGCAGCAGGTCGGCCAGCGTCCCCGCCGCCTGGGTGTCGGACAGCACCAGCCGCGCGTCGGTGCGCAGTCGAACCCAGCCCTGCGGCTGCACCTCGGCCGAGATCCACACCGCGGCGGGCACCACCGTCGCCGCCGGGCAGTACCGGCCCACCCGCTCGGTCTGCTCGACCCCGTTCTGCAGCGCGCAGACCACGGTGTTCTCGTCGGCCAGCCGGGCCAGCCAGTGGCCGGCCTGTTCGTTCTGGGTGTCCTTGACGGCCAGCAGCACGACGTCGACCGCCCCCTCGACGGCAGTGGGATCGGTGTGCACCGGCCCCGGCACGACGATCGGGTCCCGGTCGTCGCGGCGCACCTCGACGCCGTCACGGGGGCTGCGGCCGCACAGCAGCACCGGCTGGCCCGCGGCGTGCAGGTAGGAGGCGACGGTGGCGCCGATGGCCCCGGGACCGATGACCGCGACGCGTGTGCCCATACGCGCCAAGCTACCGACGCGAACGCCACCACTAGACTGTGGCGGTCGTCTTGTCAGGCAACCCCCAGGAGATTTCGTGCTGCGCAGTCATGCCGCCGGTTCGTTGCGGCCCGCCGACACCGGTCAGACGGTGACGCTGGCCGGCTGGGTGGCGCGCCGGCGCGACCACGGCGGCGTCATCTTCATCGATCTGCGCGACGGGGCCGGAGGGCAGGAGGGCACCGACCCGGGAAGTGGCACCGGGGTGACCCAGGTGGTGTTCCGCGAGGCGGGGGTGCTCGAGGCGGCGCACCGGCTGCGAGCCGAGTTCTGCGTCGCGGTCGAGGGCGTGGTGGAGACCCGGCCCGAGGGAAACGCGAACGCCGAGATCGCGACCGGTGAGATCGAGGTGAACGCCACCTCGCTGACAGTGCTGAGCGAGAGCGCACCGCTGCCGTTCCAGCTCGACGAGGTCGCGGGCGAAGAGGCCCGGCTGCGGTACCGGTATCTCGACCTGCGCCGCGAGGGGCCGGGCCAGGCGATCCGGCTGCGGTCGCGAGTCAACGCCGCCGCGCGCGGCGTGCTCGCCGAACACGACTTCATCGAGATCGAGACGCCGACGATGACGCGGTCGACCCCGGAGGGCGCGCGCGACTTCCTGGTGCCCGCCCGGCTGCAGCCCGGCTCGTTCTACGCGCTGCCGCAGAGCCCGCAGCTGTTCAAGCAGCTGCTGATGGTGGCGGGCATGGAGCGCTACTACCAGATCGCCCGCTGCTACCGCGACGAGGACTTCCGGGCGGACCGGCAGCCGGAGTTCACCCAGCTCGACATGGAGATGAGCTTCGTCGACGCCGAGGACGTCATCGCGATCTCCGAGCAGGTGCTGCGCGCGCTGTGGGCGTTGATCGGCTACGACCTGCCGCTGCCGCTCCCGCGCATCACCTACGACGACGCGATGCGCCGCTTCGGCTCCGACAAGCCCGACCTGCGGTTCGACCTGGAACTCGTCGAGTGCACGGAGTACTTCGCCGACACCCCGTTCCGGGTCTTCCAGTCGCCCTACGTCGGTGCGGTGGTGATGCCGGGCGGTGCCTCGCAGCCACGGCGGACCCTCGACGGCTGGCAGGAGTGGGCCAAGCAGCGCGGCGCAAAGGGCCTGGCCTACGTGCTGGTCGCCGAGGACGGCACGCTCGGCGGTCCGGTCGCCAAGAACCTCACCGACGCCGAGCGCGACGGCCTGGCCGCGCACGTCGGCGCGGCTCCGGGGGACTGCGTGTTCTTCGCCGCCGGAACTGCCCGCTCGGCGCGCGCCCTGCTCGGCGCCGCGCGCATCGAGATCGCCAAGCGGCTCGAGATGATCGACCCGACCGCCTGGGCGTTCACCTGGGTGGTGGACTGGCCGTTGTTCGAGATGGCCGAAGAGGCAACGGCCGCAGGCGATGTCGCGGTCGGCTCAGGGGCGTGGACCGCCGTGCACCATGCCTTCACGGCGCCCAAGCCGGAGTCCGAGGCCACCTTCGACACCGATCCCGGCGCCGCCAAGGCCAACGCCTACGACATCGTCTGCAACGGCAACGAGATCGGCGGCGGATCGATCCGTATCCACCGCCGCGACGTCCAGGAGCGGGTGTTCGCGATGATGGGCATCGACCACGACGAGGCGCAGGAGAAGTTCGGATTCCTTCTGGAGGCGTTCACCTTCGGCGCGCCGCCGCACGGCGGCATCGCGTTCGGCTGGGACCGCATCGTCGCACTGCTGGCGGGCACGGACTCGATCCGCGAGGTGATCGCGTTCCCGAAGTCCGGCGGCGGCGCCGACCCGCTGACCGGTGCTCCGGCGCCGATCACCGCCCAGCAGCGCAGAGAGTCGGGAATAGACGCCAAGCCCAAGAAGTCTGATCAACCATGAGCGACATCGATAAGGACAAGCTCGTCGCGGACACTGCGGCGCTCGACGACTTCAACAAGGCCATCGTCGAGGAGTTCCGTGCCAACGGCGGCAAGGTCGGCGGCCCCTTCGAGGGCGGCACCCTGCTGTTGCTGCACACCACCGGCGCCAAGAGCGGAAAGCCCCGGCTCTCGCCGCTGGCCTACCTGACGGTCGACGGCAGGATGCTGATCATCGGCTCCTACGCCGGTGCGCCGAAGGACCCGGCGTGGGTGCACAACCTGCGGGCCCATCCGCAGGCGCACATCGAGGTGGGCACCGAGGCCTATGACGTCGACGTACGCGAGTTGCCCGCAGGCGAACGCGACGCGGCGTACCCGAAGATCGTCGAGCTGGCACCGGTGTTCGCCGACTACCAGGCCAAGACCGACCGGGTCATCCCGCTGTTCGAGCTGACCCGCCGGGAATAGATCCTCCGTCGCCACGGTCGACTTGTTCGTGACTGAGATCAACACAGAGAACATGGCAACCGACCGCGACGTGCTCGACGACGTCAACCGCAAGGTGGTCGAGGAGTTCCGCGCCAACGGCGGCAAGGTCGGCGGGCCGTTCGAGGGTTCCGACATCGTGCTGATGACCAACGTCGGCGCCAATTCCGGGAAGCCGCGGGTGTCGCCGCTGGTGTACTTCGACGTCGACGGCCGGATCCTGATCGCCGGCTCCTTCGGCGGCGCACCGAAGGCGCCCGCCTGGGTGCACAACTTGCGGGCGAATCCGCGGGTGCACGTGGAAATCGGCACCGAGGCCTTCGACGCCGACGCCCACGAGCTGCCGCTGGACGAGCGCAACGCGCTGTACCCCCGCGTCGTCGAACTGGCTCCGCAGTTCGGCGAGTATCAGGCCAAGACCGAACGGATCATCCCGCTCTTCGAGCTCGTCCGGGCGTGATTCGGGCGCGGTTTCGTTCGCTCTGGGAACGAAACCGCGCCGAAATCGCTACAACCGCTCGATGATCGTCGCGTTGGCCATGCCGCCGCCCTCACACATCGTCTGCAGGGCGTAGCGGCCGCCGCGCTGCTCCAGCGCGTTGACCATCGTGGTCATGATCCGGGCACCGCTGGCCCCGAGCGGATGCCCGATCGCGATGGCGCCGCCGTTGACGTTCGTCTTCGACAGGTCGGCGCCGGTGTCGCGGGCCCACGCCAGAACCACCGGCGCGAACGCCTCGTTCACCTCGAACAGGTCGATGTCGGCGAGCGTCAGGCCGGCGCGGGCCAACACCTTCTCGGTGGCCGGGATGACACCGGTGAGCATGTAGAGCGGGTCGGAACCCACCACCGTCATCGAGTGGATGCGGGCCAGTGGCCGCAGGCCCAGCCGGTTGGCCGCCTCGGTGGTGGTGATCAGCAGCGCGGCGCTGCCGTCGGACAGCGGCGAGGAGTTGCCCGGCGTGATCGACCACCCGATCTGCGGGAAGCGGGCCTCGTACGCCGGGTTGTAGAACGCGGGCTTGAGGCCGGCAAGTGTCTCCACAGTGGTGCCCGGGCGGATGATCTCGTCGGTGCTCAGACCGGCGATCGGCGCCAGTTCGGCGTCGAACCGGCCCTCCTTGGTGGCGGTCGCTGCCTTTTCGTGGCTGCCTGCGGAGAACTCGTCGAGTTCGGTACGCGAGAGACCCCACTTCGCGGCGATCAGCTCCGCGCTGATGCCCTGGGGGACCAGCCCCTCGGGGTAGCGCGCGGCGAAGCCGGCCCCGAACGGGTCGCTGCCGGGCAGCACGCTCGAGCCCATCGGGGCGCGTGACATCGACTCCACACCTGCCGCGACGACGATGTCGTAGGCGCCGGAGATGACGCCCTGGGCGGCGAAGTGGATGGCCTGCTGGCTGCTGCCGCACTGCCGGTCGATGGTGGTGCCGGGCACGGTCTCGGGGAGGCCCGCGCCGAGCACCGCGTTGCGGGCGATGTTGACCGCCTGGTCGCCGACCTGCGTCACCGCGCCTGCGATCACGTCGTCGATCTCGGCGGGGTCGACGCCGGTGCGGGCGATCAGTTCCTTGAGGCTGTGGGCGAGCAGGTCGACGGGCAGCACG
This sequence comes from Mycobacterium sp. NPDC050041, assembly GCF_049541695.1. Classification (NCBI taxonomy): domain Bacteria; kingdom Bacillati; phylum Actinomycetota; class Actinomycetes; order Mycobacteriales; family Mycobacteriaceae; genus Mycobacterium; species Mycobacterium sp. NPDC050041. The sequence continues at coordinate 32,889 of NZ_JBMVDG010000011.1, read as the reverse complement.
TCGTGCAGGGCGCCGCTGGCCTTGCCCTTGCCTACCGGGGTGCGCACGGCTCCGACGATGACGGCGTCCCGTCCTGCGAATCCAGTCATGTGAATGGCCTCCTGATGCTCCGCGCTGAGTATTCTGATGTGGACCCAGATATACCACCTGGGTATAGTTAGAACAACTCAGGGATGGGGTTTGATTCCATGGCAGTGCTGCAGGGGCCGCTCGCCGATCGCGACGCCTGGTCGGCGGTGGGCGAGTGCCCGATCGAGAAGACCATGGCCCTGCTGGGCACCAAGTCGGCGATGCTGATCATGCGCGAGGCTTATTACGGCACCACACGTTTCGACGATTTCTCCCGCCGGGTCGGCATCACCAAGGCCGCCACGTCGGCGCGGCTGTCCGAACTCGTCGACGCCGGCCTGCTCACCCGCCGCCCCTACCAGGTGCCGGGCCAGCGCAGCCGTGACGAGTACGTGCTGACCGACGCCGGCACCGATTTCATGCCGGTGGTCTGGTCGATGTTCGAGTGGGGCAGGCGCCACCTGCCGCAGCGCTCGCGGGTGCGGTTGGTGCACGACGGCTGCGGCGCCGAGGCGACCGTGGCGGTGCGCTGTGCCGACGGCCATGACGTGCCGGCCGACGAACTGGCCGTACAGCTGCGCCGACGCGACTAGCCATCGGGACCCGGCCCGGCTGCCCAACCGGCCATCTGGTGATTGCGCACCGCCGAAAGTGGCTAGTCTCACCGCCGTGCTGCATTTGCGGGTGATCTCACCGGCCGAGCGGCGTGATGCTGTGCTGGAGGTGCTGCGCAGCGAGCCCGGTGCGACCCACGTGGTGCTCCACGTCGACGCGGCGGTCGAACCGCCAGGGGACGAGATCACCGCCGACATCGCCCGTGAATGCGCCAACGACGTGGTGGACCGGCTCAAGGACCTGTGCCTGCAGCGCGACGGTGCGATCACGCTCGACGTCGTCGACACCGTCGTCTCGACCGCTGCCTACCGGGCCGAGAAGGACGCCGACGGCGACCCGGCCGACGCCATCGTCTGGGACGAGCTCGCCGAGCGCACCCGCGACGAATCCCGGCTCAACGTCACCTTCCTCGCCTTCCTGTGCCTGGCGTGCCTGCTCGTGGCTGTGGGTGTGGTGACCGATTCCACGGTGACCCTGCTCGGCGGCATGGTGGTCGGCCCCGAGTTCGGGCCGCTGGCGGCGCTGGCCGTGGCCACCGTGCGGCGCAGGCGCAACATGGCGATCCGGGCCTCGATCGCGCTGGCGGTCGGATTTCCGTTGGCCATGCTCATCACCGGCGCGGCCGTGCTGGCGGGAGAGGCGATCGGCTGGATTCCCCTGGAGACCACCCGTCAGCTCCAGGAGGTCGACTACATCTTCCGGGTGGGGCCGCTGTCCCTGGTGGTGGCGCTGCTCGCCGGGGCGGCCGGGATGCTGTCACTGGTGTCCTCGAAGTCTGCGGCCCTGGTCGGGGTGTTCATCTCGGTCACCACCGTGCCCGCCGCGGGGTTCGCGGTGGTCGCCGCGACGGTCGGGGAGTGGGACGTCGCCGCGAAATCGGCTCTGCAGCTGCTGCTGAACCTGGTGGGGATCGTGGTCGCGGGCATCCTGGTGCTCTGGCTGCACCAGCATCTGCACCGCCGTCGCGCAGCCGCGCGGCAGACCCAGTCCGATTCCGTGTGACTAGAGGTGGCGCACGCCGGCTATGACGAAGTAGAGGCCGACAACGACCGCGAGGGTGGCCAACACCGCCCGCCGGTGGGCGCCCATCCAGTCGTACACCTGGCTCACGCGTCGTCGCGTGGCGGTCGGCGCCACGGAGAAGCTGACGACGGGAAGCAGTGCCGCGGCGAACCCGAGCACGTTGAACACGATCAGGGCGGCGGCCTTGACCGGCGTCGTCGCGCCTGAGGACAGCACGGCGGCCAAGGCTGCGAGGTAGTAGGGCGTCGGGAATCCCATGCAGATTCCGAGGAACCAGCCCAGCCACGCCGCATCGCTGCGCAGGCCGGCCCGGATCCGGTGCGGCAACCGGGCGAATCCCGGAAGGCGCTCGATCGCCGACGCCGGCGCTCGATCGGGGCCCTGCGGCACCGTCGTTCGCACCGGCGTGGGCCTGCGTGCCATCACGATCACCGCGATCAGCAATGCGACCACGCCGATCGCGATCTCGAACTGGCCAGGAAGAGCCGGATCCGCACCGGTGTCCACCCGGCCGAGCGCGAAGAGGACCACCGTGCCGACGGCGACGTTGACCGTGACGCCGACCGCGGCGAACGGCACGAGCAGAGGCACCGGTCGCGGGCGGCTCAGCATGAAGGCGACCATGCCGACGCGCACCGGGTCGGCACCGGCCAGGACGCCCATCAGCAGCACCGTCGCCCACATCCGCCGAAGACGTCCTTTCCTTTTGCCACACAATTGCGGGGCAATGCGCAATTCACGGAGAATGTGGCGCCGGCACCGAATGGACTACCATACCCCGGTGGACAATCGCCTCGCGTACATCGATCAGGCGTCATTTCTCGGTTTGCGAGCACTCGGTCACGCACCGCTCGGACAGTGTACGTGGATTTATGAGCGTGCCATTGACATGGCGGCGATCCAGGAATTCCACCGCAACCTCGGAACCGGATTGCTGGGCCGACGAATCGAGCGTTCGCCGCTGCGATTCGCGCGGCACCGGTGGGTGCGCTGGCCCGGTCCCGGTCTCGATGTCGCCGCACCGCGGCCCCGCGCAGATGTCAGCGCCTGGGCGAACGAGCGCGCGCGACACCCCCTCGACCCGGAGTGCGGACCGGGCGGTTGGCATCTCGGCGTGCTGCCCCTGGTCGAGGGGGGAGCGGCGGTCAGCCTGGTGGTGTCCCACAGCCTCGCCGACGGTCTCGGAATCTGCCTGGCGGTCGCGGATGCGGTCGAGGGAAGAGTCCGCGACCTCGGCTACCCGCCACCGCATGCGCGCGTGCGTCGAAAGGCGGTCGGCGAAGACGCCCGGCTCACCGCGCGGGAAGTGCCCGAGATGGCGCGGGCGGTGGCCGCCGCGGTGCGCGCCGGACGCGCCAACGGCGCAGGCCTCAAGTCGTCGGTCGCCGCGGCGCCGCCCGCGCCGCGACGGTCGGGCGGCAGGGGCGACGACGTCGTCGACGTCCCCACCGTGACGGTGTTCGTCGATCAGCACGAATGGGATTCGCGGGCAGCACAATTGGGCGGCACCAGCAACTCGCTCTTCAGCGGCGTGGCATGCAGGCTCGGGGTCCGCCTCGGGCGGGTGCGGCCCGACCGCGCGGTCACCCTGTCCTTCCCCGTCAGTGAGCGAACCGAGGGCGACACCCGCGCCAACGCCCTCACGTCCGCTGTGGTGTCGGTCGACCCGTCCGGCGCCGCGCAGCACCTCGGCACGGTCCGTGCTGCGATCAAGGCGGCGCTCGTCGACCTTGCGGCGACGCCCAACGAACTGCTCGGGCCGCTGCCACTGACGCCACTCGTTCCGCGACGACTGGCCCGGCGGCTGGCCGGGGTGGCGCTGGGCAACGCCGACCTGCCGATCGGCTGTTCGAACATGGGCGAGATGGAGCCTGCGGTCAATCGGCCCGACGGCACCGACGCCGACTTCATGTCCGTCCGGTTGGTCGAGCCGGGCATCACCCGGCGCACGCTCGACGCGATGGGCGGCCAGCTGTTCCTTGCCTCTGGACGCGCCGCAGGCAGGGTCTTCCTCGCGGTGGTCGCCTACTCCAGCGGTCGGCAGAATTCCGAGGAGATATTGCGCGACACGGTCCTCGAAACGCTCGCCGAATTCGAATTGACGGCCGTCGTCCAATAAAAAGTCTCAGGGCAGCGGAATTCCGAGTGTCTCGTATACCGCATTGATCAGCGAGACGCTGCGCGGGTCGGCACTGGCCTTGGTCGCGTCGAATTGGTTCATCACGTAGGAATACCCGATGCGGTGCTCCAGGTCGACGAATGCATAGGATCCGCCCGACCCGCCGTGGCCGAAGATGTTCGGGTTCGGTCCGGCCACGCACCGCTGATTGAGCATGTACCCCAGGCCCCAGCCGTGCTCGGCCACCCGCGGGCCCAGGCACAGGTCAGGATCGAAGCCGCCCTGGGACACCCGGGCCAGGTTCATGTGCTCGCGCGACAACAACTTCTCCTGCGCGAGCGCGTTGTAGAACGTCGCCATCCCCAGCGCCGAGACGTGGCCGTTGGTCCCGGGGAACTCCAGGGTCCGCCACAGGTCGATGTCGGTGCGGGCGATCTCGTCGTCGGGCACGAAGTCGGCCGCGACGGATGCGGCCGTCATCGGATGGTCGGCCAGGGTGCTGGCCTCGCGGGGTAGCGACGCGAAGATCTGGCTCACGTACGGCTTGTTGACCATCTCCGCGCACCGGTGGTGCTCGGCGGCCGGCAGGCCGATGTGCACGTCGGCGCCCAACGGCTCGGCGATCTCCGTGCGCAGATACTGGCCGATGGTGCGGCCGGTGACCCGGCGGACCACTTCGCCGAGGATGAACCCGAAGCTGACCATGTGATAGCCCTGCGCGGTGCCCGGCTCCCACCACGGCTCGGCGGCGGCCAGCTGCTCACACACGGCTTCCCAGTCCGCGGCCTCCGACGGCGAGAGTCGCCTACGCGGGCCGATCACTCCGGAACGGTGACCGAGCACCATGCCGAGCGTGATCGCTTCTTTTCCCGCCTGTCCGAATTCCGGCCAGTAATCCGCGACCGGCTTGTCCAGCCGGAGTTCACCGCGGTCGGCCAGCAAATGAATGCAGGTACTGGTGAGACCTTTGGTACCGGAATAGACCGCCGCCAGAGTGTCCTCGCGCCATGGCCGTGTCCGCTCCTCATCGGCCCATCCGGCCCACAGGTTGACCACCAGATCACCGTCGACCCAGACCGCCACCGCGGCGCCGACCTCGTCATTGTCGGTGAAATTCCGGTCGAACGCATCATGGACCTGGTCAAATTGTGTGTTGCATTTTCCATTGATACGGACATCGGCCATGACGGTCATGGGTCTCCACAAGGCGAATTGTTGCAGTCGGCCCGAGAGACCTCGGGTCGACTACCTGATATGGACGGTCGTGAAAAGAGCTAGACGGGGACTTCGACACCGGCAGCGATGCGGGTGTATACGGCTCGAATGGCGTCGATGTATCGCGCGACCGAATTGCGCGCCACCGCATTGTCGGGAAAGGAAAGAGTGAGCGTGGTCTCGGTGGCGAATCGATTGACCCACATACACACCTGATCGGACAACCGGCTGTCGCCGTATATGCCGACATTGAGGGCATCCCATTGGTCGGTCATCGGGATCTTGCGGGCGTCGATGATCGACAGCAACGGCACCGCGCGGGTGGGCAGGCGCAGGCCTGCCGATTCCGCGTTCGCCAACTCCACCGCCCGCGCGAACGGCACGCTCGCCAGCTCCTTGCCCCGGTCGAACGACTCCTGCGCGCTGCGCGCGGCCTCTGCGAACGGCACCCCGTCGACCGGCACCGTGACCGGCATGACGGTCGCGTACCAGCCCGCGGAGATGAACTCCGCCGGAGTGCTGCGCATGTCGTAGGGGGTGAGACCGCAGTAGGTCGCCACACCGGTCAGATCGCGTTCGGCCAACGCCGCGCAGGCGAACACCCCACCGCTGAAGCGGACGCCGGCCGCCTCGCAGGCGGCGTCGAATCGCTCGGCCTGCTCCGCGTCCATCAGAGGCACGACGGTCATCCCGCCCCGGCACGGTACCGTCGAATCCCCAAGGGGCAGCGGGAAATCAGGCAGCGTTCCACCGTTGTTGGCGGCGAAGGCGCGCCAGCCGCGAATCTGCGGTGACTCGATGTCCAGCGACATCGCGTGGCTGCGTTCGCGGGTGCAGTAGTCGGTGTAGTCGGCGGGGGCGCCGAACTCCACGGGCATGCCCTGCAGCAAGCCGGCGTAACGCAGTTGGATCTCCATGAACACCACGCCCGCCGACATGCCGTCGGTCACGGAGTGATCGACGCTCATGTACACCGTGAAGTGGTCGGCGCGCTGGATGATGCCGAAGGTGAAGCACCCCCACCGGTCCGGATCCGGAGTGGTGTCGAGCAGGTGGGCACGCAGTTCGTCCGTCGTCTTCTCGCCGTACTCGGCGGGCGCCAACTCGATCTGTTCGGGGTCGGTGATCGACCGGCGAACCACGTCGTCGGCGGCGGTGAATTCGAACCAGCTGTGATAGGCGCTGTGCCGCCGGATGTGGAAATTCACGGCGTCGGTCATGGCCGCGACATCGCAGTTGCCGGGAAGATCCCAGGTGCCGAACAGCAACCGGGCCATATCGAGCCCGCGTGCATTGTGCGCCCGGAATTCGCGCAGGTGTTGTTCCTGCTGATAGCTCGCCGGCGCACTATTGACCGGCGCCGTACGAGCCATTTCCTGCGACGCGGCAGTGACGTGCCACGTGACTACCGCTCCCGGCGCGGGAGACCAATCGTGAATTGTGCCAAAAGCGACCATACGTCCTCATCGTGAGAAATCGCCCGCCGCCGTTGGCGTGCCTCGAACGGTGGCCAAAGTAACACCGGTTCGATCGCCAGATTCACCTACGAGGCGGGTAGGTGACGTAGATCACAAGTTGTCTAAAACATTCATAAGTGCAGGTAAATGCGGTGCATTAGTTTGCCGTGTTCCGACTTTTGACGGTGGTGGCTAATAAAGCCGGATGTTGAAACCGCAAGGAAAACCCCAGCGCACGGCGCTGACTGCAGATGTTGTCACTCGGATGGCCGCGGAATGAGCTAACCCGGCCCGTGGGGCAGCGAAATTGGCTTGTCAGGACATACCTCGGGTCCGGTGTATCGTCCAGCGGAATGTCCGAGGGTTCCGACGTCGCGACGGCCGGCCGCCCCGTGGGCGTATTCCAGCGGTTCGGCGAGTTCGTGGTGCGCAGGCCGCTGGTCGTGATCGCCTTGTGGATCGCCGTCGCCGCCGCGCTGACGGCCACGCTGCCGACGCTGCAACAGATGGTGCGCGAGCGCCCGGTCGACCTGCTGCCCGCGGACGCGCCTGTCATGCAGACCACCAGACAGATGACGGCGTCGTTCGACGAAACCGGCTCGCAGAACATCATGCTCGTCGTTCTCACCGACGAGGACGGGCTCACGCCCGACGACGAGCAGGTCTACCGCACGCTGGTGGACACGCTCCGCCGTGAGTCAGCCGACGTCACCAGCGTGCAGGACTTCCTCGCCACCCCTCCACTTCGCGACGTGCTGGCCAGTAAGGACGGCAAGGCCTGGTACGTGCCGGTGGTGCTGGCCGGTGAACTGGGTACACCGCGTGGCTACGACGCCTACACCCACGTCGCGGGCGTGGTGAAGGCGGCGACCGCCGACGCCGCACTGACCACCAACCTCACCGGTCCCGCCGCCACCGTCGCCGATCTCACCGATGTCGGTGAGCGCGACCTCCATCAGATCGAGATCGCGACCGCGGTGATGGTGCTGCTGATCCTGCTGCTCGTCTACCGGAACCCGGTGACGATGACGCTGCCGCTGGCGACCATCGGGCTGTCCCTGCTCATCGCCCAGGACATGGTCGCGGGACTGGCCAAGCTGGGTCTGGGAATCTCGAACCAGACCATCACCTTCATGACGGCGATGATGGTGGGCGCAGGCGTCGACTACGCGGTGTTCCTGATCAGCCGCTATCACGAGTACCTGCGCTCGGGCATCGACTCGGACCGGGCCGTGGTGCGGGCCCTCGAGTCGATCGGCAAGGTCATCGCGGCGTCGGCAGCCACGGTGGCCGTCACCTTCCTCGGCATGTCGTTCACCCGGCTGGGGCTGTTCGCCACGACCGGCCCCGCCCTGGCGCTGTCGATCGCGGTGGCGTTCCTGGCGGCGGTCACCCTGCTCCCGGCGCTGCTCGTGCTCACCGGACGGCGTGGCTGGATCAAGCCGCGACGCGACCTCACCACGCGATTCTGGCGCCGGTCGGGGATCAACACGGTGCGCCGCCCGGCCCCCCGGCTCGTCGCCAGCCTGTTGGTGCTGCTGATCCTGGCGGGCTGCGCCGGCCTGCTGCGCTTCAACTACGACGACCGCAAGACGCTGCCCGCCGACTCCGAGAGCAATCTCGGCTACGCCGCGATGGACCGGCATTTCGCACTCAACTCGACCATCCCGCAGTACATCTACATCGAGTCGCCGCACGATCTGCGGTCCCCCCAGGCGCTGGCCGATCTCGAACAGATGGCTCAGCGCGTCAGTCAGCTGCCGAACATCGAAGCGGTGCGCGGCATCACCCGGCCGACCGGTCAGTCGCTGGAGCAGGCCCGCGTGAGTTACCAGGCCGGCGAGGTCGGCGGCAAGCTCTCCGATGCGTCCGGGCTGATCGACGACCGCAGGGCCGACCTCGACCTGCTGACCAACGGCGCCAACGAGATGGCCACCAATCTCGGCGACATCCGCGGCGGCGTCAACCAGGCGCTGTCGTCCGTACGTGGACTGGTCGACGCCCTGTCCTACATGGAGAACGAATTCGGGGGAGACCGAACACTCGGCCAGCTGGACTCCGCCGACAAGCTCGTCGCCGGGATGCGGGCGCTCGGGAATTCCATCGGGCTGAACCTCGGCCAGGTGACCGACACCTTCGGATGGGCCGGACCCGTGCTGACGGCTCTCAACGCGAGCCCGCTGTGCGACGCCGACCCGTCCTGCCGCGATTCCCGCGCGCAGCTACAGCGGCTGGTGACCGCCCGCGACGACGGAACGCTCACCGACGTCGCGGAGTTGGCGCGCCAACTGCAGTCCACTCAGGGCGATCAGACCCTCGGCGCGACGGCCCGCGACCTCCGGCGGGTGCTCGACACCGCGTCGAGGTCGCTGCAGCGGCTGGGCCTCGACGACTCGGCAGGCGTCCAGGCGAAGCTGACCGAGCTGCAACAGGGCGCCGACACCCTGGCCGACGCCAGCCGACGCCTCGCCGACGGGGTGCAGTTACTGGTGGATCAGACCAGGAAGATGGGCGCCGGCCTGACCGACGCGTCGGCGTTCCTGCTGGCGATGAAACAGGATGCCGCCAAGCCGTCGATGTCCGGCTTCTACATTCCGCCGCAGGTACTCGGTCAACGCGAATTCAAGGATGCCGCAGCGGTGTTCATCTCCCCTGACGGCCACGCGGTCCGCTACCTGGTGCAGACCGAGCTCAGTCCGTTCTCCACCGAGGCGATGGATCAGCTGGAGGCGATCCAGGACACCGCCGCGAGCGCGCAACCGAATACGGCGCTGGCCGACGCGTCGATCTCGACGGCAGGCTTCACCGCGACGCTGCGCGACATCCGCGACTACTACGAGCGCGACATCGCCATGATCGTCGTCCTCACCATCCTGGTGGTGCTCCTGATCCTGACGGTGTTGCTGCGCGCCATCGTCGCGCCGCTGTACCTGGTGGGGTCGGTCATCGTCTCGTTCCTGTCGGCACTGGGCATCGGTGTGCTGTTCTTCCAGGTGCTGCTGGGACAGGAACTGTCCTGGAGTGTGCCGGGGATGGCCTTCATCGTGCTGGTGGCGGTCGGCGCCGACTACAACCTGCTGCTGATCTCGCGCATCCGCGACGAGTCGCCGCACGGCATCCGGTCGGGCGTCATCCGCACCGTGGGATCCACCGGCGGTGTGATCACCTCGGCAGGCGTGATCTTCGCCGCGTCGATGTTCGGCCTGCTCTTCGGCGGTATCGCCACCATGGTGCAGGCGGGTTTCATCATCGGTGTCGGGCTGCTCCTGGACACCTTCCTGGTGCGCACCATCACCGTCCCCGCGCTCACCGTGCTCATCGGTGAGAAGAACTGGTGGCCGTCCGAGGCGGTAGCCGGCCGGCTGGCCGCGTGGCGTGCCCGGCGGGCCGGCGACGACCGGGCCACGACCGCAACCTGACGTCTTCCACCAGGTGCGCACCATGCGCCGGGCGACCGCGTGTGATGGGATCATCGGATGGGCATCAAGGTGGCGCTGGAGCATCGCACCAGCTACACGTTCGACCGACTGGTGGAGGTGTTCCCCCACGTGGTGCGGTTGCGCCCGGCGCCGCACTCCCGTACGCCGATCGAGGCGTACTCGCTGACGGTGCAGCCCGACGACCACTTCGTGAACTGGCAGCAGGATGCGTTCGGCAACTACGTTGCGCGCCTTGTCTTCCCGACCCGCAGCCGGGAGCTGAGCATCACCGTGGGACTCATCGCCGACCTCAAGGTGATCAACCCGTTCGACTTCTTCGTCGAGAGCTACGCCGAAAAATGGCCTGGTGCAGAGGGTTTCAGCTATCCCCGGACACTGGCCGACGATCTCGAGCCGTATCTGCGCCCGGTCGACGAGAACGGTGAGGGGACGGGGCCCGGCGAGGTGGCCCGCGACTGGGCGCAGAACTTCTCGGTCGCGCCGGGTACGGCGATCATCAACTTCCTCGTGGCCATCAACCGGGCGGTGAATGCCGACGTCGGCTACAGCGTGCGCCTGGAACCGGGTGTGCACACCCCGGATCACACGCTGCGCAACGGGATCGGCTCGTGCCGCGACTCGGCGTGGCTGCTGGTGTCGGTGCTGCGGCAGCTGGGCCTCGCCGCCCGCTTCGTGTCCGGCTACCTGGTGCAGCTGACGTCCGACGTCAAGGCGCTCGACGGACCGTCGGGGCCCGCGGCCGATTTCACCGATCTGCACGCCTGGACCGAGGTGTACATCCCCGGGGCGGGGTGGATCGGACTGGATCCCACCTCCGGTCTGTTCGCCGGCGAAGGCCACATCCCGCTGTCGGCGACGCCGCACCCGGCGTCCGCGGCGCCGATCACCGGCGCCACCGAGCCGTGTGAGACCACGCTCGACTTCTCCAACATCGTCACCCGCGTGCACGAGGACCCGCGGGTCACGAAGCCCTACGACGACGGGGCGTGGGCCGCGATCAGTGCGCTGGGCGCCCGGGTCGACGAGCGGCTCGCCGAGCGGGATGTCCGCCTCACCGTCGGCGGCGAGCCCACGTTCGTCTCGATCGACAACCAGGTCGATCCGGAGTGGACCATCGCCGCGGACGGACCGGACAAGCGCCTGCGGGCCTCGGTGCTCGCGGCGCGGCTGAAGAAGGTGTGGGCGCCGCAGGGGCTGGTACAGCGCAGCCAGGGCAAGTGGTATCCCTCAGAACCGTTGCCGCGCTGGCAGATCGGGCTGCACTGGCGCACCGACGGCGAACCGCTGTGGCACGACGACGCGCTGCTGGCCGACCCGTGGCCCGAAGAGCCCGACCATGTCGAGGTCGCCTCCGATGCCGGTGAGCGGCTGCTCGGCGCCGTCGCGGCCGGCCTCGGCCTGCCCGCCACCCAGGTCCGCGCGGCCTACGAGGACCCGCTGAGCCGCCTCGCCCGTGCGGTCCGGCAGCCCGACGGCGACCCCGTGGCGGCCGACGACGACCTCGCCGCGGACTCGCCCGGCGCCAGGACGGCCCTGCTGGCCCGGCTCGACGAGTCGGTGGCCGCCCCCGCGGCCCATGTGCTGCCGCTGCACCGGCTCGACGACGAATCCGGCTGGGCCAGCGCCGACTGGCGGCTGCGCCGCGGCCGGATCGTGCTGCTCGACGGTAATTCGCCCGCCGGGCTGCGGCTGCCGCTCGACGCGATCAGTTGGCAGCCGCCGCCCGCGGCGCACGACGCCGATCCGCTGAAGCCACGGGGCAAGCTGCGGACCGGCTCCGACAGCAAGGCGACTGCCGTCGTCGAGGATGCCGATGCCGCCCCGACCACCGCGCTGGTCGCCGAGATCCGGTCCGGCCTGCTGTACATCTATCTGCCGCCCACCTCCGAACTCGACCACTTCGTCGATCTGATCGCCCGGATCGAGGCGGCCGCCTCCGCGATCCAGACGCCGGTGGTGATCGAGGGCTACGGCCCGCCGCAGGACCCCCGCATCACCTCGATGTCCGTCACCCCCGACCCCGGGGTGATCGAGGTCAACGTGGCCCCCACCGCGACGTTCGCCGAACAGCGCGAGCAACTGCACACGCTCTACGAACAGGCCCGGCTCGCCCGGCTGTCCACCGAGTCGTTCGCCGTCGACGGCACCCACGGCGGCACCGGTGGCGGCAACCACATCACGCTCGGCGGCCGTACACCGGCCGACTCGCCGCTGCTGCGCCGCCCCGACCTGCTGGTGTCGATGCTGACCTACTGGCAACGCCACCCGGCGCTGTCGTACTTGTTCGCCGGCAGGTTCGTCGGCACCACCTCACAGGCCCCGCGGGTCGACGAGGGCCGCGCCGAAGCGCTCTACGAACTCGAGATCGCGTTCGCCGAGATCGCCCGTCTGGCACCGTCTTCCGGCGGAACGCCCGGGGTGGCCAAACCGTGGATCACCGACCGCGCACTGCGTCATCTGCTGACCGACATCACCGGCAACACCCACCGCGCCGAATTCTGCATCGACAAGCTCTACAGCCCCGACGGCGCCCGCGGCCGGCTCGGCCTGCTCGAACTGCGCGGATTCGAGATGCCGCCCCATCACCAGATGGCGATGGTGCAGTCCCTGCTGGTGCGCTCGCTGGTGTGCTGGTTCTGGGACGAGCCGCTGCGTGCCCCGCTGATCCGCCACGGCGCGAATCTGCACGGCCGCTACCTGCTGCCGCACTTCCTGATCCACGACATCGCCGACGTCGCGGCCGATCTGCGCGCGCACGGCGTCGACTTCGACACCAGCTGGCTCGATCCGTTCACCGAATTCCGCTTCCCGCGGATCGGTACCGCGGTGTTCGACGGTGTCGAGCTCGAACTGCGCGGAGCCATCGAACCGTGGAACGTCCTCGGCGAGGAGGCCACCGCCACCGGCACCGCGCGCTACGTGGACTCGTCGGTCGAGCGCATCCAGGTGCGGCTGATCGGCGCCGACCGGCACCGCTACATCGTCACTGTCAACGGGCAGCCCGTCCCGCTGCTGGCCACCGACAACCCCGACATCCAGGTCGGGGGAGTGCGGTACCGGGCATGGCAGCCGCCCAGCGCGCTGCACCCCACGATCACCGTCGACGGTCCGCTGCGGTTCGAGCTCCTCGACACCGCCAGCGGCACCTCCCGCGGCGGCTGCACCTACCACGTCTCCCACCCCGGCGGACGTTCCTACGACACCCCGCCGGTCAATGCCGTCGAGGCGGAATCCCGCCGGGGCCGCCGGTTCGAGGCGACCGGCTTCACCGCCGGTCGCATCGACATGTCCGACATCAGGGAGAAGCAGGCCCGCCAGTCCACCGACGTGGGCGCACCGGGCATCCTCGACCTGCGCCGGGTGCGTACCGTTCTGCGTTGATGGTGCTGCACGCGAACGGTTCGTCGGACCCGGTGCCCACCGCCGACGACGTCGACGACGTGCTGGCGGGGTACCGCGCTGCCAGGGCGCAGCAGGCGCTGTTCGACGTGGCAGGCGGCGCCGGAGCGCGCTACGACGAATTCGTCGACGACACCGGCGACATCCGACCGGCCTGGCGGGAACTCGCCGAGGGCATCGGCGAGCGGGGCCGCGACGGCCTGGACGGGCTGCGGACGACCGTCCGCGGACTCGTCGACTACGACGGCATCAGCTACGTCCAGCACGACCAGCAGGACCAGCCGGACGGCGCGTCGGCCCCCGGGCCGTGGCACCTCGACGCGCTGCCGCTGATCGTGGCGGCCGCCGAGTGGGACGAACTCGAAGCCGGTCTGGTGCAACGCTCCCGGCTGCTCGACGCGGTGCTGACCGACCTCTACGGCGACCGGCGCGCGATCACCAGCGGCGTGCTGCCCGGCCCGCTGGTGTTCGCCCATCCGGGATACGTCCGTGCGGCGCACGGAATCGTGGTGCCCGGCCGGCACCAGCTGTTCCTGCACGGGTGCGATGTCAGCCGCAACGCGGCCGGACGCTTCGTGGTGAACGCCGACTGGACCCAGGCGCCGTCCGGTGCCGGGTATGCGCTGGCGGACCGGCGCGTCGTCGCCCACGCCATTCCCGACCTCTACGAGCGCATCGCGCCACGGCCCGCGTCGCCGTGGGCTCAGGCACTGCGCCTGGCGCTGATCGACGCCGCGCCCGAGTCCGCCGAGGAACCCGTCGTGGTCGTTCTCAGCCCCGGCAGCCACTCCGAGACGGCGTTCGACCAGGCCTACCTCGCCAGCGTGCTGGGCTTCCCGCTGGTGGAGAGTGCCGACCTGGTGGTCCGTGACGGCAAGCTGTGGATGCGCTCGCTGGGCACGCTCAAGCGGGTCGACGTCGTGCTGCGCCGCGTCGACGCCGAATACGCCGACCCGCTCGACCTGCGCGCCGACTCCCGCCTCGGCGTGGTCGGACTGGTCGAGGTGCTGCGGCGCGGCGCCGTCACCGTCGTCAACACCCTGGGCAGCGGCATCCTGGAAAGTCCTGGGCTGTCACGGTTCCTGCCCGAGCTGGCCCGGCTGCTCCTCGACGAGACGCCGCTGCTGGAGACCGCACCGCTGTACTGGGGCGGCATCGACCTCGAGCGCTCCCACCTGCTGACCAAGCTGTCGTCGCTGCTGATCAAGTCGGTGACCGGCGACGAGGTCGTCGTCGGGCCGCGACTGTCGATACGCGGCCGCGAAGAGCTGGCGGCGCGGATCGAGGCCGCGCCGTGGCAGTGGGTGGGCCAGGAGCTGCCCCAGTTCTCCTCGGCGCCCACCAACCACCTCCGCGGCGGGCTGTCGGCGGCCGCCGTGGGGATGCGGCTGTTCACCGTCGCCCAGCGCAGCGGGTACGCCCCGATGGTCGGCGGGCTCGGGTACCTGCTTGCGCCTGGGGCGGCCGCCTACGAGATGAACACCGTTGCGGCCAAGGACGTCTGGGTGCGGACGTCGACCCGGGTGCGAGCCGAGCGGCTGCCGGCCGGACTGCCGGCGATGACGCCGAGCCCGTCCCGCGCGGTGAGCTCGCCGCGCATGCTGTCGGACCTGTTCTGGCTGGGCCGCTACGCCGAACGCGCCGAGCACACGGCGCGACTGCTGGCGGTGACCCGTGAGCGCTATCACGAGTTCCGGTACCGGCCCGACCTCGCAGGCGGCGAGTGTGTGCCGGTGCTGCTCACCGCGATCGGACGCATCACCGGGACCGACACCGGCGCCGACGGCGACGACCACGAGATGATCGCCATCGCGCCGACCACGCTGTGGTCGGTCACGGCCGACCGGCACCGCCCGGGCTCGCTCGCCCAGTCGGTGGAACGGCTCGGCCTGGCCGCGCGCTCGGTGCGCGACCAGCTGAGCAACGACACCTGGATGGTGCTGGCCACCGTCGAACGCGCGGTGCTGCGACCGCCGGGACCGCCACCGGAGTCGCAGACCGAGGGCGAGGCGTATCTGGTTGCCGCACACCGTCAGACACTCTCGGGAATGCTGGCGCTGGCAGGAGTGGCCGCCGAGTCGATGGTCCAGGACGTCGGATGGACGATGATGGACGTCGGCAAACGCATCGAGCGCGGCCTCGGCCTGACCGCGCTGCTGCGTGCCACGCTCACCACCGCGCGTCACGCGGCGGCCGAACAGACCATCACCGAATCGGCCTTGGTGGCGTGCGAGTCGTCGATCAGCTACCGGCGCCGCACACTCGGCGCGGTGAGCGTGTCGGCCGTGGCGGACCTGTTGCTCTTCGACTCGGAGAATCCGCGCTCGCTGGTCTACCAGTTCGACCGGCTCCGGTCCGGGCTGCGGGTGCTGCCCGGGTCGTCCGGGTCGTCGCGGCCGGAGCGGCTGGCCGAGGAGCTGACGATCCGGTTGCGCCGGCTCGATCCAGCCGACCTGGAGGACGTCGACGCCGACGGCATGCGCCCCGCACTCGTCGCGCTGCTGACCGATCTGCACTCGGGGTTGCGCGAGTTGTCCGCGGTGATCACCGCGACGCATCTGTCGCTGCCCGGTGACATGCAGCCGCTGTGGGGGCCCAGCGAGCGCCGGGTGCTGCCGTGAGCGCCGGACCGTCGACCCGCGCCTACCGCATCGAACACCGCACGGTGTACCGGTATTCGGACGTGGTGACCAGTTCCTACGGCAGGGGATTCCTCACCCCGCGCGATCTGGCGGGCCAGCGGTGCCTGACCCACGAACTCGTCGTCGACCCGAGCCCCGCCGACAGATCGACCAGCCGCGACGGGTACGGGAACCTGAGTTCGTACTTCCACGTCACCGAGCACCACGACACACTGAGCGTGACCAGCACCTCGCTGGTGGAGGTCGACCCACCGCCCGCGGAGCTGTACACCGGCGGCTCGGCACGGGCGCCGTGGGAACTCTCCCGTCCGGTGGGCCACGACGCGGCGCTCGCCACCGAGTTCGCCCTCGACCTGCGGCCACCGGAGATCACCGCGGCGGTACGCGAGTACGCCGCACCCAGCTTCGCGCCCGGCCGGCCACTGATCGAGGTGCTGCACGAACTGTCGTCGCGGATCCATGCCGACTTCACCTACCGTTCGGGTTCGACGACCGTCTCGACCAGGGTCGACGAAGTTTTGGTTGCGCGAGAAGGGGTATGCCAGGACTTCGCGCGCCTGGCGATTGCCTGTCTGCGCACACAAGGTCTGGCAGCCAGCTACGTCTCGGGATACCTGGCGACCGACCCCCCTCCGGGAAAGGAACGCATGATAGGCGTTGACGCGACCCATGCCTGGGCATCGGTGTGGACTCCGCAGGACCAGTGGCTGAGCCTGGACCCGACCAACGACCAGATGGTCGACGAACGGTACGTGGTGGTGGGTTTCGGGCGCGACTACGCCGATGTCCCGCCCCTGCGCGGCATCATCTACACCGACAGCGAGAGCAGCGTCATCGAGGTGGCGGTCGACGTCGCGCCGGTGGCCGGAGGTGCCGGGAATGCGTGACTTCAACTGCCCCAACTGCGGTCAGCGCCTGGCGTTCGAGAACTCGCTGTGCCTGAACTGTGGCAGTGCGCTTGGCTTCTCGCTGGAGGACATGGCACTGCTGGTGATCGCGCCGGAGGAGGAGAGCGAGCACGCCGGTGCGGTGGACGAGAGCCGCTACCAGTTGTGCGCGAATCTCAATCTGGCCAAGTGCAACTGGCTGGTGGAGAAGGCACCGGTGCGCCGGCTCTGCACGTCGTGCGCGTTGACCCGCACCCGGCCCAACGATGCCGACACCAAGGCGCTCCCCGCCTTCGCTGCCGCCGAGAAGGCCAAGCGCCGGATGATCGTCGAACTGCACGAGCTGAAGCTGCCGATCATCGGCCGCGACGCCGATCCCGATTACGGCCTGGCGTTCGACCTGCTGTCGAGCGAGTACGAGAAGGTCTTCACCGGCCACGCCGACGGCGTCATCACCCTCGACCTCGCCGAGGGCGACGACGTGCACCGCGAACAGCTGCGGGTCGCGATGGACGAGCCGTACCGGACACTGCTCGGCCACTTCCGCCACGAGATCGGGCACTACTACTTCTACCGCCTGGTCAGCCCGTCGCCCGACTACCTGGCGCGGTTCAACGATTTGTTCGGCGACCCCGACCTGGACTACCAGGCCGCACTGGACCGCCACTACAACGACGGTGCGCCGAAGGGCTGGGAGGCGGACTACGTCTCCTCCTACGCCACCATGCACCCCGCCGAGGACTGGGCAGAGACCTTCGCGCACTATCTGCACATCCGCGACACCCTCGACACCGCGGCGGCATTCGGGTTCGCGCCCGCAGGCGCGACATTCGAACGCAAGGTGTTGGGGCCCAGCGGGTTCGACACGATCATCGACCTGTGGCTGCCGTTGGCCTGGTCGCTCAACATGGTGAACCGCTCGATGGGCCGCGAGGACCTGTACCCGTTCGTGCTGCCGCCGCCGGTGCTGGAGAAGATGCGGTTCGTGCACGCCGTCATCGACGAGATCACCAGTGACCCCGTCAAACTCGAGTCGGTCAGCGCCACCCAGCAGCAGACCCAGGGCTGAGGCGGGTCGGCGGGCCCTTCAGGTGGTGAGCCGGAGAAAGGCGCGCCCGCGCGGCGACAGGCGATAACCGACGTCGAGGCTGATCGTCAGCCCGAGGCCCTTGAGCCGGCGCACCCGCCGCTTGAAGCGCGGCACGTCCAGACCGACCCGCTCGGCGAGATCCGGTGCGCGCACAGCCTCGTTGGCGCCGATCATCTCCAGATACTGTCGCGTCCACGGTGTGCCCGACGCATCCCAGCGCGCCAGCCGCGCGCTGATCGCCGCCGCGTCGTCGGGGGTCAGCCGGTCGTCGGCGGCCAGGTCGGGCCGTTCGTCGGGCGCGAGGTAGGACACCGAGATCAGGTAGGTGTGCTCGGCCGGCCTGCGGTCCAGCTCGGCCTGGGCGCTCCTCGCATCGGGGAAGCCGGCGGCCCGCGCCTGCGCCGCGGTGACCCGGTACCGGGCCGGGCGTTCGACGACGTCGTCGATGCGGATGGTGCCCGCCGGTGTGCGCTGGGTGCCGCCCACCTTCGCCCGCGGCGCATCCCAGCGCCGGAGCACCAGCGTGACCGTGCCGTCGGCGATGCCGCGCGCGGTGGCCTGGTTGATCAGCACGCCGGTGATCGTATGTCGCAACCGGAGATCGGGGCGTTGCGTTCCTAGGATCAGCCGGGTGAACGATCGCTACGGCCCCGACGTCCTCGCCCGTGACCCGCACACCCCCGAACGCGTCCGATCCACCGAACGTCCCGTCGAGCGGGACATGGTGGTCGAGGACGCGCAGAGCGGCTTCGTGGGCGCCGTCGTGCGGATCGAGAGGGGGCGGGTGGATCTCGAGGACCGCAACGGCCGCGTCCGGTCCTTTCCGTTCGGGCCAGGCTTCCTGCTGGAGGGCAAGCCGGTCATCCTCACCGCCCCACGCGGCCCGGCGGCCCTGCCCGCCCGCACCGCATCGGGTTCGGTGGCCGTCCCGAAGGCCCGCGCGCGCACCGCGCTGGCCAGCCGCATCTACGTGGAGGGCCGCCACGACGCCGAACTCGTCGAACAGGTGTGGGGGCATGACCTGCGCGTCGAGGGCGTGGTCGTCGAGCACCTCGGCGGCGTCGACGATCTGGCCGCGATCGTGGCCGACTTCGCACCCGGCCCCGGCCGTCGCCTCGGTGTGCTGGTCGACCACCTGGTCGCGGGGTCCAAGGAGTCCCGCATCGCCGACGCGGTGCGGCGCGGCCCGGGCGGGGCGCACACCCTCGTCGTCGGCCATCCCTACATCGACATCTGGCAGGCGGTGAAGCCGGCCCGCCTCGGAGTGGCGGCGTGGCCCGACGTGCCCCGCGGAGTGGACTGGAAACACGGCGTGTGCGAGGCACTGGGCTGGCCGCACGCCTCGCAGGCCGACATCGCCGGGGCGTGGCGCCGCATCCGCGGGCGGGTGCGGGACTGGACCGACCTCGAACCGGCGCTGATCGGCCGTGTCGAGGAACTGATCGACTTCGTCACCCAGCCCGCAGGCTAGCGGCGCGGGTTCCCGTGTCCGGGGAGCGTGGTATGCCTGAAGCGTGTCCGACGGCCTGTTCGACGTGTCCGACGGCGGTGCGCCCGTCGACCGGCCATCCGGCAGGCCCGCGCCGGCGTCGCCGCTGGCCGTGCGGATGCGGCCGGCGAGCCTCGACGAGGTCGTCGGCCAGCAGCATCTCCTGCAGCACGGCTCGCCGATGCGCCGCCTCGTCGAGGGCTCCGGCGCCGCGTCGGTCATCCTCTACGGCCCGCCGGGCACCGGCAAGACCACACTCGCGTCGCTGATCTCGCAGTCCACCGGCCGGCGCTTCGAGGCGCTGTCGGCGCTGTCGGCGGGCGTCAAGGAGGTGCGCGCCGTCATCGACGTCGCGCGCCGCGCCGCCGCGCACGGCGACCAGACCGTGCTCTTCATCGACGAGGTGCACCGGTTCTCCAAGACCCAGCAGGACGCGCTGCTGTCGGCGGTCGAGAACCGGGTGGTGCTGCTCGTCGCGGCGACCACGGAGAATCCGTCGTTCTCGGTGGTGGCACCGCTGCTGTCCCGGTCGCTGATCCTGCAGCTGCAACCGCTGACGCCCGACGACATCCGCATGGTGGTGCGCCGCGCCGTCGAGGATCCGCGGGGTCTCGGCGGCGCGGTCGAGGTCACCGACGACGCCGTCGACCTGCTGGTGCAGTTGTCGGCAGGCGATGCCCGCCGGGCGCTCACCGCGCTCGAGGTGGCGGCCGAGGCGGGTGAGCGGGTCACCGTCGAGACCATCGAGCAGTCGCTGGACAAGGCGGCGGTGCGTTACGACCGCGACGGCGATCAGCACTACGACGTCGTCAGCGCCTTCATCAAGTCGGTGCGCGGGTCCGACGTCGACGCCGCGCTGCACTACCTGTCCCGGATGCTGGTGGCGGGGGAGGACCCGCGGTTCGTGGCGCGCAGGTTGATGATCCTGGCCAGTGAGGACATCGGGATGGCCGACCCGACGGCCCTGCTGACGGCCGTCGCCGCCGCGCAGACTGTGCAGTTGATCGGCATGCCCGAGGCTCAGCTGACACTCGCCCACGCCACGGTCCACCTGGCGACCGCGCCCAAGTCGAACGCGGTGACGACCGCGCTGGGTGCGGCGATGGGCGACATCCGCGCAGGCAAGGCGGGGATGGTGCCCCCGCATCTGCGCGACGGCCACTACTCGGGCGCGCAGAAACTCGGCAACGCCGTGGGCTATCGCTACGCCCACGACCACCCGGACGGTGTTGTGCCACAGCAGTATCCGCCGGACGAACTGGTCGGCACCGACTACTACCGGCCGACCGCGCGCGGGGCCGAACGCGAGATCGCCGGACGGCTGGAGCGGCTGCGCGCCATCATCCGCAAGAAGCGCTGAGCGCACGCCCACCTGGAGCGCAACCCACCCTTGACACCGGTCGGCGGCACGCCTACCGTTGTAATCAACCAATTCATTGATCAAGTGCAAGGTTGATTATGGTGAGTGCCGACGACGACCGGCTGGACCGGGCGTTCATGGCGCTGGCCGATCCGGTCCGGCGGGCGATCGTGGCCCGCCTCTCCCGGGGACCTGCCACGGTCAACGAACTGGCCGAACCGTTCGACATCACCAAACAGGCTGTCTCGAAGCACATTCAGGTGCTCGAGCTGGCGGGCCTGGTCACCCGGACCCGCGACGCTCAGCGTCGCCCCGTCCATCTGGACGCCGGCGCACTCGAGCAGCTGACGGCCTGGATCGACACCTACCGGCTCAACGCCGAACGCAGCTACCGCCGGTTGGACAACGTGCTGGCGGCATTGTCCGAGAAGAACACTCACACCAAGAAGGGGAAGACATCATGACGAAGGCACTCGAACTCAACGCCCCGGTCGACACGCTGGCCATGGAGTTCACCCGGGACTTCGACGCCCCGGTTCAGGCGCTGTTCCGCGCACACGCCGAGCCTGACCTGGTCCGGCAGTGGCTCGGCCCGCACGGAGTGGAGATGACCATCGACCACTGGGACTTCCGCACCGGTGGTGGCTACCGGTATCTGCACAGCGACGGTGACGGCGAGTACCGGTTCAACGGCGTCTTCCACAAAGTGCGTGACGGCGAGCTGATCATCCAGACCTTCGAGTTCGAAGGCTTCCCCGACAGCGTCAACATCGAATTCCTGTGGTTCGAGGATCTCGGCGGAAACCGCAGCCGGCTGCGTGGCCGGTCGATCTGCCCGTCCGTCGACGCGCGCGACGCGCTGCTGTCCTCGGGCATGGAAGGCGGCATGACCGAGGGCTACGAACGGCTGGACTCGCTGCTGCCCACGCTCTGAGGCGCACGCCGACCCGGGGTGCTCACAGCAATTCACCACCGGACGGTAATGGCGTGCGCAGAATGCGCGCCATTCCTGTGAGTTGTCGGATATCGCCTGTGAGTCAGATGCGGTTTTTCCAGCTACAGCGCTCTCATCTGGGCTTATACCCCCGTAAAAGGTCTTGTGAATCATTTGTCGGATAATTCACGACGGCTGCGGGAAATGGACTAACGGCGAAATTCCGGCGTTACACGTTGCATGACCGATACCGCAATTTCCGAAACAGTGAACGCCACCGCTCTCCTCGGTGCACCGTATGTCGCCGGCACGGCGATGGCCTTCACGCCGTACCGCTACACACAGGACGAGGTGGCCCGCGAGCTCACCGACTTCACCGACACCGGCTTCGCCCGCTTCGCGCGCACCAGCGGCGTCGAACACCGCAATCTCGCGCTGCCGATCGAGCGATACCCGCAGCTGACCGGGTTCACCGAGGCCAACACCGCCTACGTCGAGGTGGCGACCGAACTCGGTGCACGGGCCGTCCGGTCGGCACTCCACACCGCCGGGATCCGGCCCGACGAGGTCGATCTGATCGTGTGCGTGTCGAGCACTGGCGTGGCCGTGCCGACCATCGACGCAACGATCAGTTCCCGCATCGGATTCCGGCCTGACGTCAAGCGCGTCCCGCTGTTCGGGCTCGGTTGCGTCGCCGGTGCGGCAGGCATGGCGCGGGTGCACGACTACCTGCGCGGGTACCCGACGCACGTCGCCGTCCTGCTGTCGGTGGAGCTGTGCTCGCTGACGCTGCAACGCGACGACGTGTCGATCCCGGCGCTGATCGGGGTGTGTCTGTTCGGCGACGGAGCGGCCGCGGTGGTGGCCACCGGCGCCGGCCGCACGGGCGCCCCCGGCCACCGCGGACCCCGCGTGCTCGACACCCGCAGCAGGCTGTTCCCCGACACGACCGACGTGATGGGCTGGAATGTCAGCGCCAGCGGATTCCAGCTCGTGATGTCACGCGACGTGCCGAGAATGGCCGCCGACCATCTGGGCGACGAGGTGACCCGGTTCCTCGCCGACCACGGATTGGCCGTCTCCGACATCTCCACCTGGGTCTGTCATCCGGGCGGCCCCAAGGTGCTCGAGGCGATCCAGGACGCC
The DNA here is from genome assembly GCF_049541695.1 of Mycobacterium sp. NPDC050041. NCBI lineage: Bacteria > Bacillati > Actinomycetota > Actinomycetes > Mycobacteriales > Mycobacteriaceae > Mycobacterium > Mycobacterium sp. NPDC050041. Next base: position 10,004 of record NZ_JBMVDG010000011.1, on the reverse strand, counting down.
GTCGGGGTGCCGGCGGAGGCGCTGCGGCACAGCTGGGAGTCCATGCGGGACAACGGCAACATCTCGTCGGCCTCGGTGCTCGACGTCCTGGGCCGCACGATCGCGGCGCGACCGCCCGACGGATCCCTCGGTCTGATGCTCGCCATGGGCCCCGGCTTCGGCTTCGAACTGCTGCTGCTGAGCTGGTGAGCCATGGCGTATCTGGTGTTCATCCTCGTGATCGCGGCCGAGCGGCTGGTCGAGCTCGTCGTCGCCCGCCGGCACGCCCGATGGTCGATCGACAACGGCGGCAAAGAGTTCGGCCGCGGGCACTACCCGGTGATCGTCGCGAGCCACGCACTTCTGCTGGTGTCCTGCCTCGTCGAGGTGTACGGCGGGCACCGCCCGTTCATCGCCTGGCTGGGCTGGCCGATGGTGGCCGTCGTGGTGGCGAGCACCATCGTCCGGTGGTGGTGTGTGGCCACGCTCGGCAGGCACTGGAATCCACGGCTCATCGTCATCCCGGGCGCCCCGCTGGTCCGTCGTGGCCCGTACCGCTGGCTGCACCATCCGAACTACACCGCGGTCGCCGCTGAGGTGGCGGCTCTGCCGCTCGTGCACTCGGCATGGCTGACCGCGATCGTCTTCACGGTCGTCAACGCGCTGGTGCTGACCGTCCGGATTCGGGCCGAGAACGTCGCCCTCGGATACGCATGACCCCCACGACGCGGACGAATCGGCAGGCGGCCGCGGAAAGCCCACTGATCGGTGCCGCCGACGGGCAGGATGTGCCGGTGCGCATCGCTTCGCTGACCGGCGCCGGGCCGGTGTGACCTCGGACGCCCGCCGTCCGGGCGTCGTGGCGGGCCTGGCCCGTGCGGCCATCGCTGCGCCGCGGCGAATCCTCGCGATCGCGGCGCTCACCCTCGTCGCCGCGGGTATCTTCGGCGTCCCCGTCGTGGGCAAGCTCGCGGCCGGGGGGTTCCAGGACCCCGGTTCCGAATCCGCAAGGGCCGCGGCGCTGCTGACCCAACGGTTCGACCAGGGCGATGCGCAGTTGCTCATCACGGTGTCCTCGCCCGACGGCGCCCGCAGCGTTGCCGCGACGTCCGTCGCCAACGACGTCGTGGCCCGACTTCGCGGCTCACCCGACGTCGCGTCGGTGACCTCCGCCTGGACGACGGCGGGGCCCGCCGCGGCCCAGATGTTCAGCGAGGACGGCCGGTCCGGGCTCGTCATCGCGGGCGTGACCGGTGGCGAGAAGCAGGCCGACCGCAACACCTCGGCACTCGTCGACGCGATCGGCGGGGAGAGTTTCGAGCGTGACGGGGTGAGCGTGCGCGCCGGTGGTGTCGCGATGGTCAACGAACAGGTGACCGCGCAGTCCCAACGCGATCTGCTGCTGATGGAGTCGATCGCGATCCCGTTCAGCTTCCTGGTGCTGGTGTGGGTGTTCGGCGGCCTGCTGGTCGCTGCGCTCCCGGTGGCCGTCGGGGTGATCGCGATCGTCGGCGCACTCGCGGTGCTGCACGCGATCACGTTCGTCACCGATGTGTCGATCTTCGCGCTGAACCTCTGCATGGCGATGGGTCTTGCCCTGGCCATCGACTACACGCTGCTGATGATCAGCAGATACCGCGACGAACTGGCGGACGGCGCCGACCGCGACCAGGCCGTGCTGCGCATGATGACGACCGCGGGCCGCACCGTCGTCTTCTCGGCGACGACGGTGGCGCTGCCGATGGCGACGATGGTGTTGTTCCCGATGTACTTCCTGAAGTCGTTCGGCTACGCCGGTGTCGCCACGGTGGTGTTCGCGGCGGTGGCGGCGCTGGTCGTGACACCCGCGGCGATCGTGCTGCTCGGCGACCGCATCGATGCGTGGGACGTACGCCGGCTTGTGCGCCGCATCCTGCGCCGCGACGACCCGGCGCCGCGTCCGGTGCGGCGGCAGTTCTGGTATCGGTCGACGCACGGCGTGATGCGACGCGCCGTCCCGATCGGACTGGCGGGCGTCACGCTGCTGCTGGTGCTCGGCGCACCGTTCCTGGGTGTGCGGTGGGGCCTGCCCGACGACCGCGTGCTGCCCGCGACCGCGTCCGCGCATCAGGTCGGTGATCAGCTGCGCAACGATTTCGCCAACGACTCTGCGACCGACGTCACCGTCGTGCTGCCGGACACCCGCGGCGTCACCCCCGACGAATTGGGCCGCTACGCCGCCGAACTGTCCCGCGTCGACGACGTCACGTCGGTGTCGGCGACGGTGGGCGCCTTCGTCGACGGCCGGCCGGCGGGCCCGCCCAGGGCGGCCGCCGGTGAGCGCGACGGCAGCGCGTTCCTCACCGTGACCACCGATGCGCCGCTGTTCTCCGACCGCTCGGAACACCAGCTCGACCGCCTCGAGGAGGTCGCCGCTCCCGGCGGGCAGGTCCAGCTCGCCGGGGTCGCGGCGTCGAACCGCGACAGTGTCGACGCCATCACCTCCCAATTGCCGATCGTGCTCGGACTGATCGCGCTGTCCACCTACTGCCTGCTGTTCCTGCTGACCGGCAGCGTGGTGCTGCCGATGAAAGCCGTTGCGCTGAACATTCTCTCGTTGACCGCGGCGTTCGGCGCGATGGTGTGGATCTTCCAGGACGGCCACCTCGGCGCCTTCGGCACCACCCCGACGGGCACCCTGGTCGCCAACATCCCCGTACTGCTGTTCTGCATCGCGTTCGGGTTGTCGATGGACTACGAGGTCTTCCTGATGTCGCGGATCCGCGAATTCTGGCTGGCCTCCGGGCGCACGGCGGCCGACGTCACCGAGAGCGTCGCGCTCGGTCTGGCGCACACCGGCCGCGTCATCACCGCGGCCGCTGCGGTGATGTCGATCTCGTTCGCCGCGCTGATCGCGGCGAACGTGGCGTTCATGCGGATGTTCGGGCTCGGACTCACGCTGGCCGTGCTGGCCGACGCGACGCTGGTGCGGATGATCCTGGTGCCCGCCTTCATGCGCGTCCTCGGCCGCTGGAACTGGTGGTCACCCGCACCGCTGGTGCGGTTGCACGACCGGCTCGGACTGCACGAGGGCGACCGTGCGGGGTGTCGTCGAGCGAAAGGCGATACGTCGACGTGATGGCCCACACTCGACAAAAAAGTCCCGGCTGACCGTAGCCAGCCGGGACCGAGTGCGAAGAGGTCAGCGGAACATGGTCCGGCGACGGCCACCAAGCGCGCCGCCCCGGCTGCCACCCATGACGCCGGTGCGCCTGCGGCCCATCAGCGCGGCGACCAGGGCCACGCCGAGCGCGGCCACGATGACCTGGACCAGGAGTTCCAGCCAGTCGATGCCATTCGTTGCGGTGGGGATGCCGAGCGCGCGAGCGATGGCGGTGCCGATGAACGCCGACACGATGCCGACGAGCACGGTGATCAGGAATCCGATCGGCTGGCGGCCGGGTAGCGCCAGGCGGCCGAGAACGCCGACCACGACGCCGATCAGGATTGCGGTGATGATGCCGGTGGGTGTCATTTCTCCTCCAAGGGGACGTGTGGCTGGAGCTGAATTACCCTTGGCCCGCCGAAAATAAACGCGAGCGTCAAACGGCCCCGCGCGGTGCTGGTGGAGGCCGCGGCGGCCGCCTCGTAGGCTCGACGGCATGGACACCGATGTACTCGACGTCGACACCACGCGCCGGCGCATCGTCGACCTGACCGACGAGGTGCGTGCGTTCTGCCGCGACCACGGTGACGGCCTGTGCAATGTCTTCGTGCCGCACGCGACCGCGGGCGTGGCGATCATCGAGACCGGCGCCGGCTCCGACGACGACCTGATCGACGCGCTGGAAGCGCTGCTGCCGCGCGACGACCGGTACCGCCACGCCCACGGCTCACCCGGGCACGGTGCCGACCATGTGCTGCCTGCGCTGGTGGCGCCGTCGGTCACGGTGCCGGTGCAGGGCGGCCTGCCACTGCTCGGCACCTGGCAGAGCGTGGTGCTCGTCGACCTGAACAGGGACAACCCGAAGCGCTCGGTGCGGCTGAGCTTCCTCGGCGCCTGACCCGGGTCCGGCCGGCGACCTGCGTCGGCGCGCGGTTCGGCGGGCAAGTGGGCCGGCACCGTCGACCGGTACTGTGGTGCGGTCGATTTGTTCGCGCCCACCACTACCAGCAAGGACAGCAGGAACGTGCAGACACACGAGATCAGGAAGCGCTTCCTCGATCATTTCGTGAAGGCAGGTCACACCGAGGTGCCCAGCGCCTCGGTGATCCTCGACGACCCCAACCTGTTGTTCGTCAACGCCGGCATGGTGCAGTTCGTGCCGTTCTTCCTCGGCGCGCGGTCCGCGCCGTGGGACCGCGCGGTGAGCATCCAGAAGTGCATCCGCACACCCGACATCGACGAGGTCGGCATCACCACCCGGCACAACACCTTCTTCCAGATGGCCGGGAACTTCTCGTTCGGCGACTACTTCAAGAAGGGCGCCATCGAGTTCGCCTGGACGCTGCTGACCAACCCGCAGGATCGGGGTGGTTACGGTCTCGATCCTGAAAGACTGTGGGCCACGGTCTATCTCGACGACGACGAGGCCATCGCGCTGTGGCAGGAGGTCGCAGGCCTGCCGATCGAGCGCATCCAGCGCCGCGGCATGGCGGACAACTACTGGTCGATGGGCATCCCCGGGCCCTGCGGGCCGTCGTCGGAGATCTACTACGACCGTGGACCGCAGTACGGCGTCGAGGGCGGCCCCGAGGCCAACGAGGACCGCTACATCGAGATCTGGAACCTCGTGTTCATGCAGAACGAGCGCGGCGAGGGCACGTCGAAAGACGACTTCGAGATCCTCGGCCCGCTGCCGCGCAAGAACATCGACACCGGCATGGGCGTCGAGCGGGTGGCGTGCCTGCTGCAGGACGTCGACAACGTCTACGAGACCGACCTGCTGCGCCCGGTGATCGAACTCGTCGCGGGCATCGCACCGCGGGGCTACGGGGCGGGCAGCCACGAGGACGACGTGCGGTACCGCATCATCGCCGACCACAGCCGCACCGCGGCCATCATCATCGGCGACGGCATCAGCCCCGGCAACGAGGGCCGCGGCTACGTGTTGCGGCGGTTGTTGCGCCGCATCATCCGCTCGGCGAAGCTGCTGGGCGTCGAACAGCCGGTGATGGCCGACCTGATGGCCACGGTGCGCGACGCGATGGGCCCGTCCTACCCGGAACTGGCCGCCGACTTCGACCGCATCCAGCGCATCGCCGTCGCCGAGGAGACCGCGTTCAACCGGACGCTGGCCTCGGGTTCGCGGCTGTTCGACGAGGCCGCCCGCAGCACCAGGGCGTCCGGTGCCACCGTGCTCTCGGGCACCGACGCGTTCGCCCTGCACGACACCTACGGGTTCCCGCTCGAGCTGACCCTCGAGATGGCCGCCGAGGCCGGCCTGAGCGTCGACGAGGAGGGTTTCCGCGGACTGATGGCCGAGCAGCGCCGGCGCGCCAAGGCCGACGCCGCCGCGCGCAAGCAGGCGCACAGCGACCTGTCGGCGTACCGGGAGTTGGTCGACGCGGGGCCGACCGAGTTCACCGGCTTCGACGAGTTGTCGACCGAGGCAACGATTCTCGGGATCTTTGTCGACGGCCGCCGGGTTCCGGTGGTCACCCACGACGGCGGAGGCGACGCCGCGCCGGGGCGCGTCGAGCTGGTGCTCGACCGCAGCCCGTTCTACGCCGAGTCGGGTGGGCAGATCGCCGACGAGGGATCCGTGACGGGGACGGGCGCGTCTGCGACGTCGAAGGCGGCGGTCACCGATGTGCAGAAGATCGCCAAGACGTTGTGGACGCACCGGGTGAACGTCGAATCCGGCGAGTTCGTCGAGGGGGACACCGTCGTCGCCGCCGTCGATCCGCGCTGGCGGCACGGCGCCACCCAGGGCCACTCGGGCACGCACATGGTGCACGCCGCGCTGCGCCAGGTGCTCGGACCCAATGCCGTGCAGGCCGGTTCCCTCAACCGGCCGGGCTACCTGCGATTCGACTTCAACTGGCAGGGCGCGCTCACCGACGAACAACGCAGCGAGATCGAAGAGGTCACCAACGAGGCGGTCGAAGCCGACTTCGAGGTGCACAGCTTCACCACCGAACTCGAGCGGGCCAAGGCGATGGGTGCGATGGCGCTGTTCGGGGAGAACTACCCCGAGGAGGTCCGCGTCGTCGAGATCGGCGGACCGTTCTCCATCGAGCTGTGCGGCGGCACCCACGTGCGGAATTCGGCGCAGATCGGTCCGGTCACCATCCTCGGCGAATCGTCCGTCGGGTCCGGGGTGCGCCGCGTCGAGGCGTACGTCGGCCTCGACTCGTTCCGTCACCTCGCCAAGGAGCGGGCGCTGATGGCCGGCCTCGCCTCGTCGCTGAAGGTGCCCTCCGAGGAGGTGCCCGCCAGGGTCGCCACGCTGGTGGAGCGGCTGCGGGCCGCGGAGAAGGAACTCGACCGCATGCGGCTGGCCAACGCGCGCGCCGCGGCGGCCAACGCTGCCGCCGGCGCTGATCTTGTCGGTAAGGTGCGTGTCGTGGCGCAGCGGATGGCCGGCGGGATGTCGGCGGCGGATCTGCGCAGCCTCGTCGGCGACATTCGCGGCAAGCTGGGCGCCGAGCCCGCCGTCGTCGCACTGGTCGCCGAGGGCGACAACGACACCGTGCCGTTCGTGGTGGCCGTCAACCCGGCCGCACAGGATCTCGGCCTGCGTGCCGACGACCTGGTCAAGACATTCGGTGCGGCGGTCAACGGCCGTGGGGGCGGCAAGGCCGATCTGGCGCAGGGTTCCGGTAAGGGGGCGGCGGGGATCGACGCGGCGATGGCCGCGTTGCGCGCCGAGATAGGCCGGAGCTGACCTGGTGGCCGAGACCGATCACCGGCTCCCGGATCGGCCCGGCGCAGCAGGCCGGGACCCCGATCCGGGCCGCGGGCGACGCATCGGCATCGACGTCGGGAGCGTCCGGATCGGCGTGGCCGTCAGTGACCCCGACGCGATCCTGGCCACCCCCGTCGAGACGGTGACCCGTGACCGGCGGCGCAAGGACCGCCACCTGCGACGGCTGACCGAACTGGTCGGCGAGGTGGCGGCGGTCGAGGTGGTGGTGGGCCTACCGCGTACGCTCGCCGACCGGACGGGTCCTGCCGCTCAGGACGCCATCGCACTCGCCGAAGAACTGGCGCGGCGGGTGGCGCCGGTGCCGGTGCGGCTGGCCGACGAACGACTCACCACCGTGTCGGCGCAGCGCTCGCTGCGTGAGGCCGGGGTACGGGCGAAGGGGCAGCGGGCCATCATCGACCAGGCCGCCGCCGTGGGAATTCTGCAGAGCTGGCTGGATCAGCGGCGCGCGGCCCTGGCGGCGCCCGGAGAGGGCGTGGATGACTGAGAACTGGAACGGCCGGGGCAGGGCGGAGCCGGTGGCGGTGGGACCGCCGCGGCGCCGGATGAGCCGGTCCGACCGGATGCGCGCGGACCGCATCCGGCGCAAGCGGCGCTTCACGAGGGGTCTGACCCTGGCGCTGCTGGTCGTCGTGATCGTCGGCGCGGTGTTCCTCGGCTCCAAGCTGTGGCACGGCATCTTCGGCGGCGGCGGGGAGGACTTCGCCGGTGACGGCGTCGCCGACATCGTGATCCAGGTTCAGGACGGCGATTCGACGACGGCCATCGGCGAGACGCTCGCCGAGAACAAGGTGGTCGCCACCGCGCAGTCGTTCGTCAACGCCGCGGCGGGCAATTCGGCCATCTCGGCGATCCAGCCCGGCTTCTACAAGATGCGCACCGAGATCTCGGGCGCCAGCGCTGTCGAACGCCTCGCCGACCCCGGCAGCCGGGTCGGCAAGCTGGTCATCCCGGAAGGTCGCCAGCTCGACGACGTGCGCGACGTCAAGACCAACGCCGTCACCGAGGGCATCCTCACCCTCATCTCCCGCGCCACCTGTGTCGACCTCGACGGCGCCGAGCGCTGCGTGGCCGCCGACGAACTGCGCCAGATCGCCGGTTCGGCGCCGCTGTCCGCGCTGGCCGTGCCCGAGTGGGCCGCCCAGCCGGTCACCGCGATGGGTGCCGACCACCGCCGGATCGAGGGCCTGATCATGGCCGGGGCGTGGAACATCGACCCGTCGGCCACACCGACCGAGATCCTGTCGACCCTGATCGGTGCGAGCGCCACGCAGTATGCGCAGGCCGGCATCCAGGAGACGGCGACGGCGATGAACCTGTCGCCCTACCAGGTGCTGACGGTGGCCTCGCTGGTGCAGCGCGAGTCCAAGCCGGAGGATTTCGCGAAGGTGGCCCGCGTCATCTACAACCGGCTGGCCGAGAACCGCACGCTGGAGTTCGACTCGACGGTCAACTACCCGCTGGACCGGATCGAGGTGGCCACCACCGACGGCGACCGGGCACAGGGCAACCCGTGGAACACCTACGTGCGGCCGGGGCTGCCCGCCACGCCGATCTGTTCACCGAGCAGGCCTGCGCTGGTGGCCGCCGAGCAACCCGCCCCCGGTGACTGGCTGTACTTCGTGACGATCGACATGCAGGGCACCACCCTGTTCACCCGCGACTACAACCAGCACCTGGCCAACATCGAACTGGCGCAGCGCAACGGTGTGCTCGACTCGGCACGGTAGCTCCGACCAGGTGCGCCGGGCCGCGGTACTGGGCTCGCCGATCGCGCACTCGCGGTCGCCGCAGGTGCACCTGGCCGCCTACCGGGCGCTCGGGCTGCACAGCTGGACCTACGACAGGGTCGAGTGCACCGCTGATCAACTGCCCGCTCTGGTGGGTGGCCTCGGCCCCGAGTGGGTGGGCCTCTCGGTGACCATGCCGAACAAGTTCGCGGCGCTGCGGTTCGCCGACGAGCGCACCGAGCGCGCCGACCTGGTCGGCTCCGCCAACACCCTGGTCCGCAGCGGCCGCGGCTGGCGGGCCGACAACACCGACGTCGACGGGATCGTCGGCGCACTCGGCAGCGCCTCGGGCCACGCCATGGTGCTCGGATCCGGCGGCACCGCCCCGGCCGCGGTGGTGGCACTGGCCGGCCTCGGGGTCCGGCGCATCACCGTGGCCGCGCGCAACGACGACAGGGCCGCGCCGCTGGTGCGACTGGCCATCCGGTGCGGCGTGGCGGCGCAGTGGTGCCAGCTGATCGGCGAGCGGGTCGCCGCCGCGCCCGCCGACGTGCTGGTGAGCACGATCCCGGCCGAGGCCGCCCGCCCGTACGCGGTGGATCTGGCGGGCACGCCGGTGCTGCTGGACGCCATCTACGACCCGTGGCCGACGCCGCTGGCATCGGCGGTCGCGGCCGCAGGCGGGCGGGTGGTCAGCGGGCTGGAGATGTTGCTGCACCAGGCGTTCGCGCAGGTCGAGTTGTTCACCGGGATGCCCGCGCCCAAAGAGGTGATGAGGGCCGCGCTGCGCTGACCTTAGCCTCGACGGATGGGGGCGGGGGTGCTGGCGGTCGCGGCTTGCTGGCTGGTGGCGTTGTCGGTCTGCGACATCCGGGAGCGCCGGCTGCCCAACGCGCTGACGCTGCCCGGCGCCGTGCTGGTGCTCACGGCCGCCGCCCTCGCCGGTCGCGGTGGGGCCGCCGCGCTGGGCGCCGCCGCGCTGTTCGCCGGCTACGCCGCGGTGCACCTGATCTCACCGGCCGCGATGGGCGCCGGTGATGTGAAGCTGGCGCTCGGCGTCGGCGGACTCACCGGTGCCTTCGGCCCTGACGTCTGGCTGCTGGCCGCCGTGGCGGCCCCGCTGCTGAGCGCCGTGTGGGCGGTGGTCGCGCTGCTGCGGCGGCGAGGGTCGACGGTGCCGCACGGTCCGGCGATGTGCGCGTCGTCGGCCGCGGCGGTGGCGCTCGCCGTCCTGTGATGTCGGCGTGATTTCGAGCGGTGAGCGCGCGTTGTCACGCCGAAATCGCTGATATGGGGATCAGTTTGTCAAGTGGGCAGGATGAAGCGGCGGCCGCAAACCTCGGTGCGGGCGCCGCGTCGGAGCCCGGTGTGTGTGTTTCGGTGG
>NZ_JBMVDG010000010.1:0-183082 GCF_049541695.1 Mycobacterium sp. NPDC050041 | reverse complement strand
GCCAACGTCAACCCCATCCACTGGGCCTACGCGCGCATTTTCGATGAGGCAACGAATCACCCATTCGCGCGCATTTCTGATGAGTCAACGCGGTCGTAGCTCGCGGATATACTCGAACACATGTTCGAGTCAGTGTCGACGGGTGAGGTGGTCGCAGCGATCACCGATGCCTATCGGGAGGAGTCGAGGCTGGTCGGGCGGCGGTTGGCGGCGATCGCCGAACTACTGGGCCGTCGTACCTGGGAGGCCGAGGCCGAAGACCCCGACTGTGGCTACATGATCGTCACCGGGTTGCAGCGCACCAGCGCCGAGGTGGCCGCGGCGATGAACCTCACGGCGGCCGCGGCCAGCGTGCTGGTGGCACAGGCCGATGCGTTGGACAGCCGGTTGCCGAAGGTGGCCGCGGTGCTCGCTCGGGGTGACATCGACTTGCGCACCGTGCAGATCATCCTGTCGCGCAGCGAGTTGGTCAGTGACCGCACGATCATCGCCGCCCTCGACTCCCAGTTGGCCGAACGCATCCCGCGGTGGCAGTCCTGGTCGCGTAAACGGGTGATCGATGCGGTGGACGCCGCGGTGCGCACCCTGGATCGTGATGCGGTCAAGGAACGTGAACGCGCCGAAGACCACCGCCACATGGATGTGATCGCCGTCGGTGACGGGACGGCCAAGGTCGACGGGGTGGTGGACGCCGAGACCGCGGTGATCTTCGACCGCACGCTGGGTGCACTCGCGACCGGGGTGTGCCCGTCAGATCCGCGGACCCTGGCCCAGCGCCGCGCCGACGCAGTGGCCGCGATGGCACAGGGACTACCGCTGGCGTGCCGGTGCGAGGCGTGCGCCGCATCGAAGTCGGCGCCGGCGCCGGCCGCCGCCGAGACTGATGCCGAGACCGGCGATCTCGAGGCGCCCGCGCCCGCAGCGCCTCCGCCGGCGCCCTCGGGCACCAAGTTCGTGATCAATGTGATCGCCGATCAGTCCACCGTGCTGGGTACCGGCAATCGGCCCGGTTATCTGGAGGGTTTCGGCGTGATCGACGCCGACCTGGTCCGCCAACTCGCCCACAACGCAACCCTGCGGCCGCTGAACCCGCCAACGGTGACGGCCGAGCAGGGGTTGCGGTATCAGCCGACGGCGGCGGTGGAACGGTTCGTGCGGATGCGGGATCTGAGGTGTCGCTTCCCCGGGTGTGACCGGCCCGCCCAAGGCTGCGACCTCGACCACACCATCGCGTTCAACCACGTCGACCCACGGGCCGGCGGTAAGACAGTGCCGGAGAACCTCAAATGCCTGTGCCGTCAACATCACCGGGCCAAGACGTTCGTGCAGGGCTGGCGTGACCTGCAGTTGCCCGACGGCACCGTGGTGTGGACGACGCCCGATGGGCGACAGGTGCACACCGTGCCCGGCGGTGTCGAACTCTTCCCCGCCCTGGCGGGTCGTCCGTGTGCGGCACCGCGGCCGACGCGCTGCAACCCCACCCGCAGACGCGCGAGTCGTGTCGAGCGGCGCCGCGCCAAGAACCGCGCCCTGCGCCCGCTCAACGAGGCTCACCGCACCCTGGAACGGGCCCGCCGCCGCGAGATCGAGGCCCGCAAAGACCGCAACCGCCACCGCACCATGCTCATGCTGTTCAAAGGCGGCCGACCCACCAAGAGTCCGTTCATGCGCTGGGTCAACCAACCCTACGAATCCGAAGTGCTGCCACCGGACTGGCAACCACCACCCGACCCACCACCACAACCCGACGACCCACCGTTCTAGCTAGCCGCGGGCGCGGTAGCGGCGCTCCGGACGGCCGACGCCGTACTGCAGCCGGAGTTCGAGCGCGCCGGTGCTGAGGTAGTGCTCGAGGTAGCGGCGCGCGCTCACCCGCGAAATGCCGATCAGCTCGGCACATTCGGCCGCCGACACCTCGCCGGCATCGCGGACGGCATCGAGCACCAGGCGGCCCGTCTCGACGCCCAGCCCCTTGGGCAGCGCCTCGGCCGACGTCGCGGGCCGGCCGAAGAGCGCGTCGATCAGCGACTGGTCGGCGCCGCGGTCCGATTCGAGGGCGTCGGCCCGTGCGGCGAACGCCTCCAGCTTGGCCCGCAGTTGCGCGAACTCGAACGGCTTGATCAGGTAGTCGGCGGCTCCACCGTCCAATGCACCACTGACCGTGTCCAATTCGCGGGCGGCGGTGATCATGATGACGCCGACCCGGTCGCCTGCCGAGCGCAACCGGTGCAGCACCTCCAACCCCGTCATGTCGGGCAGGTACACGTCGAGCAGGATGAGGTGCGGGCTCAGGTCACGTGCGGCGACGAGCGCCTCGGCGCCCGTGCGTGCGACGCCGACGGCGCGGAATCCGTCCACCCGGTCGACGAACCGGCGGTGGATGTCGGCCACCATGAAGTCGTCGTCGACCACCAACACGTCACGCACGGGCCAGCACCCCCGGCAGTCTCGCGACGAACGTGGCCCCGCCGCCGGGGCGATCGGTCACCTCGACGCTGCCGCCGTGCTGCGCGGTCACCAGTCGCACCAGCGCCAGGCCGATGCCGCGGCCACCCGGCACGTCGGACTTCGACGTGACGCCACGGGCGAAGATCGCCTCCCGGAGATGTTCGGGCACACCGGGTCCCGAGTCGGACACCGACACCTCCAACCCGGCGGAATCGGAGATCCCCACCGCCACCCGGGCCTCGTCCGATCCCACCGACACGTCCACCGCGTTGTCGATGAGATTGCCCAGCAACGTGATCACGTCGGTGGCCAGCGCCGGGTCGAGCGCGCCGAGGTGTGACTCCGGTTCGAGGTGCAACCCCACCCCGCTCTCGGCGGCCAGGGTGGTCTTGGCGATCAGCAGCGCCGCCACCGCCGGGTCGGAGATGCGCCGCGTCACCGCGTCGCTGATCTCGGCGCGCCTGCGGGTGAGGTCGCCCACCAGGTCGCGCACGGCGTCGTACTCGCCGAGCTGCACCAGACCGGAGATGGTGTGCAGCTGGTTGGCGAACTCGTGGGTCTGCGCCCTCAGCGTGTCGGTCACGCTCTTGTGCGACGACAGCTGTGCCTGCAGTGCGGCCAGTTCCGTGCTGTCGCGCATCGTGGTCACCGTACCGATCCGCCGCCCGGCACTGGTGGTCGCGCGCCGGTTCAACGCAAGCACCCGCGTCCGCGTAGCGATCACCACGTCGCGGCGATCCTCGCCGGAGAGCAGGAATTCCACCACCGCCGGGTCCAGACCGACCTCGTCGACGCGCCTGCCGACCGCAGTGCCGTCCACGCCGAGCAGATCCTGTGCGCTGTCGTTCATCAGCGTGATGCCGCCCTCGTTGTTGACCGCCACCACACCCTCACGGATGCTGTGCAGCAACGCTTCCCGATGGTCGGCCAACCCGGCGATCTCGGCGACCTCCAGCCCACCGGTGTGCCGCTTGATGCGCCGTGACAGCAGCCACGACGCCACCATGCCCAGCGCGGCGCCTATCCCCAGATAGAACAGCAGCCGTTCGCCCGCCCCGCTCACCAGCCCCCACACCGACGGATAGGGCTCGCTCACCGACGCGATCGCCAGCACCTCACCCCTGCTGGACAGCAGCGGCACCTGACCGATGAGATTGTGCGCGCCGTCGATGTCGCCGTCGCCGAACCACGCCCGTCCCTCGTCGGCCCGGGTCAGCCCGAGATCGGTCTGGTGTCCCACCCGCGATGGATCCGACGAGGCCCGCACCACCCCTGCCGGGTCGATGATCTCGGCGAGCCCGGCGCCCGACAGCGCGACGGCGCGGTCGACCTCCGGCGCGAGTGTCTGTGCGGCAGCGGGATCGTTGTAGCGGTCGCGAACCACCGGGGTCGACGCCACGTTCTCGGCCACGGCGATCAACCGCTGCCCCCGCACGTCGCGGAACTCCCGCGTCGACTCCGCAACGGAGAAGCCGGCCACCGCCAGCAGCACCACCGCGACCACCAGCAGCTGGAACGCCAGGAACTGCCCGGCGAGGCTGCGCCCGGACAGCGCCCGGACAACCGGCGCCCACCGCGAATGGTTCGTGTTCTTAATGACCAAATCTTCCTTTGCGTTCGAATCAGTGACGCACATCACTGGTGGGGTCCAGTATTGCTGAGCATCACACCGCTGCCGATTGGGGACGACTGTGCACAGAATCGTGGCCGCACTGCCGAGGGCGCTGGGTCTTGCGCTCGCCGCGCTCCTGCTGCTGACGGCCTGCGGCGTCACGCGCGGCGACGGCAACGAGGAGTTCCACCGGCTCCGGATGATGGTTCCCAACAGCCCCGGCGGTGGCTACGACCTGACCGCACGCACCGCGGTGAAGATCATGGAGGACGACGACATCACCGGGCGCATCGAGGTGTTCAACGTGATCGGCGCCGGCGGCACCGTCGCGATGGCCCGGCTGATGAACGAGAAGGGCAACAACGACCTCATGATGACCATGGGGCTCGGTGTCGTCGGCGCCACCTATACCAACGGCTCGAAGATCAAGGCGTCCGATGCGACGGCGCTGGCGAAGCTGATCGAGGATCCCGGCGCGATCTTCGTGCCCGCCGATTCCCCGTTCAAGACGATCCAGGACTTCGTCGCGGCGTGGAAGAAGGACCCGTCGAAGGTCACCATCGGCGGCGGATCGTCGCCGGGCGGACCGGATCACCTGTTCCCGATGGAGACCGCCGAGGCGGTCGGCGTCGATCCCAAGTCGGTCAACTTCGTCACCTACGACGGCGGCGGCGACCTGCTGACGGCGCTGCTCGGCAACAAGATCACCGCGGGCACGTCGAGCCCGGGTGAGCTCATCGACCAGATCGAGGCCGGCCAGCTACGGGTGCTCGCGGTGTCGAGCGACGAGCGCGTCGAGGGTATCGACGCACCGACACTCAAGGAGTCCGGGATCGACCTGACCTTCGCCAACTGGCGCGGAGTCCTCGCTCCGCCAGGCATTTCCGACGACGCCAAGCGCAGGATGATCAAGGTGCTCGAGGAGTTGCACGCCTCGCAGGGCTGGAAGGACGCCCTGGTGAAGAACGGCTGGACCGACGCTTTCGTGACCGGGGCGGCGTTCGAGCAGTTCCTCGTGGACCAAGACAACCGGGTCTCCTCGACCCTGACCGAACTGGGGCTGCTGTGACCACCACCGAGAAGCCGGAACCTCCGGCCCAGGAACCACCCGAACGGGAACCGGCCGTGGCCGAGAAGCGCATCGACAAGGCGCAGTACCTCGTCTGCGCCGTGCTCGTCGCGGTCGGCGCCTTCCTCATCTACGGTGCGTTCGCGTTGGAACCCGGATTCGCGAAGGTCGATCCGGTGGGGCCCAAGGCCTTCCCGATGGTCATCGGGATCGTGCTGATCGTGCTGGCCGTCATCCTCGCGGTGGCGATACCGCGGGGATCGGTGGGTGAGGCCGACGCCGGTGAGGACGTCGACCCGGACGCTCCGAGCGACTGGCGCACGGTCGGAATGCTCGTCGGCGTGTTCGTCGCCGTCATCCTGCTGGTCGAACCGCTCGGCTGGGTGATCACCAGCACACTGCTGTTCGCGGGCGCGGCAACGATTCTCGGCAACCGCCATTACGTCCGCAACATCGCCATCGGGGTGGTGCTCGCGCTGGTGAGCTTCTATGCATTCTATTCCGGGCTCGGGATCCCGCTGCCCGCAGGCATTCTGGACGGGATCCTGTAGATGAACAACTTCGACTGGCTGCTCCAGGGATTCGCCGAGGCGGCGACCCCGATGAACCTGCTGTACGCGGTCATCGGCGTGCTGCTGGGCACCGCGGTGGGCGTGCTGCCCGGCATCGGGCCCGCGATGACGGTCGCGCTGCTGCTCCCCGTCACCTACAACGTCAGCCCCAGTGCGGCGTTCATCATGTTCGCCGGCATCTTCTACGGCGGCATGTACGGCGGTTCCACCACGTCGATCCTGCTGAACACCCCCGGCGAATCGTCATCGGTGATCACGGCGATCGAGGGCAACAAGATGGCGAAGGCCGGACGCGCCGCGCAGGCGCTCGCCACCGCGGCCATCGGCTCGTTCGTCGCCGGCGCGATCGGCACCGCGCTGCTCGCCACATTCGCACCACCGATCTCACGGTTCGCGGTGTCGCTCGGTGCCCCGTCCTACCTGGCGATCATGATCTTCGCGCTCGTCGCGGTCACCGCGGTGCTCGGCGCCTCCAAGCTGCGCGGCGCCATCTCGCTGTTCCTCGGACTCGCGATCGGCGTGGTCGGCATCGACTTCCTCACCGGCCAGCCGCGCGCGACGTTCGGGTTGCCGCAGCTCTCCGACGGCATCGACATCGTCGTCATCGCGGTGGCCATCTTCGCGGTCGGCGAGGCGCTGTGGGTGGCCGCGCATCTGCGGCGCCGCCCTGCCGAGGTGATCCCGGTGGGCCGGCCCTGGATGGGCCGCGACGACTTCCGGCGATCGTGGAAGCCGTGGCTGCGTGGTACCGCCTACGGATTCCCGTTCGGCGCGCTACCTGCCGGTGGGGCGGAGCTGCCGACGTTCCTGTCCTACATCACCGAGAAGCGGCTCTCCAAGCACAAAGAGGAGTTCGGCAAGGGCGCCATCGAAGGTGTCGCCGGGCCGGAGGCCGCCAACAACGCCTCGGCGGCGGGCACGCTGGTGCCGATGCTGTCACTCGGTCTGCCCACCAACGCCACCGCGGCGGTCATGCTGACCGCGTTCGTGTCGTACGGAATCCAGCCGGGTCCCACCCTGTTCGACAAGGAGCCGTTGCTGATCTGGACGCTGATCGCCAGCCTCTTCATCGGCAACCTACTGCTGCTGCTGATCAACCTGCCGCTGGCGCCGCTGTGGGCGAAGCTGCTGCGCACCCCGCGGCCCTACCTGTACGCCGGCATCCTGTTCTTCGCGACGCTCGGCGCGCTGGCGGTCAACGTGCAGCCGCTCGACCTCGCGCTGCTGCTGGTGTTCGGACTGCTCGGCCTGATGATGCGGCGCTTCGGCCTGCCGGTGCTGCCCCTGATCATCGGGGTGATCCTCGGCCCGCGCGTCGAACGTCAACTCCGCCAGAGCCTCCAGCTCGGCGGCGGGGACTGGGCCAGCCTGTTCACCGAGCCGGTGGCGATCATCACCTACATCCTGATGGCGATCCTGCTCATCATGCCGCTGATCCTGAAGTTGATGCACCGCAGTGAGGAGTCGCTGTTGATCGTCGAGGACGACGCGGACCAGAAGGCGAAGGCGGCCCAGTCATGATCGTTGTTGGATACTCGGCTGACGAATTCGGCCGCGCCGCAGTCGAACACGGCATCACCGAGGCCAAGCGGCGCGACACCGAACTGCTGGTGATCAACGCCACCTCCGGCGAGTCCTACGTCGACAAACGCTTCGCCCAGCAGAGCGAAGTGCACGACGTCGAGGCCAGACTGACCGAGTGCGGGGTGCCGTTCGAGCTCAGTCAGCCCGTCGGTGTGGACGCCGCCGAGGAACTGGTCCGTGCGATGGACCGCGCCGAGGCAGAACTGCTCGTCATCGGGCTCCGGCACCGCAACCCGGTGGGCAAGCTGCTGATGGGCAGTGTGGCTCAGCGGGTGCTGCTGGAGTGCCCGAAGCCGGTGCTGGCCGTCAAGCCGGCGGAAGGCTGAGCCGTCACTACTGCGCCAGGATCTTGTCTCCGATCAGATCGGCGATCCTCACCGCCGAGTCGGCGGGGTCGGCGCTGCAGGTGTTCACGTCGATGATGATGTTGTTGCGCAGGGCCAGTGCCCTGCCGCACCCCCAACCCGGTGCTGCGGCTTCCTGCTGAACGACGTTGGTGCTCAGGATGTCGTCGACGTTCTTGATCTCTCCGACGTCCCAGCGTGATCCGCTCTGGGTGTGGACGTACTGGTGGCAGTTCGGCCACTGGCCGACCGATGTCTCGAAGAATGCGGCAGCCTTCTCGCGGTAGGGGAACTGCACCACGGCCTGCTTGAGGTAGTGGGTGAAATCGTCGCCGGTGTTGAGGCTCTGATCGCGCACGGCCTGGAATTCGCTGCCCGCGTACACCAGCGCCTCCGCGGCGCCGTCGATGGCGAGACACTCCACGGGTGCCATGATCGCGCTGTTGTCGGACATCGCGGTCTGGGACTCGGTGACCATCATGGCGGGCGATCCCATTGCGGCGGCCGCCTCGTGCGGCGCGAGAAGCAGTCCTGGCAACTCACGCTCGACGAGGGGACGCGGGATGGCGAATCGGATGTCCGGAGGCGCCACGGCCGTGGCATTGCTGGTCGTGGTGCATCCGGCGACGAGCAGGCAGATGCCCCAGAGCACCGTGCATACTTTCGAATGACGCATATATGCATGGTGAGGCAGGCTCTGCGGCAATGAAGCGATGTCGACCGCGAGTCATGGTCACGATGCACCGCAGACCTGATAACGAAATCGTGTACCGTCTCCGGCCCGACAGCTGCGGTCAGGCCGGGCTAGACCAGATCCATCTCGGCCGGACCCGCACCCCCGATGGCCTGGGAGATGAAGCTCTTGGTGGTCAACGGCCCGCCGAACTGCTGAAGCAGTCCGCCGCCGTCGTTGCGGCCGAGATCGAGCGCCTCGAATCCGAGGTCGGAGATCAGTTGTGCCACCGTGGCATTCGCGTCCGGGTGATTTCCGGACACGAACAACACGCGCCGGCCGCCGTGCCCGTCGCCGGGCTCGCGCGCCAGCACCTTGGCCCAGGTGTGGCCGAAGGCCTTGACCACCCTGGCGCCGCCCGCCCACTCCTCGACCAGATCGGAAGACGCCCGTCCGCCGAGGTCGGCGGGGGAGAAGTCGCTGTAGTCGATGGCGTTGGTGGCGTCGACGATGATGCGGCCGCCCCAGTCCGGCACCGACCCGACCAGTTCCCGGACCGCCTCGAACGGGGTGGCGAGGATGACGATGTCGGCTGCCAGTGCATCGGACACCTCGGCCGGGATGACGTTCGGTCCGATCGCGGCTGCGACGCCGCGGACCGCCTCGACACCGCGCGACGCGGCCAGTCCCACGTCGGTGCCGGTGCGGGCGAAATGCCCCGCGACGGCCGTGCCGATGTTTCCCGCTCCGATGATTGCGTACTGCATGACGTGCTCCTTCAGCCGACCAGAATGCGTGATATGTCACCGAACTGTGCCGGCCGGCCGGGTATTCCCTCGGGTGCCCGATCAGAGTGTGATGCGGATGGTTCCGTCCACGGCCTCGACGGGGAAGCTGCGCACCGACAAGTCGGCGCCTGCGGCCTCACGCCCGTCGCAGAGATCGAAGGTGTGCCCGTGCAGCGGACACACCACCACGCGGTCGTCGGCGAGTCCGTCGGCCAGCGGTCCGCCGCGGTGCGGGCACACCGCGTCGATCGCCCGCAGCGTGCCGTCGCGCAACCGGAACACCGCGATCTGCTCGCCGCGCACCGAGTACGTGCGGCCCTCGCCGACCGGTACCTCGTCCAGCGAGCCGATGTCGACGCTCATCGGGGTCCTCGGCTCTTCGCGCAAGCGCTCATCGCACGGGCACCAGGGGGAGCGGCAGCAGCGGCAGCGACGGCCGGAACTGTCCTTCGGTCACCGGGTCCTGCCCGTCCCGCCACGGGTCGCGATAGGCGTCCACCGACTTCTGCATCCTCCGGTCGAGGTCAGCTCCGATGCCCTCGCTGTCGTCGACCACCACCGCACGCAGGTGCTCGATGCCCACCCTCGGCACGAACGCGTAGGTGCGCTCGAGCCAGTTCGCGTTCTCCCGGTAGTACTGCAGGAAGCGGCCGGTCAGCGTGATCACCGTCTGCGGGTCGTCGACGGTCGCGAGCAGGTCGCCCTTGCGGATGTGCGCACCCGCGGCACCGCCGACGTAGATCTCCCACCGGCCGCCGTCCACCGCCACCACACCGAGGTCCTTGCACAGCGCCTCGGCGCAGTTTCGCGGGCATCCGGTGACGGCCAGCTTCATCTTGGCCGGGCTGGCCAGGCCCTGGTATCGCTCCTCGATGGCGATGCCCAGTGCCGTCGAATCGCCCAGCCCGAAGCGGCAGAAGTCGCTGCCCACACAGGTTTTGACGGTCCGGAAGCTCTTGCCGTACGCGTAGCCGGACGGCATGTCGAGATCGGCCCACACCGCGGGCAGATCCTCCTTGCGCACCCCGAGCAGGTCGATGCGCTGGCCACCGGTGAGCTTGATCATCGGGATCGCGTACTTCTCGGCGACATCGGCGATCGTGCGCAGCTGCGCCACGTCGGTCACCCCGCCCTTCATCTGCGGCACCACCGAGAACGTGCCGTCGCGCTGGATGTTGGCGTGCACCCGGTCGTTGATGAACCGGGCGTCGCGCTCGTCGACGTACTCGTCGGCCCACATCGTCTCCAGCAGCGACGCCAGCGCCATCTTCGAGCCCGCGTCCTCGCGGCCGTCGGGCGCCAGCGCGGCGAACACCGACGACACCGAATGCAGTTCGAGCTCGCGGATGTGGCGCATCAGCGTCGGCTTGTCGTAGGGCACCCCCGGCACGTACCAGGACGCCGACGGATCCTCGCTGACGGCGCCGCCTGCCGCCCATTCGACGACCTGGCCCACCAGCTCCTTGCACGAGCCGCAGCCCTTGCCCGCCTTCGTCTTCGCCATCACGCCCGACACCGACGTCTCGCCCGCTCGGACACAGCCGACCAGCGCGCCCTTGCTGACCCCGTTGCAGTTGCAGATCTGCGCGTCGTCGGCGAGCTCGGCGACGCCGACCGCGACGTCGGGGGTGCCGATGTCGAACATCAGCGACACCCGCTCGTCGGGTAGCGGCAACCCGCTGTCGAAGGCCTGCGTGAGGAACGACACCTTGCTGACGTCGCCGAGCAGGGTGGCGCCCACCAACTTCCCGTCCCGGATGACGATCGTCTTGTAGACGCCGTGCCGGGGTTCGGAGTACTGGACGAACTCGTCGTCCGGCCGCTCGGGCGCCTTGAGCCCCATCGACGCCACGTCCACGCCGGCCACCTTGAGCTTGGTGGCGGTGCGCGACCCGTGATAGGCCGCCGCCGGGTCGTTTCCGGTGAGCTGGTCGGCGAGCACGCCGGCCTGCTCCCACAGCGGAGCCACCAGGCCGTACACCTGACCGCGGTGCTGTGCGCA
The DNA here is from genome assembly GCF_049541695.1 of Mycobacterium sp. NPDC050041. Taxonomy (NCBI): domain Bacteria; kingdom Bacillati; phylum Actinomycetota; class Actinomycetes; order Mycobacteriales; family Mycobacteriaceae; genus Mycobacterium; species Mycobacterium sp. NPDC050041. The sequence continues at coordinate 171,990 of NZ_JBMVDG010000010.1, read as the reverse complement.
TTCGCCGACGACGTAGATGTGCCCGTCGTCGATGGAGCGCATGTGGTCGTCGACCACGATCGCGCGTTCGACGGTCAGGCCCGCCCGTTGCGCCAGACCGACATTCGGCCGGATGCCCGCCGCGATCACCAGCATGTCGCAGTCGATGACCGAGCCGTCGGAGAACACGATCCCGGACAGCCTCCCCGAGTCGTCGGTGAGCACCTCGGTGGTGCGCTTCTCGGTGTGCACGGTGATACCGAGCGCCTCCACCGAACGCCGGAGGATGGCGCCCGCCGTGACGTCGAGCTGTGCGTTCATCAGCACCGGGCCCGCGTGCACGACATCGACTGTCAGGCCCCGGTTCTGAAGTCCGCGAGCGGCTTCGAGCCCGAGCAGCCCACCGCCGATCACCACGGCCTTGGTGCGGTGCTGCGCCTCGTCGATCATGCCCATGCAGTCGTCGAGGGTGCGGAAGCCGAACACCCCGTCGGTCAAAGTCGTGTCATCGGCCCACAGGCCGGTCATGGGCGGGAAGAAGGACCGGCTGCCGGTGGCGAGCACCAGATCGTCGTACTTCTGCACGGTGCCGTCGTCGGCGTACACCAGCCGGGCGAACCGGTCGATGCGCACCACCCGCACCCCGGCCCGCAGGTCGATGCCGTTCTCGGCGTACCAGTCCAGCGCGTTGAGGTAGATCTCGCCGGCGTCGGCCTCGACGTCCTGACTGCCCGCCAGCACGTTCGACAGCAGGATCCGGTTGTAGTTGCCGTACGGTTCGTCGCCGAACACCGTGATGTCGAACATCGCACCGCCGCCCCTGGCGAGGATCTCCTCGATGGCGCGCACGCCCGCCATCCCGTTGCCGACCACCACCAGCTTGCGCATCACACCTCCACCAGGCCGAGATCGACGACGACGGTGCCCGAACAGCCGGCGGGCGCGGCGACGAACAGTTCGAGCACGGTGTCCCCGAGCAGGTCCTCGACCACCCGCAACGCCACGTGGGTGGCGCCCTTGGCGGCGATGGGGAAGTACCGCATCGGCGCGCCGTCGCGGATCAGCACCACGGTGACCATCTCGTCGCAGGAGTTGCCGCCGCGGAAGTAGACCGGCTGGGTCACCGACCCGGCGGGCACCGTGTAGCGCAGTGAGTCGTCGATCGGCGTGGGCTTGGTGAGGCCGTTGCCCTCGAACTCGAAAGCGCCTTGCAGGAATCGGGGAATGCTGCCGTCGCTCATGCACCATGACTAGGCGGCGTTTGTTTCGCGGTGGTTTCGTCGCCGAGTCGGCCGTGGATCTCGTTGTGCACAGCCGCTGTCGCAGCAGGTGTGAGGCCGAGTTGACACAGCCGACACCGGAGGGCAACGGCGGCGGAACGGCCCGGCAGTACACAGATGGCATGAGCCGCGACATCGCACACTGGGACGCCGAGGACGTCGAGGCGTGGAACTCGGGCGGGCACAAGATCGCCAAGCGCAACCTGATCTGGTCGATCTTCGCCGAGCACGTCGGCTTCTCGATCTGGTCGATCTGGTCGGTGATGGTGCTGTTCATGCCGCAGGACGTCTACGGCATCGACCCGGCGGGCAAGTTCTACCTGGTGGCAATGCCGACCCTGGTCGGCGCCTTCATGCGCATCCCGTACACCGTCGCGCCCGCCCGGTTCGGCGGCCGCAACTGGACGATCGTCAGCGCGCTGCTCCTGCTGATCCCGACGCTGCTCACCCTCTGGGCGATGAAGAATCCCGGCACCAGTTACACCACGTTCATGGTGGTGGCGGCGTTCGCCGGCTTCGGCGGCGGCAACTTCGCCTCGTCGATGACCAACATCAATGCCTTCTACCCGCAGCGGCTCAAGGGCTGGGCACTGGGCCTCAACGCCGGTGGCGGCAACATCGGCGTGCCGGTCATCCAGCTGGTCGGGCTGCTCGTCATCGCCACCGTCGGCAACACCGCCCCCGAAATCGTCTGCGCCGCCTACCTCGTGCTGATCGCTGCGGCCGCGGTCGGCGCCGCGCTGTTCATGGACAACCTCGGCAACCAGCGGTCGAACCTGGGCGCGCTCGCCGAAGCGCTGCGCTACCAGCACTCCTGGGTGATGAGCTTCCTGTACATCGGCACGTTCGGCTCGTTCATCGGGTTCTCGTTCGCCTTCGGACAGGTGCTGCAGATCAACTACCTCGCCGGCGGCGACACCGCGGCGCAGGCCTCGCTGCACGCCGCGCAGATCTCGTTCATCGGGCCGCTTCTCGGCTCGATCTCGCGGCCGTTCGGCGGCAAGCTCGCCGACCGGATCGGCGGCGGACGGATCACGCTGTACACCTTCGTCGCGATGACCTTCGCGGCCGGAATCCTGGTGACGACCGGCATGATCGACGACGGCACGGCCGGCGCGCCGACCGGCGGGCAGATGGCGTGCTACGTGGCCGGCTTCATCATGCTGTTCATCCTGTCCGGGATCGGCAACGGCTCGACGTACAAGATGATCCCGTCGATCTTCGAGGCGAAGGCCCAGGGCCACGACGAGTGGAGCCCGGCGGAGAAGGCGGCGTGGTCGCGCAGCATGTCCGGCGCGCTGATCGGATTCGCCGGGGCGGTCGGCGCACTCGGCGGGGTGTTCATCAACATCGTGCTGCGCGCGTCCTACGTCGGTGACGCGAAGTCGGCCACCAACGCTTTCTGGGTGTTCATGGGGTTCTACGTGGTCTGCGCGGTCGTCACCTGGGTGGTCTTCCTGCGTATGCGGACGGCCAAGGCGGGTGGCGGAGAACACATCGACCGTGTGCCCTCTCCGGCTTCAACGGCCTGAGCAGCGCTGATGCGGCTCACCGAGCCCGCATGGCGGCGGTGAGCACCAGTTTTCCTGCCGATAACGTCACCGGAAACGAACCGGAACAGGACCCGCACACCATGGGGTCATGGCGGTGACCAGGACGGCGTGCTCGTACTGCGGCGTCGGCTGCGGCATCGAGGTGCAGACCGACGGTGACGCCGACCGCCCGGTGATCGCCCGGGTGTCTGGCGACAAGCTGCACCCGACCAACGCGGGCAGGCTGTGCACCAAGGGCGCCACCCATGCGGAGATGATGCGGGCCGACGAAGGGCGGCTGAAATCGGCGCTGCTGCGGCCCGGCCGTGACGACGAACCGGTGCCGGTGCCCGTCGACGACGCGATCGCCGAAGCCGGCAGGCGGCTGCGGGCCATCGTCGACAAGTACGGGCCGGATGCGGTCGCACTGTACGTCTCAGGGCAGATGTCGCTCGAATCCCAGTATCTGGCAACCAAACTCGCCAAGGGATTCCTGCGGACGAAGTACATGGAGTCGAACTCGCGGCTCTGCATGGCCAGCGCGGGCACCGGCTACAAGCAGTCCCTCGGCTCCGACGGCCCACCCGGGTCCTACACCGACTTCGACCTGACGAACCTGTTCTTCGTCATCGGATCCAACATGGCCGACTGCCACCCGATCCTCTACCTGCGCATGGCCGAGCGGCTCAAGGCGGGCGCCAAGCTGATCGTCGTCGACCCCCGACGCACCACCACCGCCGAGAAGGCCGACCTGTTCCTGCAGATCAAGCCCGGCACCGACCTCGCGCTGCTCAACGGCCTGCTGCATCTCCTGGTGGAGAGCGGCGACATCGACGAGCGGTTCATCGCCGAGCACACCGAGGGCTGGGAGCAGATGCGCCCGTTCCTGGCGGACTATCCGCCCGCGCGGGTGTCGGAGATCACCGGGATCGGTGAGTCGGATCTCCGGCTGGCCGCGGCGATGATCGACGAGGCCGGCGACTGGATGACGTGCTGGGCGGTCGGCATGAACCAGAGCACCCACGGCACCTGGAACACCAACGCGATCTGCAACCTGCACCTGGCGACCGGCGCGATCTGCCGCCCGGGCACCGGGCCGATGTCGCTGACCGGTCAGCCCAACGCGATGGGCGGACGCGAGATGGGCTACATGGGGCCGGGTCTGCCCGGACAGCGTTCGGTGGTCTCCGCCGATGACCGGGCGTACGTCGAGCAGCAGTGGGGTCTGGCGCCGGACACCATCCGCAGCGAGTTCGGGCCGGGCGCGGTCGACATGTTCGAACGCCTCGCCGCGGGCGAGATCAAGGCGTGCTGGATCATCTGCACCAATCCGGTGGCCACCATGCCGAACCGCAAGACCACGATCGCGGGGCTGGAGGCCGCCGAACTGGTGATCACCCAGGACACCTACCGGGACAACGCGACGAACCGCTACGCCGACATCGTGCTGCCCGCCACCCTGTGGGCCGAATCGGACGCGGTGATGATCAACTCCGACCGCACCATGACGCTGCTGCGGCAGTCGATCCCGCCGGCCGGCCAGGCCCGGCCGGACTGGCAGCTGATCTGCGACATCGCCGCCCAGCTCGGCTTCGGTGAACACTTCGACTACCGCGACAGCGCCGAGATCATCGACGAGATCACCGGATTCACCAATTTTCGGACGGGTTACGACCTGCGCGGCGTCAGCTACGAGCGGCTCCTCCGGACGCCGCTGCAGTGGCCGGTGCCACCGCAGGAGGCGCCCGGTGGCGACACCGACCGGCATCCGATCCGCTACCTCAACGACGGTGTCAGCCAGCATCTGTTCGTCGACGAGGACGGCTGCCGGCCCCGGCTGGCGTTCGCGACCCCGTCACGACGGGCGGTGTTCTTCCCGCGCCCGCACGTCGACGCCGACGAACTGCCCGACACCGACTACCCGATCGTGCTGAACACCGGTCGGCTGCAGCACCAGTGGCACACCATGACCAAGACCGGCAAGGTGGACAAGCTCAACAAACTCAACAGCGGCCCGTTCGTCGAGATCCACCCCGTCGACGCGGTGGCCCTCGAGATCACCGACGGGACCTCGGTGGAACTCGCCTCCCGGCGCGGCCGCGCCGTGCTGCCCGCGGTGGTGACCGACCGGGTGCGGCCCGGAAGCTGCTTCGTGCCGTTCCACTGGAACGACGAACACGGCGAGTACCTCACCATCAACGCCCTGACCAACGACGCCGTCGACCCGGAATCGCTGCAACCGGAGTTCAAGGTGTGCGCGATCAGCCTGCGCCCGGTGAGGCCGGTGGACACCCCGGCCGGCCATCCGCTCGTCGCCGAACTGGGCATCGGGCGGATCCGCAAGCCGACCCTGACCGATGACGAGAAGCTCTATCTCTCAGGCTTTCTCGGCGCAGTGGGCGATCAGCCCAGCGGAGTGCCGGTGCTCCCCGCGCACGCCCCGGTGCGCGCCGACGTGCGGCTGTGGATCGACGGTGTGCTCGCGGGGCGCTACTCCCGTGCCGGCGCCGCACCGGCCACGGCGGAGGACGCACCCGCCGGGGGAGGGCCGCTGGTGCTGTGGGCGTCGCAGACCGGCAACGCCGAGGAGGTGGCGGGCCGGGTGGCGGCGAAACTCGCTGCCGCGCAACTGCGCAGCATGGACGACGTGGCCGTGACCGATCTCACGACGGCCCGCGACGTGCTGGTGGTCACCAGCACCTTCGGCGACGGCGGCCCGCCGGACAACGGCGCGGACTTCTGGAGCCGCCTCGAGTCGGCCGAGGCTCCCGCCCTCGACGGTGTGCGCTTCGCCGTGCTGGGGATCGGCGACAGGGCCTACGACGACTTCTGCGGGCACGCCCGCTCGCTCGACGACCGGCTGGCCGCGCTCGGCGCCACCAGGCTGCGCAGTCGCGCCGAATGCGAGGCGTACGACGAGGAACCGATGCAGAGCTGGACCGACGACGTCGTCGCGCTGCTCGGCGAATCCACACCGACCGCCCCGCCGCGCGGCGGCACAACGACGATCACCCGGCCGGCCACCATCGCCGAACCGTTCACCCGCGCCAAGCCGGTGCTGGCACCGCTGAGCCGCAACGTGGTGCTCAGCGGCCCTTCCTCAGCGAAAGAGGTGCGGCTCTTCGGATTCGACATCTCCCAGTTCGGAGTCGGCTACGGCGTCGGCGATTCGCTGGGAGTGTTCGCCCGCAACGATCCCGCGGTGGTCGACGGGTGGCTGTCTGCCACCGGCCTGCGCGGGGAGCAGGTGGTCGAGGTGGACGGCGCCGAACAGCCCCTGAGTGACGCGCTGGCCACCTGTTACGACATCCGCAAGGTCACACCCAACCTGCTGCGGTTCGTCGCCGAGAACAGCCGCGACGCAAGGCCGCTGCGGGCGCCGAAGGACAAGCTCGACAAATGGCTGGCCACCAGGGACGGGCTGGACATCGTCCGAGAGTTCGCGGTGCACGCCGACCCGGCGCAGTGGCAGGAGGTGCTGGTCCGGCTGACGCCGCGCAACTACTCCATCTCGTCGAGCCCGCTGGTCAGCCCGAACGAGGTGCAGCTGACCGTGTCGGTGGTGCGCTATCACGGCACCGACGGCGGCCGCCGCGGCGGCGTGTGCTCGACCTTCCTCGCCGACCGCGCCGCGGATGCGCCGGTGCCGGTGTTCCTGCAGCGCTCACCGCACTTCCGCCCGCCGGAGGACGCCGACACCCCGATGATCATGGTCGGCCCGGGCACCGGCATCGCACCGTTCCGCGGGTTCCTGCAGGAGCGACGGGCACTCGGCCACACCGGCCACAACTGGCTGTTCTTCGGTGACCAGCACCGCAGGGACAACTTCTACTACCGCGACGACCTCGAGCACATGGTCAGTGACGGCTTCCTGGAGATGGACCTGGCGTTCTCCCGCGACCAGAAGGAGCGGGTGTACGTCCAGCACCGGATGCTCGAGCGGGGCGCCGAGGTGTGGCGGCGGCTGCAGGACGGCGCGCACTTCTACGTCTGCGGCGACGCCACCCGGATGGCGCGCGACGTGGACAACGCGCTGACCGCGATCATCCGCAAGCACGGCGCGATGACCAACGAGCAGGCCCACGACTACAAGCGTGAGCTGGTGGCGTCGAAACGCTACGTGCGCGACGTGTATTGAGCTCCGTCGCCTGGTGTCCGAGGGGGGACTTGAACCCCCATAGAGCTACCAGGTCAGGACGACAAAACTGCGTTTAGCTGCTGAAACACGTCACTGTAGATAACGCGAGCTATCCGGACTTCAGGCAAGTTTGTGTCCAAATGGTGTCCACGTGCGGGGCACGACGGTGGCACCTGGGGTTGATCCCGGCGCAGGTCTCGCGCTGGCGATCCTTAAGGCCGGCCAGATCGGCCAGTGTCCATGCGACCCAAAGCGCAACAAAACCGCCGATGTTATCCGGTGTGTCTGGCGAGACCCGGGCGCCAAGCGCATAGGTTATGCGTCACCCGGGTAAGCTATGCGGAGTTCAAACCTACTATTTACCAATAGGTTTCGATGCTCTACCGTCCCGAACATGACACAGCAGTTTCAGCCCGACCACCTCCTTCGGCTACCCCGCCCCGTCGGCGCCGTCATCGGTGACTGGCACCTCAGCGAGTACGTCGAGGACATCTACCGGACGCTGACGTGGTCGCGGCACGACGTAGCCGGGACGATGATCGCGGTCGAGGGCGCGCAGTACGCGGACGGCCGGATCGAGCGGCACGTCGTCGCCCTCCCATACTGCGCAGACTTCGAGCTGACGGCCGCGGATGCTCGCCGACTAGCTGGTGCGCTTCTCGACGCAGCCGAAGTGGTTGACCGGTTGGAATAGCGCACTCGATGGCCCGCAGTGGACTGGGCCCCGCAAATCTAGCGAGGGCTGAGTGTCCCGGTTAGCTTGGGTCGCCGTAGCTGCGCATAGCAATCTTCACTTGTGGCATGTACTCCGCGCAGCGGCCTTCGACGGACTCCCAGACGATGTCACCAGCCGACTCCAAATCCCAGCCACCAGCCACGTAGCTGTCTATGACCGTCCGTACGTCATCTGAGGATAGTGGCGGGCTGGCCTCAGCCGCTCTATCCAGGGAGACACAGTTTCGTTGACCGTTCGCGAAAATTTCCTGTTTCTCATCGGCTGTGAGTAAGCCGTAGACGTCCGGTTCGGCGCTGGCTGTCGGTGCGAGCACTGTCACGGCGATCGTCGCAACTACGGCTGCGGTGAGTGTGGGGTTCAGCACGCCATGTCCTGCGCCATGCTGAACATCTGACCAGTCCACTCCTCAGAGGCCCCCAAGTCCTCCGCAACCCACATGACGATGTTGTTCGGGTGTACACCGCCGGCCAAGTTTGAGCAGATGCCGCGCGCGATCTGCAGTAACCGGTCACGGTCAGTCGGAATGCCCGGCATGTCGTATTGAAGCCGAAAGTCGATGAAGTCCGTCTCGCGACTGTTAGGAGGGCTGACGTCGAACCAGCAATTCCAGGCGCTCGTTTTCGCGCCGCAGTAGCCGGGCTCCCCCGGGCCTGGAACGCTTGGGGGTGGTGCCGCCGTGGCGGTTCCGCCGGCCAAGGGAACGCACACCGCGGCGACCGTCGTCGCAACTGCGAACTTGAACTGCTGACGCTTCATCAGATCCCCCTCGAGCAAACCCAGGATGGCACGGCTTAGTGGTCCACCGCCGACGAATAAGCAAACGGTCGCCGCGCGATAACTGCGCCGAAGTGACGGCTGGGCCCGCTAGCCTCGACGCTATGGCGGAATCTCGGCCACACGGGGCGATCGACAACGAGTTGCGCTTGGTCGCCGCGATTCGGGCCTGTGTCGCCCGGCAAGGCGGCCCGACGCCCGAAGTCAGGTGGCCGATGCGTTGCAAGACGAGCGGGAGCTCCCCCGCAGCGACCCCCGCGGGATCGGGGATAGGCGCGCGGCATGCCTGAACCTGCAGATTTCGACTTTGGCGGTTGGGAGCCCGAGGCAGAGCCAACAGGCCCAACAGTCACGTCCGACGAGACGCTCCGGCGACTTTTCAAAGCGTCGATCGTGATGAACATCGGCATCCCGGTCACCCTGTTCCTGCCGTGGGGTGTCGCAGCCGGTTCCATAGCTAGCCGCAAACAGTTTGACTACACACTCGAATCTGGACTCCCCCACAACTATCGGGACATCCCGATACTGAACGCGCTGGTTCATTCATCCGGGAATGACGCGGACGACGCCGGCTACTTTCATCTCCGGGCTGCCACGACCTGGTCGGCGACGAATGTGCAATTTCATGTAGGGCTGCGTGTAAGGCTCGCCGACGTTTCTGCCTGGAGGGTCGGCCTTCCGAAGGGGCTAGAGTCCGAGGCGCGCGGCTCCTGACGCTCATCGAGGAAAGGGTTCGGCCTAGTGCGGTCCCGATTGACACGATTCGTGTCAGCCCTCGCCGCTACGGTCACCACCCATGAGCAACGCAGCCCCGTGGGCCACCGGCGCCGCCAACAAGTTCCGCGAGGTCGCGAGGACCACCGAGAACGAGACCACCAAGCTCCTCGCTGAGGGGCTCACTGCCCTATCGGAGTCCGTCCGAGCACTCGACGAGGAACTAGCTGCCATTCAGAAGCGGGTTCAGCCCGGCGGCTGAGGCTTTCGAGCGACCGAGCCACCACCTGGCGCAGGCGCAGCGGGCCGCCCCTCTACTGGTCGGCCGACACTTTGCCATCCCAGTCACCCGGGAGCCGCGTCGGCTTCAGCACCGCCCACTGAGTCGGATCGAAGGACCAATTGCCGGGGGTGGTAGCCGGGGGAGGCGGTTCGGCCGGGTCCGGCAGCGGATTCAGATCCGTGAAGGCCACGTACAACACCTGGGCCTCAAGCCACCGGCACTTGTGCACCGCAGCCGCCAGCTCGGTCCGAGTCAACTCCAGCTCTTTGACCTTGTTCGGCGAAACGAATATGTCGAGGGGGCTACGTGTCAACCGCAGCCGATCGCTCCCGACCGGCTCCGCGCTTACACCGTGCGCAGCCAGATCCCGCACGACCTTCACCTCGCTGAATACACCGTTGAAATCGCCGAGCTCCGCATCAGTGCCGAGTTCCTTCGCGATCCGTTGGAACAGTCGTGGCCGGTCCTCGTCGCGGCCGTTCTTCACCACTTTGTCCATCACGAAGCCGGCCACGCCTGGCAACCCCTCCAGGGACATCGGATCGTCGTCGGAGTCTTCGTCCCACAGGGGCATGCGCAGCAGGAAATAGGCACTCGCGAGCTGGTCCAGGAGCACTTGAACGTGAGCGAACGCGCCCACTAGCTGCCAGAGCTGTTGATGCATGCTCTGTTGCGGATCGAAGAGCGGGATCGTCACCGCAGCGCGCCTCCTAGAGCACCGGTAGTCATGAGGCCGGGCCGAGGTTCTCGACTATCCATAACGCGAAGCGCGGAACGGTGACAGCGCCGCCGAGCGTCGTGTTGTAGGTCCAGTCGCCGCTTACCTCGACGAACATCTTGAGCCGGTCGCCCTTCACCACATCCTTGACGGCGTTCGGGTTCGGGCCCGCGGAGATGAAAGCGTTCTGGCTGTATGAATCCGTCTGGTCCGGTGGCAAAGCTCCAGTCTCGGCCCGGAAGTCGGTAGTGCCAGTAGCGGCGTCGAATTGTGTGACGGTTCCGTACACAATGACCCGTTCGCCTTTCGATGCATCAGGATCCTTCGCGATGAGTGCGAACTCTCGATCCGTCAGAGGCCGATAATTGGCGGGGTCCTTGCCGGCCTTGACCGCCGACTCCTGCCGGCGCGCGGCGGCGTCTCGCTCAGCGGAGTCAACGGATGACGTGGCGCTCGTCGAAGGTGCCGGCGTCGACGTCTCCGAGCAAGCGGCCAGCAGTACAGCCACCACAGCGGTCATCACCAATTTGGCCGACACCGCGGCCACCAAGCACAGCTCCGCAACGAGAGCTTGGACCCGCCGCCTCACGTGATCACAGCCAGCAGCGCCACTGCCGCAACGATCGCAATCAACGTCACCGCTACGCTTCCCCACCGCCACTGACCCTCGTCGTCGACCCAAATTGCGCCGAGTCCGTCGTACTGGGCCGGAGGCCGACCCACGTGGCCGTACTCGTCGACGACGTCTACCCGGCGGCGATTGTCGAACGCCACTAACAGCCACACCCACCCCCATCCGCCGCAAGCCCAGAACGTGAGCAGCGTGAGGACACCGTGAAACACGTGATTTGGGCCGGTCACCACCGTTCTTGCCGGCGAAGCGGCAGGAACCACGTAGCCGGAGTTGGCAGCAGATGGCGCGATGGTTGGCGGGGGGAACGGTGCATATCTGTCAGTCCAGCCCGCGCCGTCGAAATAACGTTGTTGCCCCGACCCAGCCGGATCCGGATACCAACCAGCGGGCACAGCAGATGATGGCTCCCCCATGCGGCGAATAGTAACGAGCGCCGCAGCCCGCCAGCGCCAGTTTCAGCGGGGATCGAAGCACCTGCGCGTACATGATCTGGCTCTTCGGGGTGGACGTCGCCTCGCATGAGGTCTGCCCTCGGGTCACCCGTGGAAATTGGCTCCGTGTGTGAAAGCGGCACGCACCGGGAGTGCCGTCAGCGCATGCCTGAGGGCTCCCTCCCGTGGGTGCATGGCGGCCCAGACAGAGAGCAGTGCCCGGGCCGCCACGCTTCTCCCGCCGCCGCGGCGAAACCCCTTTTGCCCCGACGGCGGCGGGAAGTCTCAGACGCTGACCGGACGGCCGCGCCTCTGTCCCATTCGTTCCTGCTCGTATCGAGCGGCTGCTGCTTGGCGCTGCTGCTCGTGAGCGGCCTTGCGTTCCATGTAGTCGCCGAGGGTGGCGAGGCGCAGCGGGATCTGATGACGTGCCAGTATCCAGACATCGACTGGCCGGCCCTCCCGCATGGCGGTCGCCTCCGCCTCGCCGAGGGCGGTGACGTCGGCGGCGGTGACAACGAGGGGGTTGCGCTTGGTGGCGCTACTGAGGTTGGCGGTCATGGCCAGGGCCATGAATCCCTCGGTACCCGCCCGCCAGAGCCTGATTGCCTCCTGCGCTGCAGCCCAGTGGTGCATCGCCTCGGCGCCGCGATTGATGATGTTCTGAGTGTCATCGAGGCTCGCGGGCAGTGCTGCGGCGGCGGCGGCGAGCGCCTGGGCGTGCGGTTCGAGGGCGTCGCCCCACTCGGTGAGAATGGTGTCGGCGTACTCGACGAGTGCCTCGCCAATGCTGATATCCGCGTGCTCGCGAGCTACAGCGCCGATGTTGAACTGCCGCACGAGGATGGCGTCGAGAAGCATGCCCTGAATGTGCTTGTCGGCGTGATAGTCGCGACCTTCGGCGAGCGCAGTGAGCACCGTGGCGGTGAGGTTGGGACCGGGTATCGCTTCGGCGGTTTCGACCAACCTCTTGGCGGCGTCGAGCTGGTCAGCAAATTCGGCCGGTAGTGGCACCTGAAGGGTGTTCGCGGTGCGGGTGACGAGAGACGAATTGACTCGGTTCAGGTTCTGCATGGGTCGGCCTTTCAGAGACGCTGTTCGTAGAACGATTCGGGGCGATTGAAGAGATCGCTGACGAACCGGCGCGTGTAGGCGGCGTCGTCGATCGGGTGGGGCCCGGGATTGCCGCCTTCGGACGGGACAACGTGGGAAGGGTGCGCGTCCGCCGGTTGCGCGAGGTCGACGGGTTCCTCCTTGCCGAACAGGCGGCGGCTGAGTTCGCGTAGTGAGTCGTCGCGGTCCTCATCGGTGTCGGTCATGTGTCCTCCGAGAAAATCCATCGGCCGTTGATCTTTCGTGCGCCGGCGGCGGCGGCCTTGTTCCTGACTGTTCGTGCGGTGCAATTCCATTCGGCTGCGAGCTGCGCTGTCGTCTTCAATCCTGACAAGTCGGGCGGTGATGCACTTCCGTCAACGGAAAGTGCGCAGTTCAACGCAGCCGCGAGGTCTCTCAGCGAGGTGGGGATCGGATGCCCGAATTGGCGCCGGCGTCGGACCTCTTCGCCGATCCAATAGGCCGCCTGACGCACCTGTCTGTCGCTGAGCACCGCTCAGACCGCCCGTATCGCCGAATTTGGGGGGTTCGGGGGTGTTTTTTCGGTACAGAGAGACACGGCACGCACCGGGCGCGCCGTCGAGGGGGTGGGGGGCGGGGAACCCGGGGTGGGGCACCAATCTCTGCAGTTCACGGAGTGGTCCGCCCGGTCGCCTCGTCGTAGGACGCGATCGCCTTGCGCAGCCGGTCGATGTCCGCGTCGGCGAGGGTGTACGGGCCGACCTCGATGCCCATGCCTGAGGTCTTGGAGTGGATCAGCCGCACCGGCATGGCGACTCAGTTATCCATCTCGTCGACGTAGGGCTCGAGGTGGCCGAAGACGTCGAGGATGGTTGCCGGGGTGCCGGGGTGCCGGGGTACCGACGGCGCGGGTGATGCACCGTGCATACGGTGCGATGCACCGGTGCATACGGGGTGATGCACCGTGCATGAACTGGTATCGGATCGGTACTTGCTTCCGCGTGACATAAGGGGTGATGGCGCGTTCGGCCATGCATCTCATGCGGTTGTGGCCGGGCTGCGTCGAGGATGGGAAAGGCGGTCTCGTTCATCAGGAATCGGCTTTCTGTTGTTGTTCGCGGAAGCTGCGGAGGGCGTTGGCGGTGCGCTGCTTCTGCCACTTGAGGCGTTGGCGGGCGTCCTCGACCGTTTCGGGCGGCGGGTCCAGTGCCGCGACCGCAGCGACATCTTCGGCGGGCGCATGTTCGTCGTCGTTGCGTTCGCCGTCCGCGGGTGGATAGATCGCCCATTCGAGGACACCGTCGGTGAAAGCCAACAACTTGAAGGTGCCCGCGACCGGTTCTCGGTCTCCGACCGGGCAGTGGGCCCGGAGACCCCCGTGCCGGTCCTTATTCACGACGAGGGTGGCGCTGCCTCCGTGCCCGGGTGTGAAGGGCTGCTTGACCTTCACCCGCAACGACACTCCGCCGATGGCGCGACGCTTGGCCGCTGTTCCGCCGGGGCCGGCAGCCCGTGAGTCGGCGCTCTTCGCGAGGTGGTCGACCGCGAGGACCGCGGCGCCGGCCTTCGCCAAGGGTTTGAGGACATTGCTGTGGACGGTGGTGAACTCGTCGGCGTTGTTGGAGTTCGATCCATACAGCGGCAGCAGTTCACCGACCGAGTCGACGATGGCGACCGCGGGGCGCCATGACTTGGCGTCATCGACGACTTGGCGAAGTTCGTTGCGGTCCTCGGGTTCGCAATATCTGAACAGGTTCGAGTCCCGCAGTGCATCGTGAGGGGCGCCGAGGTCGATGAGGCGTCGAACTGTGGCAGGTCCGCCGTTGTGGTCCAGGTCGACGATGAGTGCCCGTCTGCGGGCCCTGAGTGCTTCAACGACGCAGGCCATGCAAAGCCAGGACTTGCCTGACTCGGGGTCGCCGAACACCCAGTTGACCTGTTCGCTGTAGAACAGCGCACGCCCGTCGATTCGTCGGCCGAGTACCGGTTCCGGTGGTTCCGGCATGGTTCCGTCGAGTAGAGCAGAAACGTCCAGGTAGAGGGGCTTTTCGTCTGCGGTTCCCGGTTCCCGCATAGAGGGTTGGGAACCGGGAACCGCGTCAATCACCTGTGCGACAGCGGTTCCCGTGCGGTTCCGGGAACCGGGAACTGCGTCGGTTCCCGGTTCCGCACCCCCGTTCCGGGAACCGGGAACCGCGGGTTTCGTCGCTACACGAAGGGCGTCGCTGTTTTCGGTGGCAGGCAGCCTGACGGCATTCGTTCGCGCGGTCATTCCTGACCGTCCCTCAGCAGGGAGAGACGCTGATCGCAGTCGCTGAGCATCCTCGCGAGGATCGTCGTGTGCGATCTCAGGTCATTCTCGGGCGCTTCTCGGGCGGCCGCTTGTAGCGCGACGCCTGCTGATTCGAGCCGTCGGCGCAGGGAGCCCGCGACGACGGCGCCGGCGTATTGCCGCGCGGCGTGCGGGTCCGCACCGGATGTGGTGGCTGCCTGCAGTTGGCCAGCCACGCCGTTGTGTGCGCGGAGACGGCCGGCGCGTTGCAGCTCGGCGAGCACCAGCTGCGGGCCGTGCGGTTTGCGCGCGCAATGGAGTCGGCGCACGGCGGCCAGGACTTCGGCGAGCGCGCTGCTTTCGACGTCGTCGTCGTGCACGAGTGCCAGCACGGCGGCGGCGTCGGCCGGTGTCGACCACAGCAGTGCGCCGACGAACAGGGTGTCGACGCCGGGGTGCGGGCCGACCGGGGCTACCTGGGTCATGCGGCCTCCTTGCCGCGGAGGTGACGCCAGCAGCGCCAGCCGCTGCGGCGCCGGATCGACTGGTCGGCGTGCAGACGTCGGCGGCAACGTTGACACCGCACACATGCAGACTCGTGCATGGTTTGGGTGCGGTTGACTAGGCTGTGAGGCGTAGGTGTGGGTGGTGCGCTAACCGCTTCGACGTTGGTCGGGTCAGGGGTGGCCCGGCCATCGCCGTTTCTTAGGCTCGGCGGTCCCTCCCGCTCGGCGGGCATTAGGCGACACCGACTGGGCGGCCGTCGGTGCGCTGCAAGATGTTCGCCTGGACATAGGCGTGCACGTCTTCCCACCTGTAGAGCACCCTGTGCCCGTATTTGACGAAAGGCACCCCGACGCCGCGCGAGCGGTCGTTGGCGAGCTTCGCTGGGGACGTTCGCAGGAACTCGGCCACCTCAGACGCGGTGGCGAGGGTCGGTTTGATTGACATCGCTGACCTTCTCACTTCGACAGAGGAGCGTCATAGTTTGACGCTCGTCTGTCAGAAACTAACAGCGACTCACCGACTGTCAAGGAAACACGCCGGAGTGTCAAAGTTTGAAGGTAGTATTT
The DNA here is from genome assembly GCF_049541695.1 of Mycobacterium sp. NPDC050041. Taxonomy (NCBI): domain Bacteria; kingdom Bacillati; phylum Actinomycetota; class Actinomycetes; order Mycobacteriales; family Mycobacteriaceae; genus Mycobacterium; species Mycobacterium sp. NPDC050041. The sequence goes on along the minus strand of NZ_JBMVDG010000010.1, from coordinate 156,352 downwards.
CGCGCATGGCAGGCAAAGAACCGGTCGCCGGACAGACCGCGACCACCGTCGCCGAGAACATCGGGCGACTACGAACAGGGCAGAACCTTACCTACACCCAGCTGTCCGAGCGATTGAAAGACAAAGCCGCATGGGACATCTCGCCAGTGGCTGTGCGCCGCATCGAAGACAACGAACGCCGCGTCAGCGTAGACGATCTGATGGCCCTGGCGGTGGCCCTTCGCGTGTCGCCGATCACCTTGCTGATGCCGGACTCCGTCGACCGCGACACGCCGGTAACGGTGACCGGCATCACCGAGCGATACGCGGCAGACCTTCTCTGGAAATGGTTGCGCGCCGACTGGGCACTACCCCGCCGAGGGGATGACGCTTCCGAGCTGTTCGACCTCGTAGCGCCGTCTCTTCCTGCGTGGGAGCGTAGAGAGTACGCGGAGAGGGTCACCGATCTCATCCGGATTGACCGGTTATCCGCCGATATGAAAGCCGGCGGTGAGCGCGCCGAGGCTGCGCGCCGAGAGTGGGACCGGATCGTGACGGGGTCCGATGGCGACAATTAAGCGTTACCCCACGGCGTCGGGTGAGCGGTGGGAAGTCCGATACCGCCAGCCCAACGGCGCCAGCAGCCGTAAGCGCGGATTCACCACCAAACGCGACGCATCGGCGTGGGCATCGAAGGTCGAGACCACCAAGGCTGAGGGTGCCTACGTGTCACCAGCGCGCGGCCGGGTGACGGTCGGCGATTTGTCGGTCGGATGGCTGGCGCGGCAAGAGCAGACGCTCTCGCCGTCCTACTACCGAACCATCGCCTATGCCTACCCCAAACACGTCGCGGCCAAGTGGGACAGGGTGCCGGTGAACAAGGTCGACATCTTGGACGTGAAGGCGTGGGCCGCGTCGATGACCCGCGGGGGGTCCAGTGCGACCGTGGTGAACCGTGCGGTCGGCATCCTGGCGGGCATCCTCGATGACGCGGTTGAGCACCGGGCGTTGGCGTTCAATCCGGCGCGGCGGTTCAAGCGCGGCGAGAAGCCGACGAAGGCCCCGAGGCGTCACGTATATCTCACCGAGGCCGACGTGTGCCGGTTGGCAGAGGAGTCCGGCCGTCACGCCGACCTGGTGCTGACACTGGCGTTCACCGGGTTGCGGTGGGGTGAGGCGATCGCGCTGACCGTCGCCGACGTCGAGTTCTTGAAGCGGCGAATTTCGGTGCATCGCAACGCTGTGCAAGTCGGTCAGGCGTTCGAGGTCGGGCAGACGAAGGGCAAGGAGAACCGGATGGTGCCGGTAGCGGCGTCAGTGCTGTCCCGGCTGGCGGTCCGGTGCGAGGATCGCACCGCCGACGATCTGCTGTTCCCGGCCCGCGGCGGCGGCTACTTGAAGCGGCCCAGCTATGACTCGACGGGGTGGTTCAACCGGGCCGTCGAGCGTGCCGAAGTGCAGACGATCACCCCGCATGATCTTCGGCATACGTGCGCCAGTCTGGCTGTCAGTTCCAGCGCGAATGTCCTTGCGGTGTCGCGGATGCTGGGCCATAAGGACCCGAGCGTCACATTGAGGATTTATGCCGACCTGTTCGACAGTGACCTGGACGCGGTGGCCGTCAATCTGGACGCGAGAATTTCGGACAGTGTCCAAACCGTGTCCAAGGCACCTGCCGACCGTCGCCGAAGCCGCCGCATAACCGCTGTCTAGCTGCGGCGATGCGTCATCCTGTGTCGTGTCCGAGGGGGGACTTGAACCCCCACGCCCGTTAATAGGGCACTAGCACCTCAAGCTAGCGCGTCTGCCATTCCGCCACTCGGACCAGTGGGCGACTAAGGCTATCGGATGTGGCTGCCGGGACCCAAACCCGGCCGTCCCCGCGGGTGGTACGAATGGTGACTGTGACTGCAGCCCCGGACGCATCCCACGAGGTCGTCGAACTCGTCAGCGCGTTGATCCGGTTCGACACCTCGAACACCGGCGACCCCGCCACCACCAAGGGTGAGGAGGAATGCGCCCGCTGGGTGGCGCAGGAGCTCGAGGAGGTCGGCTACGAGACCGAGTACGTCGAGGCGGGCGCACCCGGCCGGGGCAACGTGTTCGCCCGGCTGCCCGGCGCCGACCCATCGCGGGGCGCGCTGATGATCCACGGCCACCTCGACGTGGTACCCGCCGAACCCGCGGACTGGAGCGTGCACCCGTTCTCCGGGGCGATCGAGGACGGCTACGTGTGGGGCCGCGGCGCGGTCGACATGAAAGACATGTGCGGCATGATGATCGCCGTCGCCCGCCACTTCAAGCGCGCGGGCATCGTGCCGCCCCGGGATCTGGTGTTCGCGTTCGTCTCCGACGAGGAGCACGGCGGCACCTACGGCGCCCAGTGGCTCATCCAGCACCGGCCCGACCTGTTCGCCGGCGTCACCGAGGCCGTCGGCGAGGTGGGCGGGTTCTCGCTGACCGTGCCGCGCCGCGACGGCGGTGAACGCAGGCTCTATCTCATCGAGACCGCGGAGAAGGGCCTGTCGTGGATGCGGCTGTCGGCACGCGCGCGTGCTGGCCACGGCTCGATGGTGCACGACGACAACGCGGTGACGCTGATCGCCGAGGCAGTGGCCCGGCTGGGCCGCCACCGGTTCCCGCTCGTGCTCACCGACACCGTCGAGCAGTTCCTCAGCGCGGTCGCCGAGGAAACCGGGTACACGTTCGACGTGGATTCGCCGGATCTCGAGGGTTCCATCGCCAAACTGGGCGGAATCGCCCGCATCGTCGGCGCGACGCTGCGCGACACCGCCAACCCGACGATGCTCAAGGCCGGCTACAAGGCCAACGTCATCCCGGCCACCGCCGAGGCGGTGGTGGACTGCCGGGTGCTGCCCGGTCGCAAGGAGGCGTTCGAGCGGGAGGTCGACGAGCTGATCGGCCCGCACGTCACCCGCACCTGGGAGCGCGATCTCGACTCCTACGAGACGAGTTTCGACGGTGACCTGGTCGATGCGATGAACGCCGCGTTGCTGACCCTCGACCCGGACGCCCGCACGGTGCCGTACATGCTTTCCGGCGGTACCGATGCGAAAGCGTTCGCCAAGTTGGGGATTCGCTGTTTCGGCTTCGCGCCGTTGCGGCTGCCGCCGGATCTCGATTTCTCGGCTTTGTTCCACGGTGTCGACGAGCGGGTGCCCGTCGACGCGCTCGAATTCGGCGCCCGGGTGCTCGAACACTTCCTCGAGCACTGCTGAGCCGGTTCCCGTCCCGTATCCGTCAACGAAAGGACATCATGGCCTTCCCGTACGACCCCTACGAGTTCCTGCCGAAGCTGCCCACCTTCACGCTGACCTCGGAGACATTCACCGATGGCGCGACGCTGGGCAACGATCAGGTCAGCGGCATCATGGGCGCAGGCGGCTCGGACGTCTCACCGCAGCTGAGCTGGTCGGGCTTCCCGGAGGAAACCCGCAGCTTCGCCGTGACGATGTACGACCCCGACGCGCCGACCGGTTCGGGGTTCTGGCACTGGGCCGTGTTCAATCTGCCCGCGACCGTCACCGACCTGCCCGAAGGCGTCGGCGACGGCAGCAGCAAGGGTTTTCCCGGTGACGCGGTGACGCTGGCCAACGACGCCGGCCTGCAGCGGTTCATCGGTGCGGCGCCGCCCCCGGGTCACGGCCCGCACCGGTACATCATCGCGGTGCACGCCGTGGACGTCGAGAAGCTCGAGGTGCCCGCCGAGGCCACTCCGGCCTACCTCGGCTTCAACCTGTTCTCGCACGCGATCGCCCGTGCCCTCATCACCGGGACGTACGAGCAGGAGTGAGCTCAGCCCGCGGCGGAGCCGACGGCGTCTGCCAGTGACGCGAACCCGCCGTCGTGCAGGCGGCGGGCCAGGCCGTCGTGGATGTGCTTGGCCCACAGGCCGCCGCCGTAGATGAAGCCGGTGTAGCCCTGCAGGAGCGAGGCGCCGGCGGTGATGCGTTCCCATGCGTCGTCGGCGGTCTCGATGCCTCCGACGCTCACCAGCACCAGGCGGTCGCCGACGCGCCGGTACAGCCGGCGCAGTACCTCGGCCGAGCGCTGTGCGACCGGCGGCCCGGACACCCCGCCGGCGCCGAGGTCGGTCGCGCCGGGGGTGCGCAGCAGGTCCCGCGACACCGTCGTGTTGGTCGCGACGATGCCCGCGAGGCCGAGTTCCACTGCCAGATCGGCGATCTGGTCGATGTCGGCGTCTTCCAGATCGGGTGCGATCTTGACCAGTACCGGCGCCGTCGTCTGCGCACGCACCGCGGCGAGGATGGGCCGCAGCGTGTCGACCGCCTGTAGGTCGCGCAGCCCGGGGGTGTTGGGCGAGCTGACGTTGACCACCACGAACGCGGCCACCGGCCCGACCTGCCTGGCGCTCTCGGTGTAGTCGGCGACGGCGTCCTCGACCGGGGTGGATTTCGTCTTGCCGATGTTGACGCCGACCGGGGCGGTGGGACGCACGCGGGCCAGCCGCTGTGCCAGTTCGGTGGCGCCGGAGTTGTTGAAGCCCATCCGGTTGAGCAGTGCGCGGTCCTCGGGCAACCGGAACAGCCGCGGCTGCGGGTTGCCCGGTTGCGGGTGCGCGGTCACGGTGCCCACCTCGGCGTAGCCGAAGCCCAGCGCGGGCCAGGTACGCACACCGCGGCCGTCCTTGTCGAAGCCGGCGGCCAGGCCCAGCGGGCCGGGGAACCGGACTCCGAACACCGTGGTGGCCAGCGCCGGGTCGCGCGGAGCGAGCCAGCGCGTCAGCGCGGCCCGCAGCGGGGCGACCGCGGTGACCGCGCGCAGCAGGGTGAACACCCACGTGTGCACGCGTTCGGCAGGGACCGAGAACAGCAGCCGGCGGACTGCGCGGTAGATCACCCGGTCACTGCCCCGGCTGGTCGGTGATGCCCGCGGTCTTCTTGCGGCGCAGCAACACCCGGCGGCTGCCGTCGGTGTAGGCCCGCACCCGGGTCAGTTCCCAGCCGCGGTACTCGGCTTCGATGGACAGCCGGATCGACGCGGTCAGCCGGGTGACGTCGGGTGGCAGCCGCAGCGGCACCCACTCGTAGTCGTCGGAGAGGTCGCCCTCCCAGCCCTGCGGCATCCGGCCGCGCTGCATGGCGCTCACGGCTCGCCCGCCGTCGCGTTCGCGATCACCTGGACACCGTCTCCCGCACCGGACACGACGTACAGCGTGCCCGACGCGTCGTCGAAGGCCAGGGAGTCGGGTTGCCGCACGGTCAGATATCGCACCTTTTCCACCGGGATGCCAGTGGCCAGATCGTATCCAATCACCGTGTTGGTGGCAGTCTGCGACACCCACGTCAGCGTCGGCGAGGCGGCCAGCCCGTAGGGCGCCCCGCGCACCGGGTAGCGCTGGCGCAGGATCAGCGGGTCGGCGCCGAACACCAGCAACCCGTCGCCGCGGGTGTCGGCCACCAGCACCCGCCCCGCCGGGTCGACGGCCATCGTGGTGGCGCCCTCACCGGCGCGCAGCGCGTGCCGGGCATCGGTGCCGGACGCGTCGACGGTGGTCACCGACGTCTGCCCGCGGTCCAGCACCACCATCGTGTCGCCCTGTGCCGCAAGCGCGTCGACGCGGGCGAAGATCTTCAGCTCGGCGGCCACCGCGGCGCGGTCGCCGTCGGCGGGCGCCAGGGTGAGCACCGCGCCGTCGGCCGTGCCGAGTGCCAGCCGGCCGTCGGCGCGGCGCGCGATCGCGGTGAAATCGGCGTCCTGCTTGCCGTCGACGTCGACGCGGGTGGCCCGGCCGCGGGCGACGTCGACGCGGAAGTAGCCGCCCCGCCCGGCGGCGTACACCTCGCCCCGGCCGTCTCCGATCACCGCGGTGGCAACTCTGTCGAGTGCCACGGTGCGGGTGTCCGTCCCCGGGGCCATGACCGTCACCTGCGACCGGCCGTCCGCGCCGGCGCCCAGCACCACCAGCGATCGGGTGGCCGGGTCGAACACGGCGCCTCGGGTCTGGGCGGCGAGTGGCCGTACCAGTCCCGCGGGGGCGCCGCTGACCGGGGGAGACTCCGCGGCGGTGGCCGGGACGATGGTCGGCGGCGGGTCGTCGTCGGGGCCGGTCGCGCAGCCGGCCGAGGCAAGGATTGCCACCACCGCGACAGCGGCGAGAAAGCGCTGTGCCGCGGTGTTTAGGTGGTATGACAAGGGGTAGCTCTCGGTTCGTGCGGTCGATTCACGGGACGTTCGACGCGTCCGGCAAGTCTAGGCATGTCCGTGGTGGACGGGACGGGCGGCGATTCGCAGCTGCCGCTGTCGCCGACGGCAATACCGGAGGTATGGTGCGAATATGACGCTCGCCACACGTCGGAGTCATAGCGAAGACGACTTTGCTATCGAAGACATATCCACTGGTGTGCACGCTAGCGGGTTTGGCCAGGTCGGCGACGGGCGGAGCTTTTCGTTCCACGTCGAGCGCCAGCAACTCGTCGTCGAGGTGTACCGCCCGCGGCTGCGCCACCCCGTGCCACAGGCCGAGGACGTGGTGGCCGTCGCCACCCGAGGCCTGACCGACATCGACCTGTCCGACGAACGCAGCGTGGCCGCGGCCGTGCGCGACGCGGTCGCCGACGCGCACCCGGTGCCGCGCCCCGCTCGCTGACCCGCCGCCCACGGTACGGTCGTCGGCGTGACCGAGGCCATGTCGTGGATGCAGGTGGTGGTCCTGGCGATCCTGCAGGGCCTCACCGAGTTCCTGCCGGTGTCCTCCTCCGGCCACCTCGCCATCGCCTCGAGGGTGTTCTTCTCCGGTGATGCGGGCGCCTCGTTCACGGCCGTCACCCAGCTGGGCACCGAATTCGCCGTGCTGCTGTACTTCGCCCGCGACATCGGCCGCATCGTCACCGCCTGGTTCCGCGGCCTGTTCGCCCCCGAACACCGCACCGCCGACTACCGGCTCGGATGGTTCGTGATCATCGGCACCATCCCGATCGGGCTGATCGGCCTACTGCTCAAGGACGAGATCCGCACGGCGGCGCGGAATCTGTGGGCGATCGCGATCGCGCTGATCGTGTTCTCGGCCGTCATCGCGGCGGCCGAGTACGTCGGGCGCCAGGGCCGCCGGGTCGAGCACCTGACGTGGCGCGACGGCGTGATCGTCGGCCTGGCACAGTGTCTGGCGCTGCTGCCCGGGGTGTCCCGGTCGGGCGCCACCATCAGCGCCGGGCTGTTCCTCGGCATGAACCGCGAACTCGCCGCCCGGTTCGGCTTCCTGCTGGCGATACCGGCCGTGTTCGCCTCCGGGCTGTTCTCGCTGCCCGACGCGTTCGACCCGGTCGGCGAGGGGATGAGCGCCACCGGAGCGCAGCTGCTCGTCGCGACGATCATCGCGTTCGTCGTCGGCTTTGCCGCCGTCGCGTGGTTCCTGCGCTTCCTGGTCCGGCACAGCATGTACTGGTTCGTCGGCTACCGGGTGCTGCTCGGCACGGTCGTGCTGGTGCTGCTGGGCACCGGGGTGGTGGCGGCGTCGTGACCGTGATCCTGCTGCGGCACGGCCGCTCGACGTCGAACACCGCGCACACGCTGGCGGGCCGCAGCGAGGGCGTCGACCTCGACGACAAGGGCCGGGATCAGGCCGACGGGGTGGTGGAGCGCATCGGCGCGCTTCCGGTGCGGGCGATCGTGCGGTCGCCACTGCTGCGGTGCCGTCGCACCGTCGAACCGCTCGCCGCCGCACTGCAGCTGGAGCCGGTCGTCGACGAGCGGCTCGCGGAGGTCGACTACGGCGCATGGACCGGTCGCAAGATCGGCGATCTGGTCAAGGAGCCGCTGTGGGCGGTGGTGCAGCAACAGCCGAGCGCCGCGGTGTTCCCCGACGGCGAAGGCCTGGCTCAGGTGCAGGCGCGGGCCGTGGCGGCGGTGCGCGAACACGACCGGGCGCTGGCCGAGCAGCACGACGGCGACGTGCTCTGGGTGGCCTGCACGCACGGCGATGTGATCAAGGCGGTGCTTGCCGACGCGCTCGGTGTGCACCTCGACGGGTTCCAGCGCATCACCGCCGATCCCGCGTCGATGAGTGTGATCCGGTACACATCGCTGCGGCCATTCGTTCTGCACGTCAACCACACCGGGCCGAGCCTGACATCGGGACTGGTGGCCGCCCCCGCCAAGACCGACGGCGATGCATCGGAGCAGCCGGTCCCCACCGACGACGCGGTGGTCGGCGGTTCCGTCGACTGACCGGCGCCGTCGTGATTACGGTCGCGACGGCCCTACCGGTATTTTGGAAGGTGCCATGGCCCGCGCAATTCACGTCTTCCGTATGCCCGACCGTTTCGTGGCCGGGACAGTCGGGCAACCCGGCAACCGCACCTTCTATCTGCAGGCCGTGCACGAGAAGCGGGTGGTGTCGGTGATCTTGGAGAAGCAGCAGGTGGCGGTGCTGGCCGAGCGCATCTCTGCGCTGCTCCTCGAGATCAACCGCAGGTTCGGCACCCCGATCCCGCCCGAGACCGGGGAGATCGACGACCTGAGCCCACTGCAGACACCCGTGGACGCCGAATTCCGGGTCGGCACGATGGGTCTGGGCTGGGATTCCGAGGCGCAGACGATCGTGGTGGAACTGCTTGCGGTCTCCGAAACCGAATTCGACGCCTCGGTGGTGCTCGACGACGCCGAGGAGGGCCCCGACGCCGTTCGGGTGTTCCTGACGCCCGAGTCGGCGCGCCAGTTCGCGAACCGTTCGAACCGGGTCATCTCGGCCGGGCGACCGCCCTGCCCCCTCTGCGACGAGCCGCTCGACCCCGAAGGCCACATCTGCGTCCGCACCAACGGCTACCGGCGCGGTGCGCTCACCGAACCCGACGATGACACCGACACCTGAGCCTGCCGCCGGCGGCGTCGAGGAGGTGCTGCGGTGCGGCGAACTGACCGTCCTCGGGCGGATCCGCTCGGCGAGCAATGCCACCTTCCTGTGCGAGGCACATCTGGGCGAGCGGCAGGCGCACTGCGTCTACAAGCCGATCGCCGGGGAGGCGCCACTGTGGGACTTCCCCGACGGCACGCTGGCCGGCCGCGAGGTGGGCGCCTACCTGGTGTCCCATGCGCTGGGGTGGGACATCGTGCCGCATACCATCATTCGTGACGGACCCGCCGGCGGCGGGATGATCCAGCTGTGGGTGGACCAGCCCGGCGACGACATCGACGAGGACGCCGACGATGCCCCCGCGTCGGGACCCGATCTGGTCGACCTGCTGCCCGCGGGCCGGGTGCCGCCGGGCTACCTGCCGATCCTGCAGGCCTACGACTACGCCGGCGACGAGGTCACCCTCGTGCACGCCGACGACCCGAGGCTGTACCGGATGGCGGTGTTCGACGTGCTGGTGAACAACGCCGACCGCAAGGGCGGGCACATCCTCACGGGCGTCGACGGCCGCGTCTATGGCGTCGACCACGGCGTCACCCTGCACGTCGAGGACAAGCTGCGCACCGTGCTGTGGGGCTGGTCGGGCAAACCGGTCGACGATCCGACGCTCGAGGCGGTGCTCGGGCTCGACGAGGCGTTGCGCGGCGACCTGACCGAGCAGCTGCGCGAGCACATCACCCGTGCCGAGATCGCCGCTCTGCGTGCGAGAGTCGTCGCCCTACTGGGTGATCCGGTGATGCCGACGCCCGACCGGCACCGACCGATCCCGTGGCCGGCGTTCTAGTCGCAGTTGGAACAGACGCGAGTCAGCGACAACTGCATGCCGCATGTGCAGAACTCGCCTTCACGCCTCGTGTCGCGCGGCTTCACGGCTTTCGCCGCCGGGGTCCGGGTCTTCGCCGGTGCCTTCACGAGGGAGTCGGAGGGCTCATCTGCTGTGGTCATCACCTCTGACGTTAGTCCTCCGGGAGGTCCCGTGGTGTCCGCGGACCACGCGTTGGCGATACTGACCGGATGAGCCTGACCGATGCGGCGCTGGCCGCGGCGGTCGCGGCCGAAGCCGGCGAACTGCTGCTCGGGGTCCGCGACGAGGTCGGCTTCTACGATCCCTACTACCTCGGCGACGTCGGCGACATGCGCGCGAACGCGCTGATCCTCGACCGGCTGCGCCGGCACCGCCCCGACGACGCGGTGCTGTCCGAGGAGGCGGTCGACGACCTGTCCCGGGTGCAGGCCGGCCGGGTGTGGATCGTCGATCCGGTGGACGGCACCCACGAGTTCTCGCTGCCCGGCCACGACGACTGGGCGGTGCACATCGCGCTGTGGCAGCGCGGCGCCGGGGGACCCGACGGCGGCCTGACCGACGCCGTGGTGGCGCTGCCCGCCACCGGCGAGGTGTTCCGCAGCGACACCGTCACCCCGCCGCCACCACGGCGGGAGGGACCCATTCGCATCGCCGCCAGCGCCAGCAGGCCGCCGGCAGTGCTGTGGCGATTGCGTGAGCATCTCGACATCCAGCCGGTGCGGATCGGATCGGCCGGCGCCAAGGCGATGGCGGTGGTGCGCGGCGACGTCGACGCCTACATCCACGCCGGCGGGCAGTGGGAGTGGGACTCCGCGGCTCCCGCCGGGGTCGTCACGGCCGCAGGCCTGCACGCGTCGCGGCTGGACGGCTCGCCGATGCTCTACAACCGTCCCGACCCGTATCTGCCGGACTTCGTGATGTGCCGCAGTGAGCTGGCCGACGTGCTGCTGGACATCATCCGCAGGCGCTGACGGGCGGCGTGGGAATCAAATCGCGTCCGCCGTTGTCGCTGTCGGGGAGTCACGCACCAGCGGGAGGCCGTCCTGACCGAACACCTTAGAGTCGAAGCCATGCAATCGTGGCCGGCTCCGACCGTTCCGGAACTGCCGGGCCGTGGGCCGCAACTGCGCCTCTACGACAGCGCTGACCGCCAGGTGCGCCCCGTGTCGCCCGGTGAGACCGCCACCATGTACGTGTGCGGGATCACCCCGTACGACGCCACCCACCTGGGCCACGCCGCGACGTATCTGGCGTTCGACCTGGTGCACCGGCTGTGGCTGGACTCCGGGCACCGGGTGCACTACGTGCAGAACATCACCGACGTCGACGACCCGCTGTTCGAGCGCGCCGCCCGCGACGGGATCGACTGGCGTGAGCTCGGCGACCGCGAGACCGAACTCTTCCGCCAGGACATGGCGGCGCTGCGGGTGCTGCCGCCGCACGACTACGTCGCCGCCACCGAGGCCATCGCCGAGGTCGTCGAGCTGGTGGAGAAGATGCTGGCCTCCGGTGCCGCGTACGTCGTCGAGGACGCGCAGTACCCGGACGTGTACTTCCGTGCGGACGCCACCGTGCAGTTCGGCTACGAGTCGGGCTACGACCGCGACACCATGCTGCGGCTGTTCGGCGAGCGCGGCGGCGACCCGGACCGCCCGGGCAAGGGCGACGAACTCGACGCGCTGCTGTGGCGCGCGGAGCGGCCGGGGGAGCCGAGTTGGCCGTCGCCGTTCGGCCCGGGGCGGCCGGGTTGGCACGTGGAATGCGCGGCGATCGCGCTCGACCGCATCGGCACCGGGCTGGACATCCAGGGCGGCGGCAGCGACCTGATCTTCCCGCACCACGAGTTCTCGGCCGCGCACGCCGAGTCCGTCACCGGTGAGCGGCGGTTCGCGCGCCACTACGTGCACGCCGGGATGATCGGCTGGGACGGCCACAAGATGTCGAAGAGCCGCGGCAACCTGGTGCTGGTGTCGCGACTGCGCGCCGATGGCGTCGATCCGGCGGCGATCCGGCTCGGCCTGCTCGCCGGGCACTACCGCGCCGACCGCTCGTGGAGCGCCGCCGTGCTCGACGAGGCGCACACCCGGCTGCAGCGCTGGCGCACTGCGACCGCGCTGCCCGCCGGCCCCGCCGCCGGGGACGTGCTGGCCCGCGTCAGGCAGTATCTCGCCGACGATCTGGACACGCCGAAAGCCCTTGCCGCACTCGACGGCTGGTGTACCGACGCGCTGGAGTACGGCGGGCACGACAGCGAAGCGCCCCGGCTGGTGCGCGACGCCGTCGACGCCCTGCTCGGTGTGCCGCTCTGACGTAGCCCGCGGGTCGCCAATGAGCGTGTCCGGACACCGCCGAGCGCATTGCTCGTCGTACCCCGCAAAGCGGTTTCGCCACTCGACGGCAACGGAAGCAGTCGGGGAGTACTTTGCCAGCGCACAATGGCATTGTTGCTGCTTCAAGCAAATTTTTAATGACGGCCCCGAAGATTGTTTGCCAGACATACACCAGCGGTAGGTTATTGAGGTCGGTGGGTTTGCCAATCCCCTCGCTGAGTGATCGGAAGTGGACGATGAATCGTCGAGATATCCGAAGCTGTGTGGTCACATCGGCGATCGCGGCCGCGTCGATCACCGTGATCGCAGCGACCACCGCCGTCGTCGTCCCGAAACCCGACGCCGCCCGGTCCACGACGCACGAGGCGGTCCGCAGCGCAGCGCAGCCCAGCTCGCCGCCGAGCATCGTCACGACGCTGCTGGGGCTGCAGCAGTTGGGTGTCACGTCGGTGCGGGTCCGGGTGCCGGACCCCGCGGCCGACGCGCGGACAGCGCAGCCTGCCCTGGTGATCGCCGATGGCATCACTCCGACTGTCACCACCCGGACGGCGGCCACCACCAGCGCTACCTCGACCACCACCCGCGCGGCGGCCACCACCAGCAGTACCGCCACCACCCAAAGCGCTACCGCCACCTACCTCCAACAGCTGTCGGCGTACATGCAGAAGCTGGCGGCCGCTCTGACCCAGCCGCCGATCGTGCCGCCCACGGCGAAGCGTCTCTTCACCGGCGACTACAACACGGGGAACTTCACGCAATGGGCCATGTTGCAGGCCAAGGGAATCAACGCGCCCGCCCCGGCGAACTACTGCACCTACAGCGCATGTGTGCGTAACGGAGGGCTGGGTCACGAGACGGCGGCGCGGTTCGAGGTCCGCGACGGCGACGTCCCGCCGTTCGGTGGCGGCGAACGCGCAGAGGTCACTCCGGGCGCCTGGTACGCCCCCTCCGCGGGCGCCTTCGTCAAAGAAGGCGACGAACGCTGGTATTCGTTCTCGATGAAGTTCGACGAGGGATTCCAGAACCCGCGGCACGGGCCGGACAGCTGGTTCATGGTGTCCCAGTGGTTCCCCCAGCAGGGGGGTGCCCCCGCGCTGACCCTCCAGGTGACCCAGGACAACTATCTCGAACTGGGTGGCGCGGGCGCGGCGGTGCCCTACCGCCGCAAGATCTCGCCGGTGAAGCCGGGGGAGTGGGTGGACTACGTCGTCCACGTCAAATTCTCCGAAGACCCGAATGTCGGTTACGCGGAGGTCTACGAGAACGGCAAATTGGTTGTCGAGAAGCACTATCGGCCCACCCTCGTTGCCGGCGGCGGAGGCGCGTACTACAAGCAGGGCGTGTACCGGGACGCCGAATCCGCAGGTACACAAGTGGTGTGGCATGACGGCCTCGTCATCTACGAGGGGGTGACGCCTCCGCCGACGGTCGCACTCAGCCAGCCGGTCACGTCGGTCGCGCGGACGCAGTCATTCACCGCCGACAGTGTCGTGAGTGGCGGGGACGCCAACCTGCGTAGCGGACCGATCTCGGACGAACTCGGCACCGATGACAGCACGGAGTCGCTCGATGCGACGACGACGTCGGTCGATGCCACGACGTCCGTCGACTCCACGCCGTCCATTGGTGCCACGTCTTCTGCGTCCACTTCTGTGTCCTCGACGTCACTCGATGCCAAAAATGCGCGTCGCGAGGCCCGGGAGGAAGGTCGCGAGGCTCGGGAGGAACGCCGGGAGGCTCGTGCCGCCGAGCGTGAGCAACGCGCCGCCGAGCGCGAGGCGGCCGACGCCGAGGCCGAGGATGAGGCGGCCGACGTCGAGAGCGAAGCGGACGACGCCGATCCGGAGAACGGCTCGGAGCCCGACCAGACGCCGTAGGGGGCGTGACACGGGTGCGGCCCGAGGAATTGCTCGGCCGCCCGCGTGGTCCCGGCACGCCCGCCCACCCGGTGGAGTAGCTTGCGTCGCATGACTTCGGTACGTGGCAAGGTCGTGGTGATCACCGGCGGCGCGAGAGGTGTGGGGGAGGAACTGGCCCGCAGGCTGCACGCCAAGGGCGCCGCGCTGGTGCTGACCGACCTCGACGAGGGGCCACTGGCCGCACTGGCCGCCGACCTCGGCGAGGACCGCGTGCTGACCGTCGTCGCCGACGTGAGCGACCTCGAGAGCATGCAGGGCGCGGCGGAGCAGGCGGTGGCCCGCTTCGGCGGCATCGACATCGTCATCGCCAACGCCGGCATCGCCAGCTACGGCTCGGTGCTGGTGGTCGATCCCGACGCGTTCCGGCGGGTGCTCGACGTCAACGTCGTCGGCGTGTTCAACACGGTCCGGGCCACGCTGCCGTCTCTGATCGACCGCAAGGGATACGTTCTCGTGGTCTCGTCGCTCGCGGCGTTCGCGGCCGCACCCGGGATGGCGCCCTACGACGCGTCGAAGGCGGGCGTCGAGCAGTTCGCAAACGCACTGCGGCTGGAAGTGGCGCATCACGGCGTGGGCGTGGGCTGCGCTCACATGTCCTGGATCGACACGCCGCTGGTGCAGGACACCAAGAGCGATCTGCCGAGCTTCGTCGCGATGCTCGACTCGCTGCCAGGGCCGTTGAGCAAGACCACGTCGGTGCAGGAGTGCGGCGAGGTGTTCGTCAAGGGCATCGAACGCCGCAAAGACCGCATCTACTGTCCGCGCTGGGTGGGCCTCGCCCGCTGGTTCAAACCGGTGCTCACCACCAGGATCGGGCAGGCATCGCTGCTGAAGGCGGCGCCGAGGATCCTGCCGCAGATGGACGCCGAGGTCACCGCACTGAAGCGCTCGCTGGGCACCCGCACCCACGGCCTGAAGAAGTGATCCGCCGCGTTGCCGCGATCCTGATCGGGACCATCCTGCTCGCCGGGTGCGTCAAGGACGGCAAGGAAGCCGACCCCTCGACCCCGCCACCGCCCGCAGAGGTCACCCCGCAACAGGCGCGCGCGATCGCCAAGGAGGCCTACATCTGGGGCTTCCCGGTCGTGGACAACTACCGGGTGCAGTACTCCTACTTCGTCAACCGCGACAACCCCGAGTACAAGGGCGGCTGGAACGCGATCCACAACACCGCACGGCTGTTCACTCCCGAGGACAAGACCGTCCAGACGCCGAACTCCGACACGCCGTACTCGATCGTGGGGGCCGACCTGCGTGCCGAGCCGCTGGTGCTGACGGTCCCGCCGGTGGAACAGAACCGCTACTACTCGCTGCAGTTCATCAACGGTTACACCAACAACATCGCCTACACCGGCAGCCGCACCACCGGCAACGGCGGCGGGAAGTACCTGCTCGCCGGCCCCGGCTGGCAGGGCGACAAGCCCGAGGGTGTCGACGAGGTCATCCGCTCCGACACCGAACTGAACAACGTCATCTACCGCACCCAGCTGTTGAACCCGTCGGACCTGGAGAACGTCAAGCGGATCCAGGCCGGCTACCAGGTGACGCCGCTGTCGGTGTTCCTCCGTCAACCGCCTGCCGCGCCTGCACCCGCGATCGACTTCGTGCCCCCGCTGACGCCCGATCAGCAGCGCACCTCGCCGCAGTTCTTCGAAATCCTCAACTTCGCGCTGCGGTTCGCCCCCGTGCTGCCCGACGAGAAGGACCTGCGGGACCGGTTCGCAACCATCGGTATCGGGCCCGACGGCGACTTCGCGGCCGACGAGCTGAGTCCGGAGATGCGCTCGGCCGTCGAAGGCGGCATGGCCGACGCCTGGGCCGAGCTCGACGCGCTGAAGAAGGACAAGATCGACACCGGCGAGGTGGGGTCGGCGCAGTTCTTCGGCACCGCCGTCGACCTGAAGGGCAATTACCTCTACCGGATGGCCGGAGCGGTGTTCGGCATCTACGGCAACACCGCTGCCGAGGCGCTGTACCCGATTCTGGCCAATGACTCCACCGGCGCGCCGCTGACCGGCGCGAACAACTACACCGTGCGGTTCGCGCCCGGTCAGCTGCCGCCGGTCAACGCGTTCTGGTCGCTGACGATGTACGAGATGCCGCAGAGCCTGCTGGTCACCAATCCGCTCAACCGGTGGCTGATCAACTCGCCGATGCTGCCCAGCCTGGTCGCCGATCCCGACGGCGGCTACACGTTCCTGGTGCAGAACGCGTCGCCGGGCATCGACAAGGAGTCGAACTGGCTGCCCGCGCCCGCCGGTCCGTTCCAGATGGTGCTGCGGCTGTACTGGCCCAAACCGGACGCGCTGAACGGCACGTGGAAGCCACCGCAGGCCGTCAAGAGCTGACGGCCCGGGGTCAGCTGCGGTATCCGGGGCCGCGCCTGCGCAGGTAGCGCTCGAACTCCGCGGCCAGCGCGTCGCCGTCGATCTTGCTGAGGGTCTCGTGCATGTCGACCTCGGCGTCGCCGCGTTCCTCGAGCGCCGTCACGTACTCGGCGATCTCGTCGTCGTCGGCCGTCATCTCGGTGACGGCCTCCTCCCACTCCTCGGCGGCCGTCGGAAGGTCGGCCAGCGGCACCTCGATGTCGAGGACGTCCTCGACCCGGCGCAGCAGCGCCACCGTCGCCTTCGGGTTGGGCGGCTGCGAGACGTAGTGCGGGACGGCCGCCCAGAACGTCACGGCGGGAATCCCGGCCTGCACGCACGCGTCCTGGAACACCCCGGCGATGCCGGTCGGACCCTCGTAGCGGGTCTCCTCGAGGCCGAAGAACTTGGCTGATTCGGGGGAGTAGGCGGCCCCGGAGACCGGCACCGGCCGGGTGTGCGGGGTGTCGGCCAGCAGCGCGCCCAGGATCACCACCGTCTGCACATTCAGCTTGTCGGCGATGGCGAGCAGCTCGGCGCAGAACGTCCGCCACCGCATGTTCGGCTCGACGCCGTGCATCAGCACGATGTCGCGTTCGGCGCCGGGCGGGCGGCAGTGCGAGATCCGCATCGACGGCCACACCAGCTCACGGGTGACGCCGTCGATCTGCCGGATCACCGGGCGATTGACCTGGTAGTCGTAGTAGGACTCGTCGTCGATCTCGACGATCGGGTCGGCCTCCCAGATCGCGTCCAGGTGCTCGAGCGCGTCGCTGGCTGCGTCTCCGGCGTCGTTCCAGCCCTCGAACGCCGCGACGATGATGGCGTCGTGCAGTTCGGGCAGCTCGGGTCCCTTCGGTGCACTGAATTCCGATGGGGTCACCTGGCCAGCGTAAGGCCTCCGCAGTGGTGACGAGCGTCATCGGCCGCCCGGGTGATTTGCACCGTGCGACTACCCTGTCGTTGTGACCGCAGCCGCCAATCACGCCCGTCGCACCGACGGTGACCGCGCCATGGACACACAGCTCCGGGCCGCCGATCCCAAGCTCCACCACCCCGGATACGGCGAGACGAAATACGCTCGGCTGCACTTCGGTTGATCTTGGTGACGACGACTGGGTCGTGGTCAGGCTGGGCGTCCGGACGTCGATCAGGTGAGGACGTAGACTTTTCTGGTCGAGAGGCGTTGCAACGGTTATTCGGGGGGCCTGGATCCTCCTCGGTATCCGCCACGCTCGGCAGAGTCAAGGACGCCTTCCGCTACGGAAGGAGTGCGCGTGAACACGTCTGAGTCGACCGCCGTCGAGTCCAATACCGTCGAGTCGAAGACTTTTGCGCCCGACATCCGCCCCGACTGCACCGAGGAACTGACGGCTGCGCTGCGGCAGCGGATCGTGGTGATCGACGGTGCGATGGGCACGGCGATCCAGCGGGACCGGCCCGACGAGGCCGGCTACCGCGGCGACCGGTTCACGGAGTGGCCGACCGCCCTTCAGGGCAACAACGACCTGCTCAACCTGACTCAGCCCCAGATCATCGAGGGGATCCACCGCGAGTACCTCGAGGCGGGCGCCGACATCCTCGAGACCAACACGTTCAACGCGAACGCGATCTCGCTGTCGGACTACGACATGGCCGAGTTGGCCTACGAGCTGAACTACGCCGGCGCCGCACTGGCGCGCACCGCCGCCGACGAGTACAGCACCCCGGACAAGCCCCGCTACGTCGCGGGCGCCCTGGGGCCGACGACGCGAACCGCGTCGATCTCGCCGGACGTCAACGACCCCGGCGCGCGCAACGTCTCCTACGACCAGCTGGTCGCCGCCTACCTCGAAGCCGCCAACGGCCTGGTCGACGGTGGCGCCGACCTGCTCATCATCGAGACGATCTTCGACTCGCTGAACGCCAAGGCAGCGGTGTTCGCCGTCGAGACGCTGTTCGAGCAGCGCGGACGGCGCTGGCCGTTGATCATCTCGGGCACCATCACCGACGCCTCCGGCCGGACGCTGTCCGGACAGGTCACCGAGGCGTTCTGGAACGCCGTCAGGCACGCGAAGCCGCTCGCGGTCGGCCTCAACTGCGCGCTGGGCGCGCCGGAGATGAGGCCCTACATCGCCGAGATGGCGCGAATCGCCGACACGTTCGTCTCCTGCTACCCGAATGCGGGCCTGCCCAACGCCTTCGGCGAGTACGACGAGGACCCGGAGCATCAGGCCGGTTACATCGCCGAGTTCGCCGAGGCCGGCCTGGTCAACCTGGTCGGCGGATGCTGCGGAACGGCGCCGCCGCACATCGCCGAGATCGCCAAGGTGGTCGAGGGCAAGCCGCCGCGCGAGCTACCGGGGATCCCGGTGGCCACCCGGCTCGCGGGCCTGGAGCCGCTCAACATCAACGACGAGTCGCTGTTCGTCAACATCGGTGAGCGGACGAACATCACCGGCTCCGCGCGGTTCCGCAACCTGATCAAGGCCGAGGACTACGACTCCGCCCTGTCGGTCGCCCTGCAGCAGGTCGAGGTCGGTGCACAGGTCATCGACATCAACATGGACGAGGGCATGATCGACGGCGTCGCCGCGATGGACCGGTTCACCAAGCTGATCGCGGCCGAGCCGGACATCAGCCGCGTCCCGGTGATGATCGACTCCTCCAAGTGGGAGGTCATCGAGGCCGGCCTGAAGAACGTGCAGGGCAAGCCGATCGTCAACTCGATCTCCATGAAGGAGGGCGAGGAGAAGTTCATCCGCGAGGCCCGGCTGTGCCGCAAGTACGGCGCCGCCGTCGTCGTGATGGCCTTCGACGAGCAGGGCCAGGCCGACAACCTGGAGCGCCGCAAGGAGATCTGCGGGCGTGCCTACCGGATCCTGACCGAGGAGGTCGGCTTCCCGCCCGAGGACATCATCTTCGACCCGAACTGCTTCGCGCTGGCGACGGGCATCGAGGAGCACGCGACGTACGGGATCGACTTCATCGAGGCCTGCGCCTGGATCAAGGAGAACCTGCCAGGGGTGCACATCTCCGGTGGTATCTCCAACGTGTCGTTCTCGTTCCGCGGCAACAATCCTGTCCGCGAGGCGATCCACGCGGTGTTCCTGTTCCACGCCATCAAGGCCGGCCTGGACATGGGCATCGTCAACGCCGGTTCGCTGGTGCCGTACGACTCGATCGATCCCGAACTGCGGGACCGGATCGAGGACGTCGTGCTGAACCGTCGCGAGGACGCGGCCGAACGGCTCCTGGAGATCGCCGAACGGTTCAACAGCTCGGAGAAGGCCGACGATCCGGTCGCCGCCGAGTGGCGCAGCCTGCCGATTCGGGAGCGGATCACGCACGCGCTGGTCAAAGGCATCGACGCGAACGTCGACGCCGACACCGAGGAACTGCGGGCGGAGATCGAGGCTGCCGGGGGCCGGCCCATCGAGGTGATCGAGGGACCGCTGATGGACGGCATGAACGTCGTCGGCGACCTGTTCGGCGCGGGCAAGATGTTCCTGCCCCAGGTGGTGAAGTCGGCCCGGGTGATGAAGAAGGCCGTCGCGTACCTGCTGCCCTACATCGAGGCGGAGAAAGAGCAGAACGGCACTGCAGCAAGCAAGGACACCAACGGCACGATCATCATGGCGACGGTCAAGGGCGACGTCCACGACATCGGCAAGAACATCGTCGGGGTTGTCTTGCAGTGCAACAACTACGAGGTGATCGACCTCGGTGTGATGGTGCCTGCCCAGAAGATCCTGGATGCCGCCAAGGAGCACGACGCGGACATCATCGGACTGTCCGGCCTGATCACCCCATCCCTGGACGAGATGGTCAACTTCGCGGTCGAGATGGAGCGCCAGGGCCTGGAGATCCCGCTGTTGATCGGCGGTGCCACGACCTCACGTGCCCACACGGCCGTGAAGGTGGCGCCGCGTCGCAGCGGTCCGGTGGTCTGGGTGAAGGACGCTTCCCGTTCGGTGCCGGTAGCCGCGGCGCTGCTCGACGACAAGCAGCGGCCCGCCCTGCTGGAGGCCACCGAGAAGGATTACGCCTCGCTGCGCGAACGGCACGCCCAGAAGAGCGAGCGGCCGATGCTCACGCTGGAGAAGGCGCGGGCGAACCGGACGCCGATCGAATGGGACGACTACACGCCGCCGGTGCCCGCGCAGGGCCTGGGGGTGCGGGAATTCGGCGACTACGACTTCGCCGAGCTGCGCGAATACATCGACTGGCAGCCGTTCTTCAACGCCTGGGAGATGAAGGGCCGCTTCCCGGACATCCTCAACAACCCGGTGTCGGGCGAGACGGCCCGCAAGCTCTACGACGACGCGCAGGAGATGCTCGACACCCTGATCAAGGAGAAGTGGCTGACCGCCAACGGCGTGATCGGCTTCTTCCCGGCGAACGCGGTCGGTGACGACATCGAGGTCTACACCGACGAGAGCCGTACCGAGGTGCTGACCACGTTGCGCAACCTGCGCCAGCAGGGCGAGCACCGCGACGGCGTCCCGAACCGGTCCCTGGGCGATTTCGTCGCGCCGAAGGACACCGGCCTGAGCGACTACGTCGGCGCCTTCGCCGTCACCACGGGGCTCGGCATCCACGACAGGATCGCCGAGTTCAAGGCGGCCAACGACGACTACAACGCCATCCTGCTGGAGTCGCTGGCCGACCGGCTGGCAGAGGCGTTCGCCGAACGGATGCACCAACGGGTCCGCAAGGAGTTCTGGGCATACCAGCCCGACGAGCAACTCGACAACGACGCACTGATCGGTGAGAAGTACCGGGGGATCCGGCCCGCACCCGGCTACCCGGCCTGCCCGGAACACACCGAGAAGGCGACGCTCTGGGAGTTGATGGACGTCAAGGAGCGCACCGGTATCGAGCTGACCGAGTCGATGGCGATGTGGCCGGGAGCCGCCGTCAGCGGCTGGTACTTCTCGCATCCGCAGTCGCAGTACTTCGTGGTGGGCCGGATCGCCCAGGACCAGGTCGCCGACTACGCGAGGCGCAAGGGCTGGACCCTCAAGGCGGCCGAGCGCTGGCTGGCCCCCAATCTCGGCTACAACCCGGAGGACTGAGCGTGCAGGCCGTGCTGCTCGACATGGACGGCACCCTGGTCGATTCCGAGAAGCTGTGGGACATCTCGCTGGAGGCGCTCTACGCCCGCTTCGGCGGTGAACTGCGCACCGAGGTGCGCCAGGCACTGGTGGGCAGTTCGGCGGAGAACACCATGCGCACCGTCTTCGCCGACCTCGGCCTCGAGCCCGACCCACAGGCGATGGCCGAGACGAGCCGTTGGCTGCACGACCGCACCGGCGAGTTGTTCGAGCAGGGGTTGCCCTGGTGCGAGGGCGCCGAGGAACTGCTCGATGCGCTGGCCGCCGAGGCGGTGCCGATGGTCCTGGTCACCAACACACTGCGACCGCTCACCGACAAGGCGCTCACAAGCATTGGCCGACAGTACTTCTCGGCCACGGTATGCGGCGACGAGGTGGCGCACGGCAAACCCGCGCCGGATCCGTACCTGCGCGCGGCGGAGTTGCTGGGACTGCCGCCGGGCGGGTGTCTTGCCGTGGAGGACTCGGTCACCGGCACGGCGGCCGCCGAGACCGCGGGCTGCCCGGTGCTGGTGGTGCCCAACGACATCGCTGTGCCCGCAGGCCCGGGGCGGCGCCACGCACGGTCGCTGCGCGGCCTGGGTGTCGACGACCTTCGTGCCATCCACGCCGAGCTGACCGCCGAGCTCTCCGAACGCAGCGCCTGAGGGTTACCGGCCTCGAACAGCCCGTGCGCAGGTGTGAATTGTGCAATCGTGGGGAACGAGTGATTCCACGCAGCGCTGCGGAAAGGAAATCCCATGGCAGGTCAGGGTGGAGCTCCGGTAGGCGACGACCTACCGGTCTCGGACGAGGACTTCTCGTCGGGCAAGACCGCGGTGCGCATCGCATCGGTGGCCGCGCTCGGCGGCCTGCTGTTCGGCTACGACAGCGCGGTGATCAACGGTGCGGTGGACTCCATCCAGGAGGACTTCGGCATCGGCAACACCGAGCTGGGAATCGCCGTCGCCTCGGCGCTGCTGGGAGCGGCGGTGGGCGCCATGACGGCGGGACGCATCGCCGACAAGATCGGCCGCATCGCGGTCATGAAGATCGCCGCGGTGCTCTTCCTGATCAGCGCGTTCGGCACCGGCCTCGCGCCCGACGTGCTGTGGGTGGTGGTCTTCCGGGTGGTCGGCGGCATCGGTGTCGGCGTCGCGTCGGTCATCGCGCCCGCCTACATCGCCGAGACCTCGCCCCCGGGCATCCGTGGCCGGCTGGGTTCGCTGCAGCAGCTGGCGATCGTCTCCGGCATCTTCCTGTCGTTCGTCATCAACTGGCTCCTGCAGTGGACCGCGGGCGGACCGAACGAGACGCTCTGGCTGGGTCTCGATGCCTGGCGCTGGATGTTCCTGGCCATGGCGGTGCCCGCTGTGCTGTACGGCTCGCTGGCGTTCACCATCCCCGAATCGCCGCGGTATCTCGTTGCCAGTCACAAGATCCCAGAAGCCCGCCGGGTGCTCAACATGCTGCTCGGGCAGAAGAACCTGGAGATCACCATCACGCGCATCAGGGAGACCCTGGAGCGCGAGGACAAGCCGTCGTGGCGCGACCTGCGCAAGCCCACCGGTGGCATCTACGGCATTGTCTGGGTAGGTCTCGGGCTGTCGATCTTCCAGCAGTTCGTCGGTATCAACGTGATCTTCTACTACTCGAACGTGCTGTGGCAGGCCGTGGGCTTCAGCGCCGACGAGTCGGCGATCTACACTGTGATCACGTCGGTGATCAACGTGCTGACCACCCTGATCGCGATCGCGCTGATCGACAAGATCGGCCGGAAACCGTTGCTGCTCATCGGATCCTCCGGCATGGCGGTCACCCTCATCACGATGTCGGTCATCTTCGCCAACGCCACCGTCGGGCCCGACGGCACCCCGAGCCTGCCCGGCGCGTCGGGCGTGATCGCGCTGATCGCCGCCAACCTGTTCGTCGTCGCGTTCGGCATGTCGTGGGGACCGGTGGTCTGGGTGCTGCTCGGCGAGATGTTCCCCAACCGCATCCGCGCCGCCGCGCTGGGCCTGGCCGCCGCCGGCCAGTGGGCGGCCAACTGGCTGATCACAGTCTCGTTCCCCGGCCTGCGCGAACACCTCGGTCTGGCCTACGGGTTCTACGGGCTGTGCGCGATCCTGTCCGGACTCTTCGTGTGGCGGTGGGTGATGGAGACCAAGGGCGTGTCGCTGGAGGACATGCACGGCTCGATCCTCAAGAGCGACGAGTTGCCCAAAGCCACCACCTGAGAGCGGTCGGCGGCGGCCCGTCTGAGCCCGCATGGGACAATTGCTGCCCGTGAAGACCTTCGACGCCCTGTTCGCCGAGCTGAGCGAGAAAGCGCGCAGCCGGCCCGCCGGCAGCGGCACCGTCGCCGCGCTGGACGGCGGCGTGCACGGCCTCGGCAAGAAGATCCTCGAGGAGGCCGGCGAGGTCTGGCTGGCCGCCGAACACGAGAGTGACGAGGCGCTCGCCGACGAGGTCAGTCAGCTCCTCTACTGGACCCAGGTGCTGATGCTGGCCCGCGGGCTGTCCCTCGACGACGTCTACCGGAAGCTGTGAGCGCGGTGACAGATTCTCTTCGCGCAAGCGGCTCATCGATGCTGCGGGTCGCGGTTCCCAACAAGGGCGCGCTGAGCGAGTCCGCCGCGGAGATCCTGGCCGAGGCCGGCTACCGCAAGCGCACCGACCCCAAGGACCTCACGGTCATCGACCCGGTGAACAACGTCGAATTCTTCTTCCTGCGCCCGAAGGACATCGCGATCTACGTCGGCTCGGGTCAGCTGGACCTCGGCATCACCGGACGGGACCTGGCCGCCGAGTCGGACGCGCCGGTCCGCGAGCGGCTGGCGCTCGGCTTCGGTTCGTCGACGTTCCGCTACGCCGCACCGGCGGGCCGGGACTGGACCGCGGCGGACCTGGCCGGCAAGCGGATCGCCACCGCCTACCCGAACCTCGTGCGGAAAGACCTGGCGGCGCGGGGGATAGACGCCGCGGTGATCCGGCTCGACGGCGCGGTGGAGATCTCGGTACAGCTGGGGGTGGCCGATGCGATCGCCGACGTGGTCGGCTCGGGCCGCACGCTGCGACAGCACAATCTCACGGCTTTTGGTGAGTCGCTGTGCGATTCGGAGGCGGTGCTGATCGAGCAGGACGGTCCGGTCGACGACAGGTCGGCGGCGCGCGACCAGCTGGCCGCCCGCGTGCAGGGCGTGGTGTTCGGCCAGCAGTACCTGATGCTGGACTACGACTGCCCGCGTACGGTGCTCGACCGCGCGACCGCCGTCACGCCCGGCCTCGAATCACCCACCATCGCACCGCTGGCGGACCCCGACTGGGTGGCGGTGCGGGCGCTGGTGCCGCGCCGCGACGTCAACGCCATCATGGACCAGATCGCCGCCATCGGGGCCAAGGCGATCCTGGCCTCGGACATCAGGTTCTGCCGCTTCTAGATCGCCGGGCCCCGTCGCGGTCTGCGTGTTAGCGTCCGGAGGACATTTCGCCCCGCCTCGGAGGTACGCATGACGCATGTCCTGGTATTGGTCCTCGCGTTGCTGATCGGGGTGATAGCGGGGCTGCGCGCGCTGACGGCACCCGCGGTGGTGGCCTGGGGTGCGTTGCTGGGCTGGATCGACGTCGACGGCAAATGGTCGGAGTGGGTGGCACATCCGATCACCGTCGCGGTGCTGACCGTGCTCCTCGTCGTCGAGCTGATCACCGACCAGCTGCCGAAGACGCCGAGCCGCAAGACCCCGCCGCAGTTCCTCACCCGCATCCTGATGGGCGCCTTTGCCGGTGCGGTGATCGGCAGCGCGTTCTTCCACACCTTCAGCTCCATCGGCGCGGGAATCATCGGCGCGGTGCTCGGCACCCTGGGCGGCGCTGAGCTGCGGTCGCGGCTCGCGGCGGCCAACGGCGGCAAAGACCGGCCCGGTGCGATCATCGAGGACGTCATCGCTGTCGGCGGCGGCTTCCTGGTCGTGTTCCTCGTCAGCCTGATCTGAGCTGACACCCGGAATGAGTCCTGTGACAGAGCATTTCGACGCGATCGTGATCGGCGCCGGGCAGGCCGGGCCGCCGCTGGCCGGCCGGTTGACCGAGGCGGGCCAGACCGTCGCGGTGATCGAGCGCAAGCTGGTCGGCGGAACCTGCGTCAACTACGGATGCATCCCCACCAAGACCCTCGTGGCGAGCGCGCATGCCGCCCATCTGGCCCGGCGCGGCGCCGACTACGGCATCGGTACCGGCGATGTCGCCGTCGACATGGCCAAGGTCAAGGCCCGCAAGGACAAGATCATGCTCGACGACCGCCATGGCGTCGAGTCGTGGCTGCAGGGTATGGCAGGTTGCACCTTCATCCGCGGCCACGCCCGCTTCACCGATCCGCACACCGTGGACGTCGACGGTCGGATCCTCACCGCCGACCGCGTCTTCCTCAACGTCGGCGGCCGCGCGGTGGCCCCCGACCTGCCGGGCCTGGCGGACATCGACTACCTCACCAATGTCGGCATCCTCGAACTCGACACCGTGCCCGAGCATCTGGTGATCATCGGGGGCAGCTACATCGCGCTCGAATTCGCGCAGATGTACCGCAGGTTCGGCGCCGAGGTCACCGTGATCGAGAAGGGCCCCCGGCTGACATCGCGGGAGGACGAGGACGTCTCGGCCACCGTCCGCGAGGTCCTCGAGGCCGAGGGCATCGCCATCATCGTGGGCGCCGGGGACATGCGGTTCACCAAGCAGGACAACGGGTTCGAGGTGATACCGCACGACGGCGCCGACGCCGTGTCCGGCACCCATCTCCTGGTCGCCGTCGGGCGGGTGCCGAACACCGACGACCTCGGCCTCGACGCCGCAGGCGTGCAGACCGACGAGCGGGGCTACGTCGTGGTCGACGACCAGTTGCGCACCACGGCCGAGCACATCTGGGCGATGGGGGACTGCAACGGCAAGGGCGCCTTCACCCACACGTCGTACAACGACTTCGAGATCGTGGCGGCCAATCTGCTCGACGACGACCCCCGGCGGGTCAGCGACCGCATCACCACCTATGCGCTGTACATCGACCCGCCGCTGGGCCGTGCCGGGATGTCGGTCGACCAGGTGCGGGCGTCGGGCCGGAAAGCGTTGGTGGGCAAACGCCCGATGACGCGCGTCGGCCGTGCCGTCGAAAAGGGCGAGACGCAGGGCTTCATGAAGGTCGTCGTCGATGCCGAGACCGAAGAGATCCTCGGCGCGGCGATCTTCGGTGTCGGCGGCGACGAGGTGATCCACTCGATCCTCGACGTGATGACCGCCAAGCTGCCCTACACGGCGATATCCCGCACCATGCACATCCACCCGACCGTCAGTGAACTGGTGCCGACGCTGCTGCAGGATCTGAAGCCGCTGTCATAGCGTGCCTGCCCGCCTCGAGCTGACGCGCCACAAGCGTCACCCGCTGCCCGAGGTGGGTACAGGTCCGGGCGTCGGACCCGTGCACCCGGTCCGGGCCGGCGTCGACGTCGGTCTGCGCGCCCGCTCCGAGGAAGAACGCGAGCCGGTTGAGGTCGTCGGGACCGGCGGTCGAGCTGTTCCAGCCGGCCACCAATCCGAGGTTCACCCAGTGCATGTGGTGCTGGGCGGCGAACACCGCCAGCGAGGTCAACGTCTGCAACTTGTCCCCGCTCTTGCCACCGGAATTGGTGAACCCCGCGGCCACCTTGTCGCTCCAGGTGCCTTCCTGGCAGCGCCTGCCGGTCTTCTCCGCGAACGCCTGGAACGCCGCGGCCACGTTGCCCATGTAGGTCGGCGTGCCGAAGATGATCGCGTCGGCCGTGTCCAGGGTGTCCCAGTCGGCACCGGACATTGCGCCGACGGCGATGAGGGTCACGTCGGCGCCGGCGTCGCGGGCGCCCGCGGCGACGGCGTGGGCCAGCGTCTCGGTGTGCCCGAATCCGGAGTGGTAGGCCACCGCAACCCGTGGCGCGCCGACGTCGAAGTGGTTGTCAGGCATGATGTCTCCGCATCCGGTTCGTCCAGTCGGGTAGCTCGGTGCCGCCGAGGTGGGCCTCCAGCCGATCCAGGAAGGCCTCGGTGCCGCCGCGGAAGCCGGTGGCATTGCGCACGCCGAGCCCGCGATGGGTGAACCGCAACACGGTCGCGTCGGGGCCGTCGGAAGTCAGTTCGTAGCGCACCACGCCGTCCTCGACGATCTGCTGCCTCCACTCGTGTTCCAGCACGTGCGGTGGATCCCACACCAGGATCCGGCCGGTCATGCGTTTGAGGTCGTCGGGTAGCGGCGGACCGGTCGCGACCATCTCGATGGTGCCGCCTTCGCGCGGGTCGATGGTGGTCGGCCCGAACCACTGCTTCCGCTCGGCGGGGTCGGTGATGGCCGACCACACGGCCTCGACGGGGTAGGGCAGCCGGCGCTCGAAGTGCAGCACCGCGCGGTCGCCGTCGATCGTGAGGGTGCCGTCGCGGCCGGTCATTCCGAGCTCCCGTGGGTGGTCCGCAGGTGCTGCTCCAACGCGTCGAGATGACCGACCCAGAAGTGGCGGTAGCGCTCGATCCACTGGTCGATGGCCACCAGGCCGTCGGCGCGCAGCGCGTAGATGCGGCGCTGGGCGTCGGGGCGCACCTCCACCAGGCCGACCTCGCGCAGCACCCGCAGGTGCCGCGACACGGTCGGCTGCGTCAGTCCGGGCAACGTGGCGACCAGATCGCCTGCCGTGCGTTCGCCGTCGGTCAACACGTCGAGCAGTGCCCGGCGGCTGGGCTCCGCCACCGCCTCGAATACGTCCATGCGTCTAATATTGCATGACGTCTATATAGAAGCAAGTACATATAAAGACGCCCACGCCGAACGTGAGCAAGATGGCGATGTTCGGCCGATTTTTCAGCAATAGCTTCACGTTCGGCGCATAGGGCGCAGCAGCCGAAGCTGACCGATCTCCGAGATGTTCTTGGTCAGTTCGACGTTCACCCACAGCACGGTGTGGATCATGGAGCGGCCGGCGTCGGCGCCCCAGGGAAAGTCGGACGGCCGGCGCAGGTCGTCGGGGCCGAGACCCTCGAGGAGCGCCCGCCAGCCCGCCGCCAGCT
This sequence comes from Mycobacterium sp. NPDC050041, assembly GCF_049541695.1. NCBI lineage: Bacteria > Bacillati > Actinomycetota > Actinomycetes > Mycobacteriales > Mycobacteriaceae > Mycobacterium > Mycobacterium sp. NPDC050041. The sequence continues at coordinate 127,911 of NZ_JBMVDG010000010.1, read as the reverse complement.
CGTGCAGCCGCGTCACCGCCGGGGAACCGGAACCGGGCCACGTCACGTCGGTGCGCTCGGGTACCGCGTCGCCGCGCGCGTGGGCGAGCGTCACCGACCACCACCAGTCGATGTGCCAGGTGAGCCAGCCGATGGTGGGTACCGGGATGGGTTCGGGCTCGGTGTCCGCCCAGTCGGGGCGCCACCTGCCGTCGTCGTCCGGGCGCACCGTCCACACCGATTCGCCCGGCTCCCAGAGGAAGTCGTCATCGACCAGCGCGTCGAGGTGCAGCTCGGCCAGCGCCCACACCAGGTCGAACTGCCAGCGCGGATCTTCGCTCACCGGCGTTGCACCAACAGGGTCTGCGCGCTGGTGCCGACGAACCCCTGCCGGTCGAAGATCTCGGCAGTGGTGACCCCGACACCGTCCGGCCCGATTGAGCCGCGCGCCCGCAGTGCGAAATCCGAACCGGTCGGCAGCCGGTGCAGGTGCACGGTGGTGTCGGTGTTCATGAACATGAACCGCTCGGGATCCAGGGCGGCGCCCGCCCCGTTGGCCGAGTCGACGACCATCGCCAGCCGCTGCACCGCCGTGGTCTCCTCGTCGTCGACCAGCGGCACCAGCGGGCTGAGCCAGGCCACCGCGGCCTCGCCGTCGGCGCTGGGTTGGCGGCGCCACCTGACGGTCTCGAGGTAACCCCGCGCGCCCTCCCAGCTGTGCGGCACCGGTATCGCGTCGCCCTCGACGAGCGGCGGATAGCGATCGGTCGCCACCTCGTGGGTGTCGCTGGTGGCCAGCAGCCAGGCGGTGACGCGGGCCACCGGGCGTTCGGCGCCGTCGGGTGCGGCGGCGGTCATCTCGGCCGTCATCATCGAGATCCGCGTGCCCGGCCGGGACACCCTGCTACGGACCGTCACCGGCGCGACCGGAATGGCGCCGAGGATGTCGAGGGTGAGCCGGCCGATCCGCAGCGGCGTGCCTGCCGCCAGATCCTCGATGGCGCGGGTCATCAGCGCCAGCGGCGGCGAGCCGTGCTGGATGTCGGCGGCCCAGTTGCTGCGGGTGCCGTCGGTGGACTCGAACAACCCGGCATCAGGCCCGCCGCCGGGCAGGCGGCGGTAGAGGCAGTCGATCACGCAGCGGGCTCCGCCGCCGTCTGCAGCACCGCGTCGGGGTCGCCGTCGTCGATGACGGCGGGCCAGCCGGGGTAGGGCGGCGGCGTGCCGCCGAACGCCGGGCAGTGCGCGTGGTGGGCGCACCAGTCGCACAGTCGCGACGGCTTGGGCGGGAAGTCGCCCGAGACGCCCGCCGCCTGGATGGCCCGCCACATCGCCGACAGTGTCCGCTCGAAACGCAGCAGCTCGTCGGCGTCGGGGGAGTAGTCGAGCACCTGGCCGTCGGCCAGGTAGAGCAGCCGCAGCCGGGCCGGCAGCACACCGCGGGACCGCATCAGCGCGACGGCGTAGAACTTCATCTGGAACAGCGCCTTCGCCTCGGCCAGTGTGCGTGCCTCCGGCGGCGCCTTGCCGGTCTTGTAGTCGACCACCCGGAGCTCACCGGTGGCGGCGACGTCGATGCGGTCGACGAAGCCGCGCAGCAGCGTGCCGTCGGCGAGTTCCACCTCGACGCGCTGTTCGCAGGACTGCGGGTCGAACCGGGTGGGGTCCTCGAGGCGGTAGTAGCCCGACAGCAGCTTGCGCACCTCGTCGATCAGCGCGGTGCGCAACGCGGGGTCGACGTCGGCGACGAGGCCGGGGTGCTCGGCCACCACCCGGTCCCACGCGGGGCCGACCAATTCCTGCGCGGTGTCGTGACCGCGCTGCTCGGCGGGAAGGGAGTACAGCTGCTCGAGCGCGGCGTGCGCGACGGAACCGCGCAGCTGCGCGGGAGAGGTGGGCTCGGGGAGGCGGTCGATGGCCCGGAAGCGGTACAGCAGCGGGCACTGCTTGAAATCGCTGGCCCGCGACGGCGACAGCGCGGGCCGCCGCACACCACCCCGTTCGCTGCTCACGCACAGCAGCCTAGGACGGGCCCCCGACAACCCCGCGCACCCGCGGCGGCGCGTCCCCTGGCAGGCTTGACGGCTATGCGCCGCACCGGTCCCTTCGCCGTCGGTGACCGCGTGCAACTCACCGATGCCAAGGGCAGGCACTACACGATGCTGCTCGAGCCCGGCCGCGAGTTCCACACCCACCGCGGGATCATCGCGCTCGATTCGGTGGTGGGCTTGCCCGAGGGCAGCGTGGTGAAGTCGACGAGCGGCGACCAGTTCCTGGTGCTGCGCCCCCTCCTGGTCGACTACGTGATGTCGATGCCGCGCGGCGCGCAGGTGATCTACCCCAAGGACGCCGCACAGATCGTGCACGAGGGCGACATCTTCCCGGGCGCACGGGTGCTCGAGGCGGGCGCGGGTTCGGGTGCGTTGACGTGCTCGCTGCTGCGCGCGGTCGGCCCCGGCGGCCACGTGGCGTCCTACGACGTGCGCGACGACCACGCCGTACACGCCGAGCGCAACGTGGTCACCTTCTTCGGTGAGCGCCCGCCCAACTGGGACCTGGTCATCGCCGACGTGAACGACTACTCCGGCCCGGAGGTGGACCGGGTGGTGCTGGACATGCTCTCGCCGTGGGAGGTGCTCGACACGGTGTCGCGCAGCCTGGTCCCGGGCGGGGTGCTGATGATCTACGTCGCCACCGTCACGCAACTCTCGCGGGCCGTGGAGGCGCTGCGCGAGCAGCAGTGCTGGACCGAACCGCGGGCGTGGGAGAGCATGCAGCGCGGCTGGTACGTGGTGGGCCTGGCGGTCCGCCCGCAACACACCATGCGCGGCCACACCGCGTTCCTGATCAGCGCGCGCCGGCTCGCGCCCGGCGCGGTCGCGCCGATCCCGCTGCGCCGCAAACGGCAACTCGGCAGCTGATCATTCGTCGGTGCTGCGGCGCAGGCCCCGCCGTACCGACAGCAGTTCCAGTTCGGGGCGCGCCGCCACCAGCCGCTCGGCGGCGTCGAGCACGTCGACCAGATGCGCCCGGTCGGCCGCCACCATCGCCACCCCGACGCTCGCCCTGCGGTGCAGTTCCTGCGCGCCGACCTCGGCGGCCGACACGGCGAAGCGCCGTGCGAGTTCGGCGATCAGCGGCCGCACCGCGGACCGCTTCTGCTTGAGCGAGTGCACGTCGCCCAGCAGGAGGTCGAACTCCAGCCAGCCGATCCACATGTCGCGGGCCTCAGCGCGGTGGCGCCGGCGTGGCGGGCGCGTTGAGTTCGAAGAGCAGTTCGGCGGTCTCGTGGGTGAGCTGCCAGCCGCCGTCGGGCGTGCGCGCGAACTCCATCGGGTAGGTGAAGTCGCCGCCCTCGCGGCCTGCCGGGGTCCTGGCGATCACGGTCGCGGTCACGTTGCCGGGGTCGGACTCCGACCAGGCCAGATCCGCGGCGTCGAAGGTCATCGGGTTGTAGCCGTTGTCGGTCAGCGCCCGGCCGAACCGGTCGAGCGCCTCGGCGTCGGCGTTGGTGGCTTCCTCGACGAACGTGATCTTCTCGACGCCGGGCACGTTCACGTCGGCCAGTCGGTAGAGCACGTCGGTCAGTGCGCTCGGCGGCGGCAGCGGCGCGGCACCGGGGGGCGGCGGCGGACCGGCGGGGGTGCTGCGCGGCGGTGGGGCCTGCGCCGGTCGCGGCGCGTCGGCACTGCACCCGACAAGCCCGAACGCCGCCACCAGGATGGTGACGGCGCTCAGGATGACGGTGCTGATACGGCGGATCGTCAGCCCACCAGGTCGCCGAGGGCGAACAGCGACTGGCTCGACAGCTGCCAGCCGGTGGGGCTCGGGCCGCGCACGAACGACAGCGGCATCGAGCGGACCTGACCGTTGGCCAGCGTCGCGGTGACGTTGGCGGTCGCCAGGTTGCCGTTGAGGTCCGGGTTGGCGACCGTGGCGCTCAGCGGCAGGTAGCCCTTCGCCACGGCGTCGTTGTACTTGATCTCGGCGCCCTTGCCGGTGAACCGGCCGAGGCCCTGGATGTAGGGCGACTTGCCGCGGAAGGAGCCGCCGGAGCCGAGGGCGTTGACCGTCTGGGTGAGCTCGCCGGTGATCTCCGGCGCGGGTGCGGTGGGTACCGGCGCACCGAAGGCGACAGGCGAAGCGGACGAGATCGCAGGGGATGCAATCGAGGTCACACCCACCGCGGCGGCTCCGACAACGGCGGCCGCTGCCATGCCGGTTACGAGGGTTTTCAGGATCACAACTGTCCTTTCGAAGGGTCCAACGCTTTCTTACGTTAACAGTGATGCTGGTGTGTCCCATTGCTACACCGCACACAAAGGCTGAATCGCCGGTAGCGTTGAAGTTGTTACTGCACCAATATTCGGTGCGGGAGGGAGTTCGGTATGAGTGAGTCAGATCGTTCGGAAGCCTTCTCGGACGGTTTCGGGACCCCGATGTCCAGCGATGATGCTGCCGAATTGGAACAGCTGCGCCGAGAGGCCGCCATGCTGCGCGAGCAGCTGGAGAACGCCGTCGGCCCTCAGAGCGGGCTGCGCACCGCGCGTGACGTCCATCAGCTGGAAGCGCGGATCGACTCGCTCGCAGCGCGCAACGCCAAGCTGATGGAAACTCTCAAAGAGGCCCGCCAGCAGTTGCTGGCGCTTCGCGAGGAGGTCGACCGGCTGGGGCAGCCGCCGAGCGGATACGGCGTGCTGCTGGGGACCCACGAGGACGACACGGTCGACGTGTTCACCTCCGGCCGCAAGATGCGACTGACGTGCTCACCGAACATCGAGACCGAAGGACTCAAGCAGGGGCAGACGGTCCGCCTGAACGAGGCGCTCACCGTCGTCGAGGCGGGCACGTACGAGTCGGTCGGTGAGATCAGCACGCTGCGCGAGATCCTCTCCGACGGGCACCGGGCGCTGGTCGTCGGGCACGCCGACGAGGAGCGCATCGTGTGGCTGGCCGAGCCGCTGGTGGCCGCCGAGCACCTGCCCGAGGATCCCGACGCCGACACCGACAACGACGACGACAACCGGCCGCGCAAGTTGCGGCCCGGCGACTCGCTGCTGGTCGACACCAAGGCCGGCTACGCCTTCGAGCGCATCCCCAAGGCCGAGGTCGAGGACCTCGTGCTCGAAGAGGTGCCCGACGTCAGCTACAACGACATCGGCGGCCTCGGCCGTCAGATCGAGCAGATCCGCGACGCGGTGGAGCTGCCGTTCCTGCACAAGGAGCTCTACCGCGAATACTCGCTGCGCCCGCCCAAGGGCGTGCTGCTCTACGGTCCGCCCGGCTGCGGCAAGACGTTGATCGCGAAGGCGGTGGCCAATTCGCTGGCCAAGAAGATGGCCGAGGTGCGCGGCGACGACGCGCGCGAGGCGAAGTCCTACTTCCTCAACATCAAGGGCCCGGAGCTGCTGAACAAGTTCGTCGGCGAGACCGAACGCCACATCCGGCTGATCTTCCAGCGGGCGCGCGAGAAGGCGTCCGAGGGCACCCCGGTGATCGTGTTCTTCGACGAGATGGACTCCATCTTCCGCACCCGCGGTACCGGTGTCAGCTCCGACGTGGAGACCACCGTGGTGCCGCAGCTGCTGTCGGAGATCGACGGCGTCGAGGGGCTGGAGAACGTCATCGTGATCGGCGCCTCCAACCGCGAGGACATGATCGACCCGGCGATCCTGCGGCCCGGCCGCCTGGACGTCAAGATCAAGATCGAGCGGCCGGACGCCGAATCGGCGCAGGACATCTTCAGCAAGTACCTCACCGAGCAGTTGCCGATCAACGACGACGATCTCGCCGAGTTCAGCGGGGACCGGTCGTTGACGATCAAGGCCATGATCGAGAAGGTCGTCGACCGGATGTACGCCGAGATCGACGACAACCGATTCCTGGAGGTCACCTACGCCAACGGTGACAAGGAAGTCATGTACTTCAAGGACTTCAACTCCGGCGCCATGATCCAGAACGTCGTCGACCGGGCGAAGAAGAACGCGATCAAGTCGGTGCTGGAGACGGGCCAGAAGGGTCTGCGCATCCAGCACCTGCTCGACTCGATCGTCGACGAGTTCGCCGAGAACGAGGATCTGCCGAACACGACGAATCCCGATGACTGGGCCCGTATCTCGGGCAAGAAGGGCGAGCGGATCGTCTACATCCGCACCCTGGTCACCGGCAAGTCGTCGAGCGCCAGCAGGGCCATCGACACCGAGTCCAACCTCGGCCAGTACCTGTAGCCGACGAACACAGCCGGAAGACCCCCGCAGTGCACTGCGGGGGCCTTTCGCGTGCGGCGGGAATCAGCAGAGGTGGATGACGGCGGCCTCGTAGATGTAGTTCGCATCCTCGACGGCGATGCTCTCGGCGGTGTTCTCGTAGATCGCCTGCACGGTCGTCTCCTGCGGGACGCCGTGCTGCACGTCGCTGCAGATCTGGTAGCCCATCTCCAGCGCGGCGTCCGTCGGACCCGTGAAGTCGTTGTTGGCCAGATCGCCGAGGTAACTGCCCTCGTCGGCGTGCGCGGGCGACGCGACGGCCAGGGCGAGGGCGAACGCAGCCGCTGCGGCGGCGCAGCCGATCGACGGTTGCCCAGATCGATGTGGGCAACGGGTCACGGCGCGCGCGCGGACTCGGTCTCGAGGTAGGCGTCGCGACCGGCGAGGCTGACAGCGACGTCGGCGATCAGGGGATCGAAGAACCGCTCCCGGTAGAGCGGGTCGACACTGGTGCTGACGGTGAAGTACAGCCCGGACAGCACGGACACGAACAGCGACATGTGCACCACGGTCTGCGGCACCGGCAGGGCGATGCCGAACCACGTTCCGGCGCAGGGCGGTTGACCTTCTGCGCAGACCTCCTCCGCGGACCACAGCACGGTCACCTCGTCCGGGACGGCGATCACCCCCAGGGCCAGGAAGAACGCGAACAGTCCTGCGGTGAACAACACGACCTGGATCGCCTGCGCCACCAGCATGACCGCGACGACGTTGACCCGCTCACCGCCCGACAGCGGGGTGCGTGGCGGCTGGTGCCCCGGCGCGACGGCCAGTGGGGTGCCCGCCAGCAGCTCTGCCGGATTCTGATCCTCGGCCCGTTCCTCCCGGAGGGCCCGCACTTCGTCGCGAATCGTGGTGACCATGAACAGGATCGCCACCAGTGCGAGGAAGGCGATCGTCTGCCACAGCCGCTGCCGCGTCACCCGTGCCGAGAGCTGCCACAGTTCGCCGGTGAAGTACACCACCACCGTCAGCATCAGGAAGGGCAGTGCCCGGCTCATCAAGGTGCCGAGCGCGCCCAGTTGCAGCCACGCGAAGCGGAACGCCCACAGCGCGATCGAGCCGAAGCCGACATAGGTCAGCCAGATCGCGAGCAGCGACAGCAGCAGGAACACCGGCGCCTCGGTCAGCGCCTCCGCCGACCAGCCGTTGACGGCGACCGGCATCACGGCGACGAACGTCGCCATCACCAGCAGTGCCGCCGACCGCCGCCCCGCCAGGCCGAGCCGGGTCACGGTGCGTCGCAGCATGTTCATCACGAACGGCGCCACGATGAGCGCAGCGGCGATGACGCCGAGCCGCAACGCATAGCCAGAATCCGGGTCGTCGCCGGTGAGTTCGGCCGCGGACAGCGTCAGCGCGGTGACGACGCCGAGCGCGGCGACCATCGGGGCGGACCGGTCGATCAGCCTGCGCGAACGCACCCGCCGGGTGAGCACCAACGGCAGCCCACGCTGCAGGAACCACTCGTGCACCTGCCGGTCGTCGGACACAGCGCACCATTGTGCGCGATCACGGCGGCGCGGGAGCGGTAATGATGGACCGGTGGACACTCCTGCCCCGTCGGACCGCGTCCTGCCGCGGACCCGGTGGGGCATCTCGGCGCGCTCGGCGTTCGTCGCCGCCGCGGTGGTCTTCGTGGCGCTGACGCTGTCGGGCGCCGGACTGGCCGCGGTGCTGCACCGGACCCTGCTGGCCGACGTGGACAGCGCCGCTGCCGAGCGGCTGGCCGAGATCGGCTCGGCGTTGCGCACCGGCGGCGTGGACCGACTCGATCCCGGGCTGCTCGCGACCGACGAACGGATCCTCGCGGTGCAGATCCTCACCACCGACGGTGCGGTGGTGCGGCGGTCCGAGGCGGCACCCGACAGCCCGCTGATCCCGATCGGCGAGATCGGTGACGTGGTGCGGATCGGCATGCCCGAGCACGCATCGCCCTTCGGGCCGATCCGGTTCAGCGCGGGCACCTACGACGGGCCCGGCGGCAGGCACACCGTGTTGGTGGGTGAGGGCAGCCACGTCGTCGAGTCGACGGTCCGAGCGGTGATCACCGCGCTCGCCGTCTCGGCGCCCATCGTGATCGCGGTGTCGGCGGCGGCCACCTACCTGCTGGTGCGCCGGTCGATGCGGTCGGTGGAGGCGATCCGCGGCCGGGTCGACGCCATCACCACCTCGGACCTGACCGAGCGGGTGCCGGTCCCGGACAGTCGCGACGAGATCGCCGCGCTGGCGGTGACGATGAACGAGATGCTGTCGCGGATCGAGGCCGGCCACGCCGCCCAGCAGCGGTTCGTCGGCGACGCCTCCCACGAGTTGCGCAGTCCGCTGGCGACCATCGTCTCGGCACTGGAGGTGGCGGCCGCCCACCCGGACCTGCTCGGCCCGCTCGCCACGGAAACGCTGCTGCCCGAGGCGCACCGGATGCAGGCGCTCATCGAGGACCTGCTGTTGCTGGCCAGGGCCGACGAGCGCGGGCTGGTGCTGCGCCGCGAGGACGTCGACCTCGACGACCTCGTCGCCGCGGAGGTCGACGCGGTGGCGGGCCGCGCCGACCCGGTCGTGCGTGCCGACCTGGCGCCCGTTCGGTTGCAGGGCGACCGCGCCGCGCTGTCTCGCGTCGTGCGCAACGTGCTCGACAACGCGGCGCGGCATGCGCAGAACCGGGTCGACGTCACCGTGCGCGCCGACGCGGGCACGGCGGTGCTGACGGTGGCCGACGACGGACCGAGCGTGCCTCCGCACGAACGGATCCGGGTGTTCGACCGCTTCGTCCGGCTCGACCCGGACCGGGCCCGCACCGGCGGCGGCGCCGGGCTGGGTCTGGCGATCGTCAAGGAGATCGTCACCGCCCACGCGGGCGTGGTGTCCTTCGACGGGCGCCCCGGCGGCGGGTCCCGGCTGACCGTTCAGCTGCCGCTGTCGGCGGCGCCCGAATCGAGCCGGTAGCCGACCCCGCGGATCGTTTTGATGGTGGTGGCGCCGAACGGAACGTCGATCTTGCGGCGTAGGTAGCCGACGTAGACCTCCACCACGTTGTCGGGGCCGTCGTAGTTCGCATCCCACACGCTGTGCAGGATCGTGGTCTTGGTCAGCGCCTGGTCGGGGTGGCGCATCAGGAATTCGAGCAGGCCGTACTCGCGCGGGGTCAACGGGATCGGTGTCCCGTCGCGCGTCACCACCCTGCGGACCGGATCGAGGGTCAGCGTGCCCGCGGTCAGCACCTTCGGCCGCTGCACCGCGCTGCGCCGGTTCAGCGCCCGCAGGCGGGCCACCAGCACCGCGAAGGAGAACGGCTTGGTCAGGTAGTCGTCGGCGCCGAGTTCGAACGCGTCGGTCTGGTCGTACTCGCCGTCCTTGGCGGTCAGCATCATCACCGGCGTCCACACGCCGCGGCGCCGCATCCGCCGCAGCACCTCGTAGCCGGACAGCCCGGGCAGCATGATGTCGAGCACCACGACGTCGAATTCGTCCTCGCACGCCCGCCGCAGACCGTCCACGCCATCGGCGGTCTGGACCGTCATGAAGCCCTCGGCGGCCAGTCCGGCGGCGAGCGTGGCTGCCAGCCGCCGCTCGTCCTCGACGATCAGAACCCGCACGGTCCCAGTATCCCGGCAGCCGGCCCCGCCACCGTCGGTCACCGCCCCGTCGCGGCCGTCGCCTAGGCTGACGGCATGCAACGGATCATCGGAACGGAGGTCGAGTACGGCATCTCCTCGCCGTCCGATCCGACCGCGAATCCGATCCTCACGTCCACGCAGGCGGTGTTGGCCTACGCCGCCGCCGCAGGCATCCAGCGCGCCAAGCGCACCCGGTGGGACTACGAGGTGGAGTCCCCGCTGCGCGACGCCCGCGGATTCGACCTGAGCCGCTCGGCCGGGCCGCCGCCGGTGGTCGACGCCGACGAGGTCGGTGCGGCCAACATGATCCTCACCAACGGCGCCCGCCTCTACGTCGACCACGCCCACCCGGAGTACTCGGCGCCCGAGGTGACCGACCCGATGGACGCGGTGATCTGGGACAAGGCCGGCGAGCGGGTGATGGAGGCCGCCGCCCGGCACGTGGCGAGCGTTCCCGGTGCGGCCAGGCTGCAGCTCTACAAGAACAACGTCGACGGCAAGGGCGCGTCGTACGGGTCGCACGAGAACTACCTGATGAGCAGGCAGACGCCGTTCTCGGCGATCATCGCCGGGTTCACGCCGTTCCTGGTGTCGCGGCAGGTGGTCACCGGGTCCGGGCGGGTCGGCATCGGCGCGGCGGGCGACGAGCCGGGATTCCAGCTCACCCAGCGCGCCGACTACATCGAGGTCGAGGTCGGCCTGGAGACCACGCTCAAGCGCGGCATCATCAACACCCGCGACGAGCCGCACGCCGACGCCGACAAGTACCGCAGGCTGCACGTGATCATCGGCGACGCGAACCTCGCCGAGACGTCCACCTACCTGAAGGTGGGCACAGCCTCCCTGGTGCTCGACCTGATCGAGGAGGGCGTCGACCTCACCGACCTGGCGTTGGCGAGGCCGGTGCACGCCGTCCACGTGATCAGCCGTGACCCGTCGCTGCGGGCCACCGTGGCGCTGGCCGACGGCCGCGAGCTCACCGCCCTTGCGATGCAACGCATCTACCTGGACCGGGTGGCCAAGATGGTGGACTCGCGCGACCCCGACCCGCGGGCGTCCCATGTCGTGGAGACCTGGGCGGCGGTGCTCGACCTGCTCGAGCGCGACCCGATGGAGTGCGCCGAGATCCTGGACTGGCCGGCCAAGCTGCGGCTGCTGGAGGGCTTCCGCAACCGCGAGAACCTCAGCTGGTCGGCGCCGCGCCTGCACCTGGTCGACCTGCAGTACTCCGACGTGCGGCTCGACAAGGGCCTCTACAACCGGCTGGTGGCCCGCGGGTCGATGAAGCGTCTGGTCACCGAGCAGCAGGTGATCGACGCCGTGGACAACCCGCCGACCGACACCCGGGCGTACTTCCGCGGGGAGTGCCTGCGCCGGTTCGGCGCCGACATCGCCGCGGCAAGCTGGGACTCGGTGATCTTCGATCTGGGCGGCGATTCACTCGTCAGGATTCCGACGCTCGAGCCGCTGCGGGGCAGCAAGGCCCACGTCGGGGCCCTGCTCGATTCGGTGGACAGCGCCGCCGAACTCGTCGCGCAGCTCACCAACTGATCCGGCTATCCCGGGCAATCGGGACTCCGACCGGTAATGTGAAAGAACCGGTGCGCGGCTTCGTTCACCGAGATGACATGTGCAGGAGGCAGCGATGGCTCAGGAGCAGACCAAGCGCGGTGGTGGTGGCGGTGAGGACGACGACGTCACCGGCAGCACGGCCGCCGGCCAGGAGCGTCGCGAGAAGCTGACCGAGGAGACCGACGACCTGCTGGACGAGATCGACGACGTCCTGGAGGAGAACGCCGAAGACTTCGTGCGTGCGTACGTCCAGAAGGGCGGACAGTGACCTGGCCGCACGATCACCAGGCCTTCGCCCGATTCACCCTCCCGACCCCTGGGGCACCCGCCGTACCGGTGGACCTGTCGTCGTTCTCTGACATGCTGCGCAGGCAGGCGCCCCATCTGCTGCCGTTCGGCGGCGGCGCGGAGCACGTCGGGCGGGCCACGGACGCGGTGCCGCACGGCACGACGATCGTCGCGCTGAAGTTCCCCGGCGGCGTGGTGATGGCCGGTGACCGGCGCGCCACCCAGGGCAACATGATCGCCAGTCGTGACGTGCAGAAGGTGTACATCACCGACGACTACACGGCGACGGGGATCGCGGGCACCGCGGCGATCGCGGTGGAGTTCGCCCGGTTGTACGCCGTCGAACTCGAGCACTACGAGAAGATCGAGGGCGTCCCGCTGACGTTCCCCGGCAAGGTGAACCGGTTGGCGACCATGGTGCGCGGCAATCTCGGCGCGGCGCTGCAGGGCTTCATCGCGCTGCCGCTGCTGGCCGGATTCGATCTCGACGATCCCGACCCGCAGGGGGCCGGCCGCATCGTGTCGTTCGACGCTGCCGGTGGCTGGAACATCGAGGAAGAGGGCTACCAGTCCGTCGGCTCCGGCTCACTGTTCGCCAAGTCGGCGATCAAGAAGCTGTACGCGCAGGTGCACGACGCTGATTCGGCGTTGCGCGTGGCCATCGAGGCGCTGTATGACGCCGCGGACGACGACTCGGCCACCGGTGGGCCCGATCTCGTGCGTGGCATATATCCGACAGCGGTGGTCCTCGGCGCCGAAGGCGCCGAAGAGGTCAGCCAGGAGCACATCGCCACCCTCGCCCGCGAGGTCATCCAGAGTCGTTCCCGCGCCGACACATTCGGCCCTGATGCGCATGCGCCGCGAGGTACAGATTCGTGAGCTTCCCCTATTTCATCTCGCCCGAACAGGCGATGCGCGAGCGGTCGGAGCTGGCGCGCAAAGGTATCTCCCGGGGCCGCAGCGTGGTCGCGCTGGCGTACGAGGGCGGTGTGCTGTTCGTCGCCGAGAACCCGTCGCGGTCACTGCAGAAGGTCAGCGAGCTCTATGACCGGGTGGGCTTCGCCGCGGTCGGCCGGTTCAACGAGTTCAACACGATGCGCAGCGGCGGGATCCGGTTCGCCGACACGCAGGGCTATGCGTACTCGCGCCGCGACGTGACCGGCCGCCAGCTCGCCAACGTGTACGCCCAGACGCTGGGCACCATCTTCACCGAGCAGGCCAAACCGTACGAGGTGGAGCTGTGCGTCGCCGAGGTGGCGCACTACGGCGAGACCAAGGCGCCGGAGCTCTATCGGATCACCTACGACGGCTCCATCGCGGACGAACCCTATTTCGTGGTGATGGGCGGTACCACCGAGCCGATCCTGACGGCGCTCAACGACTCCTACACGGAGAACGCCGAACTGGGCGACGCCGTGAAGATCGCGGTGGCGGCGCTGAGCGCGGGCGCAGGCGGCAACGGCAGCGAGGCCCGCACGCTCGGGGTGTCGACGCTGGAGGTCGCGATCCTGGATGCGAACCGGCCCCGCCGGGCGTTCCGGCGGATCACCGGTTCTGCACTGGAGGCGCTGCTGCCCGAGACCACGCAGGCTGACGCCGGTGGCGCCGCGGCCGAGGACAAGCCGGCGGACTAAGTCACCTCACGGGGGGGCGACGCGGTCCGCCGCGCACTCCGTATCGCCTGTGCTTTCTTGCGGGTTTCCACCGACGTGGCGATGGTCCTGGCGGTGCGCTCGAAGAGGTCGGTCAGGTCTCGCGCGTCGTAGTGCAGGCCGGTGGCGCCGCTGCTGTTCACAGACATATCTCGAATCCGTTGCCGTAGGGCACCGGGTTCGATGTGGTGCGAGCGTGTGGCCGGTCCACTGGGAACTGATCGGCAGCGCGTGGCGTAAACCCAGGTCGTCGCCGCTGCCTTAAATCCGGCTGCGCTCAGGCTAGCCGTTGCGCGAGGTGTCAAACGTCTGCCCGCGTGTCCGAGTTGACGCGAGGGCACACGAAGACGAGGATGTGTTGCGTATAGAACATCACGTTGCGTGATATGCAACAAATAGTCCACATTTGTCCGGAAAGCGGTTCATTTATGCCGAAAATCGTCGTGATCGGAGCCGGGATCGTCGGCACCTCGCTGGCCGACGAACTCACCGCGCGCGGGTGCGCCGACGTGACGGTTGTCGACCGCGGACCGCTCTTCGCCACCGGTGGGTCGACGTCGCACGCGCCCGGCCTGGTGTTCCAGACCAACCCGTCCAAGACGATGACGGCCTTCGCCCGCTACACCGTCGAGAAGTTCCGCACCCTCGAACACCCGGGCGGCTGGGCGTTCAACCCGGTCGGCGGACTCGAGATCGCCACGACACCGCAGCGGTGGGCCGACCTGCACCGCAAAGCCGGCTGGGCGCAGGCATGGGGCATCCGGGGTGAACTGGTCACCGCCGACGAATGCCTCGCGCTTCACCCGCTGCTCGACAAAGATCGGGTCCTCGGCGGATTCCACACGCCCACAGACGGATTGGCGAAGGCGGTGCGCGCCGCAGAGGCGCAGGCGCGGCGCGCGATGGCACGCGGCGCGACATTCATGGCCGGCACCGAGGTGCTCGGCATCGTCGACCACGCCGGCCGGGTGACCGGCGTCCGCACCGCCGACGGGGTGCTGCCCGCCGACATCGTCGTCTGCGCCGCGGGATTCTGGGGCGCACAACTCGCCCGGCACGTCGGCCTGGTGCTGCCGCTGGTGCCGATGGCCCACCAGTACGCGACGACCGGCCAGGTGGCCCCGCTGGTCGGCCGCAACAGCGAAGCGCTCGAGGCGGGCCTGCCCATCCTGCGCCACCAGGACGCCGACCTGTACTTCCGCGAACACGTCGACCGCATCGGGATCGGGTCCTACGCCCACCGCCCGATGCCGGTGGAGATGGCCGGCCTGTCCGCGGACACCGGCGGCGAAGCCATGCCCTCGATGCTGCCGTTCACCGACGAGGACTTCGCCCCCGCGTGGGCCGAGGCGACCGCACTTCTTCCCGCGCTGGACGACTCGAAGGTCGAGGAGGCGTTCAACGGCATCTTCTCGTTCACCCCGGACGGATTGTCGCTGATGGGCGAGCACCGTGAGCTCAACGGCTTCTGGGTGGCCGAGGCCGTCTGGGTGACGCATTCGGCCGGGGTGGCGAAGGCCACCGCGGAGTGGATCGTCGACGGCACGCCCTCGATCGACGTTCACGAATGCGACCTGTACCGGTTCGAGGACGTGGCGCGCAGCCCGAAGTTCATCGCGCAGACGAGTTCACAGGCCTTCGTCGAGGTCTACGACGTCATCCACCCGCACCAGTACCGCACGGCCCTGCGGGGGCTGCGCACCAGCCCGTTCCACGCCCGGCACCGCGAACTCGGCGCCTACTTCTACGAGGGCGGCGGCTGGGAGCGTCCGGCCTGGTTCGAGGCCAACGCCGGGCTGGCCGAACGCATCGACGGCCTCGACATCCCGCAGCGCGACGACTGGTCGGCGCAGTTCTGGTCGCCGATCTCGATCGCCGAGGCGCACTGGACCCGGCACCGGGTGGCGATGTACGACATGACGCCGCTGACCCGCTACGAGATCGCCGGACCGGGCGCCGCCGCCTTCCTGCAGCGGATGACCACCAACAACGTCGACAAGAGCGTCGGCTCGGTCACCTACAGCCTGCTGCTCGACCACACCGGGGGCGTCCGCAGCGACCTCACGGTCACCCGGCTCGCCGACACCACCTTCCAGGTGGGCGCCAACTCGCCGCTCGACTTCGACTGGCTGGCACGCCATTTGCCGCCCGATGTGACACTGCGCGACATCACCGGCGGCACCTGCTGCGTCGGCGTGTGGGGGCCGCTGGCCCGCGACCTCGTGCAGCCGCTGTGCCCCGACGACCTCTCCCACGCGGCCTTCCCGTACTTCCGCGCGGTGCACACCCACCTCGACGCGCTGCCGGTGACGATGCTGCGCGTCTCCTACGTCGGCGAACTGGGCTGGGAGATCTACACCGACGCGCAGTATGGCGCGGCGCTGTGGGACCTGCTCTTCGAGGCCGGCCACGACCACGGCGTCATCGCCGCGGGCCGGATCGCCTTCAACAGCCTGCGCATCGAGAAGGGCTACCGCAGCTGGGGCACCGACGTCACCGGCGAACACTCTCCCGCGGCCGCCGGGCTGGGGTTCGCCGTCCGGATGGCCAAGGAGGACTTCGTCGGCAAAGCGGCGCTCGAGTCCGCGGAATCGCCGCCGAACACGTTGCGCAGCATCGTGTTCGATGACCCGGCGGCAGTGGTGCTCGGGAAGGAGCCGGTGTACGTCGGCGCGGAGTGCGTGGGCTACGTGACCAGCGCGGGATACTCGCCGACCGTCGGCCGCACCATCGCCTACGCCTGGCTGCCCACCGACACCGCAGACGGCGCCGGGGTCTGCGTGGACTACCGCGGAACGCGGCACACCGCTGCCGTTCACGCCGAACCGGTGGTGGACCCCGAGATGGCCCGGATCAGAAGGTAGGCCATGACATACGACGTCATCGTGATCGGTCTCGGCGGGATGGGTAGCGCGGCCGCCTACCACCTCGCCGCCCGCGGACAGCGCGTGCTGGGGCTGGAGAAGTTCAGCCCGGCGCATGACCGCGGCTCCAGCCACGGCGGGTCACGGATCATCCGGCAGTCCTACTTCGAGGACCCCGCCTACGTCCCCCTGCTGCTGCGCGCCTACGAGCTGTGGGGCGAGCTCGCCGCCGACTCCGGCCGCGAGGTGTTCCGGCTGACCGGAGGGCTGTTCATCGGGCCGCCCGACAGCCTCACCGTCGCAGGCAGTCTGCGCGCCAGCCGGGAATGGGACCTGCCGCACGAGGTGCTCGACGCCACCGAGATCCGGCGCAGGCAACCGAATTTCACGCCCCGCAACGGTGACATCGCGCTCTACGAGGCCAAGGCGGGATTCGCCAGGCCCGAGCTGACCGTGCAGGCCCACATCGACCTCGCCGGACAGGCAGGGGCCACCCTGTCCTTCGGCGAGGAGGTGCAGCACTGGGCGGAGACCGCCGGGGGTGTCTCGGTGACGACGACGCAGGGCAGCTACACCGCGGGCCAGCTCGTCGTCTGCCCGGGCGCCTGGGCGCCACAGCTGTTGGCGGAGTTCGGCATCCCGATCACCGTCGAACGGCAGGTGCTGTACTGGTTCGACCCGGTCGGCGGCGCCGACGCCTTCGCCGACCAGCCGATCTTCATCGCCGAGGACAGCGGTGGCGAGCAGATCTACGGGTTCCCGGCGATCGACGGCCCGGCCGGGGGAGTGAAGGTCGCGTTCTTCCGCCGCGGTGTGGTCTGCACGCCCGAGACCATCGACCGCGAGGTGCACGACCGCGAGATCGGCGAGATGCGCGCCAAGGCCGCCGAATTGCTGCCCGCCCTGGACGGGCCGCTGTTGCACTCGGCGACGTGCATGTACTCCAACACCCCCGATCAGCACTTCGTGATCGCCCGCCACCCCGATAGTGCGAACGTCACCGTGGCATGCGGCTTCTCGGGGCACGGCTTCAAGTTCGTTCCGGTGGTGGGCGAGATCCTCGCCGACCTGGCCACCGACGGCGCCACCCGCCACCCGATCACGCTGTTCGACCCCCGGCGACTGGTGACGACATGACGACCCTGCAACCGCCCTCGGGACTGCGCGCCACCCTGCGCGGCGAGTACTACACCAGCGACCGGGTGTTCGCCGCCGAGCAGGAACACATCTTCGAGGACATGTGGTTCTGCGCGGTGCGGTCCGCCGAACTCGCCACCCCCGGCATGTTCCGCAAGGTGCAGGTGGGCAGGGAGAGCGTGCTGCTGGTGCGGGGACGAGACGGGCTGCTGCGGGCGTTCCTCAACATCTGCCGCCACCGCGGCGCGCAACTCTGCACCGACGACGCGGGCGAACTGCGGCGCAACCTGCGCTGCCCGTACCACTCCTGGACCTATGCCCTCGACGGCAAGCTCGTCGCGGCGCCGAACATCGGGACGCTGACCGACGACGACGGCGCGCCGATCGACCGCTACCGGTTCGGGCTCGTCCCCGTCGCCCTCACCGAATGGCTCGGCTACGCGTGGGTGTGCCTGTCCGACACGCCACCACCGTTCGACGATGTGATCGCCGAGGCCACCCGCACCCTGGGCGACGCCGACGCGATCAACCGCTACGGCATCGGCGGGCTGGACGTCGGCAGGCGCATCGTCTACGACGTCGCCGCGAACTGGAAGCTGATCGTCGAGAACTTCATGGAGTGCTACCACTGCAGCTCGATCCACCCCGAACTCGTCGGCGTGCTCCCCGAGTTCGCCCGCGGTGTGGCCGCTCAGGCGAACATCGGCCGCGGCGCCGAATTCGGCTCGGCCGTGGACGGCTTCACCGTGGACGGCGCGGCCGGATTCGAGCGGCTGCCGGGCATCACCGACGGCCAGGACCGCCGCTACTACGCGATCACGGTCAAGCCGACGGTGTTCATCAACCTGGTCCCCGACCACATCATCTTCCACCGGATGATCCCGATGTCCCCGACGCGGACCGTCGTGGAGTGCGACTGGCTCTACACCGGCGACGTCGTCTCCTCCGGGCGCGACGTCACCCGGTCGGTCGAGCTGTTCCACCGGGTCAACGAACAGGACTTCGAGGCCTGCGAGCGAACGCAGCCGGCGATGGCGTCGCGGGCGTACCGGCACGGCGGTGTCCTCGTCCCCGCCGAACATCACATCGCGGAGTTCCACGAGTGGGTAGTGTCCCGTCTCGACTGTGACTGACGGGACGTGTCGTGGACGGTGAACCGGACCTCTACATCGGAGGGTCATGGCGTCATGCCTCCGACGGGGGCACCCGGGAGGTGATCAACCCCGCCGACGGTTCCGTCGCCGCGACCGTCGACGAGGCGACCCCCGACGATGCGCTGGCCGCGGTGGCCGCCGCGCGGGCCGCCTTCGACGACGGGCAGTGGGCTGCCACCGCCGTCGGCGACCGTGCCGCCCTGCTGCTGCGGATCGCCGATCTTCTGCAGCGCGACAAGGACCGGCTGGCCCGGCTGGAGACCCGCGACACAGGCAAGACGCTGGCCGAGAGCGAGATCGACATCGACGACGTGACGTCGGTGTTCCGGTACTACGCGCACCTGATCGCGACGCAGTCCGACCGACTCGTCGACGTGGGCGACCCGACGGTGATCAGCCGGGTGGTGCACGAACCGGTCGGCGTCTGCGTGCTGATCGCGCCGTGGAACTACCCACTGCTGCAGATGGTCTGGAAGATCGCGCCCGCGCTGGCCGCCGGCGCCACCATGGTCGCCAAGCCCAGCGAGGTGACGCCGCTGAGCACGATCGCGTTCACCCACCTGCTGGTCGAGGCGGGTGTCCCCGCCGGCGTGGTCAATCTGGTGCAGGGCAGCGGCGCCCGCCTGGGCGAGGCACTCACCGACAACGCGGCCGTCGACCTCATCTCCTTCACCGGGGGAGCGGCCACCGGGCGCGTCATCGCCGAGACCGCCGCCAAGCACGTCACCAGGGTGGCGTTGGAGCTCGGCGGCAAGAACCCCCACATCGTGTTCGCCGACGCGGACTGGGAGTCCTCGGTCGACCAGGTGCTCACCGGGGTGTTCCTGCACTCGGGTCAGGTCTGCTCGTCGGGAACGCGGCTGATCGTCGAAGCGTCGATTGCCGACGACTTCGTCGCCGAACTCGCCCGCCGCGCCGAGAAGATCCGGGTCGGGCACGGCATGGACCCCACCAGCGAGACCGGCCCGCTGGTCTCCGAAGCGCATCGCGCGAAGGTGGAGGACTATGTCGCGCTCGGGATCTCGGAGGGCGCGGTGCTCGTCACCGGTGGCGCGCGGCCCAGCGATCCGGGGTTGGCCGCGGGCAGCTTCTACCTGCCGACGATCTTCGACCGCTGCGACCGGTCGATGCGGATCGTCACCGAGGAGACCTTCGGGCCGATCCTGACCGTGGAGCGGTTCACCGAGGAGTCCGAGGCGATCGCACTCGGAAACGACACGCAGTACGGTCTCGCGGCGGGAGTACGGACATCCGACGCGGCGCGGGGCGAACGTGTGGTGCGGGCACTGCGGCACGGCACGGTGTGGCTCAACGACTTCGGCTACTACACCGCCGCGGCGGAGTGGGGCGGCTACGGGAAGTCGGGCAATGGCCGCGAGCTCGGACCCACCGGGCTCGCGGAATATCAAGAGATCAAACACATCTGGCACAACGTCGCGCCGAAGCCGGCCGGCTGGTTCACGGGCTAGCCGCAGAGAGGACACCACCATGGTGATCAAGGAACCGAACAGGGCGAGCGGAGCGACGGGAGGAATCGCGGCCGACAGCGGGATGGAGGACTTCGGCTACAAGGAGTCCCTCGACCGCAGCATCGGCAAGTTCGCCAGCTTCGCCGCGGGCGTCAGTTACATCTCGATCCTGACGGGCACGTTCCAGCTGTTCTACTTCGGCTTCGGCACGGCCGGTCCCGCCTACCTCTGGTCCTGGCCCATCGTGTTCGTCGGCCAGATGGCCGTCGCACTCTGCTTCATGGAACTCGCCGCGAAGTACCCGGTGGCCGGGTCGGTCTACAACTGGTCGAAGAAGCTGGGCAGCCGCCTCGTCGGGTGGATGTCGGGCTGGCTGATGCTCACCGCGTCCATCGTGACGATCTCCGCGGTCGCGCTGGCATACCAGCTCAACCTGCCGAGGCTGTGGAGCGGCTTCCAGATCATCGGCGACGGCACCGGCGACTACGACTACGCCGCCAACGCCGTGCTGCTGGGCACCGTCCTGATCGCGTTCACCACGCTGATCAACGCGCTCGGGGTGAAGCTGATGTCGCGGATCAACAGCGCGGGTGTGTTCATCGAGCTGATCGCTGCCGTGCTGATCGTGCTCCTGCTCGCGGTGAACGTGGAGCGTGGGCCGGACATCTTCTTCTCCACCAATGGATACGGCGCCGGGGAGAGCGGTGGCTGGCTGGCCGCATTCCTGATCGCCTCGCTCGCCTCCGGATACGTGATGTACGGGTTCGACACCGCGAGTTCGCTGGGGGAGGAGACCGTGGAGCCGCGGCGCACCGCGCCCAAGGCGATCTTCCGCGCGATCCTGGCGTCGTTCGTCATCGGCGGCGGCATCCTGGTGTTCGCCGTGATGGCCGCGCCGAACCTGGAGGATCCGGCGCTCGGCGAGAGCACCGGCGGTCTGCAGTACATCGTCGAGCAGGTGATGTGGGGTCCGCTCGGCACCATCTTCCTGATCTGCATCGTCATCGCGGTGACGGTGTGCACCCTGGCCGTCCACACCGCGGCGATCCGGCTCACCTTCGCCATGGCACGCGACAACGCGCTGCCGTTCGGTGAGCGGCTCGCCACCGTCAACCCGAAGACCCAGACGCCGATCATCCCGGCGGTCACCATCGGCGTCATTTCGGTGATCATCCTGGTCATCAACATCGGTCAGCCGAAGATCTTCACGGTGCTGACGTCGATCGCGATCATCATGATCTACCTGGCGTACCTGATGGTCACCGGTCCGCTGCTCAAGAAGCGCCTGCGGGGTGAGTGGCCGCCGAAGGACCTGAAGGAGGGCGGCTACTTCACGATGGGGCGGTGGGGTCTGCCCGTGAACATCGTGGCCGTCGTCTGGGGTGTCGGTATGGCGCTCAACCTCGCGTGGCCGCGGTCGGCGGTCTACGGCGACCCCTGGTACAACACGTGGGGCGCGTTCGTCTACATCGGCGTCATCCTGGGCGCGGGGCTGCTCTGGTATTTCCTCAAGGGACGCAACCACATCGGTTGCCTGGAGAGCCATGCCGCCACCACGAAGGCCGAGGCCGTCCTGGATGACTGACACCGCTTCTCCCGCAGGCACATTCGATTACGTCGTCGCAGGCGGCGGTACCGCGGGGTGCGCTCTGGCGGCCCGGCTGTCCGAGGATCCCGACGTGACGGTGTGCCTGATCGAGGCCGGGCCCACCGACGTCGGCGACGACGCGATCCTGGTGCTCTCGGACTGGATGCACCTGCTGGACTCGGGATACGACTGGGACTATCCGGTGGAGCCCCAGGAGCGCGGCAACTCGTTCATGCGGCACGCCCGCGCCCGGGTGCTCGGCGGCTGCTCGTCGCACAACTCGTGCATCGCGTTCTGGCCGCCCGCCGAGGCGCTCGACGAGTGGGCCGCGATGGGAGCGACCGGCTGGAGTGCCGACGAGGTGCTGCCGCTGATGCGCCGGTTGACCGGAACGGTCGGCCTGCGTGACGTCCCTGCCGAAGATCCCTGCGGCGCAGCGGTACTCGAGGCGGCCGCGGCACTCGGAATGCCGACCGTCGCGTTCAACCGGGGCGAGACGGTGCGCAACGGCGCGGGCTGGTTCCAGATCAACGCCGGTGAGGACGGGCTGCGCAACTCGAGTTCACACGCCTACCTGCACCCGATCCTCGACCAACGGCGCAACCTGGAGGTGCGCACCGACTGCTGGATCGCCGAGATCCTCTTCGACGACGCCCGCAACGCCACCGGCGTGCGCTATCAGCGGCCCGACCTGACCGGGTACGACACCGTGGCGGCCCGCCGCGAGGTGATCCTGTGCGCCGGCGCCATCGACACGCCGAAACTGTTGATGCTCTCCGGGATCGGGCCCACCGCGCACCTGCGCGAGATCGGTGTCCCGGTCCGCGTCGACTCACCCGGAGTGGGCGCCAACCTCGACGACCACGTCGAGGGGCTGGTGTTCTGGGAGGCGTCGAAGCCGATGGTGACGACCTCGACGCAGTGGTGGGAGATCGGGTTGTTCACCACCGTCGACGAGGGCGTCACCCAGCCGGACCTGATGATGCACTACGGCAGTGTGCCGTTCGACATGAACACCCTGCGGCGCGGCTACCCCACCACCGACAACGGGTTCTGCCTCACGCCCAACGTGACGCAGGGCCGCAGCCGCGGCACGGTGCAGCTGCGCTCGCGGGACTTCCGCGACCGGGCCAGGGTCGACCCGCGCTACTTCACCGACCCGGAGGGCTACGACGAACGCATCATGCTCGCCGGGGTGCGGCTCGCCCGCCGGATCGCCGAGCAGCCGGCGCTGGCCGACTGGGCGGCGCGCGAACTCGCACCAGGGCCCGACGCCACCACCGACGACGAACTGCTCGACTACATCCACCAGTGCCACAACACCGTCTACCACCCGGCCGCCACCGCCCGGATGGGCGCGGCCGACGATCCGATGGCGGTGCTCGACCCGCAGCTGCGGGTCAAGGGGGTGTCGCGGCTGCGGGTGGTCGACGCGTCGGCGATGCCGAAACTGCCTGCGGTCAATCCCAACATCACCGTGATGACGATGGCGGAGAAGTGCGCTGACCTCATCCGCAACCCCTGAGCCGGCGGACCTGCCGGCGTTCCTCGCCGAGCACACGCCGTTCCAGGCCATGCCCGACGAGGAGCTTGCCGCGCTCGCCGCCGGCGCGTCGGTCGTCGAGTTCCCGGCCGGCGCGCTGATCGCCGACTACACCGACCGGGTGCCCGACGATGTCTGGATGGTGCACTCCGGTCAGGTCACCCTGCGGGCCGGCGTCGACGGCGCCGTCATCGACACCGTCGGGCGCGGCGGGATCTTCGGCTACACCCCGCTGCTCACCGGCGGCGGGATGGAGTTCGACGCGCGAGCGTCGGTGCCGAGCACACTGATCCGGCTGCCTGGCGCGCCGGTGCGGACCCAGTTCGCCCGGCCGGCGGGGCTGGCGTTCCTGGCGTCGTCGGCGTGGAACACCTCCGGCGAGCGCCCCGCGATCGCCCCTGCCACCGACAACCGCGCGGTCGGCGAACTCGTGCACGGCGACGTGCTCGTGGTGCCGCCGGCCACCTCCGTGCGTGACGCGGTGGTGCAGATGACGGCCGGTCACGTGTCCTATGCGCTGATTCGCCTGCCGGACGGCGCATTCGGCATCTTCACCGACCGGGACCTGCGCAGCAGGGTCGTCGCGGCGGGACTCTCGGTGGACGTGCCGATCTCGGCGGTGATGAGTGCGCCGGTGCGGACGGTGACCGCGGACCAGAGCGCGGAGACCGTGTTGATGGAGATGCTCGAGTGCGGTCTGCGGCACATGCCGGTGGTGACCCCGCGCGGCGACGTCGTCGGCGTGCTCGAGGACGGCGATCTGCTGGCCGCGTCCGCCCGGCAGAGCTTCCTGCTGCGCCGCGGGATCGCCACGGCCGCCGACAGCGCCGAACTGGCCCGCGTCGGCCAGCGGGTGACCGGGGTCGCCGCGGACCTGTTCCGCAACGGCACCAAGGCGTCGGCCACCAGCGCGATCCTCTCGGTCGTCATCGACAGCCTGGTGCGCAAGGCGCTCGAACTGGCGCGGGCCGAGACGCCCGACGCCCCGGACGACGGGTTCGCCTGGCTGACCCTCGGCTCGGTGGCCCGCCGGGAGGCGATGCCGTCCTCCGACGTGGACAGCGCGCTGTCGTGGGCGACGCACCTGCAGCCCGCCGCGGACTCGCTGCGTGCGCTCGCCGCGCGCACCCACCGCATCCTCGACGCGTGCGGTCTGCCGTCGGACCGCAACGGCGCCACCGCGGACCGGCCCGCGTTCTCCCGATCGGCCGCGCAGTGGTCCGGCGCGGCGACGGGCTGGCTCGACGACCCGCTGCGCGACCGGGGCCTGATCCTGTCGTCGCTGCTCATCGACGGACGGGTGGTGTGGGGTGATCCGGCCCTGCACACCGTGCCCGCCGCCTACCGCCGGATGCGTGACCGGCATCCGAACACGCTGCGCCTGCAACTGCTCGACGCGTTGTCGGGCAAGGTGCGCACCCGTTCGCTGCGCGATGTGCTGTCCCGGCGCGGCGGCACGTTCGACCTGAAGAACCACGCGGTGCTGCCGATCGTGAACCTGGCCAGGTGGGGTGGCCTGACCGCCGGCGTGACCGCGGGCGGTACGCCTGCCCGGCTGGCCGCCGCGGCCGAGGCGGGGGCGATCACCGATCACGACGTCACCGCGCTGTGCGACGTCTTCGCGATGGTGCAGCGACTCCGGATGACCCACCAGGTCGGTCAGCTCGCCGCCGGCCACGCACCCGGCGACGTCATCACCTACGCGGAGTTGTCGCCGTTGAACCGGAGCCTGCTCGGCGACGGTCTCCGTGAGATCGCCGCCGTCCAGCGCCGGGTCCGCAACTTCGCGATCCCACCCGGATAGGATCGACCCGCGATGGCAAACGGCGAGGACAGACCGGCAGCGGCGGTGCAGTCAGTGGACCGGGCGCTGCTCGTGCTGGAGAGCCTGGCGAAGTCGGGGCAGGCCGGCGTCACCGAGATCGCCGCCGAACTGGGTGTGCACAAGTCGACGGTGTCACGGCTGATCGCGGTGCTGGAATCCCGCGGCTACGTCGAGCAGGTGTCGGGCCGCGGCAAGTACCGGCTGGGCTTCTCGATCGCGCGGCTGGCCCGTGCCAGCAGGGCGCGCCTCGACCTCGGCAAGCTGAGCCAGGACGTCTGCGACGGCCTCACCGAGTCCGTCGGTGAGACCAGCAACCTGGCGATCCTCGCCGACGACCGGGTGATCAACATCGTGGAGTCGATCGCGCCCGCGGAGATCAGCCTGCGCACCTGGGTGGGCCAGACGTGTCCACCGCATGCCACCTCCAGCGGCAAGGCGTTGCTGTCCGGTCTGTCCGACCAGGAGGTCCGGGACCGCTTTGCCGGTCCGCTCGAGGCGTACACACCGAACACCGTCGTCGACATCGAAGCGCTGCTGCGGGACCTGGCCGGCGTGCGGGAACGCGGCTGGGCGAGCGTCAGCGAAGAACTCGAGGTCGGGCTGAACGCCGTCGCCGCACCGGTCTACGACGACGACGCGCGGGTGGTGGCGGCGGTCAGCGTGTCGGGGCCGTCCTACCGCCTCGGCGACGACCGGTTCGACGAGGTCGCCGAGCAGACGGTCGCCGCGGCCGAGGCCGTCAGCCGCCGACTCGGCTGGGTCGAACCCGGGGACCGTGCAGCGACTCCGAGTCGCCGGTGATCACCGCCAGGACGTTGCGCCACGCGTCCGACGGCCAGTTCAGCACGTCACTGTGGGCCGCCGGTCCCGCCATCGGCCTGCCGTCGTCATAGCGGCCGGCGTCCAGCCGGATCACACCGGGCATCTCGTCGGGGTCGGCGCCGTGCGGACCGCCCGGAATGCCCTGCACGGCCTCGATCGGGTCACCCGGTGCGGTCATCGAGAACCGCAGCACGTCGGGATTGCGGTTGTGCCATTCGTCGGGATGCTCGACGCCGACGCCCGCCCCTGCGGCCGCGACGTAGAGGATCCGGTCGCCGGTCAGGCCAAGCGCCTCGGCGGTGCCGACGATGGAGCCGCCGTAGGAATGCCCGACGTACGTCACCGGCACGCTGCGGCCGGTCGCGTCGACGACCCGGTCGACGTCGTGGCTGAACGACACCAGCCGGGGTGCCATGTCCAGCGCGTACCGGGGGTCGGCGGCGGCGACGAGGCCGGTCAGCGGATTGCCCCGGGGAAACGGCCCACCCAGGTAGGTGATCATCGCGACGTCGCCGCGGGTGGCCGACACGAATCGGCGCGCGGTCTGCGTCGTCCCCGCCGACCCCTCGACGGTGGTGTTCAGTCCGGGCACCAGCACTGCCACGCTGCGCGCGGTGGCCAGCGACCCGGTGAGTTCGACGAGTGATGCCCGGGCCGGATCGAAGGCCAGGATCTGCCGGTCGATACGTGCGCCGGTGCGGGCGGGGTCGTCGATCTCGGCGAGCAGGCCGCGGTAGAGCTCGATGCGTCGTCGCGACGCCGGATCGGCGCCGTCCTCGGCCACGACCGCCTGCGCGATGTTGATCCGGTTGGCGGCGATTCGCATGTCCCACGGGATGCCGTCGGTGTTGCCGACCTGCTGGGGGAACTCGTCGACGAGGGTGCGGCGCTGCCCGGGCGTCATCGCCGCGATCTGCGCGGCGATGCGGTGCTGTGGGAGCCCGGGCCAGCCGGCCACCAGGTCGGCGCTCGACACCGGCGCACTCGCAGCCGGATTCGTGGCCGCGGGCGCTCGCCCGGGTGCGCCGGAGGACTCGACCGCCTCCCCGAGGTCGCGGGCGGCGTCGGCGTCGGCGGCGCCCAGCCGGTCGATTGCGGTGGTGATCGCCTGCGTGAGTTCGGCGGCCCTGCGCACCATCAGCCCGCGGGCGATCGACGGGTCCCCGCCGGAGAGTGCGACGAGCAGCGGCGCCGGGGCCGCGCCGGGGGAGACGGTGCCGTCGTCGGCCACGACGAATCCGTCCGCCCGTGCGGAGTCCACCACCGCCACCACGTCGGCCAGCGCCCGTGCGAGCTGACCGGCGCCGTCGCGGGCGGCGACCGCGGCCAGCGTCGTCGCCCGCAGCAGCGCCTGACCGTCGGCGGCCACCTCGACAGCCCGGCGCCGCGCGGCTTCGGCCGCAGCACCGGCAGACGGATCACCACCGGAGCAGGCGGCGACGATCGACGCGAGCAGTTCCTCGACGCGCGCGGCGGTGGTGTCCCAGCCGTCGGCCAGCGCCGTGAGCGCGTCCGGCCGCCACCCCGACGCCGTCGCCAGGGTCGGTGCGCTCACCGGCCGAAGCGGTGGGCGGCGCCCTGCTCGGTACCCTCGAACGCCGCCGCCGCGGCTACCGCTGCGCCCGCCCAGTCCCACAGGGCCGCCGCCAGTTCGGCGGCCAGGGCCGCGAGCACCCCGGGCACCGCCGCCCTCCCGACGTCGGACCCGCCGAGAGCCTCGACATCCAATGTCGGCCAAGGCAAGCCGCCGAGCTCGTCGGCGGCGCGCCGCACGGAATCGGCCGACGCCCGCAGCCGGGCCGGATCGACCTCGGTGTGTCCCCCCATGCCTCATGCTGACAGATTCCGGGGCGGCGGCGCCGACGTTATCCACAGGCTCCGCACCGCCCCCCGCGCATCCGCCGGCGCCCGGACCAGTGCGATCACCGGGCGGCCGTGACATTCGGTGACGGGACTGTCAACGCCAGTCGCCGCGGCGCGCGATCGACGGCTTGCCCGCCGCTACCACAGGGCACCCCGTAAGCTCGACGGTGTGCAGCGACGAATCATGGGCATTGAAACCGAATTCGGCGTGACCTGCACGTTCCACGGCCATCGCCGGCTCAGTCCGGACGAAGTCGCCCGGTATCTGTTCCGCCGGGTGGTGTCGTGGGGCCGCAGTTCCAACGTCTTCCTGCGCAACGGCGCGCGCCTGTACCTCGACGTGGGCAGCCACCCCGAGTACGCCACCGCCGAATGCGACAACCTCACCCAACTGGTGACCCACGACCGCGCCGGCGAGCGGGTGCTCGAGGACCTGCTCATCGACGCCGAACAACGGCTGGCCGACGAGGGCATCGGCGGGGACATCTACCTGTTCAAGAACAACACCGACTCGGCGGGCAACTCCTACGGCTGCCACGAGAACTACCTGATCGTGCGCGCAGGCGAGTTCTCCCGCATCTCCGACGTGCTGCTGCCGTTCCTGGTGACGCGCCAGCTGATCTGCGGCGCGGGCAAGGTGCTGCAGACGCCCAAGGCCGCGACGTTCTGCCTCAGCCAGCGTGCCGAGCACATCTGGGAGGGCGTGTCGAGCGCGACCACCCGCAGCAGGCCCATCATCAACACCCGCGACGAGCCGCACGCCGATGCCGAGAAGTACCGCAGGCTGCACGTCATCGTCGGCGACTCCAACATGTGCGAGTCCTCGACCATGCTGAAGGTGGGCACCGCGTCGCTGGTGCTGGAGATGATCGAGGCAGGCGTTCCGTTCCGCGACTTCTCCCTGGACAACCCGATCCGCGCCATCCGCGAGGTCAGCCACGACCTGACCGGGCGGCGCCCGGTGCGGCTGGCCGGCGGGCGTCAGGCCAGCGCCCTGGACATCCAGCGCGAGTACTACGCGCGGGCCGTCGAGTACCTGCAGACCCGCGAGCCCGACTCCCAGATCGAGCAGGTCGTCGACCTGTGGGGCCGTCAGCTCGACGCGGTGGAGAGCCAGGACTTCGCCAAGGTCGACACCGAGATCGACTGGGTGATCAAGCGCAAGCTGTTCCAGCGCTACCAGGACCGCTACGACATGGAGCTGTCCGACCCGAAGATCAGCCAGCTCGACCTGGCCTACCACGACATCAAGCGCGGCCGCGGCGTCTTCGACCTGCTGCAGCGCAAGGGGCTGGCCACCCGCATCACCACCGACGAGGACATCGAGGCGGCGGTGGACACCCCGCCGCAGACCACCAGGGCCAAGCTGCGCGGCGAGTTCATCAGCGCCGCACAGGAAGCCGGCCGCGACTTCACCGTCGACTGGGTGCACCTCAAGCTCAACGACCAGGCTCAGCGCACGGTGCTGTGCAAGGATCCGTTCCGGTCGGTCGACGAGCGGGTCAAGCGGCTCATCGCGAGCATGTAGGGCGTCTCAGAACAGCCTGCTGCCCGCGCGGGTCAGTACGAAACCGTGTTCGCCTGCGCGGCACGCGAACATGGCGTCGTCGCCGACCGCGCACTCCATCCCGTCGGACAGGGCGATCCGGTGGCCCGGCGGCAGCACCGGCAGCGTCGACGGACCGGCATCCGCGCCGGCCGGCGGGTCCGCCTGCTTCGCGGTCGCCGCGTCACCCGGTCCGAACGACAGGTCCCAGTAGCCGTCGGCGTCCGGCCGCGGCCCGTGACACCACAGCCGGTGGGCGTAGTCGCGGGTGTTCTTCGAGCACAGCTGCCCGCTGGGGGTCGCGAACGCCGACCCGCTGAAGTACCGGCGGGTGTCCTCGGCGCGGTAGGGGGTCCACTCGACCTCGGGGTAGTGCGCGATGTCGGGGAAGGCCGTCGCGGGCGTCGCCGCTTGACCGTCGGTCTGCCGTCCGCACGCCACCGAGGCGCCGAGGACGAGCAGCGCCACGGCGATGCATTGGCGTCCGTGCATTTCGGCCTCCGAGCTCGTCGTCCTGTCCATTCTGACGGCGGTGTCGATGCGTCCGGTGCACCAATCGGCGGCTCGAGCGTCAACCGGGCAGCGGAAGCTGCGTCGCTTCGTCCCGCTCGCCGCCCCGCCGGTGCGAGGAAACGGACGGCACAAGCCCTAGGCTTGGCGGCGTGGCGACCTCCAAAGTCGAACGGTTGATGAACCTCGTGATCGCGCTGTTGTCGACCCGCACGTTCATCACGGCCGACCGCATCCGTCAGGTCGTCGCCGGTTACGCCGACAGCCCCAGCGACGAGGCCTTCGCGCGGATGTTCGAGCGGGACAAGAACGAGCTGCGCGATCTCGGCATCCCGCTGGAGACCGGCCGGGTCTCCCAGTTCGACCCCACCGAGGGCTACCGCATCAACCGCGACGCCTACGCGCTGCCCGCCGTCGAGCTGACCGCCGACGAGGCGGCCGCCGTCGCCGTCGCCACCCAGCTGTGGGAGTCACCCGAGCTGATCACCGCCACACAGGGCGCCCTGCTCAAACTGCGGGCAGCCGGCGCCGATGTCGACGTCGCCGACGGCGTGGCGATCACCTCCACCGGGGCGCTCCCCGGGTTGCGCGGCTCCGAGGAGGTACTCGGGATCCTGTTGGCCGCCATCGACGCGGGCCGCGCCGTGCAGTTCGGCCACCGGCCGGCACGCAGCGAGCCCTACACCACCCGCACCGTCGAACCGTGGGGCGTGCTGACCTACCGGGGCCGCTGGTACCTCGTCGGCCACGACCGGGATCGCGACGCCACCCGCACCTTCCGGCTGTCGCGGATCGGCGCCGAGGTCACCGCCATCGGCCCGGCGGGCGCCGTACGCCGGCCCGACGGGGTGGACCTGCGCGACATCGTGCACCGGGCCGTCGCCGAATGGCCCACCGGCGGGCAGGCCAGGGTGTGGGTGGCCGACGGCCGCGCCACCGCGCTGCGCAGGCAGGCCACCGTGATCGGGCCTCGCACGCTGGCCGGCCGTCCCGGTGAGGAGATCGCCGTCGATATCGGGATGACCGACCGGCTGGCCCGCGAGATCGCCAGCTTCGGCGTCGATGCCGTTGCGCTGGAGCCGCAGTCGCTGCGCGACGATGTGCTGGCGCGATTACGCGCGCACGCCGAGAGCGGGGTGACGTCGTGAGTGCGGTCTCGACGCGGCTGGTGCGGCTGCTGAACATGGTCCCGTATTTCCAGGCCAACCCGCGGATCACCTACACCGAGGCCGCGTCCGACCTCGGTGTCTCGGTCGGGCAGCTGCGCGAGGACCTCAACCAGCTGTGGATGTGCGGGCTGCCGGGCTACGGTCCCGGCGACCTCATCGACTTCGAGTTCTCCGGCGACACCATCGAAGTGACCTTCTCGGCGGGCATCGACCATCCGCTGCGGCTGACCTCCCCGGAGGCGACCGGCGTGCTGGTGGCGCTGCGGGCACTCGTCGACGTGCCCGGAATGGTCGATCCCGAGGCGGCGCGCAGCGCGATCGCCAAGATCGAATCGGCGGCCGGCGCCGCCGGTCACGACATCGGCGACGCGGTGACCGCCGTCGACGAGCGCGCTCCGGCGGAGAGTGAGGCGGCCGCCGCGGTGCGGGCCGCCGTGCGCAACGCGCGCGCGCTGAGCATCGAGTACTACTCCGCCTCCCACGACGTGTTGACCAGCCGCGTCGTCGATCCCATCCGGGTGGTGCTGGTCGGCGACAACAGTTATCTGGAGGCGTGGTGCCGGTCGGCCGAAGGCGTCCGGCTGTTCCGCTTCGACCGCATCGTCGAGGCCCGCGTGCTCGACGAGCCCGCCGCGCCCCCGCCGCCGGCGGTCGAGGCCGCGCCCGACACCTCGCTGTTCGACCCCGACACCGCCGATCCGGCGCTGCCGTCGGCGACGCTGCTCATCGACCGCTCCGCGTCGTGGATGTTCGACTACTACCCGTTGCGGGTGGTGCGTGAGCTGCCCGTCGGCGCCTGCGAGGCCGCGATGACCTACGCCTCCGACGACTGGATGGCCCGCTTCGTGCTCGGCTTCGGGCCCGCGGTGCGCGTACTCGCCCCGGAGTCGCTGGCGCACCGGGTGCGCGAATCGGCCGCCGCGGCGCTGCGCGCCTACGAGGGCGGCACCGCAGGCGGGTAGACTCGGCCCAGACTTTGGAGGTGACCAACATGGGCGGTCTACAACCCTGGCACTGGGTAATCGTCATCGCGGTGTTCGTGCTGCTCTTCGGCGCCAAGAAGCTGCCGGACGCCGCGCGCTCGCTGGGCAAGTCGATGCGGATCTTCAAGTCGGAGATCAAGGAGATGCAGGCCGACGGCAAGCCCGAGCCGAAGCCCGAGACGCCCGGCCCGGCCACGCCGATCGCCTCCGAGCGCCTCGACGTCGCGGATCCCGCACCGGCCGCCGAACCGTCGTCCGACAAACGCCCGGCCTGACCCCACCCGTTTCGTGTGACGCGGCCCGGCGCCGCGCCCGTCAGGCTGTGCTCGCAGGTCGCATCCATTAGGCAGGCCGTTGCAGACCCCTCCGATCCTCAGGAAGCTCGATCCGCGCCGCCGGCGCGCCCGAGCAAATCCCGACGGCACCATGTCGTTGGTCGAACACCTCGCCGAGCTGCGCAACCGGCTGCTCGTCGCGGCCGCCGCGGTGGTGCTGACCACGATTCTCGGGTTCTTCTGGTACACCCACGGCATCTTCGGCATGCACAGCCTCGGCGAATGGTTGCGCGGCCCGTACTGCGCGCTGCCCGACTACGCGCGCGCCGACATCACCCCCGGCGGCGGATGCCGCCTGCTGGCGACGGGGCCCTTCGACCAGTTCATGCTCCGCCTCAAGGTGGCCCTGCTGGCCGGCATCGTGCTGGCCTGCCCGGTGTGGCTGCACCAGCTGTGGGCGTTCATCACCCCTGGGCTCTACAAGAACGAGCGCCGCTTCGCGACCGCGTTCGTGGCCATCGGGGCGCTGTTGTTCATCGGCGGCGCGGTGCTGGCCTACGTCGTGCTGGCCACCGCGCTGGGCTTCCTGCTCACCGTCGGCAGCGACGTGCAGGTCACCGCGCTCTCCGGCGACCAGTACTTCGGCTTCCTGATCAACCTGCTGCTGGTGTTCGGCATCAGCTTCGAGTTCCCCCTGCTGATCATCATGCTCAACCTGATCGGCGTCCTCACCTACGCGCGGCTCAAGGCGTGGCGCCGCGGGATGATCTTCGGGCTGTTCGTCTTCGCCGCGTTCGCCACGCCCGGTTCTGATCCGTTCACGATGCTCGCCCTGGCCGGCGCGCTGACCGTGCTGCTCGAACTGGCCATCCGAGTGGCGCGCATCCACGACAGGCGCAAGGCGAAGCGCGAGGCGCTCGAGGATGTCCCCGAAGACGAAGCCGCGCCGATCGGCACCGCCGATCCGATCGAGGCGCCGTCGGCGGTGCCGTCACCCTCCCGGGTCACGATCGATGACGAATCCACCTGAGTCGACGGCGACCGAACTCGCCGACTTCACCGCCGCGCTGCCGTTCGCGCTCGACGACTTCCAGCTGCGGGCCTGCCGGGCGCTGGAGAGCGGGCACGGGGTGCTGGTGTGCGCACCGACCGGCGCGGGTAAGACGGTGGTCGGTGAGTTCGCCGTCCACCTCGCTCTGGCCGCCGGCCGAAAGTGCTTCTACACCACGCCCATCAAGGCGCTGAGCAACCAGAAGCACACCGACCTGGTGGCGCGGTACGGCGCGGCGCGCATCGGGCTGCTCACCGGCGACCAGTCGATCAACGGCGACGCCGATGTGGTGGTGATGACCACCGAGGTGCTGCGCAACATGCTCTACGCCGATTCGCCGGCATTGCGCGGACTGGCATTCGTGGTGATGGACGAGGTGCACTTCCTCGCCGACCGGATGCGCGGGGCGGTGTGGGAGGAGGTGATCCTGCACCTGCCCGACGACGTCCGGCTGGTCAGCCTGTCGGCCACCGTCAGCAACGCCGAGGAGTTCGGCGGCTGGATCCAGACGGTGCGCGGGGACACCACCGTGGTGGTCGACGAACACCGGCCGGTGCCACTGTGGCAGCACGTGCTGGTCGGCAAGCGGCTGTTCGACCTCTTCGACTACCGCGCCCACGACCCGTCCGCCCGTGGCCGCGAACTCGTCGTCGATCCGGAGTTGTTGCGCCACATCGCGCACCGCAGAGAGGCCGACCGGCTCTCGGACTGGCAGCCGCGGGGGCGCGGCGGCCGGTCGTCGCACCGGGGCCGGTCGGTGGGTGCCCGGCCACCCAGCAGACCCGACGTGCTGGCCGCACTCGACCGTGAGGGCCTGCTGCCCGCGATCACGTTCATCTTCTCCCGCGCCGGCTGCGACGCCGCGGTCAAGCAGTGCCTGCGGTCCCCGCTGCGGCTGACCGACGACAAGGAACGGGCCCGCATCGCCGAGATCGTCGAGCGCCGCTGCGCCGACCTGCCCGAGGACGACCTGATCGTGCTCGACTACCACGAGTGGCGCGAAGGCCTGTTGCGCGGCCTGGCGGCCCACCACGCGGGCATGCTGCCGGTGTTCCGGCACACCGTCGAGGAGCTGTTCACCGCCGGGCTGGTCAAGGCGGTGTTCGCCACGGAAACCCTGGCGCTCGGCATCAACATGCCCGCCCGCACCGTGGTGCTGGAGCGGCTGGTCAAGTTCAACGGCGAGCAGCACATGCCGCTGACGCCGGGGGAGTACACCCAGCTGACGGGCCGGGCAGGGCGGCGCGGCATCGACGTCGAGGGCCACGCGGTGGTGCTGTGGCACAGCCACGACGACATGGCCGAGCCGGCCGAGATCGCCGGGCTGGCCTCCACCCGCACGTTCCCGCTGCGCAGTTCGTTCGCGCCGTCCTACAACATGACGATCAACCTGATTCAGCACATGGGCCCGGAACAGGCCCACCAGCTCCTCGAGCAGTCGTTCGCCCAGTACCAGGCGGACCGCTCGGTGGTGGGCCTGCGCCGTGGCGTCGAGCGCGGCGAGCGGCTGCTCGACGAGATCGCCGCCGAGCTGGGCGGGCGCGAGTCGCCGGTGCTGGAGTACGCGCGGTTGCGGGCGCAGATCTCCACCCGTGAGCGCGCGCAGTCGCGGGCCTCGCGGCTGCACCGGCGCAAGGCCGTCAACGACGCGCTGGCCGCGTTGCGCCGCGGCGACATCATCAACATCGCGCAGGGTCGCCGCGGCGGGCTGGCCGTCGTCCTCGAACCGGACCGCGACAGCGACGATCCGCGGCCGCTGGTGCTCACCGAACACCGTTGGGCGGGCCGGATCTCGTCGGCCGACTACACCGGGGCGTCGACCACGGTGGGGTCGATGACGCTGCCCAAGCGTGTCGAGCACCGCAATCCGCGAGCGCGCCGTGACCTGGCCTCGGCGCTGCGCTCGGCGGCCGCCGGCCTGGATCTGCCGTCGCACCGCCGGAGAAGCGGGGAGGCGCCGGAACGCGACGTCGACCCCGAGCTGGCCGGGCTGCGGGAGCAGCTGCGCAACCATCCCGCGCACCACGCACCCGACCGCGAAGACAAAGTCCGCCTCGCCGAGCGCTACCTGCGTATCGAGCGCGACAACGCCGAGATCCAGCGGAAGGTTGCTACCGCCACCAATTCGCTGGCCCGGACGTTCGACCGGATCGTCACGCTGCTCGCCGAACGCGGCTACATCGAGACGGCGGACGACGGTGACCCTGAGGCGACCGACGACGGTCGGCTGCTGGCCCGGATCTACAGCGAGAGTGACCTTTTGGTGGCCGAGTGCCTGCGCGGCGGCATCTGGGAGGGTCTCGGGCCCGCCGAGCTGGCGGCGGTGCTGTCGACGGTGCTCTATGAATCCCGGGGCGACACACCCGGCGCGCCAGCGGGTCTGGAGGCGCCGACGGCCGCCCTGCGGCGTGCGCTGGCACGGACCCGGCGGACGTCGGCCGAGTTGCGGGCCGAGGAGCAGCGGCACCGGATCGGGCCGAGCCGTGAACCGGACGACGGATTCGTCGCCGCGGTGTACCGATGGGCCACCACCGGCGATCTCACGACCGCGCTGGCCGCATCGGACGTCGCGGGCGGCGGGTCACCGCTGTCGGCAGGCGATTTCGTCCGGTGGTGCCGTCAGGTGCTCGACCTGCTCGACCAGGTGCGCAATGCGGCGCCGACGGCGGCGATGCGCACGGCGGCGAAACGCGCCATCAACGACATTCGGCGCGGCGTCGTGGCAGTTGATGCGGGGTAGTGTGTTGCCAGCCGACCCAGGACTTGACCGCAGGATCCACCTCAGGACGACCAAGGAGAGACGATGAGCGGACCGCAGGGTTCCGACCCCTCGCAGCCGTGGCCCGGCCAGCAGCCGGAGACCGGCGCCGATCAGCCGTCGGGTGAGCCGTCGAACGCATCGTGGCAGCCCTCCGGCGCCGGCGGTGACCAGTCCACCTCGCAGCAGCCGGCATGGCAGCCGCAGGCCGCCGACGAGTCGACCACCCAGGTGCCCAGCTGGCAGCAGCCGCCGCCGGCCTACGGTCAGCAGCAGTATCCGCAGTACCAGCAGCCGGGCCAGGAGCAGCCGACCTATCAGGCGCCGCAGCCGCAGTACCCGTCCACCGAGCAGTACGGGCAGTACGGACAGCAGCCGGGGCAGCAGTACGGGCAGCCGCCGCAGTACGGCCAGCAGCCGGGACAGTACGGGCAGACCGGTCAGCAGCCGCAGTACGGCCAGCCCCAGTACGGGCAGCCGGGCCAGTACGGCCAGCAGCCCGACCAGTACAACCAGTACGGGCAGTACCAGGCGCCCGGCTCGGAGTCCGGTTCCAAGAGTTCGCTGAAGCTGATCCTCGGCGTCGTCGGCGGGCTGGTGGCGATCCTCGTCATCGCCGTGCTGGTGACCGCGCTGTGGCTGCCGGGCTGGGCGGTCACCACCAAGCTCGACGTCAACGCCGCACAGTCGGGTGTGGAGCAGATCCTCACCGACGAGGAGAACGGCTACGGCGCCAAGAACGTCCAGGACGTCGTCTGCAACGACGGCCAGAGCCCCGAGGTCAAGCAGGGCGCCACGTTCGACTGCGACGTCAGCATCGACGGCACCAAGCGCACGGTGACGGTCACGTTCCAGGACGACGACGGAACCTACGAGGTCGGCCGGCCGCGCTAGCCGGGCAGCTCGTCGAGCGCTTTCTGCAGCCGCCCGACCGACGACGTGACGCCCAGTTCGCCGGCCAGGTCGGCGACCTTGCGCGGGTGCACGGCGGCCAGCGGCAGCGTGTCGGACTTCGTGGTGAAGGTGACGGGCGCGTCGTGCGCCACCCGCACCACCGGACCGGCGGCCTCGATGTAGTCCGTCGCCGCGAGCAGCTTCTTGCGGTAGGCCTTGCTCATCTTCGACTTGGGGTCGTCGGCGGCGGCCAGGATCGCCTCCAGCGAGCCGTACTGCGCGAGCAGGGTGGCGGCCGTCTTCTCCCCGACTCCGGGCACACCGGGCAGACCGTCGGACGGGTCGCCGCGCAGCAGCGCGAGTTCGGCGTACGCCGGCCCGGCCCGCTCGACCGGGACGTGGTACTGGTCGGCGACCTCGGCCGGGCCGAACATCGTCGCCTTGGCCATGCCGCGGCCCAGGTAGAGCACCCTGACCTGGACGGGGTCGTCGGCGACGAGCTGTAGGAGGTCCCGGTCCCCGCTGACCACGACGACCCGGTCCGTGCGTTCGCGGGCGGCGAGGGTGCCTAGCACGTCGTCGGCCTCGTATCCGGGGGCGCCGGCCGTGGCGATCCCGAACGCGTCGAGCACCGCCATGATCATGTCCACCTGCGGGGTCAGCTCGTCGGGCACCTCCTCGACGTCGGGGGTGCCCGCCGGTTCGGTCTCCGCGACGCGGTGCGCCTTGTACGAGGGAATCAGGTCCACCCGCCACTGCGGGCGCCAGTCGTCGTCGCGGCACACCACCAGCCGGCCCGGCCGTTCGCGGCCGACCAGCATCGCGACCGCGTCGAGGAAGCCGCGCAGTGCGTTGACCGGCCGACCGTCGGGCGCGGTGATCGACGACGGCAGCGCGAAGTAGGACCGGAACCACATGCTGGCCCCGTCGAGCAGGAGCAGCGGCCCGCTCATCGTGCGCTCTCGAACACGTACGCGCCGCTGGTGATCGGCCTGTCGCCGTTGCCCTCGTCGTAGAGCACCACCCTGGCTGCGAGCAGGCCGTCGGCGCCGGTCACCGCTTCGGACTCGGCGCGGAAGGGGCCGGCCGTGCCCCGTGCCATGAACATGACGTGTGACGACGCGCCCTGCAGCCGCCCGGTGCCCGCGAGCCGCGCCGCCGCGTCGGTGGCCGCCGTCTCGAGCAGCACGAACTGCGGCCCGATGTGCAGCGCCGCGTCCGGTGAGGCCACGTCGGCGGACAGTTCGGGCAGCGCCCAGTGCCCGTCCGGCCTGCGGTGCCCGCCGAACACCTGCCACAGCGGCGGCAGATTCGGCGAGTCCACCACCTCTATGTTGTCGACCTCCATCTTCTGCAGGCCCTCCGGCGGGATGCCGATGCTGACGCCCTGGCCCTCGATCAGGGCGAGCACGCGGTCCGGCCGGTCGGCGTCGACG
Source organism: Mycobacterium sp. NPDC050041 (assembly GCF_049541695.1). Lineage (NCBI taxonomy): Bacteria > Bacillati > Actinomycetota > Actinomycetes > Mycobacteriales > Mycobacteriaceae > Mycobacterium > Mycobacterium sp. NPDC050041. The sequence goes on along the minus strand of NZ_JBMVDG010000010.1, from coordinate 89,650 downwards.
ATCTTGGCCCGGCTGTAGCCCATCTGCCTGCCGCGCCGCAGCTCCTCCGACACCACCTCGAAGCGGCGGACGTCGCGGCCGGGGTCGATGACCTGGCACGAGTGCACGACGGGGTTGGGCACCGCCTCGAGGTCGGACATGTGCCCACTCTCGGGCGCCGCGATCGACAGCACCGCCAGCAGCAGGCCGCCGGTGGGATTGCGCATGTCGTGGCGCACCACGACGGTGTCGTCGACGTCCCGCGGATCCATGGTGGCGTACTGCCTGCCGATGTAGCGGTAGCTGAGCAGGCCGCCCCAGCGCCGCCGCAACTCCTCGGCGTACTCGTGACTGTCGGTGAGTTCGCGGATGTCGCGCAGCATTCGGCTCACACTACTGGCGGCGATTAGCCTTTCAGCCATGAGTTCCGCCCGTTTCGATGCCGATGTGTACGCCCGCCGACTGGCCGCCGCCGCGAAGGCGACCGGCGATGCCGGACTGGCCGGCCTGGTCATCACCCCCGGCTACGACCTGCGCTACCTGACGGGTTCGCGGGCGCAGACCTTCGAGCGGTTGACGGCGCTGGTGGTGCCCGCGACAGGGTCGCCGACGGTGGTGGTGCCGCGGCTGGAACTGGCCGCGCTCAGGGAATCGGCGGTCACCGAACTCGGCATCACCGTGCGCGACTGGGTCGACGGTGACGACCCCTACCGGCTGGTGGCCGACGCGCTCGGCGGCGCACCGGCCGCCACCGCGGTCACCGACGCGATGCCCGCCCTGCACCTGCTGCCGCTGGCCGGGGTGCTCGGCGTGGTCCCGGTGCTCGCCACCGATGTGCTGCGGCGGCTGCGGATGGTCAAGGACGCGGCCGAGATCGACGCGCTGCGCACGGCCGGCGCGGCGATCGACCGGGTGCACGAGCGGGTGCCCGACTTCCTGGTGCCCGGTCGCACCGAGGCCGACGTCGCGGCCGACATCGCGAAAGCGATTGTCGACGAGGGTCACTCGGAGGTCGCGTTCATCATCGTCGGCTCGGGCCCGCACGGCGCCGACCCACACCACGAATGCTCCGACCGGGAACTGCGGGCCGGCGACATCGTGGTCGTCGACATCGGTGGACCGGTCGAACCGGGCTACAACTCGGACTCCACCCGGACCTACAGCATCGGCGAGCCGGATCCCGAGGTGTCACGGCGGTATGCGGTGCTGCAGCGCGCACAGCACGCCGCCGTGCAGGCCGTCCGCCCCGGGGTGACCGCCGAGCAGGTCGACGCCGCGGCCCGCGACGTGCTGGCCGCCGAGGGTCTGGCCGAGGCGTTCGTACACCGCACCGGGCACGGTATCGGGCTCTCGGTGCACGAGGAGCCCTACGTGGTGGCGGGCAACGACCTGCCGCTCGAAGCCGGGATGGCGTTCAGCGTCGAACCGGGCATCTACTTCCCGGGACAGTGGGGCGCCCGCATCGAGGACATCGTGATCGTCACCGACGACGGGGTGCTGCCGGTCAACAGCAGACCGCACGAGCTGGTCGTGGTGCCCGCAGGTCCCGCCGCGACGGTGTGACGCGCGGCGTCCCGCCGCTAGTCCTCGCCGCGGTCGAGCAGGTCGGAGGAGCCCAGCACCCGCTCCACCCGCACCTCGATGACCACCCGGCGCGGGTTGACCCGCGGCGTGCGGTACCGCTGGGCGTAGCGCAGTTCCGCGTCGCGCACCGCCTCGGGGTCGGTGTTGACGGCGGACTTGCCCTCCAGCGACAGCCAGCGGGCGCCGTCGACCTGACTGAGCACGGCCGCGCCGCGCTGATCCGCGTTGACCGCCTTCTGCGAGCCGCCGGTGGTGATGACACGCGCGATGTGTGTCTTGGGGTCGAAGGTGAAGCCGACCGCCACCACGTGCGGCGAGTTGTCCGCCCGCAGCGTGGTCAGCATGGCGAGATGGCGTTCGGTGAGGAACGCGATCGCGTCGTTCGTCAGCTTGGTCGTTGCCCTGCGACCCGAAGTTGCCATCAACGCCCACGCTAGCGCAGGACATAATCGCAGCTGTGAAAGACACGGCCGACACGGCGGACAGGCTCGGACCCGGCCTCGTCGTCGTCTTCGGCGGCCGTAGCGAGATCGGCACGGAACTCGCGGTGCGGCTGGCTCCCGGCGCCACGGTGGTGCTGGCCGCCCGCGGCCCCGACCGGCTGGCCGAGCAGGTGGCGGCAGTGCGGGCCGCGGGTGCGCACGCCGTGCACACCGTGGCGTTCGACGCCGACGACGTCGCGGCACACGGTGCGCTGGTCGACGCGATCGTCGCCGAGCACGGCCCGATCGGCACCGCGGTGCTGGCGTTCGGCGTGCTCGGTGACCAGGCCCGCGCCGAGCGCGACCCGGCGCACGCCGCGGCGATCGTGCACACCGACTTCGTCGCGCAGGTCAGCCTGCTCACCGCGCTGGCCGCCGCGATGCGGGCCGCCGGTGCGGGCACGATCGTGACCTTCTCCTCGGTGGCCGGAGTGCGGGTGCGCCGCGCCAACTACGTCTACGGCTCGGCCAAGGCGGGGCTCGACGGGTTCTGCGCCGGCCTGACCGATGCACTGCACGGATCGGGGGTGCGGCTGCTGGTGGTGCGGCCGGGGTTCGTGATCGGCCGGATGACCGAGGGGATGTCGACGGCGCCGCTGCCGAGCACACCCGCGCAGGTCGCCGACGCCACCGTGCGGGCGCTGCGGCGCGGGCGCAGCCACGTCTGGGTGCCGGGCGCGCTGCGGGTGTTGTTCTTCGCGTTGCGGCTGGTGCCGCGGCCGGTGTGGCGCAGGATGCCGCGATGAGCGCTCGCGCGAAGAGCCGAGGACGCCGATGATCTTCGTGGTGGGTATCGGCGCGGACGGCGTCGGGGGACTGGCGCCGGCGTCGGCGGCGGAGTTGCGGCGCGCGACGGTGGTGTACGGGTCCGCTCGCCAGCTGCGCCTGCTCGACGAGTCGGTGAGCGCGCAGCGGCGTGAGTGGCCGTCGCCACTGCTGCCTGCGCTGGCGGCGCTCGGTGATGCCACCGGCGATGTGCACGTGGTGGCCAGCGGCGACCCGATGCTGCACGGGATCGGCGCGACGCTGATTCGGCGGTTCGGCGCGGACCGGGTGTCGGTGCTGCCGCACGTCTCCTCGGTGACGCTGGCCTGCGCCCGGCTCGGCTGGAGCGTGCAGGACACCGAGGTGATCAGCCTCGTCACCGCCGACCCGCACACCGCGGTCCGCCGGGGCGGCCGCGCGGTGGTGCTGTCCACCGACCGCACCACACCGAAGGCGCTGGCCGCGCTGCTGGCCGCGCACGGCCGGGGCGACTCCGAACTCACCGTGCTAGAACAGCTCGGCGGCCGGGACGAGCGGCGCCGCGACGGCACCGCCGCACAGTGGGCGGACCGGGGTGCCGCCGACGTCGACGACCTCAACGTCGTGGCCGTTCGCTATCTGCCCGACGAGCGGGTGGCGTGGCCCGGCGACGACGCGTTCGACCACGACGGGCAGATCACCAAGCTCGGCATCCGCGCGGTCACCCTCGCCGCGCTCGCCCCGCGCCCCGGGGAGCTGCTGTGGGACGTCGGTGCCGGCGCGGGCAGCATCGCGGTCGAGTGGTGCCGCAGTGGCCCGGGGTGTTCGGCGGTCGCCTTCGAGTGCGACGAGCGGCGCCGCGCCCGCATCGTGACGAACGCCGAGGCGTTCGGGGTGCGCGTAGACGTGCGCGGCGCCGCCCCCGAGGCATTCGGCGCCGCCGAACTCAGCAGTGCGGGCGTGGACGGGGTGCCGACACCCGCGGCGATCTTCATCGGCGGCGGCATCACCGCACCGGGACTGCTGGACGCCTGCGTGCAGCGGCTGCCCACCGGCGGGCGGCTGGTGGTCAACACCGTCACTGCCGAATCCGAAGCGCTTGTGCTGCAGTGGTATTCACGGCTCGGGGGTGAGCTGCGCCGATTCCAGCACTACCGCGGCGAGCCGCTGGGCGGTTTCACCGGATGGCGGCCCGCGATGCCGGTCACCCAGTGGTCGGTGGTGACACCGTGACCGTGTACTTCATCGGCGCAGGCCCGGGCGCCGCCGACCTGATCACCGTGCGCGGGCAGCGACTGCTGCAACGGTGCCCGGTGTGCCTCTACGCCGGCTCGATCATGCCCGACGATCTGCTGGCCTCCTGCCCGCCGGAGGCCAGGATCGTCGACACGGGCCCGCTGACGCTCGAGCAGATCGTCACCGAACTGGCCGACGCGCATGCCGCGGGACTGGACGTCGCGCGGCTGCACTCGGGTGACCCGTCGATCTACAGTGCGCTGGCGGAGCAGTGCCGCCGTCTCGACGACCTCGGGGTCGACTACGAGATCGTGCCGGGGGTGCCTGCCTTCGCCGCTGCCGCGGCCGCGCTGGGCCGCGAGCTGACCGTTCCCGGTGTCGCCCAGACGGTCACGCTGAGCCGGGTGGCGACGCTGTCGACGGCGATGCCTGCGGGCGAGGATCTGCGCACGCTGTCGGCGCCGGGCGCCACGCTGGTGCTGCACCTGGCGGCCGCGCAGATCGACACGATCGTGCCCGAGCTGCTCGCCGGCGGTTATCGCCCCGAAACTCCCTGCGCCGTGGTGGCATTCGCGAGTTGGCCGCAGGAGGTGGTGGTGCGGTGCCCGCTGGGCGAACTCGCCGAGCGGACGCACGCGGCCGGCATCACCCGCACCGCCGTGATCGTCGTCGGCGACGTACTGGCCGCCGAGGGATTCACCGACAGCTACCTGTACTCCAGCGGCCGGACGCGGCGCGGGCGGCACTGAGATGTGCCGGTGACGCCACGCTTGAGGGTGTTGCTGCTCGGCGGCACGGGCGAGGCCCGCGCGCTCGCCGCCCGGCTGCATCCCGGTGTGCACGTGATCAGTTCGCTGGCGGGCCGGGTGCCGGACCCGGCGCTGCCGGTCGGCGAGGTGCGCATCGGCGGCTTCGGCGGCGTCGAGGGACTGCGGCACTGGCTGGCGGAGGCGGGCGTCGACGCCGTGGTCGACGCGACGCACCCGTTCGCCGCCACCATCACCGCCAACGCCGCGCAGGCGTGCGCGCGATCCGGAGTGCCGCACCTGGTGCTGGCCCGGCCTGCGTGGCGGCACGGCAGCACCGCGATCGTCGTCGGCTCGGATCGGGAGGCCGCCGAAAAGGTTCAGCAGCAAGGGTTCTCGCGGGTCTTCCTGACCACCGGCCGTTCCGGCATCGCGGCCTTCACCGACGTCGACGCCTGGTTCCTGATCCGCGCCGTCACCGCGCCCGACGCCGGCGTGCTGCCACGGCGCCACGAGCTGGTGCTGTCCCGCGGGCCGTACCGCTACGACGAGGAACTGCAGCTGATGCGGGACCGTCGCATCGACGCCGTGGTCACCAAGAACAGCGGCGGCGACATGACGCGGGCCAAACTCGACGCGGCGGCCACCCTCGAGCTGCCGGTGGTGATGGTCGACCGGCCGCCGCTGCCCGCGGGAGTCGACACGGTGCACACCGTCGACGAGGCGGTGGCCTGGGTCAGCTCCCGATGAGCTCCAGCGCGCCGAGGTCGCGGATCGCCTGGCAGCCGCGCTGCGCCATCACGGCCATCATGTCGTCCCCGCGCTCGGTCGACGACGCGAACGCGCACCCGAGCACCGTGATCAGCGGGGCCTGCAGGGTGCCGAGCCGGTAGTCGCGCCAGCAGTCCTCGGCGCTGTAGTCCGGCACGCCGTGGGTGAGCAGCTCGCGGTGGTAGGCCTCGACCAGCTCGCGTTCCACGTGGGGGCGCAGCTCCGACGGCAGGCTGGTGGCCAGGAAGTACGCCAGGTCACGGGCAGGCAGACCGACACCGAGGGTCTGCCAGTCCACCACCGTCACCCGGGTGCGGTCGGGGTCGAAGAGCAGGTTGTCGAGCCGGTAGTCGCCGTGCAGCAGCGAGAACCGGTCGGGCTCGGTGAGCAGCCAGGGCGTCACCACCGACATGGCCTCGACCAGCGTCTCGCGGTCCTGCGGCGACACCTTGTCGCCGAGCTTCTCGATCGTCATGTCGGCGGCCATCCTGGCGACGTCGCCCATGCCCTGGGCCGAGGCCGCATCGGGCTTCACCATCGCGATGCCGGGGGTGGCCGCGAGGTCCTCGTCACCCCAGCTGGGCCCGTGCAGACCGGCGATCGCGACCGCCGCGAGCCTCGCCTCCTCGGCGGTGCACCCGGCGATCTGGTCACCCTGCACCGCGGGCGCCATGTCGGCCAGGAGCAACACGAAATCCGCTCCATCACGGTCGATCTCGCAGTGATAGCAATCCGGCACCGGAACCGTGGTGCGGTCGGCGAGCGACTGGTAGAACGCGTGCTCGGACAGGTAGCCGAGAGTGACGCGCTCGCGAACCGCCTCGTCCTGGGCGGGCAGCTTGACCGCGAAGGTGGCCGGCAGGCGCACGTCGGCGTCGCCGTAGCCGACCGACAACCGGTAGGTGGCGCCGGTCTGGCCGGTCCCGATCGGCGCGACGTCCGCCTCGCGGACGTCGGCACCCAGCACAGAGGTCAGCCACTGCGGGGTGATGTCGGTGGGCCGCGCGGGGATCGAGACGGTCGAAGTCATGCGAACTACCTATCAGGTCGGATAGCGCCGTGGTGTGAAAACCCGGTCACCGGAGTCGTCACCGTGGGAGTCGTCGCGGTACCACTGGGTCTGGGAGGACCCCACGATCAGCAGGCAGCGCATGTCGACGTCGGCGGGGTCGAGATCGGCGAGGCGCACCACTGTGATCCGCTCGTCCGGCCCGGCGACGTCGCGCCCGATCACCACCGGGGTGTCCGCGTCGCGGTGGCGCAGCAGCAGGTCGCGCGCCGCGCCCACCTGCCAGGTCCGCGACTTCGACGCCGGGTTGTAGATCGCCAGCACCAGGTCGGCGGCGGCCGCGGCGGCAAGGCGCTTCTCGATCACGTCCCACGGCTTGAGCCGGTCGGACAGTGACACCACCGCGTAGTCGTGGCCCAGGGGAGCGCCGACCCGGCTCGCGACGGCCTGCGCCGCCGTCATCGCCGGAATCACCCGCACCGCGACCCCCGGCCACTGCTTGGCCTCCTCGACGACCGCGGTGGCCATCGCGAACACCCCCGGATCGCCGGAGGACACCACGGCGACGGCGCGGCCCTGCTGCGCCAGTTCGCACGCCAGGCGGGCGCGGGCGGGTTCGTCGGTGTTGTCGCTGGGGTGCCTGCGCTGGTCGGCGCGCGGCCGGACCCGGTCCAGGTAGGGGGCGTAGCCGATCAGGTCGGTGGCCGCGGCCAATTCGTGGCGGCTCTGCGGCGTCAACCAGTCCGGGTCACCGGGTCCGAGGCCCACCACGGCCACGCCGCCGGGCAGCGGCGGGCGGCGGTGACCGCCGGGCAGCATCGCCAGTGAGAAGTACGGCACCGCGTCGGCGTCGGCGTCGCCTGCGGGCAGCACCCGCTGCGCCGGCGTGCTCGCCCGTTCCACGTAGAAGGCGCCGTCGAGCCGATCGGCCGCCGAAAGTGCCTCTCGCACCGCAGGATAGGACCGGCCGAGCTTGAGGATGACGGCGGCGTCGGTGTCGGCGAGGCGGCGGCGCAACTCGTCGGCGGGCAGCGTGCCGGGCAGGATGGTCAGCACCTCGTCGCCCTGCACGAGCGGGATGCCGGTGGCCGCGGAGGCGGCGCTCACCGACGTCACCCCGGGCACGATCACCGCGTGGAATCGCTCGGTGAGCCGGGTGTGCATGTGCATGTAGGAGCTGTAGAACAGCGGGTCGCCCTCGGCCAGCAGCGCCACGTCGCGGCCCGCGTCCAGGTGGGCGGCGATCCGCTCGGCGGCCTCGCGGTAGAAGTCCTCGATGGCGCCTGCATAGCCGCCGGGGTGGTCGGTGGTCTCGGTGGTGACGGGGTAGACCAGGTGCTCCTCGATCTGTCCGTCGCGCAGATAAGGTTCGGCGATGCCGCGCGCGATGCTGCGGCCGTGCCGGGCGCTGTGGTAGGCGATCACATCGGCCTGCCCGATCACCCGGGCCGCCTTGACGGTCACCAGTTCCGGGTCGCCGGGTCCCAGGCCGACACCCCAGAGCGTGCCCCTCATTCGTGCTCACTCGCGATCGCGTTGACGGCGGCGGCGGCCATCGCGCTGCCGCCGCGCCGCCCGGTCACCATCAGATAGGCGATGCCGCGCGGGTTGTCGGCGAGTTCCTGCTTGGACTGCGCGGAGCCGACGAAGCCGACCGGCCCACCGAGCACCGCGGCCGGGACCGGCGCGCCGGCGTCGATCAGCTCGAGCAGCCGGAACAGCGCGGTCGGCGCGTTCCCGATGGCGAGCACGGCGCCGCCGAGCCGGTCGGCCCACAGTTCCACCGCGGCCGCCGACCGGGTGTTGCCGGTGCGCTCGGCGTGTGCGGCCGCCCGCGGATCGGCCACCAGCGACACCACCTCGTTGTCCGCGGGCAACCGCGACCGGGTGATGCCCGCGGCGACCATCGAGGAGTCGCAGAGCACGGGAGCACCCGCGGCCAGCGCGGCGTGGGTGCGGGCGACGACGTCGGCGGTGAAGGCCACGTGCTCGGTCACGTCGACCTGACCGCAGGTGTGGATCAACCGGACCACCACCCGCGCGACGTCGGCGGGGAAACGGGTCAGATCCGCCTCGGCGCGGATGGTCGCGAACGACTGACGGTAGATCTCCGCCGCGTCGCGGATGTAGTCGAGCACGCGCTCACCCTACGGTGCGCGACACCCGCTGCTGATAGCCGGAGTCGGTCGCCACGAGCACGTCACCGGTGGCGGGGCTGCCGCAGGCGCGCTCGCAGCCGACGAAGTGGCGGTGGCCGTCGGCGGGGGTGTGCACGGCGGCCGCGGCGTCGGCCCGCACGTCGGCCGCGGACCGCTCACACCCCGGACTCCCGGTGCACGCGCTGACGTCCAGCCACGGCGAGTTCGCGTCGAAGACCAGGCCCATCGGCGCCAGCACCCGCAGCGCCACGTCGGCGACGCCCTCGTCCAGATCGTGTACCAGTACCGAACGCCACGGCGTGATCACCATCGGCGCCTCGATCGCGGCCAGGAATTCGGCGACGCGGGCCTGCAGCACGCCGAGGGGCACCGCGGCGCCCAGGGTGACGCGGCCGTCGTCCTGGGGCAGCCACCCGACGGGCGGCCGGGCCGACGGCGGCCATGTCCGGCCCGCGGGGGCCGGCCGGTCGAACCCGTCGAGCAGCGCCTCGATGTCGGTGAGTTCGCCGACACGCCAGCATGTTCCGCGGCAGGCGGCGAACCGCACGGCGATCGTGACGAGCGTTTCGACCACGTCGGCGAGGGACAGCCGTACTCCGGTGTCGCGGCCGGCCAGCAGGAGCGCGGCGGTCTCGCCGTCGAGCATGTGCACACCGGTGTCGGCGGCCAGCCCGGAGACGTCGCCGCGGCCGTCGTCGAGCCCGAACCAGAACCGGCCGGACAACCCGGCCAGCTCCGGCGCGCCCTGGATGCCGTTGTCCAGCAGACTCACCAGGGCCCGGACGTCGGCGGCGCCCCCCGTGCGGCCGGACAGCGGCGACGCGACGACGTTGCGCACCCGCTCGTGGGACGCCGACGGCAACAGTCCGGCGGCGGCGACCGCGTCGGCGAGTGCGGCGGTGTCGGTGACGGCGCGGATCTGGACGTTGCCGCGGGAGGTGATCTCCATTGCCGGCGAGCCGAATTCGTTGGCCGCCGCGGCCAGTGCCCGCAGCTGGTCGGGTGTCACCATGCCGCCGGGCAGGCGCACCCGCGCCAGCGCACCGTCGGCGGCCCGGTGCACGCTGAGTGCGCCGGGGCAGGCGTCCTGATCACGGTGTCGGCTCATCGGTGCCACCATTCTAGGAGTCCGGCCGCGAGCCGCGATGGGACGTTAGCCAGAAAGTGGTTCGCTGTCGCCTCTTGCCGCGGAATAGATAGCTGAGCGGTCTACTGAACTGCGCTGACGTAGACCGAGGCGGTAGCCACGCGCACGGGTAGTCGACTACGCGTGAGGTAGCTGGGGTTGATCCGTAGCGTTCGGTTCATCAAGTCCGGGGGGTCCGGACGCGAGGGGGTTCTTGAGATGACCGAACTGTCAACGGCACCAGCCGCGGCGACGATGCCGCTGGTCGTGCCGGTCGCGGCTGAGCCGACCAACCAGGTACTGATCACCGAGCAGCAGGTGCTGTTCTCCACCGCCGCGGCCGCACCGTTGGCGCCCCGCAGGCCACACCGGATCGCCCAGTGGCTGCACGCGTTCTTCGACGCTCCGCAGCGGCCGAAGCCACCCGCGCGCCTGGACTTCCTGGAGCGCTCCCTGATGTCGCGGGAGATGGGGCGGCTCTAGCGTCAGCTGGCCAGCGCGATCGGTGTCACCACCGCCGAATAGTGTGACGCGTCACCGGAGATCACCCTGCTGCGCCTGCCGTGGACGTCCACCGGGATGTCCCCGGCCAGGGTGACCCGGCTGAGCCGGCGGAACTGATCGTCGTAATCGGAGACCGCGTAGTGCTGGGTGGCCCTGTTGTCCCAGATCGCCACGTCACCCGATGCCCAGTTCCAGCGGATGGTGTTCTCCAGCTTCGTGATCCGGGCCTGCAGCAGACCGAACAGGGCGGCCGACTCCGCGGAGTTCAAGCCGACGAAGTTCTTGACGAAGTGGCCGAGCACCAGCACCCGCCGTCCGGTCTCCGGATGCACCCGCACCACCGGATGCTCGGTCTCGTAGTAGTCCTTGACGAACTCCGACCGGTACTGCCGCTCGGCGGCCGACGCCGATGCCGACGGCGTCTCGACATCGGCGATGTAGTCGTACGCGTTGGTGTGCACCGCCCACAGGTTGTCCACCAGCGCGCGCAGCGGTTCCGGCAGCCGGTCGTAGGCGGCCTCGGTCGACGCCCACGTGGTGGTACCGCCGTACTCCGGCAGCGTCACCGCCCGCAGCAGCGAGGCCTTCGGGATGCGGTCGACGAACGTCACGTCGGTGTGCCAGCTGTTGGCCTTGTCGTAGCGGGAGTCGATCGGCAGCACCCGCTCGCCGCGGGAGGTCACGGTGGGATGGGCCGTCGTCGGCGTCCCGAGCCTGCGTGCGAACGCCAGTTGACCGTCGTCGTCCAGGTCGTGTTGCTCGCGGAAGAAGATGACCTTGTGCTCGAGCAGCGCGTCGTTGATACGTGCCGCCGTCCCCGCGTCGGACACGCTGCTCAGCTGGACTCCATCGATGCGGGCTCCGATACGGGCACCCAGTTTCACCACGCGCACGGGCGCAGACGCTGCCGCAACGGCGCTCGCAGGCCCAGGGTTTCACTCAGTGAGAACCGAACCGGCTGCATGACCGCCCCGTTTTGATCTAGTCGGGTTCGGGTACCAGCCAGCCACCCCGGGCGTAGGGTGCTGCGCACACACGGGACGAAACCTACAGCGGAGGTGGGCGTGCGAGGTCTGTGGGACTACGTGACCTCCCATCAATCCCAGCTCCTGTTCGACTCCTATCAGCACGTCAGCGCGGTGGTGCAGAGCGTGCTGATCGCCACCGTCATCGGCGTGGCGGTCGGTGTGCTCACCTATCGCAGCCCGCTGGCCGCCAACCTCGCCACGACGACGTCGAGCATCATCCTGACCGTCCCGTCCTTCGCGCTGCTCGGCCTGCTCATCCCGCTGTTCGGTCTCGGCGTCGCGACCAGCGTCGCGGCGCTGGTGCTGTACTCGCTGCTGCCGATCGTCCGGAACACCATCGTCGGGCTCACCGCGATCGACCCCGCCCTCACCGACGCGGCGCGCGGCATCGGGCTGAGCCGGCTCGGCACCCTCGGCCGCGTCGAGATCCGGCTGGCCTGGCCGTCGATCCTGTCGGCCATGCGGATGAGCACCCAGATGTCGATGGGCGTGCTGGCCATCGCCGCATACGTCAAAGGCCCGGGTCTGGGGAACCTGATCTTCGCCGGGCTGGCCCGGGTCGGCAGCCCCACGGCACTGCCGATGGCCCTGGCCGGCACCCTGCTGATCGTCATCCTGGCGCTCGCGCTGGATGCCCTGCTCGTTCTGCTCGGGCGCCTCACCACATCGAAAGGTGTTCGATGACAACCGGACTGACATCCGAAAGCCCCGCCAAGCAGGACCCGACCGGGGTGCGGATCCTGCTCGACAACGTCTCGAAGGTGTACCCGGGGTCCAAAGACCCTGCGGTGGAGAATGTCTCGCTCGAGATCCCGGCCGGCGAGATCGTCGTCTTCGTCGGCCCGTCGGGGTGCGGCAAGACCACCACGATGCGGATGATCAACCGGCTGTCCGAGCCGACGTCGGGTCGCATCGAGATCGGCGACAAGGACGCGCTGTCGATCAAGCCGACTGAGCTCCGGCGTTCGATCGGCTACGCCATCCAGCAGGCCGGCCTCTTCCCGCACATGACGATCCGGCAGAACGTCGGCCTGGTCCCGGGCCTGCTGGGCTGGGATCGCAAGCGCATCGGCGACCGCGTCGACGAACTGCTCGACATGGTGGGGCTCGAGCCCGCGCAGTACGCGCAGCGGTATCCGCGCCAGCTGTCGGGCGGCCAGCAGCAGCGGGTCGGGGTGGCCCGCGCACTGGCCGCCGATCCGCCGGTGCTCCTGATGGACGAGCCGTTCGGCGCGGTGGACCCGATCACCCGCAGCACCCTGCAGGACGAGTTGCTGCGGCTGCAGACCGAACTGCGCAAGACGATCGTCTTCGTCACCCACGACTTCGGCGAGGCGGTCAAGCTCGGTGACCGCATCGCGGTGCTGGGGCAGCGGTCCAAGGTGCTGCAGTACGACACGCCGCAGACCATCCTGGCCAGCCCCGCCGACGACACCGTCGCCGGCTTCGTCGGATCAGGCGCCTCGCTGCGCCAACTCGGCCTGCTGCGGGTCAAGGACGTCGACCTGCGGCCGCATCCGGCCGTGCGCCGCGACGACACCGTCGAACAGGCCCGCACCGCGCTGGCCGGGACCGACTTCGACTGGCTGGTGCTGCTCGACGACCGTGACCGCCCGGTCAGCTGGGTGCGCGAGAAGCGGCTGCGGCACGCCGGCTCGCTGAGCGACGTCGCTGAGCCGCTCGACGTGGTCAGCACCCAGTCGACGCTCGAGGATGCGCTCGAGGCGATCCTGGCCGAACAGCACGCCTCCGCGGTGGTCGCCGGACCCGGCAGCCGGTACGTCGGGGTCGTCACGCTGGACACCCTGATCGAGACCATCACCACGCTGCGGTCGGACGCGGAGGCGGCCACCGGGAACGACGAACCGTGACCACTGCCGTCAAGACCGTCGACACCCCCAAGGCCACCGCGGCCGAGCGGGTCCGGCTCTACATCCAGCCGGTGCTCGTGCTCATCGTCGCTGCGGCCGTGGTGTTCTGGGCGTTCAACCGCGATCTCACGGCCACCCAGAAGGAGAACATCAATCCCGGCAACGTCGCCTCGCTGATCTGGCAGCACCTGCTGATCACCGGGGCCGTCACCGCGATCGTCCTGCTCATCGGCGTTCCGCTCGGAGTGCTCGTCACTCGTCCCGGCGCGAAGGTGTTGCGGCCGTTGGTGATCGGTGTGGCGAACATCGGGCAGGCGGCGCCGGCGATCGGCCTGCTGGTGCTGTTGTTCCTGCTCACCGCGCGGACCGGGTTCTGGATCGGCGTCCTGCCGATCGCGCTCTACTCGCTGCTGCCCGTGCTGTCCAGCACCATCCTGGGCATCGATCAGGTCGACCGGTCGCTGATCGATGCCGGCCTCGGCCAGGGCATGTCGCGCGCCACGCTGCTGCTGCGGGTCGAACTGCCGCTGGCGGTGCCCTACATCCTGGCCGGGCTGCGCACCTCCCTGGTGCTGGCGGTCGGCACAGCCACACTGTCCTTCCTGGTCAACGCGGGCGGTCTGGGCATCCTGATCGACACCGGCTACAAGCTGCAGGACAACGTGACGCTGATCCTGGGCAGTGTGCTGGCGGTGTGCCTGGCGCTGCTCGTCGACTGGGTCGGCGGGCTCGCGGAGTTCTACGTCGGCCCCAAGGGCCTGCGGTGACGGCGCGGCGGGCGCTGCTCGCGCTGGCGTCGTTTGTCGTGTTGGCGCTGCCGGGCTGCGGCTTGGGATCCGGCAGCGCGGTGCCGTTCGAGGTGGGTCCCGGATCGATCCAGCCTGCGCCGGCACTGCAGGGCGTGAAGATCACCGTCGGCTCCAAGGAGTACACCGAGCAGGTCATCCTGGGCTACATCCTGGAGTACACCCTCGCCGCGGCCGGCGCCGAAGTCCGCGACCTCACCGGGATCGTCGGCTCGCGCAGCACCCGCGAGGCACAGTTGCGCGGGCAGGTCGACGTCGCCTACGAATTCACCGGCAACGCGTGGATCAACTACCTCGGCAACGAGAAGCCGATCCCGAACACCCGCGAGCAATACGAGGCGGTGCGCGACGCGGACCTCGCCCGGAACGACATGGTGTGGCTGGAACCGGGACCGATGGACGACACCTATGCGCTGGCCGCCAGTAGGCGCGTGGTCGAGCGGACCGGCGTGCGCACCCTGTCGCAGTACGCCGACCTGGTGCGCCGCGACCCCGCCGCCGCGAAGACGTGTGTGGACACCGAGTTCCGGGCCCGCCAGGACGGTTTCCCGGGGATGGCCGCCGCCTACGGGTTCGACCCGGCCCGTGCCCAGACGCCGATCCTGCAGGTCGGCATCATCTACCAGGCCACCGCCGACGCCACGCAGTGCGACTTCGGCGAGGTGTTCACCACCGACGGCCGGATCGCCGCACTCGACCTGGTGGTGCTCACCGACGACAAGCAGTTCTTCGCGCACTACAACCCGTCGGTCACCATGAAGCGCGACTTCTTCGACGCCCACCCCGAGATCGCCGCGGTGACCGCGCCGGTGACGGCGGCGCTGACGAACGACGCGATCATCGAGATGAACAAGCAGGTCGACGTCGAGGGCCGTGACCCCGCCGTCGTCGCCCGAGACTGGATGATCGCCAAAGGCTTCGTCACTGACCGCTGACGTGCGCGCACGCCGCCGATGTGACGTCCTTCACATTGTCGGGGCGTGTGATCTCCTCCACACAAACGCTTTGTTTCGCCCTTGCCGCTCCGTACCTTTCAGGTGAGGCGATACCGCCGGTATCGCATACAAGGGAAGGGGGCCGCGATGTTCACCATCATCGCTCTCGTCGTCGCTCTGTTCGTCCTCATCGCCGCGATCGGACTGCCCTACCAGCAGTCGTGGCACGCGCGCTGGGGAAACTACGACCGCTGACCCCGGGTGGGGTACGAATGACGGGTGGCCCAGCCGACCCGTCATCCGACCGTCCTGTTGCTGTCGACGTCCGACACCGACCTCACCACCGCCCGCGCCAGCGGCGCGCAGTACCGGTGGGCCAATCCGACCCGCCTGGTGGCCGGTGAGCTGACGGAATTGCTGGACGGCGCCGACTGCGTCGTCGTACGGATCCTCGGCGGGTACCGCGCATGGGAGGACGGCATCGACGCCGTCGTCGCCAGCGGGGTGCCCGCCGTCGTCGTCTCCGGGGAGCAGGCGCCCGACGCCGAATTGATGCGCCGCTCGACGACGCCGGCCGGCGTCGCGCTGCAGGCCCACATCTACCTCGCCCAGGGCGGGCTGGAGAACCTGCGGCGGCTGCACGCCTTCTTGTGCGACACCATCCTGATGACTGGATTCGGTTTCGCTCCACCGGAATCCACGCCCGAATGGGGCGTGCTCGAACGCGACGCCGCCGATGTCGACGGACCCACGGTCGCTGTCCTCTACTACCGGGCCCAGCACCTGGCCGGTAACACCGGCTACGTCCACGCGCTCTGCTCGGCCATCGAAAACGCCGGGGGACAACCACTTCCGGTGTTCTGCGCATCGCTGCGCACGGCGCCCACCGAACTGCTCGACACGCTCAAGGCCGCCGACGCCATGGTCACCACGGTGCTGGCCGCCGGGGGAGCGACACCCGCCTCGGTGGGTGCGGGCGGCAACGACGACACCTGGGACGTCGCGCATCTCGCGGCGCTGGACGTCCCGATCCTGCAGGGGCTGTGCCTGACGAGCTCGCGCGCACAGTGGGCGGCCAACGACGACGGGATGTCGCCGCTGGACGTCGCCACCCAGGTGGCCGTGCCGGAGTTCGACGGCCGGCTCATCACGGTCCCGTTCTCGTTCAAGGAGATCGACGCCGAGGGCCTGGTCTCCTACGTCGCCGACCCGGAGCGGTGCGCCCGGGTGGCGGGGCTCGCCGTCCGGCACGCACGGCTGCGCGCCGTCGCGCCGCCGGACAAGCGGGTCGCGGTGGTGTTCTCCGCCTATCCGACCAAGCACGCCCGCATCGGCAACGCCGTCGGGCTCGACACCCCGGCCAGCGCCGTCGAGCTGCTGCGCGCGATGGCCGCACACGGGTACGCCATCGGGGACATCCCCGGCGTCGAGGCCGGCGACGGCGACGCGCTGATCCACGCGCTGATCGAACGGGGCGGCCAGGATGCCGCCTGGCTGACCGAGGGTCAGCTGGCGGGCAACCCGATCCGGGTGGGTGCGGCCGAGTACCGCGCATGGTTCGCCACCCTGCCCGCCGAGCTCACCGACGCCGTCGTGAAGCACTGGGGGCAGGCGCCGGGCGAGCTGTTCGTCGACCGCAGCCGTGACGCCGACGGCGAGATCGTCATCGCCGCGATGCAGGCGGGCAACGTCGTGTTGATGGTGCAGCCGCCGCGCGGCTTCGGCGAGAACCCCGTCGCCATCTACCACGACCCCGACCTGCCGCCCAGCCATCACTACCTGGCGGCCTACCGCTGGCTCGACGCGGGCTTCCGGGCGGACGCCGTCGTGCACCTGGGCAAGCATGGCAACCTGGAGTGGCTGCCGGGCAAGACACTCGGCATGTCCGCGGCGTGCGGCACCGACGCAGCGCTGGCGAACCTGCCGCTGATCTACCCGTTCCTGGTCAACGACCCCGGCGAGGGCACCCAGGCCAAGCGCCGCGCGCACGCCACCCTCGTCGACCACCTGATCCCGCCGATGGCCAGGGCCGAGAGCTACGGCGACATCGCCCGCCTCGAGCAGCTGCTCGACGAGCACGCCAACGTCTCGGCCCTCGATCCGGGGAAGCTGCCCGCCATCCGCCAGCAGATCTGGACGCTGATGCGGGCGGCGAAGATGGACCACGACCTCGGGCTCGCCGAGCGCCCCGACGAGGACTCGTTCGACGACATGCTGCTGCACGTCGACGGCTGGCTGTGCGAGATCAAGGATGTCCAGATCCGCGACGGCCTGCACGTGCTCGGACACCCGCCCGAGGGCGAGTCGCAGCTCGACCTGGTGCTGGCGATCCTGCGGGCCCGCCAGCTGTTCGGCGGCGAGCAGACAGTGCCCGGGCTGCGGCAGGCCCTCGGTCTGGCCGAGGACGGCAACGACGAGCGCACCGCCGTCGACGCCGCCGAGGCCGCCGCCCGCGAGCTGGTGGCCGCGCTGCAACGGTCGGGGTGGGACGCCCGGGCCGTCGACGGGATCACCGACGACCCCGCGGTGGCGGCCATCCTGCGGTTCGCCGCCACCGAGGTGGTGCCCCGGCTGGCGGGCACGTCCGCCGAGATCGAGCAGGTGCTGCGCGCACTCGACGGCCGCTTCATCGCCGCGGGCCCGTCGGGCTCACCGCTGCGCGGCCTGGTCAACGTGCTGCCGACCGGCCGCAACTTCTACTCCGTTGACCCCAAGGCCGTGCCGTCCCGGCTGGCCTGGGAAACCGGTGTGGCGATGGCGGATTCGCTGCTGACCCGCTACCGCGACGACCACGGCAGCTGGCCCCGGTCGGTCGGCCTCTCGGTGTGGGGCACCTCGGCCATGCGCACCTCCGGTGACGACATCGCCGAGGTGCTGGCGCTGCTCGGTGTGCGGCCGGTGTGGGACGACGCCTCGCGGCGCGTCGTCGACCTCGAGGCGATCACACCCGCCGAGCTCGGCAGGCCCCGCATCGACGTCACCGTGCGGATCTCGGGGTTCTTCCGCGACGCGTTCCCGCACGTGGTCACGATGCTCGACGACGCGGTTGCGCTCGTCGCCGGTCTCGACGAGCCCGCCGAGGACAACTACGTGCGCGCGCACGCCCAGGCCGACCTCGCCGAACACGGCGACCAACGCCGAGCCACCACAAGGATCTTCGGCTCCAAGCCGGGCACCTACGGCGCGGGCCTGCTGCAGCTGATCGACAGCCGCAACTGGCGCGACGACGCCGACCTCGCCGAGGTCTACACCGCCTGGGGCGGATTCGCCTACGGCCGCGGCCTGGACGGCAGGCAGGCGACCGAGGACATGAACCAGAACTACCGGCGCATCGCGGTGGCCGCGAAGAACACCGACACCCGCGAGCACGACATCGCCGACTCCGACGACTACTTCCAGTACCACGGCGGGATGATCGCCACCGTGCGGGCGCTCACCGGCAAGGACCCCGCGGCCTACATCGGCGACAACACCCGCCCGGACGCGGTGCGCACCCGGACGTTGAACGAGGAGACCACCCGGGT
Source organism: Mycobacterium sp. NPDC050041 (assembly GCF_049541695.1). Taxonomy (NCBI): domain Bacteria; kingdom Bacillati; phylum Actinomycetota; class Actinomycetes; order Mycobacteriales; family Mycobacteriaceae; genus Mycobacterium; species Mycobacterium sp. NPDC050041. Next base: position 71,146 of record NZ_JBMVDG010000010.1, on the reverse strand, counting down.
GTTCCGGGCCCGCGTGGTCAATCCCCGCTGGATGACCGCGATGCGCAGGCACGGCTACAAGGGCGCCTTCGAGATGGCCGCCACCGTGGACTATCTCTTCGGCTACGACGCCACCGCCGGGGTGATGGCCGACTGGATGTACGAGCGGCTGAGCCACGAATACGTCCTCGACGACGAGAACCGCAAGTTCATGTCGGAGTCCAACCCGTGGGCGCTGCACGGGATGGCGGAGCGGTTGCTCGAGGCGGCGGGCCGGGGAATGTGGGCGCAGCCCGAAACCGCGACGCTGGACGGCCTGCGCCAGGTGCTGCTGGAGACCGAGGGCGACCTCGAGGGCTGATCGGCCGGAATGGGTAGGTTGCACGTATGCCCGTCACATTCGCCGAGGTCGCCAAGGCCGAGTACATCCTGCTGACCACGTTCACCAAGGACGGCAGACCCAAGCCGACACCGATCTGGGCCGCGCCGTCCGGCGACGGGCTGGTGGTGATCACCCAGGAGAAGTCCTGGAAGGTCAAGCGCATCCGCAACACCCCGCGGGTCACCATCGCCGAGTGCGACCGCAGCGGCAATCCCAAGGGCGAGGCCGTCGAGGCGACGGCTCGGATCCTCGACAAGTCGGCCAACGGGCCCACTTACGACGCGATCGGCCGGCGTTACGGCCTGCTCGGGAAGGGCTTCGGGTTCTTCTCGAAGCTCAACGGCGGGCTGAAGAAGAACGTCACCGTCGAACTGACGGCGGTGAGCTGACATGGCTCCGACGTTCCAGGACGTCTACGGCGAGAAGTACCTGCTGCTGACGACGTTCACCAAGGACGGCAGGCCGAAGCCGACCCCGGTGTGGGGTGTGCCCGACGGTGACCGGCTGCTCATCAGCACCGACGACGGCTCGTGGAAGACCAAACGCATCAACAACACTCCGCGGGTGACCATCCAGAAATGCGGGGTGCTCGGCAAGCCCAAGGGTGAACCGGTGGAGGCGATCGCCCGGAACCTGCCGAAGTCGGAGACCCGGCGGGTGTTCGACATGGTCACCCGGCGCTACTGGTGGCACGCCTGGTGGTGGATTCCGCAGGCACTGATCCGCGGCGGTGTGGACAAGGTGCACGCGGCGATCGAGGTGCGGGCGGCCTAACCGGCGCGCAGGTGCGTGTCGAAGAACGCGAACACCCTGGACCAGGCGTCCTCGGTGGCGGCCTCGTCATAGCCGAATCCGGTGATCCGCAGCAGCGGTTGGGCGGGCAGCTGGTTGGCGAAGCTGTGGCCGGCATCCGGGTACACCTTGACGTCGGCCGTGATGTTGCGGGCCTCGACCACCTTGGTCAGGCGCTCGCCCGCGCCGATGCCCAGCGGGTCGCGCCTGCCGAAGCTCGCGACGACGGGGCAGGACGCGTCGAGCGCCTCGTCGAGGCTGCGCGGCAGCGGCGTGCCGTAGAACGGCGCCGACGCGGCGAATCCGCGCGGCGAGAGCAGCAGGGCGAACTGTCCACCCATGCAGAAGCCCACGATGCCGACCGGCCCGCTGCACTCGGGCATGGCGAGCAGGTGTTCGCGGGCGGCCAGGATGTCGTCGACGGTGGGACCGGTGCGGGTGAACAGGCTGCGGAACGCACTGGTGATGCATCGCACCCGGCCGCGGGAGAACAGATTCGGGGTGATGGTCACATAGCCCTCGGCGGAGATCCGCGCGGTCGTCCTGCGGTTGTCCGGGCTGTAACCGATCGCGTCGTGCACCACCACCACGCCCGGCCACGGGCCTGACCCCTCAGGTACGGACACCATGGCCTCGAGGGGACCGTTGGGTGCGGAGATTCGGATGTCGCGTACGTCGTCGGCCACGCGCCCAATCTACGGAACCCGGGGGCCGTGCGGAACGTTGTCCGATCATGATGATGCGGCTGTTCCTGCTCTACGCCGTCGTCGAACTGGCGGTGCTGGTCGCGCTGGTGTCGACGATCGGCTTCGGCTGGACACTCCTGCTGGTGCTCGCCACGTTCGTGCTCGGGCTCGCGCTGGCGGGCTCGCAACTGAGGCGTCAGATCGGCCGGCTGCAGTCCGGGCTGACCGCCGCATCGGCCCGCGGAGCGGTGACCGACAGCGCGCTCGTCGCGCTGGGCACGGTGCTGGTGGCGATCCCCGGCGTCGCGTCGTCGGTGCTGGGCGCACTGCTGCTGCTGCCGCCGACGCGGGCGGCCGTCCGGCCCGCGGCGACGGCGCTGGCCGCCCGCTGTCTCGGCCGTGTCCCGCTGGTCACCGTGCCGGGAATGGCGCCCTACACCCGTGACTACAGCGACGGCGGCTACATCGACGGGGAGGTCCTCGACGTGCACGACACCCCGCCCACCACCGCTTCGGCCGCCCTGCCCGACGTCGTGGAGCGCAAGCCCGACTAGCGTGTCGGACTCGTGGTGACGACACTGCTGGTGGGCGGGCGGATACACAGCCCGGCGATGCCCGACGCCACCGCGATGGCGGTCCGCGGCGACACCGTCGCGTGGCTCGGCGCCGACGACGTCGGCCGGGCCCAGTTCCCCGATGCCACTGTCGTCGACCTCGACGGCGGGTTCGTGGCGCCGGCGTTCGTCGACAGCCACATCCACCTGACCGCGACCGGATTGACGCTGACCGGCCTGGACCTGCGTGCCGCGACGTCGCTGCGGCACTGCCTGACGCTGGTGGCCGATCACGCGCGGGCCCACCCCGACGGGGTGATCTGGGGACACGGCTGGGACGAGTCCGGGTGGCCCGAGCGCCGGGCGCCGAGCACCGCGGACCTCGACGGGCTGCTCGGGGACCGACCGGCCTACCTCTCCCGCGTCGACGTCCATTCCGCGGCGGCCACAACGGCCCTGTGCCGATCGGCCCCTGGTGTCGAGGACGCGGTCGGGTTCGCCGCCGAGTCGCCGCTGACCGCCGACGCCCATCACCGGGTGCGGGCCGCCGCGCGTGAGCGGCTGACCGCCCGGCAGCGCCGGGACGCACAGACCGCGGCCCTCGACGCGGCGGCCGCGCAGGGGATCGTCGCGGTGCACGAGTGCGCCGGTCCGCAGATCGGCGGCCTGGACGACTGGCTCGCCGTCCGTGAACTCACGCACGGTGTCGACGTCGTCGGGTACTGGGGTGAAGCGGTCAGCAGCCCCGGTGCGGCCCGCGACCTCGTCGACCGCACCGGAGCCCGCGGGCTGGCAGGCGACCTGTTCGTCGACGGCGCCCTGGGGTCGCGGACGGCCTGGCTGCACACGCCGTACGCGGATGCGCCGGACAGCTGCGGCAACACCTACCTGGACGCCGACGCAATCACCGCGCACCTGGCCGCCTGCACCGAGGCCGGAATCACCGCCGGGTTCCACGTGATCGGTGACGCCGCGGTCGGCGCGGTGGTGGAGGCCATCGGCCGCATCGTGGAGCGGGTGGGCGCACCCGCGGTCGCGCGCTGCGGGCACCGCCTCGAACACCTGGAGATGGTCACCGCCGAGCAGGCCGCGCTGCTCGGGTCGTGGGGCGTGCACGCCAGCGTCCAGCCCGCCTTCGACGCCCTCTGGGGTGGATCCGGGGGCATGTACGCCCAGCGGCTCGGCCCGGATCGCGCCGCCGGGCTCAACCCGTTCGCGCTGTTAGCATCCCAAGGCGTGCCCCTCGCCTTCGGCTCGGACAGCCCCGTCACCGGGTTGGATCCCTGGGGCTGGGTCCGCGCCGCGAGCGCGCACCGCACACTGGGCAGCGCGGTGTCGCTGCGGGCCGCGTTCGCGGCGGCGACCAGGGGCGCATGGCGGGCCGCAGGCGTCAACGACGGCGTCACCGGCACCCTGGTCCCTGGTGCGCCCGCCTCTTACGCGGTGTGGGATGCCGACGAGCTGACGGTGAGCGCTCCGGCCGACGGTGTGGCGCGCTGGTCCACCGACCCGCGGTCCCGCGTCCCGGCGCTGCCGAGGCTGGCGCCGGGCGACCCGTCGCCGCGGTGCCGCCGAACCGTGCACCGAGGTGTCGTCATTCATGGCTGACCCGCCGCGCCGACGCCGCCGCCGGGCGATGGACGACACCGACGTGATCCCTGCCGTCCCCACCGACGATGTCGGCGACCTCGACACCGGCCCGAACGAGACCGTCGACGAAAAGGCCGCCGACAAGAAGGCTGTCGACGAGAAGGCCGCCGATGAGGACGCCGGCGAGGCCGTCGCCCCGCGCACCCGCCGGGCCGACCGGCACGCGCGGCCGTCGCGGCCGGCCCGCATCGCTCGTGCCGCTGGTCCGGCCGTGCTGTCACGGTGGGCGCAGCTGAGCGCTGCCGGCCTCGGCGGGCTGCTGCTGTGCCTGAGCTTCCCGCCGTTCGGCTGGTGGTGGGCCGCATTCGTGGCGTTCGCCCTGCTGGGGTGGACCTTGACGCGACCATCGACGGCGGTCGCGGGCGGGTTCGGCTACGGCGTCCTGTTCGGCACCGTGTTCTACGTGCCGTTGCTGCCGTGGATCAGCGGGCTGGTCGGCCCGGTGCCGTGGCTGGCGCTGGCCGTGGTCCAGGCGCTGTTCCCCGGGCTGTTCGGCGCCCTCGCGGTCCTGGTGCGCCGGCTGCCCGGCCTGCCACTGTGGCTGGCGGCGCTGTGGGTGGGCCAGGAGTGGCTCAAGTCGACGGTGCCGTTCGGCGGTTTCCCCTGGGGTGTGGTGGCGTTCGGTCAGACCAATGGGCCCCTGCTGCCCCTGGTGCAGGTCGGCGGCGCGCCACTGCTGTCCTTCGCGGTCGCGCTGACCGGGTTCTGCCTGACCGCGATCGTCGTCGAGGCTGTCCGCTGGTGGCATCACGAGGACGACATGCACACCGCGCTGCCCGCCGTCGTGCTGCCCGGCATCTGCATCAGCGCGGCACTGCTCGGCACCGCTTTGGTCTCGCCGCAGGTCCGGCACTCCGGTGTGGGCGCAACCGACGATCCCACCGTCACCGTCGCCGCAGTGCAGGGCAACGTGCCCCGGCTCGGGCTGGATTTCAACGCCCAGCGCCGTGCGGTCCTCGACAACCACGTGCAGGAGACGTTGAGGCTGGCGGAGGACGTACGGGCCGGCCGCGCGCCGCACCCGGCGCTGGTGATCTGGCCGGAGAACTCCTCCGACATCGACCCGCTGGCCAACCCGGACGCCGCGGAGGAGATCACCGCCGCCGCCGATGCCGTCGACGCGCCGATCCTGGTCGGCGGCGTCGTGCGGGCTCCCGACTACCGCCCGGAGAATCCGGTGTCCACCAACTCGGTGATCGTGTGGGAACCCGGAAGCGGACCGGCCGAACGGCACGACAAGCGGATCGTGCAGCCGTTCGGGGAGTACCTGCCCTGGCGCGGCTTCTTCTCCAAGCTGTCGCCCTACGCCGACCGGGCCGGCTACTTCATCCCCGGCTCCGGCAACGGGGTGGTGCACGCCGCGGGCATCCCGGTCGGGGTGACCACGTGCTGGGAGGTCATCTTCGACCGCGCCGCGAGGGAGTCGGTGCTGGCCGGCGCACAGCTGCTGGCGGTGCCGTCGAACAACGCCACCTTCACCGAGCCGATGAGCGAGCAGCAACTGGCGTTCGCCCGGCTGCGCGCCGTCGAGCACGACCGGTACGTGGTGGTCGCGGGAACCACGGGCATCAGCGCGATGATCGCCCCGGACGGACGCGAACTGTCGCGCACCGGGTTCTTCGAACCGGCCTACCTCGACCAGCAGATCCGGTTGAAGACGCAGCTCACGCCCGCCACCCGCTGGGGACCCGTCGTGCAGGCCGTGCTGGTCGCCGTCGGCGTCGGGGCTTTGCTGGCGGCCATGCTGCACAATGGAGCGTTCGTATCGGCGATCAGACGGCGCCGGCGCAGGGCCGGAAGGGCCGGGCACAGCCCGTCCGACGAGGACGGCAACGACGGAGGACTGACATGACTGTCCCTGGTGGAGCGCAGCCGGGGGAGGGTGCCGGCGGCGCCATCCGGCCGAGTCAGCGCGCACTGGTCATCATCCCGACCTACAACGAGCGGGAGAACCTGCCGTTGATCGTCGGCCGCGTACATCAGTCGTGCCCCGGCGTGCACATCCTGATCGTCGACGACGGCAGCCCGGACGGCACCGGTGAGCTGGCCGACGAGTTCGCGCTGGCCGACCCGGACCGGGTGCACGTCATGCACCGCACCAGCAAGGACGGGCTGGGAGCGGCGTATCTGGCCGGTTTCGCGTGGGGGCTGGGCAGGCAGTACTCGGTGCTGGTGGAGATGGACGCCGACGGCAGCCACGCACCCGAACAGCTGCACCGGCTGCTCGAGGCCGTCGACGGCGGCGCCGACGTGGCGATCGGGTCGCGGTACGTCCCGGGCGGCACGATCCGCAACTGGCCGCGGCGGCGCTATGCCCTGTCCAAGACCGCCAACACCTATGCCCGCGTGCTACTGGGCGTCGACATCCACGACATCACCGCCGGCTACCGGGCCTACCGACGTGAGGTGCTCGAGAAGATCGACCTGGCCGCGGTGGACTCCAAGGGCTACTGCTTCCAGATCGACCTGACCTGGCGCGCGATCAACCAGGGCTTCGTCGTGGTGGAGGTGCCGATCACGTTCAGTGAACGCGAACTCGGCGTGTCCAAGATGAGCGGGTCCAACATTCGGGAGGCGATGTTCAAGGTCGCCACCTGGGGTGTCCGCGGGCGCCTCGATCGCGCCCGCGGCATCGTCCGCTAGCCGGTGCTCAGCTGCCGCGGCGCTTGGACTTGATCAGGTCCAGACGCTCTTTGAGCAGCTCTTCGAGCTCGTCCACCGAACGCCGTTCGAGCAGCATGTCCCAGTGCGTGCGCGGCGGCTTCACCTTCTTGGGCTCGGGCACGTCACCCTCGATCAGGGTGCCCTCCATGCCGTTGCGGCACAGCCAGGTGCCGGGGATCTCGGCGTCGTCGGCGAACGGGACGTCGAACTCCTCGCCGTTGTCGGTGCGGTAGCGAGCCACCTGACGCGGCGCCAGGTCGTGGTTGCGGTCGGTCTCGTAGCTCACGGCTCCGAGGCGACTGCCTCTCAGGACGCGATCAGCCATCGTCAACACTCCTCGATGTGTAAGTTGCCGGATCATCAACGCGGTCGGTGCCCGTTGAGTTCCCGACTCGACCTCCAGGATACCGGGAACCGCACCACCGGCCGTCTACAGTCGACCACCGTGGGGCCTGAAGTGCGTAGCCGCGAGCTTCGCGAAGATGTCCGTCGCCGCCGTCTGCAACCCTGCCGGTGGTGCGGCCGCGAGGTGGCCGACGCCGGGATGGGCAGGCGGCGGCAGTACTGCAGGCAGTCCTGCCGCCAGCGCGCCTACGAGCAGCGGGCCATGGTCAAGGGCACCGCACTCGCCCCGGACGCGGTGGTGCTGACCGCCGACGAGGCTGCGCAGCTCTCCGACCGGGTGTACCAGGTGCGTTGCGCCGCAGAGGATGTCGCGACGGCGGTGGACGAGGGCGCCGCGGCCGACGAGCTGCGCCAGCTGTGTGACGAACTGGTCCGGGCGGCCAAGGCGGCCGACGGCTGGCGCTAGCTCGGCCCCGAGGCCGCGGGGTCGCCGACGGCCTGCCGACCCGTCTGTAGAGCAGGGGTGCAGGCGCTGTTTCCGCCCGTGATCAGTAGCGGCAGGGGATGCTGAGCACATGCTCACCTACCTGCGCGCGCTGCTGGTGGGCATCGGCGCGCTGCTCGCGCTCGGTCTGACCGCGTGCTCCGGCGGTTCGTCACCGGAGGCGATCGAGTCCTCGGTCGGGGCGACGTCGGCCACCACCTTCCCGCCCGCGGGCACCTACCTCGCCGACATCACCAGGGACGGCCGGGCGATGAGCATCGGCATCTCCGTCGACGGTTCGGAGATCGCCGCTTACGCGTGCAACGGCGCCGACGACGAGGCATGGTTCTTCGGCAGCCAGTCCGCAGGCCGCATCGACATCGACTCCCGATTCCGCGACACCCTCGAGGCGACGTTCGACGGCACCGACGTCGAGGGCGAGCTGACCGTGAACGGCATGGCGTACCCGTTCACCGCCACACCGGCGCAGGCGCCCGCCGGGGTGTACACCGCCGACGCAGGCGGCGTGCGTTCGTCGTGGGTGCTGCGGACCGACGGGTCCGCGATCGGCGTTCAGTTCAGCGGCGGTGTGAGCGATCACGAGCTCGAACAGGCCGAGCGGCTCGCGGCCGAGCAGTTCCGCGACCAGGTGCGCAGTCGGCGCCAACTGCAGCAGGCCGCCCCGCTGGTGGTGATGCACAGCGGCGCGATGGGGTCGACGATCAACGGCAGGGCGGTGACGCCGACACTGGTCCAGGGAGGCTTCCGGCTCGGCTGACGGCACCCGCCGTTCCCGGTCGCCGGGGCGCTTCTTTTCCTCACGGCGAATAGAACCCTTACACCCTCGAGGCGTCCGCCCGTAGCGTCGTTTCACCGTGGCGAGTTCATCCGAGGTGGCGACTGCGCCGGGCGCGGTCGCCACGGCAGGTATCGGCGGGCGATCGAAAGGCCCACGCGAAGAACGGAAGTGGGCCGTCATCCGGCTCGCGTCACCGGTGGTGCTGCTGCTGTTGTGGCAGCTGGGCAGCGCGCTGGGCCTCATCCCGCAGGACGTGTTGCCCGCGCCGTCCCTGATCGCGGAGGCAGGCGTCGAGCTGATCGGCAACGGTCAACTGGCGGACGCACTGCGGGTGTCGGGCATCCGCGTCGTCGAAGGGCTGTTGCTGGGCAGCGTCGTCGGCGTCGCGCTCGGCACCGCCGTGGGACTGTCCCGCTGGCTGGAGGCCGGCGTCGACCCGCCGATGCAGATGGTGCGGGCACTGCCGCACCTCGGCCTCATTCCGCTGTTCATCGTGTGGTTCGGCATCGGCGAACTGCCCAAGGTGCTGTTGGTGGCGCTCGGCGTCAGCTTCCCGCTCTACCTGAACACCTTCTCGGCGATCCGCCAGGTGGACCCGAAACTCTTCGAAACCGCTCAGGTGCTGGGCTTCTCGTTCTGGCAGCGGTTCCGCGACATCATCGTGCCCAGCGCCGCCCCCCAGGTGCTGGTCGGTTTCCGGCAGTCCCTGGCGATCGCATGGCTCACCTTGATCGTGGCCGAGCAGATCAACGCCGACAAGGGCATCGGCTTCCTGATCAACAACGCCCGCGACTTCCTGCGCATCGACATCATCATCTTCGGTCTCGTCGTCTACGCACTGCTGGGCATCGGCACCGATGCCATCGTCCGCGCCCTCGAGCGCCGAGCATTGAGGTACCGCACATGACCATTGCCAGCGAACGCCGCACCCAGACCGCGGGCGAACTCCGCCACGTCGACAAGTGGTACGGCGAGCACCATGTGCTCAGTGACGTCTCGCTGCACATCGCCCGCGGTGAGATCGTCGCGCTGATCGGCCGCAGCGGCTCGGGCAAGTCGACGGTGCTGCGGGTGCTGGCGGGACTGTCCACCGATCACACCGGCGAGCGGGTGGTCGCCGGGGCGCCCGCGCTCGCGTTCCAGGAACCGCGGCTGTTCCCGTGGCGCGACGTGCGCACCAACGTCGTCTACGGGCTGACCCGGCAACGCCTGTCCCGCGGCGAGGCGAACGAGCGGGCGCTGCGGGCACTGGCCGACGTCGGCCTGGCCGACCGCGCAGGCGTGTGGCCGTTGACGCTGTCGGGCGGTCAGGCGCAACGGGTTTCGCTGGCCCGCGCGCTGGTCGCGGAGCCGGAACTGATGTTGCTCGACGAGCCGTTCGGTGCGCTCGACGCGCTCACCAGGCTGAGCATGCGATCCCTGCTGGTCGACCTGTGGCGCGAACACGGATTCGGCGTGCTGCTGGTCACCCACGACGTCGACGAGGCGGTCGCACTGGCCGACCGGGTGCTGGTGCTCGACGACGGAAAGGTGGCGCACACCCTCGACATCGACGAGCCGCGCCGCCCGCCCGGCGAAGCGACCGCCCACACCGAGCACTACCGCGCCGAGCTGCTCGACCGGCTCGGCGTCACCCGCTGACCACCACGACGGCTTCGACAGAGGAGACGACCATGCCCAGATCCCGGCCGATCGCGGTGCTGCTCGCCGCACTGACCGCGATGAGCCTGCTCGCCGGCTGTGTGTCCCGTGAGGACTCATCCGGCGCGCAGCAGGCGCCGCAGACCGTTCCGCTCTCGGAGCTGGCCGGTGTCACCCTGCACATCGGCGACCAGAAGGGCGGCACCCAGGCGCTGTTGACCGCCGCGGGCGCACTGGAGAACCTGCCCTACGCCGTGGAGTTCTCGACGTTCACCTCGGGCCCGCCGCAGATCGAGGCCGCCACCGCGGGCAAGATCGACTTCGCGATCACCGGCAACACCCCGCCGATATTCGGCGCCGCGTCGAACGCGAAGGTGAAGATCGTCTCGGCGTACGACGGCGGAGGGTTCGGCGACCAGATCCTGGTGCACGCCGATTCGCCGCTGCAGTCGGTCGGCGACCTGCGGGGCAAGAGCATCGCGGTCGCCAAAGGCAGCTCCGCACACGGCCATACGCTGGTGCAGCTCGATCGGGCGGGGCTGACGCCCGACGACGTCAAGCTGGTGTTCCTGCAGCCCGCCGATGCGCTGTCGGCGTTCACCCAGCGCCGCGTCGACGTCTGGGCGGTCTGGGATCCCTACACCGCGCAGGCCGAGACGGAACTGCCCGTGCGCAGCATCGCCCGCGCCACCGGCGTCACCAACGGCGCGGGCTTCGGTGTGGCGGCCGACGCCGCGTTGGCCGACCCGAAGCGCAACTCGGCGCTGCGCGATCTGCTGGTGCGCTACGCCAAGGCCGTCCGGTGGGCGCACGACAATCCCGCCGAATGGGCCACCCGCTACGGCGAGGATGTCGGCCTCGACCCCGAGGTGGCACAGTTGGCGCAGGGTCGAAGCCTGCGACTGCCGTTCGACCTGTCCGATCAACTCGTGGCTTCCGAGCAGGAGATGGCCGACCTCTTCGCGAAGTCGCAGCAGATCGCGTCGGCCCCCGACTTCTCCCGCTGGGTCGACCGCCGCTACGGCGACGTGCTGGCCCCGCTCTACATCGACCGCAAGAAGGAGTGAGATGTCCACCCTCGCCACGCCCGGATCGCCGGCCACCCCCGCGAAGTTCTTCTGGTTCCTGCCCACCAATGGCGACAGCCGCAACATCGTCGGCGCCTCGCATGCCTCGGCCCACCACATCGTGCCCGCCGGCTACCGCGAGCCGAGCAGGCGCTACCTCGCCGAGGTGGCTCGTGCGGCCGACCGACTGGGCTTCGAGGGTGTGCTCACCCCGACCGGAACCTGGTGCGAGGACGCCTGGTTGACCGCGGCGGCGCTGCTGTCGGAGACCGAGCGGCTGAAGTTCCTGGTGGCGTTCCGCCCCGGCCTGGTGCCGCCGACGCTGGCCGCCCAGCAGGCCGCCACCCTGCAGCGCTTCTCCGACGGCCGAGTCCTGCTCAACATCGTCAGCGGCGGAGATGACCTGGAACAGCGGCGGTTCGGCGACTGGCTCGACCACGACCAGCGCTACGCCCGCACCGGCGAGTTCCTGCACATAGTCAACTCGCTGTGGCAGCAGGAGTCGCTCGACTTCGACGGCGACCATTACAAGGTCGCCGACGCCCGGGTGTCGGCGCCGCCGAACCCGTTGCCCGGCATCTATTTCGGTGGGTCCTCGGCGGCCGCGCTGCCGATCGCCGCGCAGTACGTCGACGTGTACCTGACCTGGGGTGAGCCCCCGCAGGCGGCGGCCGCAAAGATCGAGCGGGTTCGCGCGCTGGCCGCCGAGCGCGGGCGCACCATTCGCTTCGGGATCCGGCTGCACACCATCAGCCGCGACACGTCCGCGGCGGCCTGGGCCGTCGCCGACGAACTCGTCGGCCGGCTGACGCCGGAACAGATCGCGAAAGCCACCGCCCTGCACTCGAAGTCGGAATCCGAAGGGCAGCGGCGAATGACGGCGCTGCACGGCGGACGGGTAGACCAGCTGGAGATCTACCCGAACCTGTGGGCGGGGGTCGGGCTGGTGCGCGGCGGCGCGGGCACGGCGCTGGTCGGCAGCCACGAGGAGGTCGCCAACCTGATCGTCGAGTACCACGCCCTCGGTTTCGACGAGTTCATCCTGTCGGGCTACCCGCACCTCGAGGAGGCGCACTGGTTCGCCGAGGGCGTGCTGCCGCTGCTGCGGCGCAAGGGCGTGGCCTGACCTGACACTGCGGCGCCGCTGCTCGTAGTCTGCGGTGACGATGGATGAATGGTTTGAGCACAGCCCGTTCGTGGGGTTCGCACCGTGGATTCTGTACTGGGTGGTGGCCGGCAGCTCGAGCACCTGGCTCTACGGCGGTCTGTGCGCGGTGATCGCGGCGTTCATCCTCGGGGTGTCGATGCGCGTCGGCGGTCCCCGGTTGCTCGAGGTGGTGACCATCGTGTTCTTCGTCGCCGTCACCGTCGCAGGCATGATCACCGGCGCCAGCGACATGGACTGGATGGACGTCTACTCCACGACGCTGTCGAGCGGCGTGCTGGCCGTGATGGCGCTCGGATCGCTGGCGTTCACCCCGTTCACCGAGCAGTACGCGCGGGACTTCACGCCGCGCAGCGCCCGCGAGGAGGCGGCGTTCCGGCGCACCAACCAGATGCTCACCCTGATGTGGGGGCTGGTGTTCGCGCTCATCGCGGTGCTCGGCTTCGTCGCCGCCGGTGCCCCGTCGACCGGGCACTGGACCAACTGGGTGATCCCGGTGGTGGTGATCGCCGGTGCGGTCGGGATGACGAACACCTATCCCGAGCGGGTGCAGGCGCGGCTCCGCACCACCGACTAGGTGCGGCGGGTCATTCCGGACAGCCGAACCGGACGCCGACGTCGGCGGGCGGGCTCACCGACTTCAGGCAGCCGAACGGCGCCACCCCCGCGTCACTGAGGCGGGCGGCCGTCTGATGGGCGTAGTTCACGCAGAACAGGCCGGCCGGGTCGGCGCGGCACCGGAAGTCACCGAAGGCCAGCGACCGGCCGTACGGCAATGCCGCACCGTCGCCCCGGACGAACGGCCCGGGATCTCCGTGCACCGACCCGACGTCGAGCGTCGGACCGGTGAAGTCCACCCAGTCGCCGATCCACTGCCCCGCGATGTCGGGCGGCGCCGGTGGCGGATCTGTGAACCGGACCAGGCAGTCCAGTCCGCCTTCGGACTGCGGACCGGTCATGCACCGCGTCGTGCCCGCCGGTGTGGTGAACGCGACGGCCTCGCCGAGCTGTGACACCGCGCCGTCCCGGGTCGCCGAGTGGAAACCGCCCACGTCGGCGGGCGTTCCGGCGGCCACGAACGCGATGACGTCACCGATCGGAGCGCCCGTGACGGGCGCGCCCACCGGCGGCTTCGACGTCCGCGTGGTCGTCGGCGGGGCGCTCGGGCGCGTCGCGGGCGACGGCACCGACAATCGGGAACCCGGCGGTGACCCGGACTCGCCGTCCTGCCCGCCGCACCCCGCTGAACACCCCGCCACCAGCACAGACGCCGCGAGAAACACAGCTATCCGCATGACGCCAGGCTAGCGGGCCGATGCGGTGCGGCCCGTCAGGCGCGGCGAACAGCAGTTCGTTCGCTACGGTCGGAAGATGCACGAACACACAGTCCGCGCAACGATCGACACCGGCACGATCGAAGGCTTCACCCGTGACGGTGTGCACCGCTGGCGGGCCGTCCCGTACGCCCAGCCGCCGGTCGGCCGCCTGCGGTTCCGGGCGCCCCTGCCCGTGCAGCCGTGGCGCGGTGTCCGGCACTGCCACAGCATCGGGTACTGCGCACCACAGCAGCGCCGGTACACCCTCATCGGGGTCAACAAGTACCAGCCGATGAGCGAGGACTGCCTGACGCTGAACGTCGTTGCGCCGCAGACCCCGCCCGACGGCCCGATGCCGGTGATGTTCTTCATCCACGGCGGCGGCTACCTGCTCGGCAGCTCGGCGACGCCCCTCTACGACGGTGCGGCGATGGCGCGGCGGGGCTGCGTGTACGTCTCGGTGAACTACCGGCTCGGGGCACTGGGCTGTATGGACCTGTCCGCGCTGTCGACGCCGGAGAACCCGATCGACGGGAATCTGTACCTGCGCGACCTGGTGATGGCGCTGCGCTGGGTGCGCGACAACGTCGAGGTGTTCGGCGGCGACCCGGACAACGTGACGATCTTCGGCGAGAGCGCAGGCGCGCACGCCGTCGCCACCCTGCTGGCCGTGCCGCAGGCCAAAGGGTTGTTCGCGCGGGCCATCTCGCAGAGCCCGGTCAGCGGCATGGTGCGGTCACCGGAAGCGGCCGCCACCTTCGCCGACCAGTTCGCCGGGTTGCTCGGCGCGCGTCCGCAGGACGGGGCCGCCGCGTTGATGGCGGCCAGGCCGAGGGAGCTGGTCACCGCACTCGACCGGTTGCTCACCCACGGCACGGACGACATGCCGGGAGCCTTCGCCCTGGGGCCCGCGTTCGGCACCGACTACCTGCCGCGCGATCCGGTCGAGGCGATGCGTGAGGGCACCGCCCACCGGGTGCCCCTCATCGTCGGCAACAACGCGGAGGAGGGGAAGTTGTTCACCCGATTCCTGCAGTTGCTGCCCACGTCCGAGGCGACCATCGAGCTGCTGCTGGCCAACTCGGACGCCGAGCGGCGCGAACGCATCACCTCGGCCTACCCGGGTTATCCGAGCCCGTCGGCGTGTGTGCGGCTCGGCGGTGACTTCGTGTTCGGCACGGCGACCTGGCAGGTCGCCGAGGCGCATTCCCGGCATGCGCCGACGTACGTCTACCGCTACGACTACGCGCCCCGCACGCTGCAGTGGTCCGGACTCGGCGCCACGCACGCCATGGAGTTGCTCGCCGTGTTCGACACCTACCAGACGCGGCTGGGTTCGTTGCTCACCGCCGCGGCCGACCAGCGGTCCGCGCGCCGGGTGAGCCGGGACGTGCAGCGGCGCTGGCGGGCGTTCGGCCGCACGGGTGTGCCGGGGGAGGACTGGCCGCTCTACACCGCCGACCGACGCGCCGTGCGCGTGTTCGACCGCAAGCCGAGGATGGAATTCGATCCCGACGTCGACCGCAGGACGGCCTGGGAGGGTTTCAGCCTCGCGGCGCGGTAGCGCCGAGCACATCGAATGGCTGCGGGGCGCCGCCGGATGTGATTGCGTGAGCGCGTGCACCCTCTGGATCCGCTGGCCGCAGACGAATTCGCGGCGGTGGCGGCGATACTGCGCCGCGACACCGACGTCGACGACAGCTGGCGGTTCGCCTCGGTCGAACTGGCGGAACCGGGCAAGGCGGAGCTCTGGGAGTTCGCCGCCGCAGGCACCCGGCCGCCGCGCCGCGCCACGGTGATCTGTCTGCAGCGAGCCACGAACAGCACCTACAAGGGTGTGGTGTCGCTGACCGGCGATCGGGTCGAGTCGTTCACGCACCTGCCCGGCGTGCAGGCGAACTTCACCGTTGACGAGTTCGCCGAGTGCGATCGGATGCTGCGGTCGCACCCGGACCTGATCGCTGCCCTCGCCCGCCGCGGCATCACCGACCTCGAGTTGGTCTTCATGGACACGTGGACGTACGGAAATGCTGTCGCCCCACCGGAATTCCGTGACCGCCGGATCGGCTGGTCGGACACCTGGCTGCGCGGCGCACCGGGTGCGAACCCGTACGCGCACCTGGTCAGCGGGCTGCACTGCGTCGTCGACCTCAACGCCATGTCGCTGCTCCGGATCGAGGACACCGGCCCCTTCGCCGGCGGTGGCGCCGAATTGCCGGACGTCATGGGCGAATACGCGCCGAGCCACATCCCCGAGCGGATCAGGTCGGCATGGCGTCGCGAGCCGCTGGCGCCGCTGCACATCACCCAGCCGGAGGGCACCTCGTTCCGGCTGGACGGCAATCTGCTGCAGTGGCAGAACTGGTCGCTGCGGATCGGGTTCAACCACCGCGAAGGGATGACACTGCACACGGTGTCCTACCGGGACGGCGACCGCGACCGGTCGGTGGCGCACCGGTTGTCGTTCGCCGAGATGGTGGTGCCGTACCGGGACTCGTCGCAGGATCACTACCGCCGCACGGCTTTCGACATCGGCGAGTGGGGCCTCGGCTTCATGACGACCTCGCTGGAACTCGGCTGTGACTGTCTCGGTGAGATCCGCTACCTGGACGCCGTGCTGCACGACAGTCGCGGCGTGCCCTACACGATCACCAACGCGATCTGCATCCACGAGGAGGACAACGCGGTCCTGTGGAAGCACGTCGACCACGACGCGGGCGCCGAGGTACGCCGGATGCGGCGGCTCACCGTGTCGTTCCACGTCACGGTGGCCAACTACGAGTACCTGGTGTACTGGCGGCTCTATCAGGACGGCAACATCGAATGCGAGGTGCGCGCAACCGGGATCATGGTCACCACCCCGCTCGCGCCGGGCCAGCCTCATCCGAACGGCACGCTGGTCGACGACCGCACGTATGCGCCGTTCCACCAGCACTTCCTGGTGGCCCGGCTCGACCTCGACGTCGACGGCAGCGAGAACACCGTCTACCGCACCGAGTCCTATGCCGAGCCGATCGGACCCGCCAACCCCTACGGCCTTTCGGTGCTGCTACGCGAGGTGCCGTTGCGCACCGAGGCCGACGGCATGCAGGACGTCGACTTCGCCTCCCAGCGCGGCTGGAAGGTGGTGAACACCAACGTCGTCAACGGGTTGGGCACCCACCCGTCCTACAAGCTGACCCCCACCGGGGCCCTCCCACCGATGTTCGATCCGGCGTCGCCGGTGCTGCGGCGCGCCAACGTCATCGGCCATACCCTTTGGGTGACGCCGAACAGCCCGGACGAACGTTGGCCCGCAGGCGAATTCGTCAACCAGTCGGAGACCGACACCGGGCTCGGCGAGTGGACGAAGGCGAACCGGCCGATCGACAACACCGACGTGGTGCTGTGGTACGTCTTCGGGATCCATCACATCACCCGTCCGGAGGACTGGCCGGTGATGCCGGTGGACGTGGTGTCGTTCTGGCTCAAGCCCTACGGCTTCTTCGATCGCAACCCCGCCCTCGACGTGCCCGCCGCGCCGCCGCAGCACTGCCATACGCCTTCCACCACCAGCGCGCCGCACTGATTGACACCCGTCAACAGTGTGATCCACCCCACTGCTACGTTCATCCGGTGGACGCACGTGACGACCTGGTGATCGAACGGCCGGCCGACCTGACCGCCGACTGGCTGACCACGGCGATCGGCGCGGGGCGCGTCGCCGACTTCTCCTTCGAACGTATCGGCACCGGCCAGATGAGCGAGTGCTATCGCGTCGCGCTGCGGTACGCCGACGATGCGACCACCGGCCCGGAGTCGGTGGTCCTCAAGGTCGCCGCCACCGACGCCAACAGCAGGCAGACCGGACTGGCGATGGGACTCTACGAACGCGAGGTGCGGTTCTACACCGACATCGCCCCGCGACTCGGCGGCCCGGTCGCGCCCTGCCACCACGCCGCCTACGACCCCGCGAACGGGACGTTCCACCTCGTCCTCGGCGACGCCGCACCCGCCGTCGTGGGCGACGAGATCCGCGGCGCCACAATAGAACAGGCGACCCTCGCGCTGACCGAACTGGGCCGGGTGCACGGACCGCTGCTCGGTGATCCCGCCCTGGCCGACGCGGACTGGCTCAACCGGGAGTCGCCGTTGAACCAGGGCCTGATCGCGGTGTTGTGGGCCGGCTTCGCCGAGCGGTACGCCGACTCGATCGCACCCGAACACCGCGAGGTGTGCGAGCGGCTGGTGGCGAGCTTCGACGCCTACCTCGCCGAAGAGGCCGCCGCGCAACGCATCGCGGGGCTGGTGCACGGTGACTACCGGCTCGACAACATGCTGTTCGGTCAGGCAGGCGCCGACCGCCCGTTGACGGTGGTGGACTGGCAGACCGTCACGTGGGGCCCGGCCTTCACCGACGTGGCCTACTTCCTGGGGTGCGCGCTGTCGGAGTCGGGGCGCCGCGACCACTACGACGACCTGCTGCGGGCGTACCACGAGGCGCTCGGCCCGCAGTCGCCGGTCGGCCTCGACGGTGTGCGGGACGGCGTCCGGCGACAGAGCTTCTTCGGCGTGATGATGGCGATCGTGTCGTCGATGCTCGTCGAGCGCACCGACCGCGGCGACCGGATGTTCATGACCATGCTCGCCCGGCACTGCTCCCATGTGCTCGACACCGGCGCGCTCGACGTGCTCCCGTCGGCGCAGCCGCCCGAAGCCTTGCAGCCCTCGGCCGACGACGAGGGCGCGCACCACCCGGGCGACGAGGAATTGTGGAACGAGAGCTGGTATTTCGACTTCGCCGACGCCGGCCAGGGCATCGGCGGCTGGGTCAGGGTCGGCCTGTACCCGAATCGGCGCACGGCCTGGCTCAACGCGCTGATCTGCGGGCCCGACATGCCGACCGTCGCCGTACTCGACTTCGAGGCGCCACTGCCCGATGACCCGTTCCTGGCCTGCGGTGACGGTGCCGAGATCACCATGGCGGCCGACGATCCGCTGCGCAGCTTCCGGGTGACCGTGCGGGGCAGTGGCCAGGCGTTCGACGACGCCGGCGCGCTGCTCGACGGCGCGCAGGGGCGTCCGGCCGAGTTGACGATGGACCTCACCTGGACCACCGTCGGCACGCCCTACCAGTACCGCATCACCCCTCGTTACGAGATCGCCTGCACGGTGTCGGGTTCGGTCACCGCCGACGGTCGGAGCGTGACGCTGCGCGACACACCCGGGCAGCGCGACCACTCATGGGGCGTGCGCGACTGGTGGTCGATGGACTGGGTCTGGAGTGCGCTGCACCTCGACGACGGCACCCATCTGCACGGCGTCGATCTGCGCATCCCGGGGGCACCGCCGCTGAGCGTCGGTTACGTCCAACCGGCGGGAGCGCCGCTGCAGGAGACGGCGACGGTGACCGCGCAGGCGACGTTCGCCGAGAACGGCCTGCCCGTCACCACCAGGCTGACGATGTCGCCCGGCGACGTGGACGCGACGGTCGACCTGCGCGGTTTCGCGCCGGTGCGGCTGACCGCCGACGACGGCCGCGTCAGCCACTTCCCGCGCGCCTGGGCGGCCGTCACGCTCTCCGACGGTCGCACCGGCGTGGGCTGGCTGGAGTGGAACCGCAACCTCGGCTAGCGCTGGCCGAGCGTGCGTGTCTGCGGCCCGACACGCCGTCAATCACCGACAAACGTGCACGCTCGCGGCAGGCTGACGGGCATGGTCGTGGCCAAGTCGGTGATGTTGTTCGTGCTCGCGGCGCTGCTGGAGATCGGCGGCGCCTGGCTGGTCTGGCAGGGCGTACGGGAACACCGCGGCTGGTGGTGGGTCGGATTCGGGGTGATCGCCCTCGGCGCCTACGGATTCGTCGCGGCCTTCCAGCCCGACGCCCAGTTCGGCAGGGTACTGGCCGCCTACGGCGGTGTGTTCATCGCCGGCTCGCTGGCGTGGGGGATGGTCGCCGACGGCTTTCGCCCGGACCGGTGGGACATCACGGGCGCGGTGGTGAGCCTGATCGGCGTCGGCGTGATCATGTACGCGCCGCGCTGAATTGTGACGGATTGCGGACACCGCGAATGACGGCAGGGCCGACGGGTACCCGCCGATGCATGAGCAAAGACTTCAAGAAGGGCGACAAGGTCAGCTGGCAGAGCCACGGCAGCACCGCCGAGGGCACCGTTCAAGAGAAGATCACCTCGGAAAAAGAGGCCGCCGGCCGCAAGGTCAAGGCGTCCGAGGACGAGCCGCAGTATCGGGTCAAGAGCGAGAAGAGCGGTAACGACGCCGTCCACAAGCCGGACGCACTGAAGAAGAAGTGACCGATGGCCGAGAGTGACACCACGCGGGACGACACCAAGCAGGACGAAGACCACAAGCAGACGTGGGACGAATTCCGCGACGTCGTCAACATGACCGCGTCGGAGCTGCAGAAGTGGCTGGACTCCGATGATTCGAAGTCGGTGGGCCAGAAGTCCGGCGGCGGCGAGTCCACCGGCCACGAGAGCGGCAGGCACATCGTCAAGATCCTCGAGGCCAAGAAATCCGACCTGTCCGACGACGACTACGCCCACATGCGCAAGGTCGTCGGTTACGCCAGACGCCATCTGGCGCAACGGCCATCAGGCGACATCGAAGACTCGGCGTGGCGCTACTCGCTGAAGAATTGGGGCCACGACCCCGTCAAGAAGTCCTGAGTCCGGCGCTGTCGTCGTCGAGGTCGTTGCGGTTGAGGCCCATCGGGGTGGCCTGGGGCAGATCGCCGCCCGCCACTACGGCACGGGCGAGTGGTGTCAGCGTCTGGAACAGCAACTCCACCTCGTCGTCGGTGAGGCCGTCGAGCGCCGACAGCGCCAGCGCGTCGGTGGTGTCCTCGATGTGCTGCTTGAGCGCCCGGCCGGCGTCGGTGAGCCCACCGTCGTCGAGCAGGCCGCGGCCGGCGAGTCGGCTCTGGTGCTCGGCCCACTGCTGCTCGTCGTAATCCCTACTGCGCATGATCATCTCGGCGGGCACTTTGCCCGCGGCGGCGTGCAGCACATTGCACTCGCGGCCGCTGATGCCCGCGGCGGCGAGCACCGCGACGTGTGCATCACCCCGGTGTTCGCGCAGCAGCGTCACCGCGTGCCACAACCGCGCCAAAGGATCGGTGGGCCAGTCCAACGACAGGTTGGCGGCGAACAGCGGCCGGCCGTCGACCGGCGCCGCGACGGCTGCCTTGGCCGCGAGTTCGGCTGCGGTGCGCAGGCCGTCGTCGTCGACCAGGCCGTAGCGGCGCAGCGCCACGACGGCCGACTCCTCACGCGCGCGCAGCGCCTCGGCAGGGCCGGCCACCTCCCAGGCCGCGGGCAGCGCCTTGGCCACCCGCGCGGGCGCGAAGTTGTAGAACACGGCGGTCACCACTTCTGCGGGAACCGGGCCCAGTGGCGCCGAGCGGGCGGCGAAGTACCCCATCCAGAAACCGCGGTAACCGAGCGCGTCCATCGCGGTCCGTGCCTCCGGGGCGAAGTACGTGACGGCATGCACCGGCTCGAACCGGTCGAAGAAGCGGCGCGCGAGATTCGGTTGTCTGCCCACCATGGCAGTTAACCACTGCCGGTGAACTCCTCGGCCACCGCGGATGCCGCCTCGTCGATGATGGCGCGCATCGCGCGTTCGGCCTCCGCCGCATCGCTCATCCGGATCGCCCGGGCGACGTCGTCGTGCAGTGCCACGGCGGCCGGATTCGGGGTCTCGGGCATCATCCCGTGCTGGGTCCGGCCGGACAGCACCGCGGCGACCACCCCGGTCAGCGCCCGGAACATCTCGTTTCCGCTGGCGTCCAACAGCGTCTGGTGGAACACCAGGTCCGCGGACAGATAGGCGTCCAGGTCACCGGCGCGGCCGTGCACCAGCATGTCCGACGCGGCGGCGGCCATCACGCGGCACTGGTGCGGATCGGCGCGCCGGGCGGCCAGGGCGGCGGCCGCGGGTTCGAAGCCGCGGCGCAGCTCGGACAGCGACTGCAACTGGGCGACGCGGTCGCCTGCGTCGAGGCGCCAGCGAATCACGTTCGGGTCGAACACGTTCCAGCTCGCCGACGGCTGCACCGTGATGCCCACCCGGCGGCGAGACTCCACCATGCCCATCGATTCCAGCACCCGGATGGCCTCGCGGGCGACGCTGCGCGACACACCGTGCTCGGCGCCGACGCCGTCGAGCGTGAGGACCTGACCGGCTGGGTACTTCCCGGACACGATCCGGGTGCCCAGCGCGGTGAGCAGTCCGCCGACGCGAGTGGCCACGGTCACACTTACATAGTGTCATACGTTTGCTGGCGCGGTTATGGACCCATCATCCCAACTTCGATCTTGCAAAAGTCTTACCATTGGTGCAGTCTGTGTGACGTCAACCACAACTGGGTAGGTGGAGGGTATGGCGTCACCAGTAGTCGTCATGGGCGTGTCAGGATCCGGGAAGTCGACCGTCGGTGCGGCGCTCGCCCAGCGCCTGCGGGTGCCGTTCGCCGATGCGGACGACTTCCATCCGCCGGCCAACATCGCCAAGATGACCGCGGGTCACCCGCTCGACGACGACGACCGCCATCCGTGGCTCGAGGCCATCGGCATCTGGCTGGCAGGGCATCCCACGGGCGGGGTGATGAGCTGCTCGGCGCTCAAGCGCCGATACCGTGACCAGCTCCGCCGGCACTGCGCCGACGTCGAGTTCCTGCACCTGAGTGGGGCGCTGGAGGTCATCTCCCGCCGACAGGCCAGCAGGCCTGGCCACTTCATGCCGGCGTCGCTAATGGCCTCCCAGTTCGAGACGCTCGAGCCGCTGGAGCCCGACGAGCGCGGCGTCTCCATCAACGTCGACCAGGACATCGATTCGATCATCGACTCGTATGTCACGTTGATCGATCCCGCCACCGAAGAGGAGACCCGATGACCACGGCACTGACCCTGCTGGCCGCCGATGCGGAGCTGGCCGAACCCGTCGCGTCCGGCTGGCAACTGGTGGTCGCGGCGCTGGCCGGTATCGCGGTCATCGTCGTGCTGATCACGCTGCTGAAACTGCACCCGTTCCTCGCACTGATCTTCGGCGCGCTGACGGTGGGGCTCGTGGCGGGGGTGAACATCGCCGACGTGCTCGACTCCTTCGCCGACGGATTCGGTTCCACCGCAGCCGGTGTCGGCATCCTCATCGCGTTGGGTGCGATGTTCGCGAAATTGCTGGCCGACTCCGGAGGCGCCGACGAAATCGTCGACACCATCGTCGGGCACGCCTCGCCGCGCGCACTGCCGTGGGCGATGGCACTCGTCGGGTCGATCATCGGCCTGCCGATGTTCTTCGAGATCGGCCTCGTGCTGCTGATGCCGGTGATCTACCTGGTGGCCAAGCGTTCGGGCCTGTCGCTGATCACCGTCGGCATCCCCGCCCTCGCCGGGCTGTCCGCGATGCACGGCCTGGTTCCGCCGCACCCGGGTCCGCTGACCGCCATCGAGTACCTGGGCGCCGACCTCGGTATGACGCTGGCACTCGGTGTCGCCGTGGCCATCCCGACGGTCATCGTCGCCGGGCCGCTGTTCGGCAAGCTGGCCGGCCGCTGGGTCGTGCTCGACGTGCCCGACCGCTTCGACGCCGACGACTTCGACGGCAACGGCAGTGGAAAAGGCGCAGCCGCAGGGGAAGTGGGCGACGGCACGCAGACACTGACCGCCACCGAGGCCGGACTCCGTACCGAACGGCGCAGGCCGTCGTTCGGCATCACGATCTTCAGCGTGCTGCTGCCCGTCGCGTTGATGATGGGCAAGGCACTCGTCGACATCTTCATCGACGACGAGAGCAACCTCGCGCGGCAGACGTTCGACATCCTGGGCCGGCCGCTGATGGCGCTGCTGATCGCCGTCATCGTCGGCATCTTCACCCTTGGCAAGAGTTCCGGCATGACCCGCGAGCAGATCACCAAGTGCATCGAGTCGTCGCTGCCGCCGGTCGCAGGCATCATCCTGATCGTCGCCGCAGGCGGTGGGTTCAAGCAGGTGCTGGTCGACACCGGCATCGGCACCAAGCTCGCCGAATGGGCCACGGCCGCCAACGTATCGGTGATCCTGCTGGCCTGGGTGCTGGCCGTACTGATCCGGCTGGCGACCGGCTCCGCGACCGTGGCCACGATCACCGCGTCGTCTCTGATGCTGGGACTCGTCGAGGGTCTGAGCTCCGGTGAGGTCTCGCTGGTCGTCCTCGCGGTCGGTGCCGGCTCGGTGTTCTTCAGCCACGTCAACGACGCGGGCTTCTGGCTGGTGAAGGAGTACTTCGGGATGTCGGTCGGTCAGACCATCAAGTCGTGGTCGCTGATGGAGACCGTGCTGTCGGTGACCGGCCTGGTGTTCGTGCTGCTGATGGGAATCTTCATCTGAGCATGCGCCGACCCGCGGGCGCAGGCCGTCAGCCCTTGATGACCTGCGTCCCGCCGGCCAGCTCGTCGTGCTTGCCCTGCTTGGTCGGGCTGCTGTTGATGGTCACCGCGATGACGATCATCGCCACGAACGCCAGCAAGCCGCCCACCAGCGGGATGATGGTGAGAACGGTGAACGCGTTGCGGATCGCGGCTTCGCGGGCGGTCGGCGTCGGGGCGCCGCCTGCGCCACGCACGTGCAGGCCGAGCAGCTTCTTGCCCGGGGTCCAGCCCTGGGTCATCTCGAACACGAAGAAGTAGAGGAACATCGGCACGCCGGTGAAGAGCCCCGACGCCCAGAAGCTCGACATGGTGTCGGTCAGCACGATGAGCAAACCGGAGACGATCCCGACGAGAATGCCGTCGATCAGCCGGGCGAGGAACCGCGGCAGCAACGCGCCGGGCGCACCCGCTCCGGGCGAGCCGTAGGAACCGGACGGGGAACCGTACTCGCCTGAAGTCATCGCATTCACTCCTGATCAGGATGGGTGGATGCGAATGTACCGCCCGAGCGGGCGCCGGGAAGGGGCGACGGCCGCTCGGGCGGTGACGGATTTCGGTGTCAGCGCAGGCGCTTCTGCTGCTTGTTGAGTTCCTTGCGGGTCTTCTTCAGTTCCTTGCGGGTGGCGCCGGCGATGTCTTCGGCCCGGTAGCGGGCGGCGTCGGCGACGGCCGCACTGCGCTTGGCGGCCGCGTCGGCGAGCTCCGGAGCCCGGTCGCGTGCGAGCTCGGCCCAGTCATAACCGCGTTCCCGCGCCACCTCGGCGAGTTCGGCGCTGCGCTTGCTCGCGACGTCGGCCAGTTCGGCGCTGCGCTTGCTCGCGACGTCGGCCAGTTCGGCGCCGCGCTTGCTCGCGACGTCGGCGAGCTCGGCGCCGCGCTCCCGGGCCACATCGGCCCACTCGGCGCCACGCTTGCCCGCGACCTCGGCGAACTCGGCGCCGCGCTCACGGGCGATCTGTGCCAGCTCGCGACCGCGCTCGGCGCCGACCTGCAGGCCGTGGCCGACCTTGTCGGCCAGTTCGCTGTCGGTCAGCGAGTTGCCCGCGGCCGCACCCACCGGAAGTGCGGAGGTGACCGCGACGGAGACCTTGCGTGCAGCGCGGCGGCCCCGCCAGCCCAGTGACGGCCTGCCCTCGGTGTCGACGGCGGCGATGATCAGGCCGCCGATGAGGCTGATGTCGGTGAGGAACGCGCGACGCTCGTCGGCCTTGCGGCCCGGCTCGGTCTCGGTCCAGAACGCGTGGGCGCCGAGGCTTCCCGGCACCACGCTCAGGGCGAGTGCGGCCGAGGCGAACCGCGGCAGCTTGCCCGTCGCCAGCAGCAGGCCGCCGCCGATCTGCACGGCTGCGGTGACCTTGGCGACCGTCTCGGCGTCGGACGGAACATTGGGGCCGACCGGATCCGGCAGCTTGCTCAGGCCGTCGAGCGTCGGTCGGGCGGCGTCGGCGGCGGGCTTGGGGCTCCGCAGCGCATCAACGCCGCGCCCGATGAAAACGGCAGACAACATGGGGCGCGCGACTCGTCGAATCAACATGGCCCGGGGGTTCCCACGGCATCCGCTTCACAAACCCTGATCTGCCTCAATAGGACGTGTCGGTCTTGCGTCGTCCCCACAGCGGCAGCGCGAACCAGAAGGTGTTCAACGCCAGCAACGTGGCGGCACCGGCGATCCACGCCCCGGTGCGCCCCGCGACGGTGTCGAAGATGACGACGGCTACTCCGGTGAGTGCGGCGCCCAGCAGCAGCAGGCCCCAGATCGCGTATCGGTGCGAGGCGGAGACCAGCGCCTGCATCCGGTGCCGTCGGAACAGCAACCGGTGCATCCCGACCGGCGCCACCAGCAACACCGTGGCGCCCACCGAACAGGCCACGGTGATCAGGTACACCATCTGCATCACCGCGTCGAGCTGAGGAAACCGGGCCTGGAACGGCAGCGTGAGCAGGAAGCCCGTCAGCAGTTGCACCCCGGTCTGCGCCACGCGCAGCTCCTGCAGCAGGCTCGACCAGTTGCGGTCCAGCCGCTGCGCCTCGGTCTCGTCGCGATCGTCATCCCATCGCCCGGCGCCCGGGTGCTCGACGTCCACACCGGCCATTCTCGCAGCAGGGTCATCGGAGCACCCGGCTTCGGCGAAGTCAGCAGGCGCCGTACTTCAGCAATGTGACGCCGGAGGCGAAGGTGCGTGCCGGCTCGAGCACCGAGAGCCGCGGGAGCGCAGTGCCGTCGGGGAACAGCGGCCGCCCGCGGCCCTGCACGGCGGGGTAGACCGACAACCGGAACTCGTCGACCGATCCGGCCGCGATGAGCAGATGGGTGAGCGTGATGCTGCCGGTGACCACGATGTCGCGGCCGGGTCGGGACTTCAGCTCTGCCACCTCGGCGACCGGATCTCCGCGCAGCACGGTCGAGTTCGCCCAGCCGGGGTCCGTCATCGTCGACGACACCACATACTTGGCGACCTTGTTGAGATAGTCGGTGATGCCGGTGCTGTCCTCGGACTGCGCGGGCCAGTACTCCCGGAAATCCTCGAACGTCCGCCGGCCGAGCAGCAGGGCATCGGACTGCCGGTCCTGGCGGTGCGTCTCTTCGAGCAGTTCGTCGTCCTGGACCTCAGGATCGAACCAGTCGTCGAGCATCTCGATCGATCCGTCCAGCGTCACGTTCTGGGTGATGACGAGTTTTCGCATGCCGATACCGACTCGCGCAGCGGTCCGGAATCATCGGCGGTGCTGACTAGGCTGTCGAGACGACCCGAGTCGAGGAGGTGGCGGTGACGCTCGTTGCGGGGTTCGACTCGTCGACGCAGTCCTGCAAGTTGGTGATTTGCGACGCCGAGACCGGCGAGGTGGTGCGCGCGGCGTCGTCGCCGCATCCCGAGGGCACCGAGGTCGACCCGCAGCTGTGGTGGTCGGCGCTGCAGGCCACCGTCAGCGCCGCGGGCGGCCTCGACGACGTCGCCGCCGTCGCCGTCGGCGCGCAACAGCACGGCATGGTCTGTCTCGACCGGCACGGTTCGGTGGTACGAGATGCATTGCTGTGGAACGACACCCGGTCCGCCTCGGCCGCCGCGGATCTGGTCGGCGAACTCGGCGGCGGCGCCGCGTGGGCCGACCGGATCGGTGTCGTCCCGGTCGCCTCGATCACCGCGGCGAAATTGCGCTGGCTGGCCGATGACGAACCGGCCAACGCCGACGCGACGGCGGCGGTGTGTCTGCCGCACGACTGGCTGACGTGGCGGCTGTCCGGCTCCACCGACATCTCCGACCTGCGCACCGACCGCAGCGATGCCAGCGGCACCGGATACTTCTCGGCGGAACGTGACGCCTACGACGACGGGCTGCTGGAGCTGGCGACGCGGGGCCGCCGTCCGTCGCTGCCGACCGTGCTCGGACCCCACGACGAGGCCGGCCGCACGCCGGCGGGCGCGGTGCTCGGGCCCGGAGCGGGGGACAACGCCGCCGCCGCGTTCGGACTCGGAGCCCAGCCGGGCGACTGCGTGATCTCGCTGGGAACGTCGGGGGTGGTCAGCGCGGTCGGCCACACCGCACCCCACGACGCGGAAGGCATCGTCGCCGGATTCGCCGATGCCACCGGCCGTCAGCTGCCCCTGGTGTGCACACTCAACGGCGCACCCGTGCTGGCCGCGGTGGCCGCCATGCTGCGGGTGGATTTCGACGAGCTCGATCGGCTGGCACTGTCGGCGCTGCCCGGGGCCGAGGGCCTGACCCTGGTGCCCTACCTCGACGGGGAGCGCTCGCCGAACCTGCCCGAGTCCGCGGGCGCCGTGCAGGGGGTGACGACCCGCAACCTCACCTCCGCCAACATGGCACGGGCGGCGGTCGAGGGCCTGCTGGCGTCGATGGCCTACTGCATCGACAAGATCGCGGCGCAGGGTGTGGCGGTGGAGCGCATCATCCTGGTGGGCGGCGGGGCCCGATCCGGGGCCGTGCGCAAGATCGCCCCCGCGATCTGGGGCAGGCCCGTCCACGTCCCGACCCCGGGGGAGTACGTGGCGCTCGGCGCCGCGCGGCAGGCGGCGTGGACGCTGTCCGCCGGCGGGGAGCCACCGGAATGGTCCTTCGGCATCACGGCGTCCTACACCGCCGACGCCACCCCTGCCGTGCTGGACCAGTACCGCGCCGCGCAGCCGCTGACGCTCGGCCAGTGACGTAAGCGGTTGCGAGACAGGGTCTCCGAATTCGCTCAGTGGCGGGCCGCCGGCCTCGGCCACGATTCGGCGGGCACCGGATGGCCGTGCGGCCGCAACCGGTCGAGCACCAGCCGCAGCGGCGGCCAGGTGGAGCGGCCGCGCCGCGTGACCGCGAAGGCGGTGAGCATGACGGCGGGTTCGGTCAGCGGCAGCACCCGCACGCCGGGCCCCGTCGGCCGGTGCACGGGCAGCAGTCCGACACCGTAGCCGGTCCTGATCAGGTCCTCGACGAGTTCGAGGCTGTCGATCTGGTGAGCGATCGTCGGGGTGAACCCGGCCAGCGACGCCAGCGTGCGGACAGCGTCCTCGTCGGCGGTGTTGCGGGAGTTGACGATCCAGCGGCGATCCGCGAAGTCGCGGAGGTCGGCGGTGTCACTGGGGTCGTCCTCGGGCACCCCGAGGCCCCACGGTGTGGTCCACAGCGGAACCGCCTCGAGCACAGCGTCCGGTGATGCCGGCGCGAGGTCGTACTCGTAGGTCAGCGCCAGGTCGAGGTCGTCGTCGGCGAGCAGGCGGAACGCCTCGATCGGTTCGTATTCGCTGATCACCACCTCGACCTGGGGGTGGCTGCGGGAGAGTTCGTCGAGGATCGGCAGCAGTGAGACCCGGATCCCGGTGGCGAACCCGCCGACGCGCAGCGTGCCTGCCGGGTCGGCCTCGGGGTCGAGGTCGAGCCGCGCGGCGTCGACCGCAGCCAGGATCGTCACGGCGTGGTCGGCCAGCCGCCGTCCGGCCGGGGTCAGCCGGACGCGCCGGCCGTCGGGCTCGATGAGCCGGGTATCGGTGTCCCGGGCCAGCGCGGCCAACTGCTGCGACACCGTCGATGTGGTCAGGCCGTGCGCGTCGGCGACCGCGCGCATCGAGCCGAGCCGCGACAGCGCCAGCAGCAGGTGCAGGCGGCGGGTGTCCACAGTCTCGATTGTCCGTGATCGCCGCATCGTGTGTCCAGCACCGTCCGGCGATGATGAACGATGCGCGTCTGTGCGAAGATGCCCCGGTGACCCGACCCGCGCACTTCACGCAGCTCGACAAGGATCGCTTCCAGCCGACGCGGTTCGCGCAAAGTCATTGGGGCGCCGACCATCTCAACGGGCCGGCCGTCGTCGGACTCGCCGCCCGTGCACTCGAGACCCATTTCGGGTCGCCGGAGTTCATGCCGGCCCGGCTCACCGTCGACCTGTTCCGCGCCGCACGGGGAGTGCCGACCGAGACCGTCACCCGGCTGGTGCGCGACGGCAGGCGGGTGCGCAACGTGGAGTGCGAGATCGTGCAGGGCGATCTGACGGTGGCCCGCGCGACGCTGGTGCAGTATCGGCGCGGCGCGAATCCCCGCGGCGAGGAGTGGACCGCGACAATCGGTTTCGAACCACCCGCCGACCTGGACGAGGGCCGGCCGATCAACATCGGCAGCGACGGGGTGGGTTGGTCCCATGCGATCGTCGACCACCAGAACGCCACCCGCAAGCGCACCGTCAACCGCACTGCCGACGTCGTCGAGGGGACGGAGAACACGCCGTTCGTCCTGGCGGCCATGGTGGCTGAGGGCGCGAGCCTGGTGACCAATCTCGGCACCGCCGGTATCGGCTACATCAACGGCGACCTCACCGTGGCGCTGGCCCGGTTGCCGGTCGACGACTGGGTGGGAGTGCAGGCCGACGCGCACTGGGCCCACGACGGCGTCGCGGTCGGCACGGCCACCCTGTTCGACCACCTCGGACCGTTCGGCACGGGGATGGTGACCGCGATCGGCAATCCCGACGCGCAGATCGACTTCTCCGACGATCCGTTCCCGGCACGCACCCACTGATCGGCCCACGCCCGGGCAGGCCCACCGCGTAGGGTCGGCACCGTGGATCTGCTGCTCGGAATCGACATGGGCACGGGAAGCACCAAGGGCGTGCTGGTCGACGCCGAGGGTTCGGTGATCGCGTCGGAGACGATCACCCATGCGATGAGCCTGCCGCGCCCGGGATGGGCCGAGGTCGACGCCGAGGCGCTGTGGTGGCGCGAGGTCTGCCAGATCAGCACCGCGCTGATGGCGCAACTGCCCGCCGGCGCCGCGGTGGCCGGCATGTGCGTCAGCGGTGTCGGACCGTGCCTGGTGCTGTGCGACGGCGACCTGCGGCCGCTGCGCCCCGCGATCCTGTACGGCATCGACACCCGCGCCACCGATGAAATCGCCTCGCTGACGGCAGAATTCGGCGAGGATGCGATCCTCGAGCGGGCCGGAACGCTGCTGTCGAGCCAGGCCGTCGGGCCCAAGCTGGAGTGGGTCCGCCGGCACGAGCCGGAGGTCTTCGAACGCGCCACCGGCTGGTACGGGTCGAACTCCTACATCGCGGCCAAGCTCACCGGCGAGTACGTCATGGACCACCACACCGCCAGCCAGTGCGATCCGCTCTACGCCACCCGGGACTTCGCCTGGAACGACGAATGGGCGCGCCGGATCTGCGGGCATCTGCCGCTGCCGCGGCTGGTGTGGCCGAGCGACGTGGTGGGCCGGGTGACCCCGGCGGCGGCCGAGGCCACCGGCGTGCCCGCGGGCACACCTGTGGCGGCAGGCACGGTCGACGCCTACTCCGAGGCCTTCTCGGTCGGGGTCCGGCGGCCGGGCGACCAGATGCTGATGTACGGGTCGACGATGTTCCTGGTGCAGATCATCGACACCTATCACAGCGACCCGGCGCTGTGGACCACAGCCGGTGTCGAACCCGGCACCCTCGCGCTGGCCGCGGGGACGTCGACGGCGGGCAGCCTCATAGGGTGGCTGCAGAACGTCACCGGCGGTGCGAGTTTCGACGATCTGATGGCCGAGGCGCGCAGCGTGCCGCCGGGCAGCGACGGCCTGCTGATCCTGCCCTACCTCGCCGGAGAGCGCACGCCGGTGTTCGACCCGCAGGCCCGCGGGGTGGTCGCCGGCCTCACGCTGAGGCACGGTCGCGGTCACCTGTTTCGTGCGGCCTACGAGGGCATCTCGTTCGGTATCCGGCAGATCTTGGAACGATTCGACGACGCCCATTCGGCGGCGCGCACGGTGGCGGTCGGCGGTGGCCTGCGGAGTCCGGTCTGGGCGCAGACGCTCTCCGACATCACCGGCCGCCCGCAGCTGGTTCCCGAGCAGGCGATCGGCGCGAGTTACGGTGATGCGCTGCTCGCCGCGATCGGCGTCGGCCTGGTGCCGCCGAGCACCGACTGGGCCAGGATCGCCAGGGAGATCGAACCCGATCCGGCCAACCGGGCCCGCTACGACGACCTCTACGAAACGTGGCGGGAGCTGTACCCCGCCACCCGCGAGCAGGTGCACCGGCTGGCGGCAGCCGAGCAGGGCGGTCAGCCCATCGTGTAGCCGCCGTCGAGCGGAAGGTCGACTCCGTTGACCATGCTCGCGGCATCGGAGGCGAGCCACACCACCGCGTCGGAGACCTCGTGCGGGACGGCGAACCGGCCCAACGGGATACGGGCGAGCATCGGAGCCGCCTTGGCCTCCTCGCCCCACACCCGCTGCCCCATCTCGGTGAGCACCACCGTGGGGCACACCGAGTTGGCCCGGATGCCGTGCGGGCCGAGTTCGCGGGCGAGCACCTTGGTCGCCATGACGAGTCCCGCCTTCGACGCGCAGTACGCGTAGTGGTCGGGCAGCGGCGCCAGCGCGGCGGCGGAGGCGACGGTGATGATCGCGCCGCCGGTGCCCTGCCGGACCATCGCCGCACCGACGGCGGCGGCCAGCAGCGCAGGCGCCCGCAGATTGACGGCGATGGTGGCGTCGAACAGCGCGGGATCGGTGTCGACGGCCGGCTGGGGGTGCGAGATCCCGGCGTTGTTGACGAGCACGTCGAGACCGCCGAACGCGTCGGCGGCGACGTCAGCGAGCATGTCCGGTCCCTGCGGGTGCGCGAGATCGACTGCGGCGGTGCGTACCTGGGCGCCGTAGCGCTCCGCGAGTGCGGTGCGTGCGGCATCGAGTTCACCCTCGTCGCGTCCGCTGAGCACCAGATCGGCACCTGCGGCGGCGAAGGCCCGGGCGATGTCGGCGCCGATGCCCTTGGTCGCGCCGGTGATCAGGGCGCGTTTGCCGTCCAGGCGTAGCACCCCGGAATAGCGCGCATCGGCGGTCGTGGTCACGGGATTCCTTTCACCAGGGCGGGCGTCCGTCAGGCGTCACGGTCGACGGCGTCGAGGATCGCCGCGGCCGTCGCCGGATCGGTGACGAGTTGATTGAAGTAGCCGCCACGGGCGCCGGCGATGATCGACTCGACCTTGTCCGGCCCGACGGCCACCGCGATGGTGACCGGGATGTGGCGCAGCGCATCCAGTTCCACGGCGATCAACCGGTCGCTGCCGTCGAAGTCGACCGGTTCGCCGTCGCGGTCGTAGAACCGGGAGCAGACGTCGCCGACCGCGGCGCGCAGCGAGGTCGAGCGGGTGGGCACGAAGCGGGGGATGTCCGATCGCATCAGCGGTGGCGCCCCGACGCCCATGAGCGCGCACCGGGCCTGCGGCCACAGATGCAGCACCCGCTGGATGCTCGGGTCGTTGAGCAGCGACGGGTACAGGTCCGCACCCGGAAGCGCCGGGGCGAAAAGGTAATTCGGCCTGCCGTTGACGCGGTTGGCCACCAGCCGGGTGATCTCGTTGGTCTGGTACCACTCCTCGGGCTGGTCGTTGCCGCCCACTGTCGGCGCGACGAGGACGCCGGGCAGTGCGTGCATCTCGTACTGCGCCACCTCGTAGACGGTGCGTCCCGACGACACCAGCAGGACGTCGCCCGGCAGCAGGCCCGCCGCGCCGAGGGCACGCCCGACGGCGGGTGCCAGTGCGGCGCCCATCACGTCGACGATGGTCCGCCCCGGTCCCGGATTCTGCAGGGGGTGGCTGAGGAACACCCTCGTCAGCGCCAGGGCGCGCATCAGCCGGTCACTCAGATCGCCGGTGGCGACTTCGGCGGGTGGGACGACCTCGATGCGCACGATGCCGCGCCGTTTGGCTTCGGCCAGAAGGCGACTCACCGTCGCGCGACTGGTGCCGAGCTGGGCGGCGACGTCCGCCTGGGTGGCGTCCTCGGTGTAGTAGAGCTTGGCGGCCGTGTACAGCAGGGACGACGAGAAGTGGCCGGCATCGGCGTCGGCGGCAGCGCCGTCGACACCGGCCGGGCTGACGGGCTGTGCGGGCCGGGGCACGCACCGAGTATGCCATTGACCCGCAGCTTGAACACCTGTTCCTGAACAAATTCTCTTTGAACAAGTGTTCTGGACATATGTGCATAGGTTGGTTAGTGTGACTGCAACCACATCCCGAGGAGCCGCGATGACCGCACAGATTCCCGAGAAGATGCAGGCAGTGGTGTGCCACGGCCCGCACGACTACCGACTCGAGGAAGTCGCCGTGCCGCAGCGCGGTCCCGGGGAAGCGCTCATCCGGGTCGAGGCGGTGGGCATCTGTGCCAGCGACCTGAAGTGCTACCACGGCGCAGCCAAGTTCTGGGGTGACGAGAACCGGCCGGCCTGGGCCGAGACCATGGTGATCCCGGGACACGAATTCGTCGGCCGGGTGGTCGAACTCGACGACGAGGCCGCGCAGCAATGGGGGATCGCGGTCGGCGACCGGGTGGTCTCCGAGCAGATCGTGCCGTGCTGGGAGTGCCGGTTCTGCAAGCGCGGCCAGTACCACATGTGTCAGCCGCACGATCTCTACGGCTTCAAGCGCCGCACGCCCGGGGCGATGGCCAGCTACATGGTGTATCCCGCGGAAGCGCTGGTGCACAAGGTGTCCGGCGACGTCGCTCCCGCGCACGCCGCGTTCGCCGAGCCGCTGTCGTGCGCTCTGCACGCCGTCGAGCGCGCGCAGATCACCTTCGAGGACACCGTGGTGGTCGCCGGCTGCGGCCCGATCGGCCTCGGCATGGTCGCCGGCGCACGCGCCAAGAACCCGATGCGGGTGATCGCGCTCGACATGGCGCCGGAGAAGCTGGAACTGGCGACCCGCTGTGGCGCCGACCTGACCGTCAACATCGCCGAGCAGGACGCCGAGCAGATCGTGAAGGACCTCACCGACGGCTACGGCGCGGACGTCTACCTCGAGGGGACCGGCCACACCTCCGCGGTGCCGCAGGGCCTGAACCTGCTGCGCAAGCTCGGCCGCTACGTCGAGTACGGCGTCTTCGGCAGCGACGTCACCGTCGACTGGAGCATCATCAGCGACGACAAGGAACTCGACGTCCTCGGCGCTCACCTCGGCCCGTACTGCTGGCCGGCCGCCATCAAGATGATCGAGTCCGGTGTGCTGCCGATGGATCAGATCTGCACTCACCAACTGCCGCTCACCGATTTCCAGAAGGGTCTGGACCTGGTGGCCAGCGGCAAGGAGTCCGTCAAGGTCTCGTTGATCCCGGCCTGATCGAGCGAAGGACCGAAGACATGAGTCGATTCAATCCCTCGGGTCCGCGGATGACGCGGCGGGACATGTTGACCGCGATGGGCATCGCCGGAGCCGCCGCAGCGAGCCTGCCGCTGTTGTCGGCCTGCGGCGTGGGCGGCAAGGCCGGTGCGCCGAACGGGGCATCGGAGATCAGCGGCGGGTTCGACTGGCGCAAGGCGGCGGGCTCGACGATCAACATCCTGCAGACCCCGCACCCCTACCAGCTGTCGTATCAGCCGCTGCTGCAGGAGTTCACCGAACTCACCGGCATCAACGTCAACGTCGACCTGGTGCCCGAAGCCGATTACTTCACCAAGTTGAACACCGAACTCGCCGGCGGCTCGGGCAAGCACGACGCGTTCATGCTCGGCGCGTACTTCATCTGGCAGTACGGCCCACCCGGCTGGATCGAAGACCTCGATCCCTGGCTGAAGAACAGCTCGGCCACCAGCGCGGAGTACGACTTCGAGGACATCTTCGACGGCCTGCGCACGTCGACCCGGTGGGACTTCACCCTCGGCAACCCGCTGGGCACCGGTGGGCAGTGGGCGATCCCGTGGGGTTTCGAGAACAACGTGGTGGCCTACAACAAGCGGGTCTTCGACGAGAAGGGCATCAAGAAGCTGCCCGACAACCTCGACGACTTCATCCAGCTCGCCGTCGACCTCACCGACCGCTCGGAGAACCGGTACGGCCTGTCAACCCGCGGATCCAAGTCGTGGGCGACCATCCATCCCGGCTTCATGACGCAGTACACCCGCCAGGGTGCGGTGGACTACACGTTCAACGGGTCCGAACTGGTCGCCGAGATGGACAGCGACAAGGCCATCGACTTCACCGAGAAGTGGATAGACCTGCAGCACCGGGCGGGTCCGACGTCGTGGACCACCTACGACTACCCCAACGCCACCGGCGATCTCGGCGACGGCAAGGCGATGATGGTGTTCGACGCCGACAGCGCCACCTACCCGAAGAACAAGCCGGGGGCGAGCAAGGAGGCGGGCAACATCGCCTGGTACGCCGGACCCGCAGGGCCCGACGGCAACTACAAGACGAATCTCTGGACGTGGAGCTGGGCGATGAGCTCGGCGTCGCGGAACAAGCTGCCCGCCTGGCTGTTCATCCAGTGGGCCACCGGCAAGGAGTCGATGAACAAGGCCGTCCAGGGCGGCACCTACGCCGATCCGGTGCGCAAGTCGGTGTTCGACAGCACCTTCAAGCGGGTGGCCGCCGACCAGTTCGGCTACCTCGAGGCGTTCGAGACGGTGATCGGGGAGTCGAAGATCCAGTTCACCCCGCAGAAGAAGTTCTTCGACACCACGCAGAGCTGGGCGGTGGCGCTCCAGGACATCTACGGCGGCGACGACGCGGCCACCCGGCTGCGCAGCCTCGCCAAGACCAACACCTCCAAGGTCAACCTCTAGGAGCCGTGGCGCACATGACAACTCAGACCCCCAAGGCACCGGAGACGTCGTCGGAGCAGCCGGCGCGTGCTCCGGGGCGCGACCTGCCCGAGGTGCCGACCTGGCGCCGCAGGCTGCGGCCGTACCTGCTCTCGATCCCGGCCCTGGTCATCGTCATCGGGATCCTCTACCCGTTCGCCGTCGGCGCGTACTACGCCTTCCTCAACTACGCCGCGGTCAACCCCGACCCGCACTTCGTCTGGTTCCAGAACTTCGCCTCGGTGCTCGGCGACCAGGTGTTCTGGCGCAGCGTGCAGGTGACCGCGATCTTCGCGGTGCTCGCCACGGCCATCGAGACGGTGCTCGGTGTCGGGTTGGCGCTGCTGCTCAACCGGTCGTCGATCATCGGCAAGATCTTCGAGAAGGTGCTGATCCTGCCGCTGATGATCGCCCCGGTGATCGCGGGCGTCATCTGGAAGCTGATGTTCAACCCGCAGTTCGGCATCCTCAACCATGTTCTGGGGCTGGGCAACACCTTCGACTGGCTGTCGGCGGGCAACGCGCTGTTCTCGGTCATCCTGGTCGACATCTGGATCTTCACCCCGTTCGTGGCGATCCTCGTGCTGGCGGGCATCCGGTCACTGCCCAGAGAGCCGTTCGAGGCGTCCGAGGTCGACGGCGCGAACTGGTTCTACATGTTCCGCAAGCTGATGCTGCCAATGCTGTGGCCCTACATCCTGGTGGCCGTCATCTTCCGGTTCATGGACAACCTCAAGGTGTTCGACCACATCTACGTGCTCACGGCGGGCGGTCCGGGGGTGGCCACCCGCACCCTGCAGATCGGCGCGTTCGAGGACTCGATCATCAACCTCGACTACTCCCGCGGCAGCACCTACATGCTGCTGCTCTGGATCATCGTGTTCATCACCGCGCGCTACCTGGTGAGCGTGCTCGGCAAGGCGCAGCGTCGTGCTGCCGGAGCGGAGTCCTGAGAGATGGCACTGAAATTGAGCCGGGCCGAACTGCTCCCCGGCCAGAAGCGGCTCTCGATCGGCGCGGTGGCTGCCGACGTGGGACTGGTGTTCTGGTTCCTGTTCTCGCTCTTCCCGATCTTCTGGATGCTGATGCTGGCACTGAAGAACGCCGAGCAGCAGACCACCACCTACTTCTCGTTCAGCCCGACGTGGTCGAACTTCGCCACGGTGCTGTCCGAGAAGGGCACCCAGATGACCAGCGTCGACTTCAAGGCGTCCCTGCTCACCAGCCTGCTGAAC
This sequence comes from Mycobacterium sp. NPDC050041, assembly GCF_049541695.1. Classification (NCBI taxonomy): domain Bacteria; kingdom Bacillati; phylum Actinomycetota; class Actinomycetes; order Mycobacteriales; family Mycobacteriaceae; genus Mycobacterium; species Mycobacterium sp. NPDC050041. The sequence continues at coordinate 33,915 of NZ_JBMVDG010000010.1, read as the reverse complement.
TGCGGTGGCGCGGTGCTCGTCTCACTGGTCATCGGAATCCCGGCCGCCTACGCCGCCGGTCGCTGGCAGTACCGGGGTTCCAACGACCTGATGTTCCAGATGCTGTCGTTCCGCTTCGCGCCGGAGTTGATGGTGATCGTGCCGCTGTTCGTGATCTACAACCAGATCGGGCTGTTCGACACCAAGGTCGGCATGATCTGGGTGCTGCAACTGGTCACCATGCCGCTGGTGGTGTGGATCCTGCGGTCCTACTTCCAGGATCTGCCCGAGGATCTCGAGCAGGCGGCGCTGCTCGACGGCTACACCCGCAGGCGCGCCTTCATGATGGTCGCGTTGCCGATCGTGCGGCCGGGGATCGCCGCCGCGGCGCTGCTGGCGTTCATCTTCGCCTGGAACAACTACGTGTTCCCGCTCATCCTGGCCGACAGCAATGCAGGCACCGTCACCGTGGCGATCACGAAGTTCCTCGGCGGCGGCGGCCAGGCGTACTACAACCTCACGGCCGCGGCGGCGATCATCGCGGCTCTCCCGCCCCTCATCCTGGCGCTGACCATTCAGCGCTACCTGGTCCGGGGCCTGTCGTTCGGGGCGGTGAAAGCCTGATGGCCACGGTATCGGTTGTCGATCTGCACAAGTCGTTCGGGAAAACCCACGCGGTCAACGGGATATCCGTCGACATCGAGGACGGCGAGTTCTTCGTCATCCTCGGGCCGAGCGGCGCGGGCAAGACCACGACGCTGAAGTCGATCGCCGGCCTCGTCGACATCGACGACGGGTCGGTGGCGATCGGTGGCCGGGACGTCACCCGGGTCGAGCCGTATCACCGCAACGTCGCGATGGCCTTCGAGAGCTACGCGCTGTACCCGCAGAAGACGGTCAGCGAGAACCTCGCCTCGCCGCTGAAATCGGGCCGCACGGGCCGCTACAGCGAGGCGCAGCGCACCGAGCGGATCGACCAGGTCACCACCACGCTGGGGATCAACCACCTGCTGAAGCGGTTCCCGCGCGAGCTGTCCAACGGCCAGCGTCAGCGTGTCGCCCTGGGCCGGGTGCTGGTGCGGCCGGCCGACATCTACCTGCTCGACGAACCGCTCAGCCACCTCGACGCGAAGCTGCGCGCCTCGATGCGGGCCGAGCTCAAACAACTGGGCGCGATGTCGAACACCACCACGCTCTACGTCACCCACGACTACCAGGAGGCGCTCGCGCTGGGCGATCGCATCGCGGTGATGCGCGACGGGACCCTCGTCCAGATCGGCACCCCGGAGGAGATCTGGCGGCGACCGGCGGACACCTTCGTCGCCAAGGCGCTGGGCCAACCGGAGGTCAACCTCCTCGACGGCGTCGTCGACGACGGCCGGATCCGGCTCGGTGACGGCTCGTTCGACGTGCCGGTGCCCGCAGGCACGACCGTCGACCGGGGTGACCGCGTCCGAGTCGGCTTGCGACCCTGTGACATCCACGTCACCCCCGGTGCGGGGATGCTGCGCGGCAGGGTGTCGCTCGCCGAGCGCCTCGGCCGCAACGTGGAGCTGACCGTCGAGGTCGGGGGAGTGCCGTTGATCGTGCTGGCGTCCGGCCGCGAGGGCGTCGACGAGGGCGCCGAGATCACCATGTCGGTCGCGGACGGCGACATCCACGTGTTCTCCGCCGGCGACGGCGACACCCCGCGGCTCGGCGCCGACAAGATGCTGGAGGCGATGAAGTGACGACCACGACGGTCGACCCGAAGACCACCACCGCACAGAGCCTCACCCTCACCGACCTGGTCAAGACGTACATGGCGCGGGGACGCGAGAGTTTCCAGGCGGTCAAGGGCATCAACCTCGACATCGCTGCCGGTGAGCTGATCGCGCTGCTCGGCCCCTCGGGCTGCGGCAAGACGACAACCCTGCGGATGATCGCCGGACTGGAGACCGTCACCAGCGGGTCCATCAAGATCGGTGAGCGGGAGATCTCCGGGCTGCCCGCCGCCAAGCGCGGTATCGGGGTCGGATTCGAGAGTTACGCGCTGTACCCACCGATGTCGGTGCGCGACAACCTGCTCTACGGCCTGAAGGCACGCAAGGTCAAGGGTGCCGAGCAGATGGTCGACTCCATCAGTGAGCGGCTCGAGATGCGCGAGATGATGAACCTGCGGCCGGCGGGGCTGTCCAGCGGTCAGAAGCAGCGGGTGGCGTTGGCGCGCGCGCTGGTCCGCAACCCGCCGGTGCTGCTGCTCGACGAACCGCTCAGCCACCTCGACGCCTCGGCGCGCCAGCGGGTGCGGCGTGAACTGAAGGTGCTGCAGCGCGAGTTCGGCTACACCACCATCGTCGTCACCCACGATCAGGTCGAAGCGCTGTCGCTGGCCGACCGCCTCGCGGTGATGGACGCCGGCGTGGTCCAGCAGTTCGGCACCCCGGACGAGGTGTTCGACGACCCGGCGAACCTGTTCGTCGCGCAGTTCGTCGGCGAACCGCAGATCAACGTGCTGCGCGGTACCGCCCGCACGGTGAACGGCCGCGTGCATGTCGAGATCGGCAGGGACGCAGGCGCTCTGGACACCACCGTGACCGGCGTCGCCGACGGCACGAAGGTCAGTGTCGGCGTCCGCCCGCAGGACTGTGCGATCGCCGCCGACCCGTCCCGCGGCGTGGCCGCCACGATCGCGTACTTCGAGCACCTGCTCGAGTTCGGCCTGGCCACCAGCACCGTCGCCGGGATGGAGGAGGGCATCGTGGTGCAGACACCGGCCGCGGAGAGCTATGAGCCCGAGCAGCAGGTGACCGTCACCGCGCCGCCCGAGCGGGTCTACCTGTTCGACGCCGAGTCCGGAGATCGGTTGCGATGACCAAGCTCTTCAACGACCCGGCGCGGTTCACCGAGGACATGCTCGCCGGGTTCCTCGACGCCAACGCCCGCTACGTCGTCGGCGTGCCCGGCGGAGTGGTGCGCGCCCAGGAGACCCGGTCCGGGAAGGTCGCCGTCGTCATCGGCGGCGGATCCGGCCACTACCCGGCGTTCTGCGGCACGGTGGGAACCGGTTTCGCCGACGGCGCGGTGGTCGGCAACATCTTCACCTCCCCGTCGGCCGAGGAGGCGGCGTCGGTGGCGCGCGCCGCGCACGGCGACGCGGGTGTGTTGCTCACCACCGGGAACTACGCGGGCGACGTGATGAACTTCGGCCTGGCGGTGACACAGCTGCGCGGCGAGGGCATCGACGCGCACTACTTCGCCGTGACCGACGACGTCGCCAGCGCTCCGAAGGGCGAAGAATCCAAGAGACGTGGCATCGCAGGCGATTTCACCGTCTTCAAGTGCGCGAGCGCCGCCGCCGAGGAGGGTCTCGACCTGGCGGGTGTGGTCGCGGTCGCGGAAGCCGCGAACGCCGCCACCCGCACCCTCGGGGTGGCGTTCGACGGCTGCACCCTGCCGGGCGCCGATCACCCGCTGTTCACCGTGCCCGAGGGCACGATGGGCGTCGGCCTGGGCATCCACGGCGAACCCGGAGTGGCCGAGGAGTCGATGCCGACCGCGGCGGACCTGGCCGCCACCCTCGTCGACGGCGTGCTGGCGGAGAAGCCGGACCAGTCCGGGGAGCGCATCGCGGTGATCCTCAACGGACTCGGCCGCACCAAGTACGAAGAGCTGTTCGTGGTGTGGGGCGAGGCGGCACGGCTGCTGCGCGAGCGGGGCTACACGGTCGTCGATCCCGAGGTGGGCGAACTCGTCACCAGCCTCGACATGGCGGGCTGCTCGCTGACCGTGATGTGGCTCGACGAGACGCTCGAGCGGTACTGGACCGCCCCCGCGGACACCCCGGCCTACCGCAAGGGCGCGGTGCCGGTCGCCGGGCAGGGTCCGCGGCGCTCGGAATCCGACACCGGATCCGCACCCGACGCACCGCGGCCGGCCGAGCTGTCCGACGAGGACAGCCGGGCCGGCGGACTGCTGGTGGCGAAGGCTCTGGAGGCGATGGCCGCAATGCTGGCCGACGCGGAGGACGAGCTCGGCCGCATCGACGCGGTCGCAGGCGACGGCGACCACGGCCGCGGCATGGTGAAGGGGTCGTCGGCCGCCCGTGCCGCCGCCACCCGCGCCGTGGACGACGGCGCAGGCCAGGGCTCCGTACTGACCGCGGCGGGCAGGGAGTGGGCGGCCAAGGCAGGCGGCACCTCCGGCGTGCTGTGGGGCGCACTGCTCAGCGCCATCGGCGGACGCCTCGGCGACACCGGCCGCCCGGACTCCACCACCGTGGCCGCGGGCGTGCGCGACGGCTACGACGCGCTGATCGAACTCGGCGGCGCGGCGCCGGGGGACAAGACCATGCTCGACGCGCTGCTGCCGTTCGTCGAGGAACTCGAGCGCCGGACCGCCGACGGCGAATCCTGGCAACGGGCTTGGACATCGGCGGCCGAGACCGCCACCGACGCGGCCCGCGCCACCGCCGAGATGCGGCCCAAGGTCGGCCGTGCCCGGCCGCTCGCCGAGCGCAGTGTCGGAACACCAGATGCCGGCGCCACGTCACTGGCGATGTGCGCACGCACCGTCGCGGGCTGCCTCACGGCGACCGCAGGAGGAGACAAGAAATGACCGACGGACTTCGCATCGTGGTGGGTTCCGACGACGCCGGCTACGAGTACAAGGAAGCGCTCAAGGGCGACCTGAAGGCCGACGACCGCGTCGCCGAGGTCACCGACATCGGCGTGGGCACCGACGAGAACACGGCATACCCGCACATCGCGGTGGCCGCCGCACGCCTGGTGGCCGAGGGCAAGGCCGACCGCGCGCTGCTGGTGTGCGGTACCGGCCTCGGCGTGGCGATCAGCGCCAACAAGGTGCCCGGCATCCGCGCCGTCACCGCGCACGACAGCTTCTCCGTCGAGCGGTCGGTGCTGTCCAACAACGCCCAGGTGCTCTGCTTCGGACAGCGCGTCGTGGGCCTGGAACTCGCCCGGCGACTGGCGCGGGAATGGCTCGGCTACGAGTTCGACCCCGGCAGCGCATCGGCCGACAAGGTCGAGGCCATCTGCGGATACGAACCGGCGGCTCCGTCGTCCTGACCGTCCGGCGTTTGCCGTTCGGGGGCGACGGGGTAGCCGAAATCCATGGTCACTTCCACCGTCGAGGCACTCGACACCGGCACCCAGAAAGTCTCCCGGCGTGTGCGGGTGAACGCCCCTGCGGCCGAGATCTACGCGCTGCTGGCCGACCCGCACCGCCACCCCGAGCTCGACGGCTCGGGCACGATCCGCGACGTGCCGATCACCGGACCGCATCGCGTGGCGCCCGGTGACACGTTCACCGTCGGCATGAAGCAGTACGGCGTGCCGTACACGATCACGTCCACCGTCACCGTCGCTCAGGACGATCGGGTCATCGAGTGGCAGCATCCGCTCGGGCACCGCTGGCGCTGGGAGCTCACCCAGGTGGCGGCCGACTCCACCGAGGTCACCGAGACGTTCGACTACTCGACCGCCAAGGCGCCGCTGCTGATCACGATGTTCGGCATGCACCGCAGGAACGCCGAAGGCATCGCGTCGACCCTGCGGAATCTCGCCCAGCGGTACGCCGCGCAGAGCTGACCGGCAGGCCGCGTTTGACGGCCCACATCCTGGGCACGGTTAGGGCATGGTCCGCCTTCGCAACGACCCGCACGAGCGCGGCGTCGACACCGGCAGCATGCTGCCGCCAGTCACCCACGACAATCCCGTCCCGGCACAGGGTGACGTGCTCATCCAAGTCGACCAGCTCGGCGAGCGCGGCGTCCGGGAGGTGAGAACCGAGCGGCACGGCGTCCTGGCGGTCGGCGTCACGCCCGACGGAGAACCGTTCGCCGTCGGCAACGTCTGCCGTCACCAGTTCGCCCGCATGGGCCGTGGCCGCGTCACCGCGTCGGGCTGTCTGGAATGCCCCTGGCACCGCGCACGATACGACGTCACGAGCGGCCGGATGGTGGAGGGACCGAAGGGCCGCATCTTCGGATTCCGCCCGTACTCGGCGATGTTCCGGCTGTTCGGCAACCGGTTCGGCTTGCAGACGGTTCCGGTCCGGCTGCGAGACGGTGCCATTCGCCTCGTCGCATGACTGCCACAACGACCGTTCGCAGAACATGAACATTGTGTCCGTCGAAATCGCGTGGACGCGAACGGTCTGACTCCCGTTCAATGCAGGAATGTCGAGCAGTCACGTCCGCACCGGGGCGTTCATGGCCGTGGCGGCCATGCTGTCGGTGCAACTCGGCGTGGCGGTCGCCGTCGCGCTGATCGACCGGATCGGCGCCGACGGCGCCGCCTGGTTACGGCTCAGCTGGGCCGGCCTGCTGTTCCTGGTCGTGCTGCGCCCGCGCGCCGCGCGGTTCACCCGCCGGACGTTCGCCACCTGTGTCGGCCTCGGCGTCGTCACCGCAGGCATCACCCTGCTGTACATGGCTGCGCTGGAGCGGATTCCGATGGGAACGGCCAGCGCACTGGAGTTCCTCGGCCCGCTCGCCGTGGCGGTCACCCACGGCCGCGGCCGTGGGCGCATCCTGTGGCCCACCCTGGCGGCGGCCGGGGTGCTGCTGATGACCGAGCCGTGGTCGGGCACCGTCGACCCGGTCGGCGTGATGTACGCGCTGGCCGCCGGGTGCTGCTGGGCGGGCTACATCCTGCTGACCCAGCGGGTCGGCGACCAGGTCGCCGGAATCGGGGGTCTTTCGGTTTCGATGCCGGTGGCGGCGCTGGTCGCGACTGCCGTCGTCGGTCCCGACGTGTTCGACCGGCTCACTCCGGAACTCCTGCTGGTCGGCCTCGGACTGGCCGTGCTGCTGCCGGTGGTTCCGTTCGCGCTGGAACTAGTTGCGCTGCGCCGGCTCACCACCGCCGCCTTCGGCACGCTGATGAGCCTCGAACCGGCCTTCGCGCTCGTCATCGGATGGGCGATCCTGCACCAGATCCCCGAGGCCTCGGCGGTGGCCGGCATCTGTTTCGTGGTGGCGGCCGGCGCGGGCGCCGCGCGTGCGGGTGCCCGGTCGGCGCCGGTACCCGCCGAGGTCGGCTGAGGGCTACGCTCGTCGGAGCATCAGGGAGGTGGCGATGGCGCGGGGGATTTTCGACTCGCCGCTCGTGGGTGTCGTGAATGCCGGTGTGGTGCGACTGCTGAACCTGCCCCTCGTGGGCCGGCTGGTCGGCCGCGGCCTGGTCGTGATCCGGTATGTGGGACGGCGTTCGGGTACCACGTTCGAGACGCCGGTGGGTTACCGCCGCCGCGGCGACACGATCGTCATCGGCATCGTGGCCCCCGACAAGAAGAACTGGTGGCGCAATTTCCTCGACGACGGCGCGCCGATCACCCTGCTGGACTTCGAGGGCCGCGACCGGACGGGGCACGCCGTGGCGCATCGCGACGACCGCGGTGAGGTCTCGGTGGCGGTGACGCTCGACGGCTGACAGCCCTGATACAGCCGCCGTGCGGCGACGACGGCTGGTTCTGCCCAGCCCGGTGTCAGCCCCGGCCGTCGGGCTGGCTGGTGTTCTTGTGCGCACCCCAGCCGTGCACACGCTCGATCTCGAGCAGTGCGCTGACCCGCGGGCGGTCTCGCCGTGCGTACTGCTCACCGGTGTAGTGCCGGGACAGGGCGTCGATGTCGACGAGGCCGTCGTCCGCATAGATGTCGACGATCCGGCCGATGAGGGTGACGTGGGTGTACCAGTCCTCGCCGTCCAGCACCGTGAGTGACACCCGCGGGTCGTGGCGGATGTGCTCGAGCCGCTTGCGGCCCGCGTCCATGTTCACCAGCACGCGACCGTCGCGCAGGAGGTACCAGGTGGCAGCGGACACCGGTTGCCCGTCCCGCCTGACCGTGCTGATGACGGCCGGATTGGGTTTGGAGAGCATCGCGGTGGCGTCCTCGGACAGCAATGGCGCGGGCACGGCGTCTCCCCTCGAAAGAGCGTTGTCGCAGGGCCGGATGCCCCGTTGCCCCGGCGGCGAAACCAGGACGACGCGCCTCAGCCGTCGATTCGCTTGCGCCGGTAAAGCGTTCCCACCGCAAGCAGGATCAGGCTGACCACCAGGATCGCGGTGGCCAGCACGTTGATCTGCGGTGGTACCGCCGCCTTCACGGCGGCGTTCACATACAGCGGGTAGGTGACCGACGAGCCACTCACGAAGTAGGTGATGATGAAGTCGTCGAGCGACAGCGCGAACGACAGCATCGCCGCGGCGATGATTCCCGGAACGATCAGCGGCAGGGTCACCTTGAAGAACGTCCTGGCCGGACCCGCGCCCAGATCCATCGACGCGTCTTCCAGCGTCCAGTCGAACCCGCGCATCCTGGCCCGCACCGTCATCGCGATGAAGCTGACCTCGAACGCGATGTGCGCCAACAGGATCGTGACATAGCCCGTCGCCCAGCCCAGGTCGAGGAACAGCACGAGCAGAGACGCACCCATCACCACCTCGGGCGCCGTCAACGGCAGGATCAGGAACGTGTCGACCGCCCGCTGACCGCGAAACCGCTGGCGCACCAGCGCGATCGCCACCAGCATGCCCAGCACCAGTGCGACCGCCGTCGACACCGCGGCCACATTGAGGCTGAGCTTCATCGCCTCGGTGAGCGCCGGATACTTGAAGGGATCGCGCCAGTTGTCGAGCGTGAACCCCTGCCAGCTGTAGTTGAACTTGCCCTTCGGGTCGTTGAACGAGAACAGCACGATCACGAAGATCGGGATGAACAGGTAGACCAGCACCAGACCGGCCACGATCCGCAGCGCCCAGTCACCCCACTTCGGGCTGCCCTTGATGGTCTTCGCCGGGTGCCCGGCCTCCTGAGCCGCTGCGGCCACGGCGGCGCCCGCCTGCGTCGTCATACCAGGTCCTCCGTGCCCAGCGCGCGGGTGTAGAGCAGGACGCCGGCCAGGATGATCGACATCAGCACCAGGCTCAGCGCCGCGGCGGCCGGATAGTCCTTGACGACCAGGAATTGTTGCTGGATCACGTTGCCGATCATCGTGGTCTGGGTGCTGCCGAGGTACTCGGCGTTGATGAAATCGCCTGCGGCGGGGATGAACACGAGCAGGCTGCCGGCCAGCACACCCGGCAGGGCGAGCGGCAGGATCACCTTGGTGAAGCTGCGGGTGTTCGACGAGTACAGGTCCTTGGACGCCTCCACCAGCCTCGGGTCGATCTTCTCCAGGCTGACGTAGAGCGGCAGGATCATGAAGATGATCCAGTTGTAGATCAGCCCGCCGATCACCGCCCAGCTGGTGGACAGCAGCCGGCCGTCGCTCGGCAGCAGCCCGACGGTGCCCAGTGCGGAGACCACCCAGCCGTCGTCGGCCAGGATCGTCTTCCACGCGATGGTCCGGATCAGGAACGTCACGAAGAACGGCAGGATCACCAGACCCAGGATCAGGTTCTTGAACCGGCCCGCCTTGAAGGCGATCACATACGCCAGCGGGAACGCCAGCAGCAGGCACACCACCGTCGCGGTCAGCGCGTAACCGAAGGACCGCAGGATCTGGTCGTGGTAGCGACTGAACGCGTCGGCGTAGTTGCCGAAGTTCCAGGAGAACGTCAGCGTCGGCAGGAACACCGACCCGCCCGACGACGACAGCGACGTGCGCGCCAGCGAGACCAGCGGCACGACGAAGAAGATCGCCAGGTACGCCAGCGCGGGCAGGATCATCAGATACGGCGCTATCCAGCTGCGCCGTCGACTGCTGGTGGCGGTGCCTGCCATGGGTCAGGCGCCGGTGACCGCGGCGTAGGCGGCGTTGAACTCCTGGGTCTGTTCGTCGGTCAGCGCCGGCCAGGTCTTCAGCTTGTCGCGGGTGGCCTGCGGCGGGTTGATCAGCTCGTTCTTCGCCAGCGCCGGATCGAGCTTGTCGAGTTCGGCGTCCATGTCCGAGAGCACCGGCACGTACTGGGTGAAGGCGATCAGCTTCGCGTAGTTCGCCCGGTCGTAGACGTAGTTGATCCACTCCTCGGCGGCGGTCTTGTTCTTCGTCGAGTTGGGGATGACCATGGTGTCGATGGAGGTCAGGCCGCCGGATTCGGGCACGATGAACTGCAGGTCGGGATTGTCCTTCTGCAGCTGCACGACGTCACCCGAATAGGCCTGCGCGATCACGAGATTGCCTGCCGCGAGGTCGTCGGAGTAGTCGTTGCCGGTGAACCGGCGGATCTGGCCGCGGTCCTTCTGCTCGCGGATCAGGTCCACTGCCTGCTGAACCGTCTGGGAGGTCGCGTTCTCCGGCGAGTTGCCCTGCGAGAGCATGATCATGCCCAACCCGTCCTGGGTGTCGGAGAACAGGCTCACCTTGCCCTTGAACGCGGGGTCCCACAGGTCGTCGACCTTCGTGATGTCGCGGCCCGTGGCGGCCCGGTTGTAGGCCAGGCCGACCATGTAGGACATGTACGGCGCGCTGAACTTACGCCCCGAATCCGCGGGCGAATTCATCAGTTCGGGCAACAGGTTCTTCTTGTTGGTCCACCGGGACTCGCTGATCTCGTTGAGCCAGCCGAGCGAGTTGAGCCGCGCCGCCATGAACTGCGTCGGCACCACGAGGTCCGCACCGATGTCCTGGCCGCGCGACAGCGGCTCCTTGACCTTGGCGAACCACTCCTCGTTGTCGTTGTAGTCCTCTTTGTAATCCACGGTCAGGCCGGTCGCCGTCTGGAAAGCGGCGATGAAGCCGTCGGCCATGTACAGCGGCCAGTTCGAGATCCGCAGATTGCCGCTGGCCGGTGCACCGTCGTCGGTGGCGGTCGCCGACGACGACCCGCCGCCGCTGTCGGACCCGCAGGCGGCCAGCACGGTGGGACCCAGCGCCAGGGCCGCCGCCGCCGCGGCGCCGCCGCCGATGAAGCGTCGGCGGGAGGTCCGGGCCGCGGTCAGCCGGGCGAGCAATGCGGGGTCGATGTCGGCGGAGTTCTTGGAGCGCATGGCGGGTGTGCCTTTCGTGATGGGTGAGGGGAGCGGACCGGATGGCTCGACGATCAGGAATCGTCGAGCATCTCCTCGAGGTCCTCCGTGGTGGGGATGTCCGCGGCGGGCAGCACCAGCGACGCTTCCGGCGCCCAGTAGGCGAACACCTCGTCGCCCGGGCGCAGCAGCGGCAGTTCCTGCTCGGGCCCGACGTGCGCGACGATGGCCGAGCCGTCGGCGGCGGCCAGCGAGAGCCGCACCACCGGCCCCTGGAAGGTCAGGTCGGCCACCTTCGCTCGGACGGCCGCGAACTGCGCGGCGGGCTGTTCCATCGCGACCCTGACCCGCTCGGGGCGGATCATCATCGTCGCGTGGCCGCCTGCCTCGATGGTGGTCTCGCCGGCGCGGGCCCGCAGCGTGCTGCCCAGCACCTCCACGTCGACCAGGCCACCGTCGCTCCGACTGGTCTGGCGTCCCGGCCAGAGATTCGCCTGGCCGATGAAGCTCGCGACGAACACGGTGGCGGGTCGCTCGTAGATCTCGTTCGGTGTGCCGATCTGCTCGACGTTGCCCGCGTTCATCACCGCGATCCGGTCGCTCATCGTCAGCGCCTCCTCCTGGTCGTGCGTCACGTAGATGAACGTGATGCCGACCTCGCGCTGGATCCGTTTGAGCTCGAACTGCATGATCTGGCGCAACTTGAGGTCGAGGGCGCCCAGCGGTTCGTCGAGCAGCAGCGCGCTGGGGTAGTTCACCAGTGCCCGCGCCAGCGCCACCCGCTGCTGCTGACCGCCTGAGAGCTGACCCGGCCTGCGCTTGGCGAAGTCGGTCAGGCGGACGATCTCGAGCAGCTCGTCGACGCGTCGTTTGATCTCGGGCTTGTCCTTCTTCCTGCTGCGCGGACCGTAGGCCACGTTGTCCCACACCGACATGTGCGGGAACAGCGCGTAGTGCTGGAAGACGGTGTTGACGTTGCGTTTGTGCGGCGGGACCCGGGACACGTCGGCGCCTTCGAGGCGAATGGCGCCCGATGTGGGTGTCTCGAACCCGGCGATCATGCGCAGCGTGGTGGTCTTGCCGCAGCCCGACGGCCCGAGCATGGAGAAGAACTCACCCGAACCGATCGAGAAGTCGGCGTCGGCCACCGCCACGTAATCGGCGAAGCGCTTCGTGACGTGGTCGATCTCGATCACGGGGCCCGTTGCGGCGGATCCGCCGGGGGTGCCGGTGATCTTGTCGACGGCGGTGGTGTGTGTGCCGGTCAGAACGCAGTCCTCCTCGATGCAGCCCCCCGCAGCCGTATAAACCATGGCCGATACTGGCGACCTTCGCAAGCGATTCCGCAACGAATTAACATTCCGACAATGGAATCCTTCGTCAGACCGGGTGACGCCGAGAGATTCCGCGCAAATGTCGGGCCGCGGGTCGCTGCGCTTCGGAACCGGAAACCGTTTACCTTCCGCACTCGATCGGGTAGTGAGGTGGCATGGCATCGGTTGACGTTGCGGTTACCTCGGATCTGAGCCCGGAGAAGGCATGGGAGCTGGCGTCGAACCTGCGCCGCTTCGACGAGTGGCTGACGATCTTCGCCGGCTGGCGCAGCGACGTGCCCGAGGAGATCGAGGTCGGCACCTGCGTGTCGTCGCTGATCAAGATCAAGGGCTTCCGCAACACCATCCACTGGCGGGTGACGCGGTACGACGAGCCCAAGGACATCGAGCTCGTCGGCACCGGCAGGCCCTCGGTCTGCATCGCGCTGTCGCTGAGCGTCGAGGAGAAGGGCGACGGCACGAAGTTCCGGGTGATCGCCGACCTGTCCGGCGGCCTGCTGAACACCCGGGTGGGCAATCTCGTCGCCAAGGTGATCGAGTCCGACGTGCAGAAGTCGGTGTCGAATCTCGCCGCGTTGCGCTAGCCCCACTCGTGGTTCATCGCCCGCGTCTCGTAGCGGGCCTCGTCGGATTCCACCCCGCGCTCACGGGAGCGCGACATCGCGATGAGCACCATCGCGAGCGCGGCGGTCACCGCGCCCGCCCAGAAGATCGTCACGAAACCGGCCTCCACCGGTAGCCCGGTGCCGGGCTGGGTGTGCGACAGCAGCACCGCGACCACCGCGGCCGCCGTCGAACTGCCGATGGTGCGGGCGATGGCGTTCATCCCGGTGGCCACCCCGGTCTCACCCGCGTCGACGTCGCCGACGATGAGTGCGGGCAGCGCGCCGTAGCCGAGACTGATGTAGGCGTTCGCCAGGATGCCTGCCACGATCACCTGCCAGGGACGGCCGTGGGCGACCGCCAGCATGACGAACCCGGCGATGCCGGCCAGCGCGGCCGCCACCAGTACCCGGCGGGCGCCGAACCGCTCGATGAACCGCCCGCTGACCAGTGCGACCGCGAAACCCGTCACCGCACCCGGGAGCAGGTACACCACGCTCGCCTCGAGCACGTCGGCCCCGAAGCCGTACCCCGCCGCGCTCGGAGTCTGCACGAACTGCGTCAGCCCGAGGAACGCGAAGTACAGCCCCATCCCGACGAACACCGTGGCCAGGTTGGTGAGCAGGATCGGCCTGCGGGCGAGCATCCGGGTCGACACCAGCGGCCGCGCGGCGCGCCGCTCCCACCACCACCAGGCAACCAGCACCAGGACACCCGTCACCGCCGTGCCGATCGTGCGCGGCGACCCCCACCCCCAGGTGTTGCCCTGGGTGACGGCGAGCAGCAACGCGGAGAGGCCTGCGGCCAGTCCGGCCGCCCCGAGCCAGTCGACGGTCCCGGACGTCGCCCGCGGGCGGGACGGCACCACCGTCAGCACCACGCCGATCACCACGACGGTGAAGGCAGTGGTCAGCCAGAACACCTTCTGGTAGCCGGCGCCGTCGGCCATCAACAGGCCGGTGACCACCAGACCGGCCCCGCCACCGAATCCCAGCGTTCCCGACATCACCGTCATCGCGCCCACCAGTCGGTCGCGCGGCAGCTCCTCACGCAGCACCGCCACCCCGATCGGGTAGAGCGCGTACGACGCACCCTGCAGGACACGTCCGACGATCAGCATGGCGAGCGACGACGTGACCGCGGCGAGCACACTGCCGACGAGCACCACGGCCAGCACCGCGAGCAGGACCCGCTTCTTGCTGTAAAGGTCGGCGAGCCGGCCGATCAGCGGTGTCAGGGCGATGGCGGCGAGGAGGTTGGCGGTGACCGCCCAGCTGACGGCGACACCGGACACGGCGAGCTGGGTGGCGATGATGCCCAGCACCGGCACCACCGCGGTCTGCAGCACCGCGACGGTGAGCACCACGACGCTCAGCCCGGCGACCAGCAGGCCGGGCCGCCGCACCGGCGGGAACGCAGGCGTCGACCGGTTCGCGTCGGTCTCGACCACACCCACTCCGATCGTTAGCTCGCCTTGGTTGTCCGTTCCGATGACGCTAGCCTCCGCGGTGGCCGCACACGGCGTCGAGGTGGCCGGGGCGGCAGCGACCGGCCGTGGTCGAATGAACCCATGACTTCCGGCCCGACGTCGAACGCGCTGACCGCGGCGACCTTCACAGGTCACCGACCCTCGGGGGTGGGGGACATGTCCGTGGAGACCCACGGCATCGCGCCCATCCCCACCGACCAGCGGTACGGCAAGCCGTCCCGGTTGTTCACGGTGTGGTTCGCGCCCCAGGTCACCATGAGCGGGGTGTTCACCGGCACGCTGGCCATCGTGCTCGGCCTCGGCTTCTGGCTCGGGATGCTGGCGATGGTCATCGGTACCGTCCTGGGTTCGCTTGTGGTGGCCTACCTTTCGACGTGGGGACCGCGCACCGGGACCGGTCAGCTGCCACATTCCCGGATGGCGTTCGGCGGTGGGGTGGTGCTGCCGGGAGTGCTGCAGTGGGGTTCGTCGATCGCGTGGGACGCACTGGTGGGACTGTTCGGCGGCGAAGCGCTCGCGGCGCTGCTCGGCATCCCGTTCTGGGCCGCGGTGCTGATCGTGCTCGGCGTGCAGGGCGTGGTGGGGTTCTTCGGCTACGAGCTGATCCACCGGCTGCAGGCCGTGCTGACCGTCGTCCTGTTCGCCACCTTCCTGGTGTTCGGCATCAAGGTCGTCAGCAGCCACGACGTGATCACCGCCGCCACCGTGGCGGGCCCTGACCTGGTGGGTGCGTTCGTCCTCGAGGTGACGATCGCATTCAGCCTCGCCATCTCCTGGGCCAGCTACGCCGCCGACTTCAGCCGCTACCTGCCGGCGACCTCGCGGCGCGCCAAGGTCTTCGGATACACATTCGCCGGAATAGTGTTGGCGTACATCTTCGTTCAGGCGATCGGCATCGCCGCCGCCGACCTGCTCGCCGACCAGACCGCAGAAGGCGTGCGGTCGGTGATGGGCGGCGGCGTGGTCGGCGGCCTGGCGCTGGTGGTCATCGCGCTGGCCTCGGTGGGATCCGGGGTGATGAACGACTACAGCGGTTCGCTGGCCTTGCAGACGGTCGGCGTCCGGGTGCGCAGGCCGGTGTCGGCGGTCATCATCACGGCGCTGGCGTTCCTGCTCATCCTGTGGCTGCACGCCGCCGACACCGCGACCAGGTTCACCGACGTACTCCTGCTGGTGAGTTACTGGATCCCGGCGTTCGTCGCCGTCGTCGTCATCGACTGGCGGCTGCGCAGCGCCGGCCGGGACACCGTCGATCCCGCTGCCGAGCACACCGACCCGCGGGACGCGGCGGTGGCGCTGGCCGCGTTCGTGATCGCCTACCTCGCCGCGATGCCGTTCATGCACACCACGCTCATCGAGGGATTCGTGGCCCGGGCGTGGCACGGGGCCGACATCGCCTACTTCGTCAACTTCGCGGTGGCGGCGGTCCTCTACGGCGGCTACCGGATGGCCACGCGGCGCCGCGTGCGCGGCCCCGTGGTCGTCTGACTTTGGCAGCGGCGGAGATTCGCGAAGCCGCGATTCGGGTATCGCTCATCCGACGAAAGGGGTCCCCATGCGGGCAGCCACCCTGGCCAAGACGGCCGGAGCAGTGTTCGCCACCGCGGCAGTGGGCGGTCTGGCGAGTCGGCCGGCCGGGTCGGCGTGGTACGCGAAGCTGAAGAAGCCGAGCTTTCAGCCCCCACGCCAAGCCTTTCCGATCGTCTGGCCCATTCTCTACGCCGACATCGCGGCGGTGTCGGCGGCGACCCTCGACGAGCTCGACGAATCTGCGCCCGCGAAGGCGCGCGCCTACCGCGTCGCGCTGGCGGCGAATCTCGTCCTCAACGGCGGCTGGACGTGGCTGTTCTTCAACCAGCACCGGCTCGGGACGTCGGCGGTGGCAGCGGCGGCGCTGACGGTCAGCAGCGCCGACCTGACCCGGCGTGCGATCGAGGCGCGCGGACCCGGCGCGGCGGTGCTGGCGCCGTATCCGCTGTGGTGTGCCTTCGCCACTGCGTTGTCCAGCAGCATCTGGTGGTTGAACCGCTGATGGCGAAGCCGACGCGAGAAGCCAAGGACGCCAAAGACGCCAAGAACGAAGAGAAGGAAGACGATCGGCAGCGGTTCGCCGACCGTGCCCTCGGCGTCATGGAGGACGGCATCTACTGGGCGATCGCCGTCGTTCTGGTGATCGGGTCGGGCGCCCTGCTGGTCGCCCAGTTCAACACGATGCTGCGACTGCGCAACTCGCCTGCCTCGACGGTCATGCTCGAGGTGCTCGACGGGCTGCTGCTGATCTTCATCTTCGTCGAACTGCTCTACGCGGTGCGGTCGTGTCTACGGTCCCACGAGATCGTCGCCGAACCCTTCCTGATCGTCGGCATCCTCGCCGGCATCAAGGAGATCGTCGTGCTGTCCGTGGAGGCGGCGAAACTGCTCGACCAGGGCCCGGTGTTCGCCCGCGCCGTCGTCGAGATCGGGGTGCTCGCGGGCGTGGTGCTGGCCCTCGCGGTAGCCGCGTTCGTGCTGCGGGAGCGGCGGCGTGACACAGAGGACGCCGGGAAGCAGGTCGCCGAGGAGGAAGCCGAAGAAGAGGACGACGCAGAGTCCGCGTCCGATTAGGCTGCCGCCGCGCTGTTCCGGGCTTCAGCGCAGAGCGTCCACCAGTGCCTCGGTCACCTCGCGGGTGGAGGCGGTGCCGCCGAGGTCGCCGGTGCGGGTGTGCGGTTCGGCCAGGGTCGCCGTCATCGCGGTGACGATGTCCGCGGCGGCCGCCGGGTGACCGAGGTGGTCGAGCATCATCGCGGCCGACCAGACCGCGCCGATGGGGTTCGCCACTCCCTGTCCGGCGATGTCGGGCGCCGACCCGTGCACCGGTTCGAACATCGACGGGTACTGCTTGGTCGGATCGAGATTGGCTGACGGCGCGATGCCGATCGACCCGGCCACCGCGGCAGCGAGGTCGGAAAGGATGTCTCCGAACAGGTTCGACCCCACCACCACGTCGAAGCGTTGCGGGTGCAGGACGAATTTCGCCGCCAGCGCGTCGATGTGCTCGCTGACGACTTCGATGTCGGGATGGCGGGCGCTGCGTTCGGCGACCACCTCGTCCCAGAAGGGCAGCGTGTGCACGATGCCGTTCGACTTCGTCGCCGAGGTGACGTGTTTGCGCCGGGTCGCGGCGAGTTCCAGTGCGTAATCGGCGATCCGGCTGATACCGACGCGGGTGAACACCGACTCCTGGACCGCCATCTCGTCGGGGAAGCCACGGTTCATCCGCCCGCCGATCTCGCTGTACTCGCCCTCGACGTTCTCGCGGACCACGACGAAGTCCACCCCGTCGGCGTCGCGCAGCGGACTCCGCACGCCGTCGAACACCCGGATCGGCCGCAGGTTCACGTACTGACGGAACGCCCGTCGGATGGGGATGAGCAGGCCCCACAGCGAGATGTGGTCGGGGACGCCCGGCCAGCCGACGGCGCCGAGCAGGATGGCGTCGAATCCGCCCAAGGTGTCGATCCCGTCGGCGGGCATCATCGCGCCCTCGTTGGCGTAGCGTTCGCACGACCAGTCGAAATCGGTGTAGGACAGCGAAATCGAGTGCTTGCCGCACACCGCGTCCAGCACCGCGCGTGCCGACTCGATCACCTCACCGCCGATTCCGTCACCCGGGATCACCGCGATCTTCTGGGCGGTCACGACCCGAGTCCCAGCATTGCGACCAACAGCGGCAGGAACACGATGATGAGGATCGCGCCTGCGACGTCGAAGGTGATACCGGAGCGGATCATCGTGGTGATCGGTACCGCCCCGGACCCGTAGACGATCGCGTTCTGCGGTGTGGACACCGGGAGCATGAAGCCGAACGACGCGGCGAAGGTGGCCGCCAGGGCCGGGACGAACGGATTGACTCCCGCGGCCACCGCCACCGGGATGATGATCGGCACCACGACGGCGGCCGATGCGGTGTTGCTCGTGGTCTCCGACACCACGATCGCCAGCAGCACCGCGAAGATCGTGATCGGCAGGATGCTGGACAGCCCGAGGGAGTCGGCCACCGAGGTGCCGATCGTCTCGGCCAGTCCGGTGTCGGCGAGCAGCGACCCGAAGATGATGCCGGTGCCGAACAGCACGATGGTGCCCCAGTCGATCTGCGCGGCGTCACTCCACCGCAGCGTGAATTCCCGGTTCTGCCAGTCGGTGGGCAGCAGGAACAGCAGCGCCGCGCCGAACACCGCTACGGTGCCCTCGTCGAGCCGGTCGCTGACCGCGGTGTAGATGTCGGAGTCGTTGCCGAAGATGAGCGCGATCACGCCGGGGAAGATCCAGAGCGAGACCGTGATGCCGAAGGCGATCAGAGTGTTCTTCTCCGCCCGGGACAGCTTGCCCATCTCTGCACGCTGTTCGTCGACGTACTCGGTGACACCCTCGATGTGCTTGATCTCCGGCTTGTTCAGCTTGATCAGCACGAACGCGAGCACCACGAACATCAGCAGGCAGATCGGCGCTGCCATCACCATCCACTGGCCGAAGCTGATCCGCTCACCGGTGGCCTCCTCGATGAGTCCGCGGCCGATCAGGTTGGGGGGGCTGCCCACCGGTGTCAGCAGACCGCCGACACTGGCCGCGTACGCGAGCATGAGCATGATGGCGGCGCCGACCTTCAGCCGCAGCGGGTCGAAGTCGTCGGGGACCTTGCCCTGGACCTGCAGCAGCTTCGCCACGACGCCGAGGATGCCGATCGCCGTGGGTAGCAACATGGCGACGGTGGCAGTGTTGGAGACGAACGCCGACAACAGACACGTGATCGCGCCGAAGGCGATGATCACCCCGGTGGTGGACTGCCCCACCCGGGGCAGTGCCAGGATGCGGAACGCGAACCGCCGGGCGAGACCGTGTTTGAGCATCGCCTGGGCCAGGATGAAGGCGCCGATGAAGGTGAACACCGTCGAGGATCCGAAGGGGCCCAGCACGTCGTCGGCCGGTGCCACCCCCATGAAGACCACCACCGCGACGCCGAGCAGGCCGCCGATGGGGATGGGCACCGCCTCGCTCACCCAGAGCACGATCACGCCGAGCAGCACGCCGGCCAATGTCTGTTGTTGCGGCGGGATGTCGATGGGCAGTGCGAGGAAGGCGATCGCGACGACCGGTGCGAGGAAGAGACCGACGGTGCGGCGGCCCTTCTCGAACCGCTCCTCACCCGGCGAGAGGCGCTGTTCACCCAGGCTGCGATATGTGGCGCCGCCCATCAGCGCCTTGTCGACGTCTGTCCTGTTGGCCCGTTCCCCGGCGGTCATGGCGCTCTCCTGACGGCAGCTGGAAGACGTGTGGCTTGCGTCACACCGAGAAGTGGGTGCCCAAACCGGTGCCGGACTAACCGCGCTAACGTGCCCATGTGCCGAGCGCATACCGCGAGTTCACCGCGTACGGGGCGTCGCACTGGGCGGCGATCGCGGTGTTCGTCGCAGGCGCAGTGGCGCTGGTATGGTTCGGCCGCCGTCAGACGCCGGCGCAGTCCCGGCGGTTCGGCCGCATCGTCGGAGCAACGGCGGCGGCGATTTACGCTGTGGCGGTTGTCTATTCGATGTTTCCGCCCAGTCTCGACCGGTCGGTTCCGCTGCACCTCACCGATCTCGCCACCGTGGTGTCGGCGTATGCGTGGTGGTCGCAGCGACATTGGGCGTATGCGCTGGTCTACTACTGGGGTCTGGTGCTGAGCATGCAGGCGCTGATCTCACCGGCCCTGCGCGGGCCCGACTTCCCGCACTACCAGTACCTGGGGTTCTGGTTCATCCACCTGGTCGTCGTGTGGGGAGCCGTCTACCTCACGTGGGGGCGGGGCCTTCGCCCGAACTGGCGCAGCTATCACATCGCCGTGGCGGTGACGTCGGCGTGGATCGTGGTCACCTTCGCATTCAACCGGCTGGCGGGCAGCAATTACGGCTTCCTGAACGGCAAGCCGAGCACCGAGAGCCTGCTCGACGTCCTCGGCCCGTGGCCGGTCTACGTGGTCGTGGGTACGGCCGCGGTGTTCCTCGTATGGGCGTTGATGACATGGCCGTGGACGCGGGCGGTGCGCGGCGTCCGGCGGTGAGGCGCGGGCCTCAGTACGGGGTGAGCACCGTGCGGTGCGCCAGCGGCTCGGCCAGCGGTACGTCGAGCGTCCCCGACACCGCGATCATGATGCAGGCACGGGCGACGGCCTCGGGCCGGGCACCGCTGCGTAACCGCACCTCGACGGTGTCGGCGTTCTCGAGCACCGTGGCGTGCACACCGAAGCACTCGGGTGTGCCGGCCGTGAACCGAAGTCGCAGCGTTCGGCCGCCGTCCTGCACGGTCCACGAGTTCACCTGGAGCGGATGGCTGTCGACGATCTGCGGTGTGTCGACGAATTCCACCGAGCCGTCCGTGTCGGGATCCGCCTGTGCGGTCGCGGGCACCGATGTGGCGATCCCGATCAGGAGCACGACGGCAGGCAGCAGATTCCGCACCGTCACACCGTAGTCCGTCGACGTACTACCGCGGACGTCAGGCGACGGTCCGGCGGTTCGCCTCCGGGCTCGAGTGGATGGCGATGATCCGCTGCTCGCCGCGTTGCAGGCCGCGCACCCGGACCGAGCGCCGGGCCGCGGCGTCGAGCAGTGCACGCAAGCCGGGGTGGCCCGCCGCCAGCTCGGCGTGGGCCTGCTCGGCCGGGACGTCGTCATGCACGGCTTGGTCGAGCCGGGCGGCCAGCATGGTCATCCAGCGGTGCCGAAGCGACAGCAGCAGCCCTTCCTCGTCGCCGAAGAGGCGTCGCACATCGGCGGCCCGCGCATCGAGGTCGAGTGCGCCTTCCGGGTCGGCGGTGGCTTGTTCGATGAGATCAGCCATGAAGGCCATGCGTTCGTGCAACTGTGACCATGTCATGCCTCGACGCTACGAACTGGTACGGGCGTACGCGTCGTGCTGCGGGTCGATCGCCGTTGCGACCCTGGTAGGACGACACCTACCGACCACGGGATGATGTACGGCCGCGGCCGACTCTTCTACGATGGCACGATGCCGCGTCAGGCAGAGCGCCACCTGCGGAGATGCCTCCGCCGCGGGGCCGAGATGATTCCGCTCGGCTACACGTGGCGGTTCGTGATGGCCGTCGACGCCACGATGCTGGGCGTCGGTCTGGTCGCGGCACTGCAGCGCCCGCTGTCCGACCTGCCGATCGCGATCGTCGCGCTCCTCGTGTCGCTCACGCCGTGGTTGTGCTTCTTCACATTCGGTACCAAGCACGAAGGATTCGCGTTGTGCGTGGCGTGGACGGCTGCCACCGGCATCCTGCTGTTCGCGACCTCGGCGCCGGTGGCCGATGACTTCGCACCGTTGCTGCTCGGCCTGATGGTCGGTGTGGTTGGCGCACTGACCGCGATGACCGGCGGCTTTCTTGCGGCGTCGGCAGCGGCGGTTCTGCTGCTGGTGGCGTCCGCGCTCGGTCGCGTCGACTCGCTACCGCTGTACCTGAGTTTCATCGGGATCGGTTGGCTGGTCGGATATCTGATGAACGGTCAGAGCCAGCTGCTGATCCAGCAGCAGCAGGCGCAGGCCCGGCTCGCCGAACTGGCCGCCGGTGAGGAACGCCGCCGCATCGCCCGAGAGGTGCACGACGTGATCGCCCATTCGCTGTCCATCACGCTGCTGCACGTCACCGGCGCCCGGCGCGGACTGCAGGAGGACCGTGACGTCGACGATGCCGTCGAGGCGCTCGAGCAGGCCGAGCAGCTCGGACGTCAGGCGATGGCCGACATCCGCCGCACCGTCGGGTTGCTCGACACCGCCACGGTGAAGATGGCGCCTGAACCCGGTGTGGCCGACATCTACGGCCTGGTGGAGGATTTCGCGCGCGCCGGCGTGCAGGTGGACCTTGTCGCGGACGGTCCGCTGGACCGGGTGACCGCCGCCGTCGGCCTGGCGCTGTACCGGATCACCCAGGAGTCGCTGGCGAACGTCGCCAAACATGCCGTGGACGCCCGGTGTCACGTCGCGCTCACCATCACCGCCCATCACGCGGTGCTGACTGTCACCAACGACATCCCCGTCCCCGTCGGCGCGGTCAGCCCGGGGGAGGGCCGCGGCATGCAGGGCATGCGCCAGCGCGTCGAATTGCTTGGCGGACAGATCGATGCCGGACCGTCCGGAGGTGAATGGTCGGTGCGTGCTGACATCCCGCTGGCCGACGGGAACGCCGGCCGACCGCCGAGACACTGTCCGCTGTGAGCCACGAGACGGCCGAGATCGCCGCGCTACTGGTCGACGACCAGGAATTGGTGCGTTCGGGTTTGCGGCGCATCCTTCGTCGCAAGGACGGCATCGTGGTCGTCGCCGAATGCTCGGACGGCGACGAAGTCCTCGAAGCGGTCGAGCTGCACAGGCCCGATGTCGTGGTGATGGATCTGCGGATGAAGCGGGTCGACGGTATCGAGGCCACCCGGTTGCTCGCCAGCGGAGGCGGACCGCCGGTGCTCGCGCTGACGACGTTCAACGACGACGACCTGCTGTCCGGTGTGTTACGGGCCGGCGCAGCGGGTTTCGTCCTGAAGGACTCGTCGGCCGAGGAGCTGATCCACGCCGTACGCGCCGTTGCCCGTGGCGACAGCTACCTCGATCCCGCGGTGACCTCGCGGGTGCTCAACGTGTATCGCGGTGCGGCACAGTCGTCGCCCGAACCTGTCGCGGCAGGTCTGACGTCCCGGGAACTGGATGTCCTGACGCTGATCGCCCGAGGCCGGTCGAACGGTGAGATCGCCGACGAGCTGTTCATCTCCGGTGTGACGGTGAAGAGTCACATCGGCCGCATCTTCCTGAAACTCGGTCTGCGGGACCGGGCGGCGGCGATCGTCTATGCCTACGACCACGGGATCGTCTCACCCAACTGACGCGTGTGATCTCGCAGAACCATTGGCATCGACTACTACGACGCGTAGTATACGACGCGAGGGTCAGGGAGGGCGCGCCATGCGGTGGAGTTTCGCTCAGGTCGGATTGCTGGTCATCTGTGTCGTGCACCTGATTCAAGCGGTCGTCGGATTCATTGCCGAACCCAGCTTCGCGACCGGACCCGACGCGCCAACGGTGCAGATTCTCGGGATGGACTACAACGGCTGGCACGCGCTCGCCGGCGTTGCGCTGTTCGGACCCGGACTGGTGTTCGCGATGCGCAAATCGTGGTCGGTGCTGTATCTGCTCGCCGCGGCGGTGGCCGGTGCGCTGCCGGGAATCTGGGCGTTCTTCTCCCAGCAGGTCGCCTACGTCTTCACCTTTCCGAACAACGTCACCGACGCGGTGGTGCATCTGGTGATCGCTGCGGTGATGATCACGGTGGCGGCGGTGCAGATCGTCCTCGACGGCGGCATCAAGAATTCACTCGCCGATCTGCGGGGCTGAGCAGTCGTCGCGGGTAGTCCACGGCGGACCAGTCTCCGAAGTCGAGTGGCGTAGTACTCGCAGCCGCGAACCCGGTCGGCGCAACGATCGAGTCCTGGGTGACAACACCCGGAAGCGAGGAAGGAAAGCGCCATGAACCAGATCTCGATCGCCTGCACCGCAGCCATCGGCGCCGTGGCCATTCTTGCCGGCTCGACCGTGGCGCACGCCAATCCGGCGACACCCATGCCGGTCATCGAGTCGTCTGCACAGCAACTGTGCGGTGCCATCAACGCCGATCCCACCGAAGACGGAGTCTTCGCGGGGATGGCCGGCCTGGACGACGGACGGCTCGACGATATGGACGGGGCGCTGGTGTTGATGACTGCCGTTCACCACGTCTGCCCGCAGCACGAGGAGCTGATGATGAGCGTCATCGACCCGATGGCGGCCGAGGAAATCTGCGGCAAGCCGGCATGAGGTGACGTCGGCGCTACGCCTTCTCGAGGAAGGTGGTGTCGTAGCGGGCGTAGAGCTCGGCCCACTGCGCCCGATCCGGCGGGCCGCCGGTGCGGTCGATGATCTCGGCAAGCTCGCGAAAGTACTCAGCGAAGCGGGCCGGAGCGAAGGTGCCAACGATGCGACCCGTCCCATGCCCGGCGTTGCGGAAGGTGTGGGGCCGGCCGCGCGGGACATAAAGAAACGCACCGGGTTCGGCGCGCACCTGCTCGGCGCCGAAGGTGAACTCATAGGTGCCGTCGACGACGTAGAACGTCTCGTCGTGGCCATGGTGGATGTGTTGGGGAGGGCCGGTTACACCGGGTTCGGATGTGTACTCGTAGAACGTCATCGCGTCAGCGGTGTCGGCGCCGTCGATCTTGAGACGCATCGCGCTGTCGCCCAGAAACTTCAGGCGCTCGCCGCCGTCGCGCTCCAGCTGCAGGTAGGACCCGACGGGGAGGTTGTTGTCGATACTCATGGATTGAGTATTCGAGCGGCGACCCGTAGGCACATCCCCGAACTCGGCCAATCTTGCCGCTAGCGGTTGGCGCCGGCGGTGATCAGCGCGGCGAGCTGCACGCGGGTCACGCCGAGTTTGGTGTAAATCCGCTTCAGGTGTGATTCCACGGTATGTCGCGACAAGTGCAGGGCCTGTGCGATTGCCGGATTGGACATCCCTTGTGCGAGGCATCCGGCGACTCGGAGCTCGGCGGGGGTGAGCGAGCTCAGCGGGTCGCCGACGACACCGACCCGCCTTCGAAGGCTTTCCGCGTGGTGCGTGGTGCCAATGAGGAACCGCTCGATCTCTCGCAGGACGGCCGTCACGTCGCCGACGTACGGCAGGTGGTCGTCGCCGTCGACGACGATCAGGTGGGCGTCCGGGATTGTCGCCGCCAGGTGCTCGCCGTTGCAACGCGGAACGAAGCGGTCACTCGCGCGATGCAACACCAGCGTGGGGGCTTTCACCTGAGGCAACACTGACCTGGCGTCATTGCCGATGTTCGCCCGGAAGAGTGCGAGGGCCGCGCCGGGGGAGGCCGCCATGCGCTCGAAGCGGGCCATTCCGGCCCTGGCTCTATCGGCCTGTCGATGCCGCCACAACGACGGAGCGAGGTGTTCCAGAGAGTCACCCGTACCCCAGCGCTTCTCGATGACGTCCTCGAGCCAGTGAATCTTTTCTTCGGACTCGTAGCCGCACGGGAAATCAGGGCTGCCGGTGACCTTGCCGGCGTGGCTGGCGAACAGGACCAGTTTCTCGACGCGGTCGGGGTGCCGAGCGGCGAAGATTGCAGCCATCGTCCCGCCCTCTGAAAACCCGAACAGCGACGCGCGCTCGATCCCTGCGGCGTCGAGTACGGCGCGGATGTCGTCCATCCGGCCCTCCAGCGAAAGCTCGCCGACCACTCGGTCCGACATCCCGGTACCGCGCTTGTCGAAACGGACCAGCGTGGTGAACGAAGCCAGCGCTTCGTAGAACAGTCGCGACAGCCCGTTTTCCAGCTCCAGCTCGAGATGCGATACCCAGCCGGGAATGTAGACGAGGTTGGTGTCGCCGTCGCCCATCACTTGGAACGCGATATGAACATCGCCGCTCAGTGCATACCGTGTATCAGGCACCGGGTACCTCGCAATGATCACGCACGCAGCAGCGTGCCGACGCCCAGCTTAGCTGCACAGCGTGTTCGGGAGGTCGGCGTCGCTCGTGGCCTGAGATCTCGAGAAAGCTGACCACGTACGTGCCCGAGGGCGGCGCTCAGCAACACCGCAGTGCCGCAACGCAATTCGTCACTGTGACGAATTGACGGCGGGATTGGGCAGGGGGCGCAGGCGGCGGTGGTACCGGCTCGGTGGTCTGCGCCGGGGACGCACGGCCGGCCCGCTGGCGAACGGTCCGCGTATGGCGCCAGCTTCGCGCGTGCTTGGGCGATGACGGTCTACAGCGCGGAGCGGCCGTCACTCGCTAGAGGTATAGAAGGTGCTGCGCGCGTCAACATTTGTTGACGGGTGCGCATGCGCACACGGCCCCGCAGCTCAGAATTTTGCCGATAAGCCACATTATGTCAGTTTGTGCGCCGGGCCTCCCGGGGTCTTCCCCCCACCCCTCAACGAGTTCAATCTGGCTGGCGGCCGACTAACACGGAATGGCGATGCCGGTGAACAAGTCCCGGCCGCACTCGACACGGACCGAGCCCGCCGGTGGGTTCGGACCGTCCCAGAGATTGCTGTGTTCGAGGCGGAAGGTGCCGTCCAAGGATCTATATGGCACATTGCCCGTCCCGGGGGCGACGCGGTACCACGTGTGGCAGATATTCATGTCCCAGGCGCCGGGGCTGATACCCGGTCCCGGCGGAGAAGCCAACGACGTTCCTGGGCACCATGTGTGTGCGCCCGGCGGGTCGGCCGCAGCGGTGCCCGTGGCCAGGCTCAGGCCGGCCGCCGCGAGACTGACCGACGTCAGCGCCCCGGCCAGCATCCGTTTGGTGTGCATGTTGATATCCCTTCGTTTGTGCGCACCGTCGATTCGCGGCGTCGTCCCGGCAAGTACACCCGGGAAGTACGTCTACCGATCCCAAAAAGACGGGACCGTCGCGCCGCGTGAGCACGCAGGTGCGCTATTCCGCTCCGCGGAAATAAGGTTCAACCGTGCCACTGAGCTTGACGACCATTGGATTTCCGCGGCGGTCCTTCGCGGTAGGGACTTCAACACGCACCCAACCCTCGGCCACGTTGTATTCGTGGACATTGGTCTTCTCGGCGCCATTGAAGCGAATACCCACGTCGCGGCGAAGCACCTCTTCGCTGTAGAAGGCGCTACGCGGATCGATGGAGAGGTGATTCGGTGGAACGTCTGTGTTGTGATCCTCGGACATGATGGCCTTCGTTGAATGCTGCGTTGGGTGCTCGTGTTGTTCCCGAAGAATCTACGCGACCCTGCCGTAGCGGGATGCCCGTAGCCATTGGAAGCGGCCTGATCGCTCGGGGAACACCACCAGGGTGGACACTATGACGTGGCTCTTTCTGCGACAGTGTTCAAAGTCGAACTCGGCGTCTCCGATGTCGATCACGGTTACTACGCCGATCACACGCTGACCGTAGCCCGTCATCCCAGTGAGACCGATGAGCGGATGGTGGTGCGGTTGTTGGCGTTTGGGCTGCGCGCACACCGGCTCAGCGACGTCGACGGTGAGTTGGCGTTCGGGGCGGGCCTGTCCACCCCTGGCGTACCGGACTTGCGGCTTGCGGACTACACGGGCCGGATCCTGGAGTGGATCAACGTCGGCCAGCCCGATGAACGCGTCTTGGGCAAGGCGGCCAGCCAGGCTGACCAGGTCATGCTGTTCCCGTTCGCCGCCGGCGTGGCCACCTGGTGGCGCACCGTGGGACCCAAAGTGGCGAAGCTGTCGAACCTGTCGGTGGTGCAGATACCGCACGGGCCGGTGCAGCAACTGGCCCAGAGCCTCGATCGACGGGTCTCGGCGCAGGTGATGGTGATGGAAGATCAGGTGACGATGACCGTGGGCGGTGTCGACGTCACCTTCACGCCCGAGCCGTTTCAGTGAACTTCTGAACCCGAGCTGCTGGTCGATAGCGTTGGCCGCCGCTTCCGTCGCGCGATTTAGCTACACGTTGATGTCGAAACCCAAGTCGACGTCGCACGCAGCCTGGCCGCCGCGAACGCCCCAGTTCTCGACAGCGCTCTCCCGCAAGACGATGGTCACATGATCGGGAGGTATACCCAGGGCGCCCAGGCGGTCCACAATCTCGCGATACAGGTTCCGCTTGGCCTGCACCGAGCGTCCGGCGAAACAATCGATCGCCACAAGTGTGTACAGCTCTGGATGAGCCAACTCCGGGGAATGCGCGAACCGGTGTGGCTCATGACCAACCAGCCGGACGTGCTTGTCTCCTGACGGAATTTCGAACGCCGCCACCAACGCATCGTGAACCGCATCGATGATCGCGACCTCTTCATCGGTGGGATATGGCCGTCGAACCTCGATCGTCGTGCTGGGCATCGCCCCACCCTCACACAATGACCGTTGACGATCACCAGATTTTTGGGCGGACGGCCCGCACGAATGCGTTGTCTCGTTTCAAGAGAATCGAGACAAGCGGCCCAACGCCGCTCCCCCGCCGCAAGGGCGGGGGTCGCTGCGGGTCCTGTCACGAATATCGGCCCGACGGTTTGGGCGCTGGAGGACACTGGCTGTATGTCCACTGCGCTCTGGATCCTCGTTGCGGTCCTTGCCGTCGGCACCATCGCCGGTGGCTTGTTGAGGGTACGGGCCTGGTTGCAGAAACCAGCCCCGCCCGAGGTCATTGAGGCCGCGCGCCGTCGCGACGAGGAAAAAGACTGACCACGCCGGAGTTGAGCCCCGTCGCCGAGTTCGACTTCATCATCGTGGGAGCAGGTAGTGCGGGCTGCCTGCTCGCCAATCGGCTCAGCGCCAACCCCGATCACCGTGTGCTCTTGATCGAGGCCGGTGGCAAGGACAACTGGTTCTGGATCAAGGTGCCGGTGGGCTACCTGTACACCATTGCCAACCCCCGCACCGACTGGTGCTTCGCGACCGAGCCCGACCCCGGACTGGCCGGCCGCAGCATTCACTACGCGCGGGGCCGAGTGATCGGTGGCAGCTCGTCGATCAACGCGATGATTCACATGCGCGGCCAGGCCTCCGATTACGAGCTGTGGGCGCAGGCCACCGGTGACGAGCGGTGGCTGTGGGACGGCTCCGGCCAGACACTTTCGATCTACAAGCAGCTGGAAGACTACTTCGGCGGCGCAGACGAGTGGCACGGCGCCGGTGGTGAGATCGCCGTCGAGCGGCCACGAGTGCGCTGGAAGATCTTGGACGCCTGGCAGGCCGCCGCTGCCGAACTGGGCATTGACCCCATCGACGAATTCAACCGCGGAAGCAATGACGGCAGTGCGTACTTCCATGTCAACCAACGGCGTGGCCGTCGCTGGTCGATGGCCGATTCCTTCCTGCATCCCGTCGCCCACCGCCCTAATCTCACCGTCTACACCCACGCCCAGGCGCTGCATCTGCTGATGGACAGCGAGGTCCACGAGGATCAGCGTCGAGGGGCCTGGACGACAGCACAGCACCGCGCCACCGGTGTGCGGCTGCGCAAAGACGGCCAGATCATCGACGTCCAGGCCCGTCGGGAGGTGATCCTGAGCGCCGGAACGATCGGGTCGCCGCAGCTCATGCAGGCCTCGGGTCTGGGTCCGGCCGGGCTGCTCACCCAACACCAGGTGCCGGTGGCCGTCGATCTGCCGGGAGTAGGTGAGAACCTCCAGGACCACCTGCAGCTGCGAACGGTCTACCGGGTGCGGGGCGCCCGGACCGTCAACACGCTCTACCGCAACTGGATCACCCGAGCGGGCATGGGAATTCAGTACCTGTTGCTGCGCTCAGGACCGCTGACCATGCCGCCCTCCACGTTGGGAGCTTTCGCCAAGAGCGATCCCACACTGGCCAGTCCTGACTTGGAGTGGCACGTGCAGCCCCTGTCCTTGGCCAAGTTCGGCGAGCCCCTGCATCCCTTCGGAGCGATCACTCCGTCGGTCTGCAATCTGCGCCCCACCTCGCGAGGTCATGTGCGTATAGCCGGCGCGGATCCGCTGACCTCGCCGCGGATCTCCTGCAACTACCTGTCGACTGACGCCGATCGTCGAATTGCCGTGCTCGGCCTCCGGATGACCCGGCAGATCATGGAGGCGCAACCCCTGACCCGCTACCGCCCAGAAGAAGTGCTTCCTGGCCCCCAACTGAAGAGCGACGAAGACCTGGAGCAAGCGGCCCGTGAGCTGGGGACGACCATCTTCCATCCAGTGGGCACCTGCGCGATGGGGGCGTTCGATCCGCGCGGGCGGCCGCGGTCGGCCGCGACGGTGCTCGACACCGATTGCCGCGTGTACCGCGTCGCCGGCCTTCGAGTGGTTGATGCATCGGCGATGCCCACAATTACTTCGGGGAACACCAACGCGCCGGTCATGCTGATCGCAGAACGCGCAGCGCGGGCAATCTTGGATTGAGACTAGGCGTCGACGCGCCGATCAGGAATAAACCCGCACCCGCTGAACTTGGCTCAAGAGTCGCCTCTCCCCCGACTCAGGAGCATTCATGACCCGTCCCGTCCGCGTCGCCGTGCAAATCCAGCCGGGCGGCACGCCCGACTACCGCACATGGCGCGACGCCGTCCTGGCCGCCGACGACCTCGGCGCCGACGTGATCTTCGGCTACGACCACTTCCACTACCCGGCGATGAAGGGAATCGTCGACGGCAAGCCGGTCCTGTTCGACAAGCAGCCCGACGTCGCCAACTTCGAGGGTTGGACCGCGCTCGCATCGTGGGGCGAGATCACCTCACATGCCGATATCGGGCTCCTCGTCACCGGCGTCGGCTACCGCAACGCGGACCTGCTCGCCGACATGGCGCGCACCGTCGACCACATCAGCGGCGGCCGGCTCATCCTCGGCCTCGGCGCGGGCTGGTACGAAAAGGATTACACGACCTACGGTTACGACTTCGGCACCTTCGGCTCCCGCTTCGACCTGTTCGACGAGAGCTTGATCCGCATCGAGAACCGGCTCGCCGCATTGATTCCGCCCCCGGTGCGCAAGCTGCCGATCCTCATCGGCGGAACCGGGCCCAAGCGCTCGCTGCCCGCCGTTGCCCGGCACGCCGACATCTGGCACGCGTTCACCGACCTCGACGCCTTCCGTAAGTCCAGCGACCGCGTCGACGAACTGGCAGCTTCGTTCGGCCGCAACGGCGCCGACATCGAACGCTCGACGCTGTGGGTGAACGCCGACAGCGCCGATGCCTTCCGCGAGGCAGGAGTCACGTTGTTCCAGACCGAACTCACCGCCAAAGACGGTTACGACCTCACGTCTCTCAAAGAGGTGCTCACCTGGCGCGACAACGGGTAGGACGGAGCGCCAGGTCCGCTCCCCCGATGAGCCGCCCGGTCAGGACGAGGTCTCGGCGGCGAGCTTGGCCAGGGTGTCGTCCAGTTGGTCCTTGGTGACCAGAGGGAAAGCCACCTTCTCGAGGAGCTTCTTGTCGGTGACCTTCGACCAGTCATAGGTGTGGCGTACCAACGTCTCATTCGGTCCCCTGGACTCCAACTCCCACAACCACTCCCATCCTGGAGGCTCAGTGCCCTGAGGCGCCGTCTTCCAGGCCAGCAGCTTGTCCTTCGCATAACCGGACACGTGGTTGTCGGTCTTGTACTCCCCGCCCATGTGGTCGCCCTGCATGTTCATCGTGAACACCTCGCCCACCGCCTGAATCCGGTCAGCGTGATGGACACTGCGGAGGAAACCCGAGCCGTCGAGTGCTGGGTGTCGCTCGGGATTAGAGATGACGTCGAAGACCGCGGCTGCTGACGCATCGATGGTTCGTTCAACGGTGACCTTCGCGTTTTCGCTCATCCCCCCACACTGCCGAACCTCAGCCGTTACGGCAATGTTGCGTGCGGATCGGCGGGTTACCGCTCGAAGTCAGGGCTCACGCCCCCGACGTCACCGCCTTCGCGAATGCCTCCGGATCCTGATCGTGCGCCAGGTGTCCCACGTTCGGGATCACCACCGTGTGGAGGTCCGATCGGTGGCGGGTGAACCGGTGGTGAATGCGATGGAGCCACGCCGGGCTCTGGTCACCGAGGATCCAGGTCATGGGAACCGGTGCGGCGGCGACGGCCCGCGTCGCGACATATTCGACGGAGACGCCGAACGGATGCGGATCGAACTCGACCAGCACCGGTTCCACGTTGCGCCGCATCCCCTCTCGGACTCGGTCAGCAGCAAGGTCGTAGGCGTTACCGCCGGACCGCAGCGCGTAGACAGACCGGAAGAACTTCTCGCCCGCCTCGATTCGGCGTCCGCGGCACTGCTGCCACTTCACCCGGATCGTGGCAGCGAGCACCGCCCTGTCGCCGAGGCGCACGTTGTGGAACGGCGGTTCTATGACGCACAGGCTGCGCATTCGTGACGGGTCTGCGGCCGCCAGCGCCATCGCAACGTTTCCGCCGGAGCTCCAGCCCACGACATGAGCGGGGCGGTCACAGACCTGCTCGAGCAGCGCAGCCAGGTCGTTCGTGTGCAGGCGGTAATCGCGCACCGGCCGATGTGTCGAACGCCCGTACCCGCGGCGGTCGTAGGTGATCACCTGATGATCGGCGGCGAGCAGATCGATGACCGGATCCCAGGTGGTGGCGTCCGCGCCGGTGCCGTGGACCAGAACCAGCGGCTCACCGCGGCCGCGCACGTCGTAGTGCAGTGCGCATCCCGGCACCTCGAGAATGGCCATGCCCAGCTCCCGTTCGTCCATGTCGGCAGTCTCACGTCAACGGTCGCACGGCGTCGGCGGCGACGCCGGCGGACGGGCCGAATCGCGCATCCGTCCTGGCGATCGCAAGCATCGGCCGCCGCCAAGGGCATTCGGGCGCGACGGGTATCACTCAGTCGATGCCCTCCTGCCATCGAGGCCGAGGATGGCGGTCACGCGGATCTCGACGCGCATCTTGGGCGCTCCCAGCGCCGTGACACCGGTCTCGGTCCAGATCGGCGCGTGGTCGGGCATCCATTTGCGGAGCTGCTCGATCATGACGTCGTTGTGCTCATCACCGATGGAGTCCGTTTGGCTGGCAACGTGATACGAATTCAGGTGGACCACGTCGCGCCAGGAGGCGCCGGCAGTGGCGAGGGTCCGCTCGACGTTCTCGAAGGCCCGCTCGATCTCGTCCTTCAGCGAATCCGGGAAGTTCAGGGCGTCGTCCCAGCCTCCCTGTCCGGAGATCTCGACCCTGTCCCCGATCCGCACGGCTTGGCTGTAATGCCGTTCTTTACACAGCATCTCGCCGTATCCCGGCGTGACGAAGAACTCGACCGCTGTACCTGATTTCACTTCATCCATGAACTGAACATACCGCGATTCACTTCACGTGTAAACTCATGCCGGCAAAGACAGGAGGCACCGGTGGCGCGTACCGACGACCCGCAATGGCTCAGCCCGCAGGAGAAAGAGGTCTGGACCAGTCTGATCTCGGTGATCCTGCTGCTGCCTGGAAAACTCGAGTCGCCCCTGCGCGAGGTCGACCTCACGCTTTTCGAATACCTCACATTGAGCCACATCTCGGAAGCTCCGAACCGCCGAATCCGCATGAGCGAGTTGGCGTATCTGGCCAACGGTTCCCTGTCCCGGCTGTCGAACGTCGTCAAGAGGTTCGAGCAACGCGGCTGGGCCACCCGCTCGCCCGACCCCGACGACGGCCGCTACACCATCGCGGCGCTCACCGACGACGGCTACCGTCTCGTGGTCGATGCGGCGCCCATCCATGTGCGCTCGGTGCGCGAACTCGTTCTCGACCGCCTCACTGCCACCGACCAACAGGCGCTGATGCGAATCGCCGGCAAGCTGCGCGTCGTGGGCCCGGACTCGGCGTAGCCGCCTACGACGACGGCCCCCGGAGTGTTCCGGGGGCCGTCGTCGGGTGGGGTCGGGTGTTACTTGACGGTGATGGTGACCGTCGGGCTGTAGGTGTTGTTGTTCTTGTCGTTGGAGCGGATGGCGTCGGGGCGGATGCTGGCGTTGGGGCTGACCGACACGACGCGGGCTTCGTCGAGGGCGACGTCGTTGAGGCGGTTGACCTGAACGCGGTAGCCCTGCGAGCGGAGTTCTTCGATGGCTTGTTCGGCGTT
>NZ_JBMVDG010000009.1:0-250904 GCF_049541695.1 Mycobacterium sp. NPDC050041 | reverse complement strand
CTGCACCCCCAAACGGGAAAATGCGGACACAACCCCAAAAAACAACAAACAAAAACCACCAAACACACTATTGAGTTCTCAAACAACACACCCGCCCGAGCCGCGCAGCGAACCCGCGGCGAAAAGCCGCGTACTCGTAGTGCGGACGGTCAGGAACCCACCGAAGTGGGATTCCCTCTGGGAGTCTGCCGCGCTCGCCGGTCCGGAGACCGTGTCGCGGCGACCTGAGATAAGTTACGTGAGTGGAAACACGGAGTCAAATCCCCAGGTAGCGGCCGGTTTCGACCGACGCCGGCTCGCGGCACAGTCGTACGACCGTGCCAGATCATCCAACGCGCTGCACCCCGGCGATATTCCGCTTTCCGCGCCGCAGTACCAACCAGCGGCCGTGCAGGTAGTCGGTCGGGGACGGCACCCACTCGTCACTGTCGATCCGCACGTTGTTGACGTACACGCCGCCCTCGCCGACTGTGCGGCGCGCGGCGCCCTTGCTCGGCGACAGGCCGGTGGCCACCAGGAGGTCGGTGATCGCGTCGGGGCCGCCGGGGGTGAGTTCGGCCACCGAGGCTTCGCGCAGAGCTGCCGCGAGTGTCGGTTCGTCGAGGTCGGCGAGTTCGGCGCGACCGAACAACGCGCGGCTGGCGAGTTCCACCGATTCGGTGGCCGCCCGGCCGTGGACCAGCGTCGTCAATTCGCCGGCCAGGCGCCGCTGCGCGGTGCGTTCGTGTGGGCGTTCCTCAGTCGCGGCGGCCAGCTCGGCGATCTCGTCAGGCGACAGGAAGGTGAACCACCGCAGGTAGGGCACCACGTCGGCATCGGTGGTGTTGATGAAGTACTGGTACCAGGCATACGGCGAGGTCAGCTCCGGGTCCAGCCACAGATTGCCCCCGCCGGTCGACTTCCCGAACTTCTTGCCCTCGGAGTCCGTCACCAGCGGAGTCGTCAGTGCGTGCACGGTCGCGTTCGACTTCTGCCGAACCAGGCGCACACCGGCCACGATGTTGCCCCATTGATCGGAGCCGCCGATCTGCAGTGAGCAGCCGTAACGTTGATGCAACTCCACGTAGTCGTTGGCCTGCAGCAGCATGTAGCTGAACTCGGTGTACGAGATGCCCTCGCCCTCGAGCCTGCGGCGCACGGTGTCCCGGTCGAGCATCACGTTGACCGAGAAGTACTTGCCCACGTCACGCAGGAATTCGATGGCGGAGAGCGGCCCCGTCCAGTCCAGGTTGTTCTCCACGATCGCGCCGCTGGGCGACTCGTCGAACTCGACGAAGCGCTCGAGTTGCCCACGGATACGCACCGACCAGTCGGCGACGGTGTCGGCGGTGTTGAGCGTGCGCTCACCGGTGTCGCGGGGATCGCCGATCATTCCCGTCGCGCCGCCGGCCAGCACGATGGGCCGGTGCCCGGCCTGCTGAAACCGGCGCAGCGTCAACAGCGGTATCAGGTGCCCGGCGTGCAGGCTCGGAGCGGTCGGGTCGAAGCCGGAGTACACGGTCACCGGCCCGGCAGCCAATTCGGCGGCCAGTGCGTCGATGTCGGTGGACTGCGCGACCAGACCGCGCGATGCGAGCTCGTCGAGGATGCCGTTGGTGGTCACGGTGTCGATCTTCCCGTACTAGTCGCTGTCCCCCGGCGCGGGTGCACGCGGACTTCGCCGGTAGGCCGACACCTCGGGTGTGTCCTCCAGCCAGAAGCGCCAGGGTCGGTCGGCGGCCTTGCTGACACCGACCCGCGGCCCTGCCATGCCGACACATTCGTCGCCGAGGATCAGCCGGACCGGCCCGGACGCGTCGAACAAGTCGATTCCGTTGTCCGACATCGTGATTCCCAATGCAGAACACAGATTTCCCGGACCACGCGCCAACGCCGCCTGCTTCACCGCGGGGCCGCGCCGAACGGCGGCGAACTCGACGCCCGATTCGATCACCGCGGCCCGCAGCAGTACCGCTGCGGCCACCTCGTCCTCGGCGCACACCACGTTGGCGCACACGTGTATGCCGTGGCTGCGATAGGCATACAGCCGCCCGGGTGGGCCGAACATGACCCCGTTGCGGGGACCGGGACCGCGATAGGAGTGCGCAGAGGCGTCCGGCCACGGCCCGCCGGGTGGCCCGCCGTACGCCTCCACCTCGACGATCCGCGCGGTGACATCGCGCCCGATCAGCGTCGCGCCGAGGAGGCGCCGCGCCGCGGTGACCGGGTCGACCGCGAGCACCTCGGCGGAGGGCGATTCTCGGACCATCGCTCGCATCCTACGAAGTCCTTGACGCGGCACCGTACCGCGGCGCATTATTCATCACATGATGAGTTCATCGCGCGATGAATTATCGGCGGGCACCGACGCCGCGGTGCTGATCGAGGGACTCCGAGTGGTCCGTGGCGACCGACCGGCGATCGACGACCTCAGCGTGACGATCGCCGGCGGCACCATCACCGGCCTGCTCGGACCGTCCGGATGCGGGAAGACGACGCTGATGCGCAGCATCGTCGGAACGCAGATCATCACGAGCGGCACAGTCACGGTGCTCGGCCATCCTGCGGGCTCGGCCCCCCTTCGCCGCCGGGTCGGATACGTCACCCAGTCCGCGACCATCTACGACGATCTGCGGGTGCTCGACAACGTCCGCTACTTCGGTGCGCTGTATGGCGCCGATGCCGAGGACGCCGACACCGCGATCGCCGCGGTCGGGCTGGAGGACCATCGAATGGCTCTGTGCGGCAACCTGTCCGGCGGCCAGCGCACCCGGGTATCGCTCGCGTCGGCACTGGTGTGCCATCCGGATCTACTGGTTCTCGACGAACCGACGGTGGGCCTCGATCCGGTGCTGCGCGTCGAACTGTGGCAGCAGTTCCACGCGCTGGCCAAGGCCGGCACCACCCTGGTGGTGTCCAGCCACGTCATGGACGAGGCCGACCACTGCGACGACCTGCTGCTGATGCGTGACGGCCGTCTGCTCGCCCACACCACTCCGGCACAACTACGGGAGGACACCGGATGCACGTCACTGGAGGAAGCGTTCCTGTCCGTCATCCGGCGCAGCACCGAACGAAGAGCCGAAACCGGATAGCCGGTCAGGCGTATCTCGCGACCACCACCCGGATCCTGCGGCAACTGGCCGCCGACCATCGCAGCGTGGCGATGATCCTGGTGGTGCCGAGCCTGGTCATCGCGCTGATGTACTTCATGTTCCAGAACGCGCCGCACCCGCCCGGCAGCCCGTCGCCCTTCAACAACGCCTGCCTGATCATGCTCGGCGTGTTCCCGCTGGTGCTGATGTTCCTGATCACGTCCATCACGATGCAGCGCGAACGGGTGTCGGGGACGCTGGAGCGCATCCTCACCACTCCCCTGCGGCGGCTCGATCTGCTCGCCGCCTACGGCACCGCCTTCTCGGTGGCCGCCGCGGCCCAGGCGGTGTTGGCCTGTGTCGTCTCGTTCTGGTTGCTCGGCTTCGACACCGCAGGCAGCCCGCTGCTGGTGTTCGCCATCGCGATCGTCAACGCCGTACTCGGCGTCGGCCTCGGCCTGCTCTGCAGCGCGTTCGCCCGGACCGAGTTCCAGGCCGTCCAGTTCATGCCCGTGGTGATCGTGCCGCAGCTGCTGCTGTGCGGGATCATCGTGCCCCGCCCACTGCTACCGGAATGGCTGCAGTGGATCAGCAACGTGCTGCCTGCCAGCTACGCCCTCGAGGCGCTGCGCGAGGTCGGCGCCCATCCCGACCTGACGGCCACCGCGGCGCGCGACATCGCCGTGGTGATCGGCTTCGCTGTCGTCGCGATGTGCCTCGCCGCGGCGACCCTGCGGCGAAGGACACCGTGACGGCCGACGACCGCGCAGGCGATCGCAAACGGCCCGGCCGGCCGGCCGGGCCATCGGACACCCGCGACCGGATACTGACCAGCGCACGAGAACTGTTCGCGCGCAACGGCATCAACAACACCTCCATCCGCTCGATCGCGGCGGGCGCCGATGTCGACCCGGCGCTGGTTCATCACTACTTCGGCAACAAGAAGCAACTGTTCGCCGCCGCGATCCGGGCGCCGATCGATCCGATGGACATCATCACTCCGCTGCGTGAGGTCCCGGTCGACCAGATCGGCCACCTGTTACCCAGGCTGCTGCTACCGCTGTGGGATTCGGAGGCCGGCAAGGGGTTCATCGCGACGCTGCGGTCGCTGCTCGCCGGTTCGGAGGTCAGCCTGCTGCGCTCGTTCCTGCAGGAGGTGATCGCCGTCGAGATCGGCCCCCGGGTCGACGACCCGCCGGGCAGCGGACGGATCCGCATCCAATTCGTGGCATCGCAACTGGTGGGGGTGATGTTGGCCCGGTACATCCTCGAGCTCGAACCGTTCGCATCGCTGCCCGTCGAGCAGATCGCCGAGACCATCGGCCCCAACCTGCAGCGGTATCTGACCGGCGACCTACCGGGACTGGATCAGCCCTGAGCCCGGTCCAGCAGACGCTGGTGTTCTGCGTCGTCGGCGACGTCGGCCGCCTCGTCCACCAGCAAAACCGGAATGCCGTCCTCGATGCGGTAGGCGCGCCGCAGCCGAGGGTTGTAGAGGAGCTCCTGGTCGATCAGCAGCAGCGGTCCGCGGTCCTGCGGACACACCAGGATGTCGAGCAACTTTTCGTCGACCATGCTGTCCGTCAGTTGTAGGGGTTGATGTCCCAGCCGGGAGTGAACTGGTTGCGGTCGTCATCGCCTCGCGGCGGTGCCCAGGCCGGGGCCTTGTTCGTGGGGCCGGCGCCGGGCTGGGTCGCAGCGGCGTTCTGTGCCATCAGTTTGCGCTGGTAGGACAGCGTCTGCTGCAGCGCCGCCACCAGCGGTGCCTGATTCGGTCGGTGGCTCAACGCCTCCTGGATCGCCACCTTGTTGGCGTTGGACGGCATGAATCCCCGACCCCGGAGCGTCATCACGTCATCAACCAGCTTGGACAGCTGTCCTCCACCGTCACCGAGGGCGTACTCGTTGTGAATGATCGCCAGCGCCTGGTCTGCGGTCATCGTCGGCGCTGCTTCGGCCTTCTTGCAGTCCTCACCGGTGCAACTCTTCGGCCCGTCGGCGGGCTGCGCCGACGCCGTGTGCGCCGCGACACCGGTGAGCAGGCCGGCGGCCAGCGCGCCACTGGCGATCCCGCTGATGACGATGCGCCTGACGGCGCTGCTGGTCAGCGACTTCATCGATCCTCCAGTACGCCTGCTGTGACGACGATCTGCCGTCATCGGGAGCCTAACAGTGTGGTGGTCGTGGGGCGCGGTGCGATCCGTGAGGTCACTGCTGCGCCCGGGGTTCGTTCTCCGCAGTACTGACATCATCGCCCGGTGCCCCCTGTCCTCCGGTCAATTCGGCACGCACGGCCACCGTCAGCCGCTTGTAACTGTTGGTGTCGGGATCGAGGTACCAGGCGTTACGGCGCGACGGCCTGGGGATGCCGGCGGCGCGCAACTTGCTGACCATCGGCCGGTACGTCGCGCTGAGCGTCAAGTCCGCGACGACGTGGACGACATCGGGCGGATTGCCCACCGGCAGGTTCAGCAGCGCCTCGGAGAGATCGGCCGTCGGGACGCTGCCGCCGGGTCTCAGCGTGAGCGCGGTGACCGCCAGCAGCTGGCCACCGGCCTCGACGCCGTAGGTCACCGCCAGGTCGACCGCGCCGAGCCGGGCGGCCGCCTGGTTGACGGTCGCGGCGAACACCGGCCCGCGGGCGGTGTGGATGATGGCGCTGCGGTTGTCCACGAGCCAGAAGTCGCCGTCGTCGTCGCGGCGGAACAGGTACTCGGTGGACACCCAGGTGTCGGCCGGAGCGAACACGCCCCGCTTGATCGAGGCGGTCGGATCCACCGGGCCGCGCGGATGTGCGAGCAGCACACCCACCTCGTTGGGGCGGGCCCGTCGCACGAAGCCCCGCTCGTCTTCGAGGATGAGGTCGTCCTCGGGGTCGTAGGCGGCCAGCTCGACGTGGCCACCGCCGGGCAGTGGCCGTCCGCTGCTGCCCACCTTGGAGCCCGAGACGTTGGCCAGCACAGCCTGCCCGTCAGTGGTGGCGAAGAACTCGACGACCCGGGCGGGCTCGAACACCTCCACCACCCGCCGCCACACGCCCGCGGGCATGCCCGAGCCGATGAACAGCCGCACCGGGTGACTGCCGTGCAGCGCGAACGACGGGTCGTCGATGACCTCGCGCAGCATCGCCCAGGTGTAGGACACCACGGTCACGCCGTACTGGCGGATCTCCTGGACGAACCGGTCGGGCCGCAGGCCGCGCGACAGCGCGATCCTCGATCCGCCGACCACGGCGCCGCCGAGACTGACCAGCAGGCCCGACTGGTGATGCAGCGGTGTCAGGCAGTACACGGTGTCGCCGCGTCCGAGGTTCGCCGCCGACGCTGTGCCGAACGCCGAGAGCGCCCACCGGTAGTTCGTGATCTGGCGGGCGATGAGCGCTCCGCCGACGGTGCTGAAACCGACGAACGCGAGGTCGCGTGCCAGCGCGGGGTTAGGCCGGTACCAGCCGGGCAGCTCGACGACGTCCGGGTCGATCTGCTCCATGTCGACGACGTCGACCTCGTCGGCCAGTTCGAGGTCGCGCGACTCGCCGCCACCCAGCACGAGCACCCGCAGCGAGAGCCGGCGCGCGGCATCGAGGTGGGTGGGATCGGTGATCACGTCGGAGACGGCCCCCAGCCGGGCCGCCATCCCGAGGTCGACGTCGGGCGGCATCAGCACCGCGACCGCGCCCAGCCGCGACAGCGCGGCGATGGCGACCAGCGCGCTCGGCCGGGTCTCCATCAGCACGCCGACGTGCGTGCCCTGGCGGACGCCGACCGCGATCAGGCCGCGTACGACGTTGTCGACACGGCGGTCGACCGCCTCATAGGTGTGCACGCGACCGTCGAACAGCAGGAACTCGCCGTTTGGTGCACCGCGGGCCTGCTCGGACATGATGCGGCCGAGCGAGATCCGGGTGTGGTCGTTGATCTGGCCGAGCCGGGCCAGCCTGGGCAGCGTGCGGACGGTCTCGACCGCCAGCGTCCGCGCCGACTTGTTCGCGGTGACCACGGCGCCGGCCGCCGAGCGCGCAAGGTCGAACGCCATCTCGGTGGCGGCCGTCGCGGTGTGCGTCACCCGTGAGCTCAGGGAGACACCGCTCTCGGCGTGTTCGGCGGGTTGCAGCGCCATCGGCATGACCAGGTCGGGCATTTCGCCGTCGCCGTCGAGCCACTTCACCCAGGCCGCGACGGTCGGCCACGTCTGCGTCGCCGCCTTGGAGCCCACGACGAGGCCGAAATGTCCTGTCCTGATGTCGTATTCGTACACGTCTGCCTGTGGCGCGGCCCGCTTGATGCCCCGCACCGACGCGGGCTGGCCGATGTCGTCGACCTCGCCCACCACGGCGAGCACGGGGCAGTCGATGTCCGACAGCGTCACCAGGTCACCGCGGATGGAGAAGCCGCCGCTCATCATCCGGTTGTGCGCGATGAACTGCTTGAGCAGTTCCGCGATCGCCGGGCCGGACCAGGCGATCCAGCCCTCGGATGCCAGGAACCGGCGCTGCTGTTCGCGCGAGAGCAGCGCCTCGCGGTCGTGCAGCTGGCGCAGGAAGTCCAGCCGTGACTGCGCCGTCTTGACCGGGTCGAGCATCTGGAAACCGGTGCGGGCCAACCATCCCGGGATGTCGATGCGGCTGAACACGTGATCGGCCATGAAGTCGGCGGCCGCGGGCGCGAGGCTGGCGGGCAGGTTCATCGGCAACGCGGCGAGGGTGTCGACCGGCGCACCGAACGCGACGATGCTGGCCAGGTCCTTGGACCGGCGGTACGCCGCGGTCTGGTAGGCGAACATGCCGCCCTGGGAGTAGCCGGCGAGGTGGACGTCGCGCCCGCTGACGTCCTTGACCACGTCGATGGCCTCCGACAGCGCGACGACGTGGTCGGCGAGGTTGCGCTGCATGCCGCCCTCGACCTTGTCCGGCGACCCGAAGTCGATGACCCACGGATCGATGCCTGCCTTGTGCAGGATGCCGACGGCGCCCTCGTCGCGCGTGACGTCCCACATGTCGGCCGACATCATCATCGGGTGCACCATCAGCACCGGCGCTCCGGGCGGTGTGGCGCCGGGCCGGACGTCGGGCGGGAAGTAGCGGCGCAGCCGGTACATCGGCACGCTCTGCACGATCTGGAAGGGCGAGGGGACGGCGCCGGTCTCCAGGCCGCCGTACCGCAGGACCTCCAGACCGTTCTGCGCGGTGGCCACCAGACGCCCTATCGGTCTGGTGAACGCCGAGAGGTCAACCACCGCACACTCCCCTTTTCGCTGCCCATACGCGGCCCGTACCCCCGAGTCGCCGACCGTGGTGCCCGTCATCATGGCACAGCGCACCCCTATCATCGGCGGCTGATGGCAAACCTGATCAACGTCGAACGAGCGACCGTCGCCCACGGCACGCGCACTCTGCTGGACGCCGTGAGCCTGGGCGTCGACGAGGGCGATGCGATCGGTGTCGTGGGTCGTAACGGCGACGGCAAGACCACCTTGCTGAGCATCCTGACCGGCGTCGCCGACCCCGACTCCGGACGTGTCACCCACACGTCCGGCCTGTCCGTGGGTTACCTGCGTCAGGGTGACGACTTCGCCGAGGGCGCCACCATCCGCGAGGTGATCGTCGGCGGCAGGCCGGACCACATCTGGGCGGCCGAACCGGACACCCGCGCCGTGGTCGAGCATCTACTCGCCGACGTCGACCTCGACG
Organism: Mycobacterium sp. NPDC050041; assembly: GCF_049541695.1. Taxonomy (NCBI): domain Bacteria; kingdom Bacillati; phylum Actinomycetota; class Actinomycetes; order Mycobacteriales; family Mycobacteriaceae; genus Mycobacterium; species Mycobacterium sp. NPDC050041. The sequence continues at coordinate 242,144 of NZ_JBMVDG010000009.1, read as the reverse complement.
CCCCGGTGGGCCGGCTGTCGGGTGGCGAGCGCAGGCGGGTGGCGCTGGCCGCGGTGCTGATCGCCGGGCACGACGCGCTCGTGCTCGACGAGCCCACCAACCACCTCGACGTGGAGGTGATCGGTTGGCTCGCCGGCCACCTGTCGTCGCTCAAGGCGAAGGCACTGGTGGTGGTCAGCCACGACCGCTGGTTCCTCGACGCCGTCTGCACCAGGACCTGGGAGGTGCACGACGGAGCCGTCGACGCCTACGAGGGCGGGTATGCCGCGTATGTGCTGGCCCGCGCCGAACGCATGCGGATCGCCGCGGGGACGGAGTCGCGGCGGCGCAACCTGATGCGCAAGGAGCTGGCGTGGCTGCGACGCGGTCCGCCGGCCAGGACCTCGAAGCCGAAGTTCCGCATCCAGGCCGCCAACGACCTGATCGCCAACGAGCCCGAACCGCGGGACTCTCTGTCGCTGCAGCGCTTCGCCATCGCTCGACTGGGTAAGGACGTGTTCGATCTGCACCGCGTCGATTTGGTGCTCGGCGAGCGGGAGATCCTGAACAAGCTCGACTGGTCTATCGGGCCCGGCGCGCGCATCGGCCTGGTCGGCGTCAACGGCACCGGCAAGTCGTCGGTGCTCAAGCTGTTGGTCGGCGAGCTGGAACCGACCGCGGGCACGGTCAAGCGCGGCAAGACCCTGAAGATCGGCTATCTCAGCCAGGCGCTGGTCGAGCTCGACGGGAGCCTGCGCGTCCTCGACGCGGTCGAGAAGGCGCGGCGCATCACCGAGCTGGCCGGCGGACGCGAGGTGAGCACCTCGACGCTGCTCGAGGACTTCGGCTTCACCGGCGACAAGCTGACCACGCGGCTGGCCGACCTCTCCGGCGGAGAGCGGCGGCGCTTCCAGTTCCTGCGCCTGCTGCTCGACGAGCCCAACGTGCTGCTCCTCGACGAGCCCACCAACGACCTGGACATCGACACCCTGACAGTGATCGAGGACTACCTGGACGGGTGGCCGGGGACCCTTATCGTCGTCACGCACGACCGCTACTTCCTCGAGCGGGTGGCCGACGTGACCTACGCCCTGCCCGGCGGCGGGCGGTGCGTGATGCTGCCCGGCGGCATCGAGCAGTACCTCGCCGAACGGTCCTCGGCTCCCACGCCCGTCACCCGCGCGGAGCCCGCCAAGGGCGAGACGGCTGCCGCCCGGGAGCGCCGCACCGGAAAAGAATTGGGGCGCATCGAGAATCAGCTCGGGAAGCTCGACGAGCGGATCGCCGCGCTGCACGAGAGGATGGCCGACGCGGCGGCCGACCACGTGCGGCTCGGCGAACTCAACGGCGAACTGAACGATCTGCAGGCGCGAAAGGACGAGCTCGAAGAGGCCTGGCTCGCGGCGGCCGAGGATTAGCCGACGACGTCGGTACAGTCGTCGTCATGGCCGAACTGTCCGACTTCACCGGACTGATCTCCCGCGAACAGGGCTTGTGCGTCTTCAGCACGCTGCGGCGGGACGGCAGCATCCAGTCCTCGGTGGTGAACGCCGGAGTGCTGGCGCACCCCGTCACCGGTACGCAGGTGGTCGGGCTCGTCGCCGTCGGCGGCTCACTGAAACTGCGCAATCTGCGCGCCGACCCGAGGACGACCGTCGTCGCCCGCGCCGGATGGCAGTGGGCCGGCGTCGAGGGGCGTGCCGAACTCATCGGGCCCGACGACCCGCACGACGACATCGACGGCCCCGGTCTGCAGACCTTGTTGCGCGACGTGTTCACCGCCGCGGGCGGAACGCACGACGACTGGGACACCTACGACCGTGTGATGGCCGAGGAACGACGGACCGCGGTGCTCATCGCGCCACAGCGGGTGTACACCAATCCGGGCACGGGATAGCTACCGGCGCAGTGCGATCCGCAGCCGGTCGGCGGTGTCGCGCACGACGTTGAGCTGCTTGGCGACCTGAACGGGCGCCGTGCCGCCGCGGGCGTCCCTGGAGTTCACCGAACCCTCGATCGTCAGCACGTCGCGGACCTCGCCGGTGAGCTCGGGATGGATGCCGCTCAGCTCGGCGTCCTCGAGCTCCTCGAGGCCGACACCGCGCGCCTCCGCGACCCGCACTGCGGCACCCGCGGCCTCGTGCGCCACCCGGAACGGGACGCCGCGCCGCACCAGCCACTCCGCGACGTCGGTGGCCAGTGTGTAGCCCAGCGGCGCCAGTTCGGCCATCCGGTCGACGTCGAAGCGCAGCGTCGAGACCAAGCCCGCCATCGCCGGCAGCAGCAGTTCGAGTTGGGCCACCGAGTCGATGACCGGTTCCTTGTCCTCCTGCAGGTCGCGGTTGTAGGCCAGCGGCTGCGCCTTCAGCGTCGCCAGCAGACCGGTCAGGTTGCCGATCAGCCGACCGGATTTGCCGCGGGCCAGCTCGGCGATGTCGGGGTTCTTCTTCTGCGGCATGATCGAGCTGCCCGTCGACCAGGCGTCGTGCAGGGTGGCGTAACCGAATTCGGTGGTGCTCCAGAGGATCAGGTCCTCGGCCAGCCGGGACAGGTCGACGCCGATCATCGCGAGCACGAAGGCCGCTTCTGCGGCGAAGTCGCGGGCGGCGGTGGCGTCCACGGAGTTGTCCGCGGCGGCGGCGAAGCCCAGTTCCGCGGCGATGGCGTCGGGATCGAGACCGAGCGACGAGCCTGCCAGCGCCCCGGATCCGTACGGGGACACGGCGGCTCGCCGGTCGGCGTCGATCAGCCGGTCCACGTCGCGCAGCAACGGGTGGGCGTGTGCGAGAAGGTGGTGGGCGAGCAGGATCGGCTGCGCCGACTGCAGATGGGTCTTGCCCGGCAGGATCGCCGTCGGGTGGGTGGCGGCCTGCATGGACAGTGCACTGACCACCTCGAGTGCGCCGTCGGCGACACGGCGGATCGCGTCGCGCAGCCACATCCGGAACAGGGTGGCCACCTGGTCGTTGCGGGACCGGCCTGCGCGCAGCCGACCGCCGAGGTCGGCGCCGACGCGGTCGATCAGTCCTCGCTCCAGTGCGCCGTGCACGTCCTCGTCGGTGACCAGCGGGCCGAAGCTGCCGTCGGCGACGTCGTCGGCCAGGCTGTCCAGCCCGACCAGCAGCCCGTCGCGCTGCTCCTCGGTCAGCAGACCCGCCGAGAACAGCACGCGGGCATGGGCTTTGGATGCGGCGATGTCATAGGGCGCCAGCACCCAGTCGAAGTGCGTCGACTTGCTCAGCGCGGCCAGCGCGTCGGCGGGCCCGTCGGCGAACCGGCCGCCCCACAGCGATCCCTCGTTGGTGCCGCCCCCGTCTCCGGGCGTCATTTGATGCCCAGGTCCCGGCGGGCAGAAATGCTCGACGACAGCCCGTGCACGTGCACGAAACCCTTGGCCGACGACTGGTCGAACGTGTCGCCCTCGTCATAGGTGGCGAGGTTGAAGTCGTACAGCGACTCGGCACTGCGGCGGCCGTTGACGGCGATGTGCCCGCCGTGCAGCACCATCCGGATCTCGCCGGTGACGTGCTGCTGGGTGTGGCCGACGAACGACTCGAGCGCGATCTTCAACGGCGAGAACCACAGCCCGTCGTAGACCAGCTCGCTCCACTTCCGGTCGGTGGTGCGCTTGAACCGGCCGAGTTCACGCTCCAGCGTGACGTGCTCGAGTTCGGTGTGCGCGGTGATCAGCACCATCGCGCCGGGCGCCTCGTAGATCTCGCGGCTCTTGATGCCCACCAACCGGTCCTCGACGACGTCCAGACGTCCGACACCCTGTGCGCCGGCCCGCCGGTTGAGCTCCTCGATCGCCTGCAGCACCGAGACCGGCCTGCCGTCGATGGAGACCGGTACCCCCTTGTCGAATCCGACGATGACCTCGTCGGGGCTGCTCCAGTTGATCGTCGGGTCTTCGGTGTAGTCGTAGACGTCCTTGGTCGGGGCGTTCCAGAGGTGTTCGAGGAAGCCGGTCTCCACCGCGCGACCCCACACGTTCTGGTCGATCGAGAACGGCGACCGCTTGCTCACATTGATCGGGATCGCGTTCTCCTCGGCGAAGGCGATGGCCTTCTCCCGCGTCCAGGCGTAGTCGCGGACCGGCGCGAGGACCTCGAGATCCGGTGCCAGCGAAGCGAACCCGACCTCGAAACGGACCTGGTCGTTGCCCTTGCCGGTGCAGCCGTGGGCGACGATGCCGCCACCGTGTTCGCGGGCCGCCTCGACGAGGTGCTTGACGATCAGCGGCCGGCTCAGCGCCGACACCAGCGGGTAGCGGTCCATGTAGAGGGCGTTGGACTGGATCGCCGGCAGGCAGTACTGCTCGGCGAACTCGTCGCGGGCGTCGACGACGACGGCCTCGACGGCGCCGCAGTCCAGCGCCCGCTGGCGCACCACGGACATGTCCTCACCACCCTGGCCGAGGTCGATGGCGACCGCCACCACCTCACGGCCGGTCTCCTTGCCGATCCAGCTGATCGCCACGGACGTGTCAAGACCGCCGGAGTACGCCAGGATGACGCGTTCGGACATGGGTGTGTGCTCCTCTTATCGCAGGTTCTCGATGGTGGTGGCCAGCTCGGCACCCGTCATGGGTTCGCGGGCCACCAACAGGATGGTGTCGTCGCCGGCAACCGTGCCGACGATGTAGGGCAGCGCCGCGCGATCCAGGGCGGCCGCGAGGTAGTGCGCCGCGCCCGGCGGTGTGCGCAGCACCGCCAGGTTGCCGCTGGCGTCGGTGGACACCAGCAGGTCACCGAGCAGGCGGGTGACCCGTTCGGTGCCGCCGGACACCCCGCGCACCGGGCTGCCGTCCTCGGGAACGACGTAGACGCCGACACCGCCGTCGGCGCCGCGCAGCTTGACCGCGCCGAGCTCCTCCAGGTCCCGCGACAGCGTGGCCTGGGTGACGTCGATGCCCTCGTCGGCCAGCATCGCCGCCAGCTCGCCCTGGCTGCTCACCGAATTCGACGACAGGATCGACACGATGCGAGCCTGGCGCCCCGCCCTGGTCGCGGCGGACGTCATGGCGTCCTCATCGCGACTTCTCCAGCAGCCATACGAGCAGTGCCTTCTGGGCGTGCAGCCGGTTCTCGGCCTCGTCCCACACCGCGCTGTGCGGGCCGTCGATCACCTCGTCGGTGATCTCGTGTCCACGGTGGGCGGGCAGGCAGTGCAGCACCACCGCGTCGGGGTCCGCGCGATCGACCAGTGCCTCGTTGATCTGGAACGGCCGGAACGGCCGCACCCGGTCCAGGCCGTCGTTCTCCTGACCCATCGACGTCCACGTGTCGGTGACCAGCACGTCGGCGCCGTCGGCCGCTCCGTGCGGGTCGGCGGTCACGGTGACCGTCGCGCCGGTCTGCTCAGCCCGCTCCCTGGCGGCCGCGGTGAACATCGGGTGCGGCTCGAACCCCACCGGCGCAGCGATCGTGACGTGCATGCCCGCGGTCACTCCGCCCAGCATCAACGAGTGCGCCATGTTGTTGGCGCCGTCACCGAAGTAGGACATCCGCAGCCCCGGAAGCGATCCGCGGCGCTCGGCGAGGGTCTGCAGATCGGCGAGCACCTGGCACGGATGGAACTCGTCGGACAGCGCGTTGACCACCGGCACGTCGGCGCCCGCGGCCATCGCGGTCAGCCGCTCCTGGGCGAAGGTGCGCCAGACGATGGCATCGACATAGCGCGACAGCACTTTTCCGGTGTCCTCGAGGGTCTCCTCGCGGCCCAGCTGGGTGCTTCGCCCGTCGACGACCACCGCGTGGCCGCCGAGCTGCGCGACGCCCACCTCGAACGAGAACCGTGTCCTGGTCGAGTTCTTGTCGAAGATCACCGCCACGCCGCGCGGACCCTCGAGCGGGCGCCGCGACATCGGGTCCTTCTTGAGCTCGGCGGCCAGGGTCAGCACCTCGGCCTGCTCGTCGGGGGTCAGGTCGTCGTCACGCAGGAAGTGCCGGGTCATCTCGTCGCCTCCGCACCCGTGTCGAGCACCGCGGGGAGTGCGGTGAGGAACTGTTCGATCTGCGCGTCGGTGATGACCAGCGGCGGCGCGAGCCGGATCACGTCGGGCGCGGCGGCGTTGACCAGGAAGCCGGCGTCACGTGCCGCGGCCTCGACCGCCTTGCCCGCGGGTGCGGTGAGCGCGATGCCGCACAGCAGCCCGCGGCCCCGGACATGGTCGACCAGCGGGTGATTCAGCGACCCGATGCCGTCGTGCAGCGTCTTGCCGAGCTGGCCGGCACGTTCGACGAGGTGTTCGTCGGCGAGAGCCTTCAGCACCGCCAGCGCCGCGGCGGTGCACACCGGGTTACCGCCGAAGGTGCTGCCGTGCAGGCCGGGGGTGAGCAGGTCGCCCGCCGCCCCGACCGCCAGGCAGGCGCCGATGGGCAGCCCGCCGCCGAGTCCCTTGGCGAGGGTGACGATGTCGGGAGTGACACCGTCGCGCTGGTGGGCGAAGAACGTCCCGGTGCGGCCCATCCCGGTCTGCACCTCGTCGAGCACCAGCAGTGCGCCGTGCTGATGGGTGAGATCACGCGCCGCGGTGAGGTATTGCGGTCCGGGGTCGACGACGCCGCCCTCCCCCATGATCGGCTCGAGGAACACCGCCGCGGTGTCGTCGTCGATCGCCGCGGCGAGCTCGTCGATGTCGCCGTACCGGACATGGGTCACGTCGCCCGGCAGCGGCGCGAACGGCGCCTGCTTGCTCGGCTGGCCGGTCAGCGCGAGCGAGCCCATCGTCCGACCGTGGAAAGCACCCTGTGCGGCAACGATCTTGGTGCGTCCGGTCAGCCGCGTCATCTTGAACGCGACCTCGTTGGCCTCGGTGCCGGAGTTGCAGAAGAACACCCGCGCCGGCGCGCCGAGCAGCCGCACCAGTTCCTCGGCCAAGGCGATGCCGGGTTCGGTGGCATACAGGTTCGACGTGTGTCCGAGCGTGGCGAGCTGGCGGGTGACGGCCTCGATGACCGCGGGATGGCGGTGTCCGAGCACGTTGACCGCGATACCGCCGAGCAGGTCGACGTAGGACTTGCCGTCGGCATCGGTGACCACCGCGCCGTCGCCGCTGACGAGCGCCAGCGGCGGGGTGCCGTAGTTGTCCATCATGACGGCGGACCACCGCTCCTGCAGCGTCAATTCGCTCATGCCGGTACCACCTTCGTGCCCGTCCCCTCGTCGGTGAACAACTCGCCCAGCACGCAGTGCTCCACACGGCCGTCGATGACGTGCGCGCTGGGCACGCCGCCGGCGACGGCGCGCAGACAGGCCTCGATCTTGGGCACCATCCCGGCCTCCAGCCTCGGCAGCAGCTGGGTGAGTGACGCGGCGTCGATCTCGGAGACCAGCGAGTCGCGGTTGGGCCAGTCGGTGTAGAGGCCCTCGACATCGGTGAGCATCAGCAGCTTCTCGGCGTGCAGCGCCTCGGCCAGTGCCGCGGCGGCGGTGTCGGCGTTGATGTTGTGCACCACGCCGTCGACGTCGGGTGCGATGGTCGACACCACGGGAATGCGTCCGGCGCCGATCAGGTCGAGCACCGCGTCGGTGCTGACCTTGTCGACGTCGCCGACCAGGCCGATGTCGGTGTCGACACCGTCGACGAGCACGCTGCGCCGCACCGCGGTGAACAGGTGGGCGTCCTCGCCGGTGATGCCGACCGCGTAGGGACCGTGCGCGTTGATCAGCCCGACCAGTTCACGACCCACCTGGCCGAACAGCACCATCCGCGCGATGTCGAGCACCTCGGGGGTGGTCACCCGGAAGCCACCCTTGAAATCGCCTGGAACGCCGAGCCGTTTCAGCATGGCACTGATCTGCGGTCCGCCGCCGTGCACCACCACCGGGTGGATGCCGCAGTTGCGCAGGAACACCATGTCCGCCGCGAACGCCGCCTTGAGCACGTCGTCGGTCATGGCGTTGCCGCCGTACTTGACCACGACGATCTTGCCGTGCAGTTGCTTGAGCCACGGCAGCGCGTCGGCCAGCACCCGTGCCTTCACAGGCGTCTTCAGCGTGACGACGTCAGGAGTGGTCATGAGCTGTAGGCCGAATTCTCTTCGACGTAGCCGTGCGACAGGTCCGTGGTGCGCACCGTGGCGGCGCCGCCACCCAGAGCGAGGTCGATGACGACGTCGATCTCCTCGCCGGACAGATCGACGTCGCGGGCGCCGGGCGCACCGGCCCCGTCGACGCACGTCGGAAAACCGTTGAAGGACACCGTGATCCGATCCGGGTCGATGACGAACGGCACCATGCCCACCGCAGCGAGCACCCGGCCCCAGTTCGGGTCGGACCCGAACAACGCGGTCTTGACCAGGCTGTCGCGGGCGACCAGCCGTGCCGCGGTCAGCGCGTCGGCCTCGGTGGGCGCGCCGGTGACGGTGACCGCCACCCGCTTGGTCACCCCTTCGGCGTCGGCCTGCAGCTGCGCGCACAGGTCGTCGCACACCCGCAGCACGGCGTCGTCGAGTTCGTCCTGTGTCGGCGTGATCTCACTGGCTCCCGAGGCGAGCAGCAGGACGGTGTCGTTGGTGGAACAGCTGCCGTCGACGTCGAGCCGGTCGAAGGTCAGCGCGGCGGCGCGGTGCAGTGCGTCGCGCAGGGCGTCGGAACTGGCCACCGCATCGGTGGTCAGCACGCACAGCATGGTGGCCAGCGACGGCGCCAGCATGCCTGCGCCCTTGGCCATCCCGCCTACGGTCCACGTGTCGGGGTGGTGCAGTGCCACCTGTTTGGGCACCGTGTCGGTGGTCATGATGGCGCGCGCCGCGTCCTCGCCCCCGCTCAGACCGCCCGCGAGTTCGTGCACCGCCTCGGTGACGCCGGCGAGCACCCGGTCCATCGGCAGGCGGTCGCCGATCAGGCCGGTGGAGCACACGGCGACCTCGATGGCGCCGGTCTCGGTACCCCAGTCCGAGAGCGCCGCCGCGACGGCTTCTGCGGTGGCGTGGCTGTCCTGGAAGCCCAGCGGGCCGGTGCACGCATTGGCGCCGCCGGAGTTGAGCACGACCGCGCGCACCCGGCCGGTGGTGAGCACCTGGCGGGTCCACAGCACGGGCGCGGCCTTGACCTGGTTGCGGGTGAACACACCCGCGGCCGCGTGGTCGGGGCCTTCGTTGAACACCAGCGCCAGATCCGGTGCGCCGGACGCCTTGATGCCCGCGGCGATGCCGGTGGCACGGAAGCCGGCGGGCGCGGTGATGCCCTGGGTGCGCAGCAGCCGCGTCGTGGTGTCGTTCGTGGTCGTGGTGTCGTTCGTGGTCACGGCGCCACCCCCACGATCGACAGGCCCTCCGTCTCGGGCCAGCCCAGCGCGAGGTTCATCGACTGCACCGCGGCGCCGGCGGTCCCCTTGACCAGATTGTCGATGGCGGCGATGGCGATGAAGGTGTGCGCGTCCTCGTCGACCGCGACGGCCAGCTGCGCGGCGTTGCTGCCGATCACCGAGCCGGTGGTGGGCAGCCGGCCCTCGGGCAGCAGGTGCACGAACGGCTCCCCGTCGTAGGCCTTCTCGTATGCCGCGCGCAATTCGGACAGCGGCGCGTCGGTACGCGCGGTGCAGGTGGCCAGGATTCCGCGCGAGGTGGGGATCAACACAGGGGTGAAGGACACCGTGACGTCCCTGTCGGTGACGGCTCGCAGACCCTGGGCGATCTCGGGCGTGTGCCGGTGCCTGCCGCCGACGTTGTAGGCGCGCGCCGAGCCGATGACCTCGGCGCCGAGCAGGTCGGTCTTGGCCGCCCGGCCCGCGCCCGATGTGCCGCTGACGGCGACGACGGTGACGGCGGGGTCCACGAGATCGGCGGCGACGGCGGGCAGCAGGGCGAGCAGCGCCGCGGTCGGATAGCAGCCGGGGACGGCGATGCGCCGTGCGCCGCGCAGCCGGTCACGCCCTCCGGGCAGTTCGGGCAGCCCGTAGGGCCAGCTGCCCGCGTGGGCGGAGCCGTAGAACCGGACCCAGTCGTCGGCGTCGGTGAGCCGGAAGTCGGCGCCGCAGTCGACGATCAGCGTGTCGTCGCCGAGTTCGTCGGCCAGGGCGGCGGAGTGGCCGTGCGGCAGGCCGAGGAAGACGACGTCATGGCCGGCGAGCACCTCGGCCGAGGTCTCCTCGAGCACCCGGCCGGACAGCGGCAGCAGATGCGGATGGTGTTCGGCCAGGCTGGTGCCGGCGCTGGCCGCCGCGGTCAGCGCACCGATGGTGAGCCGGCCGTCGGCGTAGGCCGGGTGCCCGAGCAACAGGCGCAGGATCTCCCCGCCGGCGTACCCGCTGGCCCCGGCGACCGCCACAGAAGTCATGCACGAAGCATGCATGGTTATGCAGTCGAATGCAAACCAATTCTGAGGGCTATGCCATTGCCAGCGGCGGCGCGGAGGGCAGCGTACCGCTCAGACCCGTGATGGCCTCATGGGCGGCCCGCTCTCCGGAACGGACGGCGCCGTCGACGAAACCCATCATCACATCGGCCGACTCGGTGCCCGCCCAGTGGATCCGGCCGCAGGGTTCGCGCAACGCATGGCCGAACTCCGTCAGGACCCCGGGCGGCGCATGGCTGATCATGCCGCCGCCGGAGTACCGCTCCACCGTCCAGTTCTGTTCGGTGTAGTCGATGGGCGCATCGGCTCTGCGCCCGAATCTCGCGGTCAGCGCCTCCAGCACGGCCGACCGGCGGTCGGCGACGGACATCCGGCACAGCTGCCGGGCGTGCGAACCCTCGGCGATCACGCACATCACTCCGGGCCTGCCCTCGTGCGAGCACGCGTCCAGAGTCACCGGGGCGGCGGTACCGGGCGCGGCGGACTGGCCGGTGAGCCCGTCGTCGCGCCAGAAGGGCTCGTCGTAGACGACATGGGTCTTCAGCACTGCGCCTGTCGGCATCCGCTGGTGCAGCAACGACCGGTCGATGGGCAGCATCGGCTCGTAGTCGATGTGGCTCGCGATGGCCAGCGGCACCGTGACGATCACCCGCTTCGCCCGCACCGACGACCCGTCGGAACGGACCGTCACACCGTCGGCATCCTGCCGGATCGAGCGGACCGGCTGCTCGAGATGGATGTCGCCGGCGACTTCGGCGGCGACCGCGCGGTAGATGGCACCCATGCCGCCGACCGGGCGGGCGTCCTCGGCCCCGTTCTGGACCCCGAGGACGAAGTCGGGGCCGCCCGCGGAGGCCAATTGAGCGACGACGAACAGCATCGAGATCTCCGACGCCGCCGAGGTGTAGGTGCCGGCGAGCGCCATCTCCAGCAGTTGCCGGGCCTGGCGCATCGGCACCGTGCGGTCGAGCCACTGCGCCAACGTCGTGCGGTCCCACCTGTCGGCCTTCGGCGCCGACCACGGCGCGTGCACCGGAACGGCTCGGCACATACGCCTCAGTTCGAGGAAGGCCGCACCGAGATTGACCGACACCAACGGGTTCATGTTCCACGGAATGGTTCCGCTGTAGCGGTACTGCCTGCCGTCGACGATCATCATCGCCTCGCCGTCGACGAACTGCTTGAAGGCTGGGACGCCGAACTCCTTCATCAGCGCGTACACCCGGTCCTGGCCGGGACCGACCCAGGTGCCGCCGTGGTCGAGGTAACTTCCGTCGTCGCGTTGCTCGGTGAAGGTGCGGCCACCGATCCGGTTGCGCGCCTCGAGCACCGCCACCGAGTGACCCGCCTGTTCGAGGCGGCGTGCCGCCGTCAGACCGGCGAACCCGGCACCCACCACACAGACGTCCACATCCGGCATGGCCCGCTCCTCACCCAGATTCGCGGGACGCTACGCCTGAATTACCGCAAACGTCAATAGTTCTTGAGTGGGCGAAGAGTGGGCGCGAATGCCGTTCTGCTGGAGCAGGATTCGAAGTTCGAACCAATGCGGCATGCCGCAGATACTTCGCTCGGCAAGCATCCCTAGACGGCCCGGCCGTCACCCCAGCCGGAGGCCTGGCGCCAGCGCTGGTCGGGGTGCACGTCTTACACGGCGTCGGCCGGCTGGCCGCCGGGGTGGAGCCGGTGCTCACCGGCAACCGCCATCCGTCCATCGCGCCGTACGGGGTGTTCGGGTGCGCAGACGCCGATATCGTGATCGCCGTCGGGTCGGAGTCGCTGTGGCGCAGGTTCGCGCCGATCGTGGACCTCGACGCCGACCGGACCGCCGACCAGGACGAGGTCTTCGCCGGCTACGCACCCTCGGGAGGATGCCGATGACCCAACGGATGGCCGTGATCGGCGGCGGCATCGTCGGTGCCGCCGTCGCCCGCGAGATCCTGGCCCGCAGGCCTGACGCCGAGGTCACGGTGTTCGACAAGGAGGATCGCCTCGCGTCGCACCAGACCGGACGCAACAGCGGCGTCGTCCATGCGGGGCTGTACTACCAGCCGGGCTCGCAGAAGGCGCTGCTGTGCCGACGCGGGGTGCGCCTGCTCGAGGACTACTGCGCCGAGCGCGGGATCCGCCGGATCGCCTGCGGCAAGGTGCTCGTCGCGCTCGACGAGGCGGAACGGGCCCGGCTGTCCGACATCGAGGACCGCGCCCGCGCCAACGGCGTGCCGGGGATCCGGATCATCGGACCCGGCGAACTGCGCGAACTCGAACCGCATGTCCGCGGCGTCGCCGCACTGCACTCGCCGTCGACGTCGATCGTGAACTTCGCCGAGGTGACCCAGGCGCTCGCCGCCGACGCCGTCGCCGCGGGCGCGAAGATCCTGCTGGGCCACGAGGTCACCGGGATGCAGGTCCAGGGAGCCGAGGTGGTGCTGACCACGCGGACCGCAGGCGGAACCGACCGCAGCGCCTTCGATCAGGTGGTCGCCTGCGGCGGCCTGCAGAGCGACCGGTTGGCCGAGATGGCCGGCGACGGACCCGATCCGGTGATCATGCCGTTCCGCGGCGAGTACTACGCACTCAAGCCGGAGCGCCGCGGGCTGGTCAACGGCCTGGTGTATCCGGTGCCCGACCCTCGCTACCCGTTCCTCGGCGTGCACGTCACGCCGCGGGTCGACGGTGAGGTGCTGATCGGTCCAAACGCGGTGCTCGCGCTGGCCCGCGAGGGCTACACGTGGCACAACGTGTCCCCCGCCGACCTCGCGGGCGTGGCCCGCACCCCGGCGTTCTGGCGGTTCGCCCGGCAGCACTGGCGCACCGGCATCCGCGAGATGTACGGCTCGCTGAGCAAGCGGCGGTTCGTCGCGGCCGCCCGGGCCTACGTCCCCGAACTCGGCGACGACGACGTCGTCCCGGGCCGGGCGGGGATCCGCGCGCAGGCACTCGACGCCGACGGCGGACTCGTCGACGACTTCCGGATCAGCATCCGCGACCGCATCGTGGTGCTACGCAACGCGCCCTCGCCCGCGGCCACCTCCGCGCTCGCCATCGCCGAGCACGTCGTCTCCACCCTCGAGGGTCGCCCGTGACCGACGTCATCGCCGGCGGCCTCTGGGGAGTGCTGGCCACCCCGTTCGACGACCAGCTCGACATCGACCTGGAATCGCTGCGCAACGAGGTCGCGTCGTTCGCCGAAGACGGCTGCGGCGGCCTGGTCGCGCTCGGCGTCTTCGGCGAGGCGGCATCGCTGCGACCTGACGAGGCCGACGCCGTCGCGCAGACCGTCGCGGCGGCCACCGACCTGCCGTACGTGCTGGGGCTCTCCGAACGTGACCCCGACGCCGTGGTCACGCAGGCGCAGCGGCTGCTCGGGGCGGTGCCCCGGCCGCCGGTGGCGCTGATGGCCCAGATCGGCGACGCCGACCCCGCCGTGGCTGCCGACGCCATGCGCCGGCTGTACGACGGCACCGGGATCGGCGTGCTGGTGCAGGACTACCCCGTCGTGTCGGGTATCCGTGTGACCGACGAGCAGGTGTTGGAGCTGGTGCGGGCGTGCCCCTTCGCGGTCGGCGTGAAATCCGAGACGCCGCCCACGTCGGTCGCGATCGCCCACCTGGCGCCCCGGCTCGACGTGCCGGTGTTCGGCGGGCTCGGCGGTGTCGGACTGCTCGACGAACTGGCCGCCGGATCGGCAGGCGCCATGACCGGCTTCAGCCATCCCGCCGCGCTGGCGGCGGTGTTGCGCGCCCAGCGCGACGGCGGATTCCACGCCGCCCGGGAGGCATGGGCGCCGTGGTTGCCGCTGGCCAACTTCGAGGGGCAGCTGCGCGTCGGCCTGGCGATCCGCAAGGAACTGCTGCGCCGGCGCGGTGTCATCGCCTGTGCACGCGTCCGGCCACCCGCCACACCCCTGCCCGCATCGCTGGTGCCGCTGCTGGAACAGCAGCTGAGCAGCGTGCCCGTAATCCAATCCGCGCCTCGCTGAAGGGAATTCGACATGGATCTCGGCATCACCGGACGCACTGCCCTGGTGCTCGGCGGCAGCGGCGGGCTGGGCGGCGCGATCGCCGTCCGTCTCGCCCAGGAGGGCGCGAACGTCGCGGTCACCGGTCGTTCCGAAGAAGCCCTTGCCGCCACCGCCGCGAGGATCGAGGAGGCCGGCGTCAAGGCGCTGCCCCTGGTGTGGGACCTCGGCGACGCCGACCGGAGGGAGCCCACCGTGGCCGAGGTGGAACGCACCCTCGGGCCGGTCGACATCCTGGTCAACAACACCGGCGGACCGCCGCCCACCCCGGTCGCCGGCCAGGACGACGCCACGTGGCGGGACAGCTTCGAGAAGATGGTGCTGTCCGTCATCGCGCTGACCGACCGGGTGGTGCCGGGCATGCGGGAACGCGGCTGGGGCCGCATCCTGACCTCGACGTCGTCGGGCGCGCTGAGCCCGATCCCGAACCTGGGGCTGTCCAACACGCTGCGCGCGAGCCTGCACGCCTGGTCGAAGACCCTCGCCGACGAGGTCGGGCGCGACGGCATCACCTCGAATGTGATCGTGCCGGGCCGGATCGCCACCGACCGCACCCAGTTCCTCGACGAACGCCGGGCCGCCCGCGAGGACCGCAGCGTCGAGGACGTCGCACGCGACAGTGCCGCCACCACGGCGCTCGGCCGGTACGGCAGGCCCGACGAGTACGCCGACGTGGCGGCGTTCCTGTGCAGCGACCGCGCCTCCTACATCACCGGCACGGTGATCCGCGTCGACGGCGGGCTGATCCGCAGCGTCGTCTGACCTACCCAACACTTCGTCCGAGGGAGTTCCGTTGCGCCTCCGTACCGTTCGACTCGACGACCGACCCACCGCCTGC
Organism: Mycobacterium sp. NPDC050041; assembly: GCF_049541695.1. NCBI lineage: Bacteria > Bacillati > Actinomycetota > Actinomycetes > Mycobacteriales > Mycobacteriaceae > Mycobacterium > Mycobacterium sp. NPDC050041. The sequence continues at coordinate 227,004 of NZ_JBMVDG010000009.1, read as the reverse complement.
GTCGCACTCGCCGACGGGCGCCTGGCCCGGGTGGACCGCGTGCTGCCCGGCGCGCCCGGCGACCTGATGGCACTGCTCGAGGCCGACGCGCTGGACGCACTCGCCGCCGCCGTGGCCGCCGGGATTTCGGACGACGCATGTGCCGACCCGGCCGCGCCGGTGCTCGCGCCGTGGACACGCCCCCGCAAGATCCTCGGCATCGGGCTGAACTACGGCGCACACGCCGGCGATCTGGGCGAGCAGGCCCCGCGCACGTCGCCGGCGTCGTTCATCAAGGGCGACCACACCATCGTCGGTCCGGGAGAGCCCATCGTCGTGCCGCCCGGGATCGGCAAGGTGACCTCGGAGGCGGAACTCGGACTGGTGATCGGGCGGACGTGCTACCAGGTGGGCGTCGAGGAGGCGCTGTCCTACGTGGCGGGCGTGGTGCCGGTGCTCGACCAGACCGCCGAGGCGGTGCTGCTGGAGAATCCGCGCTATCTGACCCGGGTGAAGAACTACCCGAGCTTCTTCGCCTTCGGCCCCGACCTCATCACCATGGACGAGCTGCTCGCCCATGGGCCACTGGAGGACCTGCGCGTCGCCACGATTCACAACGGTGCGGTGCACCGCAAGGACACCGTCTCGGGGATGACGTTCTCCCCCGCCGAACTGCTCAGCTTCCACAGCCAGGTGATGCCGTTCTACCCGGGCGACATCCTGTCGACCGGCACGCCCGGCGCGGTCGGTATCGAGGCGGGCGACGTGGTGCGCTGCGAGCTCGGCGACGGACTGGCCGACCTGACCAACCCGGTGGCGTAGCGGCTCGGGTCGCCGCGCGAGTGTGAACGTCACGACGTTTTCGGGCCGAAATCGTCGTGACGTTCCCGCTCGCGACGCCCGGTCGGCCATCTCTTGAGTCGTCAAGCGGTCCCTCCCTCTTCTGTCCATTGCGGGCCGCCGACCTTCGTCCCGGCCGGACCGCCAAAGCTGGTGAACTTCGGAGCCGGGGTGCACTACTGCCTCGGTACGGCGCTGGCGAGGCTGACCATGCACGAGTGCGTGGATCGGTTCTCGCCGTTGACCCGCGGCTACGGCTGTCGGAGGCGCCGGCGGAGATCCCGTGGCGTCAGGTGCTGGGCCGCAGCCCGGCGCGCCTGCTGGTGGCCTGATACGGGTGCCCTCGCAGAGACGTTCCTGCCCGGCGATCTCTGCCGAACCGCCCGATCGCCAGTTCGCCCGAAACCACCGAACCTCGTAGGCCTGCACCTAGGGTGAAGATCGTCCCCTTTCTCCGGAGGGTCTGATGGTGCCGCGATCCTGCCGAGCCTGCGGCCTGCTGCTGCGCGAGAGCGCCCGATTCTGCGACGGTTGCGGAGCACGGGCGCCCGGCGCCGGTGACGCCGAGTACAAGCACGTGACAGTCATGTTCGCCGACGTGGTGCGATCGATGGACATCGCCGCAGCGGTCGGCGCGGAGCGGCTGAGCGAGATCATGGCCGCCCTGATCCGCCGATCGGCGGGCGTGGTCAACGGCTACGGCGGCGTCGTCAACCAGTTCACCGGCGACGGGCTGATGGCGGTGTTCGGTGTACCGAACGCTCTGGAGGATCACGCACTTCTCGCCTGCCTTGCCGCGTTGCGGATCCGTGACGAGGCACGCGCACTCGCCGTGGATCTGCAGGAGCGTGACGGCATCGTGTTCCAGGTGCGTATCGGACTCAACTCCGGTGAGGTGGTCGCAGGCGAAATCGGCTCAGGAGCACTGGGCTACACCACAATCGGGGAACAGGTCGGTCTGGCGCAGCGGATGGAATCTGCGGCGCCGGCCGACGGCGTGATGCTCAGTGCGACGACGGCCCGTCTCGTCGAGGACGTCGCCGCACTCGGCCCGCTTGACGCGGTGACCGTGAAAGGCCGAGAAACCCCGGTGCCGGCGCGCCTACTCCATCGGATCGCGACGGAGAACCCCCACCACCGCGCACGGCGCGACCCTGCGTTGGTCGGACGGTTGCCGGAGCTCTCCACCGTGGTGACGCACATCGATAGGTGCCGGAACGCCGGTGGATCGACGGTACGACTCGTCGGGCCTGCGGGCATCGGGAAGAGCCGTCTCGTCGACGAAACCCGCCGACTGGCCGCGCAGCGCGGCGTCCCCTCCTATACGACGTTCTGCGAATCCCATACCCGCGGCGTGCCCTACCGCGCGATGAGACGCCTTCTCCGGGCGGTGTTCGCGGTCACCGGGGTGCCACCCGAGGTTGCCCGCGCGCGTGTGCGCTCGGAGATGGCGGTCGACGACGTCGACGACCTGCTCCTCCTGGAAGACCTGCTCGGAATCGGCGATCCGTCGGCCGCTGCCCCCGAGATCTCCCCCGAGGCAAGGCGACGTCGCTTGACCTCTCTGGCGAGACGGCTACTGGAGCAAAGCACCTCAACGCTCTTCGTCGTCGAGGACGCCCACTGGATCGATGAGGCGAGTGAGGCGATACTCGCCGAACTCGTCGAGGTGCTGCCTCGGACGCGCTCGTTGCTGCTGATCACCTACCGCCCGGACTACCGCGGAGCCTTGGCGCAGACGCCTGCCGCGCACAGCGTGGTGCTCACTCCGCTGACCGAGCCGGACGCGGCGACGTTGGTCACCGAATTACTGGGATCTGACCCATCCGTGAAGCTGCTGGCCGACCGGATCGTCGGGAGATGTTCGGGAAACCCCTTTTTCATCACCGAGACAGTGCGTGATCTCGCAGAGCGTGGCGTCCTCGCCGGCCTGCGTGGACTGTACCGCTGCGCTGACGAAGCCGCGGACATCACCGTGCCGCCCACGCTGCATGCCACGCTCGCCGCCCGTATCGATCGGCTCGGGCCCTCGTGCAAGTCGGTGCTCTACACGGGTGCAGTCATCGGCATGCGCTTCAGCACCGATCTTCTCGAAGCGGTGCTGCACGACGTCGATGGCATATCCCTGGCGCTTGCCGATCTCAGCGACGCAGAAATGATCGAGGCCGTTCCCTCCCCGCCAACGGCGTACGTGTTCCGGCATCCGCTCCTTCGAGCAGTGGCCTACGAATCACAATTGAAAGCCGCGCGGGCGGAGAAGCATCGCCGAGTCGCCGCCGCCATCGAGGCAGCGGACGCCGATGCGGTGGAGCAGAATGCCGCGCTGATCGCCGACCATCTGCACCGGGCGGGCGACCTTCGCCAGGCCTTCCACTGGCACATGCGCGCCGGCAGCTGGCTCAACGAGCGCGACCGCATCGCCGCGTGGGCGCGCTGGCAGCGGGCGCGCGAGGCGGCGACTCATCTGCCCGTGGCGGATCCGGACCGAACTCTGCTCGAGACGGGGGTTCTGACCAGACTGTGCAGCGAGGTGTGGAAGACCGGCGGGGACATCGCCACGACGGGATACGACCAGCTGCGGCGGTTGTGCGAGAAGTCCGGTGACCGACGATCACTGGCGATCGCGACGGCGGGCGTCGTCATGGCGATGAGCGGACAACATCGGCACCGCGAGGCGATGGATCTCGTCGGCGAGCTGATGACGCTGCTGGAGCTGATCGACGAACCGACCCTGCGCTGCGCCCTGCTGCTGGCCGTGGCGTACGCGAAGTCCGAAGTCGGCGAACTCGGCGAAGCGCTGCACCTCGTACAGCGGGTCATCGACCTGGCGGACGGCGACCTGGCCAGAGGCAGAGTCCTGTTCGCCTCGCCGTTGGCCGGCGCGACCCGCATGCGGGGCCTGTACCGGTTGTGCCTCGGCGTGAAGGGTTGGCGTGCCGATGGTGACGCCGGGGTCGCGATGGCCCGCGGTCTCGATCCGACGAGCCGCGTCAGCAGCATCCTGTACAAGTACATCCTGGCTGTTCCGGCGGGCGCCCGCCGGGTCGACGAGCAGGCGAGGTGCGAGACGGCCGACGCGTTGCGGGTCGCCGAGCAGGCCGGCGACGAGCACTCGCTGACCCTGGCCCGCACCGGAAGGGGTCTGGTGCTCGTGTACGGAAACGATCCGGGCCAGGAGGGCATCGACCTTCTCGAGCAGGCACACGACACCACCCTGCGCCGCCGGTTCACGATGAACGCCGCGACGCTGATCGACCCGGCGAAGGCGAGGTACCGAGCAACGCACGGCGATGTCGACGGGGCGATCGACCTCGCCCGGGACGCGATCGCCAGGATGGCCACCAATGGCGAAGTGCTCTCCAGGGGCATCGCGACCACCGTCCTGGTCGAATCACTGTTGGCACGGGGCGACGCGGACGACCTCGCGGAGTCTGCGGCCGCCGTAGACCGGCTCGCCGCCGCCGGCGCCGACAGCGGGCTCATTCTCGACGAGCTGCCGCGGCTACGGCTGAGCGCACTCATCGCCCGACGTCGAGGCGACGCCGTTGCCGCAGAGGAATTCAGGCGGCGCCACCACATCGCCGCCGTCGCAGCGGAATTCGATCTCGCCGATCAACAGGCCTAGGGACTCAGCGGCGTTGCACCGCGCCGACCCTTTCGGCGGCCACCGCCACGGCGGCGTCGCGGGCCGCGCTGGCCTCGTCCTCGGTGAGCGTGCGGTCGGTGGCGCGGAATCGCAGGGCCAGCGCCAGCGACTTGCGGCCCTCGCCGACCTGCGGGCCGGTGTAGACGTCGAACAACCGGACGTCCTCCAGCAGTGGGCCCCCGCCGGCGCGTACCGCCGCCACCACACTCTGCGCCGCGACGTCCTCTCCGACGATCAGACTGACATCCTGGAACACCGCGGGGAACGGCGACACCAACGGGGCGGGTAGCGATTCCACGATCGGCACGGCGTCGAGATCGAGTTCGACCGCGCAGGTCCCCTTGGGCAGGCCGGTCCGCTCGATCACCGCGGGATGCAACTGACCGGCGTGGCCGATGACCACGCCCTCGCTGCTGTCACCGACCAGGATCTCGGCACACCGGCCCGGATGCCAGGGCAGTCGCTCACCGGACCGCAGCGCGAACTCCACACCGGCGGCCCGTCCGATGGCCCGCACCGCCTCGAACGCGTCGGCCGCCTCGACCGGCCTGCCGGGACCCCACGGGCCCGCAGGTTCCCGCAATCCGGCCAGCACCACGGCGACGTGCTCGGGCTGACGGGGCAGCGACGCGTCGAGCACCGCGATCTCCTCGGCGGTGGGCCGCCGGTCGGTGGGGATGCGGTCGACCGCACGGGTGTTCTCCGTCGGCTCCACCACCTGGGCGACGGCGAACAGCCCGACATCGACCGCGCCGCGGGAGACGTTGCGGCTCAACGTCTCCAGTAGCGCAGGCAGCAGGGTGGTGGCCAGGTGCGGCCGGTCCGTCTCCAGGGGGTTGAGCACCTCGGTGGTGCGCCGCCGCGGATCGTCGGCGGGCAGCCCCCACTGGTCGAACACCCCGGCGGGTAGGAACGGCGACGGCAGGATCTCGACGAATCCAGCGAGCGCGAGCGATGTGCCGACCGCCCGGCGCCGCTTCTGGATCGGCGTCAGGCCGCGGCCGGGCGGCGCAGCAGGCAGCACCGAGGGGATCGCCTCCAGACCCTCCAGCCGCAGCACCTCCTCGACGAGGTCGGCCGGTTCCCGCAGGTCGGGCCGCCAGCTCGGCGGGATCGCGGTGAGCCGATCGCCGTCGACGGTCACGTCGGCGCCCACCTGGGTGAGCCTGCGCCGTGTGGTGCCCTCGGCGTAGTCGACACCGGCGATGCGATCGGGCAGGTCCACCGCCATGCTCACCGCGGGCTGGGCCCAGTCTTCACGCGGCGGATCACCCCGCCAGTCGGTCAACTTGGGTTCGACTGTGCCGTGCGCGATCTCGGCCAGCAGCGCGGCGCACCGGTCGAGCGCCGCGACGGAGATCGCCGGATCGACCGACCGTTCGTAGCGTCGGCCGGCCTCGCTGGCCAGCCGCAGCCGGCGCTGGGTCCGCGACACCGCGGCCGGGTCCCACACCGCGGCCTCGAGCAGCACGTCGGTGGTCGTGTCGCGGACCTCGGTGGTGCCCGCACCCATCACGCCGCCGATCGCAGCGGTCGCCGCGTCGTCGACGATCAGCACGTCACCCGCAGCGAGGGTGCGCTTCACGTCGTCGAGGGTGACCACCGTCTCCCCCGCGCCGGCCACCCGGACCTCGAGGCCGCCGTTGATCAGGCTGCGGTCATGGGCGTGCATGGGATGGCCCAGTTCGAGCATTACGTAGTTGGTGACGTCGACCGCGGGCGAGATGGCCCTGATTCCACAGAGGATCAGCCGGCGCTGCAGCCACCACGGCGACACCGCCGCCGGGTCGATGCCGGTGACCGGACGCAGACCGAAACGCACCACGCCGGTGCCGGGCTGGACGGTCAGCGGCCACGCCTCACCCTCGACGGGCAGCGCGGGCACGTCGGCGGGATCGGCGTAGGCCAGGTCGTGGGCGCAGGCGATCTCGCGGGCCATCCCCCGGATCGACAGGCAGTAGCCGCGGTCGGGTGTGATCGCCAGGTCGAACACCACGTCGTCGAGGCCGAGCAGCTCGACGGCGTTGGTTCCGGGCGCCGCCGTACCCGGCGGCAGCACCAGGATGCCGGCCTGGTCGGCGCCGAGCCGCAGTTCGGCGGTCGAGCAGATCATGCCGTCCGACGTCCGGCCGTAGGTCTTTCGGGTGGCGATGCTGAAGTCACCGGGCAGCACCGTGCCGGGCAGCGCCACCACGACGAGGTCGTCGACGGCGAAATTGGTGGCGCCGCAGACGATGTCGCGCAGCTCCGGCTCACCGACGTCGACCTTGACGGCCCGGATCGGCTTCTTGAACTCGGTGAGCTCCTCGATCTCGGCGATACGGCCGACGGTGAGCGGACCCGTCACCGGTCCGACCGGGATGATCCCCTCGACCTCGTGACCGATCCGGATGAACGTCTGCTCGAGCTCCTCCGGCGAGGCGTCCCAGTCCGGGGCGCCGGCGCGGACGACCTCACGCAGCCAGCTGTACGGGATGCGCATCAGACGCCGACCCCGAACGGCAGGGAGAACCGGACGTCACCCTCGACCATGTCGCGCATGTCGGGAATGCCGTTGCGGAACTGCAGGGTGCGCTCGAGCCCCATGCCGAAGGCGAAACCGGAGTAGACCTCGGGGTCGATCCCGCAGGCGCGCAGCACGTTCGGGTTCATCATGCCGCAGCCGCCCCACTCCACCCAGCCGGCGCCGCCCTTCTTGCCCTCGAACCACACGTCCACCTCACCGGAGGGTTCGGTGAACGGGAAGAAGTGCGGCCGGAACCGGGTGCGGCCCTGCGGCCCGAACAGCGCCCTGGCGAACGCGTCGAGGCTGCCGCGCAGGTGCGCCATCGTCAGCCCCTTGTCCACCGCCATTCCCTCGACCTGATGGAAGACCGGGGTGTGGGTGGAATCCAGCTCGTCGGTACGGAAGGTGCGGCCGATCGAGATGATGTACACCGGGAGCTCGCGTTCCAGCAGCGCCCGGACCTGCACCGGCGAGGTGTGCGTGCGCAGCACCTGACGCGAGCCGTCCGGCGCGATGTGAAACGTGTCCTGCTCACTGCGCGCGGGATGGTCGGGCGGGAAGTTCAGCGCGTCGAAGTTGAACTGCTCGGTCTCGACCTCGGGCCCCTCGGCCAGTTCCCAGCCCATCGCGACGAAGGTGTCGGCGATGTGGTCGCCCAGGATGGTGATCGGGTGCCGGGCGCCGACGGGCTGCCGCGTCGAGGGCAGCGTCACATCGATGCGCTCGGCGACCAGCACCGCGGCGTCGCGTTCGGCGCGCAGCACCGCGAGACGCTCGTCGTAGCTGCGCTGCGCCTCGGTCCGCGCGACGTTGACCCGCTTTCCCGCGTCGGCGCGGTCGGCCTTGGGCAGTCCGCCCAGTGCCTGGCGGGCCAGCGCGATCGGCGCGCGGTCGCCGAGGTGTTCGGTCTTGGCCCTGGCCAGCGCGTCGAGGTCGGCGGCGAGCCCGAAGGCGTGCCGGGCAGCGCTGACCGCCTCGGTCAGCGCTTCTTCGGACAGGGGTTCGGCCACGTGATCGGGCTGCTCGGCCACCCGGCGATCATAGGGGATCACCGGAGTCGCCTCCGCGCCCGTCAGGTGCGCCCGCTGCGCCGTCGTCCGGTCAGTCGTCGGCCGATTCGTCGGCGGGTTCGTGGCCCCTGCGGCTGCGCAGCCGGTACATGGACAGATCCGACGGGACACCGTCCGGCTTGGTGGTGAAGATCGGCCTGCGCTGGCGTTTGACCGTGACACCGAGTGAGTCGAATTCGTCGTCGGGAATCCGCTCCAGCGTGGTCTGCGAGACGACCAGTCCGCCGCGGGTCGCCCGATCCATCGCCCGCGCGGCGATGTTGACGTCCACCCCCAGCCAGTCCGAGCCGATGCGTTGGGGCCTGCCGGTGTGCACGCCCGCCCGCATCCGCGGGGTGTAGCCGTCCACCTCGACGGCCCTGGCCGCCTCCATCGCCGTGATCGTCGCGCGCACCGCCACGACGGGATCGGAGAACACCGCCATCATGCCGTCGCCCATCCGCTTGACGATGTGACCGCCTGCCTCGAGCAGTGGCGGCTCGGCGACCTGCGCGACACGACGCAGCAGCCGCAGCGTCGCGTCGTCGCCTGCACGCAGCGACCACGGCGAGAAGCCGACGAGATCGGTGAACACCAGCGTGACCTCACGGTTCGCCGGTTTACCCGAAACCCGTTCGGTTAGCGCCTGCCACACCTGCAGCGCGCCGAGGCTCACCTCCCGCGAGGCGGCGTCGCGGTCGAGCAACCGGTCCGCGACCCGCGCGGCGGCGCGGGGGCCGCCCACGCCCGCGGCCGACAGCGGATCGCCGAACTCCGGGTCGCCCGGCAACGCGCGACGGGCGCGTTTCACGAAGGTGATGAGACTGGGGCTGTGGTTGGTCCTGCGCAGCCATCCTCGCGGTCCTGGATTGCCGTCCGGTGAGGGATCGGCCACCTGTCCCATCTCACCGTTTCGGCCGGATCGTTCCTCGAACGATTCGACATTCACGGCGCCAGCCTAGGTGGCGGTTTCGAAGACCGGCAATCGACCGAAGGCGAAACGGCAGGCCACTATGCGCACGGTCGCACGGGCTCGCGCGGTCAGCCGGCCCGGCGGCACGCCGACCGGACGGTCGAAGCAGCTGGTCACGGCCGTGCGCCGAGTCGATAGCAGCTGTGTCACAGGCTCTTCGACGCCCGCGTCAAACGTCGACAACGGGCGTTGTCAGCACTATCGTGAGGACATACCGTGGGTTTGGAGTCAGCGAGGACAGATGGCCACGTCACCCGATGATCTCGGCGGCAGCCCGGTCGCCGCCCGCAGGCACCTTCGCGCCAGGACGCCCGCGCCGCTCGGACCCGAGTCGCTGACCTGGAAGTACTTCGGCGACCTGCGCACCGGGATGCTGGGCGTGTGGATCGGCGCCATCCAGAACATGTACCCCGAGCTCGGTGCAGGCGTCGAGGACCACTCGGTGCTGCTGCGCGAGCCGCTGCAACGCGTCGCACGCTCGGTCTACCCGATCATGGGCGTCGTCTACGACGGGCCGCGGGCCACCGACACCGGTGAACAGATCAAGGGCTACCACACCACCATCAAGGGCATCGACGGCGCCGGGCGCCGCTACCACGCCCTCAATCCCGAGACGTTCTACTGGGCGCACGCCACCTTCTTCATGCTGATCATCAAGACCGCCGAGTATTTCTGCGGCGGACTCACCGAGGCCGAGAAGCGCCAGCTCTTCGACGAGCACGTGCAGTGGTACGCGATGTACGGCATGAGCATGCGACCGGTGCCGGACACCTGGGAGGAGTTCTGCGAGTACTGGGACCGGAAGTGCCGCGAGGAACTCGAGATCAACAAGGCCACCCTGGACATCTTCGACATCAGGATCCCCAAGCCGCGATTCGTGCTGATGCCGACGCCGCTGTGGGACCAGCTGTTCAGGCCGATGGTGGCGGGTCAGCGCTGGATCGCCGCCGGCCTGTTCGACCCGGCGGTCCGGGAGAAGGCCGGCATGCGCTGGACGCCCGGCGACGAGGTGGTGCTGCGGCTGTTCGGCAAGTTGGTCGAGCTGGCCTTCGTCGCGGTGCCCGACGAGATCCGGCTGCACCCGCGCGCCCTGGCGGCCTACCGGCGGGCGCAGGGCCGGCTGCCCGAGGACGCGCCGCTGGTCGAGGCGCCGGCGTTCATGGGGCCGCCGCGTGACCGGCGCGGCCTGCCGATGCACTACGTGCCGCGCGGCAAGACGATCCTGGACCGGGCCGGTTCCCTGGTGCACACCACGTTCTCACTCGCCGGTCTCCGCCCGGCCCGTGCCCGCCGCACGGCGGCCTGAACGACCTCTGGGAGACTGACGCGATGCTGGATTGGTCGGACGTGGACATCGCCGTGCGCGACGCCGTGCGGGAATTCGTCGACAAGGAGATCCGGCCGCACGTCGACGCGCTGGAGAGCGGCGAGATGGAGCCGTACCCGATCATCCGGAAGTTGTTCGCGGCGTTCGGGATCGACGCGATGGCACGCGAGTCGCTGGACAAGCGGCTGGCCCGGCTGCGCGACGGCGGCGGCGAAGGAGGCGGTGGGGGCGCTTCGGGCGGCATGTTCGGCGGCGGGCCCGACCAGGCGGGCATGGGTTTCGTCCTGGTCAGCGAACTGTGCCGGGTGTGCATGGGCATCGTCGCGGGGATGGGCGTGAGCCTGGGCCTGACGGTGCCGACGATCATGAGCCGGGGCACGCCGGCCCAGCAGGAGCGCTGGCTGCCCGGCCTGGTCACCTACGAAAAGGTCGGCGCATGGGCGATCACCGAGCCCGACTCGGGTTCGGATGCGTTCGGCGGCATGAAGTCCTACGTGGTGCGCGACGGCGACGACTACATCCTCAACGGGCAGAAGACCTTCATCACCAACGGCCCCGACGCCGACGTGGTGGTCGTCTACGCCAAGCTCGACGAGGGCGACCCGAGTGTGAGCAAGCGCGACCGCAAGGTGCTGACGTTCGTGCTCGACCGCGGCATGGAGGGCTTCGTCCAGTCGAAGCCGTTCCGCAAGATGGGCATTCACAGTTCGCGCACCGGCGAGCTGTTCTTCAACAACGTCCGCCTCGGCCGCGACCGGCTGCTGGGCGAGAGTGAGCACAGCGAGAACGGTGACGGCCGCGCCAGCGCCCGGTCGAACTTCTCCGCCGAACGCATCGGGGTGGCCGCGATGGCCCTCGGCGTCATCGAGGAGTGCCTGCGGCTGTGCGTTGACTACGCGAAGACCCGCACCCTGTGGGGCCAGGAGATCGGGCAGTTCCAGCTCATCCAGTTGAAGCTGGCGAGCATGGAGGTGGCCCGGATCAACGTGCGCAACATGCTGTTCCGCGTCATCGAGGCCGCGCAGACCGGCACGGCGATCTCACTGGCCGAGGCCTCGGCCATCAAGTGGTACTGCTCGCAGGCCGCCACCGACGTCGCCATGGAGGCCGTCCAGGTGTTCGGCGGCAACGGTTACATGACCGAGTACCGGGTGGAGCAGCTGGCGCGCGACGCGAAGTCGCTGATGATCTACGCGGGCAGCAACGAAGTGCAGATCACCCACGTGGCGCGCGGGCTGCTGGCGTAGATCTCCTGCCGGACCCCCACAGCGGGGTCAGGGGCTAGCCTGGTTCCACCGACGACCGCAGGAGCGCCAGGTGGACCTCAGCAATGACACCGCATTGATCACCGGCGCGAGCGGAGGCATCGGCGAGGAGTTCGCCGTCCAGCTGGCGCGGCGCGGAACCGATCTGGTGCTCGTCGCGCGGCGGGAGGACAAACTCGCCGCGCTGCGCGACACACTGCTGGCGGCCCATCCGGGCCTGACGGTCGACGTGGTCGCGGCCGACCTGTCCGAGCCGGGCTCCGGCGCCGAACTCGAGGCGAAGGTCCGCGAGCTCGGCCGGACGGTGGACGTGCTGATCAACAACGCCGGCATCGGCCTGCACGGGGCGTTCGCCGGCCAGCCGCCCGAGCCGAACGCCGCCCAGATCCAGTTGAACTGCGGCACGCTGGTCGATCTCACCGCGCGCTTCCTGCCGTCGATGACACAGCGCGGCCACGGCGTGGTGGTCAACGTGGCGTCCACCGCGGCGTTCCAGCCGACACCCGGGATGGCCGTCTACGGCGCCACCAAGGCGTTCGTGCTGTCGTACACCGAGGCGCTGTGGCAGGAGTGCAAGGGCACCGGTGTCCGGGTGCTTGCGCTGTGTCCCGGAGCGACGGAGACCGAGTTCTTCGCCCGCACCGGCGAGGAGTTCCTCACCAGCGGCAGGCAGACCTCCAAGCAGGTGGTGGACACCGCGATGTCCGCGCTGGACAAGTCCACCCCGACCGTGGTGTCCGGCTGGAAGAACTCACTGCTCGCGACCGGGTACCGGTTCACCCCCCGGACGCTGATGCTGCAGGTGTCCGAGCGGCTGCTGAAGTCGAACTAGCGGGTCCGGGCGAGCGCCCGCGCGCTCTGGTACAGGCAGATCGACGCCGCCGACGCGACGTTGAGGCTCTCGGCGTTGCCCGGCATCGGGATGTGCACCCGGTGGTCGGCCAGCGCGGCCAGTTCGGCGGGCAGTCCGTGCGCTTCGGGGCCGAACAGCCATGCGGTCGGCGCGGTCAGAGCTGCGTCGAGTTCTGGTGCGTCGAGGCCGAGTTCGCCGTCGACGGTGGTGGCCAGCACCTGCAGCCCGGCGGTGGCCAACTCCCCCACCACCGCAACCGCGTCGGGATCGGAGATCACCGGGATGGTGAAGACGCTGCCCGCCGAGGCGCGCAGGCACTTGCCGTTGTAGGGGTCGACGCTGTGCCCGGCGAGCACCACCGCATCGGCGCCCATCGCATCGGCGATGCGGATCAGCGTGCCGGCGTTGCCGGGCTCGGAGATCTCCACCGGAACCGCCACCAGCCGCGGCCCGTCGGCCAGTACGTCGGCCAGGGTCACCGTGGGTAGCTCGCATACCGCGACCAGTCCGACCGGGGTGACGGTGTCCGACAACGCCTTCGCCGCGCGTTCGGTGACCAGGTGCACCGGCGCGCCGTCGAGCAGGTCGCCGAAGCGCTCCGCCGCCGACTCCGTCGCGAACACCTCGGAAACCACTCCGCGCCGCAACGCTGACTCGACGAGATTGGGTCCCTCGGCGAGAAAACGTGCGGCGCGGCGGCGTCCGACGTGTCGGTGCAGTTTGATCGCTGCCGCCACCCGGGCGGAGCGTTCGGTCAGCGTCAGGCGGCCTCTCCGGCCGACGGCGCGTTGACGTCCTCCGGCAACGCGGCCCTGGCCACCTCGACCAGCGCGGTGAACGCGGCCGGGTCGCTGATGGCGATCTCGGAGAGGTTCTTACGGTCCACCTCGACGCCTGCGGCCTTGAGGCCCTGGATCAACCGGTTGTAGGTGATGTCGTTGGCGCGTGCGGCGGCGTTGATGCGCGAGATCCACAGCTTGCGGAACTCGCCCTTGCGGGCGCGGCGGTCGCGGTAGGCGTAGTTCAGCGAATGCAGCTGCTGTTCCTTGGCCTTCCGGTACAGGCGTGACCGCTGTCCGCGGTAACCCTTGGATGCTGCCAGGATGGTGCGCCGCTTTTTCTGGGCGTTGACTGCGCGCTTTACGCGTGCCATGGGTGATTCCTATTCTCGTGCGGGCTGGAAAGTGTCGGGACGGCGTGGAGCGCGGTGGCGCACTCAGCCGTTCAGCATCTTGTTGACGCGCTTGGTGTCGTTCGCCGCCACCGTGGTGCGGCCCTCCAGCCGGCGGGTGCGGTTGCTCGGCTTGTGCTCCATGAGATGCCTGCGGTTGGCCTTCTGGCGCACGATCTTCCCGGTGCCGGTGCGGCGGAATCGCTTCGATGCACCGCTGTGGGTCTTGGCCTTGGGCATGTCGTCCTCTGTTTCTCGTGTTCGGATCAGGTGGGGTTGGGCGGCTCGGCCGGCTCGGCGCTCGCGCGCTGCGCGGCAGGCGCGTCGGCGTCGTGCGCCGCCTTGGCACGGGTCTTCGCGCCGCGGTGCGGTGCCAGCACCATCGTCATGTTGCGGCCGTCCTGCTTGGCGGACGTCTCGACGAATCCGTAGTCGGCGACGTCGGCGCCGAGGCGCTGCAGCAGTCGGTAGCCCAGTTCGGGCCGGGACTGCTCACGTCCGCGGAACATGATGGTCACCTTGACCTTGGACCCCGCCTCGAGGAAGCGGACGACGTGACCCTTCTTGGTCTCGTAGTCGTGCGGGTCGATCTTGGGACGCAGCTTTTGTTCCTTGACGACGGTCTGCTGCTGGTTCTTGCGAGACTCGCGCGCCTTCTGAGCCGTCTCGTACTTGAACTTGCCGTAGTCCATGATCTTGCACACCGGCGGTTTGGCGTCCGGTGCAACTTCGACAAGGTCGAGATCGGCGTCCGCGGCGACGCGGAGGGCGTCTTCGATGCGCACGATGCCCACCTGCTCACCGCCCGGTCCGATCAGGCGGACCTCAGGTACGCGGATGCGCTCGTTGACGCGGGTCTCAGTGCTGATGGGGCCTCCTATAGTTGTCTACCTATGAGGAGCCCACGCCATCAGCGTCTCTGCCCGTAAGACAGAGAAAGCCCTGCTCGCAGCAGGGCCCAAGCCGACCAGAACAGACATCTGCCGATGTCCGACCGGACCGCTGAGCCTTCGGAAATCTCCGTGGCCAACGGTGGGAGTGGGACTCCACTTGCTGTCCCTGGCGTAAGCCGGGACGGTCGCGCATGCCAGTCTAGCAGGCATGACCGAGGTTCCTGCATTCGACGAAGGGGCGGCCACACCGCCGGTCCGCGAGCTCGCCGAGATCCCCGCCGTCGAGGTGATCACGCGGTCGGCCGTGATGCTGATGAGCGCGGCGGCCGAGAAGCTGGGGCTCTCCGCCGAAGACCCCGACGACAGCCCGCACCGCGATCTCGACGAGGCGCGCCGGCTGATCACCGCGCTTGCCGGCCTGGTGACAGCGTCGGTCGAATACCTCGGTCCGCACGCCGGACCGGTGCGGGACGGTCTGAAGTCGCTGCAGTTGGCGTTCCGAGAAGCCAGCGCGGCGCCCGACGAGCCGGGGCACGGTCCAGGCGAGAAATACACCGGCCCCGTCTGGTAGTTTCTGCCACCCATTTGCCGGGGTGAGCGCATATCCTCGCGGCCTATGACCCTCACCAATACGCCGAGGGCGCGGTCGACCACCCGATATCCCTGGGTTCCCGCCGCCGCCGGGTGGACCGTCGGAATCATCGCCACACTGTCGCTGCTGGCGAGCGTCTCGCCCCTGGTGCGGTGGACCATCCGGGTCCCCCGCGAGTTCGTCAACGACTACATCTTCAACTTCCCCGACACCAGCTTCGCGTGGGCGTTCGTGCTGGCGTTGCTCGCCGCCGCGCTGGCCGCCCGCAAACGCATCGCGTGGTGGGTGCTGCTGATCTACATGGTCGCCGCGGTCGGCTGGAACGTCGTCGACCTGCTGACCGGCGACGAGTCGATCATCGAGGAGATCGGCGAGGTGATCGGCCTGGCCTTCCACGTCGCCGCGATCGCCTTCCTGCTGCTGGCCCGCCCCGAGTTCTGGGCCCGGGTCCGGCGGGCGGCGCTGGTCAAGGCCGTCGGAACGCTGGCCGCCGGCATGGCGCTGGGCATCCTCGTCGGCTGGGCGCTGGTGGAACTGTTTCCCGGCACGCTCGAGCGGGACTACCGACTGGCCTACGCCGCCAACCGGGTGGTGGCCTTCGCCGGCGTCGACTCCGCGGCGTTCGACGGGCAGCACTCCCACGTGCTGGTCAACGCGGCGCTCGGCCTGTTCGGCGCGCTCGCGCTGATGGCCGCCGCGGTGGTGCTGTTCCAGTCGCAACGCGCGGACAACGCGCTGACCGGCGAGGACGAGTCGGCGATCCGGGGGCTGCTCGAGCTCTACGGCAAGAACGACTCGCTGGGATACTTCGCCACCCGCCGCGACAAGTCGGTGGTCTTCGCGCCCAACGGCCGGGCCGCGATCACCTACCGCGTCGAGGTCGGGGTGTGCCTGGCCAGTGGTGATCCCGTCGGCGATCCGAAGGCGTGGCCGCAGGCCATCGCCGCGTGGCTGCAGCTGTGCCAGACCTACGGCTGGGCGCCGGGCGTCATGGGCGCCAGCTTCACCGGTGCCGCGGCCTACCGTGAAGCGGGCCTCAACGCGTTGCAACTCGGCGACGAGGCGATCCTGCACCCGGACAGTTTCCGGCTGTCGGGACCGGACATGCGCGCGGTCCGGCAGGCCGTCACCCGGGCCCGCCGGGCCGGCGCGTCGGTGCGCATCCGCCGCCACCGCGACCTCAGCACTGAGGAGATGGCCGAGGTCACCGCCCGCGCGGACGCGTGGCGCGACACCGAGAGCGAACGCGGCTTCTCGATGGCACTGGGCCGGCTCGGCGATCCGGCCGATCGCGACTGCCTGCTGGTCGAGACGGTGCAGGGCGGCACCGGCGGGCCGGAGCGGAGCGACCCGGGAAACAGCGACGTGGTGGCGATGCTCTCGCTGGTGCCGTGGGGCACCAACGGGGTGTCACTCGACCTGATGCGCCGGTCGCCGACGTCGCCCAACGGCACCATCGAGCTGATGGTCAGCGAGCTGTGCATGCAGGCCGAGGGCCTCGGTGTCACCCGGATCTCGCTGAACTTCGCCATGTTCCGGTCGGCCTTCGAGCAGGGCGCGCAGCTCGGCGCCGGACCGGTGGCGCGGTTGTGGCGCTGGCTGCTGGTGTTCTTCTCCCGGTGGTGGCAGCTCGAGACGCTGTACCGCTCCAACATGAAGTACCAACCCGAATGGGTGCCCCGCTTCGCCTGCTACGAGGACGCACGGCTCGTCCCGCGGGTCGGCGTCGCGTCGGTGATCGCCGAAGGCTTCCTGGTGCTGCCGTTCTCCCGGCGGAACAAGCAGCACACCGGCCACCACGTGTCGGCGCCCGACGCCCTGATGGCCAGTGGACTGCTGCACCACGACGGCAGCGCCCCCGATGTGTCCGGACTGCAGGCAGGCATGGCCGACGAGGCCGCCGTGCCCCGGCTGCCCGAACAGGTCCGGGTGCGGATGGCCAAGCTGAAGGCGCTGCAGGACAGCGGTGTCGACGCCTACCCGGTGGGCCGGGCGCCGAGCCACACGGTGGCCCAGGCGAACGACGCGGCCGACGACACCGCGGTGTCGGTGGCGGGCCGGGTGCTTCGCATGCGCGACTACGGCGGCGTGCTGTTCGCCCAGTTGCGCGACTGGTCCGGCGAAGTGCAACTGCTGCTGGACAATGCGCAGCTCGAACACGGGACTTCCGCCGACTTCACGGCCGCCCTCGACCTGGGCGACCTCATCGAGGTGTCCGGCGTGATCGGCTACAGCCGCAAGGGCGTGCGGTCACTGCTCGTGCACAGGTGGCGCCTGATCGGCAAATGCCTTCGCCCGCTGCCCGACAAGTGGAAGGGACTGACCGACCAGGAGGCGCGTGTCCGGGCCCGCTACGTCGACCTGGCCGTCAACACCGAGGCGCGCGACCTGATCAAAGCACGCAGCGGCGTGCTGCATGCGATCCGGGACACGTTGTATCACAAGGGTTTTCTCGAAGTCGAGACACCGATCCTGCAGCAGATCCACGGCGGCGCCAACGCCAGGCCCTTCATGACCCACATCAACGCCTACGACCTGGACCTGTACCTGCGGATCGCACCCGAGCTGTACCTCAAGCGGCTGTGCGTCGGCGGCGTCGAGCGGGTCTTCGAACTCGGCCGGGCATTCCGCAACGAGGGCGTCGACTTCAGCCACAACCCCGAATTCACGCTGCTGGAGGCCTATCAGGCGCACGCCGACTACAACGTGTGGATCGACGGCTGCCGCGAGCTCATCCAGAACGCAGCCCTGGCCGCCAACGGTGAGCAGGTGTTCCTGCGGCCCCGCGAGGACGGCACACTCGCCCCCGTCGACATCTCCGGCGAGTGGGCGGTCAAGACGGTGCACGGGGCGGTGTCGGAGGCACTGGGCGAACACGTCGACATCGACACCGAACTGCCGGCACTGCGCCGGTTGTGTGATGCGGCGCACATCCCCTACCTCACCCACTGGGACGCCGGTGCCGTGGTGCTCGAGATGTACGAGCACCTGGTCGAGGACCGCACCGAGCAGCCGACGTTCTACAAGGACTTCCCGACGTCGGTGTCGCCGCTGACCCGCCCGCACCGCAGCATCCCGGGCGTGGCGGAGCGGTGGGATCTCGTCGCGTGGGGTGTCGAGCTGGGCACCGCGTACAGCGAGTT
The DNA here is from genome assembly GCF_049541695.1 of Mycobacterium sp. NPDC050041. Classification (NCBI taxonomy): domain Bacteria; kingdom Bacillati; phylum Actinomycetota; class Actinomycetes; order Mycobacteriales; family Mycobacteriaceae; genus Mycobacterium; species Mycobacterium sp. NPDC050041. The sequence goes on along the minus strand of NZ_JBMVDG010000009.1, from coordinate 208,767 downwards.
GACCGACCCGGTGGAACAGCGCAGGCGCCTGCAGGAGCAGTCGATGCTGGCCTCGGGCGGCGACCCGGAGGCGATGGAACTCGACGAGGACTTCCTGCAGGCGATGGAGTACGCGATGCCGCCGACCGGCGGCCTCGGCATGGGCGTGGACCGGGTGGTGATGCTCATCACGGGGCGCAGCATCCGCGAGACCCTGCCGTTCCCGTTGGCCAAACCGCGGTAGGCCGACCCTGGCCGAGAACCGATTTCCGATCACGGTCGCCGAAACCCGTGACAACGCGGCATCGAGGCCGTCAGCTACCTGCATGCCCGACGACGCCGAACCACGACAGCAGCCCGCCCGTGTCGTCGTCGTGGGCGGCGGCTTCAGCGGGACGATGACCGCGGTGAACCTGGCGCGGCTCGCCGAGGTCCCGATCGACCTGACGGTGCTCAACGAGCGCGAGCCCGTCGGCCGGGGCATCGCCTACCGGCGGCGGCGACCGGAGTACCTGCTCAACGTCGCGGCACGCAACATGTCGGCGTTTCCCGACGAACCCGACCACTTCCTGCGCTGGGTCAGCGCGCAACCGCAGTTCGAAGCGGTGCCGCAGATCGACCTGCGCGAGCGGTTCATCGCCAGGCAGACCTATGGGGACTATCTGCGCGCCCTGACCCAGCGCTACCTGAGCACCGGTCCGGCACCGGCCAGGCTGGTCGTCGGCACCGCGGTGGACGTCGAACCCGGCGACTTCGGCTGCTCCGTCCGCCTCGCCGACGGAACCGCGATCGAGGCCGACCGGGTCGTGCTGGCTACCGGCAACGAGACACCGGCGGCCCTGCCCGGCGCCGAGAGCCTCACCGACCATCCCGCCTGGGTCGGTGACCCGTGGCAGGCCTGGGAGGAACGCCTGCCCGAGCGGAACTCGACCGTCGTGGTGCTCGGCACGGGACTGACCGCCGTCGACGCCATCATCACCCTGCGCACCATCGGGTGGCGCGGCGACATCCACGCCGTGTCGAGGCACGGCTGGCTGCCGCACGGACACTTCCGCGGCATCGAGTACCCCGAGTTCCCGCCTCAGGACGTCGATCTGACCACGCTGGGCCTCGACCGGCTGGTGGCCCTCGTCCGCGCGCACTGTGCGGAACTGCACGAGCGCAACGCCCACCCGGCGATCATCGTCGACAAGCTGCGCGCACAGACCCAGCGCATCTGGAGCAGCTTCAGCACAGCGGAGCGCCTCGCGTTCGCGCAGCACCACGCAGCGCGATGGAATGTGTTCCGCCACCGCATCTCTCCGGACATCCACGCGCAGCTGACGCATCTGCAGCTGACGGGGCAGCTGCGGGTGCGTGCCGCCGGGATCGAGAAGCTCGAGGACCACGGCGCGCAGATCCGCGTGCATCTGGCCGATGGCGAGACGCTCACCGGCGACGTGGTGATCAACGCCACCGGCCCCTCGACGAAGCTGACGGGCACCAGTTCGGTGCTGTTGCACAACCTTCTGCGCCGCGGCCTGATCGCGCCGGACGCGACGAACATGGGGGTCGCCGTGGACCCCGACCACACCGCGCTGACCGCCGACGGCGACCGGTCGGCGTGGCTGCTGGCGCTGGGTCCGCTGCTGCGCGGCACGTTCTGGGAGACGATCGCCGTACCCGAGCTGCGCGGGCAGGCACGGCGGGTCGCGGAAACCATCCTCGACCGTCCCCGCGCCGACGAGGCGGAGGGGCCGGCCCAGCTCGAGTACATGGTCTGATCCGTCTGACAGTGGACCCACAGCGGTCCCGAAGGATGGTCGGCCACGATGGCAGCCGTGACCCTGGCCGATTCGCTGCGCCACAACCTGTCGTTGATGCACGGGTGGATCCCGGTGACGGTGCAGATCCTCGCGGGCGTCGCGTTGTTGGCCGCGGTGAGCCGGCGGTCTCGGCGGTGGCGAATGACGTGGCTGCCGTGGGCGGTGTTCGTCGGGGCGACCCTCGCGGTGTGCGCGTACTGGTACGTCGCGGCCGAGGGACTGGCCGGCGAACCGGCGCCGCAATCACTGTGGCTGTGGACCGGCCTGTCCGGCGCCGCGGTCGCCGTGCTCGTCACCGGGTGGCGCGCCACCCGCTGGTGGCAGCGCGGGGTGGCGGTGCTCGCGGTACCGCTGTGTGCCCTGTCGGCGGCACTCGCGCTCAACCTGTGGGTGGGGTACTTCCCCACCGTCGGGGTGGCATGGAACCAGTTGACCGCGGGCCCGCTGCCCGACCAGACCGACCAGGTGACGGTCGCGGCGATGCAGCGGCAGGGCAAGATCCCGGCCAGGGGCACCGTCGTCACCGTCGACATCGCCGACACCGCTTCGGGTTTCCGGCATCGTGGCGAACTGGTCTACCTGCCGCCGGCCTGGTACGCCACCGATCCCCCGCCACCGCTGCCGACGGTGATGATGATCGGTGGCGAGTTCAACACGCCTGCGGACTGGCTGCGTGCGGGCGACGCGGTGAAGACCGTGGACGACTACGCCGCAGCGCACCGGGGTTTCGCGCCGGTGCTGGTGTTCGTCGATTCCGGCGGCACCTTCAACAACGACACCGAATGCGTCAACGGCAGCCGGGGCAACGCCGCCGACCACCTGACCAAGGACGTCGTGCCCTACATGGAGCATGCATTCGGGGTGAGCGCCGACCGCACCCGCTGGGGCATCGTGGGCTGGTCGATGGGCGGCACGTGTGCCGTCGACCTCAGCGTCATGCACCCCGAGATGTTCAGCGCGTTCGAGGACATCGCGGGAGACCTCGGACCGAATTCGGGCGACCGGCAGCAGACCATCGCGCGGCTGTTCGGTGGCAACGAGGCGGCGTGGGCCGACTGGGATCCCTCCACGGTGATCACCCGGCACGGCGGCTACAACGATGTGGCGGGCTGGTTCGACATCAACACCACGGCGAACGATCAACTGGCGGCGGCGAACTCGCTGTGCGGCCTGGGTACGGCGCACGGCATCGCGTGCGCGGTGCACGTCCAGCCCGGCAAGCACGACTGGCCGTTCGCCGCGCAGGCGTTCTCGGCGGCGCTGCCATGGCTGGCCGGACAACTCGAGACACCCGGATCGCCGCCGTGGCCCATGCCCGCGGCGGCGACCGGCGCGACGCACGTGCAGCCCGTCGCCCGCTGAGTCAGTAATCGGCCTCCGCGGTGAGGATCTCGGCGAGGAACGCGTCGGCACCGGGCCGCGCCAGCCGCCGCCGCGCCACCGCCCTTGCCCGGTCGCGGGTCTCCTGGGTCTCGTTCCCCGCGGCGGCCGGGCCTGCCCCCACCGACACCACCGTCGGCTGCCAGTCGTGGTCCCACGCCGCACCGGCCGACAACGCGACGCCGGCCCCGTCGTACAGCGGCACCGTCGCGTGGCCGTCGGCGTCCAGCGCACCCGTGCCAGACACCGGCCCCGACGACACCCGCACCGGCAGGCCGGCCGGAGAGGCCGCTCCGAGCAGCGCGGTCTGCACCTCCGCGCGAACCTGCTCCGCGGCCGGCCCGTCGCCGCTCACACTCCAGTACACCGAGTCCTCGGCCGCGTCGAAGACGCCGGGCGGCACCGCGCTCCAGATGATCGGGCCGACACCGCGGGCGATCACACCGGTGCCCGTCCCACGGGTGTCCGCGCCGGCCACCAGCGCGTAGTCGTCACGCCCGCCCGCGGGCACCGCGATGTCGGCGGCCGGAAGCGGCCATTCGAGGCCGGCGACCCCGAGGTCCTCCGCGAGTTCGGCGCAGCGGGCGACGATGTCGAGCACCCTCGGGTCACCCTCGCGCGCCAGTCCGGCCAGGTCGCCGACATGGGGTTGCAGGAATTCGGCGGCATCGCTGTCGACGGTGTCATCGGTGAAGAAGTCCTCGGCCGCCGCGGTCAGCAGGGCGATCTCGGCGTCGAGCAGCGCACGGTCGAGACCGGCGATGCCGTCGAGCCTGCTGGCCGGCCACCACCGGCGTAGCCAGTGGCCCACCGCCAACCGCCGCAGCGGCGCCACCGCGGCGGCGGGCATGTCCGCCTCGGCCACCTCGAGCAGTGCGCCGTCCTCGGGGCTGTCGGCAGCGGCCGCCAGCAGCGCCGCATGCCCGGTGTCGCCGACCACCCGCCACAGCCAGTCGGCGCGCGTGACGTCGGTGAACGCGACGTGCGCCGGGGCGTCCGACTCGTCGACCGGCCACGACAGCACCGCGCCGCTCACCTCGAGCACCGCGGTCAGCGGCGTGGCGACCGCGGGTGAACCGGTGCTCCAGAGCCCTTCTCCAGCAATGAGTCTCATGCGGCTGCCTGCACTTCCAACATGGCTTTGATGCGCTGCCGGTGGTCCAGGCTGACCGACCTGGCCACGCCTTCGAGCAGGGCCCGCACGTCATCGACGTCGTCGCACGGTTCCTGCCAGACGTCGCGCCCGTGCAACCTGGCCCACAACCGGCTGAGATAGGGCCGGGCGAACGCGGCGAGGTCGTCGACCACCTGCTGCTGGCGCGGGTGCAGTGGCGCGGTGTCCAGCAGGCACCGCCGGGCGTGCAGCACGTAGGCCTCCCTGCGCAGCCGGGCCTGGATCTGGGCCGCCAGGTCGTATCGCGTCGCCGCGCCGTCGTGCAGGGGCGACAGTTGCATCGCGATCTCGATACCGGCCACCAGCGCGGCCTGCTTGTCCTCGGCCATCAGGCCCCATGGCGCACAGGCGCGATCGACCTCCTCGGCGCACAGCAGCGGGATGTCGGGGAGTTCGTCGCGGTCCAGCGCCCGGCGCAGCGTGGCACGCACCCGGTCGAGCACGGTCCGGTCCAGCGGCCGGTCACTACCGGGATCCCCGCCGACCTGTGGTGGGCGTTGCGGCACCGACGACGACAGCCCGGCATCGACGATCGACCAGGGCAGGCCCGCACCGTCGCCGCGGGCCAGCGCACCGAGGTTGTGCGGTGTCGCATCGGCGATCAGCGCGGTCCACACCCGCTGCCGCGCAACCGCGGCACGGTGCCCCTCGGCGGGTCCGAGCACCGTGGTCAGCCCGCTGAGGAACGGTCCGGTGATCGCGTCGTCTGCCCGCACGTCGGCCCAGCTGCGCTCGAGCTGCTGGGTCAGCCGGGCCACCACCCGTGGATCGGCGGCGTAGCGGTTGAGCACCTCGATGCCGGTCCGGTCACGTTCGCCGTGCAGATCCGCCAGCACCGCACCCGCGGCCTGCACACCGTCGGCCTGCGGCGCGCCCCGAGTGACGGCCAGCTCGAAGCAGACCGGGAAGTACAGCTCCTGGGCGTTGCCCGCGGTGATGCGCAGCCGCCGCCGCTCGGCCTTGAGCAACGCGAACCATTCGGCAGCCGCGCGCAACCGGTCGGCCTGCCCGACGATCGCATCGTGCATCGCGGCCGCGACGTCGGCACTCACCACCGGGGCGGAGTACTCGGGATTGGCCCGCAGCCGCAGCACCAGTGGATCGAGGATGCGTTTCACGGTGCGCCGCAACGGCCCGCCGTCGTCGCCACTGAGCACCTCGACGCCGGGGCCGATCGCGCGCCATGCGCGGTCGACGACCGAGCGGCGCGGGTGCATCAGCGCCACCTGCGGCGCGGTCTCCGGGCTCGTGGTCATTGGCACAGGATAGGAGTTGTCGGCGATGAGGAACAGCGCAGAAGTTGGGTTCGGTAGCGCGTGTGGTGGCCGAACCTTCAATGCATGTCCACCACGTTGTTGATCCCGAGCGTCGGCGCCCTCTGTGTCGCCGTCGCTGCCATGTTGCTCCCCGCCGGATCGCGCCGCCCCGCCGGCTGCCGCTGCGCCGAAGCTCCCGCGGAGTCCGAGGAGCGTCTCATCTCGGTCGACGAGATCGACACGGTGTGTGCGGCATTCGATCAGATGCTGATCGACAAGGGGCTGCTCACCACCGACCAGTTCGACACCATCCGGCGCGGCACCAGGTCCCGCGGTGTGGTGACGGCCATGCGCACCACCGGGGAGGCACGCGAGGACTACCGCGAGGTGGAGCTCGACCTGATGGTCAGCAGGCGCGACGGCGGTCAGTTCCCGGTGCAGGAGACGACCCTGGTGCCCGCCAGCTCCCTGGACCGGGTGAGCCCGGGCAGTGTCATCGTCACCTACTACCGTGACGAGTCGTCGGTGGCGGTGTGCGTGCCACCGGCCTGACCGTCACCGGGTTCCGTCGACCGCGAAGGTGACCAGGGCGGCCCAGTACAGCGGGTGCGCACCGGCGTCGCCGTCGCGCCAGCGGCGCATCTGTTCGCGCTGCCAGCGGTTCACCGCGCACCCGGCGGCGTCCTCCTGATGTGCACGATCCACCGCGATGATCACCTCGGACATCGGATCCGCCGCTGCGGCAGGCTGATCGGCGGTGAACTGGCGGTAGCCGCGGGTGGTGGGCAGCGACCACAGCGTCGCCGTCACGGTCTGCGCACCGCCGAGGACCATTGCGGCCACCAGCCCGGTCGCCTCGTCGAACCGGTAGTCGGCTCCGGATGCGCACGCCAGCAACGCCACTCGCGGCGGCAGCGGCAACGCCGCGGTGATCATGTCGGCAGCGGTGAGCGGGTCGGCCTCGGCCAGGTGCAGCGCGGCGCGGTCGGCGCGGCCGCTGTCGTCGTCGGCGGCGGTCGCGTGGCCGACGAACACCAGCCGCCCGGGTTCGCGCCGCAGCTGCTCGGCCAGCCAGTGCCGGTCGGCGTCGGTCCGCCGGAACAGCTCCACCGCGCCTGCCACCTCGGGTAGCACCGGTCGCCGTCCCATCAGGTCGCCGAAGTGGGCGACCACGGGCAGCTCGCCGGACGGCCTGCCCAGCACCGATCCCAGCGCGGAGTCCGGACGCTGGCCGGGCACCCTCGGGTCGAGGACCAGCAGCACCGGAGCGTCACGGCGGTCTTCCCAGCGAGCCGGGAACCGGTGCGCCGCCACGATGTTGGGCGGCACCGTCATCAACACGTCGACGAGCTCCATCAGCCGGTGGCCGTCGGTGTGTTCGGTGACGTCGGTGAGCTGCCAGGGAATCCGGGCCGCCGTCGGACCGGTCCGCGTCATCGCCTCCGTCCGCGCGTGCACCAGCTCGCGGGCGGTCGGGCCCGACGTCGGCATGGCCAGCAGCCCCCACGGCACCCGCGCGAGCCGCGCGCTCGGCGAGACGAACAGCGTTGCCCGCGGGTCTGATACGCACTCGCTGAGCAGCTGCCAGGCCGGCGCGGCGATCAGCAGCACACCCAGGATGTAGGCGAGGGTCAGCTCGCCGCGCGGCGTGGCGAACGGGCTCCGCCGGACCGCGCGTTCGAGGGCGTCGCCCGCGGTCTCCCCCGCCCCGGCGTCCGGCAGCGCGTCGGCCAGTTCCTGCAGGGCGGCGAGCAGGATGGGCACCTCGACGACCCAGGTGACCGTCCGCTCGGGCCTGCCGACGATGCGCAGGCTGGCGTACGTGGCGATGCCGACGTCGGCGAACCGCAGCACCAGCCGGGGCGGCCCGGTCACGGCCATGTGCGCCACACCGGCTCGTCGGCAGTGACGGCGCGGCCGTACCGCTGCTGTGCGAGCGCGCGGTAGTGCGCGAGCACCGGCGCCGCGCCCGGCTCCATGACGAGCGGCGGCAGTGGACGCAGACGCAGCAGCGGATCACCACCCGGCGCAGGCGCCTGACCGCCTCCGGCCACCAACGCCGGCGCGTCGACGTCGTCGAGCGGCACCGCCACGGTCGCCGCGTCCGGCATCCCGGACCCGCCGGCGGCGTCCACGGCCACTGTGAATGCGCCTCGCGCGCTGTGGTATTCGATCAACTCGCTGAGCAGGGCGGTGTTCTCCCACTCCCAGACCACGGCGAAGGCGCCCGCCAGCATCGGCGCCGAGACGGTGGACGCCCACCGGTTGCGGGCATCGGGGTCGGCGAGTGCGTACCGCACCGAGTCGACAGCCAGCGCGGCGGGCACTTTCAGTTCGGCGGCCTGCTCCAGCTTCATCACGGCGCTGCGCTGCCGGTCGGCCGGTGCGTCGCCGTCGATGACGCCGAGTGAGGCGACGTGCCGCTTCTCGACCTCCTCCAGCGTGTCGTCCGGATCGCCCGCCGCGTCGAAGCCGAGATCGGCGAGCGCGTCGGCCCGCCACACCGTGCCCAGGTGGTCATCGAGGCGGGCGTACTGCAGCCAGCTGCTCCGGTTCGACGCGTCGAGCCAATCGCGGGCCTGCGCCACCAGCTCCACGGCCTCCGCGTAGCGGCCCCAAAAGATCGGTATCCAGCTGCGCTGCAGGATGATCCGGTGGATGCGCAGCGGCCTGCCCGACTCCCGCCAGTGCTGCTCGGCCCTGGTCCAGCAGTCGTCGGCGACCGCTAGTTCCCCGAGCGCCATGCGGGCGAACCCGTAGTACAGCAGGCAACGCGCGACGTCGTCGGCATGGGCGTGTTCGGCGAGCACCGGCTGCGCCTCGGTGATCAACTGTTCGGTGGCCTCGTGATCTCCGGCCGCCCATGCGGCGGCGGCGCGCTCGAGAACCGTTCTCGCCGAGGCCAAACGCCAGCCGCGGGCGTGGGCACGCGCCCCGGCCCGCTGCAGCCACGGCTCGGCCTCCGGCAGCCGCCCGGTCTCGACGCAGAACCGTCCGTAGCCGGTGCCACCGGTGACCAGCAGGTGATCGGCCGCCTCACCGTCACCGGGTCGCGCGATCGCTTCGAGGACGCGCTGCCACAATGGGATGGACTGCGCGTGCAGGTCGTCGTCGCACAGGGCTGCGGCGCACAGCATCAGTGCCCGGGCGCGAAAGTAGCCGAGCTCGTCGGCCAGGTCCGGATCGTCGGCCGTGGAGCCGTCCTCGGATTCGGCGGCGAATTGCTCGAGCTGCTCCGCGGCACGCTCGTGCTCGCCTGCCGCCGCCGCCAGTCCGATGTCGAGGTAACGGGCACGCCGGGTGTAGCGCGCCACCATCCGGCGGATGTCGGCGTCGGTCATCGTGACCGGAACGTCCGGCCCGTTGCCTTCGAGGATCGCCGCATAGACCGCAAGGCAGTCCCGGATCCGGCGCACGCATTCGGTCACGCCGTCCTCGGCGCCGCGGACCAGGTAGATCTCCCCCAGCTGGGCGAACACCTCGAGCATCAGGTCGTCGCGGTCGGCGCGCTCGATGTCCGGCATCAGCGACAGCAACAGGTCACGGGCCGCCGCCTCGTCTCCCGCGAAGGTGAGCGAGCGGGCCTGCGCCAGACCGGAGCCGATGGTCACGGTCGAATCATAGGGAAGCGGCGGGCGCGCCAGGCCGAATAGCCCAGCACGCCCGCCGCAGCGGTGCGGACGATTCAGCTGCACGTCACCGTGACGGTGAACGGCTTGGAGATCATTCCGGCCATCGGGTTCTTCATGTCGGCGCCGCTGGCCTCGCCGCTGATGGTGTAGGTGTCGCCGTCGACCTTCACCTCCGCCGAGCCGACCTTGGCGCCCATCATGTTGTTGACGGCCAGCGCGTTCCCGTCGACGACCAGCCCGAGGGTCTCGACCTTCGGGGTGGCCTCGTCGGTCATCACGATGCCGAGGCCCTGCTGGCCGCCTACGGCGCCGCTGCCCACGGTGATCTTCCCGCCCTGCTTCACGCACGTGACCGAGTTGGTGTCGAGACCGGCGAGGTCATTTCCTTCGACCTTCACCTCGGTGCTGCCACCGTTGCTCACCTGCGTGCCCGGCGCGGCGGCCGGCTTGTCGTCCGAACAACCCACCAGCACAGCGGTGGCTGCGGCCAGACCGATCACACCAGCGACAACTCGCTTCATCGTTTTTCTCCCTCATTCGCGCGCCGCCCCGATGGCGTCGTCGTGGCACAAGTGAAATCCGGCCGCATCGCTACCGATCCCAACTACCTCGGACCGTCGGCATCGCCGAGTACGGTGACCACCATGTCCGACGAATCCACCCCCGAGCCGGAAACCGCTGCCCCGCCGCCGCCTCCGCCGCCGGCAGAGGCCCTCGACACCGGCTACACGCCCGGCGGTGTGCCGACGTTCGACGCGGTACGGGAAAAGATCGAGAACCGGTTCGGCACATCGGTCGGCGCCTCCGAACTGGCGGCCGAGACCCCCGAGGGCCGTGCGGCCGACGAACTCTATGAGGAGCGTCAGCGGGCCGCGGCCGAGCGGCTGGCGCAGATCCGGGAGTCGATGCGCTCCGAATCCGATTGACCGTTGCGCTCGTTCACGCCCGACGAACGACGGGCCAGACTCGCGCGGCGACACTTCTTCTGTCCCGGTGACGCCGCGGCCTCCGGCGCCGACGTCGCGGCCCGGCTGATCGGGCTGCACGCCACCGACCCGGCCACCCCGTACCTCTCGCTGTGGGCCCGGATCCCCGGGTTCGCCGTCGCCGATCTGCAGCGCGACCTCTACGACGAGCGGACGCTGCTCAAGCACCTCGCGATGCGCCGGACACTGTGGGTGATCCGGGCGACCGACCTGCCTGCAGTGCAGTCCGCGGCCAGTGACCGGGTGGCCGCCACCGAGCGCAGGCGGTTGATCGCCGACGCCGAGAAGGCGGGGCTGCCGCCCGACGGCGAGACCTGGCTCGACACCGCTTGCGCCGCGGTGCTGGCCCACCTCGCCGAACACGGCGCCACCAGCGCGCGCGATCTGCGCATCGCCCTGCCCGAGCTCGCAGGCCGGTACGACTACGCGCCCGGTCGACCGTGGGGCGGTGAGAGTCCTCTCGCACCAAGGGTTCTCACGGTCCTCGGTGTGCGAGGCGACATCGTCCGCGGGCCCAACGACGGCACATGGACGGCCAGCAGGCCACGCTGGACGCCGGCAGCGGACTGGCTGGGCTCCGTCGGCGACCCCGTCCCGGCAGCTGCGGCGGCCGCGGATCTGGTCCGGCGCTGGTTGTACGCGTTCGGCCCCGCGACGCTGACCGACGTGAAGTGGTGGTTCGGGAACACCCTGACATGGGCGCGCGCCGCGCTGCGCGACGTCGGCGCCGTGGAAGTGGGACTCGGGGACGACGGCGGTGCCGACACCACGGGCTGGGTGCTGCCCGACGACCTCGAACCCGAACCTCCTGCGCCACCGTGGGCAGCGCTGCTTCCCGGCCTCGACGTCACCTCGATGGGGTGGTTCGACCGCTCCTGGTATCTCGGCGACCACCGGCCCCACGTCTTCGACAGCAACGGCAACGCCGGCCCCACCGCATGGTGGGACGGTCGCATCGTCGGCGGGTGGGGGCAGGATTCCGACGGCCGGGTGGTGTTGCATCTGCTCGACGACCTCGCGCGGGACGGCCGCCTCGCCCTCGAGCGCCGGGCCGCCGAACTGACCGAGTGGCTGGCCGGCGTCCGGATCAGCCCGCGCTTCCCGTCGCCACTCATGAGAGCCGGTCGGCGCGAAGTCCCGTCCAGTCGTACTACCGGCCGGTAACCTACCGTCTCGTGGACGAGGAGGTCTCGACGTGACTCATGTGGCGATCGCCATCATCGGCAGCGGCTTCTCCGGACTCGGCGCGGCGATCCGCCTCGACGAGGCCGGCCATCGCGACTTCCTGGTGTTCGAGCGCGGCGACGACGTCGGCGGAACCTGGAGGGACAACACGTATCCGGGCGCTGCTTGCGATGTCCCGTCACATCTGTACTCGTACTCGTTCGCCCTCAACCCGGACTGGACGCGGTCGTTCTCCACCCAGCCGGAGATCGAGAGCTATCTGCGCGGCGTGGCGCAGCGCGCGAACGTGCTCGACCGGCACGTCTTCGGATGCGAGGTGCGCCGGACGGCGTGGAACGCCGAGAGAAACCACTGGGAACTGGCGACCGCCAAGGGCGCCTACACCGCCGACATCCTGATCGCGGGATTCGGCTCGCTCGCCGAGCCGTCGCTGCCCGCCATTCCGGGCATCGAGTCCTTCGCAGAGGCGGGTGGCGACCTGTTCCACTCCGCCCAGTGGGATCACGACACCGATCTCGCCGGCAAACGCGTCGCGGTCATCGGCACCGGCGCGTCGGCCATCCAGATCGTGCCTGCGATCGTCGACCGGGTCACCCACCTCGACGTCTACCAGCGCACGGCGCCGTGGCTGCTGCCCCGCTTCGACCGCGCATTCACCGCACCCGAGCGGTGGGCGTTCCGCAATGTGCCGGGCTTCCTGCGGCTGGCTCGCGCGGGGATCTATGCCGGCCGGGAGACGCAGGTGGTCGGGCTGGCCAAGAACCCGAACCTGATGAAGGGTTTCGAGCTGATCTCGCGGTCCAAGATCCGCAGCGAGATCAAGGATCCGGAGCTGCGGCGCAAGGTGACGCCGAACTTCCGGATCGGCTGCAAGCGCATGCTCATCTCCAACGACTGGTATCCCGCACTCGACCGCGACCACGTCGACCTGATCACCGACGGCATCGAGCAGATCGACGGCCGCCGGATCGTCACCGCCGACGGCACGTCGCGCGAAGTCGACGCCCTGGTGGTGGCCACCGGCTTCCACGTCACCGATTCACCGATGTTCGACACGGTCTGCGGCGCAGACGGTGCGAGCCTGACGCAGAAATTCACCGACAAGGGGATGCGCGCCTACAAGGGCACCACGATCGCCGGATACCCGAACATGTTCGTGCTGGTCGGTCCGAACACCGGCCTGGGCCATAGCTCGATGGTCTACATGATCGAGTCGCAGATCAACTACGTCGTCGACGCCGTCACCACCATGCGCCGCCGCGGCCTGCGCACCGTCGAGGTCAAGCAGCACGCCCTGGACACCTACAACGACCGGCTGCAGAAGGCGCTGGCGGGATCGGTGTGGATGAACGGCAAGTGCGCGAGCTGGTACCTCGACGCGCACGGCAACAACACCACGCTGTGGCCGGACTTCACCTTCCGGTTCCGGCGCCAGACCCGGCAGTTCGACCTGGACGCCTACGAGACCACGCCCGCCTGACGGCGGTCAGGCACTCACCTTGCGCCGCTTGCGCGTCGGGGCGGGCAGGTCGAGCATCTCCGCCAGGAAGTGGCCGGTGTAGCTGTCGCGGTTCGCCGCGACCTCCTCGGGCGTCCCCTGCGCCACGACGGTGCCGCCGCCCGCGCCGCCTTCGGGACCCATGTCGATGATCCAGTCCGACGTCTTGATGACGTCGAGGTTGTGTTCGATGACGATCACCGAATTGCCCTTGTCGACGAGGCCGTTGATGACCTTGAGCAGCTTGCGGATGTCTTCGAAGTGCAGGCCCGTGGTCGGCTCGTCGAGGATGTACACCGTGCGCCCGGTGGACCGCTTCTGCAGTTCGGCGGCCAGCTTGACGCGCTGCGCCTCACCACCGGAGAGGGTCGGCGCGGGCTGCCCGAGCCGCACATAGCCCAGACCGACGTCCACCAGGGTCTTGAGGTACCGGTGGATCGAGCTGATCGGTTCGAAGAACTCCGAGGCGTCCTCGATGGACATGTCGAGCACCTCGGACACCGTCTTGCCCTTGTAGTGCACCTCGAGGGTCTCCCGGTTGTACCGGGCGCCGTGGCACACCTCGCACGGCACGTAGACGTCGGGCAGGAAGTTCATCTCGATCTTGATCGTGCCGTCGCCCGAACACGCCTCGCAGCGGCCGCCCTTGACGTTGAACGAGAACCGGCCCGGCTGGTAGCCGCGGACCTTGGCCTCGGTGGTGGCCGCGAACAGGGTGCGGATCTTGTCGAACACGCCGGTGTAGGTGGCCGGGTTGGACCGCGGAGTCCGTCCGATCGGCGACTGGTCGACCCGCACCAGCTTGTCGAGCTGGTCGACGCCGTTGATCCGGGTGTGGCGGCCCGGCACCTGCCGGGCCCCGTTGAGCTTGTTCGCCAGCACCGAGGCGAGGATGTCGTTGACGAGCGTCGACTTCCCTGACCCCGAGACACCGGTGACCGAGGTGAGCACGCCCAGCGGGAACGACACGTCGATGTCGTGCAGATTGTGCTCACGGGCGCCGACGACGGTGAGCTGCCGCTTCCGGTCGATGGGCCGCCGCAGCGCCGGGACCTCGATGCTCTCCTTGCCCGACAGGTAGGCGCCGGTGAGCGATTCGGGATTGTTCAGGAGGTCGGCGTAGGAGCCGCTGTGCACGATGCGGCCGCCGTGCTCGCCCGCAGCCGGGCCGATGTCGACCACCCAGTCGGCGTGGGCGATGGTGTCGAGGTCGTGCTCGACGACGATGAGGGTGTTGCCGAGGCTCTTGAGCCGCAGCAGCGTGTCGATCAGCCGGCGGTTGTCCCGCTGGTGCAGGCCGATGGACGGCTCGTCCAGCACGTAGAGCACGCCGACGAGGCCCGACCCGATCTGCGTGGCCAGCCGGATCCGCTGCGCCTCACCGCCGGACAGGGTGGCCGCCGCCCGTGACAGCGACAGGTAGTCCAAGCCCACGTCGAGCAGGAAGCCCAGCCGCGACTGGATCTCCTTGAGCACCTGTCCCGCGATGGCCTGCTCGCGATGCCCGAGGGTGAGCGCGTTCAGGAAGTCGGCGCAATCGCCGATCGACAGTTCGGCCACCTCGGCGATCGACTTCGCCCCGTGGTCGCCGGCGGCCATGGTGACGGCCAGGATCTCCGGCTTCAGCCGGGTGCCCTCGCAGACCGGACACGGCACGTCGCGCATGAATCCCTCGTAGCGCTCCTTCATCTGCTCCGAGTCGGTCTGCTCCATCCGGCGCTGCAGGAACGCCATCACGCCCTCGAAGTCCGCGTAGTAGGACCGGGTGCGGCCATACCGGTTGCGGTAGCGGACGTGCACCTGCTCGTCGCAGCCCTCGAGGATCGCCCGGCGCGCCTTGGCGGGCAGCTTCTTCCACGGGGTGTCGACGTCGAAGCCCATCGACTCGCCGAGACCGGCCAGCATCCGGGTGAAGTACTCGGCCGTCTGCCCCATCGACCACGGTGCGATCGCGCCCTCGGCGAGGGTCATGTCCGGATCGGGGATGACCAGGTCGGGGTCGACCTCCTTGCGGATGCCGAGGCCGGTGCACTCCGGGCAGGCGCCGTAGGGAGAGTTGAAGGAGAACGACCGCGGCTCCAGGTCGTCGACGGCGAGCGGGTGTCCGTTCGGGCACGCCAGCTTCTCCGAGAAGCGCTGCTCGCGGTGCGGGTGGTCGTCGTCGCGGTCGACGAACTCCAGCACCAGGATGCCGTCGGCGAGACCGAGCGCCGTCTCCACCGAGTCGGTGAGCCGCTGCTTGGCGGTGGACTTGACGGTGAGGCGGTCGACCACCACCTCGATGTCGTGCTTCTCCTGCTTCTTCAGCTTCGGGGGGTCGGTCAGCGGATACACCACGCCGTCGACCCGCACCCTGCTGTAGCCCTGCGTGTTGAGCTTGTCGAACAGGTCGACGAACTCGCCCTTGCGGGTGCGCACCACCGGGGCCAGCACCTGAAACCGCAGCCCCTCGTCCATCGCGAGCACCTGGTCGACGATCTGCTGGGGCGTCTGACGGGCGATGCGCTCACCGCAGACCGGGCAGTGCGGGGTGCCGGCCCGGGCATAGAGCAGCCGCAGGTAGTCGTACACCTCGGTGATGGTGCCCACGGTCGACCGCGGGTTGCGGTTGGTGGACTTCTGGTCGATCGACACCGCGGGAGACAGGCCCTCGATGAAGTCGACGTCCGGCTTGTCCATCTGCCCGAGGAACTGGCGTGCGTAGGCCGACAGCGACTCGACGTACCGGCGCTGGCCCTCGGCGAAGATGGTGTCGAACGCCAACGACGACTTGCCCGAGCCCGACAGGCCGGTGAACACGATGAGGGCGTCGCGCGGCAGGTCAAGGTCCACACTGCGCAGGTTGTGCTCGCGAGCACCCTTGACGATCAGGCGGTCAGCCAACGGTTCTCTCTCCCATTCCGTCTGTGTCGCGGACCCGCATGACACAGCTCAAGCCCATGCTATGTGCCCGGTCCGACAACCCGCCCGGACGGCGGCCGGTGGTCGGATACCGTTGCGGTCATGACTGCCATCGACGACGACTACACCGGTCACGTGGAACCCCAGACCGCCGCCAAGCGCACGCTGCCTGGCGCCACGATCATCAAGATGTCGGTGGGCCCGATGGACAACAACAGCTACCTCATCACGTGTTCCCGCACCGGCGAGTCGTTACTCATCGACGCCGCCAACGATGCCGACCTGCTGACCGAACTGGTGGAGATGCAGGCGCCGAACCTCTCGCTGATCGTCACCAGCCACCAGCACTTCGACCACTGGCAGGCGCTGTCCGACCTCGTCGACATCACCGGCGCGCCCACCGCGGCCCACCGGCTGGACGCCGATCCGCTGCCGGTGCGGCCCGACCGGTTCATCGACGGCGGCGACACCATCGAGATCGGTGACCTCACCTTCGACGTGATCCACCTGCGCGGGCACACGCCGGGCTCGGTGGCGCTGGCGCTGAGCGGACCCGCCGCCGGCGACAGCGTGCAACTGTTCACCGGTGACTGCCTGTTCCCCGGTGGCGTCGGCAAGACGTGGCAGCCCGGCGACTTCGAGCAGTTGCTCGGCGACGTCACCAGCCGGGTCTTCGACGTCTACCCCGACACCACCACGGTGTACCCCGGCCACGGCGACGACACGGTGCTCGGCACCGAGCGGCCGCACCTCGGCGAGTGGCGCGAACGTGGCTGGTAGGCCGACCCCGGACAGGCCGCTGCCCGGCCAGGAGTCGGTGTGGGACTACCCGCGGCCGCCGCGGCTCGAGGAGTTCCCGGGCCGGATCACCGTCGAGCTGGGCGGCGAGACCGTCGCGTCCACCAACCGTGGCTGGCGGGTGCTGGAGACCAGCCACCCGCCCACCTATTACCTGCCCATCGACGACTTCCGTCCCGGCGCGCTGCGGGCCGCCGACGGCGCGTCGTGGTGCGAATGGAAGGGCCACGCCCGCTACTACGACGTCGTCGGCGGCGACCGGGTGACGCCGCGGGCCGCGTGGACCTACCCCGAGCCGACCGCGGGATTCCGCCCACTCGCCGGCGCGGTGGCGGTGATGGCGGCGCAGATGGACCGCTGCACCGTCGACGGCGAAGAGGTGTCCCCGCAGCCGGGCGGCTTCTACGGCGGCTGGATCACCAGCCGGGTGGCCGGCCCGTTCAAGGGCGTGCCCGGCTCGATGGGCTGGTAGGACGCGTCAGGCGGGCGGGGTCCAGGCCACCGGCAGCCGCTTGATGCCGTGCACGAACGCCGACCGCAGGATCGCCGGTTCCCCGGTGGCGACGATGTCGGGCACCTGGCGGTGCAGCTCTCCGAACAGCATCCGGACCTCGCGGCGCGCGAGGTTCGCACCGAGGCAGAAGTGGGCGCCGCCCGCGCCGTAGCCGATGTGCGCGTTCGGCGAACGGGTGACGTCGAAGTACCAGGGGTTGTCGAAGACCCGTTCGTCACGGTTGGCCGAGCAGTACCACATGGACACCTTGTCGCCGGTCTTCATCTGCACGCCGCTCAACTCGACGTCGCGGGTCAGATTGCGGCGCATGTACATGATCGGTGAACCCCAGCGGACGATCTCCTCGACCGCGGTGGGTGCGACGTTGTCGAAGTCCGACCACCAGGTGCGGCGCTGATCCGGATACCGGGTGAGGGCCACCATGCCGTGACTGATGGCGTTGCGTGTGGTCTCGTTGCCTGCCGCGCACAGCAGGATGAAGAACGAGGCGATCTCCGTCGAGGACAACCGCTCGCCGTTGACCTCGGCCAGCACGAGGTTCGTGGTCAGGTCGTCGCCGGGCCGGGACCGCCGGTCCTCGGCGAGCTGCATGCCGTAGCCGGCCAGTTCGGTGGCCACCGAGACGATCTCGTCGAAGTCGCCGGACGCCTCGTCGTCGCCGATCCCCATGATCATCGACGTCCAGTGGAAGACCTTTTCCTCGTCTTCGTCCGGGATCCCCATCATGTCGCAGATGATCTGCAGCGGCAGAGGTGCGGCCACCTCGGCGACGAAGTCGGCGCTGCCGTCGGGGTGTGCGGCGATCATGTCGTCGATCAGGCGGCGGGCCCGCTCCGCCACGCTGGCCTCGATCCTCGCCAGCATCTTGGGCGTGAAGGCCCGATTGACGATCGAGCGCAGGCGCTGATGGCGCGGATCGTCCAGCGTGATCATCGAGCCGAAGAACTCCGAGATCTCCGGCGCCTGGTCGCCCAGTGACGTGCTCGTCGGGCTGGAGCTGAAGAGGTCGGGGTGGCGGCTGGCGAAGTGCACGTCGGCGTGCGACGTCAGCGCCCAGTGCCCGGCGCCGGTCGGGAAGCCCGGGAACTGCGGCGCCTCGAAGAAGGTGATCGGCGACTCCCGCCGCAGGGTGGCGAACGCGCCGTCACGGCGATCGTCGTCCCACGACCAGAAGTCGAGCGACCCGAGGTCGATGTCGCGCAGCGGCACCTCGGGTGGCGGAGCGCCGTTCTCCCGCGGAGAAAGGCCGATCGGGCTGACCGTAGACGTCATCGTTGACCTCCTCGACAGCCCGATTGTCACACGGGGAGGCGGCCCCTAGGGGGTGGTGTGCACAATCAGCACGTCGGTCTTGGACCGGCGCGCGACGTTGGCGGGCACCGATCCGAGCAGCCGGCCCGCGATGGTGCTCAGACCGACGTTGCCGACGACGAGCAGGTCGGCGTTGACTTCTTCGGCGAGTTCGACGAGGGCGTCGACGGGGGCGCCGACGATGGCCTTCTCCTCGATGTTCTCGGCGCCTGCGGCCTTCGCACGGTCGCGCGCCTCACGCAGGATGGCGTAGATGGGGGCGTTGCCCGACATCTTGTAGCCCTCGTCCTTGAGCACGTCAGCGGCCCGCTGGTCTTCGCTCTGCGGGAAGTACGCCGTCGACACGATCAGCTTCGCACCCGACCCGGCGGCGATCTGGCCGGCGCGGTCCACCGCGCGCAACGAGGAATCCGAACCGTCGGTGCCGACCACCACGGTCTGATAGGCGCTCATCCATGTCCTCCAAGTGTCAGTTGCATCGCCGCCACCCGAGACAGTAACCCGCGCCGCCGTGGAATCGGTGCGATTCACGACACCCGGCGATGGCGTCCGGTCCCGGCGTCAGCCGTTCTACCGGCACTGATGTTAGTCACCCGGCGTTGCGCACCGCGCCATACGGTGACCAACGCGACCCACTGCCCCGCCGCTGCGGCGAACTCGCATCCGCGGACCCGACGTGATCCAGGTCATCACAACGAGTTTCACGTCTCCCGGTGGCGGGGATCGAAATTGGACGACGGCGCCTCCCCGACGTCGACGGCAAAGTCGGTGTCGGAGAACGTGTAGCGGTACCACGGTTCGTCACCGCAGCGGCCCAGTTGGGGCCGCAGATTGCTGAACGCCCCGTAGACCACCTTGTAGGGCTGGCCGTTGTACTGCTGCAGGATCTCCTTCCAGGTCCGCGGCGCCGCGCGGATGAAGTCGCCCATGTCGGCGGTCAGGTCCTCCTCGGACATCACCACGACGTCGGGTGGCGGATCACCGAGTTCGAACACCGTGCTCCGGTCGAAATGCGAGCGCACGAATTTCGGACTGATCGGGATGGTGCAGTCCAAACCGATCTTCGACGCGGTGCCGGGCGCCGCGTCCTCGGCGATCATCGGGTCGACCGTCATCGTGTTGCCGTTCGGGATGGTCACCGTGTCGAGATGCGGCATGTACCGGAACGCCATCGCGAACTGCACCGCGTTGTCGTCCCAGATGTCGACGTCCTCGTCGAACACCATCGCGATCTTCGGGAGCCCCTGCTTCGAGCACGTCAGCATCACCCCGAGCGCCTGCTTCGAGTCGCCGGCACCGCGCGGCCTGATCTTCGCGTAGACGATGTTGGACAGCCCACCCAGTGGCGCGCGGACCTCCTTCACGTCGATTCCCGCCACCGCGAGGCCGCCGTACAGATCGGACTCGATCATCGGCAGCTGCAACATGTTGTCGGTGTACCAGGGGTGTTTTCCGCCGATCGTCGCGTGCTGGAAGATGCCACCGCTGCGGAAGGTCATCGCCTTGACCACCGCGCGGTAGTTCGCCTTGATCCCGCCGCCGTACATGCCGGTGAACTCGCCGTAGGGGCCCTCGTCGTGCGTCAGCCCCTCCGTCGCCATCAGTTCGCACTCGAGCACGATCTCCGCGTTGGCCGGCACCAGGAGGTCGATGGTCTCGCACTGCACCAGCTTCGCGGGATGACCGTAGAAGCTGCCGAGCACCTCGAAGTCGTCGGTACCCGGTGGCACGCCGGTCAGTGCGGCCACCTTGTCCACCAGCGGCCCGCCCAGGACGATCGCGAGTTCGAGGTTGTGCCCCTTGGCCTGTGCCGCTTGGGCATTCAGGCGGGCCCGGTGTGACGTGCACGTCATGTCGAACATCTTCTCGGTCCTGGTCCGGAACATACTGCGGTAGATGCCCCAGTCGTAGACACCGGTGTCCGGGTGCTTGCTCACCACCAGGTTGTCGTTCGTGTACGCGTGGCCGTCACGATCGTGGTGCAGGAACAGCGGCAGCCGGGTCAGGTCGACGTCGTCGCCGGTGAGGATGACCTCCTTGCACGGTGCGGTGTCGACGACCTCGGGCTTGATCCGGCCCTTGCCGAGCTCGACCATCCGCCGGCCGGTCTCACTCTTCTCGCAGCCCAGCGCCCACGCCGTCTGGTCCTGATTCGAGTACGCGTTGGCCAGGAACTGGAATTCGCAGTCGGTGACGTGCTCGACCAGCACCGCGGTCAGCGGGTTGGCCTCCATCACCGCGGGCAGCTCGTCCACCCGCTTCTCGTCGGTGATGCGGACCAGCATCCCCGCCTTCTCCATCTCGTCGACGAACTCGCTCAGGCTCTGCTGGGGCATGACGCGTTCCTCACTCGAATGCCGGTGCGGCGTCGCCGGTCTCGACGTAGTCCCGCAGGTGGTGCAGCAGCACGCCCCATGTCGTGTTGCACTTGCGGAAGTTGCCGTGGGTGCCGGGCCAGCCGGCGTGGACGTGCTCGACGAGCGTGCGGCCGTCGTCGGTTCCGGTCAGCGTGAACGTGGCAGTGGTCCCCACCGAGTCGCCGGGACCGCGGGTACACCGCCACTCGACCAGGCGTGGCGAGTCGGAACTGACGATCTCCCAACCGAATTCGGGGTGATCCGCGAAGCGGAACACCCATTCGGCACCCACCTCACCGGTGCCCTCGGCCGCAGGGGTGTGCCACCCGGCCACGCCGTCGCGGGTGGTCAACGCCTCGAACACGCGCTCCGGTGCCGCGGCGATCTTGATCTCGTGATGGATCTCGGGCATCGAGAGGCCTTTCGTCTCTGCGGGTGATCAGGGCGCCAGTTCCGGGAAGTCGTAGTCGCGCCATCCCGGGACGTCGGCCACTTCTGTGAAGTGGCCGACGAATTCGGCGCCGTGCTCGGCGAGGGCGGGACCGCAGGCGTCGCCGGCGATCTTCACCACCGTGCCGTACGGGTAGGTCGCGTCGATACCGAGTGCGGATCCGGTGCGGCGGTCGGGCTCCAGGGATTCGTCGAGCGTCGGATCCAGCGGCCCTCCGGGCAGTCCGTCGACGATGATCACGTCACGCGCCGGCTGGGAGCGGAACGCGATGGCCCACTCGACCTCACCCGGATCCTGGACGTCGATGTCGGGGTCGACGACGATCACCGTCTTGGGCCGGACGTTCGAGCCCATCGCGGTCAGGATGGCGTTGCGCGCCTCACCGGTGAACCGCGGGCGCATCGCCATCACCACCCGGAAGTTCACTCCTCCCGACGGCGGGATCGCCACCCGTTCGATCGTCGGGAACGTCGCCTGCATCGACTTGAGGAACGACGCCTCGAACGCCAACTGCTTGAGGACGTGGTTCTCGGTGGTCGGCTTGCCGGTGAGCAGCGCCTGGAAGTACGGGTCGTTCCGGTGGGTCAGAGCCAGCGGACGCGCGATCGGCTTCATCGAACCCGGCGTGTAGTACCCGGTGTACTCCCCCAGCGGACCCTCGAACACGGTCTCGGTGAAGTCCACCTCGAACTCGATGACGAACTCGGCGCGCGCAGGCACCTCCAGATCGATGGTGCGGCAGCGCACCAGTTCGACGGGCGCGCCGCGCAGGCCGCCGGCCACCTCGAAGTCATTGGTGTTCTCGGGCACCTGGATGGGGCCGGTATAGGCGAGCATCGGATCGACGCCGATCACCAGCGCGGCGCGAAACGTCTTGTCGCCACGGGCGACCGCCTTGGCGAGATGCTTGCCGAAGCGGTGGTTGGGCATCGCCAGGAACGACAGCGTGCGGTAGTCGATGACCTCGAACCGGTAGTGCCCGATGTCCGGCACGCCGGTGTCGGGGTCGCGGCTCACCACGATGCCCGGCGTGATGTAGGGGCCGCCGTCGTCGGGGCTGTAGCGGGGCACCGGCAACGTCGTCAGGTCGATGTCGTCGCCCAGGATCACGTTCTCGTGCACGGGGGCGTCCTCGACCACCACCGGCGGGATCCGCCGGCCCAGTCCCTCGAGGATGTGCGCCATCACGGCGTCCTCGTCGCAGCCGTACGCGATCAGCGCCTTGGCCCGCGAGTTGTACACCCCGCCGACCAACGGGAATCGGGTTCCGTTGTCCCGGAACACGACGGCGGGGCCGCTGACCGACGCGCTCTTGCGCATCGCCTTGGACACCTCGAGTTCGAGTGCGACGGGCCGGGTGACGTCGATCAACTCGCCTCGGGACCTCAGTGCATCGAGGAACTCCCGGAAATCCTGGAACGGCATCGCGCGGTGCCCCACTCCTGTCGCCCCGAATCCCCAGCAAAGACATGCAGGACCTTACTGGGGCACCGCGGTCGGTGGGCACTTTCGGCGGTGATGCCCAGCAGACGCCGCTGCGGGCGACGCACCGGGAGCGGACGGACGGGCGAACGGGAATCCGCCGGGTTACGGTTTTGCCGGTCGTCGAGAGGGTAACGAGTCGAGCGCGTGGATCTGTCACTGAAACCGGAGCGTCGTGAGGACGCCCGTCGAGCACTGCGAGCCGGTCGGTTCGACCCCCTGGCGGTGGCGTTGTTCACCGGCGTGGTGAGCGCTGCGGGCGCCGCCCGGCCGTCGCTGTGGTTCGACGAGGCGGCGACGATCTCTGCCGCGACGAGGCCGGTGGCGGATCTGTGGCGGCTGCTGCACAACATCGACGCGGTGCACGGCCTCTACTACCTGCTCATGCACGGGTGGTTCGCCGTGTTCCCGGCAACCGAGTTCTGGATTCGGTTCTCGAGCTGCCTGGCCGTGGCGGGTGCGGCGGCGGGCGTGGTGGTGCTCGCCAGGCAGTTCTCCGGCCGGACGGCGGCGGTCTGCGCGGGGATATGTTTCGCGATCCTGCCGCGCGTCACCTGGGCGGGGATCGAGGGCCGGTCCTACGCCCTGTCGGCACTGGCCGCGGTCTGGGTGAGCGTGCTTCTCGTCGGGGCCGTCCGCCGAAGGCGCCGCTCGTGGTGGGCGGTCTACTCCTGCGCGCTGATCCTGTGCACGGTGCTGAACGTTTTCCTGGTGCTGCTCGCGCTGGTGCATGCGGTTCTGCTGGCCGTGCTCGCTCCCCGGCGCGCCGCGGTGCTCGGCTGGCTGGCGGCCACCGCTGCAGCGGTGCTGGCGGTGGCACCGTTCCTCATCTACTGCCGCACGCAGATCATCCAGGTGCGGTGGATCGCTCCCCTGAGCACCGACACCGTGGTCGAGATCGCCGAGGAGCAGTACTTCGACCACAGCGTTCCGTTCGCGGTCCTCGCCGGCCTCACGCTCGCGGCTCCGGTGGTGCTGCGGCGGGTCCGGCTGATGACCGACGGCGACCGGCGGCTGGCCGTCCTTGCCGCCGCGTGGATCGCGCTCCCGACCGCGGTGTTGGTGGCCTATTCGGCGCTGGCCGGACCGATCTACTATCCGCGCTACCTGACCTTCACCGCACCGGCGATGGCGCTGCTGCTCGGCGTGTGTGTCACCACCGTCGGCCGCAGCCGCGAGCGGATCACCGCGTGGCTGGCGGTGTTCGCGGTGGCCGCCACACCGAACTACGTGTTCGTCCAGCGCGGGCCGTATGCCAAGGAGGGCATGGACTTCAGCCAGGTCGCCGACGTCGTCTCCGCCCATTCGCGACCGGGCGACTGCCTGGTGCTGGACAACACCACCGACTGGCTGCCCGGCCCGATCCGGCCGCTGACCGCCGCACGTCCGGCGGCCTATGCACAGCTGGTCGATCCCGGGCGAGGCCGGCGTGCCGCAGAGCGGGGTTGGCTGTGGGACACCCACCTCGGCATCCGGGGCGTCGCCGACCGCATCCGCGAGTGCACCGTGCTGTGGACGGTCTCCGAGCGCGACGAGACGGTGCCCGACCGCGAGTCGGGGGCGGCGCTGGAACCGGGGCCGCGGCTGGGCGGGGCGCCGGCCTACCGGGTGCCGGAGCGGATGGGTTTCCACGTCGTCGAGCGCTGGCAGTTCAGCTTCGCCCAGGTGACCAAGTCGACCCGGTAGCCCGATAGAACTCCGTAGAGGCGGGTAGTCCTGCCGACATGGCCGCTCGTCCACCCGGCGCTCAGGAGTTCGTCCCCGCCACCGCCGATCTCGCGGTGCTCGCCGAGGCAGCCCAGGGCTGCAAGGGCTGCGACCTGTACCTCGACGCCACCCAGACCGTCTTCGGGGCGGGCAGCAAAGCGGCGACGATGATGCTGGTCGGCGAACAACCCGGCGACCAGGAGGACCGGGCGGGTGCGCCGTTCGTGGGTCCGGCAGGCAAGCTGCTCGACCGGGCGCTCGTCGCCGCCGGAATCGACCGCGACGCCGTCTATGTGACCAACGCCGTCAAGCACTTCAAGTTCACGCTGCCCGAGCGGGGCACGCGCCGGATCCACAAGACGCCCAGCCGCACCGAGGTGGTGGCCTGCCGCCCGTGGCTGATCACCGAACTCGATGCCGTCGAACCCGATGTGGTGGTGCTGCTCGGCGCCACCGCCGCGAAGGCATTGTTGGGCAACGACTTCCGCGTCACGGCCCACCGCGGCGAGGTGCTGCGCCTGCCGCCGTCGACCACCGGCCTGGACGTCGACCCGCAGGTCGTCGCCACCGTGCACCCGTCATCGGTGCTGCGAGGCCCGCCCGAGGACCGCGAGAAGGCGTTCGAGGGCCTGACCGCCGACCTGCGGGTGGCCGCAGGCCTGCTGGATCAGGCTCGGCCGAAGTAGACCTCCTGGGTCACCGTGCACAGCAGTTCGCCGCCGCGGTTGAACATCGTCGCGGTGGCCAGCCCGCGACCGTCCACACCGCTCGGCGAGACCTGATCGGAGAGGATCCAGTCGGACAGCCGGGGCGGCCGGTGGAACCACATCGCGTGGTCGATCAGCGCGTTGAACACACTGGTCTGCGTGGTGCGCCGCATCGTCATCGTGGTCTCGAGCACGGTGGTGCCCGAGACGTAGACGAGCAGCGCGGTGTGGATCAGCGGGTCGGCCCCGGCCAGGATGTCCGCGTCGCCCGCCGGTCGCCACCACATCCGGATCCGCGGCGACGGCTCAGGGAGGTCGAGCGCGAGCCGCGGCGGCGGGTCGGCGTAGCGAAGGTCGAACGGCTGCGGCCGCACCCAGTAGCCGTTCACCTCCTCGGCGTAGGGCCGCAGCTGCTCCTGGATCGGCGTCAGGTCCTCGGGCGCGGGCACCTCGGGCAGCGGCTGGTGATACTCCAGGCTGTCCACCGGCGTGGTGAAGGAGGCGAGTGCCTCGAGCAGCACCTTGCCGTCCTGGCGGCCCGTCAGCCGCCGCGTGGCCAGCGTGCCGCCGTCGCGCAGCCGGCTCACCTCGAACTCCACCGGGTAACGGGCGTCGCCCGCACGCAGCAGGAAGACGTGGAAGCTGTGCGGTAACCGGCCGGTCGCCGCTCTTCCCGCGGCGACCAGCGCCTGACCGGCGATGTGGCCACCCACGATGTGGTGGTGGGCGTTGTCGAGCTGCGTGGCGAGGAACGCGTCCTCACCCACCTGCGCGACGTCCAGGGTGTCGACGATGTCGGCCAGCTGCGGGGACTGCACCGGGGCATCATGCCCGACGCCGCGCGGCGCGGCTCACCGCCGCCTCCCGGTCAGGCAAGATGACCACGTGGACGGACAGGGTCGCTGATGCGTGTCGATGACCGCATCTACCGGCTGCTGCGATCGCCGATGCCGGTGTTGTCCCTGCGCACGATCGTGATCGTCGCCGCGGTGTCGGTGGCCGCACTGGTGATCACCCTCGGGGTGTGGGTGTGGGTCGGCGTCACCAACGACCAGTACAGCCAGCTCGACCGGCAGCTCGACTCCGTGAGCAGCCTGGGCGACATCAGCACGCTGCTCAACCCGCAGCCGCTGCCCACCGGGGGAACGATCCCGAACGGCACCCTGATCCGGACCGCCCGCATCAGCGGCGTCACGCTGTCGGTGCCCCGCGAGACCGTGCTGCCCCAGCTGCCGGACGGCTACGCCGACACCACGATCGACGGCGTCGAGTACCGGGTGCGCACCTTCACTGCCGGGCCGGCGTCGATCGCCCTCGGCGCGCCGCTGGCCGAGACGCAGAAGCGGATCGATCAGCTGCACCTTCGGGTACTGCTCATCTGCGGCGGCGTCCTCACCGCCACCGTGGTCGTCGTCTGGGTGATGTGGCTGATCATGATCAACCCGTTCCGGCTGCTCGCCGAGCAGGCCCGGGCCATCAATGCCCAGTCCAATCCCGACGAGGTGCAGGTGCGTGGCGTGTGGGAGGCCGTCGAGATCGCCGAGGCTGTCGAGGGCATGCTGGCACGCATCGGGGACGAGCAGGCACGCACCAAGGCGGCGCTCGAATCGGCGCGCGACTTCGCCGCCGTCGCCTCACACGAACTGCGGACACCGCTGACCGCGATGCGCACCAACCTCGAAGTGCTCGCCACGCTGGAGATGACCGACGATCAGCGCGCAGAGGTCATCGGCGACGTGATCCGGACCCAGAGCCGCATCGAGGCCACCCTGACCGCGCTGGAGCGGCTGGCACAGGGTCAGTTGATGACCGCGGCGGACCATGTGCCCGTCGACGTCACCGAACTCCTCGACCGGGCCGCCCACGACGCGGTGCGCAGCTACCCGGGACTGGATCTGTCGCTGGTGCCGTCGGCGCCCGTGCACATCCTGGGCCTGCCCGCCGGCCTGCGCCTCGTGGTCGACAACGCCATCGCCAATGCCGTCAAACACGGCAAGGCGACCGAGATCCGCTTGAGCGCACTACGTTCCGGCGACAACGTGGAGATCGCCATCGACGACAACGGCGCCGGCGTGCCCGAGCAGGAACGCACGCTGGTGTTCGAACGGTTCTCCCGCGGGTCGACCGCCTCGCGGTCGGGGTCGGGCCTTGGTCTGGCACTCGTCGCGCAGCAAGCCGAGCTGCACGGTGGGACAGCGTCTTTGGAGACAAGCCCAATGGGTGGCGCCCGGCTGCTGCTGAAGCTGCCCGCGGTGCGCTGAGCCGGATCCGCCGAAATCGCCACGGCGGCTCGCGTCGGCGCTAACGTTCGCCATGGTGTGGCTTTTCCACGCCGGGGGGAGGTTCCGCATGCCCGAGGACGCCATCACCATCGGCGGTGTGGATTTCACCGATCCGGAGACCTATGCACGCGGCGCGCCGTATGAGGCCTTCGCCGCGCTGCGCCGCCACGCCCCGGTGGCCTGGCACCCGCACGGCGACAGCGGTTTCTGGGCACTGACCGGTTACGACGAGGTGCGCGCAGTGTCGCGGGACAGCGCGACGTGGTCGTCGCAGGCGACCGGGGTGTTCTTCGACGTGCCCCGTCCCGAGAACGCTTACCAGCTCGAACTGATCATGGTGAGCATGGACCCGCCGCGGCACACGGCCCTACGCGCGCTGGTCAGCAAGGGATTCACCCCACGCCACGTCGCCCGGCTGAGCAGCCACCTCACCGACATGGCACGGCAGATCGTCGACGACGTGATCGAGCGTGGTGAATGCGACTTCGTCGAGGACGTCGCCGGGGCGCTGCCGTCGTACGTCATCGCCGAACTCCTCGGCATCCCGCTGCAGGACGGCCGCCGGCTGTATGCGCTCTCCGAACAGATGAACACCGGGGACATGAGCCCGGCCGTTGAGCGGGCTCAGATGCAGGTCTTCGAGTACGCCAACGACCTGGCCATCCGGAAGCGCGCCGAGCCCGCCGACGACATCGCCAGTGCGCTGCTGCATGCCGAGGTCGACGGCGAGCGCCTGACCGACTTCGAGTTCAACATGTTCTTCCTGCTGCTGCTCAACGCGGGCGGCGACACCACCCGGAACCTGATCGCCGGAGGCACTGTCGCGCTGCTGGAGCACCCCGGCCAGCGGGCCCGGCTGATGGACGACCCGTCGCTGCTGCCGTCGGCGATCGAGGAGATGCTGCGCTACACCAGTCCGGTCGCGGCATTCACCCGGACCGCGACCTGCGACACCGCGTTGGGCGGCATCCCGATCCGGGCGGGCGGACGGGTGGCGATGTTCTACCCGTCCGCCAACCGCGACGAGGCCCACTTCGACGATCCGGACCGCTTCGACGTCGGCCGGACACCGAATACGCACCTGGCCTTCGGTGGCGGCGGCACGCATTTCTGTCTGGGCGCCAACCTCGCGCGGGTGGAAGCCGCCGCGATCTTCCCCGAGGTGCTCACCCGGATGGCCGACCTGGAACTGGCCGGACCGGTCGAGCGGGTGCGTTCAGTGCTGATGAACGGGATCAAGTCGATGCCCGTCCGCTTCACACCGGCCACGGTCGCGGTGTGAAGAAGCTGCTCGAGATCTTCCTGGGGCACTTCGAGTTCATCTACGCGGATCCGCGGTACCGGTTCACCGACTCGCGAACCCACGCGCCGAACGCATCGCTGACCGTTTCGGGGCCCGATCTGACCTGGTTGATCGTCCTCGACCGCGGACAGCTCGAGCTGTCTGCGTCATCGACCCGTCTTCCCGGCGACGGCTTCGGAATCTCGTTGATCAGGCAGTACGTGCTGCGCGACGACGACATCCGCTACCTGTCCGCCCCCGAGGAAGTCGACTGGGCGCGTGCGAACCTCGAACTGATCGAACGATTGTTCTCCGACGCTTCGGACGTGGAGTCGATCACGAGAGCACTCGCGGATCTTCGCCGGAGCAACGGCGAGAAATACTGGGGGCCCGCAGCTTCGACGTGACGCCACGAGCGCCTTATTCGGAGCGGATGACGGGATTCGAACCCGTGTAAACGGCTTTGCAGGCCGGTGCCTAGCCACTCAGCCACACCCGCGATGTTCCCCACCATGTCAGCAGGTGGACGCCTGCGCCAGGGTTTCGATCACCGTGATCGGCGGTCGGCGCGGCACACCGGGCCCGGCCGCGGGTGCAGCTAACTTGATCGGCATGGAGGCGTGGCTGGCGGCCGGTGACCCGTTCTTCGGCGGTCCCGGGCAGGGGCCCCGGCAGATCGTCGAATTGTTCGTCGCATTCGGCCTGACCGCGCTCATCGGCGTCGAACGCGAGATCCAGGGCAAGAGCGCCGGGTTGCGCACCCAGACCATCGTCGGGACCGCCGCGGCGCTGATCCTGCTGGTGAGCAAGTACGGGTTCCTCGACGTCGTGGTGCCGGGCACCGTCGAGGTGGACCCGTCGCGGGTCGCAGCCCAGATCGTCTCGGGCATCGGGTTTCTCGGCGCAGGCATCATCATCTTCCGTCGCGGCTCGGTACACGGGCTGACCACCGCGGCCGCGGTGTGGGAGTCGGCCGCGATCGGCATGGCCGCAGGCGCCGGTCTGCTGCTCCTCGCCTGCACCGTGACGGCCATGCACTTCCTGATCGTGCTCGGGTTCATGCCACTGACGCGCCGCCTCGCCGCCCGGTTGAGCGGATCGATCCGCCTGCACCTGACGTATGCGGAGGGCCGCAGCGTGATGCGCGACGTGCTCGCTGCCTGCGACCGGCGGGGATGGCAGCTCTCCGAACTCGCCTCGGACACCGGCGGCGAGCCCCTCGGAGCGCCCGCCCACAGTGCCGGTGTGCTGTTGACGTTGTCCGGCAACGGAATTCTCAACGCGCCGACCGTGCTCGCCGCGATCGACGGCGTCACCTCGATCCGCCAACTCGAGGACGACCCCGACTAGGTGGTGCGACTCGCGCGGTAGGAGGCGAGCAGACCGATCGCCGCCAAGGCCGCGAACACGGCGAACAGCCATCGGGCTGCGCCCACATCGCCGCCGTCGGCCATGTTCACCACCACGCCGGCCAACCCTGCGCCGATGGCGCCCGACACCAGTTGCACGGTGTTGATGGCCGCTGCGGCGGCACCGCTCTCGACCGGGTCGTCGTCGACCCCCATGATCCAGGCGGAGAGATGCGGCCACGCCACTCCGACACCCACACCGGCGACGAACAGACCGACCGCCCACACCGCGATCACCGGCCACCGTGGGCCGTCGTCGATCGTGAGTGCCGTCACCGCGAGCCCGACGGTCATCAGCAACGGCGCGACGGCGACCAGCCGGGCGGCGCGCCGTCCGTGCGCCGATGCACTCATGATCTCCGACGTGGTCCAGCCGATCGCCAGCACCGCGCCCAGGAATCCCGCCACCACCGGCGCCATGCCGGCCAGCCGTTGGCCGAACAGCGGCACGTACATGTCGGCCATCGTCGCGGCCATCAGGATGCCGATCGTCAGGTACATCCACTTGAGCGGTCCGGGTTCGAACGCCGCACGGGGCAACACCCGGGCCTTCGCGCGGCGGTCGACGAACAGGAACGCGGCGATCAGCAGGACGCCTGCGGCGAGCATGCCCGCCGTGGCGGCGGGGTGCTGCTGCACGCCGGCGACGCTGATGGCCAACGCCGACGCGCCGAGCAGCAGCAGCGACCACAGCGGGATCCCGGTGCGCACCGACGGCGCCTCGCCGCCGGTGTCGGGCAGCGCGATCGGCACCAGGGCCATCATCGCCACAGCCAGGATCGCCAGTGAGCCGAAGGCCCATCGCCAGAGCCCGAATTGGGCGAACAGGCCACCTATCGACGGGCCGATGATCACGCTGACACCCCACATCGCCGACACCAGCGCCGACGCCCTGGTCCACAGCCAACTCGGCAGCGCGGCGTTGATCACCGCGTAGCCGAGTCCGGCCAGCACGCCTCCCGCGGCACCCTGCAGCGTGCGGGCGAGGAGCAGCAACTCCATCGACGGGGCCAACGCGCAGCCGACGGTGCCCACCGCGAACGAGGTCAGCGTGACCAGATATGACGCCCGCGCGCCGAATCGCAGCAGCAACGGGTTGACCGCGGTGGCCGCGACCACCGAGCCCACCAGGTACACCGCGACGACCCAGGCGTAGAACCGTTGGCCGCCGATGTCGGCGACGGTGCTGGGCAAGAGGCTGATGGTGAGGAACTCGTTCGTCGCGTACAGCCCGACGCCGCCCGCCAGAAGCGTTGCGGTTCCCAGTCGTTCGCGGCCGAGCAGCGCGCGCCAACTGCCGGCCGGGACGGTGCTCACGTCATTCACATCCGCCACGCTAGGAGCTCAACCGCTGTTCAGGTCAAGCCCGCGGCCGGTCACTTCAGCCCCGCGGCGTCCATGCCGCGCAGTTCCTTCTTCAGATCGTGGATCTCGTCGCGGATCCGGGCGGCCAGCTCGAACTGCAGATCCCGCGCGGCCGTCATCATCTGCTCGGTCAGGTCCTTGATCAGGTCGGCCAATTCCGCCCGCGGCATGTTGGACGTGTCGCGGCCCTCGATGATCCCCGCGCTCACTGCCCGCCCTGGCTCGCCCTGCGCGCGCCTGCCCCGAGAGGCGTTGCGACCCGAACCGCCGACCTCGACGGTCGCGTCGGTGTCGTCGGCCTCGCGGTAGACCTGGTCGAGGATGTCGGCGATCTTCTTGCGCAGCGGCTTTGGATCGAGCCCGTGCTGCGCGTTGTACGCGACCTGCTTGGCCCGACGGCGGTCGGTCTCGTCGATGGCCTCCCGCATCGAGTCGGTGATCTTGTCGGCGTACATGTGCACTTCACCGGACACGTTGCGCGCCGCGCGACCGATGGTCTGGATCAGGCTGCGCGCCGAGCGCAGGAACCCTTCCTTGTCGGCGTCGAGGATCGACACCAGCGAGACCTCGGGCAGGTCGAGACCTTCGCGCAGCAGGTTGATGCCGACGAGCACGTCGTACTCCCCCAGCCGCAGTTGCCGCAGCAGTTCGACGCGGCGCAACGTGTCGACCTCGGAGTGCAGGTAACGCACCCGGATGCCCGTCTCCAGCAGGTAATCGGTGAGGTCCTCGGCCATCTTCTTGGTCAACGTCGTGACCAGCACACGCTCGTCGGCCGCCGTGCGCTTGCGGATCTCGCCGATGAGGTCGTCGATCTGGCCCTTGGTCGGCTTGACGACGATCTGCGGATCGACCAGCCCCGTGGGACGAATGACCTGCTCGACGAACTCGCCGCCCGTCTGACTCATCTCGTAGGGCCCGGGGGTCGCCGACAGGTACACCGTCTGGCCGATGCGGTCGGCGAATTCCTCCCACGTCAGGGGGCGGTTGTCGACGGCGGAGGGTAACCGGAAGCCGAAGTCGACGAGATTGCGCTTGCGGGACATGTCACCCTCGTACATGCCGCCGATCTGCGGGACGGTGACATGCGACTCGTCGATGACGAGCAGGAAGTCCTCGGGGAAGTAGTCGATCAGCGTGGCGGGTGCGGTGCCCGGTCCGCGACCGTCGATGTGCCGCGAATAGTTCTCGATGCCCGAGCAGAACCCGACCTGCTTCATCATCTCGAGGTCGTAGTTCGTCCGCATCCGCAGCCGCTGCGCCTCGAGCAGCTTGCCCTGGCCTTCCAGTTCGGCCAGCCGTTCCTCGAGTTCCTTCTCGATGCTGGAGATGGCTTGGGCCATCCGCTCGGGCCCCGCGACGTAGTGGGTGGCCGGGAAGATGCGCAGCGAGTCGACCTTGCGGACCACGTCACCGGTCAGCGGATGCAGGTAGTAGAGCGCCTCGATCTCGTCGCCGAAGAACTCGATGCGCACCGCCAGCTCCTCGTAGGAGGGGATGATCTCGACGGTGTCGCCGCGGACCCGGAACGAGCCACGGGTGAAGGACATGTCGTTGCGGGTGTACTGCACGTCGACCAGCAGGCGCAGCAGTGCGTCGCGCTGCACCTCGTGCCCGACCTGCAGTTCCACCGACCGGTCCATGTAGGACTGCGGCGTGCCCAGTCCGTAGATGCAGGACACCGAAGCCACCACGACGACGTCGCGCCGGGACAGCAGGCTCGACGTGGCCGAGTGCCGCAGCCGCTCGACGTCGTCGTTGATCGAGCTGTCCTTCTCGATGTAGGTGTCCGTCTGCGCGATGTACGCCTCGGGTTGGTAGTAGTCGTAGTACGACACGAAGTACTCGACCGAGTTGTGCGGCAACATCTCCCGCAACTCGTTGGCCAGCTGAGCGGCCAGTGTCTTGTTCGGCGCCATCACCAGCGTGGGGCGTTGGAGCCGCTCGATGAGCCAGGCGGTGGTGGCCGACTTGCCGGTGCCGGTGGCGCCCAGCAGGACGATGTCGCGCTCCCCCGCCCTGACCCGGCGCTCGAGTTCCTCGATGGCCGCCGGCTGGTCACCCGCGGGGTCGTAGGGGCTGACCACCTCGAACCGGTCACCGGTGCGCACCATCGCCTCGACAGGCCGGTACTCGGAGTGCGCGAGTACGGGATGTTCGGTAGCGAAAGCCATGTTCACCAGGGTAAGCGCGAGGTACGACAAGTTCATTCCCGCGGCCGTCCGCACGCCTTATCCTGACGCCATCCACCCGCCGAAAACCGAGACATTCGACCTGCGCGCCCGCACGAACACCGACCCCAAGGGCATCGTGCGGGCCGTCGACGTCTACACGGTCACACCGTGGGGGCTGTACCTCGCGCGCCCGACGCCCGGCCGCGAGCAGTTCCACTATCTCGAGTCGTGGCTGCTTCCCGCGCTGAACCTGCGGGCCACCGTGTTCCACTTCAACCCGGGTCACGAACGCGACCAGGACCACTATCTCGACGTCGGCCACTTCACCGCCGGGCCCGACGTCTGGCGGTCCGAGGACCACTACCTGGACCTGGCGGTACGCACGGGCCGCGGAGTCGACGTGCAGGACGTCGACGAATTGCTGGCCGCGGTCCGCGACGGCCTGCTCGCTCCCGAGGTTGCTGAAAAGGCGGTGCGGACGGCGCTCGACACGGTCGAAGGACTGACCCGGCACGGCTATGACCTGCACAGCTGGCTGGCGGACAACGGCGTGGCCCTGACGTGGCGCGGGTAGTAAGGTCGGCTCATGAGTTTCGTGAAGCGCGGATGGATGGTGGCCGCCGCGACGGCCGCGCTGTTCGCGGGCGCGCAGCTGACCCCGGCTCTCGCGCCGGCCGATCCCGAGGGCCAACCGCAGGTGGAGGCACCGCCCACGGGCACCGAGGTGCTGCACAACATCGTCTACCGGGCCCGCGTCGACGGTGTGTCCCGCGGGGCGACGATCACCTACGCCGCGGAGGGCGACCAGACCCAGACCGCGAACCCGACGATGGTTCCCGGTCGGGTGGTCGACATCAACACCGTGCTGCCCGCTTCCGGCGTTGCCACGATGAAGGTCCAGGTCAAGTGGCCGTATTCGGCGAACCTGCACTGCGAGATCCTGGTCGACGACCAGTTGGTGGCCCAGGCGGACGACTTCGTCGCGCCGCGACTGATCCCCAACCGCGACGACCCGGATTTCGGCTCGCTGTCCTGCCAGGCCCCGGTGACCGCTGAGGCGCTGCCCGCACCGGCCGACCCCGCCGCACCCGCGCCGCCCGCCTGACCGGCGGGACTTCCGCGCGGATGTCGCATCTGGCGCGTGTCGGAGGGTTGGTTTATGATCGAACACATGTTCGAACAGTTGGCGACGGTGCCTCCCAGTGCCGATGAGGCGGGGTTGCGGGCACGCCTCGAGGAGTTGGAGGCGGCGAAATCCGCTGCCGCGGCCGGTCAGGCCCGGGTCACCGCCGAACTGGACCGGATGCGTCGCGCCGCCGAGGCTGCCGCCGGAGTGCCCGCCGCCAAGCGGGGCCGCGGGCTGGCCGCCGAGATCGCGCTGGCCCGCCGCGACTCCCCCAACCGCGGTGGCCGCCACCTCGGATTCGCCCGCGCCCTGGTCCACGAAATGCCGCACACATTGGCAGCATTGGAATGCGGGGCGCTCTCGGAGTGGCGCGCCACCCTCATCGTGCGGGAATCGGCCTGCCTGAGCATCGCCGACCGCGGCACCCTCGATGCCGAACTGTGCGGGAACGTGCGGCAGTTGGCCGGCAAGGGCGACAAGCGGATCACCTCCGAGGCCAAGACGATCGCCTACCGCCTCGACCCCCAGGCCGTCGTCGACCGGGCCGCCAAGGCGGTCGGTGAGCGCACGGTGACGATTCGCCCCGCGCCCGACACCATGACCTATGTGACGGCACTGCTGCCCGTAGCCCAAGGTGTGGGGGTG
This sequence comes from Mycobacterium sp. NPDC050041, assembly GCF_049541695.1. NCBI lineage: Bacteria > Bacillati > Actinomycetota > Actinomycetes > Mycobacteriales > Mycobacteriaceae > Mycobacterium > Mycobacterium sp. NPDC050041. The sequence continues at coordinate 173,361 of NZ_JBMVDG010000009.1, read as the reverse complement.
TATGCCGCGTTGAAGAGGGCCGCCGACACCACCTTCGACGACCGCTCCCGCGGCCAGGTCATGGCCGACACCCTCGTCGAACGCATCACCGGCACCCCCGCCGACGTCGCGGCGCCGGTCGCGGTCAACCTCGTCATCTCCGATCAGACCCTGCTCGGCGGCGACGAGACACCGGCCCATCTGCAGGGCTACGGCCCCATCCCGGCCGCCGTCGGCCGGGGCCTGGTCAACGCCGCCGTGCGTGACAAGCGGTCCAAGGCCACCCTGCGCCGGCTCTACCGGCACCCGCGAAGTAATGCGTTGGTGGCGATGGAGTCCCGCTCACGCTGCTTCCCGAAAGCGTTGGCGACATTCATCGACCTGCGCGACCAGACCTGCCGCACCCCGTACTGCGACGCCCCGATCCGCCACCACGACCACGCCCAGCCCCACTGCCACGGCGGACCCACCAGCGCGCTCAACGGCCTCGGCGAATGCGCGGCCTGCAACTACACCAAAGAAGCCGACGGCTGGCAGGTCACCACCACCGAACGCGACCGCATCCACGGCGCCACCTTCAAAACCCCCACCGGCGGGATCTACCACTCCACCGCACCACCACCCCCGGGCACCATCGAGATCTACGACAGCCACGTCGAACTCCACATCGCCGTCGAGATCGCGAAAGCCGCCTGACGGAGCTAGCTCACCGGGTGCTTGCGTTGCGGTAGCCGGCGACCATCGGCGCCGCGCACACCGCCGCCGTACCGACCGACCACACCAGCACGCCCAATACAGGGGCAGCCACCGGACCACCGAGGGCGAGGCCCTTCATCGCATCGATGGCGCAACTCATCGGCTGGTACTGAACCACCGGTTGCAACCACGCCGGGTACTGCGTGAGCGGGACGAACCCGGTCGAGAAGAACACAAGAAGTGCGATGCCCAGTCCGGTCGCCTCGGCGACCACGACATTGCTCAGCCGCACAGCCACGGTGACGACCAGCACCGAGAAGCCGAGTCCGAACAACACCGGTATGCACACGTACAGCGGCAGCACCCAAATACCCTCTGTGAAGCGGAAACCTAGCGCGACCCCGGCGACGAGCACCACCGCCACACTCAACAGGATGCGTGCGGCCTCAGCGGCGAAACGGGCCAACAGGCCCGAGGACCGGCTGATCGGCAACACCCACATCCGCGCGAGCAGACCCTCATCGCGTTCCCGCATCAGCGCGATGCCGGCAGCGGAGGATCCGAAGACCGCGCCGACGAGAGCCGTCATCGGCACGGTGCCGTAGAGCGCATCGTGGCCGGAGACCGCGGTCACCGGCCGCCCGAACACGAGGTCGACTGCCAGCAGGAACATCACCGGCAACAGCAGGGCCTCGATGACAGTGCGCGGGTCGTGTCGCCACGAGATCAGCAGCCGGTGCCACTGCACCCATGTCTCGACCGCGACCCGCCTCATCCTCGGTTCCTCGCCGTCAACCTCCGGTGCCACACCACGGCGGCCACCGAGAGGACGACCACCCAGCCGCATGCGGCGGCCACCGCCCGACCCGGCCCACCCGCGTCCCCGGCCAGTGCCCGTAGCGCCTCGACGAACACCGAGACCGGCTGGTGGCGGACGACCGGCTGGATCCAGCCGGGGAACTGCTCGGCGGGCTGGATGCCCACCGACAGATAACCGAGTATCAGCTGCGGCACCAGGAGCAGGTGGGGTGTCGCCTCCGGCCTGCGGACGGCCACGCCGATCACGTCGCCGACCAGAGACACACTCAGGCCGATCGCGATCACCAGCATGCAGAATGCCGCGGTGCGAACGCCGTTGCCGTAGAAGCGGAATCCGATGGCGTAGCCGCACCCGATGGCGACCGCCAGGGCGACCGTGCACCGATACCCGTTCGCGGTCATGCGGGCCGCCAACGGGACGAACGGCGACACCGGCAGGGTGCGGAAGCGTCGCTCGACCCCCTGCACGGCATCGGTGGCTGAGCGGATGGCGGCCGACATCGCCGCGAAGAACACCGCCTGTACGGCGATGAGCGGCATCAGGTACTGCGCATACCCGCCGCGCCCCGGCACGAACGCACCCATCACCTCCCGCAAAGGCACGTAGAAGCTGACGGTGAACACCGCGGAGAGTGCGATGGCGATGGCCAGTTCGCCGTTGCGCAACGGGGGCGCGACGACGCGCACGGTGAGCACCCACCACTGCTGCACACCCGACGGATCAGGCCGCGCCACAGTCGACCTCACGACAGCGCGTCGACCGTCGGTGCCGCCCCGTTCCCGGTCAGCGAGAGGAAGACATCGTCGAGTGAGGGCCGGCGCAGGACGACGTCGGCGACCTCGACACCGGCTGCCGCCAGCTCGGTGAGTACACGAAGCAATGTGGTCGCCCCGTCCGGCGCCGGCATGATCACCCGGTCCCCCGCCACCGCGACCGCCACATCGCCGCGGTCTGGCGGCAGCAGCGGCCGCATCAACGCGGCGACCCTCGCCACGTCGGCCGGGTCTCGCGGCACGACCTCGCAGAAGCTCGCGCCGGTGCGCCCCTTGAGCGTCTGAGGCGTGCCTTCGGCGATCACCACCCCGTGGTCGATCAGGATGATGCGGTCACTCAGCGCGTCGGCCTCCTCCAGGTACTGGGTGGTCAGCAGCGTCGTGATTCCTTCGGCCTTGAACCGCCGCACCATGGTCCAGACCCCCTGCCTGCTGCGTGGGTCCAGCCCCGTCGTCGGTTCGTCGAGGAACACCACTTCGGGGCGGACCACCAGTCCGCACGCGATGTCGATGCGGCGCCGCATCCCACCGGAGTAGGTCGACACCCTGCGGTCCGCCGCCCCGGTCAGCTCGAACTCGGCGAGCAGTTCGTCGGCGCGAATCCGTGCCGCGGCTTTACGCAGTCCCTGCAGACGGGCGAACATCACCAGGTTCTGCCGACCGGTGAGCATGGTGTCCACCGCGACCTGCTGACCGGTCAGCATGATTTTCTTGCGCACCTCGGCAGCCTGGTTGGCGACATCGAACCCCGCGACAAGGGCGCGGCCGGTGTCGGGTCCGGTGAGGGTGGACAGAATGTCCACCAGGGTGGACTTGCCGGCGCCGTTCGGCCCGAGCAGTCCCACCACCTCGCCGCGGTCGATGTGAAAGGTGATGTCCCGCAGGGCCGTCACGTCACCGAACGACTTGCTCACTCCCTCGACCGCGACCGCTGGGTGAGCGGCCCCGGCGGGAACCGTGGTCACAGACCGGCCGCGCGTTCGAGATCTTTCAGGGCCGTCTCGAAGAGGTCGAGGAACCGCGCGAGCCCGGGCACCGTCGCGGTGTTGCCGACCGCCGAGAACGTGACGTTCTCGCCGTCGCTGATGAGGCCGAAGTTCAGCGCCTGCCCACTCAGCGTCGGGGCGAGCGCGTACGTCGCGAGGAGTCGCGCTCCCCCGCGGTACAGCGCTTCCCGCGGCGCAGGCACCTGGGAGATGGACACGTTGAACACCGGCGGGATGCGGCCACTCCCCACCGGGGCGCAGATCAGGCCGGCCAGGTGGATCGCGACCTGCTGCGGCAGCGATCTGATGAACCGCTTGTTGTAGTCCATCGACCGGTTGATGATCCGCAGTCGCTGCACGGGATCCTCGAGGTGCGTGCCGAGATTGCACACCGCGCTGCCGAAGATGTTGCGTTCGTTGGCCTCCGTCCCGGTCCGCATGCTCACGGGCAGCATGCCGAGCATCGGAGTGTCCGGCAGCGCGTCACAGTCGGTCAGGTACTCGCGGAGCGCGCCGGAGATCATCGCGACCGACACGTCGTTCGGGCTGACGCCCACCGCCTTCGCCACGTCGGTGATCCGGGCCATCGGCCACGATCGCACCGCCACGCTGCGCTCGCCGCCGGCGGGTGCATTGAACATCGTGCGTGGCGCGCGCAACACCGGGAACAGCTCGCGCTCCCGCAGTGCCGCCCGGATCGCCGACGCCGACCGGCGCGCCGCCCTGGCGGTGCCGGCCGCCCTGGTCGCCCTGCTGCGGGGCGCCGGCCGCGCGGCCGGCGCCGCCGGGCTCGCGGGCTGCCTGGCCCAGGACGCCCGCACTTCGCGCTCCTCGGGGTCCGTGCTCAGCGACTGGTGCAGCATGCGCATCCCGGACACACCGTCGAGTAGGGCGTGGTGGGTCTTGGTGTACACGGCGAACCGTCCGCCCTCCAGACCGCCGATGACCGTCGCCCTCCACAGCGGCCGGGTGCGATCGAGCAGGCCACTGTGCAGCCCGGAGAGCACGCGGAAGAATTCGGTGTCCCCGCCGGGAGCGGGTAGCCAGAGCATCTCGAGGTGGTCGTCGAGGTCGATCTCGGTGTCGTAGGACCACCGCACCGCAGAGGTGCCGCGGCGCGTCTGCCGCGGGTGACCGGTGAAGACCGTCGCCACATCGGTGCAAGCCCGCATCTTCGCGAAAATTTGCTCGACGAAGCCGGGTCCGGCGTCGGCCGGTGGCTCGAAGATCTGCAGGGACGCGATGTGCATCGGATGCCGAGCAGTCTCCAACGTCAGCATGACTGCCGCTTCCGGCGTGGCGAACTGCGGCAAAATAGTTTCCCCTTCAAGCGAACTCGTGCGGAAACGCAGAGGGGCGCCCGGAGTCGGAACCAAGGAACCCAGCTGCGACGGCACGATGTGCCGGCATCCGGTACCACCTGGTGACTCAAGCGCCCACCGCGATGCTACGCAGGGAATTGCTTAGCCGCGCGATGAACCGGCAAATTATGCCCCAGCGTCAACGGCACCCAGGGGACGGACCGTTATTCCTACGCGCTAGGGCCGCCAGCCGGTGTCGTCGGCCCAGGCGCAGGCGCGCGGGTAGGCGTCGACGAACCAGGGCTCCTTGGCGTCCGCGTACTCGGCGCTGCTCGCCGGCGCAGCGGCCACCACCCGGCGTTTGAGCGCGACGTACTCCTCGCGCGCCGATTCGTCGGCCCGCAGCCAGTCCCGGAAGATCAGTGCGAACCGCTGATTGGGCCAGCCGTCGACCCGCAGGTGCACATTGGTCGGCCGGCCGGGATCCGCCGATGCGTGAACCCGCTTCTGCCACAGCGCCGCATCGTCGGTGTGCGGGGTATCCGCGGAGATCGGCGCGATCCGCGGGTAACCCGCCGCCGACAGTGCATCGCGCAACTCGTCGGCGACATCCAGCGACGCGACGGTCACCTGTATGTCGATGACGTCCTTGGCGTCCAGGCCGGGCACCGCCGTCGAGCCGATGTGGTCGATGCGCACGGCACGATGCCCGCAGGCGGTGGCCAACCGGGCCAGGATGCGGCCCGCCTGGTCCGGCCAGGTCGGATCGGCCGGCACCAGCCGCGGCTGAGCCGCCGCGCAGCGTCCGGCATCGACGTTGGCCGCGAACGGAACGATCCGGTTGTGCCACAGGTCCCGCGCACGCGCGACGAGGTCGTCGGCGGTGCCGGAGTTGTCCAGCCACACATCGGCAACGGCGCGGCGCTGCTCCTCGGTCGCCTGGGCGGCGATCCGGGCCCGGGCGTCGGCCTCGGTGAAGCCGCGGTGTTCGATCAGCCGGGCCACCCGCACGTCCTCGTCGGCGTGCACGATGATCACCAGCGGGAACATCGGCGCCATCTGCGACTCGACCAGCAGCGGGATGTCCTCGACGATCACCGCGTCGGCGGGGGCGGCGGCGATGAGTTCTTCGCGGCGTCGCCCCACCAGCGGGTGCACGATGCCGTTGAGGGTCTTGCGCTTCTCGTCGTCGCTGAAGGCGACCGCCGCCAGTGCCGGGCGGTCGAGCGCACCGTCGGGCCGCAGGATGCCGTCGCCGAACGCCTCGACCAGCGCGGCCAATCCCTCTGTTCCCGGCTCGACCACCTCGCGCGCGATCACGTCACCGTCGACGACGATGCCGCCCAGTTCGTCGAACGTCGACGACACCGTCGACTTTCCCGCACCGATTCCGCCGGTCAGTCCGATTCGCAGCACGGGGACAGTCTGTCAGGACCCCGCGGAGAGGAGCGAAGCGACTCGAGCAATCAAAGCCCGGAGACGACCGACGCCCCGGCTCGAATGAGCCGGGGCGTCAGCCGTTCTGACAGGTCTGTCAGATCAGGCAGCTGAATCAGGCGTTGCCTGCGAGCTTCTCCCGAAGCGCTGCGAGCTGCGCGTCGCTGGCGAGCGATCCGCCGGCCGACTCACCCTCGGAGCGCGACGAACCGTTGGCCGATGCGGGCCGTGCGGCCTCCTCGGCCTCCGCAGCGGCGAACTTCTCCATCTGCGCGGTGTGCATCTTGTGCCGGCGCTCCGCCTCGGCGTAGCGGGACTCCCACTCTTCACGCTGCTTCTCGAAACCCTCGAGCCATTCGTTGGTCTCGGAGTCGAAGCCCTCGGGGAAGATGTAGTTGCCCTGGTCGTCGTAGCTGTCGGCCATGCCGTACTTCGACGGGTCGAACTCGTCGGTGTAGTCCTCGTTGGCCTGCTTGAGGCTCAGCGAGATCCGGCGACGCTCCAGGTCGATGTCGATGACCTTGACCATCGCGTCGTCGCCGACCTGGACCACCTGGTCCGGGACCTCGACGTGCCGCTCGGACAGCTCGGAGATGTGCACCAGGCCCTCGATGCCCTCCTCGACGCGGACGAACGCACCGAACGGCACCAGCTTGGTGACCTTGCCCGGCACGATCTGACCGATCGCGTGGGTGCGGGCGAAGTGACGCCACGGATCTTCCTGAGTCGCCTTGAGCGACAGCGAAACCCGCTCGCGGTCCATGTCGACGTCGAGCACCTCGACGGTGACCTCGTCGCCGACGGTGACGACCTCGGACGGGTGGTCGATGTGCTTCCAGGACAGCTCGGAGACGTGCACCAGGCCGTCGACGCCGCCGAGATCGACGAACGCGCCGAAGTTGACGATCGACGACACGACACCCTTGCGGATGGCGCCCTTCTGCAGCTGGTTGAGGAACTCGCTGCGGACCTCGGACTGCGTCTGCTCGAGCCACGCGCGGCGGGACAGCACCACGTTGTTGCGGTTCTTGTCGAGCTCGATGATCTTGGCCTCGATCTCCTTGCCGATGTACGGCTGCAGATCGCGGACACGACGCATCTCCACCAGCGACGCGGGCAGGAAGCCGCGCAGGCCGATGTCGAGGATCAGGCCGCCCTTGACGACCTCGATGACGGTGCCCTTGACGGCCTCGTCCTTCTCCTTGAGCTCTTCGATCGTGCCCCAGGCGCGCTCGTACTGAGCGCGCTTCTTGGACAGGATCAGGCGGCCTTCTTTGTCCTCCTTGGTGAGGACCAGGGCCTCCACCTCATCGCCGACGGACACAACCTCATTGGGGTCGACGTCGTGCTTGATGGAGAGTTCGCGGGAAGGGATGACACCTTCGGTCTTGTACCCGATGTCGAGCAAGACTTCGTCGCGATCGACCTTGACGATCGTCCCTTCGACGATGTCGCCATCGTTGAAGTATTTGATGGTCTTGTCGATGGCGGCGAGAAAATCCTCGGCCGAGCCGATGTCGTTGACGGCTACTTGCGGCGAGGTGGCGACGGGACTTGGCATATTGTTGGGTTGCTCCGGACAGCTTTGGTAGTAGGGACCGTGAATGGGGCTGTACTGAACCCGCGATAGTGCACACAGGTACGCGTCGAGGTTACTCGACTAGGCACACGCAGGACAAACTCGGGTCTGCGAGCGAGCGTCCGCTCAGACCAGCCGACCGTCACGATGCTGCCAGTATTTCTCCCGCAACTGGCGCTTGTAGAGCTTTCCGGTGGGCAGGCGGGGCAGCTGCGCCTCGAAGTCGACAGTGCGCGGGACCTTCTGCCGCGCGAGGTGGTCCGCGCAGAAGCGGATCAGCTCCTCGGCGAGCTGCGGGCCGGGAGTGATTCCGTCGATCGGCTGCACCACCGCTTTGACCTCTTCCCCCAGGTCCTCGTTGGGCACCCCGAACACCGCCGCGTCCGCCACCTTCGGATGCGTGATCAGCAGGTTCTCGCACTCCTGCGGGTAGATGTTGACGCCGCCGGAGATGATCATGAAGGTGGCGCGGTCGGTGAGATACAGAAAGCCGTCGTCGTCGACATACCCGATGTCGCCCACGGTGCGCAGCGATCCGTCGGCGGAACTGCCCTCCGCAGTCTTCACCGGATCGTTGAAGTAGGAGAACTCGGCGCCCGCCTCGAACCACAACGTGCCGGGTTCACCGGTGGGCGACGGCCGCATGGCGTCGTCGAGCACGTGGAGTTCGCCGAACACCACCTTCCCGACGGTGCCGGGATGGCCCAGCCACTCGTCGGCGTCACACGCGGCGAAGCCGAGCGCTTCGGTGGCGCCGTAGTACTCCATGATGATCGGCCCCCACCAGTCGATCATCTGCTCCTTCACCTGAACAGGGCACGGCGCAGCCGCGTGGATGGCCACCTCCAGGGACGAGACGTCGTAACGTCCGCGGACGTCCGCGGGCAGTTTGAGCATGCGCCAGAACATCGTCGGCACCAGTTGGGTGTGGGTGGGCCGGTAGTGCTCGACGAGCCGCAGGAAGAGTTCGGGGTCGAAGCGCTCCATGATGACGGCGGTGCCGCCCATCCGCAGAGTGAGATTCACCCCGGTCCAGGGCGCGGAGTGGTACAGCGGCGCGGGCGACAGATACGTCATCCCGTCGCGGAACCGCCACAGCCCGGCCATGAAGTCCATCACCGGCAACGACCGCGCGGGTTCCTGCTCGGGTAGCCGGCGCAGGATCCCCTTCGGCCGGCCGGTGGTGCCCGAGGAGTACAGCATCGCGGTGCCGAGCGATTCGTCGGCGATCGGGATGTCCGGACAGCCCACGGTCGCCTCGTCGAGGTTCAGGATCCGGCTGCCCGCTCCCGGTCCGTCGACGACGAGCGCGACCGTGACGTCGGGGCATTGCTTCAACGCCTCGACGGCGACGGCGCGCTTCTCCTCGGAGAAGATCAGCACCTTCGATTCGCTGTTGTTGACGATGTAGGCCACCTCGTCCGCCGTCAGGAACGAGTTGACGCACGTGTAGTAGAGGCCGGAACGTTCGCCTGCCGCACAGCACTCGATGTGCCGCGGATTGTTCTCGGTGAAGATGGCGTAGTGGTCGAGGCGCCGGAGTCCACGGTCACGCAGGAAGTGCGCGAGCCTGTTCGAGCGGGAGTCGAGTTCCGCGTAGGTGACCGACTCGCCCGTGCCCGCCATGACGAACGCCGGTTGTTGCGGGCGGAGTTTCGCGTGCTGACCTACGTACATCTGTTTCCCGAGCCGATCCGGACCGTCGACGACACGGCGCGTGTGGCCGTTGACCTGGAAAGTAGACCTCTGCCGGCGCAAGCACCCACAATTCGGCAAAGCCGTCGGTGAGGACGCAACCGGACGCACCACCCTCGCGGGCCCCCACAGCTACCCTGCTCTGGTGTCCCATCCTGCGACGACACCGTATTCACACCCGTATCTGCCCGGCTTCCCCAGGCGTGTGCGCAAAGTAGGTGCACCGATCGGCGTGATCATCCTGCTCGGCACCGTGGTGGGGCTGCTGGTCATCGGCATGACCGCGCTCAACCCGGTCGGCGCGGCGATCGGCTTTGTCATGTCGACCGTCGCGATCGCGGTCGTGGTGCTGGCCTACCTGTGGCTCGACCGCTGGGAGCCCGAGCCGCTGCGGCTGCTGATCTTCGCGTTCCTCTGGGGCGCCTCGGTCGCGGTGGTGGCGTCGGTGGTGCTGGGAGCGATCTTCGAGGCGGTGCTCGACCCCGGCGGGGACGGGAACAGCGCCGTGTCGACCTGGTTGGGAGCGCCGCTGGTCGAAGAGGCCGCCAAGGGCGCGTTCCTGCTGCTCATGATGACCGGCAGACGGCGCAACGAACTGAACTCGCTGACCGACTGCCTGGTGTACGCGGGCATCGTTGCCGCCGGCTTCACCTGGCTGGAGGACATCCTCTATATCTCCGCAGGCGAATCGCTCGGCGACTCCCTGGCCACGGCGGCGATGCGGCTGGTGATGGCGCCGTTCGCGCACTCGCTGTTCACCACCATGTTCGGGATCGGGGTCTACTACGCGCTGCACCGGCGCGGCGCGGGCGCCAAGTTCGGCTGCATCCTGCTCGGCTACGCCGCCGCGGTGTTCATGCACGCCCTGTGGAACGGCTCGTCGCTGCTGAGCTGGCAGTTCTACTTCGCGGTCTATCTGCTCTGGATGGTGCCGATCTTCGCGCTGGCAATCGCCCTGGGGGTGACCAGCCGGCGCAGGGAGCAGCAAATCGTGGCCTCGAAGCTGCCCGGGATGCTCGCGGCCGGAATCGTGACACCGAACGAGGCGACCTGGCTCGGGTCGATCGGCACACGCAGGTCCGCGGTCACCGAGGCCTCCCGGCTCGGTGGCCGGCCCGCGGGTAAGGCGGTCAAGGAGTTCGCCGCTCAGGTCGTCGAGCTGGCGTTCGTGCGCGACCGCATCGACCGGGGCTTCGGCGATCCGCGGGTGTTCGCGCTGCAGAACGAGGAGGCGTACTGGGTCGGCGCCGCGCGTGCGGGCGCACCGGTGCTGCACACGATGGCGGGCTACCGCGCGATGGGCGGCCGGCCCCGCCGCTGAGCAGCGAGCGGTCGCCTAGTGCGCGGCGGCGTCCCAGCTGCGGCCGTATCCGACCGACACCTCGAGCGGCACGTCGAGGGGGTAGGCGCTGCCCATCTTGTCGCGCACCAGCGCCTCCACCGCGTCGCGTTCGCCCGGCGCCACCTCGAACAGCAATTCGTCGTGCACCTGCAACAGCATTCGCGACGACAGCCCGGCGTCCTCCAGCGCCGCCGCGGTGTCGATCATCGCGACCTTGATGATGTCCGCCGCGCTGCCCTGGATCGGCGCGTTGAGCGCTGCCCGCTCCGCCGCCTCGCGGACGTTGCGGTTGCTGCTGTCGAGCTCGGGCAGGTAGCGGCGCCTGCCGAACACCGTCTCGGTGTATCCGACCTTGCGGGCCTGGTCGACGACGGACTGCAGGTAGTCGCGCACCCCGCCGAATCGCGAGAAGTACTGGTCCATCTGGACCTTCGCCTCTTCGGTCGAGATCTTGAGCTGAGCGGCCAGACCGTAGGCGCTCAGCCCGTACGCCAGGCCGTAGGACATCGCCTTGACCCGCCGCCGCAGCTCGGCGGTCACCTCGTCGATGGGCACCGAGAACGCCCGCGATGCGACGAACGAGTGCAGGTCCTCGCCGGTGCGGAACGCCTCGATCAGGCCGTCGTCCTTGGACAGGTGGGCCATGATCCGCATCTCGATCTGGCTGTAGTCGGCCGTCATCAGTTCCGCGTAGCCCTCGCCGACGACGAACGCGTCGCGGATCCGCCGGCCGGCCTCGGTGCGAATCGGGATGTTCTGCAGGTTCGGCTCCGTCGACGACAGCCGGCCGGTCGCGGCGATGGTCTGGTTGAACGTGGTGTGGATCCGCCCGTCGGACGCCACCGAATTGAGCAGCCCGTCGACGGTGACCTTCAGCCGGGTCGCGTCGCGGTGGGTCAGCAGGTGCTGCAGGAACGGGTGCCCGGTCTTGTCGAACAGTGACTGCAGCGCGTCGGCATCGGTGGTGTATCCGGTCTTGGTGCGCTTCGTCTTCGGCATCTCCAGCTCGTCGAAGAGCACCGTCTGCAGCTGTTTGGGTGAGCCCAGGTTGATCTGCTTGCCGATCACTTCGTATGCCGCCTCCGCCGCATCGCGGATCTGGTCGGCGAATTCGCTCTGCAGCTGCTGCAGCTGGTCGAGGTCGACGGCGATGCCCGCGTGCTCGAGGTCGGCCAGCACCCGCTGTACCGGCAGCTCCATCCGGTCCAACAGCGACGAGGAGTCGATGCGGGCCAGTTCCTCGTCGAGTGCCTCGGCCAGGTCGAGCACCGCGACGGCGCGCAGGATCACCGTCTGGACAGCCTGGTCATCGACGCCGTCGGAGTCGTCGAGCAAAGAGAGTTGTTGTTGCTCAGGGTTTTCCGCACGCAGCTCGCGACGAAGGTACCGCAGCGACAGATCGTCGAGGGAGAAGCTGCGCTGACCGGGGCGCACCAGGTAGGCCGCCAGCGCGGTGTCCGAGGTGACGCCCCGCAGCGTCCAGCCGCGTCCGGCCAGATCGTGCATGGCCAGCTTGGCTTCGTGCAGCGCCTTCGGCGGCCCGGGGTCCGCCAGCCAGGACGCCAAGGCCGCCTCGTCCTCGGGATCCAGTGTCGCGGTGTCGATGTAGCGGCCCTCCCCGTCGGCCGCCACGATGGCCAGTGCGGTCGCGTCCGCGTCGTAGGCCAGGTGGGTCCCGACGACGGCGAGTCCGAACCGGTTGCCCAGGCTGTGCTCGGAGAGCCAGGCCGCCAGCTCACCGCGTTCCAGGGCCCGTCCGCGGTAGTCGAATCCGTGCTCGACCTCGGGGTCGACCGAGGCGAGTGTCTCGAACAGCCGGTCGCGCAGCACCCGGAACTCCAGGTCGTCGAAGAGCCGGTGGATCTGGTCGCGGTCCCACGGCTGCATCTTCAGCGTGTCCGGGGTGTGGGCCAGCGGCACGTCCTTGACCAGGTCGGTCAGTTCACGGTTGAGCACCACGCTGGACAGGTTGGCCCGCAGCGCGTCGCCGACCTTGCCCTTGACCGTGTCGACCTGGTCGACCAGCGCCTGCAGCGATCCGTATTCGGCGATCCACTTGGTGGCCGTCTTCTCCCCCACGCCGGGGATACCCGGCAGGTTGTCGCTGGGGTCGCCCCGCAACGCGGCGAAATCCGGATATTGCGCCGGGGTGAGGCCGTACTTCTCCTGCACGGCCTCAGGGGTGAACCGGGTGAGCTCGCTGACCCCCTTGCGCGGGTACAACACGGTGACGTTGTCGCTGACCAGTTGCAGGGCGTCGCGGTCACCGGTGACCACCAGCACCCGGTGCCCCTCGGCCTCGGCCTGGGTGGCCAGGGTGGCGATGATGTCGTCGGCCTCGAACCCCGGCTCGGCCAGGACGGCAATGCCGAGCGCGACGAGCACCTCCTTGGCGATGTCGATCTGGCCCCGGAACTCGTCAGGTGTCGACGAACGGCCGGCCTTGTACTCCGGGTACTTGTCCACACGGAACGTCTGCCGCGACACGTCGAACGCGGCGGCGACGTGGGACGGGCTCTCGTCGCGCAGCAGGTTGATCAGCATGGCGGTGAACCCGTACACGGCGTTGGTGGTCAGGCCGCCCTGGGTCTTGAAGTTCTCGGCGGGCAGCGCGTAGAACGCCCGATACGCCAGCGAATTGCCGTCCAGCAGCATCAACGTCGGCTTGTCGTCCGTCGCGGCGGCGGCCTTCTTCTTGTCGGTGGCGGTACGGGCGGGGCTCACCCGCCTAACTCTAGGCACCGCCCCCGACACGCACGTGCTCCCGGGCCATGCCGACCAGGACGCGGGCCGCCGGGTTCATCGGACCCCTGGCCCGCCATGCCAGCACCAGCCGGCCGCGCAGCTGCGGCGTGATGGCCACCGGGTGCACGTCGTCGCGCGACCGCGACACCGACTGCGGCACGATCGCCACGCCCAGCCCGCGCGCGGCGAGGTCAGCGAGTGCATCGGGTGTGCTCGCCTCGAACGCGATCCGCGCAGTGACTCCCGCGGACCTGCATGCCTCGTCCAGCCTGCGGCGGATGCCCGTGCCCACCGGAAGCGCGATGAGGGGCCGCGCGGTCAGCGCGGGCACCGAGGCCCGGGAGCGACCCCACCACGGGTCGCCGCGCCCGACGACCGCCTCGATCGCCTCGTCGGTGGTCACCTCGACAGCCAGGCCCGCGGGCACCTCGTCGGAGCCGACCGACACGATCGCCAGGTCGAGCCGTCCGGACAGCAGGCCGTCGACCAGCGCGTCGGAATCCTCGGTGCCGAGCGTGATCTCCACGGCCGGGTGCGCCGCGTGGAACGCCGCGAGCAGGGCGGGCATGTCGACGTTGTGCGCCGTCACGGTGCCGATCGCCACCGAGCCGCGCACCAGGTCGCCGATCTCCTCCATCGCGGTCCTCGCGTCGGCCACGGCGGCGAGCGCGGCACGCGCGTGCGGCAGCACCGCCGCGCCCGCCGCGGTGAGCCGCACCGCCCGCCGGGTGCGGTCCAGCAGCGGCTGGCCCAGCTCGCGCTCCAGGCGGGCGATCTGCGCGCTCACCGCGGGCTGGGCGACGTGTATCCGCGCAGCCGCCCGGGTGAAGTTGGCCTCCTCGACCACCGCGACGAAATACTCGAGCTGACGGAGTTCCATAAGTGTTGATTATAGTTTTCCGCAGATACTGGTATTGGACTTATAGCCGACCCCGACGCACCGTCGAGATATGAGCGAAACGACGGTGCTGATCGCCGGTGCGGGCATCGGAGGGCTGACCACAGCGCTCACCCTGCACCGGCGCGGAATAACCACCCTCGTCGTCGAGCGGACGCGCGAACTGCGCCCACTCGGCGTCGGCATCAACCTGTTGCCGCACGCGGTGCGCGAGCTCGACGCACTCGGGCTCACCGACGCGGTGGCCGCCGCGGCGGTCGCGCCGAGGGCGATCGGCTACTTCGACAGCACCGGCACCGAGTTGTTCCGCGAGCCACGCGGCGTCGACGGCGGGTACCGGCATCCGCAACTCTCGGTGCACCGCGGCCTGCTGCAGATGATCCTGCTCGACGCGGTCCGCGACCGCCTCGGCGGGGACGCGGTGACGACGGCGGCCGGGCTGCGGTCGTTCACCCGCGACGGCGCCCGGATCGTCGCGCACACCGACTCCGGCGACGTCACCGCCGACGTCCTGGTCGGCGCCGACGGCATCGACTCCGCCGTGCGCACGGCCCTGCACCCCGTCGGCGACCCGTTGCGGTGGTCGGGAGTGCGGATGTTCCGGGGGGCCGCCGCGCGGCCGGCCTTCCTCGACGGGCGGACGATGGCGATCGTCAAGGGCGACAACGGCATCGACCTGATCGCTTACACGATCGGCGAACACCTGGTGAACTGGGTGCTTCAGGTTCCCGCAGGCGACCCAGGCGTCCTGCACGGTGGTGCCGGTTGGAACCGTCCCGCCGACCCGGCCGCCGTCGCCGGCCTCGTCGGGCACTGGCGCCTCGACTGGCTCGACGTCGCAGAGATGGTCGGCACGACGGCCGAGGTGTTCGAGTACCCCATGGTCGACAGGGACCCGCTACCCCACTGGGGCGACGGCCGGGTGACGCTGCTGGGCGACGCCGCGCACCCGATGTACCCGGTCGGCGCGAACGGCGGCTCACAGGCCATCCTCGACGCTCGTGTGCTGGCCGACGAACTCGCCGCCGGCGACACCGAGCGCGCGCTGCGGCGCTACGAGGAGCAGCGCCGCCCCCAGACCGCCGACGTCGTCGCCGCCAACCGCCGAATGCTCAGTGAGGGCACGACTTTTCACCCCGACGAGCTGGCCCGGGTGACCGCCCGGTACCGATCCGACACTCACGCAGACAGGAGACGAGCATGACCACCTATGTCCTCATCCCCGGCGCCTGCCACGGCGCCTGGTGCTTCGATGACCTGACCGATGCGCTGCGCGAGCGCGGCCACCGGGTGTTCGGCTACACCCTCACCGGTGTCGCCGAGCGCGCCCACCTGGCGCACGCCGGCGTCAATCTGGACACCCACATCACCGACGTCGTAACGGCATTGGCCGCCGACACCGACGCCGACGATCTGGTGCTCGTCGGCCACAGCTACGGCGGCATGGTGATCTCCGGTGTCGCCGACCGCATCCCGGACCGGGTCGACGCGCTGGTCTACCTCGACGCGCTGCTGCCCCGTGACGGCGAATCGTGCTGGCACCTGGTCAACGACGAGGAACGCGAGTGGTACCTCGACGTCGACGACACCGGCTACGGGGTGCCGCCGATGCCGTTCTTCGACTCCAGGGCCACCGCGCACCCGCTGGCGTCCTTCCTGCAGCGGATCAAGCTCACCGGCGACCTCGGCCGGTTCCGTCGACGCGACTTCGTCTACGCCCTCGACTGGCCCGGCGAATCACCGATGCGGTCGTCCTACGAACGCGTCCGCGACGACGACTCCTGGCACGTCCACGAACTCGACGGCAAGCACAATCTGATGCGCGACAATCCCGACGACGTGCTGCGCATCCTGCTCGACGCAGGGACTCAATAGCCGAGGAGCTTGCGGAACCGCTGCCCCACCGCCATCGACTGGCCCATCCGCTGCACCCAGCCGTCGAGCGCCGCCTTGGTGTCGGCCTGCTCGAAGCCCTTCTCCTGCGCGATGGCGATCATGCCGGCCTCGTCGGTGACGCCGCGAGCCTGCGCCTGGCGGGCGAGGTCGGCGTAGTCCTGCAGCGAGAAACCGTTGATCGGCTGCCAGATCGCATCGTCCGCGGCGACCGACCGGGTCGACGGCCCACCGAAGATGGCCGGGTCGAGGGGTCCTGCGCCCCGCACGTGCACGGTGCCGGCCTGCTGTGCCTTCTTGAACAGTCCCATGATCTCTCCGAATCTCTCCCGGCTCCCCGACGCTGGTGTCGAGACGAATTTCCGGTGCGAGGCACAGTCCACCCGGCGGTGACCGCTACCGATCCCGACTTCGCGGCGATGATCAAACTGGAACACGTTTCAGTTCTGCCCGATGGATCGGTACGCTGACCGCGTGTCAGAAGCAGCAACGCAGCCAGCCGTCGACGGCTGGTTCGCCACCGACGGGTCCGGAACTCCCTATCTGCTCGGCGGCAAGTGCCACCAGTGCGGCACCTACGTGTTCCCGCCGCGTTCCGGTAACTGCCCCAACCCCGGCTGCGACGGCGACGACCTGGCGCAGGTGCCGCTGTCACGGCGCGGCACCCTGTGGAGCTACACCGAGAACCGGTACGCCCCGCCGCCGCCGTATCCGTCCCCGGATCCCTTCGAGCCGTTCGCCGTGGCCGCGGTCGAGCTGGCCGACGAAGGCCTGATCGTGCTCGGCAAGGTGGTCGACGGCACGCTCGCCGCGGACCTGCGGGTGGGCATGCAGATGGAACTGACCACCATGCCGCTCTACACCGACGACGACGGCGTCGAACGCATCGTCCACGCCTGGAGGATCGCCTGATGAGCCCAGCAACAGCTCCCGAGCCGCTCTACATCCTCGGCGCAGGCATGCACCCCTGGGGCAAATGGGGCCGCGACTTCACCGAGTACGGCGTCGTCGCCGCCCGCGCCGCGCTCGCCGAATCAGGACTGGACTGGACCCAGATCCAACTGGTCGCAGGCGCCGACACCATCCGCAACGGCTATCCCGGCTTCGTGTCCGGCGCGACCTTCGCCCAGAAGCTCGGCTGGAACGGCGTGCCGGTGTCGTCGAGTTACGCGGCGTGCGCCAGCGGATCACAGGCCCTGCAGAGCGCGCGCGCCCAGATCCTCGCCGGATTCTGTGACGTCGCACTGGTGATCGGCGCGGACACCACCCCCAAGGGCTTCTTCGCGCCCGTCGGTGGCGAGCGCCGCAACGACCCCGACTGGCAGCGCTTCCACCTGATCGGCGCCACCAACCCGGTGTACTTCGCGATGCTGGCGCGCCGCCGGATGGACCTCTACGGCGCCACCCTGGAGGATTTCGCGTCGGTCAAGGTCAAGAACGCCCGACACGGCCTCGAGAACCCGAACGCCCGGTTCCGCAAGGAGACCTCGGTCGACGACGTGCTGGCCAGCCCGGTGGTCTCCGATCCGCTGCGGCTGCTCGACATCTGCGCCACCTCCGACGGCGCGGCCGCGCTGATCGTGGCGAGCAAGGCGTTCACCGAGAAGCACCTGGGCTCCACCGAAGGAGTGCCCTCGGTGCGGGCCGTGTCCACGGTCACCCCGCAATACCCGCAGCACCTTCCGGAACTCCCCGACATCGCCACCGACTCCACCGCGGTGGTGCCCGCGCCCGACCGCGTCTTCAAGGACCAGATCCTCGACGCGGCCTACGCCGAGGCGGGCATCGGACCCGAGGATCTCAGCCTCGCCGAGGTGTACGACCTGTCCACGGCGCTGGAACTGGACTGGTACGAACACCTGGGCCTGTGCCCGAAGGGTGAGGCCGAGCAGCTGCTGCGCAGCGGCGCGACGACCGTCGGCGGGCGGATCCCCGTCAACCCGTCGGGCGGACTCGCCTGCTTCGGCGAAGCCATTCCCGCACAGGCGATCGCACAGGTCTGCGAACTCACCTGGCAGCTCAAGGGCCAGGCCACCGGGCGGCAGGTCGAAGGCGCGAAGGTCGGCGTGACGGCCAACCAGGGGCTGTTCGGCCACGGCTCGTCGGTGATCGTTGCCCGCTGACGGTCCTGCGGCTCAGCGCTTTTCGACGTCGTAGAGCCAGACGGTGGGATCGCTCAGCTCACCGTCGGCCGCCCACCGGTAGCGGTGCGCCACACCCTGTCCGTCGTAGCGGCGGATCCAGTCGGCCATCTGCGGCCGGGTCAGCATGCCGGCGTCGATGCCGCGCAGCATGATGGTCGCCAGGTCATAACCCACGGCCGTCAGATCGTCTGGCGCACGGTCGAACTTGGCCGCGAAGTCGTCGGCGAACCAGCCAGGGTCCGGACCGAACGGCAGCGCCACCGACACCCCGCGCGGGTCTTCGCCGACATAGCCGAACAACGCCGCGCTGTCGGCCTCGGCAGCCGACAGCAACGCCGCACCGACGCCGCGCTCGCGCAGCCGCCGCAGCAACTCGCCGGCCTGCGTCGCCGATCCGCCGAAGTACACGGCGTCGGGCGCCGCGGCGCCGATGGACTCTGCGATGGCGTCGATGCTGTTGTCTCGCAACGTCTGCGGTCCGCCGCAGCCGACGCGGGACGGATTGAGCGCGGTGCTCACCGCCTGCGCGAGCCCCGAGCCGTGCGGCGTGCCGTCGTCGGCGACACAGACCCTGCGGTAGCCCGCAGGACCGGTCAGATAGCGGGCGACGGCGCTGCCCTGTGCGGTCAACCCGGCAAGGCCACGGAAGAACGCGGCGCGCCCGCCCGTAGGCGCGGTGTGGGTGCCCGCCGACGCGGCGACGGTGGCAAGACCGCTGCGGGCCAGCGCGTCTCGCAACTCGTCGCTGATCTCCGACGCCGCGGGTCCGATCAGCCCGATGGTGTAGACGTCGTCCACGATCTGCAGCCCCGCGCCCGGCGGCATCTGGTCGGCGCCGTCGGTGTCGAGTTCCTTGAGCTGCACCTGGCAACCGGGGTTGGCGTCGTTGTGGTCGTCGACGGCCAACCGCACCCCGTCGCGGACGCCCGCTCCGGTCGGCGCGCGGGCGGCGGTCAACGGCCCCGCCACGGCGATCGACACCAGGGCGCACACGGCCCCGCCGTCACCGGCCGGGTTCACCGGCCCCGGCGCCGGATCCAGGCTGTCGACAACGGCGCCGTCCACCCCGATCTCGGCCCTCGGCACCAGGGCGAATCGGGTCGGTTGCAGCCGCACGGCGGCCACCACGCCCGCGACGAGCAGGCCCGCCAGCACGACCGCGGCCAGCACGGTCACCCGGCGGCGCGATCGCGGCACCCCCGGCTCACTCACGCCGCACTCTCTTCCCCCCGCTCACCACCGACGAGCCCCTACGCTCACCCCACCTTAGGGCGTGCGAGCGCGGCCCCGCCGGTTTCAGGCGACGCCGAGGTAGGCGGCCCGCACCGCGTCGTCGTGGAGCAGTTCGCGCGCCACGCCCTCCCGGGTGATCTCACCGGTCTCCAGGATGTAGGCCCGGTCCGACCTGCTCAGCGCCTGCTGGGCGTTCTGCTCGACGAGCAGCACGGTGGTGCCCTCGGAGTTGATCTGGGCGATGATGCCGAAGATCTGCGAGATCACCATCGGGGCCAGGCCCATCGACGGCTCGTCGAGCAGCAGCACCCGCGGCCGCGCCATCAGGGCCCGGCCGATGGCGAGCATCTGCTGCTCACCGCCGGACAGGGTGCCGCCGACCTGGTCGCGCCGCTCCCCCAGTCTGGGGAATGTCTCGAACACCCAGTCCAGCCGCTCGCGATGAGCGGCGCGGGTCGGGAATTTGCGTCCGTAGCAACCCATCTCGAGGTTCTCGGTGACGGTCATGCCGGGAAAGACGCCGCGGCCCTCCGGTGCCTGGATGAGTCCGTCGCCGACCCGCTTGTGCGCCTTGACCCTCGAGATGTCGCGGCCTTCGAACCAGACGGAGCCGGAACTCAGCGGGCGCAGACCGGAGATCGCCCGCATCGTGGTCGTCTTGCCCGCCCCGTTGCTGCCGAGCAGCGTGACCAGCTCGCCCTCCCGCACCGTCAGCGAGATTCCGTGCAACGCCTGGATTCTGCCGTAGTGGACGGCGACGTCGCGCAGCTCGAGGATCGGGTCGCCACTACTCGAGCTCGTCATCGGGCACCCCCAGGTAGGCGGCGATCACCGCAGGATTCTCACGGATCTCGGCCGGCAGGCCGTCGGCGATCTTGCGACCGAACTCGAGCACCACGATCCGGTCGGTGACGCCCATGACCAACCGCATGTCGTGTTCGATCAGCAGCACGGTGTAGCCGTCGTCCCGGATCTTCTGGATCAGCTCGATCAGCGCCGACTTCTCGCCCGGATTGAACCCGGCGGCGGGTTCGTCGAGGCACAGCAGTTTCGGCTCGGTCGCCAGTGCGCGGGCGATCTCCAGCCGGCGCTGATCGCCGTAGGGCAGGTTCTTCGCCTTCTCCTCACCGCGCGCGGCGATGCCGACGAACTGCAGGAGTGCGGCCGCGCGTTCCACGGCGTCGCGCTCCTCCCTGCGGTGCCGCGGGGAGCGGATCAGCGCTCCCGGCACCGAGGTCTTGTGCCGGGCGTCGGTGCCGACCACGACGTTCTCCAGCGCAGTCATCTCGCCGAAGAGCCGGATGTTCTGGAAGGTGCGGGCGATGCCGCGGCGGGTGATCTGGTGCCGCTTGATGCGGCCCAGCGGCGCGCCGTCGAAGGTCACCGTTCCGCCACTGGGGCGGTAGACGCCGGTGATGGCGTTGAAGCAGGTGGTCTTGCCCGCCCCGTTGGGACCGATGAGGCCCAGGATCTCGCCGCGCCGGATGTCGAAGTTCACCGCGTCGAGCGCGACCAGCCCACCGAACCGCACCGTGAGGTCCTGCACCTTCAGCAGCGCCTCGCCCTCGTCGACGGCGATCTCGCGGTGCAGCGCGGCGAGGTCCTCGTCGATCAGCGCGCCGTCGTCGGCGACGGGTTCGGTCACGGCGTCGCCTCCGTCTTGTCGGTGGTGGACCGCAACATTCGCTTGGCCGCCCTGCTGTAGGCCAGCAACTGCTGGCGCACCGGGAACAGGCCCTCCGGGCGGAAGATCATCAGCACCACCAGTGCGAGTCCGAAGAACAGGAACTTGAGCTGGTCCATGTTGACGCCGAGGAACTCCACGCCCATCAGCCGGTTCGGCAGGTAGACGATGACGAAGGCGCCGAAGACGACGCCGAGTTTGTTGCCGGACCCGCCGAGCACCACCGCGCACAGGAACAGCATCGAGTTGATGATGTTGAAGCTCATCGGCGAGACGAACTGGACCTGCCCGGCATACAGCGCCCCGGACAGGCCGCCGATGCCCGCGCCGATCACGAACGCCCACAGTTTGAACTTGAAGGCGTTGACGCCCATCACCTCCGCGGCGTCCTCGTCCTCGCGGATCGCCACCCATGCCCGGCCCACCCGGCTGCGTTCCAGGTTCCCGACCAGCAGCAGCACGGCCGCCAGCAGGACCAGGCCCAACCAGAACCACCAGGTGCCGGAGTTGGTGTTGGCGGCGGTGTTCCCGCTGGAGAAGTAACCAGGGAACCCGGGGTGCTCACCGACGTGGGGGTATGCCAGGCCGCCGAGCCCGCGCGGGCCGTTGGTCACGCTCTGCAGATTGTCGGCAACGAGGCGGATGATCTCGCCGAAGCCGAGTGTCACGATCGCCAGGTAGTCGCCACGCAACCGCAGGGTCGGCGTGCCGAGGATCAGGCCCGACAGCGCGGTGAACGCCATGGCCAGCGGCACGCACGACAACCACGCCCAGTCGGAGTTGAAGAAGGCGTTCCAGCCCATCAGGTTCCACGGGCTCGACGGGCTGGTCAGCAGGGCGACGGTGTAGGCGCCGACGGCGTAGAAGCCGACGTAGCCGAGGTCGAGCAACCCGGCCTGGCCGACGACCACGTTGAGGCCGACGGCGATCAGCGCGATCATCACGAACTGCGCCATCGTCACCCCCAGGCTGGTGCCTGGCGTGTCCAGGAACGGCGGCGGGAACAGCGGCAGCAGCGCCAGGAATCCGAAGAGGAAGACACCTGCCACCCACTTGGCGGGCCGCGGCAGGTCATCCCACCGGCGGCGAAGCGCGTCGCCGGGGGCGAGCAGTGCCTTCGACTTGGGCGTCGTCGGGGCGGTCATGCGCGTGCCTTCCCGAGGCTCTCGCCGAGGATGCCCGTCGGCCTGATGAGCAACACCAGCACCAGCAATCCGAACGCGATGACGTCGCGCCACTGCGTGCCGAACAGCGCCTGGCCGTAGTTCTCGATGACGCCGAGCAGCAGCCCGCCGAGCAGCGCGCCGCGCAGGTTGCCGATGCCGCCGAGCACCGCCGCCGCGAATGCCTTGATGCCGAGCACGAATCCGCCGTAGAACACGATCGCCTGGGGCACCTTGAGCGTGTACAGCAGCGCGGCCACGCCTGCCAGCAGGCCGCCGATGAGGAACGTCAGCATGATCACCCGTTCGCGCGACACCCCCATCAGTGTCGCGGTGGTGGGATCCTGTGCGACGGCGCGGATCCCGCGACCGAACTTGGTGCGGTTGATGGCGGTGTCGGCCAGCAGCGCGAACGCCATGGCGGCGATCACGATGATGAGCGTGATGTTGGTGACCGGCGCGCCGAAGATCCTGAACTGGACCTCGGGTTCCACCAGCCGGATTGGCTGCTGTGCGTTCGGGCCGCCGTAGCCGGGAATGATCCGCGGCAGGATGAACAGCACGAACTGCTGGAGAATGAAGGACATCCCGATCGCGGTGATCAGGAACGTCAGCGGCCGCGCATTGCGTTTCCGCAACGGCCGGTAGGCGACGGCTTCGAGGCCGACCGCGGCGCCGCCGGACACCAGCATCGCGAACACCGCGGCGACGATGAGATAGAAGATCGTGCTGACGATCCCGACCGCGTAGGCGTTGCCGCTCGGCCGGAAGCCGAGGACCATGTCGAGCGCGAAATAGGCGCCGAACATGCCCAGCATGAAGATCTCGGAGTGGGCGAAGTTGATCAGCCGCAGCACGCCGAACACCAGCGTGTAACCCACCGCGACGAGCGCGTAGATCGCGCCCCAGGACAACCCGTCGATGGTGAGGCCCAGGAAGCCACTCCGGAGCGCGTCGACATCGAAGTTGATGTCGGCCGCGGACATCACGCACTGGGCCAGGCAGTCGTGAATCATCCTGCGCGAGAGCTCCTTTTCACATCTGTTCGACGGGTTCGGATACGAGAACGCGCCCGAGCCTTTCGGTCCGGGCGCGTCCCGTCGTCACCGTGCTGTTACGACTGGACCTTGTAGATCCAGATCAGATTCGTGGTGAGCTCACCGTTGGGCGTCCACTGGTAGTTGCGCGCCACGCCGGGGGCGTTGTACGTGCGGACGTGCTCCAGCAGATCCGGGCGGGCGACCTTCCCGGCGTCGATGCCCTTGAGCAGGATGGTGGCCAGGTCGTAGCCCTCGGTGCTGTACGTGCCCGGCTCGGCGTCGAACTTCTCGGTGTATTCCTTGGCGAACTCAGCCGGGGCGGGTCCGCACGGGCAGGACAGCAGCGCATCCTTGGAGGAGTCGCCCGCCTGGTCGACGAACTGCTGGTCCTTGGTGCCGTCGGCCGAGACGAACGTCGCGGTCACGCCGCCGTCGCGCAGCTGCTGCACCAGCGGTGCGGCCTCGGAGTAGTAGCCGCTGAAGAAGATCGCATCGGGCGAGGCGCTGCTGACCTTGTTCACCGTGGCGGAGAAGTCCTTCTCACCCTTCTTGATCTGACCGCTGCAGCCGGCATCGGCGGCAGGCCCGAGGGTGGTGCGCAACGTCTCGGCCAGGCCGGTGCCGTAGGCCGTGCTGTCGTCGATGACGCAGACCTTCGAGTACTTCAGGTTGTTCTTCAGGTAGTTCGCGACCGCCGGCCCCTGCACCCCGTCGTTGGCGAGCCCGCGGAAGAAGGTGCGCCAGCCGTTCTCGGAGAGCGACACGCGGGTCGCCGAGGCGGTGGTGGCGACCAGTCCGGCATCGCTGAACTGCTTGCCGGTCGCCTCGGTCTCGCCGGAGAACGCCGGCCCGATCAGGGCCCGGATCGACGCGTCGTTGATGATGCGCGGCGCGATACCGCTGGCGGTCTGCTCGTTGCCCTGGGTGTCGAAGGTCTGCAGGTTCACCTGGCAGTTGGGGTTGGCGGCGTTGTGCTTGTCGATGGCCAGCCGCGCGCCACGCTCGATGTTGATGCCGAGCGCCGCGTCGGGACCGGTGAGCGCACCGGCCATGGCGATCGAGACCGGCTCGCAACGGGCCTGCCCGTCACCGGCCGGGTCGGCCGGCGTGCCCGTGTTGCCCGCAGGCACCTCGGCGCCCGCCTGGTCGATCTGAACCTGTTCGACGATCTTCAGATTCGATTGGCCGCCGCCCTCCTGTTCGGGCGCGGACTGCTCGGAGCAGCCGGCGATGCCGAGGACGAGCAGGCCTGCAGTGGTCAGAGCGAAAGCACTCCGTGTCGCGCTACGGCGCACGTGTCACCTCCTGGTCGAGGGGCAATTCGGGGCAGAGCATGGATCGGGCATACGTCGATCGGAAAAAGTACGTCGTTTCGGGAAAGAACATAGCCGCCGCATGGCCGCGGTGCGTCGTGTTGGGAAATGCGTGCCGCGATCGACGCCTGGTGACCGCGCCGAACGGCGCGTTGGGAAACGCAGTGTTTACGTGTGCTGCGGCGGCTGGCCGGCCGCGGGCCCGCCGGCCGGCTCGTCGAGCGTCTCCAGAACCACCTCGGCGACGCGCTTCATGGTGGTCCGGCGGTCCATGGCCGCACGCTGGATCCACTTGAACGCCTCGGGTTCGGTCATCCCCTGCTTCGACTGCAGTAGGCCTTTCGCCCGCTCGACCAGCTTGCGGGTCTCCAGCCGCTCCGACAGCGAGGCGACCTCGGACTCCAGCGCACTGATCTCACTGAACCGGCTGACCGCCACCTCGATAGCCGGAATCAGGTCGGAGGCGTTGAACGGCTTGACCAGATAGGCCATCGCGCCGGCGTCGCGGGCCCGCTCGACCAGGTCGCGCTGGCTGAACGCGGTGAGGATGACGATCGGCGCGATCCGCTTGCCTGCGATCTCGGACGCCGCGTCGATGCCGTCCCGGCGCGGCATCTTGACGTCCATGATCACCAGGTCGGGGTTGAGGCGCTCGGCCAGTTCGACGGCTTCCTGCCCGTCACCGGCCTCGCCGACGACCTCGTAGCCCTCCTCGCGGAGCATCTCCGCCAGATCCATCCGGATGAGCGCCTCGTCCTCGGCGATGAGTACCCGGCGTGCTGGCGCTGTGCCCGAAGGGGGCCCGGTGTGGGATGCCGTCATGGCTCACATTGTGGCGGTTACCCACGCGATCAGCGACCTCGGGGCCATCCTCTATCGTGGTAGGCCGCCAGGCCCTCGTATCCCAACTGGCAGAGGAAACGGATTCAAAACCCGTGCAGTGTGAGTTCGAATCTCACCGAGGGCACCAACCCGCGTCTCCTGCGGCGATACGCTTCGACCGTGGCGATCAGCGAGTTCCGGCGGGCGATCTGCGTGCCCGACATGGCCCGCGACCATCGCATGCCGGCCCGCACCCAGCATTACGCGCAGAGCGTGCTCAGCCGGTTGCGGGTGCTCACCATCGCCACCTACATCGCCGCCGCGGTGTCCGGCCTGTTCGGGCTGTTCCAGCTCACGTTCGCCGGCAAGTTCGAGGCGCTCGGCTGGCTCAACCTGTCGTCCTCGGTGGTCTTCCTGTTGATCCCGGTGCTGTACCGGTTCGGCGCGCTGATCGCGCCGCTGACCTTCTTCGTCTTCTCCTACCTGTCGATCGGGTTCATCTGCTTCTCCATCGGCACCGACTCCGGCCTGCAGTTCTACTTCCTGGTGTCTGCCTCGCTGGTGGTGCTGGTGCTCGGAACCGAGCGGCTGGTGCTGTCCGGGTTCCTGGTCACGCTGGGAGTGGCGGGCACGATCACGCTCGAGCTGACCGTGCCCGACGACCGCGGGATCGCACCCGCGTGGACATTGACCGTCGGATTCATCTCCTCCGCCGTCTTCTCGACGGTGATGGTGTTCGCGACGGTGTGGTTCGCGCTGCGCGAGATCGACCGGGCCGAGGCCGCCATGGAGTCGGAGTACCAGCGGTCGGAGACGCTGCTCGCCAACATCCTGCCCGCGAGCATCGCGGCGCGGCTCAAGGATCCGGCGCACACGATCATCGCCGACAAGTACGACGACGCCTCGATCCTGTTCGCCGACATCGCGGGCTACACCAGGTGGGCCAGTGACACCTCGCCTACCGATCTGGTGCGGTTCCTCGACGGGCTCTACACCGACCTCGATGCACTCGTCGACCGGCACGGCCTGGAGAAGGTCAAGACCAGCGGCGACTCGTACATGGTGGTCAGCGGGGTGCCGCGGGAGCGGCCCGACCACGTCGAGGCACTGGCCTGCCTGGCGCTCGACATGGCCGACGCGGTGGCGGATCTGACCGACCCGGACGGGCGGGCCGTGCCGCTGCGGATCGGGCTGGCGGCCGGACCGGTGGTGGCCGGTGTGGTGGGCGCGCGGAAATTCTTCTACGACGTGTGGGGCGACGCGGTCAACGTCGCGTCACGGATGGAGAGCACCGACGTCGAGGGCCGGATTCAGGTGCCCCACCAGGTCTACGAACGCATCCGGCACGCGTTCGAGTTCGAGGAGCGCGGCGACGTCGACGTCAAGGGCAAGGGCCTGATGCGCACCTGGTATCTGACCGGCCGACGCGACGACGAGGCCGTCCGCGGCGCGGTCGAGGTGACCGGGCCGACGATGACGTCACCCCTCGTCTGAGGCCCGGCGCTCGGCGATGAACGCCAACCGCCGCAACGATTCCCGGTTGCGCGGCCAGGCCGCCATGTCCGACAGCTTGTCGGGCATCAGCTTGCCCAGCCCGCTGACCGGATACTCCTCCATCTCCACCCGGCAGCCGCCGGGGGCGTCGGACAGCGTCAGGATCACCCGGGCGCCGCCGAACGGCCTGCCCTTGGCGTGCAGGACCAGTTCGGCGGTCGGAACGGCTTTCTCCACCACGGTCTCGTCGTCCAGAACGGCGGGCCACACCCCGATGGAGTGGTGGATCTTGCTGCCGGGGGCGGGCCAGTTCGGATCGACGGCCCGCATCCGGCTGTTGCCCACGACCCACTGGGAGTAGGTCCATCCGTCGGCCAGCACGTCCCACACCTGTCGGCGTGACGCGGCGATGTCTCGTGTCACAGTCACGCCGCAGGTGTACCCGCCCGTCGCGTCGGCTAGACCTTGCGGTTCTCGGATTTGATCAGCCAGGCCAGCTTCTCGAGTCCGTCGATCAGTCCGTGCAGCATGTCGGCGGTGCTGGGATCCTCGGCGTCGACCGCGTCGTGGACGCTGCGCAGGGTGTCGACCGTGGCGTAGATCCGTGCGGTGACGAAGTCCACCACGTCGGCGGTGCTGTGCTCGTAGGCCGGGAACTCCGGCAGCGTGGTCGTCGCCGCCACGGTGTCCGACCGGCCGTCCGGGACGGCGTCGAGTGCGCGCATCCGCTCGGCGATGATGTCGCTGCCCTCACGGGCGAAGTCGACGAGTTCGTCGAGTTGCAGGTGCAGGTCACGGAAGTTGGTGCCCACGACGTTCCAGTGCGCCTGCTTGCCCTGCAGGTGCAGTTCGATGAGGTCGACGAGGACCCGTTGCAGGTTGGCGCTCAGTTCGCTAGAGGCCACAAAGCCCTGGATTTCTGCTTCGGTGCGGCGCGCCGCCGTCTTCACTGTCGTAGTCGTCATGACCGATACAACGTCGCCTTTTCTGGAATGAGTCCAGTTAAGTTGGTGAGTCACGTCACACCCTGCTGATCCTGCTGTGCGAGCAGCCGCGCATATCCCGCACCCATGCCGAGCAGCACGAGGCCGGTGACGATGAAGACGGCGACCCGGAAGATGCCGTCCAGCGTGCCCAGGTCGAATAGGAACAATTTCGCCATGGCGGCGACGACCAGCGCCAACCCCCCGCCGATCGGCAGTGATCGTTGCGCCTTGGGTCTGCGTGCCGCGAAGCGGAACAGCCCGGCGGCCATGGCGATCCAGAGGATCGTCGCGGCCATGTGTCCGGCGAAGAAGCCGCCTCCGGTACCGCCGAACAGCACGCCCGCGGTGACCGCGAACGTCGTGACGGCATATCCACACGCCGCCGCCGCCGACAGGCACAGTAGCCGCAGCACGTCCGCGTCGATCCCGTCGCGGCGCGCCCACGCCCACCCGATCGCCGCGGCGGCGCCGACCAGCAGAACGCTGGCAGCCAGGATGGACACCGCATCCGGAACGCTCGACTCGGTGGCCGTGACCAGCAGGCTCGGCGGCGCATAACTGAGGTACAGAGCGGATCCGACGACGGCGAAGGCGATGGAGACCCAGCGTGCCGCATCGGTGCGGCGGCCTCCGGTGCAGGCGTGGACGGCGACCACGAATGCCATCGCCAGCAGCAGTGGCGCTGCCACCTCACCCTCGAATGCGACATTGACGGCGATCAGGGTGCAGACCGCCGACAGCGCTGTCCAGATCTGCCGCACCACACCGGGCACACCGGGCAGCCGGTCGCCGACTGCGACGACGGCCAGCAGGGCGGCGGCCAGCGCACCGATCATCAGCGCGGCGACAGTCCGGTCCACCGCCAGCGGCACGCACAGCACCGGCAACATTCCCGCGCTCGCTAGCAGCGCCAGCACTCCCCGGTTCGCCGTGGCCGGCAGCACCAGCAGTGCCCCGACGAGCGCCAGCAGCGCCGCGATGCCGCAGGCACCGGCGAGCCAGAGTTCGTGCCGGGAGCCGACCCCCGCCGCCGCGAGCGCGATCAGCAACGGCAAGGTTGGAGCGGCCGTGCGGGACGCGTGCAGCCAGAGCCAGTCCCTGCCCAGCTGTACCAGCAGTGCAGCGGCCGCCAGCGACAGCATGAAGCCGACGAGGAGCAGCGTGATGCCGTCGGTGACCACCGGCGCCAACCCGATCAGCGGTACCAGCACCAGCACCGCGAGGTGCTCGGAATCCCATCGTCGGGCCAATGTCAGGCCCGCCGCGCCGACGGCGGCGGCGAGCAGCAAGCCGGCGGGGGCGGGCACCCAGCTGTAGACGGTGGTGACGGCGATCAGGTCGATGTAGGCGGCGGCCACTCCGGTGGCGGCCAGTGCGATGGCTCCCACGCGACCGCCTGGCCGCGACATCAGCCGCGTCGACATCGCGACCAACACGCCTGCCAGCACCGCGCCCGCAGCCACCCGGAACTCGGGCCGCAGCACGCCGGCCTGGGCGGCCAGCACCAGCAGCAGCACCACACCGATCAGCGTGACGGCGACTCCGGCGACCGCGAGCACCTTGCCGATCCAGCCTTCCGACGCGGCGGTCCGCGGCGCGCTGGGCACCGGCCTCGGTGCCGGCGGCGGCGGGGGTGGCAGTGGCGGCGGGGCCGGCGACCCGTATTGCGGGGCGTAGTACGGCGCGTAGTAGGGCGTCGGCGGCGGGGCGGGCGCCTGCTGCGGAACGGAATTAGCCGCCGCCAGCAGCCGGTCGAGCTCACCCAGTTCGCCCGACACCCGTACGAGCTGCTGGGACAGCGCGGCGAACTCCGCCGACAGCCGGGCGATCACGGCGCGATGCGGTTCGGTCATGGCGCCATCGTCGCAACGCGACCACCGCGTGCGGATGAGTAGGACTACCCGATCCGCCTACTCGTCGAGGCCGTGCTCGATCGCATAACGCGCCAGTTCCACCCGGTTGGCCACCTGGAGTTTGCGGAACGTCGCCTGCACGTGGTTCTCCACCGTGCGGTGACTCAGTGACAGCCGGCTCGCGATCTGCTTGGCGGACAACCCTTTCGCGACGTAACGGAGCACCTCGGTCTCCCGTTCGGTGAGGCTCGGCGTCGCCGGGCCGTCCGCGGGCCGCTGGGCGATCTTGCGGTACTCCCCCAGCACGAGTCCGGCCAGGCCCGGCGTGAACACCGCCCGGCCTTCGGCGGTCGCTCGCACGGCCGCACTGAGTTCGGTCTTCGACGCGCTCTTGACCAGATATCCGGTGGCGCCGGCTTTGACCGCCTCCAGCACGTCGTCGCGCTCGTCGGAGGCCGACAGCACCAGGATCTGCGACTCGGGTGACACGGTGAGCACCTCGGCCGTGGCCTGGGCGCCGTCGCCGTCACCGAGTCGCATGTCCATCACCACCACCCGCGGTTGCACGACGGCGGCCCGCCGCCTGGCCGACGCCACACCGTCCGCCGTGGCCACCACGTCGAAGCCGTCCTCGGCCAGGTCGCGGGCCACCGCGTCGCGCCAGATCGGGTGGTCGTCGACGACCATCACCGTCGTCGGCCGGTCCTGCTCAGCCATCGCGCCCTCTCGTGTGTCCGTCCCGCCGCGGCACCGTCAGTTCCCATTCCGTCCCGCCGCCGGGATCGGTGTGCAGCACGGCGCCGCCTCCCAGCGATTCCATCCGTCCGACGATCGAGGCGGCGACCCCGAGCCGCCCCTCTGCCCTGGCCTCCGCCAGCCGCCCCGTCGCGATGCCGGGCCCGTCGTCGCGCACACTCACGGTGACGGTGTCGCCGAGGTCTTCGACGAGGACGTAGGCGTGCGCGTCGGGGCCGGCGTGGGCGGCGACGTTGTCGAGCGCATTGCCCACTGCCGCACAGAGTTCCGCGGCGACGGCGGCGTCGAGCAGCACCGGATCGGCGGGCAGGCTCACCGACACCCGGTCGGACGCCCTGCGGCGCAGTTCCGCGCCGACATCGGTGACCGCGCCTGCCTCGGGTGCCGCCGGTCCGGCGCTCATCAGCCGCCGCAGCGCGCGCTCCTGCTCGCCGGCCAGTTTGGCCAGTTCGGCTGTGGCACCGCCGATCTCGCGACCGCGACGGGACACCAGCGCGAGCACCTGGATGGCGCCGTCGTGGACCTGCCGCGACAGCCGTTCACGCTCCTCGAGCGCGGCGGCCAGCCGGGTGGCCCGCTGCAGTTCGGCATACGCGCGCCGGGCCGTCTGCGCCGCCATCCCGACCGCCAGCCCGACGGCCAACTCGATGACCACCGTCGCGTTGCGGCCGAGATTGATGCTGACGTAACCCTTGAGGCCCGCGTACGCGGCCATCACCAGCAGCCCGGTCGCCATCCCGGCGAGCGGGCCGCGCAGTATCGCCGCCGAGATCACCGCATTGGTGACCCACAGTGTGGTGGGCCAGGACTGGTTGTCCTGCACCCATTGATCGGACGCGACGAACTCCGTCGACGACATCAACGTTATGGCGACGACGACCTCGGCCACCACCCACGCCGCCCGCCGGCCGAAGCCCGCCAGGTAGGCCACCGCGCACGCCGCGCTCCACGCGATGAGCACGCCGAACAACACCCAGGCGGTGACCGGCCGCCGCAGGTCGTCGTTGATCGCGATGTGAAAACCCAACGCGTAGAGACAACTCAGCAGCCGGAAGACCTGAGCCGCCCGCCACAGCGGGGTGGTGGGGTCCCGTCGTGGATCTGCCGTAACGGCCGCAGCCACCTACATCACCTTGGACAGGAACGCCTTCGTGCGGTCTTGCTGCGGGTTCTCCATCATCTCGCGGGGGTCACCGCTCTCGACGATGACGCCACCGTCCATGAACACCAGCTTGTCGGCGACCTCCTTGGCGAATCCCATCTCGTGGGTCACCACCAGCATGGTCATTCCCTCACCGGCCAGCTTCTTCATCACCGCGAGCACCTCGCCGACGAGTTCGGGGTCGAGCGCCGAGGTCGGCTCGTCGAAGAGCATCAGCTTCGGGTTCATGGCCAGCGCACGGGCGATCGCGACGCGCTGCTGCTGCCCGCCGGAGAGTTGCGCGGGATACGCGGTCGCCTTCTCGGCCAGGCCGACCTGTTCGAGCAGGTCCCTACCGCGGGCGAGCGCTTCGTCCTTCTTCACCCCCTTCACCTGGATCGGCGCCTCGACGACGTTTCCGAGCGCGGTCCGGTGCGGGAACAGGTTGAAGTGCTGGAAGACCATGCCGACATCGCGCCGCTGCCGTGCCGCCTCACGGGGCGGGAGCTCGTACAGCTTTCCGCCGCGCTCGCGGTAACCCACCAGTTCGCCGTCGACGTAGAGCCGGCCGGCGTTGACCTGCTCCAGGTGGTTGACGCAGCGCAGGAAGGTCGACTTGCCCGACCCGGACGGGCCGACGATGCACAGCACCTCGCCCTTCTCGACCTCGAGTGTGACGCCCTTGAGCACGTGCAGGGCGCCGAAACTCTTGCACACGGTCTCGGCCTTGACCATCGGCGTCATGGGTGCGGTTCTCCCGTCTGCGCATTGGCCAGCACTTGCAGCTGTTTGGTGGTCAGCTTCCGCGACGCGCCGCGGGCGAAGTACCGCTCCAAGTAGAACTGGCCGATCATCAGCACGCTGGTGATCGCCAGATACCACGTCGAGGCGACCAGCAGGAGCGGGATGGGCTGGAACAGCTCCACCCCGATGTCGCGGGCACGGCCGTACAGCTCGAAGCTGTAGGGCACCGCGGTGACCAGCGACGCGGTCTTGAGCATGCTGATGAATTCGTTGCCGGTCGGCGGGATGATCACCCGCATCGCCTGTGGGAGCACGGTGCGCCGGATGGCCAGCCCCCACGACATGCCAAGCGCTATCGAGGCTTCCGCCTGCCCTTCGGGCACCGAGTTGATGCCGGCCCTGATGATCTCGGCCATATAGGCCGCCTCGTTCAGCCCCAGGCCGATCACAGCCAGCATGAAACCGACCGACAGCGCCTGCAGGTTCAGGTGGAACAACGACGGGCCGAACGGCACACCGAACTGGAGGTTGGCGTAGATGGTCGGCACCAGGCCCCAGAGCACCAGCTGCACGTACACCGGTGTGCCGCGGAAGATCCAGAGGTAGCCCCAGGAAACCGCCTTGAGCACCGGATTGGGGGACAGCCGCATCACGGCCAGCAGCACGCCGAGCGTCAGCGCCAGCAGCATCGCGAGGATGGTGAGCTGCAGCGTGTTGAAGGCTGCTTCCGAGATGCGTTGGTCGAACAGGTATTTGACGTATGTCTCCCAGCCGTACGCCTCATTGGTGGCGGCGCCGTAGATGAACAGCCCCAGCAACGCCAGGATGACGAACGCCGCCACCCACCGCCACGGATGTCTCAGCGGGACAGCGTGTATGGCGGGCGGCGGCGATGCGTCGGTCATCGGCGACTCAGCTGATCGCGCCGTTGATGACGGGCTTGTCGATCATCCCCTGCTCGGCGCCCCAGTTCTTGGCCACCTGCTCGTAGACGCCCGATTCGATCAGATGCTCCAGCGCAAGCTTGAGCGGCTCGGCGAGTGGTGATCCCTTCTGGACCGCCCAACCGTAGGGAGCCGAGTCGAAGAGCTCACCGGCCGCCTCGAGTTTGCCCTCGCTCTGCTTGATCGCATACAACGTCACCGGGGAGTCGGCCGACATCGCATCGGCCTGGCCCAGCCTGACCGCGGTGGTGGCTGCGGTCTGGTCGTCGAACTTCACCACGTTGATCGCCGGCTTGCCCTCCGAGATGCACTTCTGCGTGCGCTTGGGCATCTCGTCGGTGTCCTGCACGGTGGCCGTCTGCACGGCGACGCGCTTGCCGCAGGCGTCCTCGGGGTTGATGCCCGCACCCGCCCGCTGGGCCCAGGCGGACCCGGCCTCGAAGTAGGTGACGAAGTCGACCTGCTCCTCGCGCTCCTTGGAGTCGGTGAACGACGACATGCCGACGTTGTAGGTGCCGCCCTGCACGGACGGGATGATCTTGTCGAACGCCGACTGCCGGTACTCGGCGGTGAGCCCGAGTGTGGCGGCGATGGCGTTCATCAGCTCGACGTCGAATCCGATGACCTGCCCCGCGGAATCCTTGAACTCGTTCGGCGGGTATGTCGGATCGGTTCCGACGATCAGCTTGCCGGTCGACTTGACGGCGTCGGGGACCGAATTGGCGATCTCGTCGACCTTCGTCGCGGTGGCCGCGGTGTTACCGCTCCCCTGTTCCGAGGATTCGGAGTTGTCGACGCAGCCGGACAGGGCCAGCGCGCCGCTGGCGGCGAGCACCGTTGCGATGCGCCACAGCTTGCCTCGCCGGGTGCGACATTCAGCTAACACGATTGCCTCTTTCTCCTAGCTCGGGTCGTCTGGTCGTCCCGAACCGACGACGTTAACGACCGTGGACCCGGCGCGCAGCGCCGGTAACGGAACATTAACGACCGCGCACCGCCGCCACAGCCGTACTACCAAATCCGCCCTGGCCAGGCGGCGTTGTGCCACACTCCGATCATGGAATCCACCACTGCCCCAACCATGTTGCCGCACCTGTGGAAGGCGGCGCTGTTCACCGGCGTCGCGGCGCTGATCCTGGGCGTTCTGGTATTCGTGCGGCCGGGCGCGGCGATCCTCGTCACCGCCATCTTCTTCGGCGCCTACCTGCTGGTGACCGGGGTGTCGCAGGTGGTGCTGGCCTTCAGCGTGCGCTCGTCGCTGGGTGGCCGGGCACTGCTGTTCATCAGTGGCGCTGCCGCACTCGTGCTTGCCGTGCTGTGCTTCATCAACCTGCAGAACTCGGTCGACCTGCTGGCGATCTGGATCGGCGTCGGCTTCATCTTCCGCGGCGTGGCCACGCTGATGTCGGCGATCGCGGACAACACCCTGCCGGGCCGGATCTGGGAGATCATCGTCGGCGCGCTCGGGATCGTGGCGGGCATCATCATGTTCGCCGCCCCGCTCGAGGGCCTGGTGGCCGTGACCCAGGTGACCGGCATCATCCTCGTCGTGCTGGGCGTGGTGGAGATCGTGACGGCGCTGCGGATCCGCAAGGAGTCCCAGCTCGCCGGCCCGGCGAGCGGTCCGGCGGCGGGCGCCGGCACCACGGTGAGCTAACGCACAGGGCATCTACTACAAGTTGTCGTAGCCCTGTCGTAGGCTGGTCTCACAGCCCACGGAAGAGGGTCAGATGGACGCGCTCGATGTGTCACGGTGGCAGTTCGGGATCACCACCGTCTACCACTTCATCTTCGTCCCGCTGACCATCGGCCTGGCCCCGCTCGTCGCGCTCATGCAGACGCTGTGGCTGGTCACCGACAATCCCGCCTGGTACCGGCTGACCCGGTTCTTCGGCAAGCTGTTCCTGATCAACTTCGCCATCGGCGTGGCCACCGGCATCGTCCAGGAATTCCAGTTCGGCATGAACTGGAGCGAGTACTCCCGCTTCGTCGGCGACGTGTTCGGTGCGCCGCTGGCGATGGAGGGCCTCGCGGCGTTCTTCTTCGAGTCCACGTTCATCGGCCTGTGGATCTTCGGCTGGACCCGGCTGCCCCGCCTGGTGCACCTGGCGTGTATCTGGATCGTCGCCCTGGCGGTCAACGCGTCGGCGTTCTTCATCATCGCCGCGAACTCCTGGATGCAGCATCCGGTCGGCGCACGGTTCAACCCCGACACCGGCCGTGCCGAGCTCACCAGCATCGTCGGGCTGCTCACCAACAACACGGCGGTGGCGGCGTTCTCGCACGCGGTCGCCGGGTCCTTCCTGACCGCGGGCGCCTTCGTCGCGTGCGTGTGCGCGTGGTGGATGGTGCGGGCGCACCGCGCGGACAAGCCGGAGACGCCGCCGCCCGGCATGTTCCGTCCGGCGATGCTGCTCGGCTGCGTGGTGACGCTGATCTCCGCCGGTGCGCTCGCATGGACCGGCGACGTCCAGGGCAAGCTGATGTTCGAGCAACAGCCGATGAAGATGGCGTCGGCGGAGTCGTTGTGCCACAGCGAGACCGACCCTGACTTCTCCGTCCTCACCGTGGGCACGCACAACAACTGCGACAGCGTGGTGCACGTCATCGAGGTGCCCTACGTGCTGCCGTTCCTGGCCGAAGGCCGATTCGACGGCGTGCATCTCGAGGGGGTCGAGGACCTACAGCAGCGGTACCAGGCCACGTTCGGACCCGGCGACTACCGGCCCAACCTGTTCGTCACCTACTGGTCGTTCCGGGCGATGATCGGACTGCTCGCGGTGCCCGCCCTGTTCGCCCTCGTGGCGCTGTGGCTCACCCGCGGTGGGCGCACCCCCGACCGGGTCTGGTTCTCCCGCTTCGCGTTGCTGACCATCCCGACACCGTTCCTGGCCAACAGCGCGGGCTGGGTGTTCACCGAGATGGGCCGCCAGCCCTGGGTGGTGGTGCCCAACCCCACCGGCGACCCCGACATCCGGCTCACCGTCGCCGAGGGGGTGTCCGGCCACGCCACCGGCATGGTGGTCACCTCACTGGTGAGCCTGACCCTGGTCTACGGCGTGCTCGCGGTGATCTGGTTCGGGCTGCTGCGCCGATACGTCATCGCGGGTCCGCAGGAACACGATTCCGAGCCGGCGCCGCCCACACCGCCGAAAGACGATGACGTGGCCCCGTTGTCGTTCGCATACTGAGGAGTCACCGTGGCTGACATCTGGTTCGTCCTGCTCGCGCTGCTTTTCCTCGGCTTCCTGGTGCTGGAGGGCTTCGACTTCGGCGTCGGCATGCTGATGGGTCTGATCGGCCGGATGGGCGCCGAGTCGGGCGCCGATGCGGTCGAGAAACGCAGGCGCGCGGTGCTCAACACGATCGGACCGGTGTGGGACGGCAACGAGGTATGGCTGATCACCGCCGCCGGAGCGATGTTCGCCGCCTTCCCGGACATGTACGCCACCATGTTCTCCGGCCTCTATCTGCCACTGCTGCTCATCCTGTGCTCGATGATCCTGCGTGTCGTCGCGATCGAATGGCGCGGCAAGATCGACGATCCCCGCTGGCGGTCGCGCGCCGACCTCGCCATCGCCGCCGGCTCGTGGGTCCCTGCCGTGCTGTGGGGCGTCGTGTTCGCCGCGCTGGTGCGGGGCCTGCCCGTCACCGCGGACAAACAGGTCAGCCTCACCGTGGGAGACCTTCTCGGCTACCCGCTTCTCGGCGGGCTGGCCACCGGCGGCTTGTTCCTGCTGCACGGCGCCGTCTTCATCACCCTCAAGACCGAGGGCAGTGTGCGCACCGACGCGTTGCGGGTGGCGACGCGGCTCTCGGTGCCGGTGACCGTGGTGGTCGCCGGATTCGGGCTGTGGACCCAGCTGGCGTACGGCAAGAGCTGGACCTGGCTGGTGCTCGCCGCCGCCGCGGTCGCGCTGCTCGCAGCGATGACCCGCATCTGGAGCGGCTCGGGTGACGGCTGGGCGTTCGTGCACACCACCACCGCGGTAGCGGCGGTCGTGGTGCTGCTGTTCGCGTCGCTGTACCCCGACCTCATCCCGTCCACGCTCGACCCCGCCTGGAGCCTCACCGTCGACAACGCGTCGTCGTCGCCGTACACGCTGAAGATCCTGACCTGGGCCGCGGTGATCCTGGCGCCGCTGGTGATGGTCTATCAGGGCTGGACGTACTGGGTGTTCCGCCAACGCATCTCGGCCGAACGCATCCCCGAGCCGACAGGATTGTCATGGCGGAGTCGCTGAGCCTGCCCCGGGTCGTCGCCGCCTCACCGGCGGTGCGCCGCCACGTCATCGCCTCGGTGGCGTGCGGTGTGGTGACCGCTGCCGCAACCATCGCCTCGGCCGTGCTGCTCGCCCATCTGGTGGCCGGCATCGTCACCGACCCCGGCTCTGGCGGCCTGGCGCGGTGGACTCCCGCGCTGTCGGTGCTGGCCCTGCTCTACGCCGTGCGCGTCGCCGCCCAGTGGGCGCAGGGACGGTTGTCGCAGCGCGGGGCTACCGCGCTGATCGCTGACCTGTCCGGCCGGGTGCTGCGCGCGGTCACCGCTGCGCCGCCCCGCCGGCTCGCCGCCGACCGGGATGCCGCGGCGGTCCTCGTCAGCCGCGGACTCGACGGGCTGCGACCGTTCTTCACCGCCTACCTGCCCGCCGTGCTGCTCGCGGCGGTCCTCACACCGGCCGCCGCGCTGGCCATCGCCGTCTACGACTGGCGCTCCGCGCTGATCGTGCTGATCGCCCTGCCCCTCATCCCGGTGTTCATGGTGCTGATCGGCCTGCTGACCCGCGACCGGTCGGCCGCCTCGCTGGCCGCGCTGACCACACTGCAGTCGCGCCTGCTCGACCTCGTCGCAGGCATCCCGACGCTGCGTGCGCTGGGACGGGCCGACGGCGCCGCCGGGCGCATCGCCGAACTGTCGGCCGCGCACCGCCGTTCGGCGATGGCCACGCTGCGGATCGCCTTCCTGTCCGGACTGGTGCTTGAACTGATCGCCACCCTCGGCGTGGCGCTGGTGGCGGTCGGTGTCGGCCTGCGACTGGTGTACGGCGAGCTCACCCTGTCGGCGGGGCTGACCGCGCTGCTACTGGCACCCGAGGTGTTCTGGCCGCTGCGCCGCGTCGGCGTGGAGTTCCACGCCGCCCAGGACGGAAAGGCGGCCGCGGAGCGGGCTTTCACCCTTCTCGACCAGCCGGCGCCCCCGAGCGGCAGCACCCGCGTCCACGCGGCGGGCGCCACCATCACCGTCGACGATCCCGCGCTCGAGATCGCCCCCGGTGCGGTCACCGTGCTGACCGGACCGAACGGGTGCGGCAAGAGCACCACCCTGCACACCATCCTCGGGCTGGCCGCGCCGGCATCGGGCCGGGTCCGCGTCGCAGGTGTCGACGTGGCCGACCTCGACCTGCCCGCCTGGTGGGCGCAGGTGTCCTGGCTGGACCACCGCCCGGTCGTGGTGCCCGGAACGGTGGCCGACAACCTCGAGCTGTTCGGCCCGCTAGTGGACATCGACGAGGTCTGCCGTGCAACGGGATTCGATGCGGTGCTGGCCGACCTGCCCGCGGGGGCGCAGACCGTGGTCGGACGCGACGGCGTCGGCCTGTCACTCGGCCAGCGCCAGCGGCTCGGGCTGGCGCGCGCGCTGGGCTCGTCGGCACCCGTGCTGCTGCTCGACGAACCGACCGCGCACCTGGACGCCGCCCTGGAGGCCCGGGTGCTCGAGGCGATCACCGCGCGGGCACGCGCCGGGGCGACCGTGGTGGTGGTCGGACACCGCGACCCGGTGCTGGCGATCGGTGACCAGGTGCTGCACATCGGGGGTGATGTCGGTGCCGACGCCGTTGCCGCACGGTGACTTCCTCCGGCTGGCGGTCGCGCTGCTGCGGCCGCGATGGTCCCGCCTGCTGGTGGCGACGACGCTCGGGGTGCTGTCGCTGGGTAGCGCGCTCGCGCTGACCGCCGTGTCGGCGTGGCTGATCACCCGCGCGTGGCAGATGCCGCCGA
This sequence comes from Mycobacterium sp. NPDC050041, assembly GCF_049541695.1. Classification (NCBI taxonomy): domain Bacteria; kingdom Bacillati; phylum Actinomycetota; class Actinomycetes; order Mycobacteriales; family Mycobacteriaceae; genus Mycobacterium; species Mycobacterium sp. NPDC050041. The sequence continues at coordinate 133,900 of NZ_JBMVDG010000009.1, read as the reverse complement.
TCCTCGACCTGACCGTGGCCGTAGTCGCCGTCCGGGCGCTGGGCATCTCCCGCGGTGTCCTCGGGTACTGCCAGCGGCTCGCCGCACACGACACCGCGCTGCGGTCGGCCGGGAACGTCCGCGTCGACCTGTACCGGCGGCTGGCGGCGGCGCCCACGGAGGTCGTGATGCGGCTGCCGAGCGGCGAACTGGTGGCCCGCGCGGGCGCCTCGGTGGACGAGCTGTCCGATGTGCTGGTGGGCGCCGTGCTGCCGATTGCGGTGGCGGCGGTGCTGTCCGTGGCCGCCGTCGGCCTACTGGCTGTCATCTCCCCCGCCGCCGCAGGTGTGCTGGCGGTGTGCCTGCTGATCGCCGGTGTCGCGGCGCCCGCCGTCACCGCCAGGGCCGTCGGCGCCGCCGAAGCGGTTGCCGCCGAACATCACTCGCGCCGAGACGTGGCCGCGATGCTGGCGCTGGAGCACGCACCGGAACTGCGCGTCGGCGGCAGGCTCGACGACGTGCTCGCCGAGGCGCACCGCAGGCAGTGCGACTGGGGCGAGGCCACCGACCGCGCCGCGGCGCCTGCCGCCACCGCCGCGGCCACGCCCACCGCGGCGACGGGCGTCAGCGTGCTGGCCGCCGTCGTTGCCGCGGTGTCGCTCGCCGGTGCCGTCGCGCCCACCACGCTCGCCGTGCTGATGCTCGTGCCGCTGGCGGCCTTCGAGGCGACCGGCGCGCTGCCCGCCGCCGCGGTGGCGCTGAACCGCGCACGGATCGCCGCGCGCCGACTGCACGACCTGGTCGACCCGCACGACACCCCACGGCGCCGCCCGCCGGTGCCGCCGCTCGACGTCCGCTCCGGCGACCGCATCGCCGTCACCGGCCCCAGCGGGTCGGGCAAGACCACGCTGCTGCTCGCGATCGCCGACAAGGGACGCGAGAACGGATCGGCCGCAGGCTTTTTCGGTGAGGACGGCCATCTGTTCGCCACCACGGTCCGGGACAACCTGCTCGTCGCCCGCGGCGACGCGACCGATGACGAGCTGCGATCGGCACTGGGCCGTGCCGGCCTGACGGACTGGCTCGACGCGTTGCCCGCCGGCCTGTCCACCGTGCTGGTGGGTGGCGGCGCGGCGGTGTCGGCCGGCCAGCGCAGGCGGCTGCTGCTGGCGCGCGCACTGGTGTCGACCTTCCCTGTGGTGCTGCTCGACGAGCCGACCGAACACCTCGACGCCGCAGACGCGCAGCGTCTGCTCGCCGAACTGCTCACCCCCGGTGCCCTTTTCCCCGCCGATCGCGCGGTGGTGGTGGCCACCCACCACCTGACACGCGACATCGACTGTCTGCGACTCGACCTCGCCCCCGGACGGGTAACCTCCGACGCATGACCGACCCGGACAAGCCAGAGCAGTCGCCGCCACCAGGGCCCCCGCCGGGCTACCAGTACGGCGCGCAGCCCGGTGCATATCCGCCGCCCCCGCCGCAGCCCTACGGCGGATATCCCTACGCGCAGCCGCCGACCGCTCCGAAGAACGGCATCGGGATCGCCGCGCTCGTCGTCGCGATCATCGGGCTGTTCACCGTGTTCGGCGGCATCGTGCTCGGCGTCGCCGCCATCGTCCTCGGCTTCGTCGGGCGGGGCCGGGCCAAGCGCGGTGAGGCCACCAACGGCGGCATCGCCACCGCGGGCATCGTGCTCGGATTTCTCGGCGTGATCGTGTCCATCGTCGCCATCGCACTGTCGATCTGGGGTTTCAGCGAACTCGGCGGGGCCGACCTCGTCGACTGCCTGCAGCGCGCGGGCAACGACGTCGAGGCTCAGCAACAGTGCGAGGAAGAATTCACCAACAACATGGAAGACCAGTTCAGCGTCACGCTGACACCGACGGCCACCCCCTAGCGGCCGGGGAAGTACTTCACCACACCCTCCTGCACCACGGTGGCCAGCATCGCGCCGGACCGGTCGAAGAAGTGCCCGGTGCCGAGCCCGCGGGATTCCGCGGCGACCGGTGAGGTGGTGGAGTACAGCACCCATTCGTCGAACCGCACCGGCCGGTGGAACCACACCGAGTGGTCCATCGTCACCGCGAAGATGCGGTCATGGCCCCAGGACAGGCCGTGGGTGGTGATGATCGAGTCGAGCACCGTGGTGTCCGAGCTGTAGACGAGCGCCGCGGTGTGCAGCACCGGGTCGTCGGGCATCGTGCCGTCGGCCTTGAGCCACACCTGGTTGTAGTCGAGCCGCTCGCCCTTGTCGCGCATCACCCAGGCGGGGTCGTTGGTGTAGCGCCACTCGATCGGCCGCAGCGCCTCCACGAAGTGCGGCACCGTCTTCTCGTAACCGCGGAGCAGGTCGTCGATCGTGGGCAGGCTGTCCGGTCCGGGAACCGGCGGCGCCTCGACGGCGTGCTCGAGGCCCCGGCCGCCGTTCATGAACGACACCATCGCCGTGGTCAGCAGCAGGTCACCCTGGCAGACGTCGACCCGCCGGTTCGCGAACCGGCGCTCGTCGCGCAACCGGTGGACGTGGAACTCGAGGTCGCGGGTGGGATCACCGCCTGCGATGAAGTGCGCCGACAACGCACTGGGCGCGATCGGGACGTCCAGCGACCGGCCGGCCGCCACGAACGCCTGCGCCATCATCTGGCCGCCGAACGTGCGGATCGGGTTCTTGCTCGGATGCCTGCCGACGAACGTCGCGTCGTCGACGCGGTGGAGGTCGAGGACCGCCAGCAGCTCGTGGAAATCCGCTGCCGCCAAGAGTCCCCCTCATCCCGCCGTCCGACTAGACCCGCATCGGACTACACATCGTCCTCCCCGATCCGGTGCACATGGATCAGATTGGTGGAGCCTACTGTGCCGGGCGGAGCGCCCGCGATGATGACCACCAGGTCGCCGCGCTTGTAGCGGCCGAGTTCCAGCAGCGACTTGTCGACCTGCCGGATCATCCCGTCCGTGGTCTGGATGTGCGGGACGATGAACGTCTCGGTGCCCCAGCTCAGGGCGAGCTGACTGCGGACCTCGGGCAGCGAGGTGAAGGCCAGCAACGGCAGCGGCGTGTGCAGCCGAGCCAGCCGGCGCACCGTGTCCCCCGACTGGGTGTAGGCGACCAGCGCCTTGGCGTCGAGGCGCTCGCCGATGTCGCGGGCCGCATAGGAGATGACCCCGCGCTTGGTGCGCGGCACGTGGGTCAGCGGTGGCACCACCACCGAGTTCTCCTCGACCGCGCAGACGATGCGCGCCATGGTCCTGACGGCGTCGAGCGCGTACTTGCCGACCGACGTCTCACCGGAGAGCATCACCGCGTCGGCGCCGTCGAGCACGGCGTTGGCGACGTCGGACGCCTCCGCGCGGGTCGGCCGGGAGTTCTCGATCATCGACTCGAGCATCTGGGTGGCGACGATCACCGGCTTGGCGTTCTCCCGGGCCATCTGGATGGCCCGCTTCTGCACCAGCGGCACCTCCTCGAGCGGGAGCTCGACACCGAGGTCACCGCGGGCGACCATGATCGCGTCGAAGGCCAGCACGATCGCCTCGAGGTTGTCGATGGCCTCGGGCTTCTCCAGCTTGGCGATCACGGGGACCCGCCGGCCGACCCGGTCCATCACCTCGTGCACCAACTCGATGTCGGCCGGGGAGCGCACGAACGACAGCGCGACCAGATCGACGCCGAGCCGCAGCGCGAACTCGAGGTCCTCGACGTCCTTCTCCGACAGCGCTGGCGCCGAGACGTTCATCCCTGGCAGCGACATGCCTTTGTTGTTGCTGACCTTGCCGCCCTCGGTGACGGTGCACACGACGTCGGTGCCGTCGATGCTCTCGACGGTCAGCCCGACGTTGCCGTCGTCGACCAGCACCCGGTCACCCGGGTTGGCGTCCTCAACGAGCCGCTTGTAGGTGGTGGACACCCGGTCGTGGGTGCCCTCGACGTCGTCGACCGTGATGCGCACGGTCTCGCCCGCGGTCCACTCGGTGGGACCGTCGGCGAAGCGACCGAGCCGGATCTTGGGGCCCTGAAGGTCAGCGAGGATGCCGACCGCGTGGCCGGTGGCGTCGGAGGCCGCGCGCACCCATTTGTAGTTGGCCTCGTGGTCGGGGTAGTCGCCGTGGCTGAAGTTCAGCCGCGCGACGTCCATTCCCGCCTTCACCAGCGCTTTGACTTTCTCGTCGCTGGCGGTGGCCGGGCCGAGGGTACAGACGATTTTCCCGCGTCTACTCACGTTGCCTCAATATAGTCCCTAATCGATTCAGACGACGGCCAACGGCAGCGCACCGGGGATGACGGGTGCGGGCAGATCCGATTCACCCATCAGGTGGGCGTCGACGGCGTGCGCAGCACTGCGGCCCTCCGCGATGGCCCACACGATCAGCGATGCGCCACGGTGTGCGTCACCGCACACGAACACGCCGGGGGCGTCGGTCTGCCAGTCCGAACCGCACGGCAGCGCACCGCGCCGGTTCAGCGCCAGGCCGAGCCCGTCGAGCAGCGGCATGTGGTCGACACCGTCGAACCCGATCGCCAGCAACGCCAGCTCGCACGGGATCTCCAGGGACTCCCCGACCGGCACGATGTGCCGCCTGCCCTCGGCGTCGCGCTCCACCTTGACCTCGGCGATCTCCAGCGCCCGCAGGTTGCCGTCGCCGTCGCCGATGAACCGCTGCACGGCCACCTCGTAGCGCCGGTGCCCACCCTCGGCGTGTGCCGGTGAGAGCCGGGTGCGCAGCACCAGCGGCCACGTGGGCCACGGTGACCGGGTGTCGTCGCGCTGCTCGGGCGGTTCGGGGTTGTAGTCCAGCTGGGTGACCGACGCCGCGCCCTGTCGGTGCGCGGTGCCCAGGCAGTCGGCGCCGGTGTCGCCACCGCCGATGATGACGACGTGCTTGCCCGCGGCCGAGATCGCCGACGGCCCGTCGCCCTCGCACTCCTTGTTGGCAGGCACCAGGTGCTCCATCGCCAGGTGGACGCCGTTGAGCTCGCGGCCCTCGACGTCGTTGTCACGGGCGCGCAGCGCGCCGACGGCGAGCACCACCGCGTCGTAGCGGGCACGCAGCTGCTCGACGGTGAGGTCGACACCGACCTCGCACTCGGTGACGAAGCGGGTGCCCTCGGCGCGCATCTGGGCCAGCCGCTGATTGAGCGTCGACTTCTCCAGCTTGTACTCCGGGATGCCGTACCGCATCAGGCCGCCGAGCCGGTCGTCGCGCTCGTAGACCGTCACGTCGTGGCCGGCGCGGGTGAGCTGCTGTGCGGCCGCCAGGCCCGCGGGCCCGGAGCCGACCACCGCGACACGCTTACCGGTCGCGATGGCGGCAGGCTGGGGTTCGACGATGCCCATCGCCCAGGCGTGGTCGGCGATGGTGTTCTCGATGCGCTTGATCGTGACGCTGCCGCCGGTGCGGTCCTCCCCGATCGACAGCACGCAGGCCGCCTCGCACGGCGCCGGGCACAGCCGTCCGGTGAACTCGGGGAAATTGTTGGTGGCGTGCAGCCGGTCGCTGGCGGCGTCCCACCGGCCGCGGCGCACCAGGTCGTTCCACTCCGGGATCAGGTTGCCCAGCGGACATCCCGCGGTTCCGGAGTGGCAGAACGGGATTCCGCAGTCCATGCAGCGGCGGGCCTGCTGGGACACCTCCGCGGCGCGGTCCTGCGCGCTCTGCTGTTCGTAGACCTCACGCCAGTCGCCGACCCGTTCGTCGACCGGCCGCTTGGGCGCCTCGACCTTGTGCACCTTGAGAAATCCGCTGGGATCAGCCACGGCTCGCCTCCATGATCGCGGTGTCGACGTCGCGGCCCTCGGCCTTGGCCATCCGGGTCGCCTGCAGCACGCGCTGGTAGTCGCGCGGCATCACCTTGGTGAACTGGGCGCTGCGGCGCGGCCAGTCCGACAGCACGGACGTCGCAAGTGTGCTGCCGGTGCGGCGAGCGTGCTCGGCGACCACGCCGTGCAGCCACACCAGGTCCTCGGGTTCCAGGCGTTGCAATTCGACCATCGCCGGGTTCACTCGCGCAGGGTCGAGGCCGAGCACGTAGGCGATGCCGCCGGACATCCCCGCCGCCATGTTGCGCCCGGTGCGGCCGAGCACGACGACCCGCCCGCCGGTCATGTATTCGCAGGCGTGGTCGCCGACGCCCTCGACGACGGCCAGTGCGCCGGAGTTGCGGGCGCAGAAGCGTTCTCCGACACGGCCGCGCAGGAACACCTCACCGGAGGTGGCGCCGTAGAGCAGGGTGTTGCCGGCGATCACATTGTCCTCCGGCAGGAACAGCACGTCGTCGGGCGGCCGCACGATCACCCGGCCGCCCGAAAGGCCCTTGCCCACATAGTCGTTGGCGTCGCCGACCAGCTCGAGGGTGATGCCGGGCGGCAGGAACGCCCCGATCGACTGGCCGGCCGATCCGGTGAGGCTGATGTGGATGGTGCCGTCGGGCAGCCCGGCGGCGCCGTAGCGCCGGGTCACCTCGGCGCCGAGCAGGGTGCCGACGGTTCGGTTGACGTTGCGGATCGGCAGTTCCAGCCGCACCGGGTGGGCGTCCTCGAGCGCGCCCTCGGCCAGCTGGATCAGCGTCTGGTCCAGCGCCTGATCGAGTGCGTGGTACTGGTCCTTGACCTTGTGCCGCTGGGTGATCTCGGCGCCGTGCGCGTCGGTCGGCACCGCGAAGATCGGGGCCAGGTCGAGCCCCTTGGCCTTCCAGTGCGCGACGCCGGCGGCGGTGTCGAGCATCTCGGCGCGCCCGACGGCCTCGTCGATGCTGCGGAACCCGAGATCTGCCAGGTAGCGGCGGATGTCCTCGGCGATGAACCGGAAGTAGTTCTCCACGAACTCCGGCTTGCCGTTGAACCGGGCCCGCAGCTCGGGGTTCTGGGTGGCCACGCCGACCGGGCAGGTGTCGAGGTGACAGACCCGCATCATGATGCAACCGGACACCACCAGCGGTGCGGTGGCGAAGCCGAACTCCTCGGCGCCGAGCAGCGCGGCGACGATCACGTCGCGAGCGGTGCGCATCCCGCCGTCGCACTGCACGGTGATGCGGTCGCGCAGACCGTTGAGCATCAGCGTCTGCTGCGCGTCGGCCAGGCCGATCTCCCACGGCGCGCCCGCGTGTTTGAGCGATGTCAGCGGCGCCGCGCCGGTGCCGCCGTCGTAGCCGGAGATCAGCACCACGTCGGCGTGCGCCTTGGACACGCCCGCGGCCACGGTGCCCACCCCGACGCTGGCGACCAGCTTGACGTGGACGCGCGCCTGGTCGTTGGCGTTCTTGAGATCGTGGATGAGCTGCGCGAGGTCCTCGATGGAGTAGATGTCGTGGTGCGGCGGCGGCGAGATGAGCCCGACGCCCGGAGTGGAGTGCCTGGTCTTGGCGATGTTCGGGTACACCTTGTAGCCCGGGAGCTGGCCGCCCTCACCGGGTTTGGCGCCCTGGGCCATCTTGATCTGGATGTCGCTGGCGTTGACCAGGTAGTCGCTGGTGACGCCGAACCGGCCGGAGGCCACCTGCTTGACCGCACTGCGGCGGCGGGGGTCGTAGAGGCGGTCGACGTCCTCGCCGCCCTCGCCACTGTTGGACCGGCCGCCGAGGTTGTTCATCGCGATGGCCATGGTCTCGTGCGCCTCGGCGCTGATGGAGCCGTAGCTCATGGCGCCGGTGTTGAACCGGGTGACGATCGAGTCGACGGACTCCACCTCGTCGAGCGGGACCGGCGGGCGGACGTCGGTGCGGAATTCGAACAGCCCGCGCAGCGCACCGCCGTCGCGGGCCAGCCGGTTCACCTCGTCGGAATACTGACGGAACACCTCGTGGCGGCCGGTGCGGGTCGAATGCTGCAGCAGGAAGACGACTTCGGGGGTGAACAGGTGGAGCTCGCCCTCGCGGCGGAAGGCGTATTCACCGCCGACCTCGAGGCGCCGGTGCACGCGTTCGGTGGGATTCTCCGGGTAGGCGCGGCGATGCCGCAGCTTGACCTCCTCGGCGATGACGTCGAGGCCGATGCCGCCGAGCTGGGTGGGGGTCCCGGTGAAGTACTCGTCGATCACGTCACGGTCGATGCCCACCGCCTCGAAGGCCTGGGCGGCGGTGTAGGACGCCACGGTGGAGATGCCCATCTTGCTCATCACCTTCGTGACGCCCTTGCCCAGCGCCTTGAGGTAGTTGCGGACGGCGGTGGCCGGTTCGATGCCGGTGAGTTCGCCCTCGCGGATGAGGTCCTCGATCGACTCGAAGGCCAGGTACGGGTTCACGGCGGCGGCGCCGAAGCCGATGAGCATCGCGATGTGGTGGACCTCGCGGGCGTCGCCGGACTCGACGACCAGCGCCACGGCGGTGCGCTCCTTGGTCCGCACCAGGTGGTGGTGCACCGCCGACACCGCGAGCAGCGACGGGATCGGGGCGCGCGTGTGGTCGGAGTCGCGGTCCGAGATCACCAGGGTGCGGGCGCCTTTGGCGATGGCGTCGCAGGCGCGGTTGCGGAGCTCGTCGAGGGCGTCGGCCAGACCTTCGCCGCCGCGCTCGACGTCGTAGAGCGCCTTGAGCACGGTGGTGCGCAGACCGGGGTGTTCGCCGTCGGCGTTGATGTGGACGATCTTGTTGAGTTCGTCGTTGTCGAGCACCGGCCACTTGACCAGGATCTGGCGACACGACGCGGCGGTGGGTTCGAGCAGGTTCCGCTCCGGGCCCATCACCCGGGACATACTGGTGACGACCTCCTCGCGGATGGCGTCCAGCGGCGGATTCGTCACCTGGGCGAACAACTCGACGAAGTACTCGTAGAGCAGGCGCGACCGTTCCGACAGCACCGCCGTGGGGGTGTCGGTGCCCATGGAGCCCAGCGGTTCGGTGCCGGAGGCGGCCATCGGGGTGAGCAGGATGCGGAGCTCTTCCTCGGTGTAGCCGAAGGAGATCTGCCTGCGCACCACCGACTCGTGGTTGGGCTGCACCCGGGCCCGGTCGGGCAGGGTCGCGAGGTCCAGCAGGCCGGCATGCAGCCATTCGCCGTACGGTTCGGCCGCCGAGAGCTGTTCCTTGATCTCGTCGTCGGGAACGATGCGACCCTGGGCGGTGTCGATGAGCAGCATGCGGCCCGGCTGTAGGCGGCCCTTGGCGACGATCTGCCCGGACGGCACGTCGAGCACCCCGGCCTCGCTGGCAAGGATGAGCCGGTCGTCCACCGTGCGCCACCAGCGGCCGGGCCGTAAACCGTTGCGATCCAACACCGCTCCGACGACGGTGCCGTCGGTGAACGTGACGCACGCCGGACCGTCCCACGGTTCCATCAGGGAGGCGTGGAACTGCCAGAACGCCCGCTCGGCGGGGTCCATGGCGGAGTCGTTCTCCCACGCTTCGGGGATCATCATGAGCACGGCGTGCGGCAGCTCACGGCCGCCGAGGTGCAGCAGTTCGAGCACCTCGTCGAACGACGCCGAGTCGGACGCCTCGGGCGTGCAGATCGGTGAGAGCCGGGTGATGTCGCCCGGGATCTTCGCGCTGGCCAGCATCGCCTCCCGGGCATGCATGCGGTTGCGGTTGCCGCGCACGGTGTTGATCTCGCCGTTGTGGGCGACGAACCGGAACGGGTGGGCCAGCGGCCAGGACGGGAAGGTGTTGGTGGAGAAGCGGCTGTGCACGATCGCCATGGCGCTGATGCAGCGCTCGTCGCGCAGGTCGGCGAAGAACTGCGGAAGCTGGACGGTGGTGAGCATGCCCTTGTAGGCGATGGTGCGGCTGGACAGCGTCGGGAAGTAGGCCTGCGCCTCGGCTTCGGCGCGCTTGCGCAGGGGGTAGACGCGGCGGTCGAGCTCGATGCCGCCGGGGCGGGTGCCATGGTGTTCGGGGGCGGCGACGAAGAGCTGAGAGAAGTAGGGCATGCAGCTCAGCGCGGTCGCTCCGACACCGGCGCCGTCGGGGGCGACGGGCAGCTTGCGCCAGCCGAGGACCTCGAGTCCCTCTTCACCGGCGATGGCCTCGATGCGCTGGGTGGCGGCGGCCCGGGCGGCCGAATCCTGGGGCAAGAAACAGAGTCCCGCGGCGAAGGTGTTGCAACCGTCGTCGGTGGGGGCGGGGAGGTCGAAGTCGACGACGTCGCGGAAGAGTTCGACCGGGAGCTGGATGAGGATGCCTGCGCCGTCGCCGCTGTTCGTCTCCGCGCCGGCAGCGCCGCGGTGATCGAGGTGTTCGAGCGCGACCAGGCCGTCGGCGACGATGGCGTGGGTGCGGCGGCCCTGGATGTCGGTGATCATGGCGACGCCACAGGAGTCTGCTTCGTTGGCGGGGTCGTAGAGACCCTGCGGTCGAGGCAATGCCGAGAACAGCATGCGTTGGTACCTCCGCAGTCCGGATTCTTTCGATTCCGGGACTGCACCGGCCCGAGGAGCCAGTGTATCAGCGGAGGTGGGTTGCTACCCGTCGAGAAGAGTCGGGACCAGCGGAAACCCGGGGAGGTTGCGCACCACGGTCCAGGTGGTCACGGTGACCACGAGCACAGCGATGGCCGCGACCGGCATCAGACGGCGCCCGAGTCGCCAGCGCACCGCGAACCACAGTGCCAACAGCGGCAGCCCGACGAGCAGGAAGACGTTGTCGGTCACCGCCGCCGCGACATCGCCGTGCAGCAGGTCGTGCGTCATGCGCAGGCCGCCGCAGGCCGGGCAGTCCCACCCCGTCAGCTGCTTGAAGGGACAGCCGGGGAACAGGAAGCCGGGGCGGTGCGGGTCGGCGATGCCGATGTAAGCCAGGGAACCGGCCACCACCGCGCCGGCACCGAGCGCGCCGTACAGCCGTGTGCGGCTGCTCGATGCGACGCTAGGTTCCATCGCGCAGCGGACGTCCCAGCGGATCGCGCACCTTGTCGGTGAGGATGAGGATGGCGTCGACGATGCCCCAGATGACGGCGCCGAGGCCGCATGTGACGATGCCGACGACGAGCTGGATGACGCCGAGCTTGGTGTCCCCCATGTAGATGCGGCCGATGCCGACGAGCCCGAACAGGCCGATCAGCTGGAGAAGTCCGGCGACGATCTTCGACTTGTCGGAGAAGGGCTCACCGGTGAAGGGGTGACGGCCGTAGGGCGCCACCGGGTCGTACTGGCCAGTTGCCGGCGGCGGGTACTGGCCGGGCGGGGTGCCGTACTGACCCGGCGGCGGGGTGCCGTACTGACCGGGAGTGCCGTACTGGCCTGATGTGCCGTACTGGCCGGGCGAGGTGCCGTACTCGCCGGGCGAGGTGCCGTACTGGCCGGGGGATGCTTCGTGTTGGCCGGGAGGCGGCGGGTACTGCCCCGGCGGAGGGGGCGGGTTCGTGCCCTCTGAGCTGCTGCCGAACTGCGCGGGATCGGTCATGCCGCCAGCATGCCAGAACCCCCGGTTCCCCATAAGGGAGGGAAACCGGAAAAGGTGGTGGTGGCTTTCAGAAGGGTGGCGGTTCGTCGCCGGGTTGGGGTGGTGGCTGGGGGGCGAACAATTTGTCGAGTGCTTGCCGGCGGGCGCGCCGGCGGGCTTCGCGGTGATCGCGATTTTGTTGGCGTTCGGCGGCGATGCGGGCCGCCTTGTTCTGGGCCCGGGAGCGTTGCCGGTTCGGCATCATCGCGGTGCGATCAACGCCGCGGTCGTCGGGCCGCGGTGTGATGACCGCCGCGGCGGTCGGGGTGCACAGGTACGGGAACAGCAGCGCCGAACCCGGTCGGGTGGTGTAGGTCTGCCCGGCGGGGCTGGTCCAGACGACGGTGCCGTCGCGGTGTTGTCGGTCGTGCCAACCCCAGAACGTCTTGATCAAATGGTGCAGGCGGCACAGGCATTTGAGGTTCGACGCCTGCGTCGGCCCGCCCTGGCTGTAAGGGACGGTGTGGTCGATGTCGGTGCTGAACGCCGGCACATCGCAGCCGGGGAATCGGCAGCCCATGTCGCGGCACCGCACGAACTCCGCCAGATTCCGCGACGGGGTGTAGCGCGGCTCAGGTGGCGCGTCGCCGGGGTGGATGAGTGGCCGGATGGTGGCGTGCTCGGCCAGGCCGGTGAGCTGTTCAGGCGGCAGGATGCCGTCGTTGTGCACCAGACTCGCCACCGACTCATCGACGGTGTCGGAGTTCTCGGCGGCATCGGCAGTCGAGTCGGCATCGGTGTAGGAGGCGGCATCGGCATCCACGTCGTCGGCGTGGGCATCGGCGTCAGTGTGGGGGCCGGTGATGGTGTGGATGACGAACGGGGCGGCGACCGCGTCCTGCTTCGGGCACTCAGGGTTGCCGCATTGGCATCCCAGGCGTTGGGCGCCGCTGCACACCGCGGCGATGGCATCGACACGGCGCTGACGCTTGGTGCGGGGGTCATCGGGGCACACCGTGTCGGCCATCGCGTCGACACTGCGCTCGAACACCTGAGCATCGACGGTGCTCATGGTGCCGCCGAAACTGCTCATCCCATCGAGGCCGTCGTTGACCCAGAACTCACGGAGCTCCCGGGCCCTCTTACGCCGCCGCACCGCATCCCGATCCACCCGGGCGATGATCCGGTCGACATGCCCGCACAGCTGACCGGGACTCATCGCCATCAACCGCACCGCCGCCCCAGCCAACCGTGCGTCGACGCCAGCCAAGTTATCGGGATCAGTGATCAAGCTGGTTCGATGCAACAACACATCGACCACGGCCAGGCTCAGGTCCCCGGCACGGAACACCGCCGCCACCAGCGGGAGCCGTTCCCGCAATCCGCGGGCCAGATTGACCTGGATCGACGCCGACCCGTGGCCGATGTTCAAGGCGGCAGCGACTTCGACGGCCACTGCGCACTCGGTGTCGACCGCCCACTGGTCGCTGATCTCATCGCGCTGGGCGAACCGCACCCCGTAGAGGTCGCCGATGATCGTCAACCGGGCCGCGGCCTGCTGATTCTCCCGACGCGCGGTCGCGACCAGATCGGCGATCAGCGTGCCGGCCTCGACGGACTCCGGGCGCGTGACAGCCAGCACCTGGTCGAAGCTTGCCTGCGCCGGATCGAACATACATTCGATTATTGCAGAGAGCTATGACACGCGAAAGCAACGAGAAACGGTTGGGGATAACCGATCAGCGGTTGCGACGCCACCAGCGACGCCGCGGCGTCGAGGGCGGCGGGGCGACCTGGATCTCGTACTTCGACGCCTCTGCCTCGTCGATACCGGCGACTGCACTGTCGTGGGCTTCCTCAGCGGCGGCCTCGGCTTCGACGGCGTCCTCGCCCTCGACCGAGCCCACCCCGCCCACGTCGGCGGTCTCAGAGACCGCCGCCGCGCTGTCGGCATCGGTGACCAGGTCATCGGCTTCAACTGCGGGCGTGTCCCCGACCGGTTGGGCGTCATCGTCAACGGGCTCCGCGATCTCGGTGGCGGCTTCGTCAGCGGCGCCGGCCTGCTCGTCGGCCGCGAGATCATCGGCTTCTGCAGCCGCCGTGGCATTTTCGCCTACCGGCTGCTCTTCGTTGGACTCGGCAGCGTCGGCCTCGGCTACCTCGGCTTCGACCGCCTCAGCCTCATCGACGCCCTCGACCGCCGCCTCATGCACCTCCGCGGCAGCCGCCTCCGCCTCCGCCTCGACCGCATCCTCACCCTCGACCGAACCCACACCACCGACGTCGCCACCGGCCCCGGCCAGCGGCTCGTCGGCGACAGCATCGGCTTCGGCTACCTCGGCTTCGACCGCCTCAGCCTCATCGACACCCTCGACCGCCGCCTCATGCACCTCCGCGGCAGCGATCTCAGCCTCGACCGCATCCTCACCCTCGACCGAACCCACACCACCGACACCGCCGGAAGCGTCGCTGTCCTGATCCACGGCGATGTCTTCGGCATCGGCCGCAGCCGCGGCGTTCTCGCCTACGGGAAGCGGCTCTTCGACGACATCATCGGCTTCGGCGCCCTCGTCGGCGACAGCATCGGCCTCGGCTACCTCGGCCTCGACCGCCTCAGCCTCACTGACACCCGCGATCGCCGCCTCATGCACCTCCGCGGCAGCCACCTCAGCCTCGACCGCATCCTCACCCTCGACCGAACCCACACCACCGACATCATCGGAAGTCTCCGCCGATGGCTCATCGAGGCTCGCCAGGGCGGCCTCATGCGCTTCCTCGGCGGCCTTCTCGGCCTCGGCCGGATCATCGCCCTCGACCGCACCGAGGCCCGTCTCGTCCGCTTCGTCACCTGCGACGGCGAACTCGTCGGCCTCGGCGATCTCCTCGGCAGGCGCCTCCTCGACATCGGCGGTCAACGCCTCCGCCTCGAGCACCGCCTCCGCCTCGCCGCTCTCACCGTCGGCTTCGTCACCCGCAGCCGCGAACTCGTCGGCCTCGACGATCTCCTCGGCCGGCGCCTCCTCGACGTCGACCGCCAGCGCATCCGCCTCGAGCGCTGCCTCGGACGACGGTTCGTCGTCTCCGAGACCGTCGGAGTGATCTTCGCGGCCCGCGACTTTCGCTGCGGCGACCACGGCGCCGGCGGCGGCGGACGTCCCGGCGGCCACCTTGACGAGCTCCTCGACGTCGGACTCCTCGTCGTCGGTCTTTCCGCTCAGCGTCGCCGGATCCTCCCGACCGCGTGGCGCGGCCATGATGTAGATGACCGCCCCGATGAAGACGAATCCCGACGTGAACGAGTTCACCCGAATCCCGGCGAATTCCGTGGCGAAGTCGCTGCGCAGCAACTCGATCCAGAACCGGCCCAGGCAGTAGCCCGCGACGTACAACGCGAACAGCCGACCGTGACCGATCGTGAATCGGCGGTCGATCAGGATGAGCAACGTGAAGATCAGCAGGTTCCACAGCAGCTCGTAGAGGAACGTGGGGTGGACGGTCTGCACCAGCGTGCCGTTGGACACGCCATTGAGGTCGTCGGGCACCCGCTGGTAGATCTCCAGCCCCCACGGCAGCGTGGTCTGCCTGCCGAACAGCTCCTGGTTGAAGTAGTTGCCGAGCCGGCCGATGGCCTGCGCCAGAATGATCCCCGGCGCGATCGCATCGCCGAACGCGGGCAGCGGGATACCCCGCCGCCGGCAGGCGATCCATGCGCCGACGCCACCGAGCGCCACGGCGCCCCAGATGCCGAGGCCACCTTCCCAGATGCGCAGCGCACCGCCGAGTCCGACGCCGTACTCACCGAAGTACTTCTCCCAGTCGGTGATCACGTGGTACAGCCGACCACCGATCAGCCCGAACGGGACCGCCCACAGGGCGATGTCGTAGATGACGCCCGGTTCACCGCCGCGGTTCTGCCACCGCCGGTCGCCGATGATCAGCGCAGCGACGATGCCGACGATGATGCAGAACGCGTACGCGCGGATCGGGAGTGGACCGAGGTACCACACACCCTGGGGCGGACTGGGAAATGAGGCCAACATCGATGTCACGCGGTGATCCTCTGCCTTACCCCGTCCGCGAGCTCCTCGGTCAGTGCCCGCATCGCGGGGATGCCGTCGGTCAGCGCCGACACCAGGGCCGACCCGACGATGACCCCGTCCGCGTATGCGCCGATCTCGGCGGCTTGCTCCCGGGACCGCACGCCGAGGCCGACTCCGACCGGAATGTCGGTCACCGACTTGACCCGCGCGACCAGCTCGGGTGCGAGGTTGGACACCGCGTCACGCGCACCCGTCACACCCATGGTCGATGCCGCGTACACGAATCCGCGCGACGCCTCCACCGTCTTCGCCAACCGCTCCTGCGTCGACGACGGTGCGACCAGGAAGATGCGGTCGAGGTCGTGGGTCTCCGACGCAGAGAGCCACTCGTCGGCTTCGTCCGGGATGAGGTCGGGCGTGATCAGCCCGAGGCCGCCTGCCGACGCGAGATCGCGGGCGAAAGCGTCGATGCCCAATCGCAGCACCGGGTTCCAGTACGTCATCACCACGGCGCGGCCACCTGCACTGCTGATCGCCTCGACCGCCGCCAGCGTGTCCCGCACACGCACCCCGCCCTGCAGCGCGACCTCGGTCGCGGCGGCAATGGTCGGCCCGTCCATCCCGGGATCCGAGTAGGGCACCCCGACCTCGATGAGGTCACAGCCCGCCTCGACAAGCGCCGTCATCGCCTCGATCGACCCCGGCACGTCGGGGTAGCCCGTGGGCAGATAACCGATCAGTGCCGCTCGGCTCTCGTTGCGGCACTGGTCGAACAGCGCTGCCAGCCGGCTCATGGCGCCGCCTTGTCGAGCAGTCCGAACCACTTGGCCGCCGTCTCGACATCCTTGTCGCCACGGCCGGACAGATTGACCAGGATCACCGCTCCGGCACCGAGTTCGACGCCCAGCTTCAACGCACCGGCGATCGCGTGGGCCGACTCGATCGCCGGGATGATGCCCTCGGTCCGGCACAGCAGCGAGAACGCGTCCATCGCCTCGGTGTCGGTGATCGGCCGGTACTCGGCGCGGCCGATGTCTTTCAGGAAGGCGTGCTCGGGACCCACCCCCGGATAGTCCAGGCCCGCCGAGATGGAATGCGACTCGATGGTCTGCCCGTCCTCGTCCTGCAGCAGGTAGGAGAATGAACCCTGGAACGCACCCGGCGATCCGCCGGTGAAAGTCGCTGCGTGCCTACCGGTTTCGACGCCATCGCCGGCGGCTTCGTATCCGATGAGCCGGACGCCGGGATCGTCGATGAAGGCGTGGAAGATGCCGATCGCATTGGAGCCGCCACCGACGCAGGCGGTCACCGCGTCGGGCAGCCGTCCGGCCTGATCCTGGATCTGCACCCGCGCCTCGAGCCCGATGACCCGCTGGAAGTCACGAACCATGGTCGGGAACGGATGCGGTCCAGCGGCCGTGCCGAAGCAGTAGTAAGTGTCGTCGGCGTTGGTGACCCAGTCGCGGAACGCCTCGTTGATGGCGTCCTTCAACGTCTTCGAGCCCGCCTCGACGGACACCACCTCGGCGCCGAGCAACCTCATCCGGGCCACGTTCAGCGCCTGCCGGGCGGTGTCGACCGCGCCCATGTAGATCACGCAGTCCAGATCGAGCAGCGCGCACGCGGTCGCGGTCGCCACCCCGTGCTGGCCGGCGCCCGTCTCGGCGATGACCCGGTTCTTGCCCATCTGCCGGGCCAGCAGCGCCTGCCCCAGCACGTTGTTGATCTTGTGAGAACCGGTGTGGTTGAGGTCTTCCCGCTTCAGGAAGATGCGCGCACCACCGGCATGCCTGCCAAGGGCCTCGGCCTCGTACAGCGGTGACGGCCGCCCGCTGTAGTGCCGCTGCAGCCGGTCGAGTTCGTCGAGAAACGTCTGATCGCCGCGGGCCTTCTCGTAGGCGGCGGTGACCTCCTCGATCACCGCCATCAACGCCTCAGGGACGAAACGTCCTCCGTAGGCGCCGAAATGGCCACGGGCGTCGGGTTCGTGGCCGCTGGGTTCTGCCACGGCCGCGCTGGAACGCGGCAACTCCGGGCCGGCGAGGTCCGCCACGGGCTAGCGTGCGGGTTTCGGGCAGGACGGATGCGTGCCTGCGGTGACCAGATCGGCGACGGCGCTGCGCGGGTCACCGCTGGTCACCAGGCCTTCGCCGACGAGCACCGCGTCGGCGCCCGCGCCCGCGTAGGCCAGCAGGTCACCGGTGCCGCGCACCCCCGACTCGGCCACCCGGATGACATTCGAGGGCAGCCCGGGCGCGATGCGCGCGAAGCAGTCCCGGTCGACCGCCAGGGTCTTGAGGTCGCGGGCGTTGACACCGATCACCTTGGCTCCGGCCTGCAACGCGCGGCTGGCCTCCTCCTCGGTGTGCACCTCGACCAGCGCGGTCATCCCGAGTGACTCGGTGCGCTCCAGCAGCGACTCGAGCGCCGGTTGCTCCAGCGCCGCCACGATCAGCAGCAGCATGTCGGCACCGTGCGCCCTGGCCTCGTGGATCTGGTACGGCCGGACGATGAAGTCCTTGCGCAGGACCGGGATCGACACCGCGGACCGCACGGCGTCGAGATCGTCGAGCGAGCCGTGGAAGCGGCGCTCCTCGGTCAGCACGCTGATCACCCGCGCGCCGCCCGATTGGTACGCGCGGGCGAGTTCGGCGGGGTCGGCGATCGAGGCGAGCGCCCCACGCGACGGGCTGGCCCGCTTGACCTCGGCGATCACGCCGATACCGGGTTCCCGCAACGCCGCCATCACGTCCAGCGGTGCCGGCGCACGGCCGGCCCGTTCCTTGATCTCGTCGAGGCTGACGAGGGCTTCCCGAGCGGCGACGTCGGCGCGGACTCCTTCGATGATGGAGTCGAGCACGGTGGCCGAACTCATAGCCCCTCGGTTCCCTTCCGGTACGCCGCCCCCAGCGACGGACGATCTTCTCCGAAGGGTAGTCGGCACCCCACGATCCGCTGTCACCGACCCTGGTTGTCGGGACCGGTCGGGTCGCGCCCCTCGTCGAGTGCGTCCCAGATCATCCGTTCCGACATCCCGCCGGGCCCCGACGCGCCCTCACCGTCCTCCTGGCGGGCGGCCGCTTCGCGTCGCGCGGCCGGTGCCGCGTACTTCCCCGGCGTCGCGCGTGCCCTGGCGGCCGAACGCATCAGCAACACCGCGCCGACCAGCGCGCACACCGCCGCCACCACGGTGATCACCGCCCCGGTGTGGTACCTCTGCGCTCCGGTGAGGTCGGCCACCGGCACCTCGGCCAGATCGGCGCCGCGCGGCCCCACGTCGCGCACCATCCACAGGCTGATGGCGAGGTAGGCCATGCCCGCGCTGGCCAGCGCCACCAGCAGGGCCAGCAGCCGCAGCGGCCAGCCCCGCACCGCCAGCGCGGCGACCGCCGCGGCCAGCACCAGCAGCGCCAACGGGATCAGCGCGGTCGACCAGGTCGCCCCGGTCAGCGCCGTCGTCCGGGGGTGGGTCAGCCCGTCGAAGGAGCTCACCTGCACCCACGTCATCCGCGATGCCAGCCAGAGCGCCGCCGCGGCGAGCACCAGGAGCAACTGCGCGACCCGGATCACGGCGCGGGCGATTCGGCCTCGGGTGCGGTCAACGTCTCCGCGGCGGCGATCGCGTTGAGCACCGCGCGGGCCTTGTTCGCCGCCTCCGTGTACTCGTAGGGGCCGTTGGAATCGGCCACGACTCCCCCGCCGGCCTGCACATACGCGGTGCCACCGCGGATCAGCGCCGTGCGGATGGCGATCGCGAAGTCGGCGTTGCCCGCGAAGTCGAGGTAGCCGAGCACGCCGCCGTACAGCCCGCGCCGGGTCTTTTCGACCTCCTCGATCAACTCCATCGCGCGCACCTTCGGAGCCCCCGACAGCGTGCCCGCCGGGAAGCATGCCGTCACCGCGTCCAAGGCGGTCCGGCCGTCGGCCAGGCGGCCCTTGACCGTCGAGACCAGGTGCATGACATGGCTGTACCGCTCGATGTGGCTGTAGTCCTCGACCCGCACGGTGCCCGGTTCGCAGACCCGGCCCAGGTCGTTGCGGCCCAGGTCGACCAGCATCAGGTGCTCGGCGCGCTCCTTCTCGTCGGCGAGCAGTTCCTTCTCCAGCAGCAGGTCGTCCTCCTCGGTGTCGCCGCGCCACCGGGTGCCTGCGATCGGGTGGGTGGTGACCTTGCGGTCCTTCACCGTGACCAGTGCCTCCGGGCTGGACCCGACGATCGAGAAGTCCAGGCCCCCCGTGTCGTCGGGGACGTTGAGCAGGTACATGTACGGGCTGGGGTTGCTCACCCGCAGCATCCGGTACACGTCGAGGGGATCGGCAGCGGTGTCCATCTCGAACCGCTGCGACGGCACCACCTGGAACGCCTCGCCGGCCTCGATGTCGCCGACCAGCTTGTCCACGATGGCCGTGTACTCCTCGACCGTCCGCTGCGCCCGATGGCTCGGGGCGGGCCGGGTGAACGTCGCCACCGTCGAGTGCAGTGGCTGACCCAGCGCCTCGGTCATCACGTCGAGCCGCGCCACCGCATCGTCGTAGGCCCAGTCCACCCGCTCGTCGGTGCCGTTCCAGTTGACCGCGTTGGCGATCAGCGTGATCGTGCCCTCGTGGTGATCCACCGCGGCGACGTCTGTCGCCAGCAGCAACAGCATGTCGGGCAGGCCGAGATCGTCGACGGCCAGTTCGGGCAGCCGCTCCAGCCGGCGCACCATGTCGTAGGCGAAGAAGCCGACCAGCCCGGACGACAACGGCGGCAGACCCGGCAACGCAGCAGTCTCCAACAGCGTCAACGTGTCTCGCAACGCCTGAAGCGGATCACCGCCGCGCGGTGCGTCCTGCGGCGTCACACCGAGCCAGACCGCCTCGCCGTCGCGAACCGTCAACGCCGACGGCGCACCCGCGCCGATGAACGACCAGCGCGACCACGAGCGACCGTTCTCGGCCGACTCCAGCAGGAACGTGCCCGGCCGGTTCGCGGCGAGTTTGCGGTACGCCGACAGCGGTGTCTCACTGTCGGCCAGGACCTTGCGCGTCACCGGCACCACGCGGTGTTCGGCGGCCAGCGCGCGGAAGTCCGCCCGTGAGGTCGTCACTGTCGTCTGCACGGGCCGATTCTCCCAGACCGGTCCGATCACACCGACAGTCAGTGCGCGTAGCGTGAGCGCCATGAAACGTGGTGACCAGGTCACAGAGTTCGAACTGCCCGACCAGACCGGCGCCGTGCGCAGCCTCACCAGTCTGCTCGCCGACGGTCCGGTGGTGCTGTTCTTCTACCCCGCCGCGTTGACACCGGGATGCACCAAGGAGGCCTGCCACTTCCGCGACCTCGGCGCCGAATTCGCCGCACTCGGCGCATCGCGGGTCGGTATCAGCACCGACGCCGTGGCCAAGCAGGCCAAGTTCGCCGACACTCAGCGCTTCGACTACCCGCTGCTTTCGGACGCCGACGGCGCCGTGGCCAGTCAGTTCGGCGTCAAGCGCGGCCTGCTGGGCAAGTTCATGCCCGTCAAGCGCACCACCTTCGTGATCGACGCCGACCGCACGGTGCTCGAGGTGATCTCGAGTGAGATCAACATGGACACCCACGCCGACAAGGCGCTGGAGGTGTTGCGCCAACGGCAGTCCGCCTGACGGGCGCACGCAGGCATGACTCCCGTTCTCGAGCTGGCCGACGTCACCTTCCGCCGCGACGGCAAGCAGATCATCGACGGCATCTCGCTGACCGTGCAGCCGGGTGAGCACTGGGCGCTGCTGGGTCCCAACGGCGCAGGAAAGAGCACCCTGCTCAACTTCTGCGCGGCGGAGACGTTCCCCAGTTCCGGCACGGTGCACGTGCTCGGCGAGCAGATGGGGCGCACCGAGCTGGCCCGGCTGCGCCAGTCGATCGGTCACGTCAATCCCCGCCACCGCCTGCAGTATCCGCTGACCGTCCGCGACGTCGTCCTCACCGGCATCACCGCCACCATCGACACGCCGAACCACTGGGCGCCCTCGCCCGGCGAGCAGCGCCGCGCCGACGCCCTGCTGGCGACGGTGGGGCTCACCCGGCTGGCGGACCACGTCTGGCCGACGCTGTCACAGGGTGAACGCGGGCGCACTCTCATTGCCCGCGCGCTGATCTCGGACCCGCGGCTGCTGCTGCTCGACGAACCGACCACCGGTCTGGACGTCGCGGCGCGCGAGCAACTGCTGGAGACCATCGACTCCCTCGGCGACGCTCACCCCGATGTGGCGTCGATCCTGGTGACCCACCACCTCGAGGAGCTGCCGACCACGACCACTCATGCGCTGCTGATCGCTGACGGCCGCACCGTCGCGTCCGGCCCGGCGCGCGACGTCGTCACCACCGACAACGTCACCGCGGCGTTCGACCACCCGGTGCGGGTGACCTACGACGACGGCCGCTGGACCGCCCGCGCCAAGGCCAGCCGCATCGTCTGATCAGAGGTACGTGCGCAGGTGGCCGACCATCGCGGCCTGGAAATCCCTCATCACCTCGGAGCGCCTGCCGAACAGTTCCGCCCCGTGATACATGCCCGGCACCGCGACCAGTTCGCACGGCACACCGCACGCCGTCAGCCGATCGGCGTAGTCGACGGATTCGTCGTACAACAGGTCCTGGTCTCCGACACCGATCCATGCGGGCGCCAGGCCGGTCAGATCCGTCCTGCGGGCCGCTGCCGAATACGGTGGCGCCGTCGAATGTGCGGGTTCGCGACCGAGATAGGCCTGCCAGCCGAACCGGCTGCCCGCCGCGGTCCACAGGAAACGCCCGCGTCCGCCGTTGTCCCGCAGGGTGACCCGGTCGTCGAGCATCGGGTAGACGAGCGCCTGCGCCCGCAGCGTGATGCCCTCGTCGAGACAGCGTTGGGCCACCGCGGCCGACAACCCGCCGCCTGCGCTCGGGCCCGCGACCGCGATCCGGTCGGCATCGATGCCCAATTGACCTGCGTGCGTACGCATCCAGGCCAGCGTCGCCATGCAGTCGTCCAGCGCCGCGGGGAACGGATGCTCGGGCGCCAACCGGTAGTCCGGCAGCACCACGACCGCGCCGAGCTCACGCACGAGCGGTCCGGCCAGCCCCAACTCGAACTGCGGTGAACCCACCACCAGCCCGCCGCTGTGGATCCACAGCACCGCAGGCCGCAACGGCTCCCGCTCGACCGGTTCGGCGACGAGCACCCGCAGCCGCACACCGTCCCCGGCGTCGTGTTCGGTCACCGAGACGCCGGGTCCCGGTGGCGTCCGCAGACGTGAAACGGCCCGAACGACCGGGAGGGTGCGTGCCGTCACGCCGGGGATGAACGGCAGCAACGGGCTGCGCAGCTCCGGCCGGACGGCGGCGAGGGCCTCCCTGGCCGACCACCACCGCCGCAACGCCGCACCCGCGACTGCTCCAGCCGCTACCCCGGCGGCGATCCCCCTCATGGCCGGGGAAGTTGCCCCGGGTCGGCGGGCGCCAGCAGCAGATCGGCGTCGAAGCAGGTGTGGGTGCCGGTGTGACAGGCCGCGCCGACCTGATCAACCTCCAGCAGCACGGTGTCGCCGTCGCAGTCCAGCCGCACCGAGTGCACGTACTGGGTGTGACCGGACGTCTCGCCCTTGACCCACTGCTGCTGGCGGGACCTCGAAAAGTACGTTCCCCGACGGGTTTCCAGCGTGTGCGCCAGCGCGGCGTCGTCCATCCACGCGACCATCAGCACCTCACCGGTGCCGCGTTGCTGCGCGACGGCGGTGAACAGCCCGTCGGCGTTGCGCTTCAGCCGCGCCGCGATGTCCGGATCGAGGCTCATCGCCGCCCTCGGCTCTTCGCGCAAGCGCTCATCGCACCGTGATCCCTTCCGCGGCCATCGCCGCCTTCACCTGGCCGATGGTCAGCTCACCGAAGTGAAACACGCTTGCCGCGAGCACGGCGTCGGCACCCGCCTCGACCGCAGGCGCGAAGTGCCCCAACGCACCAGCCCCGCCGCTGGCGATCACCGGTACCGTCACCGCGCCGCGCACCGCGCGCAGCATCGGCAGGTCGAATCCCGCCTTGGTGCCGTCGAAGTCCATCGAGTTCAGCAGGATCTCGCCGACACCGAGTTCCGCACCGCGGGCGGCCCACTCCACCGCATCGATCCCGGTGCCCCGCCGCCCACCGTGGGTGGTGACCTCCCAGCCCGACGGCGTCGGCTGCTCGCCCTGCGGCACGGTGCGCGCGTCCACCGACAGCACGATGCACTGCGATCCGAACTGACGGGCCAGTTCGGCCAGCAGCTCCGGGCGGGCGATCGCGGCGGTGTTCACCGACACCTTGTCCGCGCCCGCGCGCAGCAGCGAGTCCACATCGGCCACCGACCGCACGCCACCGCCGACGGTCAGCGGGATGAACACCTGCTCGGCGGTGCGCCGGACCACCTCCAGCATCGTGGTCCGGCCCGACGACGACGCTGTCACGTCGAGGAACGTCAGCTCGTCGGCGCCCTCGGCGTCGTAGACGGCCGCCAACTCGACGGGATCCCCTGCGTCGCGGAGGTTCTCGAAGTTCACCCCCTTGACCACGCGGCCGGCGTCGACATCGAGGCAGGGGATGATCCGTACCGCGAGCCCCGCGCCGGCCGTCACCGGTACCCCTGCGGGTCGCCCGCGGACTTCACGATGTCGAGGATCTCGCCGTGTACGCGGGGCAGCCCGGCGAGCGCCGAGCGCGAGCGCGGCGTCCACGGTGCTCCCTCGAGGTCGGTCACGACACCGCCGGCGGCGCGCACCAGCGCCACCCCCGCCGCGTGATCCCAGACGTGGTGGCCGAAACTGATGGAACCGCCCAGGATTCCGGCGGCGGTGTAAGCGAGGTCGACTCCGGTCGCGCCGTGCATGCGCATCCGGGAGCACTGCCGGCTCAGGCCTTCCAGCACCGCGATGCGGTAGCGGCCCGGGAAGCGGCCCTTGGAGTCGACGTTGAACGTGCCGGTGCCCACCACGCACTCGCCGAGCGCAGCGGCATCCAGCGGCTTCTGCGCCACACCGTTGGCGTACAACGGTTCACCGACCACGGCGGTGTACCGCTGCGAGGTGAACGGCAGCCAGGTCAGCCCGGCGACGGGCTCCCCGTCGCGCAGCAGGCCCAGCAGGATCGCCGATGTCGGCAGGCCCGCGGCGTAGTTGAAGGTGCCGTCGATCGGGTCGAGCACCCACACCAGCGGCGACTCGATGTCCGCGCCGCCGTACTCCTCGCCGTGCACACCGATACCGGTGGCGGACTCCAGTCTTTCGACCACCTGACGTTCGATGGCCAGGTCGACCTCGGTGGCGAAGTCGTTGCCCTTCTTCTGCACCGCGGAATCCGCGCCGTGGCCCGCCACGAACGGGACGGCCGCCTCGTCGAGGATGGCCGCAGCCTCCCTGACCAGACCCTGCAAGTCGGCCGCGCCGAGTGCCATCGAGTGTTACTCGCCCACTGCTGCCAGCGCCTGCGGCAACGTGAATCGCCCCGCGTACAGCGCCTTGCCGACGATCGCGCCCTCGACGCCGCGGCCGGTGAGGGTGGCGATCGCGCGCAGGTCGTCGAGACTGGAGACGCCGCCGGAGGCGATCACGGGTGCGTCGGTGCGCTCGGCGACGGCGCCGAGTAGATCGAGATTCGGTCCCGTGAGTGTGCCGTCCTTGGTCACGTCGGTGACCACGTAACGGGAGCAGCCCTCCCGGTCGAGCCGGTCGAGCACCTCCCACAGGTCACCGCCGTCGGTCTCCCAGCCGCGCCCGCGCAGCCGCTGCCGGCCGTCGTCGATGAGCACGTCAAGGCCGACGGCCACCTTGTCGCCGTGCTCGGCGATCGCCTGCGCGCACCACTGCGGGTTCTCCAGCGCGGCGGTGCCGATGTTGACCCGGGCGCACCCGGTGGCGAGCGCCGCGCGCAGCGACTCGTCGTCACGGATGCCGCCGGACAGCTCCACTGCGACGTCCAGGCGGCCGACCACGTCGGCGAGCAGTTCGCGGTTGGAGCCGCGGCCGAAGGCGGCGTCGAGGTCGACGAGGTGGATCCAGTCGGCGCCGTCGCGTTGCCAGCCCAGCGCGGCGTCGAGCGCCGAGCCGTATTCGGTTTCACTGCCCGCCTTGCCCTGTACCAGGCGCACGGCGCGGCCCTCGACCACGTCGACGGCGGGCAGCAGGATCAGCGGGGTGTCGGCAGGCACGGTCGGCAACCTTAGCTCAGCCCGCGGACCCAGTTGTCCAGCAGCGTCGCACCGGCGTCACCGCTTTTCTCCGGGTGGAACTGCGTCGCCGCAAGCACCCCGTCCTCGACGGCGGCGAGGAACGGGACGTGGTGGGTGGCCCACGTCAACTTCGCGGCGGGGTCGCCCTCCCACTGCTGCGCGGCGTAGGAGTGCACGAAATAGAACCGGGTGTCGGGGTCCAGTCCCGCGAACAACGTGGTGCCCGCAGGCGCGTCCACCGTGTTCCAGCCCATGTGTGGGGTCACCGGCGCGTCGAGGCGGACCACCGAACCCGGCCACTGCCCGCAGCCGGCGCTCTCCACGCCGAACTCGACACCGCGAGCGAACAGGATCTGCATGCCCACGCACACCCCGAGCACCGGCCGGCCCGCCGTCACCCGTTCGGCGATGATCTTCTCGCCGCCGATCTCGCGCAGCCCCACCATGCACGCCTCGTACGCACCGACTCCCGGCACCACGAGGCCGTCCGCGTTCAGGGCGGCGTCGGCGTCGGCGGTGACCTCCACCTCCGCGCCGGTGCGTTCCAGCGCGCGCTGAGCAGAGCGCAGATTGCCCGAGCCGTAGTCGAGCACGACGACTCTTGCTGTCACAGCGTGCCTTTCGTGGACGGGACGCCGGTCACCCTGGCGTCGTACTCCACGGCCTGGCGCAGTGCCCTGGCCACCGCCTTGTACTGCGCCTCGGTGATGTGGTGCGGGTCGCGGCCATAGAGCGTGCGGACGTGCAGGGCGATGCGCGCGTTGAACGCCAGTGACTCGAACACGTGCCGGTTGATGACGGTGTGGTACGGCGCGCTCGAGCCCGCGATCGTGAACTCCACCATGAACTCCGGCTCGCCGGTGTGCACGAAGTACGGCCGCCCCGACACGTCCACCGCGGCATGGGCGAGCGTCTCGTCCATCGGGATGAACGCGTCGCCGAACCGGCGGATGCCCTTCTTGTCGCCCAGTGCCTCACCGAGGGCCTGGCCGAGCACGATCGCGGTGTCCTCCACCGTGTGGTGCGCCTCGATGTCGACGTCGCCCGTGGCGTGCACGCTGAGGTCGAAGCTGGCGTGGCTGCCGAGCGCGGTCAGCATGTGGTCGAAGAACGGCACGCCGGTGGCGATGTCGACGATGCCGGTGCCGTCGAGGTCGAGTTCGACGACGATGTCGGACTCCTTGGTCTTGCGTTCGACCCGGGCGCGGCGGGTGCCGGCGAGGATGTCGGTCATGATGCTCCTAGGGGCTGGACCAGCTCGGCGGCGGCGAGTTCTGCGCTGGCCGCCAGCAGCGCGTCGTTCTCTTCGGCGAGACCCGTGGTGGCCCGCAGATACCCCGGGATGCCGACGTCGCGCACCAGGATGCCTTCGTCGAGGTAGCGCTGCCAGCTGGCCGGTGCGTCGGCGAACTCACCGAACAGCACGAAGTTCGCATCACTGGGGATGACGCGGAAACCCATGCCGGACAACGCTGCCGACACCCGGTCACGCTCGCTGATCAGCGTGGCCACGCTGGCCAGCGTGTCGTCGGCGTGCCGAAGGGCCGCCCGGGCGGCGGCCTGGGTGACCGACGACAGGTGGTAGGGCAGCCGCACCAGCAGCATCGCCTCGATGACGGCGGGGGCAGCGATCAGGTAGCCGAGCCGACCGCCCGCGAACGCGAAGGCCTTGCTCATCGTCCGGGTGACGACCAGCCGGGTCGGGTACTCCTCGATCAGCTGCACCGCGCTGGGCTGTGCGGAGAACTCGCCGTAGGCCTCGTCGAGGATCAGGATCCCGGCCGGCATCGCGTCGAGCAGCCTGCGCAGGTCGTCGAGCGGGACGCTCTGTCCCGACGGGTTGTTCGGGCTCGCCACGAACACGATGTCGGGCCTGCGCTCGGTGACCGCGGCCACCGCGACGGACACGTCGAGGCCGAAGTCGTCGGAGCGGGCGGCCTGCAGCCACGCGGTCTGGGTGCCGTCGGCGATGATCGGGTGCATCGAATAGGACGGCACGAATCCGATCGCGGTGCGGCCGGGGCCGCCGAACGCCTGCAGGAGCTGCTGCAGTATCTCGTTGGAACCGTTTGCCGCCCAGAGGTTCTCGACGCCCACCGGACAGCCGGTCTGCAGCCCCACGTAGTCGGCGAGGTCGGTGCGCAGTGCGACGGCGTCGCGGTCCGGGTAGCGGTGCAGGTCGGCGGCGGCCGCGGCCACCGACCGGGTGACGTCGTCGACCAGTGCCTTGCTCGGCGGGTGCGGGTTCTCGTTGGTGTTCAGCCGCACCGGCACCGCCAGTTGCGGCGCGCCGTAGGGCGACTTGCCCCTCAGGTCGTCGCGCAGCGGCAGGTCGGCCAGGCCGACGCGTTCTCCGACGGTCATCTCTCGAACCTCCGGCGCACCGCTTCGCCGTGGCCGGGCAGGTCCTCGGCGTTGGCCAGGGTGATGACGTATCCCGACACGTCCTTGAGCGCGGCCTCGGTGTAGTCGACCACGTGGATGCCGCGCAGGAACGTCTGCACCGACAGGCCGCTGGAGTGCCGCGCGCATCCCGCCGTGGGCAGCACATGGTTGGAGCCCGCGCAGTAGTCGCCGAGGCTGACCGGCGAATAGGGTCCGACGAAGATCGCCCCCGCCGACCGGACGCGCAGCGCCACCTCGCGAGAGTCGACGGTCTGGATCTCGAGATGCTCGGCCGCGTAGGCGTTCACGGTGCGCACGCCCGCGTCGAGGTCGTCGACCAGCACGACGGCCGACTGCCTGCCCGCCAGTGCCGTCGCGACCCGCTGCCGGTGCACGGTGGTCCGGAGTTGTTCGGCCAGTTCGCGTTCGGTCGCGTCGGCGAGCGCGACGCTGTCGGTGACCAGCACGCTGGCGGCCATCTCGTCGTGTTCGGCCTGACTGATCAGGTCGGCGGCGACGTGCACGGGGTCGGCGGTGTGGTCGGCCAGGATCGCGATCTCGGTCGGTCCGGCCTCGGCGTCGATGCCGACCTGCGAACGGCAGATGCGCTTCGCGGCGGTGACGTAGATGTTGCCTGGCCCGGTGATCATGTCGACCGCGGCGAGTTCGGCGCCGTCGGTGTCGGCGCCGCCGTAGGCCAGCAGCGCGACGGCCTGGGCCCCACCCACCGCCCACACCTCGTCGACGCCGAGCAGCACGGCGGCGGCGAGGATCGTCGGGTGCGGCAGCCCGCCGAACGCGGCCTGCGGCGGCGAGGCGATGACGAGGGACTCCACCCCGGCGATCTGCGCGGGCACGACGTTCATCACCACGCTGGACGGGTAGACCGCGTTGCCGCCGGGCACGTACAGCCCGACCCGCTCGACCGGGACCCAGCGCTCGGTGACCGTCGCCCCCGGCCCCAACGTGGTGGTGGTGTCGGTGCGGCGCTGGTCGGCGTGCACCGCGCGGGTGCGTTCGATCGCGACCTCGAGTGCGACCCGCACGTCGGCGGGCAGTGCCTCCAGTGCGGCGCCCAGTTCGGCGACCGGGACCCGCACGGCCGCGGGGCGGACGCCGTCGAACGTCTCCCCGTACTCCAGGGCGGCCTCGGCGCCGCGCTCGGCCACCGCGTCGACGATCGGACGGACCCTCGGCACCACGGATTCCACGTCGACGCCGCCACGTGGCAGCGCCGCCCGCAGCTGCGCCGCGGTCATGGTGCGGCCGCGCAGATCGGTACGGGCGATCACCGTTGCCGCGCTGGTGGCGACCTCGGAGCCGGTCGGCGATACATTCACATCGACCATTGTCCCAGAGCTGCACAAATCGATATGGAGGCGTCGTGGCAGACCTGCCCAGGATGTTCCCCGAGTGGCTGGACCGCATCCAGATCAAGTACATGAACCCGGTGATCAGGCCGCTCGCCGGCAGGCTGCCGGGCATCGCGAAGCTCACGCACCGCGGCAGGCGGAGTGGCCGCAGCTACCAGACCCCGGTCACGGCCTATCGCAGCGGCAGTGAAGTGGCGATCGTGCTCGGCCACGGCGAAACCGATTGGGTGCGCAACGTCATCGCCGCAGGCGAGGCCGACATCCAGCTGTTCCGTGACCGGGTGCACCTCCGCAATCCCCGCGTGGTGCCGCCCGGGTCAACGGTCGCGGCGCTGCCCGGATTCGCCCGGCGTCAGGCCAAGAATCTCGCGGTGTTCGTGGCGGACGTCACCTGACAGACTGCTGACATGGCTCTCCAGGTGTGGCTGACGTTCCTGGGCGCGGCGGTGCTGATCAGCGTCTCCCCGGGGGCGGGCGCCGTGCAGTGCATGGCGACCGGCCTCACCCACGGGGTCCGGCGCGGGTACTGGTCGATCGCCGGCCTCGAGGTCGGGCTGATGCTGCAGTTGGCGCTGGTCGCCGTCGGACTCGGCGCGGCGGTGGCCAATTCGATCCTGGCGTTCCACGTCATCAAGTGGATCGGCGTGGCCTATCTGCTCTACCTCGCGGTGCACCAGTGGCGCGCCGCCGCCGTGGATCTGCGCGCCCAGGTCGGCAGGACCGTCGACGGCGGCCGCGTCGCGCTGCTGGTTCGCGGCTTCCTCGTCAACGCCACCAACCCCAAGGGCCTGGTGTTCTTCCTCGCGGTGCTGCCGCAGTTCGTCATCCCCACCGCGCCGCTGCTGCCGCAGTACCTGGCGATCGGGGCGACGATGGTCGCAGTCGACCTCGTGGTCATGGGGCTCTACACCGGGCTGGCGGCCCGGCTGATCCGCTGGCTGCACACCCCGCGGCAGCAGACGATCCTCAACCGGGCGCTGTCCGGGTTGTTCGCCGCCGCCGCGGTGGTGCTGTCACTGGTCCGCCGCGGCGGACCCGCGACCGCCTGACGCACTTCAGACGTCCAGGCCGACGTCGAGCACCCGCACCGAGTGGGTGAGGGCGCCGACCGCCAGGTAGTCCACCCCGGTGCGGGCGTAGTCGGCCGCCGTGTCGAGGGTCAGCCCGCCCGAGGACTCCAGCCGGGTGGCCGGTGCGGCGTTGTTGCGGCGCTGCACGGCGATCTGGGTCTGCCAGACCGGGAAGTTGTCGAGCAGCACCAGCCCGTCGGCGCCCAGGCCTTCCGCCAACACGTCGTCGAGCTGTTCCAGCGAGTCGACCTCGACCTCGCACGGCAGGTCGGGCGCCGCGGCACGGACCTGTCGCAGCGCTGCCACCACCGAGCCGGCCGCCGCGACGTGGTTGTCCTTGATCAGCGCGGCGTCGCCGAGCCCCATCCGGTGGTTCTCCCCGCCACCGACCCGCACCGCGTACTTCTGCAGCGCCCGCAGGCCCGGCAGCGTCTTGCGGGTGTCGCGGATCCGGGCGTCGGTGCCGGACACCGCGTCCACCCATGCGGCGGTGGCGGTCGCGATCCCGGAGAGGTGGCAGACCAGGTTCAGCATGGTGCGCTCGGCGGTCAGCAGGCCGCGGGTGGGCCCCTCGACCGTGAGCAGCGCGTCTCCGGCGTCGAGCTGGGCGCCGTCCTGCACCCGTTGGGTGATCCGGTAGCCATCGCGGCCGATCACTTCGTCGAGCACGAGCACCGCGAGGTCGAGTCCGGCGGCCACGCCGTGTTCGCGGGTGACCATCGCCGCAGTGGTGGTGGCGTGCTCGGCGACCGTGGCCCGGGTGGTGACGTCCGGGCCGTACCGCAGGTCCTCGTCGAGCGCCCGGGCGACAATGTCGCGGGCCTCGCGCAGTTCCGCCTCGCTCAGCGTCGTCAGCAGCATGCCGCGATCTCCTCCTGTGCGTGCACCCGGCCGTCGGCGTCGCGGGTGATGCCGATGCTGACGGCCTGCTGCGGGTCGGTGTCCGGGTGGTCGCCGCGGTGGTGACAGCCCCTGGACTCGGCGCGATGCATGGCGGCCACCGCCACCGCCCGCGCGGTCAGCGTGAGTGCCGCATCCTCGGCGTCGGCGCGCCCGCGGATCCGCCGTACCGGCGCGTCGTCGAGCCTGTCGAGCAGGTGCCGCAGACCCGCCGCGTCACGGACCACCGAGGCGTTCGCGCTCATCGCGGCCTGCAGATCGGCGCGA
This sequence comes from Mycobacterium sp. NPDC050041, assembly GCF_049541695.1. Classification (NCBI taxonomy): domain Bacteria; kingdom Bacillati; phylum Actinomycetota; class Actinomycetes; order Mycobacteriales; family Mycobacteriaceae; genus Mycobacterium; species Mycobacterium sp. NPDC050041. Next base: position 102,382 of record NZ_JBMVDG010000009.1, on the reverse strand, counting down.
GCGACCGCGAGAACCGGGGCCCGGTCGGTGACCTCGGCGCGCGGGGCACCGGACGCCGCTGCGTGCCCGGCGGCCGCACGGCCCGCGCGGCCGCCCACCACCAGGCCTTCGAGCAGGCTGTTCGACGCCAGCCGGTTCGCGCCGTGCATGCCGGTGCGGGCCACCTCGCCTGCCGCGAACAGACCGGGCAGCGAGGTGCGGCCCGCGACGTCGGTGACCACGCCGCCACAGCTGTAGTGCGCGCCCGGAACCACCGGAATGGGCTCGCGGGCGGGGTCGACGCCGGCCTCGCGGCACGCCGCGGTGACCGTGGGGAACCTGCGCTCGAAGTCGTCGATGCGCCGGGCGTCCAGGAACACGCATGGGTCACCGGTTCGGCGCAGCCGGTCGTCGATGGCCGCGGCGACCACGTCGCGCGGCGCGAGATCCCCCATCGGGTGCAACCCGGCCGTCACCGGAGCGCCTCGCCCGTCGACCAGGTTCGCGCCCTCACCACGGATCGCCTCGGTGACCAGCGGGCGGCGGCCGCCGCCGGGCCCGCTGTACAGCATGGTCGGGTGGAACTGGATGAACTCGACGTCGCTCACCGCGACGCCCGCCTCCAGCGCCAGTGCGACGCCGTCACCGGTGGACCCCTCCGGATTGGTGGTGGCGGAGTAGAGCTGGCCGAGTCCGCCCGTCGCCAGGATGACCGTGGGAGCGTGCACCACCCCGAGGCCGTCGGCGTTGAGCACCAGCAGGCCGGTCACCGCGGCGCCGTCGTGCAGCACCTGCAGCGCGACGTGGTCACGGCGGATGTCGAGGCGGGCCGCCGCCCGGTCGAGCGCCCGCTGCACCTCGGCGCCGGTGGCGTCGCCGCCCGCGTGGATGATGCGCCGCCGGGTGTGCCCGCCCTCGCGGGTCAACGCCCAACGCCCGCTTGCACTTTCGTCGAAGCGGGCGCCGTCGTCGACCAGGTCGGCGACGGCACGGTAGCCGTCGGCGACGATCGACCGGACCACGTCCGCATCACACAGCCCGCCACCTGCGGCCAGCGTGTCGGCGACGTGCGCGGTCACCGAGTCGTCGGTGTCGGCCAGGCCGTCCGGCAGCACCACCGCGATGCCACCCTGGGCGTAGAAGGTGGCCGTCACCCCCTCGGACTCCGAGGCCTTGCTGAGCACGAGCACCCGGCTGCCGCGGCGCTGCGCGGTGAGCGCGGCGACGAGTCCCGCCACCCCGGTGCCGACCACCACGACGTCGGCGCGGACCTGCCACATGCCGCCGCCGCACGCGGCCTGCCGCGTCATTCCCCGCCGCCGGGCTGACCGATCTCGATCATCCGCTGAACGCTGCGCCGGGCCAGCCGGGCGGTCTCGGGGTCGACGTCGACGACATCGGTGCCGTGGGTCAGGCTGCGCAGCAGCGCACCGGCGGTGATCATCTTCATGTACTTGCACGCCGCCCGGTCGTTGACGGCCTGGAAGTCGATCTCCGGTGCGGCGCGGCGCAACTGGTGCAACATGCCGACCTCGGTGGCCACCAGCACCTGACGTGCCTTGGACTCGCGAGCGGCGTCGAGCATCCCGCCGGTGGACAGGATCTTCACCCGGTCGGCGGGGAACGAACCCTCACCGGCCAGATAGAGAGCCGATGTGGCGCAACCGCATTCGGGATGAACGAACAGCTCGGCATCGGGGTGGGTGCGGGCCTGCTCGGCCAGCTCGTCACCGTTGATGCCGGCGTGCACGTGGCACTCGCCCGCCCACACGTGCAGGTTCGTCCTGCCCGTGACGCGCCGGACGTGGGCACCCAGGAACTGGTCCGGCAGGAACAGCACCTCGCGGTCCTCCGGAATGGAGGCCACCACCTCGACGGCGTTGGACGAGGTGCAGCAGATATCGGTCAGCGCCTTCACCGCGGCGGTGGTGTTGACGTAGGACACCACCACGGCGTCGGGGTGTTCGGCCTTCCACTCCCGCAGATCGTCGGCGGTGATGGAATCCGCCAGCGAGCAGCCCGCCCGCTGGTCCGGGATGAGCACCGTCTTCTGCGGCGAGAGGATCTTGGCGGTCTCGGCCATGAAGTGCACGCCGCAGAACACGATCGTGTCCTCGGGCGCCTCCGCGGCGATCCGCGACAGCGCGAGTGAGTCGCCGACGTGGTCGGCGACGTCCTGGATCTCGGGCAGCTGGTAGTTGTGCGCCAGCACGGTGGCGCCGCGCTGCCGTGCCAGCCGCCGGATCTCGGCCGCCCACTCCTCCGTGGGCGCGACGTCGTCTGCCAAGCTTCCGGAGTGGTCTCCTGCGAACGTCCGGTCCAGAACCGTCACGGTCGCCTCCTTCGATCGGTGAGGTTTTCGACTTATGATCGAAAACATGCCCAATCGTAGCACTGCCCACGAGGTTCTCGCCGTCGTGTTCCAGGTTCGCGGGCTCGACACCCGGAAACCCGCCCTTCACGTGCTGTTATGGCAGCGAGCGCTGGCTCCCGAACGCGGCAGGTGGTCATTGCCGGGCGGACGGCTCGGTGACGACGAGGACCTGATCAGCTCGGTGCGGCGCCAGCTCGCCGAAAAGGTCGACCTGCGTGAACTCGCTCACCTCGAGCAGCTGGCAGTGTTCTCCGACCCGGCCCGGGTGCCGGGGCCGCGCACGATCGCCTCCACCTTCCTCGGGCTGGTGCCCTCCCCCGCCACGCCGGCCCTGCCCGCCGACACCCGCTGGCACCCGGTCAGTGCGCTGCCGGAGATGGCGTTCGACCACGAACCGATGGTGCAGCACGCCCATGCCCGGCTGGCGGCCAAACTCTCCTACACCAACATCGGATTCGCGTTGTCTCCCAAGGAATTCGCGCTGTCCACACTGCGCGACATCTACGGCGCCGCACTCGGCTACCAGGTCGACGCCACCAATCTGCAGCGGGTGCTGGAACGCCGCCAGGTGATCAGCCGGACGGGCACCACCGCGCGCTCGGGTAAGAGCGGCGGCCGGCCGCCCGCGCTGTTCCGGTTCGCCGAGTCGCGCTACCGCGTCACCGACGAGTTCGCCGCATTGCGGCCGCCAGGGTGAGTCGACTGGCTTCTTAACGACCTCTTAAGGGATAGTGGCCGGATGGACTTGGGCAATGTGGCACGGGACACCGGCGCCGAGTGGATCGGCCAGCCACTGCACGAGGACGTCGTGCCCAGGACCCGGCCGGTCCTGCCGAACAGGGATCCCTTCTACCAGCCGCCGTCGGGTTTCGAACACGCCCGGCCCGGCACCGTGCTGCGCTCGCGCGACGTCGAGCTGGCGTTTCTCGGCCTGGTCCCGCAGAAGTTCACCGCGACCCAGCTGCTGTACCGCACCACCGACCTGCACGGCGCCCCGTCGGCGTCGGTGACCACGGTGGTGGTGCCCACCGAGCGCACCTCGGAGAAGCCCTGCCCGATCGTGTCCTACCAGTGCGCCATCGACGCGGTGGCAGCGCGCTGCTTCCCGTCCTACGCGCTGCGCCGCGGCGCCAGGGCCGTCGGCGCGCTCGCGCAGTTCGAGTTCCTGCTGGTCGCCGCGGCGCTCGCGGAGGGCTGGGCGGTCTCGGTACCCGACCACGAGGGCATCAACGGCATCTGGGGCGCCCCCTACGAGCCTGGCTACCACATCCTCGACGGCGTGCGGGCCGCCCAGAACTGCGAGCGTCTCAACCTCTCGGCGAACGCGCCGGTGGGGCTGTGGGGATACTCCGGCGGCGGGCTCGCCACCGCATGGGCGGCCGAGGTGTGCGCCGAGTACGCGCCCGAACTCGACGTCGTCGGCGCGGTCCTCGGGTCACCGGTCGCCGACCTCGGCCACGCTTTCCGCCGGCTGAACGGCAGCTTCTACTCCGGGCTGCCCGCGATGGTGGTGGCCGCGCTGACCCACATCTACCCCGAACTCGACGAGGTGATCCAGGAGCACGCCACCGAAGAGGGCAAGGCGATGCTGCTGCGCATCGAGAAGATGACGACCGCCCACGCGGTGCTGCGCTGGATCGGCATGGACATGGGCGACTTCGTCGACGCGCCGCTCGAGCAGATCCTGCAGACGCCGCAGGTGCAGGGCGTGTTCGACCGCATCAAGCTCGGCACCGCCGTGCCCACCCCGCCGGTGCTGATCGTGCAGGCCGTGCACGACCGGATCGTGTCGGTCGACGACATCGACGAGCTGACCGAGACGTACTGCAGCGGCGGCGCCAACGTCACCTACCACCGCGACATGTTCAGCGAGCACATGCTGCTGCACCCGATGTCGGCGCCGATGACGCTGCGCTGGCTGCGCGACCGGTTCGCCGGCCGGCCGCTGCGCGCGCACCTGACGCGGACCAAGTGGCCGACCATGCTGAACCCGTCGACCTACCGCGGCATGCTGCGACTCGGTGTGATCAGTGCGAAGGTGATCGCGGGCCGACGGGTCGAGCGTCGTCCGCTGTCCCAGTTCGATCAGTAGTCGGTCGATCAGTAGTCGGCTGCCAGCCATCCTGCGGCGGCCATCCGCCCAGGTCGTCACGCGCGGTGGACACCGCCAGCAGCGCGTACACCAGCGCCGCGACGGCCGCCGGGAACAGGATCGTCACCAACACCTGCAGCGGCGAGTGACCGAAGAACACCGCGGGCGCCTCGGTGACGTAGTGCACCCGGTGCTCGGGCGAGACCGGGGCGGCGGCGACGTCGACCGAGCCGTAGCGCAGCCGAGCGATCCCGGCGCCGACACCCGCGGCCACCGCGGCGGCGCCACCACATCCCACGCTGAGGGCGGCGACCAGCACGGGCCCGCGGTGTGCCCGCCACTGCCAGAGCAGGACCGCGGCCACGACCGCGACCACCAGCAGCATGCCGACGAGCAGGGCGCCGGAGGTGAAGAAGTGGTCGGCCTCGTCGCCGAGGAACGCCTTGACGCGCTCGCCTTGGCGGCTGAGCACCACCACGCCCTGCACCGGCGGCGCGAGGAGCGCCCACAACGCCCCCACCAGGGCGCCCGTGGCGACGAGCCCGCCGACCACCAGCAGCACCGCGCGCCGGCGGCCGGCGTCGAGCGGCAACGGCGCGCTCACCGCTGCGATTCCAGATCGTGGGAGTCGACCAGGCCGTGCCGCGAGCACTTCGCCCACCACCCGTCGGGCCGCACCTGCACGATCATCCGGCGTCCGCAGCCGGCACAGAATCGGGGCGGCTCGAGTCCCAGCTGGGCCGCCGTCGGCACGACGCTGCCCGCGGGCCCGCCGGTGTAGACGTTGTAGACACCCGCGCTCACCGGCGCAGGCAGTTCGTGGGTCATCACCTACGGTTCTACAGGGTCGCGTTGAGAGCCTTGATCGGCATCTGCAGATCCTCGAGCAGCTCGAGGTCGGATTCGGCGGGCCGGCCCAGCGTGGTCAGGTAGTTGCCGACGATCACGGCGTTGATGCCGCCCAGGATGCCCTGCTTGGCCCCCAGGTCGCCGAGCGTGATCTCGCGGCCGCCGGCGAAGCGCAGCATGGTCCGCGGCAGCGCCAGCCGGAACGCCGCGACCGCCTTGAGTGCCTCCGACGCGGGCAGCACATCGAGATCGCCGAACGGCGTGCCGGGACGCGGGTTCAGGAAGTTCAGCGGCACCTCGTGCGGGTCCAGCTCGGCCAGGTTGGCGGCGAACTCCGCGCGCTGCTCCAGCGACTCCCCCATGCCGAGGATGCCACCGCAGCACACCTCCATGCCGGCCTCGCGGACCATCCGCAGCGTGTCCCAGCGTTCCTCCCACGAGTGGGTGGTGACGACGTTGGTGAAGAACGACCGCGCGGTCTCCAGGTTGTGGTTGTAGCGGTGCACGCCCATCGCCGCCAGCCGCTCGACCTGCTCTTCGGTCAGCATGCCCAGCGAGCACGCGATCTGGATGTCGACCTCGTTGCGGATGGCCTCGATGCCCGCGGCGACCTGCGCCAGCAGCCGCTCGTCCGGGCCGCGCACCGCCGCCACGATGCAGAACTCCGTCGCGCCGGTCTTGGCGGTCTGCTTGGCGGCCTCGACCAGGCTGGGGATGTCCAGCCAGGCGCTGCGCACCGGCGAGGCGAACAGCCCGGACTGCGAACAGAAGTGGCAGTCCTCGGGGCAGCCGCCCGTCTTGAGGCTGATGATGCCCTCGACCTCGACGTCGGGTCCGCACCACTTCATCCGCACGTCATGGGCAAGCGCGAGGAGGTCGTCCAGGCGATCGTCGCCCAGCTGCAGCACCTGCAGCGTCTGGTCCTGCTCGAGGCCCTCGCCGCGTTCGAGCACCTGCTCGCGTGCCACTGCCAGAATGTCGCTCACCCGTACTCCTCACGTCTTGAACGGTGTTCAGGTTAGAGTAATCGCGTGCAGCTGCACAAACGCGACGTGGTCGACGCGGCGACCACCATCCTCGACGAGTACGGCATCAGCGACCTGACCATGCGCCGGCTCGCCCGTGAGCTCGCCGTCACCCCGGGGGCGCTGTACTGGCACTTCGCCAACAAGCAGCAGCTCCTCGGCGCGGTGGCCGATCGCATCCTCGAACCGGTCGGCGAGGTGCGCGGCGACTGGCGCGACCGCGTCGCGGGCCTGTGCGGGACACTGCGCGACGCGCTGTTGTCCCACACCGACGGCGCCGAGCTCGTCTCGGCGAGTTTCGCCGCAGGCCAGTCCGAGGCGATGACCCGGATCGTCGGACACCTCGGCGAGGCGGCGGCCGATGCCGGTGTCGACCCCGCGCACACCGGCCTGGCGGCCCGCACGGTGGTGTACTACGTGCTCGGCTTCACCGCCGACGAGCAGTCCCGGCTGCAGTGGGACGCCGCAGGCGCGGAGCTCCCCGAGGGCCAGTCCGCGTTGGCCGACGACGCCAACGGCCGGTTCCGCTTCGGCGTCGAATTGCTCGTCAACGGCATCGGGGTCGCCGAACACGAATGGGTGCGCGGGACGCGACCGTGATCACCGTCGGCGGCGGTCAGCTGATCGGGTACTCGACCTTTTCGTCGCCGTCCCAGTGCCGCAGCCCGACCGCGTGACCGCGCACGTCGCGCGCCACCGACGGAAGCGCGAACGCGGTGGGCAGCTGGTCGGCCGGAACTCGCCGCGCCAGCGTCACGTGCGGCGTCCAGTGGCCCGGATCGGCATGCGGCAGAACGCCGTTCGGCATGTGCGGCAGGCACAGCCGATGGACCTCCTCGTGCAGCGCCAACAGTTCCGTCGAGGGAACGAGCAACCGCACCAGGGTGAAGGCGCGGCCGCCGAACAGCATCGGCGCGCCGATCGTGCACTCCAGCGGCAGCCGCTGCAGCACCGGCCGCAGCGCCGTGTCGACCTCGGCGTCCATCCGTTCGGCCACTGTCACCGTCGTGTGCGGACGGTTGCTCGGTGACCTGTGCCCCGCCTGACTCCGCACGCCCGCCGCCATCAGGTCGTCCCACACTCGCCGGATCGCGGCGTCGGTGTCGTCGTCGAAGATCAACTCGACGCTGTGCACCATTTACAGGCTCGCGATCCAGCCGGGGTCGAACGCCGCGGCGCTCATCGCCTCGAACTCCGCGGCGCTCATCGTTCCCGCACCCGCAGGCAGGACCGCTCGCACCGGGGCGAGTACCGACAGCGACTCCCGGTTGTCCGTCTCGGCAACACCGGGCTGCGCGGGCCACGCGCCGATCACCAGGCCGGCACACGAAACGTCATCGCGGGCAAGCGCTTCCAGCGTCAACGCGGTGTGGTTCAGGGTGCCGAGGCCGGCCTTGACCACCACCAGCACCGGCGCGGACAGCGCCACCGCGAGGTCGCGCAGCGTCGCGCCCCCCGCACCGACGTGCACGAGCAGGCCGCCCGCGCCCTCCACCAGCGTCAGCCGGCCCGGGGCGTCCACCGCGCGCACCGAGTCCGCCAGCTCGTCGAGGGTGGGCAGCGGCATGCCGGCCCGGCGGGCCGCGGCCACCGGTGCCAGCGGTTCGGGATAACGCCACGACCCGTGCAGCGCCGTCACCCCCGAGAGGCGGCGAACCTCGGCCAGGTCGTCGTCACCGGGACCGTCGTCCGACCGGGCGCCCGTCTGCACCGGCTTGCACACCGCGACGTCGACGCCGGCCAGCCGCGCCGCGCAGGCCAGGGCGGCGGTCGCGACCGTCTTGCCGACTCCGGTGTCGGTGCCGGAGACGAGGCAGACGGTCACCCGCGGGCCGCGGCCAGCGCGCGGGTCAGCACGTCGCGGGCGAGGCTCATGTCGTCGTCGGTGAGCGACGCCCGTGCGGTCAGCCGCAGCCGCGACGTCCCCGCGGGCACCGTCGGCGGCCGGAAACACCCGACCCGCACCCCGTGGTCCAGGCAGTCGGTCGCCGCCGCCAGCGCGACCTCCGGCTCGCCCAGCACCACGGACACGACCGCGGACTCCGGGCGTTCGGTGACACCGCACACGTCGGCCAGGCCTGCTGCCCGAACCAGCACCGCCCCGGCCCGCCACGGCTCGGCGGTCAGCACTCGCAGCGCCGCCCACGCCGCGCCGACCGCGGCCGGGGCCAGCCCGGTGTCGAAGATGAACGGCCGCGCCGCGTCGATCAGATGCGCGCGCACCGCCGCCGGTCCCAGCACCACGCCGCCCTGACTGCCGAGCGCCTTGGACAGGGTGGTGGTCATGACCACATCGGGGGCGCCCGCCAGGCCGACCTCCTGCAGCAGCCCACGGCCGCCGCTGCCGCGCACCCCGAGGCCGTGTGCCTCGTCGACGACGAGCAGTGCGCCGTGGCGCCGGCACACGTCGTGCAGCGCGCGCAGCGGCGCCATCACGCCGTCGGCGGAGAACACCGAGTCGGTCAGCACGACGGCGCGGGCCTCGGTGCGCCCGGCCAGCGCCACGGCGACGGCGTCGACGTCGCGGTGCGGCGTCACGGCCACCCTGGCCCGCGAGAGCCGGCAGGCGTCGACCAGGGAGGCGTGCGTGAGCGCGTCGGAGACCAGCAGCGTGCCGGGCCCGGAGAGCGCGACGACGGCGCCGAGATTGGCGGTGTAGCCGGACGAGAACACCAGCGCCGACTCGGCTCCGACGAAGTCGGCGAGCGCGTGCTCGAAGCCCTCGTGCAGCTCGGTGTTGCCGGTGACGAGCCGCGATCCGGTCGAGCCGGCGCCCCAGGTGCGCAGCGCGTCGACGCCGCCGGCGATGACGTCGGGATGTTGGGACAGGCCCAGGTAGTCGTTGGACGCCAGGTCGAGTTCGGCGCCGACGGGCGGGCGGGACCGCAGCGAGCGGCGCAGTCCGTCGGCGCGGCGTTGCTGCTCGACGTCGGCCAGCCAGGCCAGCGGTGAGAGGCCTGCGCGCGTCATCCGGCCCCTCCTCTCGACGACTTGAACACCGTTCAGGTTAGCGCACGGGCGACCGCGACCATCGCGGCGGTGATCGTGTCCACCTCCTCGGCGGTGCAGATGTACGGCGGCATCACGTACACCAGGTCGCGGAACGGCCGCAGCCACACCCCGTGCTCCAGCGCGGTCACCGTCGCCACCGGCACGTCGACGGGCCGGTCCAGCTGGATGACGCCGATCGCGCCGAGCACGCGCACGTCGGCGACACCCGCCAGGTCCCGGGCCGGTGCCAGGCCGGCACGCAGGCCCTCCTCGATGGCGCGCACCCGGGCCCGCCAGTCCCCCGCGAGCAGCAGCTCCACCGACGCCACCCCGACCGCGCACGCCAGCGGGTTGGCCATGAACGTCGGCCCGTGCATCAGCGCGCCGGGCTCCCCCGCGCTGATCGTGTGCGCGATGTCGGCGGTGCACAGCGTCGCGGCCAGCGTGATGTACCCGCCCGTGAGTCCCTTGCCGACGCACATCACGTCCGGCCGGACGCCGGCATGGTCGGCCGCGAACAGTTCGCCGGTGCGCCCGAAGCCGGTGGCGATCTCGTCGAAGATCAGCAACACGCCGTGCCGGTCGCAGATGTCCCGCAGGTCGACCAGGTAGCGCGGGTCGTGGAACCGCATCCCGCCCGCACCCTGCACCACCGGCTCGACGATCACCGCCGCCACCTCGTCGGCGTGGGCGGCCAGCAGGCCTTCGAACTCCGCGGAGTAGGCGGGGTCGTGGTCCGCGGGCACCGGCGGCGCGAACACCTGCCGCATCATCACGTCGGTCCACAGCGAGTGCATCCCGCCGTCGGGGTCGCACACGCTCATCGGCGTGAACGTGTCGCCGTGATAGCCGCCCCGCCAGGTCATCAGCCGGTGCTTGCCGGGCTTGCCCAGGCTGCGCCAGTACTGCAGCGCCATCTTGGCGGCCACCTCCACGGACACCGAACCGGAGTCGGAGAAGAACACCGTGTCCAGACCCTCGGGCGTCACCTCGACGAGCAGCTGCGCCAGCCGGGCCGCCGGTTCGTGGGTCAGGCCGCCGAACATCACGTGGTTCATCGTCGCCAGCTGGTCGACGATCGCCGCGTCGAGCACCGGGTGCCCGTGGCCGTGGATGGCGGTCCACCACGACGCCATCGCGTCGAGCACCTCGAGCCGGCGCCCCTCGTGCACCACGGTCAGGTAGGCACCCCGCGCACCCACCGCGACGACGGGCGGGAACGCCTCGGCGCCGATGGTGCTGTAGGGGTGCCACACGTGGGCGGCGTCGATCGCGCTGATCTCCGCGGGCGTCAGGGGCACGGGCTCCGAGCCTACTTTCCCGCTCCGGAGCAGGGCGGCGACCACCGCGACATGAGTCAGCGGCCGAAGTTGGGTAAATTGCTTGTCGACCATGATCACCCTCGCCGCCCCCAGGCCGGCGCCCACCAAAACCGGTTCCGGTCCGCGCGCCGCCATGGGTTCCCGAACGTCGGGCTTCTACCGACACGACCTCGACGGTCTTCGTGGTGTCGCGATCGCGATGGTGGCGGTGTTCCACATCTGGTTCGGCCGGGTGTCCGGCGGGGTCGACGTCTTCCTGGCGCTCTCGGGTTTCTTCTTCGGCGGCCGGCTGCTGCGCGCGGCACTCACCCCCGGCGTGTCGCTGCGGCCGGGGCGCGAGGTCATCCGGCTGGGCCGGCGGCTGCTGCCTGCGCTGGTGGTGGTGCTCGCCGCCGCCGCGGTGCTGACGATCCTGGTCCAGCCCGAGACCCGGTGGGAGACCTTCGCCGACCAGAGCCTGGCCAGCCTGGGCTACTACCAGAACTGGGAGCTGGCGAACACCGCGTCGGACTATCTGCGCGCCGGCGAGACGGTCAGCCCGCTGCAGCACATCTGGTCGATGTCGGTGCAGGGCCAGTTCTACATCGCCTTCTTGGCGCTGATCCTCGGCCTGGCAGTGCTGCTGCGGCGCGTTCTCCGCCGCCACCTCAAGGCCGTGTTCGTGGTGCTGCTGACCGCGCTGACCGTCGCGTCCTTCGTGTACGCGATCCATGCCCACGACGCCGACCAGGCCACCGCCTACTACAACAGTCTCGCGCGGGCCTGGGAGTTGCTGCTCGGCGCGCTGGCCGGCGCACTGGTGCAGTACGTGCGCTGGCCCATGTGGCTGCGGACGATCATCGCGACGGTGGCGCTGGCGGCGATCCTGGCCTGCGGCGCCCTCATCGACGGCGTCAAGGAGTTCCCCGGCCCGTGGGCACTGGTACCGGTCGGCGCCACCATCCTGTTCATCCTGTCGGCCGCGAACCGCCTGGCGGACCCGCACACCGGCGGCCGGCTGCCCGCACCCAACCGGCTGCTGGCCACCAAGCCGTTCGTCGCCCTCGGTGCGATGGCCTACTCGCTGTACCTGTGGCACTGGCCGCTGCTCATCTTCTGGCTGTCCTACACCGGCCACCAGCGGGCGACCCTCCTCGACGGCGCGGGCGTGCTGCTGGTGTCGGGCCTGCTGGCCTGGCTGACCACCCGCTACATCGAAGAGCCGCTGCGCTACCGCGCGCCGGTGGCGACCAGCCCCGCGGTGCCGCTGCGATCGCGGCTGCGCAGGCCCACGATCGTGCTCGGGTCGGTGGTCGCGCTGCTCGGCGTGGCACTGACCGCGACCTCCTTCACATGGCGCGAACACGTCACCGTGGAACGTGCCAGCGGCAAGGAGCTGTCCGGGCTGTCGGCCCGCGACTACCCCGGTGCGCGGGCACTGCTCAACCAGGCGAAGGTCCCCAAGCTGCCGATGCGGCCCACCGTGCTCGAGGCCAAGAATGACCTGCCCGTCACCACCAGCGACGGCTGCATCAGCGACTTCGACAACATCGGTGTGATCAACTGCACCTACGGCGACAAGACCGCGACCCGCACCATCGCCCTGGCCGGCGGCTCGCACGCAGAGCACTGGGTCACCGCGCTCGACCTGCTCGGCCGGCTGCACAACTTCCGGGTGGTCACCTACCTGAAGATGGGCTGCCCGCTCACCACCGAAGAGGTGCCGCTGGTGATGGGCGACAACCGGCCGTACCCGAAGTGCCACCAGTGGAACGAACGGGTGATGGCCAAGCTGATCGCCGACCGCCCCGACTACGTGTTCACCACCTCGACCCGGCCGTGGAACGTCAAGCCGGGTGACGTCATGCCCGCGAGCTACCTCGGCATCTGGGAACGGTTGTCGCAGAACCAGATCCCGATCCTGGCCATGCGCGACACACCGTGGATGGTGCGCGACGGCGAGCCGTACTTCCCGGCAGACTGCCTGGCCGACGGCGGCAATGCGATCTCCTGCGGCATCAAGCGCGCCGAGGTACTCTCCGACCACAACCCGACACTGGACTTCGTCGCTCGATTCCCGATGCTGAAAGCCCTCGACCTCAGCGATGCGGTGTGTCGCCAGGACTACTGCCGCGTAGTGGAGGGAAACATATTGCTGTACCACGACTCTCACCACATCTCGGCGACGTACATGCGCACCATGACCAACGAACTGGGACGACAGATCGCCGCTGCCACCGGCTGGTGGTGACCCCGTGACCGCAGCATCCCCCGCGCCGAACCCGCGCAGCGCCACCACCGTCTGGCCGGGTGAGGCCTATCCTCTCGGCGCCACCTATGACGGTGCAGGCACCAACTTCTCGCTGTTCTCCGAGGTCGCCGATCGCGTCGAACTCTGCCTGATCGCCAAGGACGGCACCGAGGAGCGGATCGACCTCGAAGAGGTCGACGGATACGTGTGGCACGCCTACCTGCCCACCGTCACCCCGGGACAGCGCTACGGATTCCGCGTGTACGGCCCGTGGGATCCGCCCGCCGGGCACCGGTGCGATCCGAGCAAGCTGCTGCTCGACCCGTACGGCAAGTCCTTCCACGGCGACTTCGCGTTCGGCCAGGAGCTGTTCTCCTACGACCTGGCCGCCGACGACCTGGCGAGCGGTGGCACCCCGCCACGGCTGGATTCCCTCGGGCACACCATGACCAGCGTGGTGATCAACCCGTTCTTCCAGTGGGGATCGGACCGGGCGCCGCGCACGCCCTACCACGAGACGGTGATCTACGAGGCACACGTCAAGGGCATGACGCAGACCCACCCGGGCATCCCGGAGGAGCTGCGCGGCACCTACGCGGGCCTGGCCCATCCGGTCATCATCGACCACCTCAAGTCGCTGAACATCACGGCGATCGAACTGATGCCCGTGCACGCCTTCATGCACGATCACCGGCTGCTCGACCTGGAATTGCGAAACTACTGGGGATACAACACCTACGGGTTCTTCGCACCGCACCACCAGTACGCGTCCAATCGGCACGCCGGCGGCGCCGTCGCCGAGTTCAAGACGATGGTGAAGGCCTTCCACGAGGCGGGCATCGAGGTCATCCTCGACGTCGTCTACAACCACACCGCCGAAGGCAACCACCTCGGGCCCACGATCAACTTCCGCGGGATCGACAACGCGGCCTACTACCGGCTGCTCGACGGCGACCTGCGGCTGTACAAGGACTTCACCGGCACCGGCAACAGCCTCAACGCCCGCCACCCGCACACCCTGCAGCTGATCATGGACTCGCTGCGCTACTGGGTGCTCGACATGCACGTCGACGGATTCCGCTTCGACCTGGCCTCCACCCTGGCCCGCGAGTTCTACGACGTGGACCGGCTGTCGGCGTTCTTCGACCTGGTGCAGCAGGACCCGGTGGTCAGTCAGGTCAAGCTGATCGCCGAACCGTGGGACATCGGCGAAGGCGGTTACCAGGTCGGTAATTTCCCAGGTTTGTGGACAGAGTGGAATGGGAAGTATCGCGACACTGTGCGTGATTACTGGCGGGGCGAGCCCGCGACCCTCGGCGAGTTCGCCTCGCGGCTGACCGGATCGTCCGACCTCTACGAGGCCACCGGACGCCGGCCCAGCGCCAGCATCAACTTCGTCACCTGCCACGACGGCTTCACGTTGAACGACCTGGTGTCCTACAACGAGAAGCACAACGAGGCCAACGGCGAGGACAACCGCGACGGCGAGAGCCACAACCGGTCGTGGAACTGCGGCGTCGAGGGGCCAACCGGCGACCCCGACATCACGGCGCTGCGGGGCAAGCAGATGCGCAACATCCTGGCGACGCTGATGTTGTCCCAGGGCACCCCGATGATCGCCCACGGCGACGAGATCGGCCGCACCCAGCGCGGCAACAACAACGTGTACTGCCAGGACTCCGACATCGCCTGGATGGACTGGTCGCTGTGTGAGACCAACGCCGACCTGCTGGACTTCACCCGCAGGGTGATCGGGGTGCGCAAGAAGCACCCGGTGTTCCGGCGCAGGCGGTTCTTCGAGGGCAACCCGATCCGCAGCGGCGACGAGGTGCGCGACATCGCGTGGCTGACACCGGCGGGCACGGAGATGACGCCGCAGGACTGGGGCACCGGACTGGGCAAGTGCGTCGCGGTGTTCCTCAACGGCGAGGCGATCTTCGCGCCGAATGCGCGCGGCGAGCGGGTGGTCGGCGACTCGTTCCTGCTGTGCTTCAACGCCCATGACCGCGTGCAGGACTTCGCCGCGCCGGAGGGCTTCTACGCCAACGAGTGGACCGCCGAACTCGACACCGCCGATCCCGCCGGTGCCACCGAGCTGGTGGTGGCGGCGGGCGAGAAGGTATCGCTGCCGGCCCGTTCGGTCCTCGTGCTGCGCAAGACGGCCTGACCGATGGATCGTGTGCTCTCGACGTACCGACTGCAGATGCGCGGCGACTGCTTCACCTTCGCCGACGCCGAGAACGTGCTCGACTACCTCGACGCGCTGGGTGTCTCGCACCTGTACCTGTCGCCGATCCTGACCGCGGCCGAGGGTTCCACCCACGGCTACGACGTCACCGACCCCACCACCGTGTCCGAGGCGCTCGGCGGTCCCGAAGGTCTCGCGCGGCTGTCCGCCGCCGCCAGGGCACGCGGCATGGGCCTGGTCGTCGACATCGTGCCCAACCACGTCGGCGTGGACTCCCCCGCGCAGAACGCCTGGTGGTGGGACGTGCTCACCCACGGTCGCGAATCCCGCTACGCCACCTACTTCGACATCGACTGGGATCTCGATCCCGATCACCGGATCGTGTTGCCGGTGTTGGGTTCCGACGACGACGTCGCCGACCTGACCGTCGACGGCAGCGGTGAGGAACCGGTGCTGCGCCTCGGCGATCTGGCCTACCCGATCGCGCCGGGCACCGCAGGCGAGGACGCCACCGGCGCGCAGGTGCACGACCGCCAGCACTACCGCCTGATCGGCTGGCGCAACGGCATCTGCGGGTACCGCCGGTTCTTCTCCATCACCTCGCTGGCGGGGCTGCGCCAGGAGGACCGTGCGGTGTTCGAGGCGACGCACGCCGAGGTGGGCCGATGGGTCGCCGACGGTCTGGTCGACGGTGTGCGCATCGACCATCCCGACGGCCTGTCCGACCCCGCCGGATACCTCGCATGGCTGCGGGACCTGCTCGGAGCCGACGCCTGGATCGTGATCGAGAAGATCCTCGCCGTCGACGAACCGCTCGACCTGAGCCTGCCCGTCTCCGGCACCACGGGATACGACGCGCTGCGCGAGGTGGGCGGGGTGTTCCTCGATCCGGCCGGTGAGGCGCCGCTGACCGACCTCTACGAATCCACCGGCGTCGACTACGCGTCGATGCCCGCGGAGGCCCGCCGGCTCAAGGCGCAGGCGGTCACCGACACGCTGGGCAGCGAACTGGCCCGGCTGCACCGGACCGTGACCGGCGCGACGGGCGTCGACCACCCGCAGCTGCGGACCGCGATCGCCGCCCTGCTGAGCCACGTCGGGGTGTACCGGTCGGACTACCCGTCACTGTCCCTGGTGCTGCCCGTCGCCATCGAAGAGACCTTGGCCGAACGCCCGGCTCTCGCGGAGCCACTGGCGATCCTGAGCGCGGCGGTGACGGCGAATCGCGAGACGTCAGTGCGGCTGCAGCAGCTGTGCGGCGCCTCCACGGCGAAGTCGATGGAGGACTGCCTGTTCTACCGGGACGCCCGGCTGGTTGCGCTCAACGAGGTGGGCAACGAGCCCGAGAAGTTCGGGGTCAGCACCGCGGAGTTCCATCAGCGCGCCGACGGCAGGGCCCGGTTGTGGCCGTCGGCGATGACCGCGCTCACCACGCACGACACCAAGCGCGGCGAGGACGTCCGGGCCCGGATCGGGGTGCTCTCGCAGGTGCCCGCACTGTGGGCGCAGTACGTCGAGGCCTGGTTGGAGCGCACCTCGCCGCCCGACTCCGCAACCGGAATGTTCTTGCTGCAGAACATCTTCGGCGTCTGGCCCACCGACGGAACGGTCACCCCGGAGCTGCGGGAGCGGCTGCACGGCTACGCCGAGAAGGCGATCCGCGAGGCAGCGCTGAAGACCACCTGGAACGACCCGGACGAGACGTTCGAATCGGCGGTGCACCGGTGGCTGGACACCGTGCTCGACGGACCTGTCGGCGCGGAGCTGACCCGGTTGCTCGAACAGCTCGACCGGCATGCCCGCAGCGACAGCCTCGGCCAGAAGCTGGTGGCGCTCACCGCGCCCGGCGTGCCCGACGTCTATCAGGGGACCGAACTGTGGGAGGACAGCCTGGTGGATCCGGACAACCGGCGACCGGTCGACTACGCCGAACGGCGGGCGGCGCTGGACGCGGCCACCCACCCCAAGATCCGGGTGGTGCGCGAGGCGCTGCACCTGCGCCGCGAGCGCCCCGAGGCGTTCCTCACCGGTGACTACCGGCCGGTGCTCGCAGGCGGTGCCGCCGCCGAGCACGTGCTGGCGTTCACCCGAGGCGCCGATGTGCTCACCGCGGTGACCCGACACAGTGTCGGGCTGACCGAATCCGGTTGGGGCGACACGACTCTGCCGTTACCGGCCGGTGAGTGGACCGATCGCATCGGGGGCGGCCGGTACAGCGGTGCGGTCTCGGTGGGCGAGCTCTTCGCCGAACTGCCGGTGGCCCTGCTGGAGCGCACGGATGGTTGAGTTCGCGGTCTGGGCGCCGCGGCCCGAGCGGGTGCGTCTCGACGTGGACGGCACGCTGCATCCGATGGCCGCCTCCGGCGACGGGTGGTGGCGCGCCGACGTCGACGCCCGCATCGACGCGCGGTACGGCTTCGTGCTCGACGACGATCCGAAGGTACTGCCCGACCCGCGGTCGCCGCGCCAGCCCGAGGGCGTGCACGAACGCTCGCAGCGCTGGCGGCCCGCGCCCGACGCGTGGACCGACTCCGACTGGGCGGGCAAGTCGATCGAGGGTGCGGTGATCTACGAGCTGCACGTCGGCACCTTCACGCCGGAGGGCACGTTCGACGCGGCGATCGACAAGCTGGACCACCTCGTCGATCTCGGAATCGACGTCGTGGAGCTGATGCCGGTCAACGCATTCGGCGGTACCCACGGCTGGGGTTACGACGGCGTGCTCTGGTATGCCGTGCACGAACCGTACGGCGGTCCCGACGGCCTGATCCGGCTGATCGACGCGTGCCACCGCCGCGGCCTTGGTGTGCTGATCGACGCGGTGTTCAACCACCTTGGACCGTCGGGCAACTACCTCCCCCGGTTCGGCCCCTACCTGTCCAGCGGCAGCAACCCGTGGGGCGAGTCGGTCAACATCGCCGACGCCGACGCCGACGAGGTGCGCCGCTACATCATCGACTGTGCCCTGCGGTGGATGCGCGACTTCCATGCCGACGGGCTGCGGCTGGACGCGGTGCACGCCCTGGTCGACACCACCGCGATCCACATCCTCGAGGAGTTGTCCGCCGAGACCGATGCGCTGGCAGCCGAACTCGGCCGCCCGCTGTCGCTGATCGCCGAAAGCGACAAGAACGACCCGCGGCTGATCACACCGCGCGAGCGGGGCGGCCTGGGGATGACCGCACAGTGGGACGACGACATCCACCACGCCATCCACGCCGCGGTGTCCGGCGAGACACAGGGCTACTACGGCGATTTCGGCTCTCTCGAGACGCTGGCGCAGACGCTGCGGAACGGGTACTTCCACGCGGGCACGTACTCGTCGTTCCGGCATCGCAGGCACGGCAGGCCGCTGGACGCGTCGTCGATCCCGGCGACCCGGCTCCTCGCGTACACGCTGACCCACGACCAGGTCGGCAACCGCGCCGTCGGCGACCGCCCGTCGCAGAACCTGGAACCGGGCCAGCTCGCGGTCAAGGCGGCGCTGGCGCTCGGATCGCCCTACACCGCAATGCTGTTCATGGGCGAGGAGTGGGCGTCGTCCTCACCGTTCCAGTTCTTCAGCTCCCATCCCGAACCGGAGCTCGCGCGCGCCACCGCCGAGGGCCGCAAGGCCGAGTTCGCCGAACACGGCTGGGACGCCGACGAGATCCCCGATCCGCAGGACCCGGAGACGTTCCTGCGATCCAAGCTGAACTGGGACGAGGTGGCCGACGGCGATCACGCCCGGATGCTGGCCGTGTACCGGGATCTGATCGCGCTGCGGCACCGCGAACCCGATCTGGCCGATCCGTGGCTGGATCACCTGCGGGTGGACTACGACGAGGAGCAGCGCTGGCTCGTCATGCACCGCGGCGCATTCGCCGTGGCCTGCAACCTCGGCGCCGACCCGGTGTCCGTGCCGGTCGCCGGCGAGGTGGTGCTGTCCTGGGACGAGCCGGCGGTCGAGGGCGGGGCGACCCGGCTGCCGGGACACTCGTTCGCGGTGTTGCGCCGGCAGTGACCGGCTGAGCCCCTAGGTCAGATAGCGGTAGACCGGCGAACCCGGCTCCAGCGTCTCGACGTGCATGTCCGAGCTGCGCATGCGCACCATCAGCCCGTCGAGGTCGGCGGCCGAACCGAGCTGGATGCCGACCAGCGCCTCGCCGGTCTCCCGGTTGTTGCGCTTGACGTACTCGAACAGCGTGATGTCGTCGCCCGGACCGAGCACCTCGTCGAGGAAGCGCCGCAACGCGCCCGGTTCCTGCGGGAAGTCGACCAGGAAGTAGTGCTTGAGCCCGAGGTGGACCAGTGAGCGTTCGAGGATCTCGTTGTAGCGGGAGACGTCGTTGTTGCCGCCCGAGATCAGGCACACCACCGTGGCGCCCGGTTCGACCGTCGCCTCCAGCAGGCCCGCCACCGCGAGCGCCCCGGCCGGCTCGGCGATGATGCCCTCGTTCTGGTAGAGGTCCAGCATCGCCGTGCACACCGCGCCCTCGTCGACCGTGGTGAGCGACACCATGTCCCCCGCGGCGGTCAACGCGGCGAACGGCAGCGTGCCCGCGCGGTTCACGGCGGCGCCGTCGACGAACTGGTCGACGTGGTCGAGGGTGACCGGCTCGCCTGCGGCCAGTGCCGCGATCATGGCGGCGGCACCCGCAGGCTCCACACCCAGCACCGCGGTGTTGGCGGTGCGTTCGGCCAGGTAGGTGGTGATGCCCGAGATGCACCCGCCGCCGCCGACCGGGACGATCACCAGGTCCGGCTCGACGTCGAGCTGGTCGAGGATCTCCGCGGCGATGGTGCCTTGCCCTGCCATCGTGCGCAGGTCGTCGTACGGCGGGATCAGCGTGGCCCCGGTGCGCGCCACGTCGTCGAGGGCTGCCGCCGCCGCCAGGTCGTAGGTGGCGCCGACCGCGATCAGGTCGATGAACTCGCGGCCGTGGTACCGGATGCGGTCACGCTTCTGCTTGGGCGTCTTGGTCGGCACGTACACCCGGCCCCTGATGCCCATCGACCGGCAGGCCAGCGCGAACCCCTGGGCGTGGTTGCCCGCCGAGGAGCAGACCACGCCTGCGGCCAGCTCGTCGTCGGTCAGCTGCGTCAGTAGGTTGTAGGCGCCCCGCAGCTTGTAGGACCGGACGGCCTGCAGGTCCTCGCGTTTGAGGTACACCGTCGCACCGGTGGCCTCCGACAGCCGTTCGGACAGGTGCAGCGGGCTGCGCACCACGATGTCGGCGATCCGCTGGGCGGCCTCGTCGATGTCGGCCGCGGTCAACGGCGACGTGACGGGCTGGCTCAGGTCGGCGGACACCGCTCAATGGTGCCATCCGCCCGTCACACGGGTACAGGCGGTTTTGCCGTGCCCGGTCTATTCGGCCGGGGTCAGCACGAACACCGGGATCTCCCGGTCGGTCTTCTCCTGGTACTCCGCGTACTCGGGCCAGGCCTCGACGGCGCGCTCCCACCACTCGGCCTTCTCGTCGCCGAACACCTCGCGGGCGTCGTAGTCGCGGGTGGCCGGGCCGTCCTGCAGTTCGACGCGCGGGTTCTTCTTGATGTTGTGGTACCAGACGGGGTGCTTCGGCGCGCCGCCGAGCGACGCCACCACCGCGTACTCGCCGTTGCTCTCCACCCGCATCAGCGGGGTCTTGCGGAGCTTGCCGGTCTTCGCACCGACGGTGGTCAGCAGGATGACGGGGCGGCCCTTGAGCTCGGTGCCCTCCGTTCCCCCGGAGGCCACGTACTGCTCGGCGTTCTCGCGTGCCCAGTCCGACGAGCTCGGTTCGTATTCTCCGGTCAGCGGCATGAAACCAGCTTAGGCGGGTACAGAAACGCGGTCCCCGCATTGAGAGTTTCGGCTGGCCGAAACCATGGTTGAGAGGTACCCTCGAACTATGACCACCGCAGGCCACTTCCGCTCCACGGTCTCCCGTGCGACGTGTGACGTGAGTGTCGCCGGTGTGCCGTGGCCGGCCTACAAGGTGATCGCGCTGATGCTCGGCGCCCTGGTGACCGTGATCGTCGGCCTCGCCGCCATGAGCGCCGCGCCTGCGGTGCTCGCCGGCGCCGCGGCCGCAACCGTCGCCTGGCTCGGCCTCGGCGTCTTCTGCACCGACCGCCAGTAGCTCAGCGCTCCAGCAGCCTGCGCAGTTCCTGCAGGTCCGCGGTCACCGCTGCGACGTCGGCCTCGAACTCCTCGTCGGTCATCCCGGCGCGCTGCCGCACGGTGAACACGACCTCGCAGCGCGGCACACCGGCGCCCGCGGGCAGGACGCGCAACGCGTTGTACACCGCCTCGCCGGACGGCATCCGCACCACGTGGTCGATGACCCCGAACTCGTTGACCGGCGCGAACTCGACGGTCACCTGCCCCATCGGTGAATCGGCCACCCAGCCCTCGTCGCTTCTCCGCAGTTCGCCCTCGGCCAGCCCGGCCGCCCAGCGCGGCATCTGCTGCGGGTCGGACGCGAACGCGTACACCGCATCCGGCGGCGCGTCGATCCATACCCCGATGTGACGGGAGGTCGGTGGTGTGGTCGTCTCGTCGGTCACCACTCCATGGTGACGCAGACGGGAGTCATCCGGCAGGCGCCCCGACAGCGTGCACCCCGCACGTGCAGTCGTCGATCGAGGGACAGGTGCAGGCCATCCCCCACTCGACGATCTCCCTCGCCCGGCGCAACTCGTCGATCCTGGCGTCGATCTCGGCGAGCTTCGCCCGCGCCAGCGACCGGCTGACCGGCCGCCCCGGTGCATCGTCGGCGAACAGCACGACGATGTCGTCGAGTGCGAACCCCGCCGATTTGCACAACCGGATCACCTCGAGCCGGGCCAGGATCGCGTCGCCGTAACGGCGCTGCCCTCCCACCCGGGCCGTGGGCGCCAGCAGCCCGATCTGCTCGTAGTACCGCAGCGTGGTCGCCGCGATCCCCGCGCGGCGGGCCACCTCGCCGATCGTCAGGCTCGCTGTCATCCGTTTCGTCCTCACCCTTGACTTGGAGTCAACTCTAAGTGCTGGACTCGACGTCATGCACACCCTCGACGACCTCCGCACTTCCCGTTACGCGCTGCTGCGCAGCTACCGCCGCGACGGCAGCCCCGTCGACACCCCGATCTGGTTCGCGTTCGAGGGCTCCGCCCTGGTGTTCCGCACGAAGATCGGCCCGAAGACCCGGCGCCTGACCAACGACCCAAGAGTCCAGCTACAGGTCTGCGACCACCGCGGCCGGGTCGGCCACGACGGCGCGACCGTCGACGGGCGGGCGTCGATCCTGGACGGCGCCGCGGCGGAGGCGGCCAACGAGCTGCTGCGCGGCCGCTACGGCTGGCAGTACAACGTCGTCCCGCTGCTGAAGATCCCAGGCGTGCGCAACGTGCACAGCAACCTGCCGTGGCGCGAGAAGCTCCGGCGGGCGCGCGACCGCGGCCTGTGGAACGACAGCGCGATCGTCCGGATCGACCTCTAACCGCCCAGGCAGCCCGGACCGAGCAGCGCCTTGAGGTCACCCATCAACGCCGGCGACGGCGTGACCCGCAAGGCCTGATCGAGTTCGAGCGTGGTGATGCGCTCACCGCTGATCAACCGCAGATGCACCTGCGACACCCCCGGATGGTTGGCCAGCACCGCCTTGAGCGCGCTCACCTTGTCCACCGTGCACTGGCGCGTCGGCAGGCTCACCGCGAGCGGGCGGTTAACCTGCGCGCTCGAGAAGTCCGGCACCACCAGTTCATGGGCGATCAGCGCGATCCGGTCATCCCGGGCGGCGACCTTCGCCTTCACCAGCACCACCACGTCGTCGGCGATCTCGGCGCCGAACAACGAGTAGGTCTGCGGGAAGAACAGCACCTCGATGCCACCGGTGAGATCCTCCAATTGCGCTGAGGCCCAGGGTAATCCGTTCTTGTTCACCCGCCGGTTCACCGAGGCGAGGATGCCGCCCACCAGCACCTGTGCGTCGTTGGCGACGTCGCCGTCGAGGATCGCCGGGATCTGGGTGTCGACCTGGTTGGCCAGCAGGTGCGCCACCCCGTTGAGCGGATGCCCGGACACGTACAGCCCCAGCATCTCCCGTTCCAGAGCGAGCTTGTGCTTGTCCTCCCACTCCTCGTCGGGCACCTTGATGGTGAACACCGCGTCGGTGGCGGTGTCGGCCCCGCCGAACAGGTCGAACTGACCCATCGCCTCGGCCTTCTTGGTGCCCAGCACCGAGTCCACCGCGTCGGTGTGCACCAGGAACAGGCCCTTGCGCGGATGACCGAGCGAATCGAAGGCGCCCGCCTTGATCAGCGACTCCGTCACCTTCTTGTTGCACGCCGAGATGTCGATCTTGTTCAGGTAGTCCGAGAAGTCGGTGTACTTGCCCTTCTCGGCGCGGGTGTTCACCAGCGACGCCACCACGTTCGCGCCGACGTTGCGCACCGCGCCGAGCCCGAACCGGATGTCGGTGCCCACGGAGGCGAAGTTCTGCACCGACTCGTTGACATCTGGTGGCAGCACGGTGATTCCGAGCTTGCGGCAGTCGGCCAGGTAGACCGCCGCCTTGTCCTTGTCGTCACCGACGGAGGTGAGCAGACCGGCCATGTACTCGGCCGGGAAGTTGGCCTTGAGGTACGCCGTCCAGTAGGACACCAGACCGTACCCGGCGGCGTGGGACTTGTTGAACGCGTAGTCGGCGAACGGCAGCACGGTGTCCCACAGCGCCTTGACGGCCGCCGCCGAGAACCCGTTGGCCTTCATGCCCTCGGAGAAGCCCTCGAACTCCTTCTCCAGCACCTCGCGCTTCTTCTTGCCCATCGCCTTGCGCAGGATGTCGGCTCGTGCGAGCGAGTAGCCGGCCACCTTCTGCGCGATGCGCATGATCTGTTCCTGGTAGACGATCAGGCCGTAGGTTTCGGCGAGGATCTCGCGCAGCGGTTCCTCGAGCTCGGGATGGATCGGCTTGATGGCCTGGCGGTTGTTCTTGCGGTCGGCGTAGTCGTTGTGGGCGTTCATGCCCATCGGCCCGGGCCGGTACAGCGCGATGACCGCGACGACGTCCTCGAATCCCGTCGGCTGCATCCGCCGCAGCAGGTCACGCATCGGGCCACCGTCGAGCTGGAACACCCCGAGTGTCTCACCGCGGCCGAGCAATTCGAAGGTCGCCGGGTCGTCGAGGGGCACCGCGTCGAGGTCGAGGTCGATGCCCCGGTTGGCGCTGATGTTCTCCAGGCAGTCGCCGATGATCGTCAGGTTGCGCAGGCCCAGAAAATCCATCTTCAGCAGGCCGATGGCCTCACATGACGGATAGTCCCAACCGGTGATCACCGCGCCGTCCTGCGGTCGCCGCCACAGCGGGATCGCGTCGACCAGCGGCTCGGAGCTCATGATCACCGCGCAGGCGTGTACGCCGGCGTTGCGGACCAGGCCCTCCAGCCCTCTGGCGGTCTCGTAGATGGTCCGCACGTCGGGATCGGTGTCGATCAGCCCGCGGACCTCGGTGGCCTCCTTGTACCGGTCGTGGGCCGGGTCGGTGATGCCCGAGAGCGGGATGTCCTTGGCCATGATCGGCGGCGGCAACGCCTTGGTGATCCGGTCGGCGATCGCGAATCCCGGCTGACCGTAGTGCACCCGCGCCGAATCCTTCAGCGCCGCCTTCGTTTTGATGGTGCCGAAGGTGATGACCTGGGCCACCCGGTCGCTGCCCCACTTGTTGGCGGCATAGCGCAGCATCTCACCGCGACGGCGGTCGTCGAAGTCGATGTCGATGTCGGGCATCGACACCCGCTCGGGGTTGAGGAACCGCTCGAACAGCAGCCCGTACGGGATCGGGTCGATGTTCGTGATGCCCATCGCGTAGGCCACCAGCGAGCCCGCCGCCG
Source organism: Mycobacterium sp. NPDC050041 (assembly GCF_049541695.1). Lineage (NCBI taxonomy): Bacteria > Bacillati > Actinomycetota > Actinomycetes > Mycobacteriales > Mycobacteriaceae > Mycobacterium > Mycobacterium sp. NPDC050041. The sequence goes on along the minus strand of NZ_JBMVDG010000009.1, from coordinate 77,492 downwards.
ATCCGCGCCCCGGCCCCACCCGGATGTCGACCGAGCGGGCGTAGTTGATCAGGTCGGCGACGATGAGGAAGTACGACGGGTAACCCTTGTCGCAGATCACCGTGATCTCGAAGTCGGCGCGGTCGACGTATTCCTGCGGCACGGTGCCGCCCGAGAAGCGGCGCGCCAGACCGGCGCTCACCTCGTGCCGCAGCCAGCTCTCCTGCGTATGACCCTCCGGCACCGGGAACACCGGCATCCGGTCGCGCGGCTGCCACACGTCGGCGTAGGACTGCACGCGCTCGGCGATCAGCAACGTCGAGTCGCACGCACCGGGAACCTGCTGGTCCCACAGCGCGCGCATCTCCGCCGCCGATTTCAGGTAGTAGCCGTCACCGTCGAACTTGAAGCGGGTGGGGTCCGACAGCGTCTTGCCGGTCTGGATGCACAGCAACGCCTCGTGGTTCTGGGACGCGTCGCGGGTGACGTAGTGGCAGTCGTTGGTGGCCAGCGGCGGGATCGAGAGCTTGCGGCCCACCTCCAGCAGTCCCTCGCGCACCCGGCGCTCGATGTCGAGGCCGTGGTCCATCAGCTCGAGGAAGAAGTTCTCCGGCCCGAAGATCTCCCGCCACTTCGCCGCCGCCTCCAGTGCCTCGCGCTCGTGCCCGAGCCGCAGCCGCGTCTGCACCTCGCCGGACGGGCAGCCGGTGGTGGCGATGATGCCCTCGGCGTGCTCGGCGATGATCTCGGCGTCCATCCGGGACCACTTGCCGAGCTGCCCCTCGAACGACGCCAGCGACGACAGCTTGAACAGGTTCCGCAAGCCGGTGGCGTTCTCGGCCACCATCGTCATGTGCGTGTAGGAGCCGCTGCCCGACACGTCGTCACTCTTCTGGCTCGGGTCTCCCCAGAGCACCCGCTTGGTGTCGAAGCGCGAGGCCGGGGCGATGTAGGCCTCGACCCCGATGATCGGCGTGATCCCGACATCGGTGGCGGCGTTGTAGAACTCGCTGGCGCCGAACATGTTGCCGTGGTCGGTCATCCCGAGCGCGGGCATCTCGAGCCGTTGCGCCTCGGCGAGCATCGGCTTGACCTTCGCGGCACCGTCGAGCATCGAGTATTCGGTGTGGTTATGCAGGTGCACGAAAGACCGTGAATCAGAACCGCTCATAGGGTGGCCAGTCTATGACCGACCTCCGACACCGCTCGGCGTGTCGCGATGCGTGTCTTCGGCCTCAACCCGGGCGGTCGCCTGCGGCCTCGGTGGGCAGTCCGCCGGCGAACAGCCGGACCAGCTGCTGGGTCACCGGCTCCATGTCGTCGGGACGTGCGACGAAGCTCGCGTAGCAGCCGAGCCCCCACATCACGACATGCAGCATCGACACGATCGCGGCGGTGTCGGTGTCGGCCCGGATCTCGCCGTGCGCGACGCCGTCCTCGACCACCCTGGTGAGGAACTGCCGCACCGGGGACGGCGCGCTGAACGGCAGCAGCTCGGGGTTGCGCTGCGGTTCCAGCCGCGCCGAGATGGTGAACGCGATGGTCGACCGGTCGCGCTGCTCGGCCTCCTGCAGCGCGACGAAGAAGGTGGCCAACCGGTCGAGCAACGCGTCGTGGGCCAGCGAACGCTCGATCGCCGACGTCAGCATCGACTTCGCCTCTTCCATCACCGCGCGGTACAGATCCTCGCGGGAGGCGAAGTAGTAGTGCAGGGTCGGCCTGCTCAGCCCGGTGTGCTTCGAGATCGCCTGGAACGTCATCGCCGGATAGCCCCGCTGGTTGATCACCTCACGCGCGGCACGCACGATACGGCGCCGGGTCTGGGCGGAGTCCGCGCCGACGGGGCGACCACGCCCACGCGCAGCCGGCACGCTGCGACCCCCTCGCTGCACGAGCAAACCGTATGACATCGGTGTTGATCATGGCAACGGCCTGCGATCCCGGCATCCGGTCATCACAGCTGTCGCCGCAGATGGGCGGCCACGCCGGCGTCCCCGGTGAGCTCGATGGCGCGCCGGTAGGCGGCCGCCGACTCGTCGGTCCGGCCCGCCTCGGCGAGCAGGTGACCACGTGTCGTCCACGCCGGCTGGAAGCGGACGACCGCCGGGTCGGTGATCGCGTCGAGCAGCCGCAGACCCGCGGCCGGACCGTCGATCCGCGCTTCCACCGCCGCCGTCGCCACCGCCGCGCCGAGTGACGGCGCAACGCGCATGAGTGCCCGGTGCAGACGGCGCAGCGCCTCGAGGTCGGCGGGGCCGTGCCTGCGTGCGCAGTGCGCGGACTGGATCGCCGCCTCGTACTGGAAGCGGCCGGGCCTCCCCCTGTCGTGCGCGCGCCGCAGCAGGTCCTCTCCGCGCGCGATGAGCCGGGCGTCCCACTGTGCGGTGTCCTGCTCGTCGAGCGGGACGAACGCCCCGTCCGGGCCGCGCCTTGCCGGGCGGCGGGCCTCTGCGAGGCAGATCAGGGCCAGCAGGCCGAGCACCTCCGGTTCGTCGGGCATCAGTTCGGCCAGCACGTCGGCCAGGTGCAGCGCCTCGGCGGCCAGCGTCTGCGACGCGTCGCCGGCCGGACAGTCGATGGCGGGCCAGTCGATGGAGTAGGCCCCGTAGACCGCCTCCAGCACGGCGGGCAGGCGAACCGCCAGTTCGGCGGGATCGGGGACGACGAACGGGATCCCGGCATCCCGGATGCGCTTCTTCGCCCGCACCAGCCGTTGCGCCATCGTCGCCGGCTCCACGGCGAACGCCGCGGCGATGTCGGCGGCCCGGACGCCCAGCACCGTCTGCAGCATCAGCGGCGTGCGAACGTCGGCCGCGATCGCGGGATGTGCGCACACCAGCATGAGCTCGAGGCGGCGGTCCGGGATCGCGACCGGCTCGTCGGCCTCCGCCGCCCGCTCGTCGGTCCCCGTGAGCGGCCGGGTGCTCCGATGGGCCGCGGACTTCCAGGTGTCGCGCAGCCGGTTGCGCGCGACGGTGAGCACCCAGCCCTCCGGATTGGCCGGGACGCCGTCGTCCGGCCAGCGCCGAAGGGCGCGCTCGAGGGCGTCGGCCAGCGCGTCCTCCGCCGCGGCGATGTCGCGGCTCGGCGCGGCCAGCACCGCGAGCAGCCGGCCGTACGACTCGCGGGTGAGCCGGGCGAGCTGCGCGGCGGGCGCGTTGTCACTCAGGGCGGTACCAGCCGCGGCCGCTGGCGTAGGTGACGGCCACCGGACGGATCTCGACCGCACCGAAATGCGCGGCGGGATTGCGCTGCGCCCACCCGATCGCCGCGTCGAGGTCGGGCACGTCGATGACGAAGATGCCGCCCAGCCGCTCCCTGGTGTCGGCGAACGGACCGTCCTGGATGTCGACGGCGCCGGTGCGCGCCGTCACCGTGGTGGTGGCCGCGGCCGACTCCAGCACCTGCGTGCCGACGAGCACGCCTGCGGCGTCGAGGTCGTCGGCGTAGCGGGCGAAGGCGGCCCGGCCCGCGGCCAGCACCTCCTCGGGCACGCCGGCCTCCGCGCCCTCCTGGTAGTGGGTGATCAGGCAGTACTGCATGGCTCCTCCTCCGTCGCGGTGTGCGCCGCGTCGTGCGGTGTCACCGTGATGACGATCCGGACGTCGCCGGATCGACAGGTGAGGCCTCGCCGTCCGGTTTCCTGCGCAGTGCGTCGAACGTCATCACCGCCAGCGCCGTCCAGATCAACGCGAAACCGACCCACCGGGCCACCGGCATCGGTTCGTGTCCGATCAGCACACCCCACACCATCTGCAGTCCTGGGTTGAGGTAGAACAGCAGCCCCATCGTCACGAGCGGCAGCCGCTGCGCCGCGGCGGCGAACAGCAGCAGCGGGACGGCGGTGATGGGCCCCGAGAGCACCAGCAGCACCGAGTGCGCGGCGCCCTCGTGCGGGAAGTGTCCCTGCCCCAGCACCCCGAGCACGACGAGATAGCCGCCGGCCACCGGCAGCGAGATGAAGTTCTCGACGGCCACGCTGACCCGCGGGTCGGCCACCACCACCTTCTTCACGACGCCGTACACCGCGAACGACACCGCGAGGACGCCCGCGATGTAGGGCGGGGTGCCCACGCCCACCGTCAGCACCACCACCGCCACCGCGGCGAGCACCAGCGCGACGAGCTGCCACCTCCCGATGCGCTCGCGGAACACCAGCACGCCGAGCGCCACCGTGACCAGCGGGTTGACGAAGTACCCGAGCGCCGCGTCGACGACGTGACCGTTGGTCGCGGCGTAGATGTAGACCCCCCAGTTCAGGGCGATCAGCACCGACGCGGCCGCCAGCAGCAGCCAGGTGCGTGCGCTGAGCCTGCGCAGATCGCCGAACCGGCGGACCACCAGCAGCACCAGCGCCATGCACACCGCGCTCCACACGATGCGGTGGGCCAGCACCTCGACCGATCCGGCGGGCAGCAGCAGCGGGAAGAAGCCGGGGCACAGGCCCCACCACGTGAAGGCGCCGGCGCCGAACAGTGTGCCGGTGCGCCTCGTGCGGGCGTCGCCGGTCACAGCGCGTGATCGCGCAGCACGTCGAGTGCGTGCCGCAGATCCGCGGGATACGGGCTGGTGATCTCGACCCGCCGGCCGTCCGCGGGATGCACGAATGCCAGCGACCGCGCGTGCAGCCACTGCCGTTCCAGGCCGAGGCGGCGGGCCAGCGTGGGATCGGCGCCGTAGGTCAGGTCACCGCAGCACGGGTGGTGCAGCGCCGCGAAGTGCACCCGGATCTGATGCGTGCGCCCGGTTTCCAGCTCGATGTCGAGCAGGCTGGCGGCCTGGAACGCCTCGACGGTGTCGTAGTGCGTGATGCTGTGCCGCCCGCCCTCGGTCACCGCGAACTTCCAGTCGTGCCCGCGATGCCTGCCGATCGGCGCGTCGATGGTTCCGCTGCTGGGGTCCGGGTGACCCTGCACCAGTGCGTGGTAGCGCTTGTGCACGGTGCGTTCCTTGAACGCCCGCTTGAGCACGGTGTAGGCGCGTTCGGACAGCGCGACGACCATCACCCCGGAGGTGCCGACGTCGAGCCGGTGCACGATGCCCTGGCGTTCGTGGATGCCCGAGGTGCTGATCCGGAATCCCGCCGCGGCCAGCCCGCCGAGCACCGTGGGGCCGTGCCAGCCGACGGTGGCGTGCGCCGCCACCCCTGGCGGCTTGTCGACCGCCACGATGTCGTTGTCGGAATACAGGATGTCCATGCCCTCGATGTCGACCGGAGTGTTCTCCACCGGCGCCGGCGCCTCGGGCAGCCTGACCTCCAGCCACGCCCCCGCGGTGAGCCGGTCGGACTTGCCCGCCGGGGCGCCGTCGAGATCGACCCCGCCGTCCTCGGCGAGCGCCGCCGCGGCGGTCCGCGACAACCCGAGCAGGCGCGACAGACCGGCGTCCACCCGCATACCGCTCAGCCCCTCGGGGACCGGCATCGATCTGGTGGCCACTACGCGTTGTCGGCGGTCGGGTCGGCGGGACGGTCGGCCGGCGTCGCGGTGGCCGCTTCCGAGGTGCGGCGGGTCGGGCTGTCGAAGTCGAAGCCGAACAGCGACAGCGCCACCAGCAGGATCGCGCCGCCCACCACCGACGGGTCGGCGACGTTGAAGACGGGGAACCAGCCCACCGAGAAGAAGTCGACGACGTGACCACGCAGCGGCCCGGGGGAACGGAAGAAGCGGTCGACCAGGTTGCCCGTCGCGCCGCCGAGGATCATGCCGAGGCCGAGCGCCCACCACGGTGACACCAGCCGCCTGCCCATCCAGATGATGCCGATCACCACGCCGGTGGCGACCAGGGTGAGCGCCCAGGTGTAGCCGGTGGCCATCGAGAACGCGGCGCCGGAGTTGCGCACCAGCGTCCAGGTCACGGTGTCACCGATGATCGAGACCGGCTGACCCGGTGTGAGCAGCTTGACGGCGAGCACCTTGGTGACGATGTCGCAGATCAGCACCACCGCGGCCACACTCACCAGCAGCCGCACCCGGCGCCGCGGCGGCGCCTCGTCAGGCGCCGCGGCGCCGCCTGCAGCGGCGCCGGTCGCCCGTTCGAGGGGGCCCGGTGTTTCGTCAGTCACCGGACCATCATCCCAAACCGGCGGATGGGGAAGAATTCCGCACGTGAGCCTCGTCGTGATCACCACCGGTGGAACCATCGCGACCAGCGTCGACGACGCCGGTGTCCGCCGACCGACCCGCAGCGGCGCCGACCTGCTGGGCGGCCTCGGCACCGCAGATGGCCCCGGCGTGCGCTGGGTCGACGCGCTCTCGCTGGACAGCTCCGAGCTGACCCCGGCGGACTGGGACACCATCCGGTCGGCGGTCGGCGACGCCGTCGGCGCCGGCGCCGCCGGGGTCGTCGTCACCCACGGCACCGACACCATGGAGGAGACGGCGCTGTGGCTCGAGATCACCTACGACGGAACGGTTCCCGTGGTGCTGACCGGTGCGCAGCGCAGTGCCGACGCGCCCGACGCCGACGGCCCGGCCAACCTCCGCGATGCGCTGGCCGTGGCGGCCCACCCGGATGCCCGCGACCTCGGGGTGGTGCTGAGCTTCGCGGGCACGGTGTGGCAGCCGCTCGGCCTGCAGAAGGTGGCGACCGGCGACCTGCGGGGGTTCGCCGGGCGGGCGGTGGGCGCGGTCGACGGCGGCGAGTTCGTCCGCACCGCGGAGAAAACCAGGCCGTATCTGGGTGCGGTGACGGGCGCCGGCGCCCCACGGGTCGACATCGTCGCGGTGTATCCCGGCAGCGACGGAGTGGCGATGGCGGCGTGCGCACACGCGGGTGCGCAGGCGATCGTGCTCGAGGCGCTCGGCGCGGGGAACGCAGGCCGGGCGGTGGTCGACGAGGTGCGGCGGCTCTGCGCGGCCGGGCTGACCGTGGCGGTGTCGACCCGGGTGCCGGGCGGGCGGGTCAGCCCCGGCTACGGGCCCGGCCGTGCGCTGGTCGACGCGGGCGCCGTGCCGGTGGCGCGGGTGCGCCCGTCGCAGGCGCGGGTGCTGGTGATGGCCGCGCTGGCCTCCGGTTCACCGGTTGCCGACGTCCTCGACCGCTGGGGATGACACGCTGGTGCCATGAATTGGCGTGGCATCGGGGCGGCATCGGGACTGGTCGTGCTGGCCGCGGCGCCGGCGCCAATGTCGCACGCCCAGCCGCCGCCCGGCGTCGCTGAGACGGCCACCTATCCCCTGGCCCAGGGCCGTTACACCTCGCCCACCGACTTCTACTGGGTGTTCTTCAGGACACCAGACGGCCGGTCCTGCGGAATCGGCCCGAACGGCGGCCCGGTCGGGTGCGGCGCGGTGCCCGTCGACGCCCCCGAGGGGATGAACCAGACCGTGGTCAACAGCTGGGGCCCGGCCGAGTACCGCCACTCGGACGCCGCGACGTTCACCCGCGACGTCGACGTACTCCCGGAGGGCCACCGGCTGGAGAACTGGGGCGCCGGCTGCGCGGTCGGCCACCCGGGCACGGTCACGTGCACGACCTACGGGCAGCACGGATTCATCCTGTCGGCCGTCTACAGCGAGTTCTGGTAGGCCGCCAACCCGTCGATGTAGTCCGGCCAGTCGAGGCTGTCCACCGGATTGGCGCGCACCACGTCCGGCGCCGGGTCGGGGAACGTGCGGGCGATGCCGGGCCCGGTGCTGCGGGTCTCGAAGCGCACCGTCATGACGCCGTGCCCGGCGCCCTGGATCCAGCCGTGCCCGTGTTCGGGGTGTGCCACGTCGTCCCCGATCCGCCAGGCCGGCGCGGTCGACGCGGCGTCGCTCACCGACGGCGGCACCGGTACCGCTGCCACCGGTGCGCCGCCGTCGTCGGCGACGAGGTCGAGATCGGGGAACAGCGACTCCTGGCGCACCTCTGTCAGACCCGAGAACGCCACGCCGACAAGGCGTATCGGCCCGATCTCCATCGGGTCGAGCAGCAACCGGCGGGCCATGGCGATCAGTGTCGCGGCGTCGGCCGTGGCATAGGGCAGGGTGGCCGAGCGGGTCAGCGTGCTCATGTCCGACTTCTTCAGCTTCACGGTGACCGTGCGCGCTCCCCTGCCGTCCTTCTCCAGCCGCCGGTGGGCGTGTTCGCCGATCGGTCCGGCCGCTTCCCGCAGCTGGTCCAGGGTGATGAGGTCGGCCGGGAAGGTCGATTCGGCGCTGATCTGCTTGGCCTCGGCGCGCTCGGCGACCGGCCGGTCGTCGATGCCCTGGGCCAGCCGGTGCAGCGCCGGGCCGACGGTGCCGCCGAGCACGTTGGCCACCTCGGCGTCCGACAGCGCCGCGAGCTGGCCGATGGTCCCGATGCCCAGGCGGTGCAGCCGCTCGTCGGCCACCGGTCCGATGCCCCACAGCCGCCGCACCGGCAGACCGTCGAGAAGCGAACGCTCCTCGTCCGGGCCGACCACCCGCACCCCGTCGGGCTTGGCCAGCTCGGAGGCGATCTTGGCGACCTGCTTGCCCGACCCCGCCCCCACCGAGGCGACCAGACCGGTCTCGTCGCGCACCCGCGCCCGCAGTGCCTCGCAGTAGGCGCTCACGTCGGCGGTGGCGGCGCCGACGAGCTCGGCGGGCTCGGCGAAGGCCTCGTCGAAGGAGAGCTGTTCGAGCACGGGCACCACCGCGCGGACGACGTCGAACACCCGGCGGCTGGCGACGCCGTAGACCACCCCGCGCGGCGGCAGGACGACTGCGGGTGCACCGACGAGCCGGCGGGCCTGGTGCATCGGCATGGCCGAACGCGCGCCGTGCACCCGGGCCTCGTAGCTGGCGCCGGCCACCACGCCGCGCCCGCCGAGCCCGCCGACCAGCACCGGCCGGCCCTTCAGCGTCGGCCGGGTCAGCTGCTCGACCGATGCGAAGAACGCGTCCATGTCCAGGTGCAGGACCCACCGCGCGCCCACACCCGCCGATGCTAGGGCGCTAGCCTGACGTGCATGCACGAGGTGCCCATCGTCGACGAGTCGATCCGGCTCGGCCAGTTCCTGAAACTGGCCTCGCTGCTGGACTCCGGTTCGGATGCGAAGGCGGCGATCGCCGACGGGCTGGTGAGCGTCAACGGCGAGGTCGAGGTGCGTCGCGGCCGACAGCTGCACCCCGGGGACACCGTGTCGATCGGCACCGAGTCCGCCCGCGTCGTCCGCGGCTGAGCGCCGCGGATCACGCCTTGGTGAGCGCGACCCGCACACCGTCGCCGATCTCGGCGCCGTCCAGCACGTCGCCGAAGTCGAAGCTGGTGGCCAGGATCTCGCGCGCGATCAGCTCGCGGTGCGTGTGCGCCCACTCGGCCTGCCCGGCGGGCACCGACATCACCACCGAGACCCGGTCGGACACGTCGAGTCCGGTCGACTTGCGCAGCTCCTGGAGTTCGCGGATGCGGTCCTTCGCCCATCCCTCGGCCTCCAGTTCCGGGGTGACGGTGCCGTCGAGCACCACCAGCCCGGAGCCGTCGGCGAGCGCCGCGGTCCACTCCGCGTCGGCGGCCACCAGCCGGGAGCTGAACTCACCGGGCTGCAGCACCGCAGGTCCCGCCGTCAGTGTGCCGTCCGGATTCACCACGCCCTGACCGGCCTTCACCGCCTTGATCGCGGCCTGCACCTCCTTGCCGATGCGGGGGCCGGCGACGCGCGCGTTGACGGTCAGCTCGAACCGCCCGTACGCGGCGATGTCGTCGCTCAACTGCACGGCCTTGACGTTCAGCTCGTCGGCGATCAGATCGGTGAACGGCGCCAACGCCGCCGGATCATCAACGGCCACAGTGAGTTTCGGCAAGGGGAGCCGCACCCGCAGCTTGTTGGCCTTGCGCAGCGCCGACGCGGTCGAGCACACCTCACGGACCTGGTCCATGGCGGCCACCAGGTCGGGGTCGCGCGGCAGGTCGTCGGCCGACGGCCAGTCGGCGAGGTGCACCGACCGCCCGTCGGTCACCCCCCGCCAGATCACCTCGGTGATCAGGGGCAGCAGCGGCGCGGCCAGCCTGCCGGTGACCTCCAGCACGGTGTGCAGGGTGTCGATCGCGTCCGCGTCCTCCTCCCAGAACCGCGACCGCGAGCGCCGCACGTACCAGTTGGTCAGCGCCTCCGTGAACTGCCGCAGCTGGTCGCACGCACCCGAGATGTCGCAGGTGTCAAGCGATTCGGTGAGGTCGTCGCGCAGCTGCGCCAGCTTGGCCAGGATGTAGCGGTCCAGCACATGCGGCGAGTCGGTGCGCCAGCTGCCCCGCTGCGGCGCGTAGAGCGCCAGGAACGTGTACGCGTTCCACAGCGGCAGCAGCACCTGACGGACCCCTTCGCGGATGCCCTGTTCGGTGACGATCAGGTTGCCGCCCCGCAGGATCGGTGACGCCATCAGGAACCACCGCATCGCGTCGGAGCCGTCGCGGTCGAACACCTCGGTGACGTCGGGATAGTTGCGCAGCGACTTGCTCATCTTCTGCCCGTCGTTGCCGAGCACGATGCCGTGGGCCACGCAGGTCTTGAACGCCGGCCGGTCGAACAGCGCGGTGGCCAGCACGTGCAGGGTGTAGAACCACCCGCGGGTCTGGCCGATGTACTCGACGATGAAGTCGCCCGGGAAGTGCGCGTCGGCGCCGCCGTGTCCGTCGGCCCCGCTGACGCCGTCGAACCACTTCTGGTTCTCGAACGGGTAGTGCACCTGCGCATACGGCATCGACCCCGAGTCGAACCACACGTCGAGCACGTCCTCGATGCGCCGCATCGTCGAGCGCCCGGTCGGGTCGTCGGGATTCGGCCGGGTCAACTCGTCGATGTAGGGCCGGTGCAGGTTGTCCGGCCGCACCCCGAAGTCGCGTTCGAGCTCGTCGAGGCTGCCGTAGACGTCGACCCGCGGGTACGCCGGGTCGTCCGACGTCCACACCGGGATCGGGGTGCCCCAGTAGCGGTTCCGCGAGATCGACCAGTCCCGCGCGCCCTGCAGCCACTTGCCGAACTGGCCGTCGCGGACGTGCTCGGGGTACCAGGTGATCTCCTGGTTGAGTTCCACCATCCGGTCCCGGAACGCGCTGACCTTGATGAACCACGACGACACGGCGCGGTAGATCAGCGGGTTGCGGCACCGCCAGCAGTGTGGATACGAGTGGTCGTAGGTCTCGTGCCGCAGCAGCACGGCGCCGTTGACGCCGGCGGAGCCGCTGCCGTTCTTGAGGTCCCGGATGATCTGCGGGTTGGCGTCGAAGACGTGCTGTCCGGCGTAGTCGGGCACGGTGGCGTCGAAGCGGCCCTTCGCGTCGACCGGGGTGACGGCGACAATGCCGGCCGCCTGGCAGGTCGCCATGTCGTCCTCGCCGTAGGCCGGGGCCATGTGGACGACGCCGGTGCCGTCGTCGGTGCTGACGAAGTCGCCCGGCAGCACCACGAAGGAGCCCGCGGCGTCGGCGAAGTACGGGAACGGCGGCAGGTAGCCGGTGCCGAGAAGGTCTCGCCCGGTGCAGGTTCCGAGGATCTCGGGCTCGTCACCGAACTCGCGGGTGTAGGCGCCCAGCCGGGCCTCGGCCAGCACGAAACGCCGGCCGTCCGCGTCCCGGATGTGCGCGTAGGTGACGTCGGGGTTCACCGCGACGGCCTGGTTGGACGGCAACGTCCACGGCGTCGTCGTCCAGACCAGCAGGTGGGCGTCGGCGAATTCGCCTCCGGTCAGCCGGAATCCGACCGTCAGCGCCGGGTCCTGCCTGCTCTGGTAGACGTCGTCGTCCATCCGCAGCTCGTGGCTGGACAGCGGGGTCTCGTCGTTCCAGCAGTACGGCAGGACGCGGTTGCCCTCGTAGGCGAGGCCCTTGTCCCACAGTTGTTTGAACGCCCAGATCACCGACTCCATGAAGCCGATGTCGAGGGTCTTGTAGTCGTTGTCGAAGTCGACCCAGCGGGCCTGGCGGGTGACGTAGTTGCGCCACTCGTCGGTGTACTTGAGCACCGACGCCCGGCAGGCGTCGTTGAACTTCTCGATGCCCATCGCCTCGATCTGCGCCTTGTCGGTGATGCCGAGCTGGCGCTGCACCTCGAGCTCGGCGGGCAGACCGTGGGTGTCCCAGCCGAACCGGCGCTCGACCTGGTAGCCCTGCATCGTCCGGTACCGCGGCACGATGTCCTTGACGTATCCGGTCAGCAGGTGGCCGTAGTGCGGGAGTCCGTTGGCGAACGGCGGGCCGTCGTAGAAGACGTATTCCGGGGCGCCGTCGCGCCGGGCGATGCTGGCCCGGAACGTGTCGTCGCGGTCCCAGTAGTCCAGGACGTCGGCTTCGAGCGCCGGGAAGTTCGGCGCGCCACCGGCCGGCTTGGGATAGGCGGTCACTGCGTAGTCTCCTGTGCCACGTTCAGGCACGGGGACGACGTCGCGCTGGTGCGCGAGCGCCGCGGTACCACCCCGCTTGCGCGCCTCGCGGTGCGCCGCTCTTCGCTGGCTGTGACGGGCCAACCCGTCCGGTTCTACTTGGCCCCGCGCGCGTGCCGGGACCGTTCTTCCGGAGGCTCCCCGGTGATGTCCGGATCCGTGCCGATGAAGGAGATTCTAGCGTCAGGCCGCGGCGGTGGCTTCCGAGGTCAGCTCGATGAGCGCGAACGGGAACTGCTCGGTGAGTTCGAGCACCGTCACCCGGTCGAACCGGCTGCTGTCGTACCACCACTCCAGCTGGACCCCCTCGGCCGTGCGGTACAGCCGCAGCTCCAGAGCGTGCCCCATGACCGGCTGACCCGACGGCGCCTGCGAGCGCTCACCGAGATCGTTGAAGAAGACCTCGGACGCGGGATGCGCCGACCCGAAGTAGTGCAGGATGCCGTGCCTGAAGGTGCGGTGCGGCATCGTCGCGAGGGTGCGGTGCACCGCACCGACGGCGTCGTCGGCGCTCACCTGGCGCTCGGTGGCACAGGTCAGCTCCACCGGGTGCAGGACGGCCCGGCCGTTGCGAGCGACGTCGACGGCGAGCACGCCGTGACCGATGGTGCGGGCGATGGTCCGGCCCAGCGCGGCGAGCAGGATCTCGTCGGCCGCGAGGCCGAGGCTGCCGGCCGCACCGTCCAGTTCCATGGTCAGCATGTCGGTCAGCGGCATCGCCAGCCGGGTGTTGGCGATCGGGCTGCCTGGCGCATCGCGGTCCGCGATCCGTAGCCGGATGTGGGCGGGATCCACCGAATCCGTCGCGTAGTTGCCGGAATGGGCGAGATATGGGGCGACCATGTGGACCACGCTACGCCCCGTGTCCCAGATATGGGAGACCCGTGCCAAAACTGTGACGGCACTGTCAATAAAGGCAATACCTTTCTGTCTCTGGTTGCCACTGCCCAATGTCGGGAACTGCCGCTAAGGTGGGTGGGTGCCCCGGACAGACGAGAACGGCAGACAGCTGAAGGCGTTGCTCGACTACCTGCTCGACGGCGACGTCGAGGCCAAGGACATCTACGACGCGCTCGGCATCTCGAGCAGCACGTACTACCGGCGCATCAAGGAGCAGGACTACCCCGACGCCGAGGAGCTGCGCAGAGTCTCCGACAGGTTCGCACTCAGCTACCCCGACCTGCAGATTCGGTTCGGGCTGATGAGCCGCCAAGAGGTGTGGAGCTACATCGAGTCCGCTCCGTTCTCGGTGGCGACGGCGGTAACCGAGGCGACCAGGACCGAGGCCCGGCCGGCCAAATTGTCGGAAATGGCGCCGCGTCCGGACGCACCGCCGCTCTAAGCCGTACAATTTGCTGGACGATCCCCAGCCCGGAAAGCGGTTTCATGGCCCTCGCAACGCTGATCGCGATCACACTCCTGTGTATCGCGTGGAGCCTGTGGATCCGCCGTGTGACGTGGGGCTGCCGGTGGGAGGTTGCGGCCACCCTCAACATCGCGCTCCAGGGCATGGCGGTGTTCCTGATGTCGCCGTTCGCCTCCGAGACCGTCGGGCACTGGCTCTATGCACTGACCGGTAAGTGGAACCTCGAGGACTACATCGGTCACGACTGCTACATCGTGGCCGCCTCGGCGATCGTCTACAACGCGCTGGGCCGCCTCGCCGACGATCACGCGATGCAGGTGTCGTTCAAGCAGTACGTGGAGCGGCCCGCCACGCTCTGCATCCCCCTGCTGCTGGCCACGTTCTCCATCGGCAACGGCGCCGCCATCTACCGGCCCGACTTCTTCGACGTCCCCACCGACCTCTGGCTCAGCGTGTACTGGCTGCTGCTCTGCGGCACCTTGATCTACCTGCTGGGTTACGGATCCCGGGCGCTGCTGATCCTCCGCAAGGATCCGCGGTCGCGCCGGATCGCCAACGTGTACCTCGCGGCCTCGGCCAGCGGCATCATCGCGTGCGTCGTCCGCATCACCACCGCTTTCGTGCCCAGCCTGCAGGCGGTCGAGGGCGGCACGCTCGTGTGGATCTTCGCCTGCGTGTGCGGCGCCGGCTTCGCGTTGGCCTCGGCACACTCCTGGCGCATCAGAACCAAGTGGTTCGCCCGCGCCGACCGATGACCGGCGGGGCGCTCGAGATCTAGCCGGTGGCCGTCTCGGCCACGGCGAACGACGAACCGAAATCCGGCACCGTCTGGTAGCCGCGCCGGCGTGCGCGCGCCGCGTCACGGCGGATCAGCACGTTGAGGCCGGCGAACGACCCCATGTCCAGCAGCATCGGCGTCAACAGGCGGTTGTGCACGTATCCGATCGCCAGACCGCTCTCGGGATCGGCCCATCCGAGCGATCCACCGAGGCCGACGTGGCCGAAGCCGCGCATCACCCCGAACGGCAGCGAGTGATAGCCCAGGTGGAACGCCAGCGGCACCATGATGTTGCGGTCCGGACGCAGGTCGGGCTCGCCGGTCAGCGCCGCCGTGGTCTCGGTGGACAGGAACCGGGCGCCGTCGATCGACCCGCCGTTGGCGATGGCGCCGTACATCCTGGCCAGACCGCGGGCGGTGGCGACGCCGTTGGCGGCCGGGATCTCCGCATCGAGGAACGGGATGTCCCCCTGCACCACGGCCTTCATGCCCGGAAAGTACATCGACCCGAATCCACCGGAGAACTGCAGCCTGGCCACCTTGGGGGCGACGAAGTTGAACACCGGGTTGGCGATCCGGTTCTGCGGCACCAGGATCTGCGCCACCCGGGTGGGCGACTCGGCGGGCGGGCGGCCCAGGTGCAGCCCCTCGGTGCCGAGCGGTTGCGCCAGCTCCGTGCGGATGAGGTCACGCATGCCCTGTCCGGTGACCGCGCGGGCCAGGCCCGACATCAGCCACCCGTAGGTCAGGGCGTGATACGCGGAGTGCCCGTACAGCAACCGGTTGACCGGAGCATCGGCCATCCGCTGCTCCATCGTCAGATGGTCGAGCAGATCGACCCTGCCGACGCCGTTGAGCTGTGACAGTCCGGCCCGGTGGCGCATCACGTCGCGCACGGTGATGTGAGCCTTGCCGTTGGCGCCGAAGTCGGGCCAGTACTCGGCGACGGGCATGTCGTAGTCGATCAGGCCGCGGTCCGCGAGCCGGTGGATCACCGTCGACGCCATGCCCTTGGTCGCGGAGAACACCATCGCGCCGGTGTCGGCCGTCCAGTACTGGGTGCCGCGGCGGTCGGAGTACCCGGTCCACACGTCGACGACCGGCTCGCCGTGCAGGTAGATGGACAGCGCCCCACCGCCGAACCGCCGTCCCGGGAACAGCTGGGAGAAACCGCGCAGGGTGCAGGCGAAATTCCGGTCCGCCGCACCCTGTACGCCGTGCGGGAGCGCTGCGTTGCGGTCCCGTTTCGGTACGTCCGTCACAGATGTGAATTTACTCGCAACCCCGGCAAATAAACCAGGCGTTACCGAGTCGTTAACCGCCGGAGGATTCCTGCCCTCCCCAGCCTGCGGCGTCGAGGATCTGCTGCGCCGCCAGCGCCGGGGTGAGCTCACCGTCGCGTACCCGGCGTTCGAGTTCCCGGCGGCCCGCCTTCACGTCCGGGTGGGACAGCACGCGGTCGAGCACGGTGTCGCGCACCATCGCCCAGGTCCACTCGACCTGCTGGGTGCGGCGCCTCGCCTCGAACTCGCCGGCCTCGGTGAGCACCCGACGGTGCTCGAGCACCGTGTCCCACAGCTCGGTCAGGCCGGCGCCGGTCAGTGCGCTCGTCGTGAGAACCGGGGGGCGCCAGAGTGTTTCGCGGGGATAGATCAGCCGGATCGCACCGGCGAGCTCGCGCGCGGCGGCCTTGGCCTCGACGGCGTGCTCACCGTCGGCCTTGTTGACCACCACGACGTCGGCGAGTTCGAGCACCCCCTTCTTGATGCCCTGGAGCTGATCGCCGGTGCGGGCCAGGGTGAGGAACACGGACGTGTCCACCATGTTGGCGACCGTCACCTCCGACTGGCCCACCCCGACGGTCTCCACCAGGATGACGTCGAATCCGGCCGCCTCGAGCAGCACCATCGTCTCGCGCGTCGCTTTCGCGACCCCGCCGAGCGTGCCCGACGTGGGCGATGGCCGGATATAGGCCTCGGGGTGCACGGCCAGCTTCGCCATCCGCGTCTTGTCGCCGAGGATCGAGCCGCCGGTACGGGTGGACGAGGGATCGACGGCCAGCACCGCGACGCGGTGTCCCTGCTCGATGAGGTGCATGCCGAGCGCCTCTATGGTGGTCGACTTCCCCACCCCCGGAACGCCGGTGATCCCCACATGCAGGGCGTTGCCGGCCTCCGGCATCAGCTCCAGCAGCAGTTCCTGCGCCCGCGCGCGGTGGTCGGGGCGCGTCGACTCGACCAGGGTGATGGCCCGCGCGAGCGCTGACCGGTCACCGCTGCGGACGGCATGCGCGAGATCCTGCGGGCTGGTGCTCATCGAGCCGATGGTGTCCGGCCCTAGCCGAGTTCGTAACCCAGCCGCTCGGCCAGCTTCTGCAGCAGGCCGATGGCCGCGTCGGCGATGACGGTGCCGGGCGGGAAGATCGCGGTCGCGCCCGCCGCGTACAGCTCGTCGAAGTCACCGGGCGGGATGACGCCGCCCACCACGATCATGATGTCCGGGCGGCCCACCTCGGCCAGCGCGTCGCGCAGCGCGGGCACCAGGGTCAGGTGCCCCGCGGCCAGCGAGGACACCCCGACGACGTGCACGTCGTTGTCGGCGGCCTGGCGCGCCACCTCGTCGGGTGTGGAGAACAGCGAGCCGACGTCGACGTCGAATCCGATGTCGGCGAAGGCGGTCGCGATCACCTTCTGCCCGCGGTCGTGGCCGTCCTGGCCCATCTTGGCGACCAGGATGCGCGGCCGGCGGCCGTCGGCGTCGGCGAATTTCTCCACCAACTCGGTGGCAGAGGAATAGGGGCTGATGTTTCCGCCTCCTCCCGAGACCTCGTCACGGTAGACCCCGGAGATCGTCCGGATCTCGGCCTGGTGGCGGCCGTACACCTTTTCCAATGCGTCGGAGATCTCGCCGACGGTGGCCTTGGCACGCGCGGCGTTGATCGCCAGCGCCAGCAGGTTGTTGCCAAGGCCGTCCTCCCCGCCTGGACCGTGCTCGCCGGCGGCCCGGGTCAGGTCGGCGAGCGCCGCCTCGACCGCCGCCGGATCCCGGTCGGCCCGCAGCTGCTCGAGTTTGGCCAGCTGCTCGGCGCGCACCCGGCTGTTCTCGACCTTGAGCACCTCGATCTCGTGGTCCTCTTCGACCTGGTACTTGTTCACGCCGATCACCGGCTGCGCCCCCGAGTCGATGCGGGCCTGGGTGCGGGCGGCGGCCTCCTCGATGCGCAGTTTCGGGATGCCGTCGTCGATGGCCTGGGCCATGCCGCCGTGCTCGGCCACCTCACGAATGTGCGCGCGGGCCTTCTCGGCGAGCTGATGGGTCAGCCACTCGACGTAGTACGAGCCGCCCCACGGGTCGATCGGGCGGGTGGTTCCGGACTCCTGCTGCAGCACCAGCTGGGTGTTGCGGGCGATCCGCGCGGAGAAGTCGGTGGGCAGCGCGAGCGCCTCGTCGAGCGCGTTGGTGTGCAGCGACTGGGTGTGGCCCTGCGTCGCGGCCATCGCCTCGATGCAGGTGCGGGCGACGTTGTTGAACGCGTCCTGTGCGGTCAGCGACCAGCCGGAGGTCTGCGAATGGGTGCGCAGCGACAGCGACTTCTCGTTGCGCGGCTCGAACTGCGAGACCAGCTCGCTCCACAGCAGCCGGCCGGCCCGCAGCTTGGCGACCTCCATGAAGAAGTTCATGCCGATGCCCCAGAAGAAGGACAGCCGGGGCGCGAACTTGTCGATCGACAGCCCGGCGTCAAGCCCGGCCTTGATGTACTCCACCCCGTCGGCGAGCGTGTAGGCGAGCTCGAGATCGGCTGTGGCCCCGGCCTCCTGGATGTGATAGCCGGAGATCGAGATCGAGTTGTACTTCGGCATCTTGGTGCTGGTGTAGCCGAAGATGTCGGAGATGATCCGCATCGACGCCTTGGGCGGATAGATGTAGGTGTTGCGGACCATGAACTCTTTGAGGATGTCGTTCTGGATGGTGCCCGCCAGCTTCTCCGGCGGCACCCCCTGCTCCTCCGCGGCGGCGACGTACAGCGCCAGGATCGGCAGCACCGCGCCGTTCATCGTCATCGACACCGAGACCTGCGACAGGTCGATGCCGTCGAACAGCTGGCGCATGTCGAGGATGGAATCGATGGCGACACCGGCCATTCCGACGTCGCCCTGCACGCGTGGGTGGTCGGAGTCGTAACCGCGGTGGGTGGCCAGGTCGAAGGCCACCGACAGGCCCTTCTGGCCGGCGGCCAGGTTGCGCCGGTAGAACGCATTGGACTCCGCGGCGGTGGAGAAGCCGGCGTACTGACGGATGGTCCACGGCTGGTTGACGTACATCGTCGGATACGGGCCGCGGACGAACGGCGCAGCGCCGGGGAACGAGTCGAGCGGATAGCCCGCGGCGACGGCCTCGTCGCGGTCGGCGGCGATGTAGACCGGCTTGACCTCGATGCCCTCGGGGGTCAGCCAGTCCAGTTGCTCCGGGGTGTAGCCGTGCGCGGCGGCGGCCGCGACGACGTGCTCCTCGACCGCCGCGGCGGTGGGCTCCTCGCCGCTGCGCTCACCGCGCAGCGGCACATCCTCGAAGCTGCCGATACCCTTGCCGACGTTCGTGGTCGCGGTCATCTTCAGGCCCCCAATCTGCCGAGCAGGTCCGACAGTGCGCCGACCGCATCGATTTTCGCGGTGAGGAAGTCGTCGGGTTTCGGGTCCGCCTCCGCGACGGCCTTCTCCGGTCCGGCCAGGTACACCCGGGAGATCCCGGCGTCGCGGGCGGCGCTCACCACGCCTGCCGCCTCCGCGGCGTACCGGCTGTCGGTGCCGCAGATCACCGCGACGTCCGGCGCACCCGCATCGGCGACGGCCTGGGCCACCCCGGCGGCGTCCAGCGGGCCCGGGTTGACGGCCTCGACGCCGCCGGAGGCCAGCAGATTCACCGCGAACGTGGCGCGGATGTTGTGTTCGGCCAGCGGCCCGATCGGCAGCAGCAGCACTTTCGGGCGCGCACCGGTGCGGTCGAGGAACGCGTCGGACCGGTCGCGCAGCTTCTCGAAGCCCGCGGCGTAGGGGGCCACGGCGGCGAGCGAATTCCCTTGCGACAGCGGTGGTTCCGCGAGGTTCGGATACTCGTTGACGCCGGTGACCGCGGTGCGCCGGTGCGCGATGTCGTCCTCGCGGCGGGCCGCGACCGCACTGATCCCGGCGGTGACGACGTCGCGCGCGGCGGCGAAGCCGCCGTGGGATTCGATCTTTTGGAAATGCCGCCACGCCTGTTCGGCCAGCTGATCGGTCAGATCCTCGACGAACCACGATCCACCCGCGGGGTCGAGCACGCGGCCCAGATGCGACTCCTCGAGCAGCAGCAGCTGGGTGTTGCGGGCGATCCGGCGGGCGAAACTGCGCGACGTGCCGGGGAATCCTTCCGGGATCGCGACGTCGAAGGGCTGCACGAGCACCGTGTCCGCGCCCCCCACCCCGGCCGCGAAGGCCGCCAGCGTGGTGCGCAACATGTTCACCCACGGGTCCCGGCGGGTCATCATCGGCAGCGAGGTGACCACGTGCACGGTCGCGTCACCGGCGTCCGGCGCGCCCACCACCTCCGCGACGCGGGCCCAGAGCCGGCGCGCGGCGCGCAGCTTGGCGATCGTCATGAACTGGTCGTCGTCGGCGGCGTAGCGGAAGCTGATCTGCGCCACGGCGTCCGGAACCGCGAGACCCGCGTCGCCGAGCAGCCGCAGATAGTCGACACCGGCGGCCACCGCACCGGCGAGCTCCCACGACACGTTGGCGCCCAGGCTGTGCAGGGCGGGGCCGTCGACGGTGATAGCGCGCACGCCGCCGTCGAACTCCGTCAGACTCGCCGCCGTGGTGAGCACGTCGGCCACCTCGGGCGACGGCCGCCGGCTCAGTGCCGCGGTCAGCGGGTCCGCGCCCAGGTCGATCGACAACCGGCCCCGCTGGTCCGCGTCGAGGTCGGCGAGCAGCGGCACCGTGGCCGCGGCGGCCGCGGCGAAGTCCGCACCGGCGTCGAGGATCACCGGCACCAGGTCGAGGAAGACGCCGTCGAGCAGCCGGTCCAGCTCGTCCGCGGCGACGCCGTCGGGGCCGCCGATCCGCAGTGCCAGCGCGCTGACCCCTTCGGTGAGGGCCACCAGCACGGACCCGTTGACCTCGCCGACCGCGGCGGGCGCGGCGGGGAACGTCTCGGCGACCCGCCAGCCCGCCTTGACGTCGCGCCGCGCATCGGCGCCACGGACGAACGGCCACCGCCCGGGCAGCGGATGCTCGGGCAGGGCATCGGCGCCGGTGTAGAGCGCGCGGATGACGAAGTCCTCATAGGTGGGCGACTCGAGCAGCCGTTCCGGTTCGGCGGGCAGGTCGGCGGGATCGCGGCGGGTGCTCTTGGCCAGCACCCCGGCGACCGCGGTGCGCCACTGCTCGCGGTCGGCTTCGACCGCACTCGACCCCTGCACGGACACCGGCATCTCCTGTTGTCGCAGCGTGTGAGCTTCCACCCGTCCATCAGGCTAAATGATCGCCGTCACGGTGATGCGCCCCGGTCGGTCGGTTCGACAGGCGCGCCGAGCGCCGGCCGTCGGTACGTGCCCGTAGGCTGGAAAACCGTGAACACCGTCGTCAGCACCGTGCGCCGGCTGCGCGCGGCGCTGATCGCTACCGCCGCACAGGTACCACCGCGCCGCTTCCTGGCGGTCGTGCTGGGGAGTGTGATTCTCGTCGCAGCGGCGCTGGTCGTCCCGTTGCCGACCGCGCTGCAGTTGAGGGACTGGGCCACCTCCGTCGGACCGTGGTTCCCGCTCGCCTTCCTGACCGCCCACATCGTGCTCACGGTGCTGCCGTTCCCCCGCACGGCGTTCACCCTCGCCGCGGGCCTGCTCTTCGGTCCGGCGCTGGGCATCACGCTGGCCGTCGTGGCCAGCACCGCCAGCGCATTGATCGCGCTGCTGCTGGTGCGCGCGGCGGGCCTGCAGCTCAACCGGCTGTTCCCGCATCCGCGCATCGGCGCGCTGGACGCCCGGCTGCGGCTGCGCGGCTGGCCGGTGGTGATGTCGATGCGGATGATCCCGGCGGTGCCGTTCTCGGTGCTCAACTACGCCGCGGGCGCGTCCACGGTCCGGGTGTGGCCCTACACGTGGGCGACGCTGGTCGGACTGCTGCCCGGGACCGCCGCGGTGGTGATCCTCGGCGACGCGCTCACCGGCCGGGTCGATCCCCTTCTCGTGGTCATCTCGGCGGTGACGGCAGGCGTCGGGATGGTCGGGCTGTTCTACGAGGTGCGCCAGCACCGCCGCACGCCCTCGGCCGGCGACGTGGCCGAGGTCGAGATCGAGGCGGACGTCGCGGCCACCTCTGTCCCGCGCTGATTTTTCAGCGGCGGTCGTCGACCCGTCGCGGACCGCGCACGGCCATCACGGTGTGCAGCACCAGGAACGCCGCTGCGGGCAGCGTGTTGACCGCCTTGTCCTTGATCCGCAGGTGCGCTCCGACCGCGAGGACGAAGTACACCGCCAGCATCGCGCTGGTCAGCCGGGCCAGCCACGGGTAGCGGGGCGCGGAGAGCAACCCCACCACCGATGCGGCCTTGGCCGTCGGCAACACCCACCGGATCCGGTCCGGCACCCCGTAGCTGTCGAGCGCCTTCGCGATCGGCGGCACCGGGATGCCACACGCCACCGCGTCGCCTGCCTGGAAGGCGGCGAGGGCCACGTAGGTACGCGGCGCGGTCAGCGTGTCGGCGATCACTCCGGGCTACCGGCGTGCCGGCCGAACGTCGGCGGCAGCGAGTCCTGCTGCTGCTGGGACAGCGGCGGGTACTGCATCGGCTCTGGCTCCGGCGGCGCCGACGGAATAGCGGACTGCACCGGCGTGCGGGCCTCGGCCTCGGCCTTCGCCACGGCCCGCACGATCTCGGGGTCGGTCTGGGTGGTGAACCACTCCGCGACCTCGTCGGTGTCGTCCTCGGGCTTGGGCAGGTTCTCCTCCACCGGCGACGGCTGATAGCGGAAGACGCCGTCCTCTCCGGGCGCGCCGAGCATCTTGGTGAAGCCCTGCAGCGCCGTGCCGAAATCGCTGGGCACCAGCCACACCTTGTTCGCCTCGCCCTTGGCCATCTGCGGCAGCGTCTGCAGGTACTGGTAGGCCAGCATCTCCGGGGTGGGCCTGCCGGCCTTGATGGCGGCGAACGTCTTCTCGATCGCCTTCGCCTGGCCCTGGGCGACCAGGTACTGGGCCGCCCGTTCGCCCTGGGCGCGCAGCATCCGCGACTGCCGGTCGGCCTCGGCCGCGAGCACGGCGGCCTGCTTGGCTCCCTCGGCGGCGAGGATCTGCGCCTGCTTCTGGCCCTCGGCCTGCATGATCGCCGCCGCGCGGCTGCCCTCGGCGGTCAGAATCATCGCGCGCTTCTCGCGGTCGGCGCGCATCTGCTTCTCCATCGAGTCCTGGATGGACGGCGGCGGGTCGATGGATCGCAGCTCGACCCGGGCGACGCGCAGGCCCCAGCGGCCGGTCGCCTCGTCCAGCACTCCGCGCAGCTGTCCGTTGATCTTGTCGCGTGAGGTGAGCGTCTGCTCGAGCGTCATGCCGCCGACCACGTTGCGCAGCGTCGTGGTGGTCAGCTGCTCGACGCCGACGATGTAGTTGCTGATCTGGTACACCGCGGCCTGTGGATTGGTCACCTGGAAGTACACGACGGTGTCGATGTTGACCGTCAGGTTGTCCTCGGTGATCACCGGCTGCGGCGGGAAGGACACGACGCGCTCGCGCAGGTCCACCCGGGCGCGGATCTTGTCGATGAACGGGATGAGCAGCGTGAGCTGACCGGAGACGGTCTTGCTGTAGCGACCGAGCCGTTCGATCACCGCCGCCTCGGCCTGGGGTATCAGCGCCACCGACTTGGCGACGACGATCGCCGCGAACACGACCAGCACGATCAGAAAGACGAGGCCGGCTACGGCACCATCCATGACGGGTCCCTCCTGCTCAGGGGTTCTTCCAGACGACGGCGGTGGCGCCGTCGATGTGCATGACGGTGACGTTGTCGCCCGGCTCGTACACATCGTCGTCGTTCAACGGGCGGGCCGTCCAGACTTCGCCCTCGAGTTTCACCTGGCCCTCATGGCGCGCCACCCGGTCGAGCACCAGCGCGCGCTTGCCCTCGAGCGCCTTCGCGGGTTCGGGCAACCCCTTGCCCGCCGTCAACCGGCGGCGCAGCGCCGGCCGGACCGACGCGAGCAGCAGCACCGAAACCACCAGGAACACCGCACCGTCGGCCCAGATGGGCCAGTCGAGCAGCCAGCTCGAGCCGGCGGCGGCGAGTGCCCCGCCCGCGAGCATCAGCAGGAACAGGTCGCCGGTCAGCGCCTCGGCCCCGGCCAGCACGAGTGCCAGGATCACCCAGATCAACGGAAGGGGCACGCGGTCACCCTATCGCGTAACCGACCCACACAGCGTTGAACAATTACACTGCGAGCATCATGTGGTGTCCCAGTGCAACGCTCGCGGCGTGGGCCAACGCCTGGCTCTCAGGTGCCGCCGCGCCCGACGATGTCCTTGACTCGCTATCGCTATGGGCGCCAAGGCATTCCGTGACCGCCTACGACTCGGTCGCGGCGGGTGCGACCGGCCTGCCGTGGCCGGACCTCAACGATTCCGGCGCCGTGTCACTGCTGCAGACGCTGCGCACCGCCGCAGGCCCGGCGCGCACCGGCCCGGCCCTCGGCATCGCGCTGCCGGTGCCCGGCGACGTGCGCGGGCTGCCCGCCGGCACGCAGTTCCAGCGCGACGCCGTCACCTCCGGTGAGGCGGTGCTGGTCACCGATTCCGGCGATCCCACCGCGGTGGTGGGGCTGGTGCCGGAGTTCGAATACGACGAGGGCTTCGACGATTCGGACTTCGACCCCGAGCCGACCGCGCTGGCGTGGACGGTGTACTCGGTGCCCGGCGCGCCCGGTACCGAATACGTCGAACTCGGCGAAGCCGAATACGCGTTGCGTTCGGCGGTGCGTTCGGCGGCCGACGCGCTCGGCGCGCTGCGTGCGGGCGCGGCAGGAGCCGACGTCGACGACCCGCGCGGACTGGTCGAGGAGGTGCTGGAGTCCTCACGGGTGCACCGGGCGCCCGACCACGCTCCCCCGCGCGCACTTCGGGTGCTGGAGAACGCCGCGCACGTCGACGCGATCATCACCGTCAGCTCCGGTCTGATGCCCATCGGGTTGCAGACGTCCTCGGAGGTGCAGATCGCCAGCGACGCGCTGCGGCCGCTGGGTCAGGTGGTCCGGCGGGCCCGCGTCGCCGCGCTCAGCGCGATCCTCTACTCGGCGTGGGGATGATCGTCGCCTGACACCGCGGCGACACCGCGCACACCTCACCGTTGACGCTGTGACCACAGCCCGGCGCCGGGTCCGGTCCGGGCTGCCGGGCGGGATCGGCGCCGGTGCGCAGTTCGTCGATGAGATCGGCGGCCAGCCGGGCGAATCGGCGGTCGGCGTTGGGCGTCGTCGTGCGTGCCAGCACGATGCCTGCCTCGTCGGCCTGTTCGCGTAGCTCGTTGTCGAGATCCCACACCACCTCGATGTGGTCGGCGACGAAGCCGATCGGGCAGACGATCACCGCCCTGGTGCCCGCCGCGGCCAGCGTCGTCAGGTGGTCGCCGACATCGGGCTCCAGCCACGGGATCTGCGGCGGGCCGGAGCGCGACTGCCAGACCAGGTCGTAGTCCGCGCCGTCGCGGCCCGCGGCCGCGGCCACCAGCCGTGCCGCGTACGCCACCTGCCTGCTGTACAGGTTCGGGCCGTGCCGGTCGTCGGCGGCGACCGGGATCGAATGTGCGGTGAACACCAGCCGGGCGCCGTCACGCAGTTCGGCGGGCAGCGAGGCGGCGGCGCCGTCGATCGCGTCGGCGAACATCTCCACGAACAGCGGGTGGTCGAAGTAGTGGCGCAGCTTGACCAGCTCGGGTGCCTGCGCTCCGGCGGCCGCCCGGCCGCGGGCGACGTCCTCGATGTACTGGGTGCAGCTGGAGTACCCGCCCCACGCGGAGGTGGTGAACACCGCGGCCCGGCGGACTCCGTTGTCCCGCATGGCCGTCACGGTGTCCTCGACGTAGGGCTCCCAGTTACGGTTCCCGAAGTAGACCGGCAGCGGATTGCCGCGCTCGGCCAGCTCGGTGCGCAACACCTCGATCAGCCTGCGGTTGATGCCGTTGATCGGCGACACGCCGCCGAAGTGCTGGTAGTGCTCGGCGACCGCGTCGAGGCGCTCCGGCGGGATGCCACGGCCCCGGGTGACGTTCTCGAGGAACGGCCGGACCTGCTCCGGCCCTTCGGGACCGCCGAAGGACAACAGCAGAACGGCGTCGAAGTCCACGCGCTGTGCCACCCGGGCTACAGCAGCTGGGTGCTGGCGCCACCGTCGGCGTAGACGATGGTGCCGGTGGTGGCGGGCAGCCAGTCCGACAGCAGTGCGCAGACCGTCTTCGCCACGGGCGTCGGATCTTTCATGTTCCAGCCGAGCGGCGCCCGCTGATCCCAGCCCTCCTCGAGCAGCTGCATCTGGGCGCCGGCTTCGTCACCGAGGGCGCCGCCGACGATGGCGCTCATGGCAAGCGTCCGGATCGGACCGGCGGCAACGAGATTCGACCGGACCCCGAAGGGGCCTGCCTCACGCGCGACGAACCGGTTCACCGATTCCAGGGCGCTCTTGGCGACCGTCATCCAGTTGTAGGCGGGCATCGCGCGGGTGGGGTCGAAGTCCATGCCAACGATCCCGCCGCCGGAATTCATCACCGGCAGCACCGCTTTGGCGAGCGAGGCGTAGGAGTAGGCCGAGATGTGGATGCCTTTGGCGACATCCTCGTAGGGCGCGTCGAAGAAGGGGTTGATGCCCATTCCGGTCTGCGGCATGAAGCCGATCGAGTGCACCACCCCGTCGAGCTTGTTGCCGGCGCCGATGACCTCGGTGACCCTGTCGGCGAGCGTCTCGAGGTGCTTCTCGTCCTGCACGTCGAGTTCGAGCAGCGGCGGCTTGGCCGGCAGCCGATCGAGGATGCGCTCGATCAGCCGCAGGCGGTTGAAGCCGGTGCAGACGACCTCCGCGCCCGCCTCCTGCGCCACCTTGGCGATGTGGAACGCGATGGACGAGTCGGTGATGATCCCCGTCACGAGGATGCGCTTGCCTTCGAGCAGACCTGTCATTGTGCTGACTCCTATTCAGGGTTCGTGGTGGGCGGCGAGAGCCGGTGGCTCAGTGGCCCATGCCCATGCCGCCGTCGACCGGGATCACCGCACCGGCGATGTACCCCGCATCCTGAGACGCCAGGAAGCTGACCGCCCCGGCGACGTCCTCGGCGGTGCCGACCCGCTTGGCCGGGATGAACTGCAGTGCGCCCTCCTGGATCCGCTCGTCCAGCGCCCGGGTCATCTCGGTGTCGATGTAGCCCGGCGCGACCACGTTCGCGGTGACGCCGGCCTTGGACAGCTCGCGCGAGATGGAGCGCGCCATCCCGATCAGGCCCGCC
Source organism: Mycobacterium sp. NPDC050041 (assembly GCF_049541695.1). Taxonomy (NCBI): domain Bacteria; kingdom Bacillati; phylum Actinomycetota; class Actinomycetes; order Mycobacteriales; family Mycobacteriaceae; genus Mycobacterium; species Mycobacterium sp. NPDC050041. Next base: position 50,524 of record NZ_JBMVDG010000009.1, on the reverse strand, counting down.
TTGGCCGCCGCGTAGTTGGCCTGATTGCCGATGCCCCACATGCCCGACACCGACCCGATGAAGATGATCCGGCCGAACCGTTTGCGCTGCATGCTGCGCGAGGCGCGCTGCGCGACCCGGAACGCGCCTGTGAGGTTCGCGTTGATGACGTTCTCGAAGCGCTCCTCGGTCATCCGCATCAGGAAGGCGTCCTGGGAGATGCCGGCGTTGGACACCAGCACCTCGACCGGGCCCTGGTGTTCCTCGACCTCTTTGAACGCGCGGTCGACGGCCTCGTTGTCGGTGACGTCACAGACGACGCCGAACAGGCCCTCGGGGGCGCCGGAGCCGCGGTGGGTCACCGCCACCTTGTGGCCGTCGGCGGCCAGCCGTTGCGCGATGGCCAGTCCGATGCCCCGGTTACCGCCGGTGACCAGCACCGAACGCGACACGAAGGACGGGCGGCCCCCGGCGGTCTCGGCGCCGGCCTGCGCGGGATTGTCGGTCACAGTCATGACGGCCAACTTAACGCCTCGCCGCCACCAGCCAGAAATCGCCAGGAGGCATCACGCGGAGGCACCGCGGCGCCTAGTTCGGCAGTCGGCGGTTGATCAGCAGCGCGGCCAGTGCCGCCACGGCCAGCAGCAGCGCGCCGAGGCGCAGCCAGCCGACACTGGCGTCGCCCTTGATCGTCTCGTAGCCGATCTGCTGCTGCAGGTTGCTGTAGACCTCGCGCAACTGTTCGAGCGTCGAGGCGGTGTAGGCCTCCCCGCCGGACAGGTCGGCGATCCGCTCGAGCATCTCGTCGTCGACCGGGACCGGTTGGCGCTGCTCGTTGATCTCGACGTAGCCGTAGGGGGTGCCGAAGGAGATCGTCGAGATCGGGACGCCCTGGTCCTTGGCGGTGCGCGCGGCGGTGAAGGCGCCCTTGGGGTTGTCGGGGTTCGACGGCACGGTCTCCTTACCGTCGGAGAACAGCACGATGCGGGCCGGTGGCGCTTCGTCACCACCGCCGATCACGGCGCCGACGGTGGCGATTGCCTGCAGCGCGGTGAAGATGCCCTCACCGGTCGCCGTCCGGTCGGCGAGCTGCAGCTTGTCGATCGCGTTCTTGGTGGCGTCGCGGTTGGTGGTCGGCGACACCAGCACCGTCGCGGTGCCCGCGTAGGCGATGAGGCCGAGGTTGATCCCGGGGGTGAGCTCGTCGGCGAACTGCTTGGACGCCTCCTGCGCGGCCGCCAGCCTGCTGGGCGCCACGTCGGTGGCGCGCATCGACTGCGAGACATCGATCACCAGCATCACCACCGCGCGGTTGCGCGGGATCCGGACGTCCTGGGTGGGCCCGGCCATCGCGACGGTGAGCAGCGTCAGCGACAGGATGAGCAGGATCGCGGGCAGGTGCCGAAACCGGTTGGGCCGCGTGGGCGCCACGCTCTCCAGCAGCTCCATGTTGGCGAACCGCAGGACCCGCTTCTGCCGCGCCGCCTGCACGATGATGTAGAGCGCGACGAGCCCGAGCACCACCAGCAGGAACGTGAAGAACCACGGAGTTTTGAAGTCCGAGAGCGTCATCGGACCCAGAAGCGGCAAAGTCATGTACGGCTTGTCATTTCGTCGTGTTAGCGGCCCGCCAGCGCGCCACGTCGCCGGTTCGCGACGAAGCGGACCACGTCGGCGATCCAGTCCCGGTCGGTGCGCAGGGTGAGCAGCGGTGCATTGCAGCGCCGCAGTGTGCGGGCCACCTCGGCGCGGTGCGCCGCCGCGGCCTGCTCGAAGTCGCTGCGCAGCTGATGGTCGATGGTGAACTCGCGGGTGACGCCGGTCTCGGTGTCCTGCAGGATCACGTCGCCGACCTCGGGCAGTTCGACGTCGCGCGGGTCGAGCACCTCGATGCCGAGCACCTCGTGGCGGCCCGCGATCGCCCGCAGCGGCCGCATCCAGTCGATCGGGCCGAGGAAGTCACTGATGATCACGGCCATCCCCCGGCGCCGTTCGGGCCGGCGGAGCGCGTCGATCGAGGCGGCCAGGTCGCCGCGCACACCGACCGGTGCCCGCGGGGTGGTAGCGATCGCCCGCAGCAGTTCCTGCTCGTGGATGCGGCCCGAGAGTGCGGGCACCCGGCGCACGGTGTCGCCGTTGGAGATGACGGCGCCAAGCCGGTTGCCACCGCCGCTGTTGAGGAACGCGATGGCGGCCGCGGCGGCGACGGCCAGATCGCGCTTCTCGCACCGCGCCGTGCCGAAGTCGAGGCTGGCGGACATGTCCACCACCAGCCAGGTCTCCAGCTCACGGTCGGCGATCATCTGCCGCACATGCGGCGCGGTGGTGCGGGCGGTCACCGACCAGTCCATCCGCCGCACGTCGTCGCCGGGCTGGTAGATCCGCGATTCGCCCGGCTCCGAGCCGGGTCCGGGGATCAACCCGAGGTGGTCGCCGTGCAGCACCCCGTCGAGCTTGCGCCGGACGGTCAGTTCGAGCTTGCGCAGCGCCGCCGACAGCGCGGGGTCGCGGATCTGGCCCCGCTGCAGGGACGGCGGGTCGACCGAACGGCCTTCGTCGCCGGTCACCGACCGCTGGCCGCTGCGGCGGGTACCGCAGTCGGCACCGAATGGCCTTGCTGCGGAATGGCATTGACCTGGGGCAGCGCCACGGTCTGCATGATGCGGTTGATCACCGTCTCGGCGGAGACCTCGTCGGCGAGGGCGTCGTAGGTCAGCACGAGGCGGTGCCGCAGCACGTCGGGGATGACCTCGACGACGTCCTGCGGGACGACGTAGTCGCGACCGCGGATCAACGCGAGCGCCCGGGACGCGGCGATGATGCCGAGCGACGCACGGGGCGAGGCGCCGTAGGCGATCCAGGCCTTGGCGTCGGGCATGCCGAACTTCTCCGGCTCACGCGTCGCGGTGACGATCCGCACCACGTAGTCGACCAGTGCGTGGTGGACGAAGGTGTTGGCGGCGACGTCCTGCAGCCGGATGAGGTCACCGGGGTTGAGGATCTGCTTGGGCTCCGGGGGCTTCACGCCCATCCGGTAGATGATCTCGCGCTCCTCCTCCGGCGTGGGGTAGTCGATGTTCAGCTTGAACAGGAACCGGTCGCGCTGGGCCTCGGGCAGTGCGTAGACGCCCTCCTGCTCGATGGGGTTCTGCGTGGCCATCACCAGGAACGGGTTGGGCAGCGGGAACGTCCTGCCGCCCATGGAGATCTTGCGCTCGGCCATCACCTCGAGCAGGGCGGACTGCACTTTGGCGGGTGCGCGGTTGATCTCGTCGGCCAGCAGGAAGTTGACCACCACAGGGCCGAGTTCGATGTCGAACTCCTCTTTGCCGACGCGGTAGATCCGCGTGCCGACGATGTCGGTGGGCACCAGGTCGGGGGTGAACTGGATGCGCGCGAAGGTGCCGCCGACGACCTTGGCGAAAGTCTCCACCGCGAGGGTCTTGGCGACGCCGGGGACACCCTCGAGCAGCACGTGACCCTTGGCGAGCAGACCGGCGAGCATCCGCTCGACGAGCCGGTCCTGACCGACGATGATCCGCTTGACCTCGAAGATGGCCCGTTCCAGCGTGTGCACTTCACCCTGGAGGCCGCCGTTGTGTCCGGGCGGTGCGGGGGGCTGGGTTCCGGTCGGGGCGGGAGCGTAACCCTGCGCCGGGGCCGAGCCGGGGTGCGCTCCGGCGCCCTGCGGCGGACCACTCGGTGACGTCATCAAGATCCTCCCAATGTGCTGTCTGGTCACGACGCCGTTTTCACTGCGTCAACACGCATTCTGCCGGGCCGGTCAGGTGCCCGCCGTCAACTATTCCAGGCAGTCCGGAATCCGTCGACGTCGCCCACGATGCCTCAGGCTGCCCTCAGGTTGCGGTCAGTACTCGATGATCCGTGTCGCGTACGGTTGCAGACCGGCGGTGCGTAGGGGATTGACACTCACCCTGCCTTTACTACTCGCCGCCTCCAGGAGTTGGCCGTTTCCGAGATATATCGCGACGTGTTGTGTGCCGCCAGGCCCCCAGAACAATAGGTCGCCACGTCTGGCCTGCGCGACGGGCACCTTGCGGCCGGTGTCGTACTGGTCGCCGGAGTACTTCGGGATGAGCACGCCCACCCCGGCGAACGAGAACTGGGTGAATCCCGAGCAGTCGAAGCCGACGGTGTTCGCTCCGGAGTCGATGCCTCGGCTGGGGCCGTTGGGCTTGCCGCCGCCCCAGGAGTAGGGCACACCCATCTGGGAAGCGCCGCGGCGGATGGCGTACTCGACGGCCTGCGGGCCGCGCACCACGCCGGGCGCCACACCGGCGGGCACGGCGTCCTTGGGTGCCAGTCCGATGTTCTGCAGGAACTTCTTGCCGAGGCCCATGGTGACCTCGGTGGCCTGCGCGGTGGCCGCCAGCGACGCGTTGGCGATGGCGAGCGGGTCACCGGGTGCGCCGGCGCTGATCAGCTTCGGCAGCGTGGGATCCCACTGGCCGTCGTCGGGCGCGGCGGTGGCGGGCACCGCCAGGCCGAACGCCAGCGCGATCGCCGCAATCAGCAGGCCGAGACGCTTCGCGCAGCCGAAAGTATTGCGGAAGAACAGGAGCACCCGGTTCACCACTCGATGAGACGGGTCACGTACGGCGTCATACCACTGGTCCGCACCGGCGAGATCTTGACGACCGAACCCGTGTAGGGCGCCTCGAGCATCGTACCGTCGCCGAGGTACACGGCGATGTGTTGGCTCGCGTCGGGACCGTATGGAATGAGATCACCGCGCCTCATCTGGGCCGATGGAACCTTGCGTCCCGCGTTGTATTGCGATCCCGAGTAATGGTCGAGTTTGATGCCGACGCCGGCGAACATGTACAGGATGAGTCCGGAGCAGTCGAATCCGACTGTGTTTGCACCGGAATCGATTCCGCGGCTCGGCCCCGCAGCGTTGCCGCCGCCCCACGAGTAAGGCACCCCCAGCTGAGACATCCCTCGCCTGATCGCCAACTCGACCGCTTGACGACCGTAAACTCGCGGAATTGCGCCGTTGGTGTAACCCGTCGGTGTTGGCAGCAGGCCCAGCTTCTGCAGGAACCCGCGGCCCATCTGCTGAGTCACCTGGCCCGACGTCGCCGCGATGCCGAGGACGGCGTTGATGATCGCGATCGGGTCGCCGCTGACGAATGCGCTGGGGATCGCCGGCAGGGTGGGATCCCACGCGGTGTCCCATTTCGCGCCTCCGGGCGCCGTCGCTGCGGTGCGGTCCCAGTTGCCCGCGGGATCGGTGTTGCGGGCGAGCGGCGCAGGCGCGCCAGCGGGCGCCGGTCCGGGATTCGCCGCCCTGGCCTGCTCGAGCCGCGCCTGGGCGGCACTCCGCTCGGCGGTGAGCCGGGTCAGCTCAGCCTGCTGGGAGCCGAAGGTGCCCTGAGCCTGCGTCAGCGCCGTCACCGCGGCATCCTGGCTGACCTGCGCGGCGGTCGCGGCCTCGTCGGCCTTCTGCTTGGCCAGCCGTGCCGCCGACTCCCTGTTCACCTGCTCGGTGCGGGCCCGCTGCAGATTCGCGAGCACCTGCTGCGAACTGGTCGAGAGCGCCTGTCCGGTGGCGGCGGTGGAGATGACGTCCGCCGGGTCGGACGCGGTCAAGTACGAGCTCGACGGGCCGTTGACGTAGGTGGCCGCCGCGAAGGTGTCGAAGCGCTTCTGGGCGGCGGCGATGGCGATGTTGGCGTCCTCGATGCCGGTGCGGCTGGCCTCGACCTCGCGCTGGGCGGCGGCGGCCGCATCGCGGGCGTTCTGTACGTCGACGATCGCCTTGTTCACGCTCTCCTGCTGGGCCTGCACGGCGGCGCCGAGTTCCTGCAGTTCCTGGTTGGCGTTGGCGACCTCCGCCACCAGGCCGGCCACTCCGGCGGCGCCGCTGGGGTCCGCCGCGGCCACCGGGCCGCTCCACAGTGCGGTGGCGACCAGCATGCCCGCAGCAAGGGGTAGAGCGCAGATCCGGTACGCCGAGGCGCGAGAGAAGGGTCTCATGTCGACTCAGGTCTCCTCGAGATCAACGGATGCGCGGCGATACGCAGTCACAGCGGCACCTCTGATCGCGTCAGTCACATCCTGCACAACTGCATCAATAGGCACCGAACGCACCGTACGTCACAATGGACGCTAAAGAAACTTAAGTCACAAATTACACGCTTGTAATTGAATTGGGCGTGACCGAATTGTGATGTTTATAATTTGCCGCCATCACCGCGGCGCTGCCACTAGGGCTGCTGCACAACGCTTTCCGTTTTTCGACGTGCATGAGCACGTTTGCCACGTATCTGCAGCAACCGCGTGGCAACGGTAGCCGCGACCACCCCGACGACAAGCACAATCGTCAATGCCGTCCAGGGGAAATCCCCGGTTTGCAACTGGCTGACGAAATTGGCGGACGACTGCACCGGGTCGCCGGTCTTGGCGAGGTCCTGGCCCGCCTCGAGCGTGACGCGGTCGAACGTCGTGCTGTACGTGCCGGCATAGGAAGGGCTCAGGACGAGCACTGTCGAATCCGGGTAGGCCTCGCCGATCTCGGTGGCGACGTCGCGCAGCGGTGTGTCGATCGCGGGGTTGCGGTCCAGGACGACGACCTTGAGGTCGATGCCGTCGGCCCGGGCGTCGGCGACCACCTGTTGCAGCGCCGCGACCTGTTCGGGCGAGGCGCCCCGGGCGCTCACGCCGTCCCCGTCCACGTCGGTGCGGACGATGTCGACGCACGTGGCGATGGCCCCGGGCTGCGCGGGGTCCACGCCGACGGTCTGACACAACTCCTGCGGGATGAAGGCGGGCAGGAACGGCGGCACGTGAGGTCCGGTCACAGGAGGAAGGTACCGAATCGGTCCGGCGGGCAGGAGCGAAGCGACCCGGGGAAGGGGTCGGCGGGCAGGAGCGAAGCGACCTTGGGAAGGGGTCGGCGGGCAGGAGCGAAGCGACCCGGGGAAGGGGTCGGCGCGGAAGCAAGGAAGCGATTCGGGTGAGTCCCCGGTACGAGGGTGGGTACCCGTCCGGTGGCACGCGCCACCGGGGGCGACGAGACTGGACAAACCCCCCTTGGGTTCTTTGCAGGACAAGCGTACTGTTAGAATCGGAACGCCGCCGACACAGCCCGTCGCGGCACGTTGACAGCCGGGAGTTGAAGTGAGCAGCAAGGATTCGCCGAATTCGTTCGGAGCCCGCGACACGCTGACAGTCGGGGACAAAAACTACGAGATCTACCGCCTCGACGCGGTGGAGGGCACCGACAAGCTGCCCTACAGCCTCAAGGTGCTCGCGGAGAACCTGCTGCGCACCGAGGACGGCACCAACATCACCAAGGACCACATCGAGGCGATCGCCAAGTGGGACCCGGAGGCCGATCCCAGCATCGAGATCCAGTTCACCCCGGCGCGCGTGATCATGCAGGACTTCACCGGCGTGCCGTGCATCGTCGACCTGGCCACCATGCGTGAGGCCGTCGGCGACCTGGGCGGCGACCCGCAGCAGGTCAACCCGCTGGCGCCGGCCGACCTGGTGATCGACCACTCGGTGATCGCCGACCTGTTCGGCACCGCGAACGCCTTCGAGCGCAACGTGGAGATCGAGTACGAGCGCAACGGCGAGCGCTACCAGTTCCTGCGCTGGGGACAGGGCGCCTTCGACGACTTCAAGGTCGTCCCGCCCGGCACCGGCATCGTCCACCAGGTCAACATCGAGTACCTGGCCTCGGTCGTCATGGAGCGCGACGGGGTGGCCTACCCCGACACCTGCGTGGGCACCGACAGCCACACCACCATGGAGAACGGCGTCGGCGTGCTGGGCTGGGGCGTCGGCGGCATCGAGGCCGAGGCCGCGATGTTGGGCCAGCCGGTGTCGATGCTCATCCCCCGCGTCGTCGGTTTCAAGCTGTCGGGCGAGCGCCGCCCCGGCGTGACCGCCACCGACGTGGTGCTCACGGTCACCGAGATGCTGCGCAAGCACGGCGTGGTCGGCAAGTTCGTCGAGTTCTACGGTGAGGGCGTCGCCGAGGTGCCGCTGGCCAACCGGGCCACGTTGGGCAACATGAGCCCCGAGTTCGGCTCCACCGCAGCCATCTTCCCGATCGACGAGGTGACGATCGACTACCTGCGGATGACCGGTCGCAGCGAGGAGAAGCTGGCGCTGGTCGAGGCGTACGCCAAGGAACAGGGCATGTGGCACGACCCGTCCCGCGAGCCGAAGTTCTCCGAGTACCTGGAACTCGACCTGGCCGACGTCGTGCCCTCGATCGCCGGGCCCAAGCGCCCGCAGGACCGCATCGCTCTCGACGACGCGAAGTCGGCGTTCCGCAAGGACATCCACAACTACGTCGAGAACGGCAACTCCGCCGAGCACTCCAACGTCGACGAGGCGGTCGAGGAGACGTTCCCAGGCAGTGACCCGGTGTCGCTGTCGTTCGCCGACGAGAAGTCGGTGGACGCGCGACCCTCCGCAGCCAACGGCGCCGAGGGCCGGCCGAGCAAGCCGGTGAAGATCGAGTCCGCCGAGGTGGGCAACTGCATCATCGACCACGGCGCGGTGGTGATCGCGGCGATCACGTCCTGCACGAACACCTCCAACCCCGAGGTGATGATCGGGGCGGCGCTGCTGGCCAAGAACGCCGTCGAGAAGGGCCTGACCACCAAGCCGTGGGTGAAGACCACGATGGCGCCGGGTTCGCAGGTGGTCACCGACTACTACGACAAGGCCGGATTGTGGCCCTACCTGGAGAAGCTCGGCTTCTACCTGGTCGGGTACGGGTGCACCACCTGCATCGGTAACTCCGGTCCGCTGCCGGAGGACGTCAGCAAGGCGATCAACGACGCCGACCTGTCGGTCACCGCGGTGCTGTCCGGCAACCGCAACTTCGAGGGTCGGATCAACCCCGACGTGAAGATGAACTACCTGGCCTCTCCGCCGCTGGTCATCTCCTACGCGCTGGCCGGCACCATGGACTTCGACTTCGAGTCCGACCCGCTGGGGCAGGACGACGACGGCAACGACGTGTTCCTCAAGGACATCTGGCCGACGCAGCAGGACATCACCGACACCATCGCCTCGGCGATCAACACCGAGATGTTCGTCAAGAACTACGCCGACGTGTTCAAGGGCGACGAGCGGTGGCGCAACCTGCCCACGCCCAGCGGTGACACGTTCGACTGGGACCAGGATTCGACGTACGTGCGCAAGCCTCCGTACTTCGACGGGATGCCCGCCGAGCCCGAGCCGGTCACCGACATCACCGGTGCCCGCGTCCTGGCCCTTCTGGGCGACTCGGTGACCACCGACCACATCTCGCCGGCGGGCAGCATCAAGCCCGGCACCCCCGCGGCGGAGTATCTGGACGAACACGGCGTGGACAAGAACGACTACAACTCCTACGGGTCGCGCCGCGGCAATCACGAGGTGATGATCCGCGGTACCTTCGCCAACATCCGGCTGAAGAACCAGTTGCTCGACGACGTATCCGGCGGCTACACCCGCGATTTCACCCAGGATGACGCGCCGCAGGCGTTCATCTACGACGCCGCGCAGAACTACGCTGAGCAGGGCACTCCCCTGGTCGTGCTGGGCGGCAAGGAGTACGGGTCCGGGTCGTCGCGCGACTGGGCGGCCAAGGGCACGTCGCTGCTCGGTGTGCGCGCGGTGATCGTCGAGTCCTTCGAGCGCATTCACCGGTCGAACCTGATCGGCATGGGCGTGATCCCGCTGCAGTTCCCCGAGGGCGAGTCGGCGGCGTCGTTGAAGCTGGACGGCACCGAGACCTTCGACATCACCGGGATCGAGGACCTCAACGAGGGCAAGACGCCCAAGACCGTGCACGTCAAGGCCACCAAGGACGGTGGGGATCCCATCGAGTTCGACGCCGTGGTCCGGATCGACACCCCCGGGGAGGCGGACTACTACCGCAACGGCGGCATCCTGCAGTACGTGCTGCGCAACATGCTGCGGTCCAAGTAGCACGTGCCGGCGAGCGCTGCACGAGGAGTTGACCCTTGCCGCGGGTAACGGACGACCATCTGGCGGCCCGCCGCCGCCAGATCCTCGACGGCGCTCGACGCTGCTTCGCCGAGAACGGGTACGAGAACGCGACCGTGCGGCGGCTCGAACAGACCATCGGGCTGTCGCGCGGCGCGATCTTCCATCACTTCCGGGACAAGGACACGCTGTTCTTCGAACTCGCCCGTGAGGACGCCGAGCGGATGGCGGAGGTGGCGTCGCGCGAGGGCCTCATCCAGGTGATGCGCGACTTGCTCGCGGCACCCGAGCAGTTCGACTGGCTGGCCACCCGGCTGGAGATCGCCCGCAAACTCCGCAACGACCCCGCCTTCCACCAGGGGTGGTCGGAGCGGTCGGCGGAGTTGACCACGGCGATCACCGCGCGGTTGCGTCGCCAGAAGCAGGCCGGCCGGTTGCGCGACGACGTTCCCAGCGAGGTGCTGCACGTGTATCTGGATCTGGTTCTCGACGGCATCGTCGCACGACTCGCGTCAGGCGACGACCCCGAGAAACTCAGCGCGGTGCTGGACCTCGTCGAGGCGTCGGTGCGGCAGCAGTGATCGTCAACTGGCGCGGCGGGTCCGGTGATTCGGCCCGCCCCGGCTGCGCATCGTGACACCCGCTTCGCGCAGCATGCTGTGCACCGACCCGTAGGACCGGCCCGTTTTGGTCACCAGGGAGCGAATGCTCGCTCCGCTTTCGTATGCGCTACGAAGCTCCGTCAGCAACTGCTCCCGGGACTTGTTGGCATCTTTCATCGACATCTCCCCGCCGTGTTAGCCCCGACTGTCCCGACGAGTACCCAGGTTAGGAACTGTCAACCAAGAGGCGGGGCGAATTCCACAAAGGGTTCGCTTTCTGGCTACGCCAGTTCGATGAGATCGCGGTACTCGTCGGACCAGAAGTCCTCGGTGCCATCGGGCAACAACACCACCCGCTGCGGGTCGAGGGCCTCGGCGGCGCCCGGGTCGTGCGTCACCAGGACGACGGCGCCGACGTAGCTGCGCAGCGCGTCGAGCACCTGTTCACGCGATGCGGGGTCGAGGTTGTTCGTCGGCTCGTCGAGCAGGAGGACGTTCGCCGTGGACGCGACCAGTCCGGCGAGCGCCAGCCGGGTCTTCTCGCCGCCGGAGAGTGTGCCGGCCGGCTGGTCCAGCTGCGCACCGCTGAACATGAACGCGCCCAACAGGCCTCGCAGATCCTGTTCGCCGGTGTCGGGGGCGGCATAACGGATGTTCTCCCACACCGAGGCGTTCCCGTCGATGGTGTCGTGCTCTTGGGCGAAGTATCCGATCTTCAGGCCGTGGCCGGGTTCGATGGCACCGGCGTCGGCTTTCTCCACTCCGGCCAGGATCCTCAGCAGCGTCGTCTTGCCCGCACCGTTGAGGCCGAGTACGACGACGCGCGAGCCCTTGTCGATCGCCAGGTCGACGCCGGTGAAGATCTCCAGCGAACCGTAGGTCTTGGTCAGCCCCTTGGCCACCAACGGCGTCCGACCGCACACCGCAGGCGTCGGGAACCGGATCTTCGCAACCTTGTCGGCCACCCGCTCGTCGTCGAGCTCGGCGATCATCCGCTCGGCGCGGCGCAGCATGTTCTGCGCGGCGACGGCTTTGGTGGCCTTGGCGCCCATCTTGGCGGCCTGGGTACGCAGCGCGGACGCCTTCTTCTCCGCGTTCGCCCGTTCCCGGCGGCGACGCTGCTCGTCGGTGGCGCGGGCGTCGAGATACTTCTGCCAGCCCATGTTGTAGACGTCGGCCTCCCCGCGGACCGCGTCGAGGAACCACACCCGGTTGACGACGTCGGCGAGCAGGTCCACGTCGTGACTGATCACCACGAGCCCACCGGAGTGGTTCTGCAGAAAGGCGCGCAACCAGCCGATGGAGTCGGCATCGAGGTGGTTGGTCGGCTCGTCGAGCAGGAGCGTGGTGTCCGAACCCGAACCCGTGTCGGATGCCGCGAAGAGGATGCGGGCCAGTTCGACCCGTCGTCGCTGACCGCCGGACAGCGTCCGCAGTGGTTGCGTCAGGATCCGCTCGGCCAGGCCGAGGCTCGCGCAGATCCGCGCCGCTTCGCTCTCGGCGGCGTAACCACCCAGCGCGGCGAAGCGCTCCTCGAGCTGACCGTAGCGACGCACCGCCTTGTCCCGGGTGGCGTCATCGGCGACCTCGGCCATCAGGAGCTGTTGCTTCTCCAGGTCGGCCAGCAGGGTGTCCAGACCCCGGGCCGAGAGCACCCGGTCGCGCGCCAACATGTCGAGGTCACCTTCGCGAGGATCCTGTGGCAGGTAACCGATCTCGCCTGTCCTGGCGATCGTGCCGGCGTACGGCTCGCCCTCGCCGGCCAGGATGCGCATGGTGGTGGTCTTGCCCGCGCCGTTGCGGCCCACCAGACCGATGCGGTCGCCCGGCTGCACGCGAAGCGCGGCGCCGTCGGTGGAGAGCAGGGTGCGCGCCCCGGCGCGGACCTCGAGGTCCGTTGCGGTGATCACGGCTGCTCCTAAGCGGGGTGCTGATGTGGTGAGTTCACGGATAGCCGTGAGCCCATCAAGGGTAGTCGCAGCCCGGCCGGAGACGCCAACCCGATGACGGCCGTCACACCGTCCCGGGGACGCGGCTAGGGCTTGTCGTCGGTGAACACCGCGGGGCGTTTCTCCGCACGCGCGGCGACCGCCTCCTCGAAGTTGGCGGTCAGCAGGCGCACGAACAGCTGCCCCAGCCCCTCGGCCTGCATGTGCCCCTCGAGGCTGCCTGCGTCCAGCCCGGACCACAGCGTGCGCTTGGTCAGCTCGACACCGGGGCGGGAGAACGCGGCGATGCCCTCGGCCATGTCGAAGCACGCCTCGAGCAGCTCGTCCTCGGGCACCGTCCGGGACACCAAGCCGATCCGCTCGGCCTCCGCGCTGTCGACGTCACGGCCGGTGAGCATGATCTCGAACGCCCGCGACGAGCCGATCGCGCGGGGCAGCAGGTAGGACAGGCCCAGCTCGCTGGCCGTCAGGCCGTTGTTGATGCCCGCGGCGCGGAAGTAGGCGCCGGTGGCCGCGACGCGGATGTCGGCGGCCAGCGCCAGACACAGCCCACCGCCGATCGCGGCGCCGTTGACCGCCGCGATCACCGGCTGGTGGAGCTTGCGCAGCGCCAGGATCACCTCGTCGAGGACCTCCATCGACCGCAGCGCGAACGTCGGCCGGGTGAGCCCGTCGATGTGCGGCACCGAACCTGCCGACTTGTGGTCGGCTCCCGAGGAGAAGCCCCGTCCCGCGCCGGTGAGCACCACCGCGCGCACCGAGTTGTCGTGGCTCAGCTCGGCGAGCACGTCGCGCAGCGGAACCATCACGTCGAACGCCATCGAGTTCATGCGTTCGGGCCGGTTGAGCGTCACCAGCGCCACCTGCGGGCGCGGCCGGTCGACGAGGACGAACTGCTGTGCTTCGGTCACCCGAGCACGCTATCGCGGGGCCAGGCGCGAGCCCCCGGGCAGCTAGGCCTGCGCGCCGTCGTCCTGGGCGGCGATCGCCGCGTCGACGTCGAACTCCCTGACCTTCTGCACCAGGTCCTCCAGAGCCGCCGGCGGCAGCGCGCCGGCCTGGTTGAACACCAGCTTGCCCTTCTTGAACACCATCAGGGTCGGGATCGAGCGGATGTCGGCGGCCTGCGCCAGCTCCTGCTCGGCCTCGGTGTCCACCTTGGCGTGCACGACGTCGGGGTGCTTCTCGGCCGAGGCCGCGAAGGTGGGCGCGAACGCGCGACACGGCCCGCACCACGACGCCCAGAAGTCCACCAGCACGATGTCGTTGTCGTTGATGGTGTCGTTGAACTGTTCTGCGGTGATGTCTTGCGTTGTCACGACTGTCCTAACGTTGGGTTCCACATGCTTGTTCCCGCCGGCCGGCCGGTTCACGCCTGCCTGCGGGTCAGCGGTCGGAGGCGCGGGCGCAGCCCTCGGTGAAGAAATCCGCGATCCGCCGGGACAGTTCGTCCACGTCGTCGGCGGGGTCGAGGGCCAGCAGCGCCCCGAACGGTGCGTTCCAGAATGCGCCGTGCCGTGCGGTCCACGGGCCCACGTAGGCATACGGCGAGGGGTGGTGGTCGTCGCCGGCCGAGACGCCGTAGTTCACCTCGCCCTCGGTGGCCGCGACGTCGAAGTGCTCCGGCCAGAGCACCGGATGCTGTTCGGGCAGAGCATGTTTGATGGCGAAGCCACCGGCGTAGAGGCTGCGGTACAGCAGATCGGCCGCCGCCGGGTCGATGTCGAGCACCGCATCGGCGGCCAGTGGGTCGACGATGTCGTAGACACCTTCGGGCGGACCGGCCGTGACGCCCGCGGCGGTGGCGAGCGCACCGACCGGCCCGGCCAGCGCGGCGCTGCCCTGCGGCCACACCAGCTCCGTGCCCTGCACGGCGATCGGCAGCGAGACACCGGTGAAGCCGTCGGGCCGCACCGCCAGGCGGATGGTGCCCGCCGCGCGATGCTGCGGACCGGCGATCAGGCTCTCGGCGACACCGCGCAGCTGCCTGCGGGTGGCGACGTAATCGGGGCTCATACGAAATGATTACCCGACCGCGGCGCGATCGGCGTTGGCCAGCAGCTGCCGCTGTCGCCGCGGCCACCAGAACACCTCCAGCAGCAGCAGCGCGAGATAGATCGCCGAGACCACGGCGTTGCCCCAGGTGCCGTAGAACGCGTCCCACACGGCCATCACCACCCCGACGACGAGGACGAACGGGATCAGCCAGCGGTACGGCCGGGCCGTCTCGGCAGCCGCGCGCATCCCCGATCCGTACTCGGCGAGCGCCTGCCCCAGGCGCGGTGATCCGACCGGTTCGCCACGGCGTGCGGCGCGGGCGACGGCAACCCGCTCGTCGCCGGTGAGCGCCGCGGCGCCCGGCCAGAACCGCGCCATCCGGCGTTGCATCACGATGCCGTAGGCCCCGCCCACGACGACGGTGACGACCACGCCGGCCACGACCTGCCCCGAGTCGAGCCAGGCGAGCACACCGAGGAACACGCCGACCGCGGCGCCGACGATCAGCGCCCGCGCGACGGGTCCGCCACGCCACACCGCCGCAGGTACGGTGACCATCCGGTCATTGTGCCCCGGTGCGGCCGGCTGACCGGCAGATTCGACGCGTCAGACGGTGAAGCCGAGCGCCCGCAGCTGTTCGCGGCCGTCCTCGGTGATCTTGTCCGGACCCCACGGTGGATTCCACACCCAGTTGATCTTGATCTCGTCGACCAGCCCCGCACCCACGAGTGCGTTGCGCGACTGGTCCTCGATCACATCGGTCAACGGGCACGCCGCCGAGGTCAGCGTCATGTCGATCAGCGCGACGTTGCCGCCGTCGCCCTCCTCGATGTTCAGCCCGTACACCAGGCCAAGGTCGACGACGTTGATGCCGAGTTCGGGATCGACGACGTCACGCATCGCCTCCTCCAGATCGGCCAACAGCTCATCGGGTGCGGTCATCCTGCCTCCTCGAATTCTTCTGACGCCTGCGCCAGCGCGGCCTTGAAAGCCGTCCAGCCCAGCAGCGCACACTTCACCCTCGCCGGGTATTTGGCCACGCCCGCGAATGCCACGCCGTCGCCGATCACGTCCTCGTCGCCCTCGACGGCGCCGCGCGACGACACCATCTCGGTGAACGCCGCGACCGTCGACAGTGCCTGGTCGACACTCTGGCCGATCACCTGGTCGGTGAGCACCGACGTCGCGGCCTGGCTGATGGAGCAGCCCTGACCGTCGTAGGAGATGTCCTCGACCGTCCCGCCATCCTCCGACAGCGCCACCCGCAGCGTGACCTCGTCACCGCACGTCGGGTTCACGTGGTGCACCTCGGCGCCGAAGGGTTCGCGCAGTCCGCGGTGGTGCGGGTGTTTGTAGTGGTCCAGGATCACCTCCTGGTACATCTGCTCCATCCGCACGGTGCGCTCAATCCCGCCCGAAGAACTCGACGGCCCGCTTGATCCCCGCGACCAACCGGTCCACCTCGTCGGGCGTGTTGTACACCGCGAAGGACGCCCTGGCGGTGGCATGGATCCCGAACCGGCGGTGCAGCGGCCACGCGCAGTGGTGCCCCACCCGCACGGCGACGCCCTCGTCGTCGAGCACCTGCCCGACGTCGTGGGCGTGCACGCCGTCGACGACGAAGCTCACCGGCGAACCACGGTCGGCCATGTCGGTCGGCCCGACGACCCGGACACCCGGAATGCCGGCCAGCCCGTCGAGGGCGGCTTCGACCAGTCGGGCCTCGTGCGCCTCGACGGCGTCCATGCCCAGCGCATCGAGATAGCGGGCGGCAGCGGCCAATCCGACGACCTGTGACGTCATCGGGGTGCCCGCCTCGAAGCGCTGCGGCGCCGGGGCGTAGGTGGTGGCCTCCATCGTGACGGTCTCGATCATCGACCCGCCGGTGATGAAGGGCGGCATCGCATCGAGCAGCTCACGACGGCCGTAGAGCACACCGATTCCGGTGGGGCCCAGCATCTTGTGCCCCGAGAACGCGGCGTAGTCGACGTCGAGCGCGTGGAAGTCGACGGCCTGGTGCGGCACCGACTGGCAGGCGTCCAGCAGCGTGAGCGCGCCGACCTGCTTGGCCCGCGCCACCAGCTCGGCGACCGGGGCGATCGCTCCGGTGACATTGGAGTGGTGGCTGAACGCGACGATCTTCACGCGCTCGTCGAGCTGCAACGAGTCGAGGTCGATGCGCCCGTCCTCGGTCACGCCGTACCAGCGCAGCGTGGCACCGGTGCGGCGGGCCAACTCCTGCCACGGGATCAGGTTGGCGTGGTGCTCGAGCTCGGTGGTGACGATGACGTCGCCGGGCCCGACGGCGCGGCCCTCGAACCTGTTGTCCCCCAACGCGTAGGACACCAGGTTGATCGACTCGGTGGCGTTCTTGGTGAACACCAGCTCGTCGGTGTCGGCGCCGACGAACGCCGCGATGTCGGCGCGGCCCTGCTCGTAGGCGTCGGTGGACTCCTCCATCAGCTGGTGCGCACCGCGGTGCACCGCACCGTTGGACGTGGTGAGGAAGTCACGCTCGGCGTCGAGCACCTGCCGCGGCTTCTGCGACGTCGCACCGGAATCGAGGTACGCCAGCTGGTTCCCGCCGCGCATCACCCGCGACAGGATCGGGAAGTCCGCCCGAACCGTCTCGAGGTCCACCGCCAGGGCCGGGCGTTCCGTGGAGGCCGTCATCGCGCCGCCTAGGATCCCGCCGCCGGAGCGTGGGTGAAGCGTTCGTAGCCGTTCTCCTCGAGCTCGTCGGCCAGCTCGGGGCCGCCCGACTCGATGATCCGGCCACCGACGAACACGTGGACGAACTGGGGCTGGATGTAGCGCAGGATCCGGGTGTAGTGCGTGATGAGCAGCACGCCGCCGTTCTCGGCCTCCGCGTAGCGATTCACACCCTCGCTGACGATGCGCAGCGCGTCGACGTCGAGACCCGAGTCGGTCTCGTCGAGGATCGCGATCTTCGGCTTCAGCAGACCGAGCTGCAGGATCTCGTGACGCTTCTTCTCGCCGCCGGAGAAGCCCTCGTTGACGCTGCGCTCGGAGAACGTCGGGTCGATGTCGAGGTCGCTCATCGCGGTCTTGACCTCTTTGACCCAGTGCCGCAGCTTCGGCGCCTCGCCCCGCACCGCGGTGGCCGCGGTGCGCAGGAAGTTCGACATCGACACCCCGGGCACCTCGATCGGGTACTGCATGGCCAGGAACAGTCCTGCCCTGGCGCGCTCGTCGATGCTCATCTCCAGGACGTCCTCGCCGTCCAGGGTGATCGAGCCGGACGTCACGGTGTACTTGGGGTGCCCGGCGATCGCGTAGGACAGCGTCGACTTGCCCGAACCGTTGGGCCCCATCACCGCGTGGGTCTCCCCCGACTTCACGGTGAGGTTGACGCCCTTGAGGATCGGGATGTCGGTCCCGTCCTCGGCGGAGACGACGGAGACGTGCAGGTCCTTGACTTCCAGTGTGGTCATGTCAGCTACTTCTCGATTCCGTGATCGCTAGTTCTCGTTCGATGGCTTCGGTGAGGCGCTCGCGCACGGCGGGCACGGCGATCTTGGCGATGATCTCGCCGAAGAATCCGCGCACCACCAGCCGGCGGGCCTGCTCCTCGGGGATGCCGCGCGCCCTCAGGTAGAACAACTGCTCGTCGTCGAAACGCCCTGTGGCGCTGGCATGTCCGGCGCCGACGATCTCGCCGGTCTCGATCTCCAGGTTCGGCACCGAGTCGGCGCGGGCCCCGTCGGTCAGCACCAGGTTGCGGTTGACCTCGAAGGTGTCGGTGCCGGTGGCCTCGGCGCGGATCAGCACGTCGCCGATCCACACCGTGTGCGCGTCGGGCCGGTCGGAGTCCGGATCGCCCTGCAGTGCGCCCTTGTAGAGCACGTCGGACTTGCAGTTGGGCTGCGAGTGGTCGACGAGCAGTCGCGACTCGAAGTGCTGGCCGTCGTCGGCGAAGTAGGTGCCGAGCATCTGGGCTTCGCCGCCTGGGCCGGTGTACCGCACCGTCGCCGTGGTGCGCACGACATCCCCACCGAGGGTGACGTTGACGTGTCCGAGCACGGCGTCGCGGCCCAACCGGGCGTGATGCGCGCTGACGTGGACCATGTCGTCGGCCCAGTCGGCGATCCAGATCACCCCGACGCCGGCGGAGTCGCCGACGAGGATCTCGACGTTGTCGGCGTAGGTTCCGCTGCCGCGCAGGTCGACGACGACGATGGCCCTGGCCAGTTCCTCGACGCGGATCTGCAGGTGTCCGTACGCCACTGCGCCCTCGCCCGGGCCGTTGACGACGACCTCGATCGGCTCGGCCACCTCGGTGCCGCGCGCGACCGTCACGATGGTCGCGGATTCGAACGACGAGAAAGCTTGCGCCGCAACACGATCAGCAGGCACCCCGGCCTGGCCGAGCCGGTCGTCACCGCGCTGCACCGTCTCGACCGTCACGCCGGGCCGCTCCGTGACCTCGATCGCGGCGCGCCCGGTCGCGGGAGCCGAGCCGTCGTGCAGCCCGCGCAGCCGCCGCAGCGGGGTGAACCGCCACAGCTCGTCGCGGCCGCCGGGCACCTCGAAGGCGGCCACGTCGAACGACGCGAACTGCTCACCCTTGTTGGCGCCTGCGAGGGCCGAGCCCGGCTTCGTGCCTCCCTCGACGGCGGTGGTCAGGTTCGTCTCAGTCACTGCCTGTTCCCCGTCGCTTCGCTCGCCCCCATCAGCCGACCGCGCCTTCCATCTGCAGCTCGATCAGTCGGTTGAGCTCCAGCGCGTACTCCATCGGCAGTTCCTTGGCGATCGGCTCGACGAACCCGCGCACCACCATCGCCATCGCCTCGTCCTCGGTGAGGCCGCGGCTCATCAGGTAGAACAACTGGTCCTGGCTGACCTTGGACACCGTGGCCTCGTGGCCCATCGTGACGTCGTCCTCGCGGATGTCGACGTACGGGTAGGTGTCCGACCGGCTGATCGTGTCGACCAGCAGCGCATCGCACTTGACGCTCGCACGGGAACCGTAGGCGCCCTTGTTGACCTGGACCAGGCCGCGGTAGGACGCCCGGCCGCCGCCGCGGGCGACCGACTTGGACACGATGTTGGACGACGTGTGCGGCGCCAGGTGCAGCATCTTGGCACCGGTGTCCTGGTGCTGACCCTCGCCGGCGAACGCCACCGAGAGCACCTCACCCTTGGCGTGCTCACCGGTCATCCACACGGCCGGGTACTTCATCGTGACCTTGGAGCCGATGTTGCCGTCGACCCACTCCATGGTGGCGCCCGCCTCGGCCCTGGCCCGCTTGGTGACCAGGTTGTAGACGTTGTTCGACCAGTTCTGGATGGTGGTGTAGCGGCACCGGCCGCCGGGCTTGACGATGATCTCGACGACCGCCGAGTGCAGCGAGTCGCTCTTGTAGATCGGCGCGGTACAGCCCTCGACGTAGTGCACGTAGGCGTCCTCGTCGACGATGATCAGCGTCCGCTCGAACTGGCCCATGTTCTCGGTGTTGATCCGGAAGTAGGCCTGCAGCGGGATGTCGACGTGCACGCCCTTGGGCACGTAGATGAACGACCCGCCCGACCACACCGCGGTGTTGAGCGCCGAGAACTTGTTGTCGCCCGCCGGGATCACCGTGCCGAAGTACTGCTTGAAGAGCTCCGGGTGCTCCTTGAGGGCGGTGTCGGTGTCCAGGAAGATGACGCCCTGGGCCTCGAGGTCCTCACGGATGGAGTGGTAGACCACCTCGGACTCGTACTGCGCGGCGACACCGGACACCAGGCGCTGCTTCTCGGCCTCGGGGATGCCGAGCTTGTCGTAGGTGTTCTTGATGTCGGCGGGCAGATCGTCCCACGTGGCGGCCTGCTTCTCGCTGGACCGCACGAAGTACTTGATGTTGTCGAAGTGGATGCCGTCGAGGTCTGAGCCCCAGTTGGGCATCGGCTTCTTGTCGAAGGTGCGCAGTGCCCGCAGCCGGGTCTCGAGCATCCACTCCGGCTCGCTCTTCTTCGCCGAGATGTCACGGACCACTGCCTCGGACAGCCCGCGCTGCGCGCTGGCACCGGCGACGTCGGAGTCCGACCAGCCGTACCCGTACTTCCCGAGCGAGGCGATGGTCTCGTCCTGGGTCAACGGCTCGGCCTTGGCGACCGAGGTCTCGGGGGTAGCGGTCATGTCGACGCTCCTTGGGTTGTGGTGGCGGCTTCGGCGCGGGCTGTGTGCCGAAGTTCCTTGGCGAGTGGTACGTGGGTGGTGCAGGCGCAGTCGCCGTTGACGATCGTGGCCAGCCGCTGGACGTGGGTGCCCAGGATCTCGGCGAACGCCTCACGCTCGGTCTGGCACAGCTCCGGGAACTCCTCGGCGACGTGCGAGACCGGACAGTGGTGCTGACAGATCTGCACGCCGTGGACGGGTCCGCCCGCCGGCGTGGTGGTCGTGGTGGTGGCGTAGCCGGCCCGGGTCAGCGCCGCGGCCACCCGGTCCGCAGTGGCTTCAACGCCATCGGGGCCCTCGGTTACTCCCGACAGGATGGTGTCGATCCGGCGGCGGGCGAAGGTGCGCACGGCGTCGTCGCCGCCGATCTCGCGCAGCTGGCGGATCGCCGCGACCGCCAGGTCGTCGTAGGCGTGGCCGAGCTTGGCGCGGCCCGCGGCGGTCAGCCGGTAACGCTTGGCGGGCCTGCCGCGGCCCGAGTGCTGCCACGCCTCCGCCGCGCTGGCCTGCGCGTCGCCCGCGTCGATCAGGGCGTCGAGGTGACGGCGGACGCCTGCGGCGGAGATGCCGAGACGGTCGCCGATCTGGCCGGCGGTGATCGGCCCCTCCATCAGCAATTGGATGATGGCCGTGCGGGTGTGGCCGTCCGAGGCGGGCACGACGGCAGGCGTCATGTCCGCAGCTCGCTCCCGGTCGAATTCCACAACACCATTGTGTCGGAATTACCTGACCGGTTCCAGCAAGGGGACCCTTACCGCGAGCGTGAAAGTCACCACACCCCCGACAGTTAGTCTGCTCTGATGGCTCCACTGGCCGGGCGCCTCCAGATGTTCAGCTCCTCGATCGCCCGATGGCACGGCGACGAGCCGGTCGCCGGTTCCCCGCTCAACAGCGCCGAGATGGTGGCGCTGCGCCGCACCCGGCTGTTCGGCGCCACCGGCACGGTGCTGATGGCGATCGGCGCGCTGGGCGCCGGTGCGCGGCCCGTGGTCCAGGATCCCACCTTCGGGGTCCGGCTGCTCAACCTGCCCTCGCGGATCCAGACCGTCTCGCTGACCATGACCACCACCGGCGCGGTGATGATGGCGCTGGCCTGGCTGATGCTCGGCCGGTTCGCGCTCGGCAGCCGCCGGATGTCGCGCGGCCAGGTGGACCGCACGCTGCTGCTGTGGGCGCTCCCACTGCTGCTCGCCCCGCCGATGTACAGCCGCGACGTGTACTCCTACCTGGCCCAGAGCGAGATCTCGCGGCTCGGCCTCGACCCGTACAAGGTGGGCCCGGCCACCGGCCTCGGGCTGGACCACGTGTTCACGCTGTCGGTGCCCAACCTGTGGCGGGAGACTCCGGCGCCCTACGGCCCGCTGTTCCTGTGGATCGGCGAGGGCATCTCGACGGTCACCGGCCAGAACATCGTCTGGGCGGTGCTGTTCCACCGGCTGGTCGTCCTGCTCGGCGTCGGCCTCATCGTCTGGGCCACCCCGCGGCTGGCCCGCCGCTGCGGTGTCGCCGAGGTCAGCGCGCTGTGGCTGGGGCCGTGCAACCCGCTGCTGTTCATGCACCTGGTCGCAGGCATCCACAACGAGGCGCTGATGCTGGGCCTGATGCTGGCGGGCACCGAGTTCGCGTTGCGCGGGATCGACGCCGCCCAACCGCTGCTGCCACGGCCGCTGCGCAGGCCGGTCACCCGCGCCGACTGGCACCGCTGGTATCCGCTGGCCATGCTCGTCGTCGGGGCGGTGCTGATCGCGCTGTCGTCGCAGGTCAAGCTGCCGTCGCTGTTGGCGCTGGGGTTCGTGGCGATGGCACTGGCCTGCCGGTGGGGCGGCACGGTCAAGGCGTTCGTGATCGCAGGCGGGTCATTGACCGCGCTGTCGGTGGCGGTGATGGCGGTGATCGGCTGGGCCAGCGGGCTGGGGTTCGGCTGGCTGTTCACGCTGGGCACCGCGAACGTGGTGCGCAGCTGGATGTCCCCGCCCACCCTGATCGCGCTGGGCACCGGTCAGGTCGGCATCCTGCTCGGCCTCGGCGATCACACCACCGCTGTGCTGGCCCTCACCCGCGCCATCGGTGTGATCATCATCGCCATCCTGGTCACCTGGCTGCTGCTGGCGGTGCTGCGCGGCCGGCTGCACCCCGTCGGCGGACTGGGTGTCGCCCTGGGTGCGACGGTGCTGCTGTTCCCGGTGGTGCAGCCCTGGTACCTGCTGTGGGCGATCATCCCGCTGGCGGCCTGGGCCACCCGCCCGGGTTTCCGGGGTTCGACGATCGCGATCACGCTGGTCATCGGCATCTTCGGGCCCACCGCCAACGGCGACCGGTTCACGTTGTTCCAGATCGTGATGGCCACGCTCGCCAGCACGCTGGTGGTCGCGCTGCTGATCGTGCTCACCTGGCGCCGGTTGCCGTGGCGACCGATCCCGGACCCCGATGCCGACGACGTCCCGGACACCGACGCGGTGGCCGAGAACACTCCCGATGCGCAGCCGTCACCGCCACCGCGGCAGCACCCGTCGAGCACCGACGCATACGCTGAATCCCCGTGACGTCCGGATCCGCTGTTCCCGTACTGCTGCGCGGGGTGACCAAGCGGTACGGGTCGACGACGGCGGTATCGGGACTCGACCTCGACGTGCAGCGGGCCGAGGTGCTGGCACTGCTGGGGCCCAACGGCGCGGGCAAGACCACGACCATCGAGATGTGCGAGGGCTTCCTGCGGCCGGACGCCGGCTCCATCGAGATCCTCGGCCTCGATCCGGTCTCGGACAACGCCAGGCTGCGGGAGCGGATCGGCGTCATGCTGCAGGGCGGCGGCGGCTACCCGGCCGCCCGCGCCGGTGAGATGCTCGCGCTGGTGGCTGCGTACGCCGCCGACCCGCTCGACCCGCAGTGGCTGATGGACACCCTCGGGCTGACCGAGGTGGCGCGCACCACCTACCGCCGGCTGTCCGGCGGCCAGCAGCAGCGGCTGGCGCTGGCCTGCGCGGTAGTGGGACGTCCCGAGCTGGTGTTCCTCGACGAGCCGACCGCCGGGATGGACGCGCACGCGCGAATCGTGGTGTGGGAGTTGATCGACGGGCTGCGTCGCGACGGAGTGACCGTCGTGCTGACCACCCACCAGCTGACCGAGGCCGAGGAACTGGCCGACCGGCTGGTGATCATCGACCACGGCGTGGCGGTGGCCACCGGCACGCCCGCCGAGCTGATGCGCTCCGGCGCCGAGAACCAGTTGAGGTTCCGCGCCCCGCGGATGCTCGACCTGGCGCTGCTCGTCGCCGCGCTGCCCGAGGGCTACCAGGCGGTCGAGGCCGCGCCCGGTGAGTACCTCGTCGAGGGTCACATCGACCCGCAGGTGCTGGCGACGGTGACGGCGTGGTGCGCACGGCTGGACGTGCTCGCCACCGACATGCGGGTGGAGCAGCGCAGCCTCGAGGACGTCTTCCTCGACCTGACCGGACGGGAGCTGCGGCCGTGACGAGCGCTTGCGCGAGGAGCAGAATATGACGCGCGATCCGAGGGGCGTCCCCAATCGGTTCGCGCCGGGCACCTTCTCCCCCGACCCGCGGCCGGCGACGGTGCCGACCATGCTGGCCGCGCAGTTCAACCTGGAACTGAAGCTGCTGCTGCGCAACGGCGAGCAGTTGCTGCTCACCATGTTCATCCCGATCACACTGCTCGCCGGATTGATCCTGCTGCCGCTCGGGTCCTTCGGCGACGACCGCGCCGCCACGTTCGTGCCCGCTGTGATGGCGCTCGCGGTCATCTCGACGGCGTTCACCGGGCAGGCCATCGCGGTGGCGTTCGACCGCCGCTATGGGGCACTGAAACGCTTGGGCGCCACCGCACTTCCGGTGTGGGGCATCATCGTCGGCAAGTCACTGGCGGTGGTCGCGGTGGTGTTCCTGCAGTCGATCGTGCTCGGCGCCATCGGTGTCGCGCTGGGCTGGCGGCCCGCGCTGGCCGGGCTTGCGCTCGGCGCGGTGGTGATCGCCCTGGGCACCGCAGTTTTCGCGGCGCTCGGGCTGCTGCTCGGCGGGACCCTGCGCGCCGAGATCGTGCTGGCGGTGGCCAACCTGCTGTGGTTCGTCTTCGCCGGTTTCGGCGCGCTGACGCTGGAGGGCCAGACGGTGCCGGGCGCCGTGGCGTGGGCGGCGCGGCTGACGCCGTCGGGTGCGCTGACCGAGTCGCTGACGCAGGCGATGACGTTGTCTGTCGACTGGTTCGGCCTCGCCGTGCTCGCCGTCTGGGGCGCGGTGGCCGGGCTATGCGCGCTGCGCTGGTTCCGCTTCACCTGACCGCGCGAGCTCGGGCAGCAGGAACTCGAGCTGTCCGACCTCTTCGATGTTGTGCTTCACCCACGCGCGGGTCTTGTCTTCGGGGAAGTGGCCGGACACGATGCGGTTGACCGGCGAGAGTCTGCGGGTGCCGAGGTCCATGACCGTGACGTAGTGCGCGCCGTCGGCGCCGGTCGACCAGGTGTGCTCGAGCTGGAAGACGATGACGCCGGCCACCCGCAGCACGAGGCGGATCCCTGTCTCGTCGAGTTTCTCGACGCGGGCGACCTCGTCCACCAGATGTTCGGGCCGGCCGCCGAACGCCTCGACCATGTGGAACCGCGCACCTTCTGCGGCGCCCCCGGTCGGGGCAGGTCGCGCCAGTTCCCATCGGATGTGGTCGACCGGATGCCACGCGAGATAGCGGTCGATGACCTTGCCGCCGTAGGACATCGTGCCGCCGAGGTTGCTGAACCAGTCGAGCAGCATCGCCGGGGTGATGCCCGGCAGTGGCCGGTGGTCGATGGTGATCCGGCGCCGGTGGTGCGGGAGTGCGGTGTACCGCACCACTGCGGTGTCGACGGTGCGCATCGGATAGAGCACCGGACGGGGCTCCGGGAACGTCGTGTCGTGGGACATCGCCACCTCCAAGATACGGAAACGTTTCTTAGAACCGTATGCGGGCGCGCTAAGATACGCAAGCGTTTCTTCGAGGAGGTGGCATGCAGCGGCGGCACGGCGAAGAGCTCGATGCGGCGATCCGTTCGGCGGCACTGAAACTGCTGGCCGACCACGGCCCGGGTGGCGTCACCATGGAGGCGGTCGCCGCGGCGGCGAAGACGAGCAAGCCCGTGCTCTACCGGCGGTGGCCCGACGCCACGGCACTCATGCGCGACACGCTGCTCGGCCTGGCGACCACGGCGATCCCGCACCACGACACCGGGAGCTACCGCACGGACATGCTGGCCGTGCTGCGGGGATGGGCCGCGTTGTTCACCGGACCGGACGCCGCCGTGCTGCGCGCGGCGATCGCCGCGGCCGCCCACGACCCCGTGCTCACGACGACGTTCCAGCAGGACGTCATCGGCTGGCGCAAGGCCGAGATGGCCGCACTGCTGCAGCGCGGCATCGAGCGCGGGGACGTGCGGCCCGACGTTCCGGTGGAGCTGGCTCGCGAACTCGGCCAGAGCGTGCTGTGGCACCGGCTGCTGATCACCGGCGACCCGATCACCGACGACCTCGTGGTGCAGCTCGTCGACGAGGTGCTGGTGCCGTTCGCCGCCCCGCGACAAGCCGCCCCCTGACGCCCTACTACGGCATGTAGTTGGCCATCGCCTACCATCGGGGCGTGCGACGCATGTTCACCGGCCTGTTCGTCGGCCTTGTCGACCGGCTCCCGATGCCGAGCCTCGGCGTGCAGCGCGCGATCGCCGTCGCGGTGATCCTGACCCAGGGCGGCATCGCGGTCACCGGTGCGATCGTGCGGGTCACCGCGTCGGGCCTGGGCTGCCCCACCTGGCCGCAATGCTTCCCCGGCAGCTTCACCCCCGTCCCGCACGCCGAGGTGCCGGGCATCCACCAGGCCGTCGAGTTCGGCAACCGGTTGATCACCTTCCTGGTCGTGCTCACCGCCGCCCTTGCGGTGCTCGCCGTGGTGCGGGCCCGCCGCCGCCGCGAGGTCCTCGTGTACGCGTGGCTGATGCCGGCATCGACCGTCGTGCAGGCGGTGATCGGCGGGATCACCGTGCTGACGGGCCTGCTGTGGTGGACCGTCGCGATCCACCTGCTGGCCTCAATGACGATGGTCTGGGTGGCGGTGCTGCTCTACGTCAAGATCGGCGAGCCCGACGACGGGGTGGCCGAACGCACCGTCCCGAAACCGTTGCGGCAGTTGACACTCCTGACCGGGATCGCGCTGGCCGCCGTCCTGGTCACCGGAACACTGGTCACCGGCGCGGGTCCGCACGCCGGCGACAAGAGCATCGACGCTCCGGTGCCGCGCCTCGAGGTCGAGATCGTCACCCTCGTGGTGATGCACGCGACGCTGCTGGTCGCCTACCTGTCCCTGCTGGTGGCACTCGTCTTCGGCCTCCGCGCGGTCGCCGCCCCCCGCAACGTCATGCGGCGCCTCGCCGTCCTGCTGGCACTCGTCGCGGCCCAGGCACTGGTCGGGCGGGTGCAGTACGCCCTCGACATCCCCGCGGCACTGGTGGCACTGCACGTCGCCGGCGCCGCGGCGTGCACGGCGGCCACCGCCGCCCTATGGGCGTCGATGCGACAGCGGACCCAGCCCGAGCCGGTCGAGCGCGGCCTCGACGCCGAGGGCGAAGTCGCGCTGACGGCGGTCCCTGGTGTCGGCGTCCAACAGCCGCCACCCCAGTGACGGCTCCACCAGCTCGAGTTCGAGCAGCCGGGGATCGTCGATCCCGCCGATGACGTCGATCCGGGCGTAGAGAAAATCCCCGGGCGTGACGCCCGTCTCGGCGGCAGCGGCCGCCAGCGCGGCGTATCCGACGTCCCAGAGCTCGTGGTCGGGATCGGCAGGCGTCAGCGACTCCTCGGCGAAGGTGCCCGTCTCGTCGAACACCGGCGGCCCTGCGGCGGGCAGCAGCGGAGCCTTGGTGAACGCGTGCGACGCGCGCCCGGCCAGGAACACCATCGCCGTCTCACCGTCTTCGATGCGGGCGTCGTACGGCTGCACCAGCACCGTGGAGCCGGCGCCGTGCAACGCGCGGGCGTGGGCACGGGCCGCGGCCGCATCGGCGAACCGGCGCGCTCCCCCAGCCCCCGCGCCGACGGCCGGCTTGACCACCACCTCTCCCGCAGGCAGCCGCACGGGTTCACCCGGCGCAAAGAACCGACTCGGCACCGTGGGTACGCCGAGTCGTTCGAGATCGGAGAGGTAGCGCTTGTCGGTGTTCCAGGCGACCACGCCTGCGCCGTTGAGGAGATTGCGCACCCGCCGCGTCCAGGCCAGGAACTCGTCGAACCGCTCCACGTAGTCCCACGTCGCACGCAGGACCACCAGGTCGGCCTCGAGCGTCGCCGGATCGTCCCACGACCGCCAGCGGGCATGGAGTCCGCGCCCGCGCAGCGCCTCGACCAGTCCGGCGTCGTCGCCGTCGCCCTCCGGCAGCGCCGGACAGCCCGCGAGCACGATGCGCGGGTGGCGGAGGTCGGGACGGGCCAGCTTCATGGTCGAATGATGCCAGCACAGGGCGATCCGAGCGGCCGGCGGATGTTCGGCAATGATGGAGCCATGTACGCGATCGAAGTCGCCGAGACCGGCGGACCCGAAGTCCTGCGCCACGTCGAGAAGCCGCCACCCACCCCGGGCCCGGGGCAGGTGCTGATCAGGGCCGAGGCGATCGGCGTGAACTTCATCGACACCTACTTCCGGTCCGGGCTGTACCCGCGTGAGTTGCCGTTCGTGGTGGGCACCGAGGTGTGCGGCACCATCGAGGCGGTCGGCGACGACGTCCCCGCACTCGGCGTCGGCGACCGGGTGGTCACCGACAAGGCGTTCGGCGCATACGCCGAGTTTTCCCTTGCGCCAGCTGATTTCGTGGTCTACGTGCCGGAGTCCGTACCGTCGGAGGTGGCCGCCTCAGCGCTGCTGAAGGGCACCACCGCGCACTACCTGATCAAGTCGACCTACCCGGTCCAGCAGGGCGACACCGTGCTGCTGCACGCAGGCGCAGGCGGCGTCGGGCTGATCCTGACCCAGTGGGCGACCAGCCTCGCCACCCGGGTCATCACCACGGTGTCCACCCCCGACAAGGCCGAACTGTCGAGGCAGGCCGGCGCCGTCGCGGTGCTCGACTACCCCGACGACCCGCAGGAGTTCGGCGCCCGGATCCGCGAACTCACCGACGGCAAGGGCGTGGCCGCGGTCTACGACGGGGTCGGCGCGGCGACGTTCGAGGCCAGCCTGGCCAGCCTGGCCAAGCGCGGCACGCTGGCGCTGTTCGGCGCGGCCAGCGGCCCCGTGCCGCCGTTCGATCCGCAGCGGCTCAACGCCGCCGGGTCGGTGTTCCTGACCAGGCCGAGCCTGGCGCACTACACCGGTACCGCCGACGAATTCGGCTGGCGCGCAGGCGAAGTCCTCGACGCGATCGCCACGGGGACCATCACCGTGACGGTCAGCGAACGGTACCGGCTGGCCGACGCCGAACAGGCACACCGCGACCTGCAGGGCCGCAAGACGGTCGGCTCGGTGGTGCTGGTGCCGTGACGTGACGCAGGACCTCGCCGTCACGCCGGCGTTCGTGATACCGGCGTCCGAGTTGAGCGAACGCTTCTCCCGGTCCTCGGGGCCCGGGGGCCAGGGCGTCAACACCGCGGACAGCCGGGTCGAGCTGTCGTTCGACGTGGCCCGCTCCCCGTCGGTGCCGCCGCACCTGCGCCACCGAATCCTGTACCGGCTGGGCAGTCGGCTCGCCGCGGGCGTGCTCACGGTGACGGCCAGCGAGCATCGCGCGCAGCTGCAGAACCGCGCCGCGGCACGCGAACGGATGGCCCGCCTCCTGCGCGACGCCTGCGCCGCTCCCCCGCCGCCACGCAGGCCCACCCGGCCCACCCGAGGGTCGAAGGAACGCCGCATCGCGGAGAAGAAACGGCGGGGGTCGATCAAGCAGGGCCGGCGCGGGGGCTGGGATCAGAACTAGCAGCCAGATTCTGGTGCGTCGCGGACCACTCGGGCGGCAATAGGCTTTCCGTGTGCGTTTTCGCCGCTTCACCCCCATCCTGATCGCCGGTGCGCTGGCGGTCGGCGTGGCGGGGTGCACCGGCGCCCCGGACCGCGAGGACGAGGCACGAGACATCCGCGACCGGGTGGCCGCGATGCCCGGCGTCACCGATGCCGACCTCACCTACGACAACGGCGTCCTCGCGGGCACCCGGTTCGAACTGCGGGTCGACATGGACTCGGCGACCGAGGAGCAGATCGGCGCCGTCGCCGACGAGATCGACCGTGCGCGCGGCGACGACTTCGCCGACTTCGACCAGCGCGCCGAGATCACCGTCGCCCGCTGGACGAAGATTGCCGGCGGCGACCGCCTGCCCGACGACGCCGGCCGGATTGCCGCACAGCTGCGCCGGCTACGGGCGGATGTGCAGGCGGAGAGCATCGACTACTTCGCCGCTGCCGAGGGATCGTCGGTGCAGGTCTACGGCGCGACGGCGACCGGCCGGGTGGTCGACACCATTCTGCGGCTGTTCACCGACCCGCCGCCGGACACCATCGAGGTGGCCTCCGAGCCCGCATCCGTCGACCCGTCCTGGGCTGTCCGCAGCAGGCTGTCGATCGCCGACAAGCAGCGCATCGACACTCAACTCGCGGCGCTGGCACCGGCGCAGCCCGAGTACGTCACGGTGCGCGACGGGCGCGTCGTGGCGCTGACGATGAGCGTGACGAGCCCTGCAGCCGCCCACCGGGAGATCGCCCATGCGGTCAGCGTGATCGGCGCGCGGCCCGGACAACCGGTCGACCTCAACTGGGCCGCGGCGGGGCCCGCGGTCACCAAGGGGCCGAGATGGGCCGGTTCCGCCGAGATCGGCGGGTGCGATCACGGCAGTCAGATGGGCGAGCTCCTCCCCGACGCCACGGCGCTGCAGCAGCGCATCCGCGACGAGTTCGGCAGCTGCTGAGGCCACCTGTGACCACGCCGACGCCGCACCCCCGAACCGCGATCGCGCTGCGCCTGACCGGCGGCACGCTCGCCGCCGTGACCGGCGGGGCGTGGCTGTGGTGCGTGGTGACGGCGCTGACGTCGCGGTTCGCCTCGGCGGGAGCGTCGATGGATCCCGACAGCGTCGCCTTCGACCCGCACGGATTCGGCTTGATATTCGGCACACTGTTCGCCGTGCCGCTGGGCCTGGTGTGCGCGCTCACGCTGCCGTTGGCGTTCCCGCGCGTCCGCCGGGCCGGGGTGCGCAGTCGCGCGATGGCGACGTTCGGCGTACTGACGGCCGCACTGTTCGTGGCGGTGTTCTCCGGCTGAGGATCAGGCGGTGAACAGCGTGGGCAGCGCGAGCGCGGAGTCGACCGCCAGCGCGCAGAAGACCACCGCGAGGTAGTTGTTCGACTGCAGGAACAGCCGCAGCGGCTTGACCGGTTCGCCCCGCTTGACCCCGCTGTAGAGCTGGTGGGCCATCGTCAGGAACCACGCGCCGGCCAGCAGCGCGACCGTGGCATACAGCCAGCCCGTCGCCAGCGCCAAGGCCAGCGTGGCCACCACGGTCAGCCAGGTGTACACCAGGATCTGCTTGGTGACGTGCCGCTCGGTGGCCACCGCGGGCAGCATCGGCACCCCGGCGGCCCGGTAGTCGTCCTTGTAGCGCATCGCCAGCGCCCAGGTGTGCGGCGGTGTCCAGAAGAAGATGATCGCGAACATCACCAGCGCGGGCCACTGGATGGTCCCGGTGACCGCGGACCACCCGATCATCACGGGCATGCAGCCCGCGGCGCCGCCCCACACCACGTTCTGCGACGTGCGTCGCTTGAGCAGCAGCGTGTAGACGAACACGTAGAAGGCGATGGTGGCGACGGCGAGCAGGCCGGACAGCAGGTTCGACGTCCACCACAGCCAGCCGAACGACGCGACCGAGAGCACCAGCCCGAACACCAGCGCGTGCCGCGTCGGCACGGTGTCCCTGGCCAGTGGCCGCCGCGCGGTCCGCTTCATCACCTTGTCGATGTCGGCGTCGGCGACGCAGTTCAGGGTGTTGGCGCCCGCGGCGGCCAGCATCCCGCCGATCAGGGTGTTGAGGATCAGCAGCGGATCGACCGTGCCACGCTCCGCCAGGAGCATCGCCGGGATCGCGGTCACGAGCAACAGCTCGATGACCCGAGGCTTGGTCAGCGCGACGTAGGCCAGGATCCTGGCCAGAACCGAAGAGCGAATTCGGCTGGACGTCCCGCGACCGAGGTGGCGCTCGCGAATGCTCACGCAGATGACTCCTCAACAAGATCGCGGCAGCGCGCAGCTTCTACTACAGACGATGGTAGACGGCGTCCGCCCCGCGCCTGCACCGCAGGGTCGGTTCGGATGAACGTCCGCCCCATCATGCGTTGTGGTCCTGCAGAGGCCGACCACCGCGCACTAGGGTGGACAGGGATCAGCTTGCCAGCCGCATGACAGCCAGGAGCGCGTTCGTGACCACTACAGAGGAAATCTCTGCCCTCACCCGCCCGAGTCACCCCGATGACTGGACCGACCTCGACAGCACCGCCGTCGACACCGTCCGGGTGCTGGCGGCGGACGCGGTGCAGAAGGTCGGCAACGGCCACCCCGGCACGGCGATGAGCCTGGCGCCGCTGGCCTACACGCTGTTCCAGCGCCAGATGCGCCACGACCCCAGTGACGTGCACTGGCTGGGCCGCGACCGGTTCGTGCTGTCCTGCGGGCACTCCAGCCTCACCCTCTACATCCAGCTGTACCTCGGCGGGTTCGGCCTGGAGCTCGAGGACATCGAGTCGCTGCGCACCTGGAAGTCGAAGACCCCCGGACACCCGGAGTTCCGCCACACCAAGGGCGTGGAGATCACCACCGGGCCGCTGGGCCAGGGCCTGGCCTCGGCCGTCGGCATGGCGATGGCGTCCCGTTACGAACGGGGGCTGTTCGACCCCGACGCGCCCGCAGGCACCAGCCCGTTCGACCACCACATCTTCGTGATCGCCTCCGACGGCGACATGGAGGAGGGCGTCACCAGCGAGGCGTCGTCGCTGGCGGGCACCCAGCAGCTGGGCAACCTGATCGTCTTCTACGACCAGAACCAGATCTCCATCGAGCACGACACCAACATCGCGCTGTCCGAGGACGTCCCGGCCCGTTACCGGGCCTACGGCTGGCACGTCCAGGAGGTCGAGGGCGGCGAGAACGTCACCGGCATCGAGCAGGCCATCGAGGCCGCCAAGGCCGTCACCGACAAGCCGTCGTTCATCGCGGTACGCACCATCATCGGCTATCCCGCCCCCAACAAGATGAACACCGGCGGGGTGCACGGCTCGGCGCTGGGCGACGACGAGGTGGCCGCCACCAAGAAGGTGCTGGGCTTCGACCCGGACAAGACGTTCGAGGTGCGCCCCGAGGTCATCGAGCACACCCGCAAGCTGGTCGACCGCGGACGCGAGGCGCACGAGAAGTGGCAGCCGGAGTTCGACGCGTGGGCCGAGCGCGAACCCGAGCGCAAGAAACTGCTCGATCGCCTGCTGGCACAGGAGCTGCCCGACGGCTGGGACGCCGACGTGACGTACTGGGAGCCGGGCTCCAAGGCGGTGGCCACCCGCGCCGCGTTCGGCCAGGTGCTCAACGACGTCGCGCCCAAGCTGCCCGAACTGTGGGGCGGCTCGGCCGACCTGGCCGGCAGCAACAACACCACGATCAAGGACGTCAAATCGTTCGGCCCGCCGTCGATCTCCACCAGCGACTTCTCCGCCGACTGGTACGGCCGGGTGCTGCACTTCGGCATCCGCGAGCACGCGATGGGTTCGATCCTGTCGGGCATCGTGCTGCACGGTCCGACTCGCGCGTTCGGCGGCACCTTCCTGCAGTTCTCCGACTACATGCGCCCGGCCGTGCGGTTGGCGTCGCTGATGGACATCGACACCATCTACATCTGGACCCATGACTCCGTCGGTCTCGGCGAGGACGGCCCGACGCACCAGCCGATCGAGCACCTCGCGGCGCTGCGCGCCATCCCGAACCTGTCGGTGGTTCGCCCGGGCGACCCCAACGAGACCGCATACGCCTGGCGCAGCATCCTGGCGCGCGGAAACGGCAGCGGACCGGTCGGTTTCATCTTGACCAGGCAGGGCATCCCGGTCCTGGAGGGCACCGACGCCGAGGGCGTGAGCAAGGGCGGTTACGTGCTCGGTGGTGGCGACGCGTCGGCGGCCGACGTCATTCTGATCGGCACCGGCTCGGAGCTGCAGCTGGCGGTGGAGGCCAAGAAGCTGTTGGCGGACAAGGACATCACCGCCGCGGTGGTGTCGATGCCGTGTGTCGAATGGTTCGAGAGCCAGCCCAAGGAGTACCGCGACTCGGTGCTCCCGCCGACGGTCTCCGCCCGGGTGGCCGTCGAGGCCGCCGTCGCGCAGAGCTGGTACAAGCTGGTCGGTGACACCGGTGAGATCGTCTCGATCGAGCACTACGGCGAGTCCGCCGACGACAAGACGTTGTTCCGCGAGTTCGGTTTCACGCCGGAGGCCGTGGCGGCCGCCGCGGAACGATCGATAGACAACTAGATCCTTCGAGGAAGGCAACACCCATGGCGCAGAATCCCAACCTCGCGGCACTGGCGGCCGCGGGTGTGTCCGTTTGGCTCGACGACCTGTCCCGCGAGCGACTGCAGTCCGGCAACCTGCAGGAGCTGATCGACACCAAGAGTGTCGTCGGGGTGACCACGAACCCGTCTATCTTCCAGGCCGCCCTGTCCAAGGGCGACGCCTATGACTCGCAGATCGCCGAACTCGCCGAGCGCGGCGCCGATGTGGATGCCACGATCCGCACCGTCACCACGGACGACGTGCGCAACGCCTGCGACGTGCTCGCCAAGCAGTACGAGCTGTCCGACGGCGTGGACGGCCGGGTGTCGATCGAGGTCGACCCGCGACTGGCCCGCGATGCGGACAAGACCATCGCCCAGGCGGTCGAGCTGTGGAAGATCGTCGACCGGCCCAACCTGTTGATCAAGATCCCGGCGATGGAAGAGGGCATCCCGGCGATCACCGCGGTGATCGCCGAGGGCATCTCGGTCAACGTCACGCTGATCTTCTCGGTCGAGCGCCACCGCGCGGTGATGGACGCCTACCTCGCAGGCCTGGAGAAGGCCAAGGAGGCCGGCCACGACCTCTCCAAGATCCATTCCGTCGCATCGTTCTTCGTGTCCCGGGTGGACTCGGAGATCGACAAGCGGCTGGAGAAGATCGGTTCGGAGGAGGCGCTGGCGCTGCGTGGCCAGGCCGGTGTCGCCAACGCCCGGCTGGCCTACGCGGCGTACGAGGAGGTGTTCGTCGGCGGTGAGCGCTTCGAGGCGCTCAAGGCGGCAGGCGCCCGGGTGCAGCGGCCGCTGTGGGCGTCGACGGGAGTGAAGAACCCCGACTACGCCGACACGCTCTACATCACCGAACTGGTGGCGCCGAACACGGTGAACACCATGCCCGAGAAGACGATGGACGCGGTGGCCGACCACGGCGTCATCACCGGTGACACGGTGACCGGCAGGGCCGACGAGGCCCAGCAGGTGTTCGACAAGCTCGAGGCCGTCGGCGTCGACCTGACCGACGTGTTCCTCGTCCTCGAGAACGAGGGCGTGGAGAAGTTCGAGAAGTCCTGGCAGGAACTGCTCGAGGCGACGCAGGGTCAGCTCGACGAGAAGAAGTCCTAGGGCCGCCGGCCATGAGCGCTGCCGACACCGCCGCCTCCGGGTGGCGTAATCCGCTCAGGGACAAGCGCGACAAGCGGATGCCGCGCATCGCGGGGCCGTGCAGTGTGGTGATCTTCGGCGTGACCGGCGATTTGGCACGCAAGAAGCTGATGCCCGCCATCTACGACCTCGCCAACCGCGGGCTGCTGCCGCCGACGTTCTCGCTGGTCGGTTTCGCACGGAGAGACTGGGCTGACGAGGATTTCAGCAATGTCGTCTACGACGCGGTCAAGCAGCACGCCCGCACCCCCTTCCGGCAGGAGGTCTGGGACAGGCTGGCGGAGGGAATCCGGTTCGTACAGGGCACCTTCGACGACGAGAAGGCCTTCGAGCAGCTCGCGGAGACGCTGAACAAGCTCGACGCCGAGCGTGGGACCGGCGGGAATCACGCGTTCTACCTGTCCATCCCGCCGAAGGCGTTCCCGCAGGTGCTCGAACAGTTGTCGCGGACGGGGCTGGCGAAGAAGACGGACGGCTCCTGGAGCCGGGTGGTGATCGAGAAGCCGTTCGGCCACGACCTGGAGAGCGCCGAGGACCTCAACGCGATCGTCAACAACGTCTTCCCGGAGTCGTCGGTGTTCCGCATCGACCACTACCTGGGCAAGGAGACCGTTCAGAACATCCTCGCACTGCGCTTCGCCAACGAGCTGTTCGAACCGGTCTGGAACGCGCACTACGTGGACAGCGTGCAGATCACCATGGCCGAGGACATCGGGCTCGGCGGCCGCGGCGGCTACTACGACGGTGTGGGCGCCGCGCGTGACGTCATCCAGAACCACCTGCTGCAGCTGCTGGCGCTGACGGCGATGGAGGAGCCGGTGAGCTTCAACCCGGCCGAGCTGCAGACCGAGAAGATCAAGGTGCTGTCCGCGACCCGGCTGGCCGAGCCGCTGGACGAGACCACCTCGCGGGGGCAGTACACCGCAGGCTGGCAGGGCGGGCAGAAGGTGGTCGGGCTGCTCGACGAGGAGGGCTTCTCGAAGACCTCGACCACCGAGACGTTCGCCGCGATCACCGTGGACGTCGACACGCGGCGCTGGGCCGGTGTGCCGTTCTACCTGCGTACCGGAAAACGGTTGGGACGCAGGGTCACCGAGATCGCACTGGTCTTCAAGCGGGCGCCGCACCTGCCGTTCGACGCCACCATGACCGAGGAACTCGGCCAGAACGCACTGGTGATCCGCGTCCAGCCGGACGAGGGCATCACCCTGCGGTTCGGCTCGAAGGTGCCCGGCAACCAGATGGAAGTCCGCGACGTGAGCATGGACTTCTCCTACGGGTCGGCGTTCGCCGAGGAGTCGCCGGAGGCCTACGAACGGCTGATCCTCGACGTGCTGCTCGGCGAGCCGTCGCTGTTCCCGGTCAACCACGAGGTCGAACTGGCCTGGAAGATCCTGGATCCCGCGTTGGAGTACTGGGCCTCCCACGGCAAGCCTGACCCGTACGAGTCCGGTGGCTGGGGGCCGGATTCGGCGTTCGAGATGCTGCGCCGCACCGGCCGCGAATGGAGAAGGCCATGATCGTCGACCTGCCGGACAGCACCACCGATGTCATCAACAAGAAGATCGTCGCGCTGCGCGAAGAGGGCGGTGCGATCACCCTGGGCCGCGTCCTCACGCTGGTCATCGCCCCGGCGACGGACGCGCTGCTCGAGGAGTCGATCGAGGCGGCCAACGCGGCCAGTCGCGAACACCCCTGCCGGGTGATCGTCGTCGCGCCCGGCGATCGGCTGGCCGAGAACGCCCGGCTGGACGCCCAGCTTCGCGTCGGCCGCGACGCGGGCGCCAACGAGGTGGTGGTGCTGAAGCTGTCGGGCCCACTGGCCAATCACGCCAGCAGCGTGGTGATGCCGTTCCTGCTGCCCGACACACCCGTCGTCACCTGGTGGCCGGACGTGGCACCCGAGTTTCCCGCGCAGGATCCGCTGGGCAAGCTGGCGCTGCGCCGGATCACCGACGCCACCAACGGCACCGATCCGCTGGCCTCGATCAAGGGCCGGCTGAAGGGCTACACCCCGGGCGACACCGACCTGGCGTGGAGCCGGATCACCTACTGGCGTGCGCTGCTGACCTCGGCGGTGGACCAGGCGCCGCACGAGAAGATCAACTCGGCGCTGGTGTCCGGCCTGGAGACCGAGCCCGCGCTCGACGTGCTGGCCGGCTGGCTGGCCAGCCGCATCGACGGCCCGGTGCAGCGCGCCGTCGGCGAGCTCAAGGTGGAACTGGTCCGCGACAGCGAGACCATCACGCTGAGCCGCCCGCAGGAGGGTGTCACCGCGAAGATCACCCGCACCGCCAAGCCGGAGGCCCTGGTTCCGTTGGCGCGCAGGGAGACCCGTGAATGCTTGGCAGAGGACATGCGTCGCCTCGATGCCGACGAGATCTACTTCGAGGCGCTGCAGGGGATCGAGAAGGTGCAATACGTATGAGCTCCATCGTCGAGAGGTACTCGGACAAGGACGAACTGGTCGCCGCGGCCGGTGACCGGCTCGCCGAGGCGATCAACGCCGCGGTCGCGGCACGCGGCGTCGCGTCGGTCGTGCTGACCGGTGGCGGTACCGGTGTGGCGATGCTCAAGAGGGTCGGTGAACACGACATCGACTGGGCGAAGGTGCATCTCTACTGGGGTGACGAACGCTACGTCGCCGCCGACGACGACGAGCGCAACGACAAGCAGGCGCGTGAGGCACTCCTCGACCACGTCGACATCCCGGCCGCCAACGTGCACGCGATGGCCGCCCTCGACGGCGAGTACGGCGACGACCTCGACGCCGCCGCGCTGGCCTATGAACTGGTCCTGGCCGCCAACGCCGAATCCGGCGAGCCGACACCGGCTTTCGACGTGCATCTGCTCGGGATGGGCCCGGAGGCGCACATCAATTCGCTGTTCCCCGACACCCCGGCGGTACGCGAGGCCACCCGCCTGGTGGTCGGGGTGACCGACTCCCCCAAGCCGCCACCCCGGCGCATCACGCTGACGCTGCCCGCGATCACCCGGTCGCGCGAGGTGTGGCTGGTGGTGTCGGGCGCGGAGAAGGCCGATGCCGTCGCGGCCGCGGTGAACGGCGCCAGCCCGACCGCAGTGCCCGCTGCGGGCGCTGTGGGACGCGACGCCACCGTGTGGCTGCTCGACGAGGACGCGGCGAGCAAGCTCTAGTCGTCCCTGCCGGTGTCGGCCTGCGCGTCGGCGTATCCGGAGAGGTAGTCCGAGCTGTGCCCGGCGCCGTCGGGGCCTCTCGGCGATCGCGGTAGGTTCTCGCACGGACTGCGTTGCATGCATGTCAGACGCCGGGTTCGCCGCCCCGGTTCCCCGTGGGGGCCATAATGACCGTCATGGTGGACAAGAGCGGTAGGGTTCCGGCACGCAAGGGCACCGAGCGAATCCGCAAGCTCGCCCAGGCCGCACTGAACGCCGATGTGACCGTCGACCAGGTGGACACCATCCTGGACGGCCTGAGCGAGACGCTGATCGACCTGAACAAGTCCACGGCCAACCTCGACGACACGTTGGAACGCTTCAACGAGACGATCAGCCGGATCAACGAGTTGGCGCCGCGCCTGATCGCGGTCGTCGACCGGTTGGAGGGCATCGTCGATCGGGTCGAACGCATCGTCGGTCTCGGCGAGGCGGTGTTCTCCCCGCTCGCGAGGACCGAGGACGCGGTCCGCGGCGCCGTCAACGCCGTCCGGCGCAGCACCGGCCTGTAGTGCGCATCCGCCGATGAGGGCCGGTCCCGAACCGGCGCCGCCGACGGCGGTGGGAACGGGACTGCCCTGGGACGTCCCCGTCGAGGACGCGGTCGCGGCGATCGCCGCCGCCCGGCAGCGCCACGGCGACGAGTTCGTGGTCGAGAGCGGCACCGACCGCTACCTGTTCACCTTCTCCCCCGGCGGTGTCGACGCCTTCTACCGGCTTCCCGAGGAGCGCGCCAGCAAGGGGGTGGCCGACTTCCTGATGCTGCGGCGCAAACTGCCCGAGGAGATCTTCGACGGGCGCCGAACGCTTCCCGGCGCGCTGTTCCGCCGCGATGATGTGGCGTCGTACCTGGCCAACCTGGAAGAGGCGCTGGACCTGACCGTCGCCGAACTCGGCACCGCCGGATCGGTCGATGTCTTCGGCCTCGCCAGGCGGCTCGCACACCGGATGGGTCTGGCCTCGTGGGCCGGGCCGGGTGCGGCCGACGGGCCGACCTTCGAGCGACTGGTTCGCGCATTCGACACGCTCGACGGCGCCGAGGCCTTCGTGCACCCGGACCGGATGGCCGCGGTGGCCGCGTCGGGCGGCGCGGCGGAGCGGGCCGCGCTGGCCGACATCGTCGACGTCGTCGCCGCGCGGGTTCGCGTCGAGGACCACGGGCTGTTCAGCCGGATCGCCGCCGAATGGGCCGGCGCGGAACCCGGGATCGCCTCGCGCGGGATCGCCTACGACGTCGCGCTGATCCACGTCGCATCGATGTCGAATCTGGCCGCGGCGCTGGGCTGGACACTGGTGGACCTGCTCGCCCATCCTGCCGAGGCCGCCCGGGTGCGGGCCGGCGATCAGGATCTGGCGCGGCGGGCCGCGCTGGAGAGCACCCGGCTGGCGCAACGGTCGATCATGTCGCGCGCTGTGCTGGCGCCCGTCGACCTGGCCACCGGCGAGGTCACCTACCGGGTGCCGCCCGGCTGGACCATCGCCACACTGCTGCCATTGCTCAACACCTCGGCCGCGCCGGGTCTGCAGCGCTGGGACCCCGATCGCTGGACCGGCCACCGGCTGGCGGGGCACGCCGGCCTCGCCGCGCCGGTCCTCGTCACGGCCTTCGGACACGGCAGGCACACCTGCCCGGCACAGTCGTTCTCGCTGGCGGCGATGACGACGGCGGCTACCCGGTTGCTCATCGAGTTCGATCTGACCCCGCGGTGGAGTGGGCATCCGCGGCCGGTCCAGGCGCAGATCGGCGGAGTCGCCCGGGCCGCCGAACCGTGCCCGGCAAACTACGTGCGGATCGAACCCGCCGGGCGGGCTACCGAGGTTACTGTTGCGCCATGAGCGGAGACGGCCCGGACCATCACGGGTCACTACCGGAGATCGAGGTGCGCGTACGTGCACTCGAATCGATCCTCGTCGAGAAGGGTTACGTCGAGGAAGCCGCGCTCGACCGGATCATCGAAGCCCATGAAACGGCCATCGGCCCGCACATCGGGGCGCGAGCAGTCGCGCGGGCGTGGGTCGATCCCGACTACCGGCAGGCACTTCTGGACGACGCCTCCGCGGCGATCGCCCCCTACGCCCACGGCGGCAGGGTCGGCGGTCAGCTGATCGCGGTCGAGAACTCCGCACAGGTGCACAACATGGTGGTGTGCACGCTGTGCTCCTGCTATCCCTGGGACGTGCTGGGCCTGCCGCCCACCTGGTACAAGTCGAGCGCGTACCGGTCCCGCGCGGTCAAGGAGCCGCGGGCGGTGCTGGCCGACTTCGGCGTGAGGCTGCCGCCGGAAACGGTTGTGCGGGTGTGGGATTCGACCGCGGAGACCCGCTACATCGTGCTGCCGATGCGGCCCGGCGGCACCGACGGCTGGCCCGAGGAGAAGCTGGCCACACTCGTCGGCCGGGACGCCATGATCGGCACGGGTCTGCCTACGGCTCCCGGCGAGGCGCCCTGATGGACGGCGTGCACGACATGGGCGGCATGGACGGCTTCGGGGCCGTGCGGCCCGAACCGCCGGGCCCGGTGTTCACCCACGAGTGGCAGGGCCGGGTGTTCGCGATGAGCATGGCCATGGGAGCCCGCGGCGTGTGGAACATCGACGTCGGGCGATTCGGCATCGAGACGCTGCCGCCGCGGGTCTACCACGACAGCTCCTACTACGAGCGCTGGTTCCTGCGCCTCGTGGATGTCGCGATGGCCTACGGCCTGGTGGACCCCGACGAGGTCGACGGCCGGCGCGCCGCCGCAGCGACCGATGCCAGAACATTCACCGTCGACGACGTCCCCCGCGTGCTGAAGCGGGGGAACTACGTGCGGCCCGCCACGCGGGACCCCCGCTTCGCGCCGGGCGATCGGGTCCGTGCCCGCAACATCCATCCCCGGTCGCACACGCGGTTGCCCCGCTACGTCAGAGGGCACGTCGGGGTCGTCGAACGCATTCACCAGCCGAATGTGTTCCCCGACAGCGTGGTTCGTGGCGACGGCGAGGACCCGCAGTGGCTGTACACCGTCCGGTTCGAGGGCCGGGACCTGTGGGGTGACGACGCCGAACCGGGTACCGCGGTATCGGTCGACGCGTTCGAACCGTATCTGCAGGAGGTCTGACGTGGCCGACGATCCGCACCCGTCGCCGCAGGCCTTCTCGGACCCCTGGGAGGCACGCGCCTTCGCCATGGTGAAGGCACTGCAGGAGGGCGGCGTGCTGACGCGCGAGGAATGGGCGCAGGCCCTGGGTCGGGAGATCCGCCGCGACGGGGAGGCCGACGAGACGGCGGCGTCCTACCGCAGGCACTGGCTCGCGGCCCTCGAACGCGTCGTCCTCGACAAGCGGTTG
Organism: Mycobacterium sp. NPDC050041; assembly: GCF_049541695.1. Lineage (NCBI taxonomy): Bacteria > Bacillati > Actinomycetota > Actinomycetes > Mycobacteriales > Mycobacteriaceae > Mycobacterium > Mycobacterium sp. NPDC050041. Next base: position 8,614 of record NZ_JBMVDG010000009.1, on the reverse strand, counting down.
GCGTCGGGCGAGGCGCTGGTCACCCGCCGCGCGGCGTGGCAGCGGGCGGCGCAGCGCACCCCGCACGGCGAGCCGATCAGGCTCACCGCCGGCGACCACTGACGCGGCTCCGGAGATCGGCCGCTGTCAACCGCTGTTGCGCAGTGCCGTGGCCAGACCGCTCATCGTCAGCAGGATGCCACGCTGCACGAGTTCGTCGTCGTCTCCGGACCGGTACCGCCGCAACAGTTCCACCTGCAGGTGGTTCAGCGGCTCCAGGTACGGGAACCGGTTGAACACCGAACGGGCCAGCGACGGGTTGTCGGCGAGCAGGTCATCGTGTCCGGTGATCAGACTCAGCATCCGGATGGTCCGGTCGTGCTCGGCGACGATCTTGTCGAACACCCGCGCCCGCAGCTCGGTGTCCTCGACCAGCTCTGAATACCGGGCTGCGAGGCCGAGATCCGCTTTGGCCAGCACCTGCGCCATGTTCGACAGCACCGTGGCGAAGAACGGCCACCGCCGGTAGAGGTCCTGCAGCACGCCGAGCCGGTCCTGTTCGTGCTCCGGGTCCTCGGTGATGAACTGCTCGAATGCTGATCCGGTGCCGTACCAGCCGGGCAGCATGACCCGGGACTGGCTCCACGCCAGCACCCACGGGATGGCGCGCAGGTCGGAGATGGACGTGGTGGGCTTGCGGGACGCGGGTCTGCTGCCGATGTTGAGCGCCCCGATCTCGCTCACCGGGGTGGACGCCTTGAAGTAGTCGACGAATCCCGGTGTCTCGTGGACGAGTTCGGAGTAGGCCCGCTGTGCGCGGGCGGCCAGATCGTCGAGCACGTCGTAGGCGGGCTCGGCGGCGTCGCCGAGCCCCTCGACGTCGAGCAGTGTCGACTCCAGCGTCGCGGCGACCAGGGTCTCGAGATTGCGGTGCGCGATCCGGGGTTCGGCGTACTTGGCCGCGATCACCTCACCCTGTTCGGTGATGCGCAGGGACCCGTTGACCGCGCCCGGTGGCTGCGCCAGGATCGCGTCGTAGCTGGGGCCGCCGCCCCGGCCGACGGTGCCGCCGCGACCGTGGAAGAGCCTCAACCGGATTCCGGTCTTGCGTGCCGACTCCACCAGGTCGAGTTCCGCGCGGTACAACGCCCAGTTGGCCGCCAGGTAACCGCCGTCCTTGTTGGAGTCGGAGTAGCCGAGCATCACCTCCTGGTGCTCGTCACGCGCAGTCACCACGGCGCGGTACAGCGGCAACTCCAGGGCCGCCTCCAGGATCGACGCGCCGCGCTGCAGGTCGTCGATCGTCTCGAAGAGCGGCACGATGCCCACGGGCGCGTAGGGTTGCGGCCCCGAGACGTCCAGCAGGCCGACCTCTTTGAGCAGCAGCGCGGCCTCCAGCATGTCCGACACCGACTGGCACATCGAGATGATGTAGTTCGGCACCGCCTGCGGGCCGTACACGTGCACCGCCCGCGCGGCCGCCGCCACGATGTCGAGCTCTTTGCGGGCGAGCTCCGAGAGGTCGGCGCCGTCGCGGGTCAGCGGCCTGCGGGTGGCGAGCTCTTCGGCAAGCAGCTCGACGCGCTCCGGCTCCGAGAGCGACGCGTAGTCCTGGTGCACCCCCGCCCAGGCCAGCAGCTCGGCCACCACCTCCTCGTGCACGTCGGAGTTCTGCCGCATGTCCAGGCCGGACAGGTGGAACCCGAAGACGCGCACCGCTTCCCGCAGCCGGGCCAGCCGGTCGTCGGCGAGCACCGCCGAGCCGTTCGACCGCAGCGAGCTGTCGATGACGTCGAGGTCGGCGGAGAATTCGGCGGGCGTGCCGTAGCGCTGCAGCCCGAGATCGAGCTCGTGTTCGGGTTGGCGGTCCAGGATGTCGGCCGCGGTGGCGGTCAGCCGGCCGTGCACGACGCGCAGCGCACGACGGTACGGCTCGTCGGCGCGGGCGGCCTCGTGGCACGAGTCGGCCAGCGCGGCGAGCTCGTCGGTGAGCCCGACCAGCCGGGCCGACATCGACAGTTCCTGCTCGAGCGCGGTGAGTTCGGTGAAGTAGTGCGCCAGCGCGGTGTACGCGGCCCTCGACGTCGCCAACCGGACCACCTCGGCGGTGACGTTGGGATTGCCGTCACGGTCACCACCGATCCACGAACCGGGCCGCAGGATCGGTTCGGCCAGCAGCTCCGCGTCCGGCCAGCGGGCCTGCAGCGCGGTCCGCACCTCGGCGTTGACCTGCGGGATGACGTCGAAGAACGCCGACGCGTAGTACCGCAGCCCGGTCTCGATCTCGTCCTGGATCTTCAGCCGCGACAACCGGATGAGCGCGGTCTGCCACAGCGTGAGGATGTGGCGGCGCAATTCCTGCTCGACGTCCCTGCCGGTGTCGGTGACGGTGTGGCCGTGCAGGCGCAGCCGCATCAGCTCGGTGATGCGGTGCTGGGTGTCGAACACCGTGCGCCGCCGGGTCTCCGTCGGATGCGCCGTGATCACCGGGGCGACGAGGGCGCCGCTCAGTGCGTCGGCGACGGTGGCGGAGTCCAGTTCGGCCGCATCGAGTTTGAGGTAGGTGGCGGCCAGGCTGCTGTTCTGGGGCGGTTCGCCGGCCGCGACGTGGACCGCGCGCCTGCGTTCGCGGTGGATGTCCTCGGCCACGTTGGCGAGCAGGGCGAAGTGGGTGAAGGCGCGGATGACGGGGATCGCCCGCCGCACGTCGATGCCGTCGAACAGGCCGGCCAGCTCCGCCCGGTCGATCTCGGAGCGGCGGACCTGGAACGAGCCGACACGGGCGCGCTCGACCAGGTCGAAGACGTCCTCGCCGTTCTGCTCGCGCACCGTGTCCCCCAGCAGCGTGCCGAGCAGCCGGATGTCCTCGCGCATCGGTTCGGTGGCCTCGCGGCCACCCTGGGTGCGCCGCACGGACCCGATCGGGGCGAGCGCGGTGTCGGACTCACTCATCGGTCCAGTATCGGTCGCCGGTACCGGCGCCGCATGGTGAGAGCCGGTCACGCGACCGGCGTCACCCCGGCCGGCTAGGCGTACTTGATCTGCAGGCCGACGCCGACGATCGACACCAGCCAGATGCCGACGACGAAGAGCGTCAGCCGGTCGAGGTTCTTCTCGACGACGGTGGAGCCGGACAGGCTGGACTGCACGCCGCCACCGAACAGGGTGGACAGTCCGCCGCCCTTGGCGCGATGCAGCAGCACCAGGAGCACGACCAGCAGGCTGGTCACGATCAGGATGATCTGCAGGGCCATTTCCATGGCGGCAAGACTACAGGTCGCCGCCGGTCAGTCGCGAATTGCCCGTCAGTGCAGCGGGCCGCCCGCGGCGATCGCCGACAGCGTGGCGAACTGCTCGCCGTCCAGCGATGCCCCGCCGACCAGCGCGCCGTCCACGTCGGCCTGCCCGACGATCTCGCCGACGTTCTTGGCGTTCACCGAGCCGCCGTAGAGCACCCGGACGCCCGCGGCCACCTGCGGCGACGACAGACTGCCCAGTTCGTCGCGGATGGCCTTGCAGACCTCCTGCGCATCGGCGGCGCTGGCCACCCTGCCGGTGCCGATCGCCCACACCGGTTCGTAGGCGATGACCGCCTGGCCGATCTGCTCGGACGTCAGCCCGGCCAGCGAACCGCGCAGCTGTTCGACGTTGTGGGCGACGTGGTTGCCCGCTTCACGGACGTCCAGGTGCTCGCCGATGCAGATGATCGGGGTGATGCCGTGCCGGAACGCCGCCGACGCCTTCGCCGCGACCAGCGCGTCGTCCTCGTGGTGGTAGGTGCGCCGCTCGGAATGCCCGACCACCGCATAGCTGCAGCCCAGCTTGGCCAGGAAGGCACCGCTGATCTCGCCGGTGTACGCCCCGGAGTCGTGCTGGGAGACGTCCTGCGCGCCGTAGGTGAGGCGCAGCTTGTCGCCGTCGACCAGGGTCTGCACGCTGCGCAGGTCGGTGAACGGCGGGATGACGGTGACGTCGACCTTGTCGAAGTACTTGTCGGGCAATGAGAACGCGATCTTCTGCACCAGGGCGATGGCCTCGAAGTGATTGAGGTTCATCTTCCAGTTGCCCGCGATGAGCGGCTTACGGCTCACTGACCACCCTCCAGAACCTCGATGCCCGGCAACGTCTTGCCCTCCAGATACTCCAGAGACGCGCCGCCGCCCGTGGAGATATGGGAGAACCCGTCCTCGGCCAGGCCCAGCTGCCGTACGGCCGCCGCGCTGTCACCGCCGCCGACGACGCTGAACGCGCCCTTGCCGGTGGCCCCGATGATCGCTTCGGCGACACCCTTGGTGCCCGCCGAGAACGCCGGGAACTCGAACACGCCCATCGGCCCGTTCCAGAAGATGGTCCTGGCGTTCGACAGCAGCGCGGTGAACCGCTTCACCGACTCGGGGCCGATGTCCAGCCCCATCTTGCCGTCCGGGATCTTGTCGGCGGCAACGGTTTCCGCCGGCGAATCGGCGGCGAACTTCTCCGCGACGACGATGTCGACCGGCAGGTGGATGACGTCGGCGTAGGTGTCGAGCAGTGTGCGGCAGGTGTCGATCATGCTCTCCTCGAGCAGCGAGTCGCCCACGTTGACGCCCTGGGAGGCGAGGAACGTGAAGCACATGCCGCCGCCGATCACCAGGCTGTCGGCCTTGGTGGCCAGCGACTCGATCACCGCGAGCTTGTCCGACACCTTCGACCCGCCCAGCACCACCGCGTAGGGACGGTCGGTGGAACTGGTGAGCTGCTCGAGCACCTTCACCTCGGTGGCCACCAGGTTGCCCGCGTAGTGCGGCAGCAGCGTCGCGACGTCGTACACCGAGGCCTGCTTGCGGTGCACCACGCCGAAGCCGTCGGAGACGAAGGCGCCGTCGTCGCCGACCAGTTCGACGAGTGCCTTGGCGAGCTTGGCCCGCTCCGCGTCGTCCTTGCTCGTCTCCCGCTTGTCGAAGCGGATGTTCTCCAGCAGCAGCACGTCGCCGTCGGTGAGTCCCTCGGACCGTGCGAGCGCGTCCGAGCCGACCACGTCGCCGGCCAGCTGGACGTGCCTGCCCAGCTGGTCGCTGAGCGCCTTGGCCACCGGCGCCAGCGAGTACTTCGGATCCGGGCCGTCTTTCGGCCGGCCGAGGTGAGCGGTGACGACGACCTTGGCGCCCGCGTCGGACAGCGCCTTGAGCGTGGACACCGACGCGGTGATGCGGCCCGGGTCGGTGATGTTGCCGTCATCGTCGAGCGGGACGTTGAGGTCGGAGCGCACCAGGACGCCTCGACCCTCGACGCCGTCGTTCAGCAGATCGTCGAGCGTTCTGACGGCCATCGCGACTAGAGCGACTTGCCGACGAGCGCGACCAGATCGACGAGGCGGTTGGAGTAGCCCCACTCGTTGTCGTACCAGGACACGACCTTCGCCTGGTTGTCGATGACCTTGGTCAGGCCCGAGTCGAACAGCGAGCTGTGCGGATCGGTGACGATGTCGCTGGACACGATCGGAGCGTCGTAGTACTTGAGGATGCCCTTGAGCGGTCCGTCGGCGGCGGCCTTGAACGCGGCGTTGATCTCGTCGACAGTGCCCGGCTTGCTCAGCTCCGCCGTGAGGTCGGTGACCGAGCCGGTGGGGATCGGCACTCGCAGCGCGTAGCCGTCGAGCTTGCCCTTGAGCTCGGGCAGCACCAGGCCGATCGCCTTCGCGGCGCCGGTCGAGGTGGGCACGATGTTGATGGCGGCGGCGCGGGCCCGGCGCAGGTCCTTGTGCGGACCGTCCTGCAGGTTCTGGTCCTGGGTGTAGGCGTGAATCGTCGTCATCAGGCCCTTGACGATGCCGAACTCGTCGTTGAGGACCTTGGCCAGCGGGCCGAGGCAGTTCGTGGTGCACGACGCGTTGGAGATGATGTTCTGGCTGCCGTCGTACTTGTCGTCGTTGACGCCGAGCACGATGGTGATGTCCTCGTCGCTGGCCGGCGCCGAGATGATGACCTTCTTGGCGCCCGCGTCCAGGTGGCCCTGCGCCTTGTCACGGGCGGTGAAGATGCCGGTCGATTCGACGACGACGTCGACACCGAGGTCGCCCCACGGCAGGGCCGACGGGCCCTCCTTGATGGACAGACCCTTGAGCTTGTGTCCGCCGACGATGATCTCTTCGCCGTCGACCTCGACGTCGTAGGGCAGCCGGCCGAGGATCGAATCGAACTTCAGCAGGTGCGCGAGCGTGGCGTTGTCGGTGAGGTCGTTGACGGCCACGATCTCGATGTCGGTGTTCTTGCCCTCGTGCTTCTGGGCGTCCAGCGCGCGGAAGAAGTTTCGCCCGATGCGGCCGAAGCCGTTGACGCCTACCCGGATGGTCACGTGGTTCTCCTCTTGATCGCCTCTGGTGTGGTACTCGAAGGCCAGCCTAATGGGGCGGCCGATGGGCCGCGCGGGCTGGTCAGTGCAGCGCCAGGCGCTGGTCGGCGTAGGGATTGCCGAGCCATTTGCGGCGGATTCCCTGCAGGGCGCCGTCGGCCTCGAGTTCGGCCTGCGCGACGGTGATCCGGCCGAGGAGCCGCTGGTCGCCGGCGGCGACGGCGATCGCTATGTCCTCGGTGGACAGCCCCTTCTGGACGATCTCGACGCCGCGGACGTCCTTGACCAGTTCGGTGAGGACGGGAGCGAGCTTCATGAAGGCGTCGCAGCCGCCTGTCGTCAGGTCTTCCAGTGCGGCCTTGATGTCGCCGTACTCGTAGCGCTTCACCTCGGCGGCGTGCCCGTCGTCGACGAGGCGCTGGGCGATCGGCTCGCTGGTGTTGCCGTGCTGGACGCCGATGGTCAGGCCGGCGAGGTCGTCGACGGAACGCACCCGGGGCAGCCGTGAGGTGTCGACCGCCAGGGCCTGCCCGCTGATCAGGTAGGGCGGCGCAAAGGCGGCCCTGGCCTCGCGCTCCGATGTGACCGTCGTGCCCGCGGCGACGCAGTCGTAATCTTCGCCGAGCCCGTCGAAGATGCCGTCGAAATCGGCACCGTCATACCCGACGAACTCGACCGTGTCGCCGAGGCGCTCGGCGACCGCGGTCATCAGGTCGATGTCGAGGCCCGCCGGATGACCGCTGTCACCGCGCATGCCGTTGAAGGGTGGATCGGGAAAGGCCACGCCGACCCGCAAGATGCCCATGCCGCCACGGTAACGAACTGCCGCAACGCGGTCTGTCCACAGATTCGTCGGCAGGGGCATCCTGTTGCCTCACGTCAAGATGCGCGCGAAGGCGTATTCGTTGCCTCATGTGATCGTGCGCGTTTGTTGACCTGAGCTTGGTTTGTGGGTCCAGCTTTGCTGGTGGTCAATGTCAGCAGCTGGCCGGTCAGGGCTTGTATTCTGCGCTGGGTGGCGGCGGGGTTGATCAGGGAGTAGGCGCGTGTCAGCGTGAGGATGCTCTCGACGGTCGTGGTGGGATGGTCGATTGCGCGATGAAACGGAGTGGTGGCGGTGTCGTGCTTCTTTGACACTGAGGCGCCGTGGCGGACCTTGGATATGAGCTTCTGCTGCGGGTGAAAGTAGTTGGTGAGCTTGGACTGCAGCTGCCAGATCTCGTTGAGCAGCAACAGCTCCGCGGGGGTGTCATAGCGGTGGTAGCCGACCACGGTGCGGACCACTGCCCAGTTCTTCTGTTCGACGTGGCAGCCGTCGTTTTTATTGCCCGGCCGCGCCCGGGTAAAGGTGATGTGGTGGCGTTCGCACCATTGCAGCAAGGCGGTGTTGATGAATTCCGATCCGTTGTCTGAGTCGACCCCAAGCACCGGGAACGGTAGGTAGTAGGCGACGTCGTTGAGGGCGCGAAGAACGCCTTTGGCTGCTTTGCTGGGAATCGAGCGGTTCTCGGTCCAGCCGGTGGCGATGTCGGTGACCGTCAGCGTGAACGCGAATGCACCTGACGGGTTGCCGCCGTCGTGGGAGACCAGGTCGATTTCGACGAATCCGGGTTGAGCATCGTTCCAGTCGGCCCAGGTGCGCACCGGAATCTGACTCTTCAACAGCGATCCCGGCTTGGTGGTGCAGCGTCCCTTGAGCTGATATTTGGCTCGTTTACTGGCCAGGCGCCGATCGATTGTGGCAGCCGACATCGACACCAGCAGTTCTGCGGTGTCCTCATCGACACTCAGTTCCCCGAAATGGCGTAAGACCGCGAGTAGTTCGCCCAGCATGGGCGCAAGCCGCTTGCCCGCCGGCATTCCCAGCACCGTCCAGCACATGGTCAGGGCGGCGATGACCTCCGGCCCGTACTTGGGTGGCCGCGGCCTTCTGGGTGCAACCAATCTGGGCTGCAGCGCTGTGGTCAGTGCCTTGCGCGCGTGGTTGCGGTGCCAACCGGTGGTGGCACACAACTCGTCGAGAATGACGCCTTTGGTCCGTTTATCCGCCAACGAGTAGCGCACCGCGATTGTCTCGGTCACTGCCTTGCGTTCGGCCAACGTCAACCCCATCCTCTGGGCTTACGCGCGCAATTTCAATGAGGCAACGAAGCCGCGCCTCGAGGCCTTTCACGCGCATTCGGGATGAGTCAACGCGGGCATCGATGTCATCCTGTTGCCTCATGTCAAGATGCGCGCGTAGGGGGGTTCGTTGCCTCACGTAAGCGTGCGCGCTTGGTGATGGGGGCTGTGGCGTCGGGGCCGG